>NZ_JBHUIO010000009.1:0-330143 GCF_042682745.1 Tumebacillus lipolyticus | reverse complement strand
GAAGCGGGCAGATGACGGAAGAGCCGCCAGAAAGTAAAAGCGCTCAGCAGTGCGCAGAAGAGCAAGAGGCTGAACACACCGAGTGGCGAGATCATGCCAGACAGCATGATCGTGAGCGGCGCAACGAGCCGAGCTATTGAAAAATGCAAGGTGTAGCCACCCATGTACAGACCGCGCTTCTCTTCGGGCGCGTATTTGCTGATCAGGCTTTGTTGGATGGGCAGGCGAATCATCTCTCCCAAGCAAAACAGGGTCATGCACAGAAGCAACAGCCAGAGGTTCGAAGTGAATGCCATCGAAAACAAACCAACGCCGTGCAACAGGCATGACAGCAACAGTGCGTTGCGATCACTGATCGATTTAAACCACTTGGCAACTCGCATCGAAAACAGGATGACGAGCAAGCCATTCCAACCTAACATCCAGCCATACACGTTCGCACCAGCGGGCATGAGTTCGGTTAGATAGACGGCCAGATACAAAGTGGTCTGCATGAATACGATCGCGATCAGCACACAAGCGAGCAAATAAAGGGTGAAGGGGCGATCTGACAGCATCTGTTTGAGACCGGACAAGATGTTCGGCCCCCCATTTTTGCTCGTTTCAAGTGCCAACTCTTTCCGTGTAGAAGCGGGAGTTGTCTCGCGAAAGAACAACAGGATGGTCAACCCGTAAAGAAAAAGCACACCGCCACAGATGAGCAGCAGCAACGAAAGGTTTTGAGCGAAAAGAAACGATCCGAGCAACGGACCTGCGACCACCCCGATATTAAAGGCGGTTTGCACGCCGGCAAAAACGTGACGCCGCTCTCTTTCAGAAGTCAAATCGGCGATCATCGCCGTCGCAGCTGGCAGGTACAGCGAGTAGGAGCAAGAGATCCCCACAAAGGCGATCCATTGCAACCAGATGCGATCGGTGAGCAAGAACAGGAAGAACATCGCCGACTGCGCAAAGATTCCCGCGTACATCGTTTTTCGCCGCCCTGCTCGATCGGCGAGATGTCCCCCGAGCAACGTTGCAAAGATGGAAGCGATGGTAGGAAGTCCGAGCAACACCCCTGCCGTCTCTTTGCTATACACTTCACTAAAGTAGATGGCGACAAACGGAAAGAACATCCAAAAAACGGTCTGTACAAATCCTTCTGCCACGACCCGCATCCACAAATTTCGATCCCACGAAAACAGGTTCATTTCAGCGTCCTCCAATCATGTCAAGGCGCTGCAAGTGTGACCGACCTGTATGCGGATGTGAGGAAGCAGGCGATATCTGATCCTCACAGATCAAGTCACCCGCAGCTGAAGAAAAGACTCTCAACCTTTACTTACCATGATTGGTTGCGTACACTGATTGCCCCCACTGTTCATCGCTCCTTTTTCGTGAATCGAATCAATTTTTATATGATTATAATCCTTACGCCCATCTTCCGTCACTCCCCAAAATATTTGCGATCCAAGCTGCGGTACTGAACCGCTTCGGCAAGATGCGGAATGTCGATCTGTTCCCGTCCTTCCAGGTCGGCGATCGTCCGAGCGACTTTTAAGATCCGATCATGAGCACGGGCGGACAACCCCAACTGCTCAAACGTGTCTTGCAACAAGGATGCTGCTTCTGAGGTGAGCGGGCAGTGCAGGCGAATCTCCCGCGGGGTCATCGCCGCGTTCCAGGGAGCGGGGCGGTCGAACAAGCGAGTCTGTTGAAGCGAGCGAGCAGCGGAGACGCGCCTCCCGATCTGTTCGGAAGTTTCTTCGCTGGAGGAGCTGAGCAGATCGTGGTATTGGATGCGCGGAACTTCAAGATGAAGATCGATTCGGTCGAGCAGCGGGCCGGAGATCTTGCTACGATAGCGGGCGATCTGCAGTGGCGTGCAGGTGCAGGGGCGGTAGTCTGATCCGTAATAGCCACAAGGGCAGGGGTTCATCGCCGCCGCTAGCAAAAAGCGGCTGGGAAAGGTGTAGGTCGCCTGTGTTCTCGCGATCGTCACTCTCGCATCCTCCAAAGGCTGGCGCAACATTTCGAGCACAGACTTTTTAAACTCTGGCAACTCGTCCAAAAACAGGACACCGCCGTGTGCAAGCGTCACCTCTCCCGGCTTGGGAATCGTGCCACCGCCGATCATGCCACCGACTGAGATCGTATGGTGCGGGGAGCGAAAGGGACGTCTGCTCATCAACTGCCCAGCTGATGCGAGCAGTCCAGAAGCGCTGTACACCTGCGTCACCTGCAACGACTCCGCTCGGGTGAGCGGTGGCAAGATGGTTGGCAATCTGCGCGCAAGCATCGTCTTCCCGCTGCCGGGCGGGCCGATCAAGAGCACATTGTGCCCACCGGCAGCTGCGATTTCTAACGCTCGCTTCACATGCGGTTGCC
This sequence comes from Tumebacillus lipolyticus, assembly GCF_042682745.1. Classification (NCBI taxonomy): domain Bacteria; kingdom Bacillati; phylum Bacillota; class Bacilli; order Caryophanales; family Alicyclobacillaceae; genus Tumebacillus; species Tumebacillus lipolyticus. The sequence continues at coordinate 327,776 of NZ_JBHUIO010000009.1, read as the reverse complement.
CTCTGATCTCGGAGAAATCCTCATGGAATTCCGCATGATCGTTCGCGGCGTCTGTCGCGCGTGCGACAGCGGGAGCGATCTGCAAGCGGCCGCTGAGAAACTCGACCGCCTCGCGCAGCGAGCCGACCGGATAGACGGTCAGACCTTCGACGAGCGCCGCTTCTTGTGCATTTTCGGAAGCGGTCAGCAACAGGTGCAACCCCTGCTCCTTGGCGGCGAGAGCGAGCGATAACATTCCTTTCACCGGGCGGAGCGCACCGTCGAGCGCCAGTTCACCGACTGCCGCCATCCCCTCCGGCAATGGTGTCGGAAGCACTCCTGCAGCCGCCAAGATGCCGAGCGCCAAGCACAGGTCGAAGCCTGCGCCTTCCTTGCGCAAGGCCGCCGGAGCCAGATTGGCTGTGATGCGCTGCATGGGGAAGTCAAACCCGCTGTTGCGCAGGGCGGCACGCACGCGATCTTTTGCCTCGCGCACCGAACTGTCGGGAAGTCCGACGAGATCGAAGCTGGGCAGCCCGTTGGAAAGATCGACCTCCACCAGCACGATCACGCCCTGCAACCCGTACAAGGCGATCCCGGTCAATTGAGCATACATGAACAGTCCTCCCCCAGCGAAAACAGGGACGTCTTCGCGAAAAGTTTGAGTTTTTGGGTTCATATTCGGTTGGAAATGCATAGAATAAATCTAAGGTCAAAAGACGCGTTGGAAAAATGATTCCAAACAAATTATGAATCTCATCGCGTTTTACTGATCTTTTCTGCAGAATCGTCTATAATAAGAGAAGTAGGGATTTGAGAAACAGGAGGTGAAAAGGGTTGGAGTACGTGTGCCTCGAGTGCGGAGGTTTCTTCGAGGGAGACGAAATCCGCCGATCTAAGAACCGTTGTGAGTCATGCGAGGATACTTCTAATGACGAACAAGGAGAGAGTCATGGACGCCGTTGACAGTAAGAAACCAATCTAAACGCCCCCATTCGTGATCAGACGATGGGGGCGTTTAGCATGTTTCCACTTTACATATCCTAAAGGCATCTTGGAGCAGAAGGGGGACATCTTGATGATTCAAGTAAAGCTGTATCATGACCAATATGCCAAGATGCAGCATGAAAAAACGTTGGATCGCTTTTTTCCCAAAAACAGCGTGGTGATGGAGTGCAAAATGTCGGAAGGTGAATTTGACGAGTTTCTAAAAGCGTCCGACATGATCACTTATAAACACCTTTTGAAAACCTATCAGGACGGTCAGATCTGCGGTGAGTTTACTGTGCTCGACCACTAGGGCTGGCGCGCGTGCGACCACGCGGTAAAACGCTTGAGCTGCTCGACCAATTCTGCCTGCCACTTTTGGTCGTCGAGCGATTTGGCAAGGTTGATCATGTCGAGCAACGAGTCGATCTGTTCAGGCAGAACGCGGCGACCGCTGCGATGTCGCTCATCTTCGGGATAGGTGTGAAGCACCTGCTCGATCTTTTCACTTCCGATCGCCTCTTGCAGCGAGGCGACTTTCACACCATCCGTTTCGGCATGATGAGCCAACATGATAAAGTCGAGCTCAAGCTCCGGAGCGAGGTGGCTGCGATGACAGGTAGGGCAGCAGAGCAAGGGCACGTCGTGAATCAATACTCCACCGTCGGAGTAGACGCTTCTCATGATGGCGATCATCGACAGACCACAGCAGAGCGTACTCTTGGACATGTGCGTCCCTCCTAATCTGAGATCGGTCTTGTACGATATGTTTTAGGGTACCATAAAACCCCCATCTCTGCGGGGGTTTTATCATTCGATCTGCCCCGTTTCCTCTAAACAGGATATGTGCACACGATCAGTTGCGCGCAAGATCGTCGGGGGAGACGGTGTTCGCAAATCCAAACTCCGCTTTTTGATGCGGTTCGGAGCGGATGAAGTTGATGCTGACCACCGATTTGACATTTAGACAGTCGCTGTGGCCGTCCGGCACCAAAAGTCGCACCGGAAATCCCTTTTTTAATGGCTTGTCCTCTTGAGAAAAGAGCAACAGCGCGTTTTCGAGCTGCTCGATCGGAAGGATTGCTTGAAAATCGTCGCTAGCGTGAAAGATGGCGTGTGTGCTTTCCGCCAACGGCTGTATTATTTCGAGAAGCGAAGAAACAGGAGTCGCAATTCCTGAGAAGGTTGATACAATAGGATTAACATCAAGGTGTGGACCTAGCTTTCCACTGGTAAAGTCAGAATATTCCAAGTCAAGTTCGCGACCGACAAGACCGTACACTCGAACTTGAAACGCCTCATGTGACATGAGAATCATCCCTCCTGAATACACGTGTGTACCTTGAAGTGATTGTACAACATAGAAAGAAGGAAAGTCCATGCAACTTTGGAAGCGCAACCTTGTGGTGCTATGGTTTGCCAACTTTACAGTGATGGCAGGAATGAGCTTGGTCATGCCGTTTTTGCCGCTGTACATCGAGGATCTCGGAGTCACCGATCCGCAGGAGCTGACGCGGTGGGCCGGGCTCGTTTTCTCCGGTACGTTTATGACCTCGGCGATCTTCGCGCCGATCTGGGGAGCGCTTTCTGACCGAACAGGGCGAAGGGTGATGTTGATACGAAGTGCGGTAGGCATGGCGATCGTCATGGCGCTGATGGGATTCGTCACGTCGGTCGATCATCTGTTCTACCTGCGGCTGGCGATGGGTGTCATCTCAGGGTTTATCCCGGCGGCTGTCGCGCTGATGGCGACCAACACGCCGAAGGAGCATGTCGGCTACGCGCTCGGAACCTTGCAGACAGGCGCTGTTTCCGGGCAGATCATCGGGCCGCTGATCGGTGGGGTGCTGGCAAACTTCTTAGGTTTCCGCAGCGTGTTTTGGTTCACAGCGGGCATGCTGGTCATCGCGACTGTCATCGTGACAGTGTTTGTAAAAGAGAACTTTCAAAAGCCTGCTCCTGCCAGCAAGGGAGCGAAGAGCGAGCGCAGGCGCTTTGAGATGGTCGGTCATCTCAAGCTGATCTGGCCGATGCTCGTCGTGTCCTTTTTGATCACCTTCTCGTCGATGATGGTCGATCCGATGATGTCGCTCTACGTGTCACAGCTGGTGCCAGGGTCGGAGAGCGTCGCGCTGATCGCCGGCATGATCACCGCCTGCACGGGGATCGCCAACATCATCTTCTCCCCACGTCTCGGTCGCTTGGGCGATCGGGTCGGCTACAAAAAAGTATTGCTCTTGGCGATGTGTGGCGCAGGTCTGATGTATCTGCCCCAAGCGTTCGTCACCGCGCCGTGGCAGCTGATGATCTGCCGATTCGGACTTGGCATGTGCATCGGCGGTCTGCTTCCGCAGGTGAATTCGCTGATTCGCTCGCGGGTGCCGCTTGAGGTGCAGGGACGGATGTTTGGCTACAACACGTCCGCCATGTTTCTGGGGAATCTCTGCGGGCCGAACGTCGGCGGATTTATCGGGGGGAAATACGGGTTTGGCTCGCTCTTTATCATCGCAACATGTACAATGTTGTGTAATGCGCTCTGGCTGAAATTTGCTGTCAAAGACAGGCAGCCAAAGCCGGATGCCAAAGCGCCTGCTGAGAGTGGAGCGTGATGGTGAAACGGAGGAAGCCTCGATGAGAAGATGGATCACAGCGGGAATCGTCTGCGGGCTGATGTTGAGCGGATGTGCCCCGCAGACTGCCGAACCGCAAAAGCCTGCACATCAAGAAAAAAGCGAATCGAAGTTGCAATTTGAAGACCTGTTGCAGACTTCCAAGTTGGTCATGACGACAAAAGCGGGGTCGGACCTGCCGAAAACGTGGAAGTTTGAGGGCGAGGAGGCGAAAGCGAAAGCGAACAGCCTCGTCGCTGTGTTAAAGCAGGGCAAAGAGCTGACACCCGAGGAAGGTCGCCTGGTGAAGAACACGGTGCCGATCGTTTCTTTCATCCTCGATGTGAGCGCTGAGAAGGCGAGCATCAGCGTCTATGAAGACCGCTTTGAGTTTCAAAGCAGATGGTACGAGCTGACCGATGCGCCCGACCTCACCTATGGTGCGATCAACGAGATCAAAAAGTAAGCGAACAGACACCTGACCGTCATTCGGCTCGGGTGTCTGCTCGTTTGTGGGGATTTAGTAAATGTCCGCAACCGTCGATCCAGCAGCGGTTAGGGCAGGTGGGTGATCTTTTGTTCGATCGAAGTTCGCGGCTTCGGCTCTGGCACCTCTGCCGGATAGCCGATCGGCAGGACACCGATCACCTCGTATCCGGGGAGCAGCCCAAACAGTTCCTGAACCCGCGGGGAGGCTCCGATCGAAGACCAACCGGTACCGACTCCTTCTGCGTGCGCTGCGAGCATCAGGTTTTGGATGAAGCAAGCGACCGCTTCCACGTGCTCGTCGCGGTCGATCGCCGTCTTCGCAGGCGTTGCCACCACGGCGAGAAGCAGTGGAGCGCCGCCAAAATCGGTCTTGTGCTGCAATTTTTCCCGCGTCTGCGGTCCGATGAAAAGAATTTCCCACGGCTCAGCCAGCCGGTGATTCGGCGCGAACGACGCGAGTTCCAGCCAAGCGACCACTCGCTCGATCGCAATCGGGTCCGGTTTGAACCGCTTGATGTTGCGGCGGGTGAGAATTGCGTCTGTCACATTCATGTTTGGTTTCCCCTCTCTGACGTACCGATAACAACCTCTCTATCATTGTATACGAACTGGCAATATTTTTTGTATATAGCTGCCTAAGCATGCTCGATTTTCAACGCACAATTGGAGGAGACGACCGATGAGTGAGTACACGATACAGTTTGGACGACTGGAAGATGCAGAGTTGATCCACGCGCTGACGCAAGATGCTTTCAGCACATACAAAAGTTTGCCGATGCCCTCCTCAGCTCTTCAAGAGACGGCAGCAGAGGTGCGAGCGGCGCTCGACCAGCAGAACATGCAGGTGGTGCTTTGTGCAGCATCACAGGGGGAAAGGGTTGGCTGTGTTCGATTTTCAGTGCAACAAGACGGCTTGTATTTCTCCCGAGTCGCCGTTGCCCGCGAGTGGCAAGGTCGAGGAATTGCCAAGCGGATGCTCGCATGGCTGGAACGCTTTGCGGAGGAGCAGGGACAGCGACGGCTCTGGTGCAAAGTTCGTGCGGAGCTGCCGCGAAATATTGAATTGTATCGAGGGCAAGGCTATCGCATCTTTTACGAAGAGCTAGTCGAGCGCGCAGGGGAGCGGATCGAGACTTTGCACATGGAGAAGGTGATCGAGCCGAGTGAACAATAACAGATGCGCAAGCTCGCGGCAGGAGGATTCGCGGTCGTGGAAAGGCCGTTTCGAACGGATCGCGACGCATTTCGGAAGGCAAGCGGTTCGATCTGATCGTGCGCCTCGCATCGACAAGAAGAGGCGGAAATGATGAGAAAATTAAGACAATGTCGGAACGTTTGTCTAGTTGAAACTTGATGGATATAATAGTGAAGGATGAGTGTGGAAGGGGGGCTTAGCGGATGGATAAAGCTGCCGTTCGCGCGATGGTGATCAAAAAGGTCGTGGATGAGCTGTACCTCGACGAGCAGTTTGTCACCGAACAGATTGACGCGATGGAAAAGGAATTGGGGGACGAATTGTACGGTCGTGATACGATCGCAGACGTGATCGCCCGCATTCTCGACATCATGGATCAGCATGAATGGTCGAGCGACAAGTCTGGCCTGATCGACAAGCCGGTCAAGAAACTGAACTAGTACACCGTACAGGCATTTCAAAGGTGAGGAAGCAGCATACTACCATCATCTGAATCCATTCAAAGGGGTGTCGTCAGATGAATCAAGAGTATACGCTCCGCTGTTCGCTTTGTGGCACGACTCATCAGGCAGAAGCATCGTCCATCGAGCAGTTACAAGCCGCCAAAGCTGGCAGTGCCACGTTTATCTGTGATCCGTGCCAGCGAAAAGTGCAGTTCGAAAGCGAACAGAAATACCGATAAGAAATTGTCATTACATGTCGTTTCTTGCAGGATTGCATCGAGTCAAGTCGAATATAAAGTGTTGGCATTGTACCATTTTTCACGAAACGAGTGGAGGAGGAAGCGGAATGAACATCCATGAGTATCAAGGCAAAGCTGTCTTGAAAAAGTATGGCGTCGCGGTTCCGAACGGCCGCGTGGCCTTTACGGTAGATGAAGCAGTGGAGATCGCTCAAGAGTTGGGCGGCAAAGCTGTAGTGAAAGCACAGATCCACGCGGGCGGCCGTGGCAAAGCAGGCGGCGTTAAGCTCGGCAAGAGCGTGGACGAAGTTCGTACATACGCAGAGCAGATCCTGGGCATGACTCTCGTCACCCACCAAACCGGTCCGGAAGGCAAAGTGGTCAAGCGTCTCTTGATCGAAGAGCTGTCCGACATCAAAAAAGAGTACTACATCGGCCTGGTCGTCGACCGCGCGACGCAGCGCGTCGTGATGATGGCGTCCGAAGAGGGCGGCACCGAGATCGAGGAAGTGGCAGCAGCAACTCCGGAGAAGATCTTCAAAGAAGCGATCGACCCGGCTATCGGCCTCGCTCCGTTCCAAGCGAAAAAGCTCGCATTCGCGATCAACATTCCGAAAGAGCTGGTCAACCAAGCGGTGAAGTTCATGACCGCACTGTACAACGCGTTTGTTGACAACGACTGCTCGATCGCAGAGATCAACCCGCTCGTCGTCACCGGCGATGGCCGCGTGGTCGCGCTGGATGCGAAGCTGAACTTCGACTCCAACGCGCTGTACCGCCATGCTGACATCTCGGAACTGCGCGACCTCGATGAAGAAGATCCGAAAGAGATCGAAGCGTCCAAGTTTGACCTGACCTACATCGCGCTCGATGGCAACATCGGTTGCATGGTAAACGGTGCAGGTCTCGCGATGGCGACGATGGATACCATCCAACACTTTGGCGGCACACCGGCGAACTTCCTCGACGTTGGGGGCGGCGCGACCAAGGAGAAGGTGACGGAAGCGTTCAAGATCATCCTGTCTGACGAGAACGTCAAAGGGATCTTGGTCAACATCTTCGGCGGTATCATGAGGTGTGACACGATCGCAGAAGGGGTAATCGCAGCTGCGAAAGAGCTCGGCCTCAAACACCCGCTCGTCGTGCGCCTTGAAGGCACGAACGTCGAGTTGGGCAAAAAGATGCTGAACGATTCCGGTCTGAACATCGTAGCGGCAGACAGCTTGGCTGACGCTGCACAGAAGATCGTCGCACTGGTGAAGTAATAACGAGCGAAGGAGGATAACCTAATGTCTATCTTGATCAACAAGGATACGAAGGTCATGACCCAAGGCATCACGGGTAAAACAGGCCTTTTTCATACTCAACAAGCGGTTGAATACGGCACGAACATGGTTGCAGGTGTAACCCCGGGCAAGGGCGGCACCGAAATCGAAGGCATTCCGATCTTCAACACGGTCGTGGAAGCGAAAGAAGCGACCGGCGCAAACGTTTCGGTCGTCTACGTTCCGCCAGCATATGCGGCAGACTCGATCATGGAAGCGGTCGACGCAGATCTCGATCTTGTCATCTGCATCACCGAAGGCATCCCGGTGATCGACATGGTCAAAGTGCGCCGTTACATGGAAGGCAAGCGCACTCGACTGATCGGCCCGAACTGCCCAGGCGTCATCACGCCGGGCGAATGCAAGATCGGCATCATGCCAGGTTACATCCACACTCCGGGGCGCGTGGGCGTCGTTTCTCGCTCCGGTACTTTGACCTATGAAGCGGTCTACCAATTGACCACCCAAAACATCGGTCAATCGACTGCGGTCGGCATCGGTGGCGACCCGGTCAACGGCACCAACTTTATCGACGTCTTGGAGCTGTTCCAAAACGACCCAGATACTGACGCGATCATCATGATCGGCGAAATCGGCGGGACGGCGGAAGAGGAAGCGGCAGAGTGGATCAAGGCGAACTGCACCAAGCCGGTCGTCGGCTTCATCGCAGGCGCAACCGCACCTCCTGGCAAGCGCATGGGCCATGCTGGTGCGATCATCTCCGGCGGCAAAGGCACTGCGGCTGAAAAGATCGCAGCGATGGAAGCTGCGGGCATCCGCGTAGCTCCGACCCCGTCCGATCTGGGCTCGACGATGGTCGAACTGCTCAAGGAAAAAGGCATGCTCGATAAAGTGACTGTGAAGTAAGAACTTTTCATCATACGCTCCATCGCACATTTCGATGCGATCAGCAAGAGAGACTCCCCGTGAGTCTCTCTTTTTTATCTGAACAGACCTGAAGAGGAGGAGCCTCATGCGCGATCAGGACATTTTGCTTTGGCTTTCGATGACGCCAGGTGTCGGCGCTGTTTCGATTCGAAGATTGATCGACCATTTTGGTGACTGGCGGTTGGTCTGGGAGGCGGATGCGGCGGAGATGCAGCGTGGCGCAGGCGTTCGCAAGCGGATGGCGCATTCGCTCTCGCTTGCCCGCGCGACTTTTGACCCCATTCGCTTGCGGAGCGAGCTGAAGACGGCTGGAATCTGCTACATCTCCCAAGCGGATGCGGAGTACCCTGCCGCTCTGCTGTCGATCTACGATCCGCCAGCCGGCCTGTTCATCATCGGCACGCTTCCTCCTACAGGCGATCAGGCGCTTGCTGTGGTCGGTTCGCGGACATCGACCACCTACGGGCGAGCTGTGACCGAAAAGTTGATCTTCGCACTGGTCGCAGGCGGCATGACGATCGTCTCAGGTTTGGCGAGAGGCATCGATACGATCGCTCATCAAGCGACGTTGCAAGCGAAGGGGCGGACGATCGCTGTGCTCGGCAGCGGGCTGTCGCAGATCTATCCGCGAGAAAACGTTCGACTGGCGCAAGAGATTGCAGGCGGCGGCGGGGCGGTCATCTCTGAATGGGCTCCACAGACGCACGCTTTGCCGCAAAACTTTCCGATTCGCAACCGCATCATCGCAGGTCTGGCCAGCGGGACGCTGGTGGTGGAAGCGGGGGAGAAAAGCGGATCGTTGATCACCGCAGATCAAGCGCTCGAACAAGGCCGAGATGTATACGCGATACCAGGGCAGATCACCGCTCGATCGAGCGCTGGCACCAACCGCTTGATCCAGCAAGGAGCTAAGCTGGTCATCACCGCTGCTGACATCCTCGAAGACTACCGGCTCACCCCGCAACCAACACCTACAGAAAAAACGTCCCTGCCCCCGCTCGATCGAGATGCTCAGCTTCTCTTGCGCGCTTTTGATGAACGAGAGAAGCATCTCGATCAGCTGCTAGCCTGCACCGGTCTTCCTCCGGGAGCTTTACACACGACCTTGCTTCGCTTGCAGTTGCAAGGGTGCATCGTCGCGCTGCCGGGCAACCGCTTTTGGCTGCGGGACTGATGATCGCACGAGATTTCCGATACTGTGGGCACAGGGCATCGAGGCGAAAAGGAGCGTCCGATGCCCGACCTGCTTATTATTGAAGGAATGCGATCGATCGGTCGGGCAAAGTGTTGCAGGATGCGGGAAGCGAGGGGATTCGATCTTCGATTTTCTCTGAAAACTTGGTTTGAGCACACCCGGGATTGGATATTACTATGGCAGGAGTTCGCCTAAAAAAATCGCGATAGGTCGTGACAAAAAGCAAACAGGTGATATATATTGGTACATAGCATCCCGAGTTTCAAATGAAAACGCATTCTATTACATAAAGAAAGGGGGAGAGGGTCGTGTCCGACTATCTGGTGATTGTCGAGTCTCCCGCCAAAGCGAAGACGATCGGCAAGTATCTCGGTAAAAAATATGTGGTTAAAGCGTCGATGGGCCACGTGCGAGACTTGCCGAAGTCGCAGCTCGGCGTCGATGTGGAAGACGACTTCTCTCCGAAATACATAACAATACGTGGAAAAGGCGACATTTTGAAAGAACTGCGAGACGCCCGCAAAAAGGCGAAGGCCGTCTATCTGGCGGCCGACCCTGATCGCGAAGGGGAAGCGATCGCGTGGCATCTCGCCCACATCCTTAATGTGGACACAGACGGCCCATGTCGCGTCGTGTTCAACGAGATCACCAAGGATGCGGTAAAAGAAGCGTTTAAACATCCGCGCTCGATCAACATGAACTTGGTCAACGCACAACAGGCGCGCCGAATTTTGGATCGCCTCGTCGGTTATCAGATCAGCCCACTTCTATGGAAGAAAGTGAAGAAAGGGCTTTCAGCGGGCCGCGTCCAATCGGTCGCGGTACGCTTGATCATCGATCGAGAAAACGAGATTCGCGCCTTTGAGCCGGAAGAATATTGGACGCTTACCGCGCATTTCAAAATCGACAAAAGCAAGTTCGAAGCAAAATTCCACGGTTTCGGAGAGGAAAAAAGAGAACTGAGAGGGGAGGGCGAGGTTCAGGAGATCGAAAAGATGATCGCCGGGAAGAGCTGGACCGTCCAGTCGGTCAAGATGACCGAGCGCAAGCGCAATCCATCAGCGCCCTTCACCACCTCCACCCTGCAGCAGGAGGCAGCTCGCAAGCTGAACTTTCGCGCCTCCAAAACGATGTCGCTCGCGCAGCAGCTCTATGAGGGGATCGATATCGGCGGGGAAGGCACCGTCGGTCTGATCACCTACATGCGTACCGACTCTGTGCGCATTTCGACGATTGCACAGGAAGAAGCGAAAGAATACATAATCGATCAGTACGGTTCCGACTACTCTCCACCTGAGCCGCGCAACTATTCGACCAAGTCGAAAGGCGCCCAAGAGGCGCATGAGGCGGTTCGGCCGACCTCCGTGTTGCGCCACCCCGACAAGGTGAAAGAGTTTCTCAGCCGCGATCAGTTCCGCTTGTACAAGTTGATCTGGGATCGCTTTGTCGCTTCCCAGATGTCATCCGCTGTACTCGACACGATGACGGTCGACATTGCGGTCGGCGATGCGAAATTCCGTGCGACCGGTTCGAAGATCAAGTTCCCAGGCTTCATGACCTTGTATATTGAAGGAAATGATGAGGGGAAAGAGGATGAGGAGAAATTTCTCCCGCCGATGGTCGAGGGACAGCAGCTGAATACGCCAGAGGTGGAGCCGAAGCAGCATTTCACTCAGCCGCCGCCCCGCTTTACAGAAGCGCGCTTGGTCAAGACGATGGAAGAGATCGGGATCGGTCGTCCTTCCACCTACGCGCCGACTCTGGAGACGATTCAGAAGCGCGGGTATGTGCTGCTGGAAGAAAAGCGCTTTTTCCCGACCGAGCTCGGCGAGATCGTCCATGAGATGATGGAGGAGTTCTTTCCGCAGATCATCGATGTCGATTTCACCTCCACCATCGAGCAGGAGCTCGATGAAGTGGAGGACGGAGACATCGACTGGGTGAAGGTGCTCGGCGAGTTCTACGGCGACTTTGAAAAGCATCTGCGCGTGGCAGAGGAAGAGATGAAGCACGTAGAGCTTCAAGAGGAAGTCTCCGATGTCCCTTGCGAGAAGTGTGGGAAGCTGATGGTGTTCAAACATGGGCGCTACGGCAAGTTTCTCGCCTGTCCAGGCTTTCCCGACTGTCGCAACACCAAGCCGATCTTAAAGGAGATCGGCGTCGCTTGCCCGAAGTGTAAGGAAGGTCAACTTGTCGAGCGAAAAGGAAAGCGCAGGCGCGTGTTCTTCGGCTGTGATCGCTATCCCGAGTGCGATTTTATCATCTGGGATCGCCCGACCGGCCGAGCCTGTCCAGAATGTGGTGAACCTTTGATCACAAAGCGCACCGGCAAAGGCGAAGGGAAAGAAGTCATCCAGTGTTCCGGTTCGGAATGCAGTCATAAGGAAGAAGTGACCACAGAGGGCAGACAGGGGTAGTTTGCCCCTGTCTTTTTATCGGCACTGAAGGGAGCTGACAGCATGACACAACCAATCACAGTCATCGGGGCAGGGCTAGCAGGTACGGAGGCAGCTTGGCAGATCGCCAAGCGCGGCCACCGCGTCAACCTGTATGAAATGCGCCCCGTTCGTGCAACCGATGCGCATAAAACGGACAATTTTGCTGAGCTTGTCTGCTCGAATTCCTTGCGCGGAGCAAGCCTGACCAACGCGGTCGGCCTGCTCAAAGAGGAGATGCGCCGCCTCGATTCGGTGATCATCAGCTCGGCTGACAAAACGGCCGTTCCGGCTGGCGGAGCGCTCGCGGTCGACCGCGATACGTTTTCTGCAGAGGTGACTCGCCGCGTGCAGGAGCATCCGAACATCAACGTCATCCGCGAAGAGCTTACCGAGATTCCGCAAGAGGGCATCGTCATCATCGCGAGCGGTCCGCTCACCTCTCCTGATCTCTCGCGGGCGATCCTGAACTTGACCGGAGAGGAGTATCTGTACTTCTACGATGCGGCCGCTCCGATCATCAACAAAGAGTCGATCGACTTTGACAAGGTGTACATCGCGTCTCGCTACGACAAAGGGGAAGCGGCCTATATCAACTGCCCGATGTCTCGCGAGGAGTTCGATCGCTTTTACGATGCGTTGGTCAGCGCGGAGGTCGTGCCGCTCAAAGAGTTTGAAAAAGAGGTCTTCTTCGAAGGCTGTATGCCGGTTGAAGTGATGGCGACCCGCGGCCGTCAGACCATGCTGTTCGGCCCGCTCAAACCGGTGGGCCTGCCCGATCCGCGCACTGGCAAAGAGCCGTATGCGGTCGTCCAGCTTCGCCAAGATAACGCCTCCGCGACGCTGTACAACATGGTCGGCTTCCAGACGCACCTGAAGTGGGGCGAGCAGAGCCGCATCTTCCAGATGATCCCGGGTCTTGAGAACGCGGAGATCGTGCGCTATGGTGTCATGCACCGCAACACGTACATCAACTCACCCAACTTCCTGCAACAGACCTACCAGACCAAGCAGCGCAACAGCCTGTTCTTCGCAGGCCAGATCACCGGTGTGGAAGGGTATGTCGAATCGGCAGCTGCCGGTCTGATCGCCGGGATCAACGCCTGCCGCCTCCTCGATGGGCAGGAGCCGCTGGTCTTCCCGCGCGATACGGCGATCGGATCGCTCGCCTATTACATCACGCACACCAGCGCGAAAAACTTCCAGCCGATGAACGCGACGTTCGGACTGTTGCCACCGCTTGCGAAAAAGATCCGCAACAAGCAGGAAAAAAATCAAATGATTGCAGACCGTGCGCTGGAGAGCCTGCAAGCTTTTCAAACGGAACATCAGCTCTGAGCGAAACGGCGCGATGATCGCAAAGCGGGGAAGGCGAACCGGCTGCCGCATGCGGTCAGCTCGGGTCTAAATCGAATCGCGTTCACATAGGGTTGCAGAAAAAGGTGGGGAGAGCGATGGAGCAAAAACATGCCGATTCACCGGTGATCGATCATCTGGTGGATTTGTACATGCAGTATCTTGCGGTGGAGAAAAGAGTTTCTGACCACACCCTCGACCATTATTTCTCCGACCTGGAACAGTTTATCGAGTTTATGCGGCGAGAAGGGCGCTCCTCGTTTGACCAGATCGGACATGTGGACGTTCGCACGTTTGTCGGTCGCATGGCGCGCGACCGGGAGAAAAAGACGATCGCGCGCAAGATTTCGGCCCTCCGCTCGTTTTTTGAATTCTTGCGCCGCGAAGGACTTGTCGAGCAGAACCCGGCAAAAGGTGTGCATCTGCCAAAGCTGGAGCGGCGGTTGCCCAACTTTTTGTACATCGATGCTGTCGAGCGGTTGATGGGCGCGCCAGACCTCTCGACGCCGCTCGGGCTGCGCGACAAGGCGCTGCTGGAGCTGCTGTATGCGTCTGGCGTGCGGGTCGGCGAATGCGTGGGGCTGGACATCGCCGACCTCGATCTGGAGGTAGGCGCGGCGCTCGTTTACGGCAAGGGCGCGAAAGAGCGCTACGTCTTGCTCGGGCAGCAGGCGATCGATGCGCTGGAACGCTATTTGCAAGACGCATGGCCGGTGCTCCGCAAGCAGGGGGAAGGAGATGGCAATCCCCTCTTTCTCAACCATCGCGGGACGAGGTTGTCCGATCGGAGCGTGCGGCGCATTTTGGACAAATATGTCGTCCAGCTAGCGGGGATGCAAAAGGTCTCCCCGCACACGTTGCGACACACGTTTGCAACCCATCTGCTCGACAACGGAGCAGATTTGCGCGTCGTGCAAGAGCTGCTCGGGCATGTCAGCCTGTCCAGCACCCAGATCTACACACACACGACTCGCGAACATCTGGAGCGTGTTTACACAATGGCCCATCCGCGGGCATGACGAGAGGGGACGGAACGATGAGTCAAAGCCAATTTCATTCCACGACGATCTTCGCCTGCCGCCGCAACGGAAAAGCGGCGATGGCTGGCGACGGGCAGGTCACGTTCGGCCAAAACATGGTGATGAAAAACGGTGCGAAAAAAGTGAGACGTCTCTTTCGCGGCGAAGTTGTCGCGGGGTTTGCCGGATCGGTCGCCGATGCGTTCACCCTGTTTGAAAAGTTTGAGGGCAAGCTGGAAGAGTATCATGGTAACCTGCAGCGTTCGGCGGTCGAGCTGGCCAAAGAATGGCGCACCGACAAGATGATGAGAAACTTGGAAGCGATGTTGATCATCATGAATCGGGATCACCTGTTGCTCGTCTCCGGAAATGGTGAGGTGATCGAGCCGGATGACGACATCATCGCGATCGGCTCTGGCGGGAACTTCGCTCTGGCGGCAGGGCGTGCGCTCTACCAACACACAGAGCTCTCCGCCCGCGAGGTTGCGGAGAACGCATTGAAGATCGCGGCCGACATCTGCGTGTACACCAACCACAATATTATCGTCGAAGAGATCGGCTAGAGGAGGGGGAACGAGAGATGCAAAACATGAAAGAGCTGACCCCAAAGCGAATCGTTGAAGAGCTCGACAAATATATCGTCGGTCAAAGCAAGGCGAAAAAGGCGGTTGCTGTCGCGCTGCGCAACCGCTATCGCCGCTCGCTGTTGCCCGCAGATATGATCGAAGAGGTCACGCCGAAGAACATTCTGATGATCGGTCCGACGGGCGTCGGCAAGACGGAGATCGCGCGCCGGTTGGCCAAACTGGTCGGGGCGCCGTTCATCAAGGTGGAAGCGACCAAGTTCACCGAAGTAGGCTATGTCGGCCGCGATGTCGAGTCGATGATTCGCGATCTGGTCGAGACGGCGATTCGCATCGTCAAAGTGGAAAAGATGGCTGCTGTCGAGGAAAAGGCGAAGGATATGGCGGAAGATCGCCTCGTCAATCTGCTCGTTCCAGACTCTGCGAAAAACAAAAATTTCAAAAATCCGTTTGAAATGCTGTTTAGTGGCAATGCTGGTACACAACAAGACGAAAATCCACAGGATTCGTTTGAGATCCGAAAGCAACGAAGCGAAGCCCGAAAGCGGCTGCAGAGCGGCGATCTGGAAGACCAGGTCATCGAGATCGAAGTTGAGGATACTACCCCGGGCATGTTGGACCTGCTCGGCGGTGGAGCTGGCATGGAAGGAATGGGGATGAACAACATCCAGGAGATGCTGGGCAGCATGTTGCCCAAGCGTCGGAAGAAGCGCAAAGTGCCGATTCGTGAAGCGCGCAAACTGCTCGCCCAAGAAGAGGCGCAAAAGCTGATCGACATGGATGAAGTGACGACCGAATCTGTCCACCGCGCCGAACAGTCTGGCATCATCTTCATCGACGAGATCGACAAGATCGCTGGCAAGGAGCGTCAAGGAGGTCCTGACGTATCCAGAGAAGGGGTGCAGCGCGACATTCTGCCGATCGTCGAAGGATCGACGGTGATGACCAAGTACGGCCCGGTCAAAACCGATTACATTCTCTTCATGGCGGCAGGCGCGTTCCACATCTCCAAGCCGAGCGATCTGATCCCCGAGCTCCAAGGTCGGTTTCCGATCCGGGTCGAGCTGACCAGCTTGACTGCGGAAGATTTCCAACGCATTTTGACCGAGCCGAGAAATGCGCTGATCAAGCAGTACATCGCATTGCTGGAGACGGAAGGGATCAAGGTCGAGTTCACGCCAGAATCGATCGAGAAGCTCGCTGAGCTGGCCACCACGGTCAACGCGGAGACGGATAACATCGGAGCGCGGCGACTGCACACTCTGCTGGAGAAGCTGTTGGAAGACCTCTCCTTCGAAGCGTCAGACGTGCTGCTCGAAAAGATTGTCATCACGCCTGCATATGTAGCGGAGAAACTGGAAGGCATCGTGAAGAACAAGGATCTCAGCCACTATATCCTGTAGGAATTTACCTCAGGAGGGTACCAGGCTGATATGGAACTATTGAGCAAAACGCGGGTTATGAATCGATTGTTGCAACGTGCAGATGGCATGCGCGTCGGCTATGAAGAGCTGACCGCAAGCTTGCGCGATATCATCCTCGCCAACGTTTTTTTGGTGGACGACAAAGGCAGGCTGCTCGGCCATGCGTTAGCTGAGCTGATCGACATCTCGCAGCTGCCCAAGGCTGCGGATGGATGCGTCTGCCTGCCGGATGATTTTGTCGCCAAGCTGTACAGCCATGAGTTTACACGCACCAATATCCAGGAGAACACCCCGTTTTGCACTGGCTTGACAGAGGAGCGCGCGTACCTCTCAATCGTGCCGATCCGCGGTCAGGGGGATCGGATGGGGACGCTGTTGCTGACCAGGCAAAAAGGTCCGATGACAGAGGAAGACCTCGTGCTCGCCGAGTATGGCGCTTCCTTGATCGGGCTTGAGCTGGTGCGCGCCACCTCACAAAAAAAGCTTCAGGAAGGGCGAGAGCGGACGATTGTGCAGATGGCGGTCGGATCGCTGTCCTACTCGGAACTGGAGGCGGTCGACCACATCTTTGCCGAGCTGAATGGGCGCGAAGGACTGCTGGTCGCCTCTCGCATCGCAGATCGCGTGGGGATCACGCGTTCGGTGATCGTCAACGCACTGCGCAAATTGGAGAGCGCAGGCGTAGTCGAAGCGCGTTCATTGGGGATGAAAGGCACGCACATCAAGATCTTGAACCCCAAACTGCTCCCGCTGTTAGAAGATATGAAGTCAAGATGATCGACAGGACGCGGACGTGACCGCGTCTTTTTTTTGTCCCTGTGAAGGGTGTGTGAAAAATGTCGAGTCAGGGCGAAAGTCCCTAGTAAGATATAAGTAATAGTTATAAAATGGTGAATGTCAGTTTGAATTTGAGTTGTCGAATCATGCAGGATTTTCGAACATCGCGAAGAAAGATATACATACCTATCAAAACATAAGGGTGATCGTATGTCGTTTATCAACAATCGAGCTATCTCATTGCTAGAGCGATCGCTTGATGCCGCTAGCCTGCGACAGAAAGTGATCTCAAACAATCTTGCGAATATTGACACACCGAACTTCAACCGCAGCGATGTATCATTTGAACATACGCTGCAGCAAGTGTTGGCAGGAACTGCGATGAGCGGTCGTCGAACAGACGAGCGACACATTGCGATCGGGACCAATCGGATCTCTGAGGTGAAGCCTGAGACGGTCACCGATACTTCCACGACGATGCGCCTTGATGGCAACAATGTGGATATCGACGTCGAGATGACCAACCTCGCAGAAAATCAAATTCTCTACAACGCATTGGCACAGCGGATCAACGGCAAGTTTGCAACGCTCAAGTATGCGATCAGTGAAGGGAAGCGATAAGCATGGGAGTATTCGATAGTATCAACATCAGCGCTTCAGGTCTGACAGCACAGCGCCTGCGCCTCGATGTCGTCGCCGGAAATATCGCCAACGCCAACACGACGCGCGGCGTCAACGGAGAGCCGTATCGACGACAGATCGTCACGATGGGAGAGCGCACAGCGACCTCGTTTCAAAACGTTCTGGCGCAGGAGATGGGACAAGCATCTGGGCAGGGCGTGCGCGTCACCGGGATCGTCAAGGATGAAACGCCGTTCAAGCTCGTCTTCGATCCGAGCCATCCCGATGCGGTGAAAGAGCCGGGCGATCCGATGTACGGCTATGTGCGAATGCCGAACGTTGACATCGCTCGCGAGATGGTCGACATGATCTCCGCGACCCGCAGCTACGAAGCGAACGTCACTGCGATCAACGCGGCCAAGTCCCAAGCGTTAAAAGCGCTTGAGATCGGTCGATAAGAAAGGAGCAGCTCCAGATGATCGAAGGGATTAACAATGCGTTGCAAGTAACCGGGCTCAATCCGACAAAAGCCCTGCAGGGGCAAGGGGTAAATAGGTCGGAAGGTCCATCTTTTTCTGATTTTTTAAATCGAGCGATCGAAGGGGTTAACAACCAGCAGAAACAGGCAGACCAGCTGACCGAACTGCTGGCCAGCGGACAGGAGACCGATCTGCACACGGTGATGATCGCAGCAGAAAAAGCATCGGTATCCTTTCAGTTGATGGTGCAGGTTCGCAACAAAGCGATGGAGGCATACCAAGAGGTAATGCGAATGCAAGTATAGGGGATTGCGTGAGCAACAGTGTGGGGAGTAAGTGACGACGAGGTGAAATTGTGAACCACAAGCTTAAGCAATTATTCGAAAAACTCACAGGATATTGGAAGCAGTTAGAAAAGAGACAACGGCGGAACCTTCTCCTTGTTGGCGTCTTCTTTATACTCACAGTATCCCTTCTCTCTTGGTTCGCACTTCGCCCGAACTATGTAGTGGTATTCGCGAATCAAACGCCTGCCAGCTTAGGCGAGCTTTCGAGTAAGCTCGACGAGCTAAAGATCCCCAACCAAGTGGGGAGCGATACGATCTCCGTGCCGGAGAAGTACCAGCATGAGGCGCGGATGAAACTGGCGATGGACGGACTTCCACAATCTGCGACGCCGGGATATTCGGTCTTTGATCAATCTGGTCTGGGGATGACGGAAAAAGAGTTCGATGTCCGCTACCAACAGGCAACAGAAGGCAATATCGCCAACGCGATTCAGACGATCAAGGGCGTGCAAGAAGCGAAGGTCAGCGTCGTACAGGCTGAGAAGAAGCTTTTTGTCTCGCAAGCGAAGCAGGATGCGAAAGCGTCCGTCCTGCTCTCACTAGCGCCTGGAGTCGCGTTGACCACCGATCAGATCGGTGGGATTCAGCAGCTGGTCGCACATTCGGTTCAAGGTCTGCTGCCGCAAAATGTGGCGATCGTCGACCAAAATGGCACCCGCTTGGTCGATGACCAAGGAGAGGCGTTAGCTGGTGTGGGAACAGATGGGAAACTGAGCAAACAACAACAGATCCAAATTCAAGTCGAACAAGAAGCTACTAAAAAGATTCGTAATGCGCTGGAGCGGATTGTCGGTCTGAACAATGTTGCGGTTGTTGTTCATGCAGATGTTGATTTTGATCAGAAGACGTGGACAGACAAGAAGCTGACCCCTCCGATCGAAGGTTCCACAAGCGGTGGAGTGATCTCCAACCGAGAAGTGAGCGAAGAGACGGAAGGCACGCAGGGTGGCGGAGCGGCCGGACAACAGCAAAACAACAACAACCAGCAGCAATATCCGGCTGGCACGCAGGGCAATCAGTCCTCTTCGAAAAAGGATAATACGACCAACTACGAGTGGAACACCTATGTGGAAAACGGTGAGACATCGCTCTACCGCGTGGGAGCTTATACAGTGTCGGTGTTGTTGAACGATCCGAATTTGACGCAGGCGAAGAAAGACGAGATCACCAACTTTGTCTCCACTTCGATCGGTCGCAAGAACGACGGCACAGCAAACGACGTGATCACCGTCACCGGACAAGCGTTCGTCGCTCCGGAAAATCCGTTCGCATCTGATTCGTTCTATCAACAGCCGTGGTTCCTGGGGGCGCTGGCTGCAGCACTCGTCCTGCTCGGCGGTGGCGCTTATGCGCTGACTCGTCGTCGCAAGCAGACCGATGTGCCGGTGCTCGAAGCGCCGACCACCCGAGAGGTCGCGGTGGCGATGGAAGAATCGGAATCGCAAAAGATGAAGAAGCAGCTGGAGAAACTTGCAAACCAAAAACCGGAAGAATTTGTCAACCTGTTGCGTACCTGGTTGGTAGAAGAGTAGGAGTGACTGCTTGTGGCGCGCATGCAACAAAAACTTACCGGGCGTCAAAAGGCGGCCGTTCTGCTCGTCTCACTTGGGCCAGAAATCGCTTCGAAAGTATTCAAGCATCTGCGCGAGGACGAGATCGAGCAATTGACACTGGAGATCGCGAACGTGCGAAAGATCGAGTACGAACAAAAAGAGGATGTGCTCGATGAGTTCCATTCGATCGCACAAGCGCAGGAGTATATCTCGCAGGGTGGGATCGAGTATGCAAAAGATGTGTTGGAAAAGGCGCTCGGTTCGCAAAAAGCGATCGATATCATCAACCGTCTGACCGCTTCTCTACAAGTTCGTCCCTTCGATTTTGCCCGCAAAGCCGATCCGAATCAAATCCTAAACTTTATCCAAAATGAGCACCCGCAGACGATCGCGCTCGTGCTCGCCTATCTTGATCCGATTCAATCTTCGATGATTCTCTCCGCCTTGCCGCAAGAGCATCAGGCGGACATCGCTCGGCGCATCGCGATCATGGATCGCACCTCGCCAGAAGTGATCAACCAAGTGGAGCGCGTGCTCGAAAACAAACTGTCGCAGATGGCGATGCACGACTTTTCCAGCGGCGGCGGTATCGATGCGATCGTGCAGGTTCTCAACGGCGTCGATCGCTCGACGGAGAAGACGATTCTCGAATCGTTGGAGCTCCAAGACCCAGAGTTGGCCGAAGAGATCAAAAAGCGGATGTTCGTCTTCGAAGACATCGTCTCGCTCGACAACCGCGCGATTCAGCGCGTGATCCGCGATGTGGACACGAACGATCTGGCGCTGTCGCTCAAAGTGTCCAGCGAAGAGGTGCAGGAAGTCATCTTCCGCAACATGTCGAAGCGGATGGTGGAAACGTTCCGCCAAGATATGGAGTTTATGGGCCCTGTGCGACTGCGCGATGTCGAGGAAGCACAACAACGCATCGTGGGCATCATCCGCCGACTGGAAGAGAGCGGCGAGATCGTGATTGCTCGCGGTGGGGGAGACGATGTAATTGTCTAAATTGCTCAAAGCACAGCAAGCGTCGTTTACTCAGCAAGCGTACCGGTTAGAGGTGCATCCGATCGCGCAAGAGCCGGTGGAAGCGCCCGATCTCAGCGAGTTGGACATCTTGCGCCAAGCTGCCGAACAGGAAGCGGCGGGGATTGTCGCTTCGGCGCACGAAAGGGCGCAACGCATCGTCGAACAGGCGAATGCGGAGGCGGCAGGGTTGCTCGACCGCGAGCGGCAACAGGTGCAACAGACCTTGCATGCCGAGGTGGAAGCGGCCAAGCAGGTCGGGTATGAGGAAGGATTTGCTCAAGGGGCAGCACAGGCAGCAGCAGAATATGCAGCGACCTTGCAGGCGGCACAGGAGCAATACCTGTCCGCTGTGGAAGAGCGCCGCCGCTATCTGTACGAAGCGGAGCCGATGATCGTCGACCTCGCCCTTGAGGTGGCCAAGAAGGTCATGCTTCGCGAGAGCAGCGCGGACCGATCGGTTGTCATCGAGGTGGTGCGGGCCGCTCTCGAAGAGATTCATGACGGGGGCAAAGTCGAAGTCCATGTGCACCCGGATGACCACGAGATCGTGCAGCAAAGCCGTGAGCGATTGCGCAAAGCGGTGCCTGGACAGACGGAGCTGTTGATCATCAAGGACGGCAGCGTCGAGGCTGGCGGCTGTGTGGTCTGCACCGCTTTTGGCAATATTGACGCGCGCATCGACACCCAATTGGAAGAGGTGAGAAAGGCGTTGCAGGATGTCGCTGCAAGCCTTGAGCCATGAGCAGTCAGGAAAAGCTCGAAAAGTATCTCGGTCGGTTGAATCGCATTCGCACGATCAAGGTCAATGGCAAAGTGACCAAGGTGATCGGGCTGACCATCGAGTCGAGAGGGCCGGTGGCCACCGTCGGAGATGTCTGCCAGATCGAATCGCCCGGCGTGGAACCGATTCTGGCAGAAGTGGTCGGCTTTCGTGAGAACAACGTGCTGCTGATGCCGCTTTCCGATCTGGGGTCGATCGGGCCTGGTCACGATGTGGTCGCCACAGGGAACTCCTTGCAGATTCCGGTTGGGCCACATCTGCTCGGTCGCATTCTGGACGGGCTGGGGCAACCGATCGATGGGAAGGGACCGCTCGACAGTCCGAACACGTATAGCGCGATGCGCCAACCTCCTCATCCGCTGACGAGAAAGCGGATCGAGGAGCCGCTCTCGGTCGGTGTGCGCTGCATCGATGGATTGCTCACCGTGGGGAGAGGACAGCGCGTCGGCCTGTTCGCAGGCTCTGGCGTCGGCAAGAGCACGCTGCTCGGGATGATCGCGCGCAACACATCGGCAGATATCAATGTGATCGCGCTGATCGGGGAGCGGGGACGCGAAGTCCGAGAATTTATCGAAAAGGACTTAGGCGAAGAGGGGCTCTCGCGCTCCGTGCTCGTCGTCGCGACATCAGATCAACCGCCGCTGGTGCGAATCAAAGGAGCGCTGGTCGCCACCGCGATCGCCGAATATTTCCGCGATCATGGGCAGGATGTCGTGCTGATGATGGACTCGGTCACTCGATTTGCGATGGCGCAGCGTGAGGTGGGCTTGGCGATCGGAGAGCCTCCGACCACCCGCGGGTACACGCCTTCCGTCTTCGCGACGCTGCCCAAGCTCTTGGAGCGGGCAGGCACAGGCGAGACAGGAACGATCACCGCCTTTTACACGGTGTTGGTCGACGGGGATGACATGAACGAGCCGATCGCCGATGCTGCGCGAGGAATTCTGGATGGACATATCGTGCTCTCTCGTCAGATTGCCAACCGTGGGCACTTTCCTTCGATCGATGTGCTGGCGAGCGTCTCCCGCGTGATGAACGACCTGGTGTCGCCTGAACATAAGGGCGCCGCAGGAGTCGTTAAAAAACTTAGCTCCATCTACAAAGATTCTGAAGACCTGATCAACATCGGCGCCTACCAGCGCGGCAACAACGTGCAGATCGACAAGGCGATCATGCATCAACCAGCGATTCAGCGCTTTACGGCGCAAGATGTTCATGAGCACAGCGACTTAGAAAGCGCTCGAAACGCACTGATTGAGACGTTCGGAGGGATCGAGGTATGACAGTTTCCCTGGCTTCTCTACAGAAGATCACCACGCTGAAAAATCGCATTACGCAGCAAGCGACTTGGGAGTACGCCCAGTCGAAGCGGAAGCTGGATGATGAGTACGACAAGCTCTACACGATGGTCGACCAGCACGATGTGGCACATCAGGAGATGCACCGTGCCACCGAGCAGAAGATCTCCACCGATCAACTGCACGCATGGATTCTCTTCATGAATGCTCAAAACCGCCTGATGCGACAGCAGGCAGAAGTGATCGCCAAGCAGAAGGTGGACTGTGAGGACAAGCACGAAGCGTTACAGGATCGCTTTCTCGACGAGCAGATGTGGACGAAACTGCAAGAGAGACGTCGACTGGAAGTGCGGGCGCATCAGGACAAGCTGGCGCAGGAGGCGCTGGATGAGGCGGCTGCTGTGTTGCGTCGTCGCAAAGGGAGGTGAAGCGAGGCATCATGGAAGCGGAACATCGCTACAGTAAAGTCGAATGGTTGTTTTACATCATCATCCTCCCGCTTCTGCTGACCGCTCTTTTGTCGGGTATCATCCTCCAGTTTCTCGGGGTCGATGTGACAGGGAAGATCGCCAGTGCGGCTCGCGAGATTCCTGTGATCTCCAGCCTGCTTCCGGCAGAGGAGGGCGAGGCCGATCCGCAAGAGCAGGAAGCAACAGCGAACAAAGCGAAGATCCAAGAGCTTCAGGATCAGATCACCGCGTTGGAAAATGAAAAGCAGCAGGCAGATTCTGACATGAAGAAGAAGGATGGCGAGATCGCTGCGCTGAAGAAACAGATCGCCGAGCTGGATAAGAAGGGCTCTGTTGGGCAGAAAGATCCATTGCAAACGCAAGCGGATGTCTATGCGAACATGTCGCCAGCGAAGGCGGCGCTCGTTTTAAGCCAGCTATCGGTGACAGAAGCGAAGCAGTTCCTGAGCAAGATGAGCTCGAAAGCGCAAGCTGCAATTTTAGAGAAGATGGAACCTGCGATCGCCGCGAAGATGATGAGTCAATAGTTTGCGAAAGGAGGTGAAAATGATGGAACTGCAAGTGGGTAACATGGGTGTTGCACCGACCGCATCTGCTGGAGCCAAGGCGTTTGCCGCCGCTGGCAAAGGGGATGGCGCTGGCGCTTTCAACCTGCTCTTACAAGCTGCTGGTGCAGCTCAGCAAGCGGGTGAAACGCAGAAAAGCGATCAGGAAGGTCTGTTGGCCGCGCTGGCTGCCTTGGCGAATGGCATGGCAGCACCGCTCTTGTTGAACGACCTCCCGCTCGACAATGCCGATCTGGCGCAAGTCTTGCAAAAGTTTGGTGTGTCCTCTGAGCTCTTGACCGCTCTGCTTGAGAATCCGCAGGGCAACCCGCTTGAGACGCTCACCGCCAATCCCAAGCTGATGCCAGAGTTTAACGCGGCGCTCGGCAAGATGATGCAGACGCTGCTCGCACAACCGCAACTGGCGACACCAGAAAGCAAGACGGCAATCCTGCTGCAAACGCTGATGCAATCGGTCCAAATCGAAGCGGTGCTGACGGGCAAAGCTGAGCAGGGCGGTTTGGCACCGCTCGACATAGGCTGGACGGGCATGACGAACAGCGCACTTGGGAAACTGCAGGCGACGATGTCGCTGCACACGCTGCAAAGCTTCCTGCTTGGAGCGGGAGTGAAAAGCGATGCTGACAAAGCGCTGCTAGGTGCGGCGATGCCAGAAGGCGGGAAGCTGGCCGCTTCGGCGATGCTGACCGAAGAGGGCACAGCAGGTGGCGCATCGGCCAAGCAGGCGACCGAAGGGGTGCAGGTGAAACAGGCGGACAATCTGCCGCCAGCTGCCGGGTTCGATCTTCAAGCGTATCTGAAGCTTCCGGAGCGAACTGTAAAGTTGGAGCCGGTCGTCACGATGCGCGCCGATCAACTGCGCTCTGAACTGTCGAGCATGTTGGTCAAACGAGCTTCGCTGATCGAGTCACCAGGTCGTCATGAATTCCGCATCATCCTGGAGCCGCAAGGGCTCGGTGAGGTGGAAGTGCGCATCCAATCGATCAATAAACAGATCTCAGTTCAGCTGATCGCCGACTCTTCAGCATCGAGGGGGATGCTCGACTCCGCGCTCGCAGGGCTGAAGCTGCAATTGCAGGCACAGGGGATTCAGTATGACCGCATCGAGGTGCAGTCCTCTGCAAACGGCCAATCCAATCTGGGCTCGGGGTTGCCAGAGCACAGAGGATCGGGGCAAAATGCACGCGAGCAACAGGGTGGACAATCGCGCAAGGCGACAGTTGACACGTTCACGCTGAGCGATGTGTCAGCGATCGAAGATCAGATGATCATCGAGCCTGACAGCATCGACGTTACCGCGTAGAGAGAAGGAGTTGGCAAAGTGGCGAATCCAATTCAAATCGACAACTCGCACCGCTATGAATCGCGCCCTGACCGAGAGATCAAGCGAGAGCTCGATCAGGATGCATTTCTGAAAATCCTCTTCGCACAGCTGGCGAATCAAGATCCGACGCAACCGATGCAAGACCGAGAGTTCATCGCGCAGATGGCGCAGTTTTCTTCGCTGGAGCAGATGAACAAAGTTGCTACTGCCAACCTTTTGGTGGTGCAGATGAGCGCGGTGTCGCTCGGGTCGTCGATGCTTGGCAAAACAGTTTCCTATCCGGGGGCTGATGGGAAGGCGGTCACAGGGGTAGTGGCAGCTGTCAAAATGGTGGAAGGCGTCGTGAAAGTGCAAGTGGGCGAAGAATTAGTTGACCTGGCTGCAATCGAAACGATAAAAGCTGAGTAACCTTCGAGCAGGGGGTGGGGAACGTGAGCCAAAATTGGCTCCTGCGGCCTGTGTCGAATCCGATCGCTCTCGACCGCGAGATCGCATCGCGCAAGGTGAGGCCAGGCAGTACAGGGGGAACTTCATTTCAAGAGGAATTGAGCAAGAGCCTTGCGAAGCAGCAAGGGGTTACCTTTTCCGCTCATGCCCTTGAGCGCTTGCGAGTTCGCAACATCAGACTTTCGCAGGATGATCTCAATCGGCTGGGAGATGCGGTCGACAAGGTGGCTGCAAAAGGCGGACGGGAATCGCTGGTGATGTACAAAGACACCGCCTATGTGATCTCGATCAAAAACAGAACGGTGATCACGGCGGTCGATTCTGCACACATGAACGATCATGTCTTCACAAAGATTGACAGCGCAGTTTTTGCGTAGTGGGCTGGACCACGATGTGGATGCCCGAGGCCGCTGACCGACCGATGCGGCTCCAAACATAAGGAGGGACTCTTCGATGCTTCGTTCCATGTACTCAGGTATTTCCGGTATGAGAGGGTTTCAAACAAAACTCGATGTGATCGGCAACAACATCGCAAACGTCAACACCGCCGGCTTTAAAGCTGGTCGCGTCATGTTCAAAGACATCATCAGCCAAACGATTGCAGGCGCAGGCGCACCGAACGATATGTTCGGCGGGACCAACCCGCAGCAGATCGGCCTCGGTTCGACGATCTCGGCGATCGATACGATCATGAACAACGGGGCGCCGCAGGTGACCAATCGCATGCTCGATTTTGCGATCACCGGCGAAGGTTTCTTCACCGTCGTCAATGAGAACAACGAGATGTTTTACACGCGCTCTGGCAACTTCTATTTTGACCAAGATGGGTATCTGGTGAATGCGGATGGTTGGAAAGTGGCTGACAGCGGCGGCGCACCGATCCAAGTGGACGATATGTCTGCCGTCAAATCGTTCTCCTTCGATAGCAAAGGCGTGCTGACCGTCGTCGACGGTGCAGGCCAAGCGACGACGCTCGGCCCGATCGGCCTGACCAAGTTTGGCAATCCGTCCGGCCTCGAAAAAGTTGGCGGATCGCTGTACAGAACTTCTCCGAACTCCGGCGAACCTGTGCTGGCAGCACCTGGCGATCCGGCAACGGGTACCGGTCTGCTCCAAGTCGGGGCGCTGGAGATGTCCAACGTGGATCTCACCAATGAGTTTGCAGAGATGATCGTCGCACAGCGCGGCTTCCAAGCAAACTCCCGCATCATCACCACTTCTGATGAAATCTTGCAAGAAGTTGTCAACCTCAAGCGCGGTTAATTTCAGAGGTGAGGTGAGCATATGATCCGGGTCACCAGGTTCAATCATTCCACAGTCTATCTGAACGCGACGCTGATCGAGTCTGTGGAAGCAACTCCCGATACGGTGATCACACTGATCACCGGGAAAAAATTTGTCGTCGCTGAACCGATCTCGGAAGTGCTCCAGATGGTGGAATCCTATTACCGAAACGTCGGGCTTGTCTCTGTACAAGCCCGGCAATTGAACGCGGAGGGTACCGATGTTTCGAAATAAGACGCTCAATATTGTACTCATTCTGATCATCGCAGTGGCATTGCTCGGCATCGTCGGGATCGTCGCTTACAAGACGTTCCTTCCGGCAGCTGGGCAAGAGGAAGTTGTACCGTCTGCGAAAGAACTGTTGGACAGCCAGTATGAGATCGGCAAGATGACCACCAACTTGGCTGGCGATGCGCTGATTCAAGCTACGATCGCCATTCAGAGTGACAGCAAGGCCGCGATGAAAGAAATCGAGCAGAGAAAAGCGCAGATCAAGGACATCATCAACTCGACCTTGCACACGACCACACAAGCTGATATTGAAAAGGCGGACGGCTATCAAAAGCTGAAAGTTCGGTTGGTTGAAGCGATGAACAAAGTGATGCTCGAGGGAAAAGTCACCGACGTCTACATCTCCGACATCGTCGTGCAATAGCACAACCCGTTACAAAAAGGAGGTGATGACAGATGGCTGAGGTCTTGTCGCAAGGTGAAATTGATGCGCTGTTATCTGCGCTCTCATCTGGTGAATTAACAGCGGAGGAAATTCGAAAAGAAGACACTGACCGCAAGATCAAAGTATACGACTTTAAGCGTGCGATGCGATTTTCCAAAGATCATATCCGCAGCATCACGCGGATCTATGAAAACTTCGCACGCTTGCTGACCACATATTTTTCTGCTCAACTACGCACTTTTGTACACATTTCGGTCGTGTCTGTCGATCAATTGCCTTATGAAGAATTCATTCGATCCATCTCGAAGATGACGATCTTGAATGTGTTCAACTGTGCGCCATTAGAGGGCAAATTCGTCATGGAAGTCAACCCGAACATCGCCTACGCGATGTTGGACCGACTGCTCGGTGGGCCAGGTCAAGGGGCGGATGAGCTGCGCGACCTGACCGAGATTGAGATGACGATCATGGAGCGGGTGTTCGGAAGGGCGCTCGACAATTTCCAGGAAGCTTGGAAGCAGGTTGCCGACCTCGATGCGGCAGTCGATCATCTGGAAGTCAACCCGCAGTTCTTACAGCTCGTCTCACCGAACGAAACGGTGGCGGTCGTCTCCCTTTCGACGAAGATCGGAGAGACGACAGGGATGATCAACATCTGCATGCCCCATGTCGTGTTGGAGCCGATCGTTCCCAATCTTTCGGCCCACTACTGGATGGGCAGCATGAAGACATCCAAAGACTACAGCGAGGATTGGGAAGCCATCCGTCAGAGCCTCGGCAATACTGACGTGCCGCTGACTGCAGAGCTTGGTAATTCCTCGATCTCAATCGGCGAGTTTCTTTCGCTTAACGTCGGGGATGTGATCACCTTGGATCAGGATATCAATGCCAAGGTTCAGCTTCGAATCGGCAACCGCGTCAAATTTGTCGGGCAGCCGGGAACGGCGCGCGGCAAAGTGGCCGTGCAGATTACGCAAGCAATAGAGGATGACGAAGGAGTGGGCGCTGATGAATAAAGATGTCTTGTCGCAGCAGGAAATCGATGCCCTCCTCAGCACGAATGACGGAGACAGCGTGGGCTCGAATGATCTAAACATTGGGAACTACCTTTCAGAATTTGAAGTGGATGCGCTAGGCGAGGTCGGAAATATCTCGTTTGGCACAGCGGCAACAGCGCTTTCCACCCTCTTGCGTCAAAAGGTGGACATCACGACACCGAAAGTTTCATTGGTCGCACGCGACCAGTTGAGCCACGATTTCCCGCTGCCGCACGTTGCGATCAAAGTCGAATACACGGATGGTTTCATCGGGGCAAACGTCCTCGCGATCCGCGTGGAAGATGCGCAGGTGATCGCAGATCTGATGATGGGCGGCGATGGCAAATCTGCGCCGGCTGAGCTGAATGAACTGCACCTCTCTGCGGTGGCCGAAGCGATGAACCAGATGATGGGCTCTGCGTCCACTTCGATGTCGACAATTTTCGACATGTTGGTAAACATCACACCTCCCGATGTAGATGTGATGGATTTTGATAAAAAAGAATCGGTCAGCCTGTTCCCGAAAGATGAGGTTCTGATCAAAATTTCATTCCGTTTGATCGTCGGTGACTTGATCGATTCACATATCATGCAACTGGTTCCGATCTCGTTTGCGAAAGATATGATCAACAAACTGACGGGTGGAATCGGCGAATCCGATCCGGAGCCTGCACCCGCTCCTGCACCTGCTCCTGCACCGGTTCACATGGAGCCAGCCGCTCAACCTGCTCCTCCGGTGATGTCACAGTCAGAGGTTGTACCGCACGCGATGCAGGCAGCACCTGCGCCACAGGTCGCTCCGAGCTATCCGCCGCAACAGCCGGTCTATGCGGAGTATCCGCCAGCTCCATATCCGCCCTATCCGCAACAGTACGCATATCCGCCACAAGGGTACGCACATGCGGAGGCAGCGGCGACGATGGCAGCGCCGCGACAGCAGCCGAGCGTAAACGTCCAGCCGGTTCAATTTGCTTCGTTCGACGCGACGGCAGGCACAGGCAGCCAGCCGAGCAACCTCGACCTCCTGCTCGATGTACCGCTTACGATCACCGTGGAGTTGGGGCGCACCAAGAAGTTGATCAAAGACATCTTGGAGCTTGTTCCAGGTTCGATCGTTCAGTTGGATAAGCTAGCAGGTGATCCGGTAGACATCATGGTAAATAATAAGTTGGTGGCAAAAGGAGAAGTCGTGGTCATTGACGAAAACTTTGGTGTTCGGGTAACTGACATCATCAGTCCGTCTGAGCGAGTTCGTAAATTACAGTAATTAGGGGGAACCAAAAGATGTCTCATAAAATCCTTATCGTAGACGATGCTGCATTTATGCGAATGATGATCAAAGAGATTCTTACGAAAAACGGATATACCGTTGTAGGGGAAGCACAAGACGGGGTGCAAGCGGTAGAGAAATACAAAGAACTGCGCCCAGATCTGGTGACGATGGATATCACCATGCCGGAGATGGATGGCATTCACGCGCTAAAGGAAATCCGTGGCTTCGATCCGAACGCCAAGATCATCATGTGTTCTGCGATGGGGCAGCAAGCGATGGTAATCGATGCCATTCAAGCGGGTGCAAAAGACTTTATCGTCAAACCGTTCCAAGCGGATCGCGTCGTCGAAGCGATCAAAAAAACGCTGAGCTGATCGATCCCTTGCGTCAACAATTGAGAAAGGGTGGGGTCATGCGACCAAAACTACGTAGTCTTGTTGCTTGGTCTGTTGTTGCGGGCGCTGTCTGGTTGTCGTCCCCCCCTCGCGTGTTGGCAGATGGTGAAAGCGTGGAGAACCTGTTGAAGAAAGATGCCCCGGCCACCAATTTCCAAGGGGCTGCTGCCGATGGCGGTTCGATGATATGGTCAATCCTGCAGCTGTTGTTTGCACTCGGGATTATTATTGCCATCATCTATCTGCTCATTCGATTTCTCTCCACGCGCACCAATCTCACACGCGGAAATGCGGTTCAATCGCTCGGCGCTCATTCGCTCACCACCAATCGCTCTGTGCATGTGATCGCCTTGCATGACAAGGTCTATGTGCTGGGCGTGGGCGATGATGTCACGCTGCTCGATACGATTGAAGATGCGGAAGCGGTCAAGCAGATGAAGGAATCGTCGGAGCAGCAGAGCGGTGGGAACGCCGGAGTCCTTAGCTTCGGTGATCTGATGAGCCGGCTGCGCAAGAAGCAAAAACCGATGGCGGAAGAACTTCACGAATCGGACCTCACATTCGATGCTGCGCTCAGAGAGAAGATCGATTCGCTCAAGAAGCAACAGCATCGGTCGTCGATGCGCTCGGAGGATGAAGACAGATGAAAAGAATTCAAGTTCTCCTCCTGCTCATTGTCGCGCTGTTTACGCTTGTGCTAGGCGATCAGCCTGCTCATGCGCAACAGAACATCGTCATCCCAGGCATCGACATCGGTGTGTCCACCTCGGACAATCCGGAAGCGGTCTCCACGAGCATTCAGATCATCATGATGCTGACCGTGCTGTCGCTCGCACCGTCGATCTTGATCTTGATGACCTGTTTTACGCGGATCGTGATCGTGCTGTCATTCGTTCGTAACGCGCTGGCGTTGCAGCAGATGCCACCGACACAAGTGCTGATCGGTCTCGCCTTATTTATGACTCTTTTTGTCATGTATCCAACCTTACAGCAAATCAATGATCAAGCTTTGCAACCGTATCTAAATGGTTCGCTTCCGCAGGCAGAAGCATTGGAACAAGCGGCAATTCCACTGAAGCATTTCATGGCGAAACAGACTCGTGAACAGGATTTGCGGCTGTTTTTAGATTTCCGCGATCAACCGATGCCGGAATCTGTCGAGGAGATACCGATCTCCACGCTCGTCCCCGCCTTTACGATCTCTGAGCTTAAAACCGCGTTTCAGATCGGATTTATGATCTTCATTCCTTTTCTGATCATCGATATGGTGGTTGCCAGCGTGCTGATGTCGATGGGGATGATGATGCTGCCACCTGTTATGATCTCCATGCCGTTTAAAATCTTGCTGTTTGTCTTGGTCGATGGTTGGTACCTCGTTGTGAAGTCACTTTTGATCGGATACCAGTGAATGGAAAGGTTGATTGGGAGTGAGCGCGGACTTTATCATCTCACTTGGACAAAGCGCGATCTTGACTCTGCTCAAGATGTGCGCCCCGCTGCTAGGCATCGGGCTTCTCGTCGGTTTGGTGGTCTCTGTCTTTCAAGCGACCACTCAGATTCAAGAGCAATCGTTGCAGTTCATCCCCAAGCTGATCGCCATCTTTGTCGCGATGATCGTGTTTGGACCGTGGATGCTGTCATTAATTTTAGACTTCACGAGAAACATCTTTGGAAATCTAAACTCGTTTATCGGATAGAAGGGGTGGCATCTACATGTTAGGTATTGTCGTTAACTATGTAGAAGTGTTCACCCTTGTCTTAGTTCGGGTTTCAAGTTTCTTCTTTTTGACTCCGTTCTTCGGCGCGCGGAACATTCCGATGCAGGTGAAAATCGGTCTGGCATTGGTGCTCGCGCTGTTGCTCACACCAGCGCTCGCCGTATCAGAAGCAGGTCAGCTCTATGCGGGCATGGGATTTGCTGAGCTCTTGCTGATCATCCTCAAGGAGTTTATGGTAGGGGTCGCCCTCGCGATGGTGGCCGCCTTTATCTTTGCGGCGATACAGGTGGGCGGCATGTTTATCGACATGCAGATCGGCTTTGTGATGGCAAACGTTTTCGATCCGCTGACAGGAGCTTCTGCTCCGATCACCGGGCAATTCAAATATGCGCTCGCGATCTTGCTGTTCTTAGGGCTGGATGGGCATCATGGGTTGCTGGCAGCGCTGTTGCAAAGCTATGAATTTTTGCCGCTCGGCGCGTTTACACTCTCGGACAACCTGCTCTCCGTCCTGATGGCAACGTTTACGATGATGTTTCTGCTCGGCTTTAAGATTGCGATCCCGATCGTGGCTGCGCTGTTCCTGACCGACTTGGGCCTCGCCATCCTGTCGCGAGCAGTTCCGCAGATGAACGTGTTTGTCATCGGGATGCCTGCCAAGATTCTGATCGGGTCTGCGATGATCGTCATCGCGATGCCCGCATTCGTCTATCTGCTTCGCGGGCTGTTCCACACGATGTACGGCCAACTGGACACGCTGCTGCGAGTTGTGGGAGGCGTCGCGTCATGATTCGTCTGAACCTTCAGCTGTTCGCCGGTGAAAAGACGGAAAAAGCCACTCCGAAGAAGAAGCAGGATGCCAGACAGAAAGGGCAGGTTGCAAAAAGTCAGGAGTTCGGCCAGGCGATCGTGCTGCTCGTTGGATTGCTTTGCGTCAAGCTGTTGTCCGGCACGTTTCTCGAAGAGCTGATCGATCTGCTTCGACTTCAGCTGACCAACGGGTTTACCGTTCACCTGACCGAACAGACGATCGCTCAGCTTTTTCTCAGCCTCACGGTGACGGTGGCGAAGCTCGTGCTGCCAATCGCCGGCGCTGTCATGGTCATCGGCGGTTTTGTCGCCTATTTCCAAGTCGGTTCGCTGTTCACCACCAAGCCTCTTGTGCCCGACCTCAAAAAAATTGACCCGATCAAGGGCTTTAAGCGCATGTTTTCGATGCGGTCTCTGGTCGAGTTGGTCAAATCGCTTTTAAAGATGACGATCGTTTCGGTCATCGTGTACCTGGAGTTGTCGAGCGATTGGAAGCGAGTGACACAGCTCGGGTCGATGGAAGTGCTAGACATGCTTCGCGTCGTTGGAAGCATCGCCTTTTCGATCTTTTGGAAAGTCGGGGTCGCCATCCTCGTGCTCGCCATCTTTGACCTGTTCTATCAGCGGTTCGATTTTGAAAAGAACCTGCGGATGTCAAAACAGGAAGTCAAAGAGGAGTACAAGCAGACGGAGGGGAGCCCGGAGGTCAAAGGGAAGATCAAGGAGCGCCAGCGACAGATGGCGATGCGCAGGATGATGGCAGATGTTCCGCAAGCGGATGTTGTCATCACCAACCCGACTCACTTTGCCATCGCGATCAAGTACGATGCGGAGAAGATGGAAGCTCCCCAAGTTGTCGCGAAGGGCATCGATGAGGTGGCACAGCGGATTAAAAAGGTTGCCCAAGAAGCGAACGTCGTGACCGTGGAGAACAGGCCGCTCGCACAGACGCTGTACAAGACGGTCGAGATCGGCGAGACAGTTCCTGGAGAGCTTTTCCAAGCGGTCGCAGAGGTGCTCGCCTACGTCTACCGCTTGAAAGGTAAAGTCTAAGGGAAGGAGTGACCCGTTTGAAGCTAAAAGATTTTGGCGTCATCGGCGCAGTTATCGGAATTGTCATTATGATGGTCATTCCTCTGCCGACAGCTTTACTTGACTTTCTGATCATCATCAATCTAAGCATCGCGCTGACCGTTCTGCTCGTCGCGATGAACACAAAAGAACCGCTACAGTTTGCGATCTTCCCCTCTCTGTTGCTGTTGACCACGATGTTTCGACTCTCGTTGAACGTTTCCTCAACCCGTGCGATCCTCTCACAAGGGGAGGCGGGTAACGTCATCCATACGTTCGGAACATTCGTTATCGGCGGCAATGCGGTCGTCGGGATCATCGTGTTTTTAATCCTTGTGATCATTCAGTTTATCGTTATTACCAAAGGTTCGGAGCGCGTTGCAGAAGTAGCGGCCCGCTTTACGCTCGATGCGATGCCGGGCAAGCAGATCTCGATCGATGCTGACTTGAACGCTGGGCTGATCACCGAAAAAGAAGCGAAGGACAAGCGCCAGAAGATCGAGCGCGAAGCGGACTTTTACGGAGCGATGGACGGTGCCTCCAAGTTTGTCAAAGGGGATGCGATCGCAAGTATCATCATCGTGGTGATCAACATCGTCGCAGGCTTTATCATCGGGGTTGCGATGCGCGGCGAATCTGCTGCCGAAGCGATGCAGACCTATACGATCCTTTCGGTCGGCGATGGTCTTGTCACCCAGATTCCAGCGCTTTTGATCTCGACGGCGACCGGTCTTGTCGTCACGAGGGCTGCATCGGATGGCAACTTGAGCGACGATATCTTCAAGCAGTTGCTCGCCTACCCGCGCATGCTGTTCATCGTCGGCGCTGTGATCGCGATGCTCGGACTGTTCACTCCGATCGGCGTGCTGAGCACCTGGCCGATCGCCGGACTGCTCGTCTTTGGCGGAATTCAGATGCAGCGAACGATGCAGATCGAAGAGCTGCGCGAAGTAGAGCGGGAAGAAGAGGTCAGGCAGGATGAAGTTCGCTCTCCGGAGAGCGTGCTCTCCTTGATCCATGTTGACCCGATCGAGTTCGAATTCGGCTATGCGCTGATCCCGCTGGCAGATGTCAACCAAGGTGGCGACCTGTTGGATCGGGTGATCATGATCCGCAGACAGTGCGCGATCGAGATGGGACTGATCGTGCCGGTCATTCGGATTCGAGACAACATCCAACTGCGCCCGAATGAGTATGTGATCAAGATCAAAGGCAATGAAGTGGCGCGCGGTGAGCTTTTGCTCGACCACTATCTGGCGATGAGCCCGGGCGTCGAGGATGAAGCGGTCGTCGGAATCCCGACCAAAGAGCCGGCGTTCGGACTGCCGGCGCTGTGGATCGCAGAGAACATGCGCGAACAGGCAGAGTTTTCTGGATACACGGTCGTCGATCCGCCCTCTGTGGTCGCCACGCATCTGACCGAGGTGATCCGCACGCATGCGTGCGAACTGCTCGGACGTCAAGAGACGAAGCAGCTGATCGACTCGCTGCGTGAAAACTACCCGGCGCTGGTCGAAGAGGTGCTTCCTGCTCAACTGTCGATCGGCGAAGTGCAAAAGGTGTTGGTCAACCTGCTGCGCGAAAAGATTTCGATCCGCGATCTCGTGACGATCGTCGAGACGTTGGCCGACTACTGCCATTACTCAAAAGACCCAGACATTTTAACCGAGTATGTTCGTCAGGCGTTAGCGCGCCAGATCACCAACCAGTATCGCACGGCGAATGGACCGGTTCAGGTGATCACGCTGGCTCCGGCGATTGAGAAGATGGTGGTGGACAACATTCAAAACTCCGAACATGGAGCGTATCTTGCGCTCGACCCGCGCGTCTCTCAGCAGATCTATCAGCGGTTGGCAGAACAGGTGCAACACTTGGTAGCGCTGGGTCATTCGCCGATCCTGATCACTTCGCCAAACATCAGAATGCATGTGCGCAAGCTGATCGAGCGCGTGTTGCCAGATGTGACGGTGCTGTCCTTCAATGAGCTGGATGCGACAGTTGAAGTGCAAAGTGGAGGGGTGGTGAACCTGTAATGCTAGTGAAGCGCTATCTTGTCAAAGAAATGCCAGAAGCTGTGGCGATGATTCGCGAAGACCTCGGGAAAGACGCTGTCATTCTCTCGACGAAAAAAGTGCAAAAGCGCGGTTTTTTCGGACTGTTCCCGAAGACGCATATCGAAGTGGTGGCAGCTGCCAATGAGGAGCAGAGCGCACCGAGCGCGCCACAGCCACAACCGTTCAAACCCCGCCCGACAGCTACGAACGCCTATCAGCTTCAGATGGGTCAAGCTGCTCAGAATCAACCACCTACCCAAGAGCGGCCAGAGAGCGCTGCCCCTGCTGCTGTGCGCAACGAGAGAAGCGCAGCATCGCTCGGTCAGCTGCTGCAGAAGCAGGGAGAGGCAGCCTCTGCCATCCCTGCACTCGGTCAGCAAGGTGCGGAGGCAGTCTTGGCTGCGGACGCTGGTAGCGCCATCCCTCCCTTGAGCAAGCAGGGCGTTGCGCAAGCTCCGTCTGTGCAGGCGGAGGAGCAAGTGTTGCGAGAGGTTCAAGAGCTTCGCACCATGTTTCGCAACCTGCTGCATACCTCACCGCAACAGCTCGTTCCTGATTCGGTGATCAACGTCCGCAAACAGTTGATTCAACAGGATATCTCCGAGCAATCGGTCGATCGGTTAATTGAACGCGGAATTCGGAATTTTGCTCAGGTTCATGAGGTGAGCGAGCAGGAATTTCGAGGAGTTTTGACAAATTTTATTAGAGAGGATTTAGATCGCTATAGTCCTCCGTCTCAAATTGCCTTAAAAACAAGAGTGGTTGCGTTTATTGGCCCAACGGGCGTCGGCAAGACGACGACGATCGCCAAGTTGGCGGCAGAACAGGTGTTGACAAAAGGCAAAAAGGTCGGATTGATCACGACCGACACGTATCGAATCGCCGCTGTCGAACAGCTCCGCACATACGCAAACATCTTGGGCATCCCGCTCCAAGTGTGCTACGCACCTGAGGATATCAAGCGGGCGATGGGCGCATTTTCCGACTTCGATCTGATCTTGATCGATACGGCTGGACGAAACTACCAAAATCTTCTAAACGTTCAGCAATTGAACGCGTACCTTGAGGAGATTCAACCGGACGAAACGTACCTCGTGCTCTCGCTGACGACAAAAGCGGCCGATCTTGAGGCGATCGTCAGCAATTTTGCTCAGGTGCGAGCGGACAAGTTTCTGTTCACCAAGTCGGATGAGACGAGGACGTTTGGGGCGGTCTACAATCTGGTCACCCAATTTCAAAAGCCGCTTTCCTATATGACGACCGGGCAGAATGTCCCGGAAGACATCGAAGCGATCTCGACGGAAAGTTTGGCGATATTGCTAACAGGAGAAGTAACACATGAGTGACCAAGCTGAGCATCTGCGTTCCCTGGTCGCAAAGTCCCGCCACGAACCGCATGAAAAAGACACCCGCGTGATCATCATCACCAGTGGCAAAGGCGGAGTTGGCAAATCCAATTTTACATTGAATTACGCGCTTGGATTGGCTAAACATGGCAAACAGGTCGTCATACTCGATGCTGATGTCGGCTTTGCCAACATCGATGTCCTGATGGGGATCAAACCTCAGAAGACGTTGGCCGATCTGATTCAAAAGCGAGCAACGCTCGATGAGATCCTTGAGACGGGGCCGCACGATATCAAATTGATCGCGGGCGGTTCTGGTTTTCAAGAGCTGATCGACATCCAACCTGAGCAGTGTGACTACCTCTTGGAGCAGCTTGGTGCGCTACAGGGGGTTGCCGACTATGTGCTGATCGACACAGGTGCGGGGTTAAACGCACAAATGCTGCAATTGATCCTCGCCTCTGACGATGTGTACGTGGTATTGACGCCAGAACCTACAGCGATAACAGATGCGTATGCGCTGATCAAGATGGTGGTGAA
Source organism: Tumebacillus lipolyticus (assembly GCF_042682745.1). Taxonomy (NCBI): domain Bacteria; kingdom Bacillati; phylum Bacillota; class Bacilli; order Caryophanales; family Alicyclobacillaceae; genus Tumebacillus; species Tumebacillus lipolyticus. Next base: position 289,716 of record NZ_JBHUIO010000009.1, on the reverse strand, counting down.
CCGCGAGCCGAACACGCGCTTACAGCTGGTGATCAATCGCGCGCAGTCGATGGCGGAAGGGAAGGAGACGGCTGAGAAGGTGCGGCTGGTAGCCGAGCGGTTTTTAGGTGTGGAGCTCTCCACATTCTGCGTGCTGCTCGACGACCCGAATGTCACCAAATCGGTCAGGCGGCAAAAGCCGTTTCTGCTCGCCTACCCGCACGGCCTGGCTTCACGATGCATCGAAGATGTGGTGCAAGCGCAAGTAAAGGGTGAACGCACCCGAAAACGATCGAATAAAGGAATGAAACAGTTTTTGCATCGAATGGTTCGACTGTTTCAATAGTACCCAGAATTGAGGGATGATTGACAGGATGAGCCCGATCAAAGTTCTCGTCTGTGACGATTCAGCTCTGATGCGTCGCATTATCAGTGATATCTTCCAATCAGAACCTGAGATCATGGTGGTTGGAGCAGCAAAAAATGGACTGGAAGCTCTCGAACTCATACCTCATTTAAAGCCTGATGTGCTCACCTTAGACATTGAGATGCCGATCTTAAACGGCTTGGAAGCATTGCCGATGATCTGGCGGAGATACAAATTGCCGACGATCATGCTCTCCTCGCTCACGCAAGATGGAGCAGAGGCGACGATCAAGGCGCTGGAGCTTGGTGCATTTGACTTTGTTGGGAAGCCTTCCGGGTCGATCTCGCTCGACCTGCGCAAAGTTGGAGAAGAGCTGATCGCAAAAGTCAAAGCTGCAGCCAAAAAAGATCAAGTGGTTCGGAGCACGACCTACTATCGGCCTTTGCAAAAGCCGATTCCTACACCTCCCAAACCGATGCGCTCCGAGAAGCGCGTAGAGGAGATCATTGCGATTGGCACGTCCACCGGCGGTCCTCGGGCCTTGCAAGTGGTGTTGTCCCATCTGCCGGCAGAGCTGCCAGCAGCTGTCGTCATCGTGCAGCATATGCCGCCTGGGTTCACCAAATCGCTGGCGACACGCCTTGACCACCTGTGCCAGGTGCGAGTTCATGAAGCGGAGCACGGTCAGATGTTGGAGGAAGGTCATGTCTACATCGCTCCAGGTGATTTTCACATGCGAATTGTAGAACATGGTCCGCAGACCTATCGGGCGGAGCTCTCACAGGAGCCGTCTGTCGGCGGGCATCGTCCAGCTGTCGACGTCCTGTTCGATTCGGTTGCCGATCTGCGCGATGTTCGCATCACCGCAGCGATCCTGACCGGGATGGGCGCTGACGGATCGAACGCGATGGTGAAGATCAAGGAGCGAGGCGGCCGAACGATCGCTGAGGCGCAGGAGTCATGTGTAGTGTTTGGAATGCCGCGTTCCGCGATTGCCAAAGGCTGTGTGGACAGAGTCGTTCCCTTGGATCGCATTGCGGACGAGCTAAGAAAACCGTGGAAACGCTAGGAGGTGTCTTGAAATGGACATGAATCAATATCTTGATATGTTCATTGAAGAATCAAAAGAGCATCTGCAAGCTATCAATGAAAACCTGCTGGCTTTAGAGCAGTCACCTCAGTCGCTCGACATCGTAAACGTTGTGTTTCGCTCCGCCCACACCCTTAAAGGGATGGCGGCGACGATGGGCTTTGAAAAGATGGCGCATCTGACCCATGAGATGGAAAACGGTCTCGATCTGATGCGCAATGGCATCTTGGCTGTCAACGGCGATGTGATGGACGTTTTGTTCAGCTGTGTCGACCTCTTGGAGGGGCAGCTGACGCAGATTATCGAAGTGGGCAACGACAGCTCTGTCGATATTGAGCTGACCGTCGAAAAATTGAAAGCGCTCGTATCTGGCAAGCCAGCTTCCTCCGCTCAAGCACCGATCGTCGAAGCGGAGACGGCAGGGGGAGAGACGACGGCGGACGGCGTGAACTTCAACGAGTATGAATCGACCATTCTCCGCCAATCGCAGGAGAGCGGGTTTAATTCGTACAAGATCATCGTCACGCTCAACGAAAAATGCATCATGCGGGCAGCGCGCGCCTACATGGTTTTCGATGCGTATGAGCGAGCGGGAGAGATCATCAAATCAGAGCCGAGCGTCGAGGATCTGGAAGAAGAAAAGTTTGAAAAAGACTTCATGATCGTGCTGGTCACCAAAAAGGATCAGGACAGCCTGCGCGCCCTCGGGATGAACATCTCCGAAGTGGCGGACGTCCAAGTGACGCAAGTGCAGGTGGAGCATCATCAGGAGCAGGAAGAAGAGCAAGCGGCCAAGGTGGAAGTGGCTGCTGCCAAAGCGCCAGCACCTGTGAAGCAGAGCGCGCAGATCGACCCATCGAAAGCGCAAGCGGCAGCAGACAACAAAAAGGCGCACATCGGCAAATCGGTTCGCGTCGACATCGATCGCCTCGACGTGCTGATCAACCTGTTCTCCGAACTGGTCATCGACCGCACGCGTCTTGAACAGATCTCTAAAGAGATCGGAAACTCCGATCTGATTGAGACGGTCGAACATATGAGCCGCATCTCCACCGACCTGCAAAATTTGGTCATGACGATCCGCATGGTGCCGGTCGACACCGTCTTCAACCGCTTCCCGCGCATGATTCGAGATCTGGCGCGCGAGCTGGGCAAGAAGGTCGACTTTATCATCCGCGGTCAGGAGACGGAGCTCGATCGCACGGTGATCGACGAGATCGGCGATCCGCTGGTGCATCTGTTGCGCAACTCGATCGACCACGGTGTCGAGATGCCTTCCGTCCGCAAGGAGCAAGGCAAGAGCGATACGGGTCGCGTCGAACTGGTCGCTTTCCAATCGGGCAACCATGTGTTCATCGAGATCACCGACGACGGCAATGGGATCAATCGGGAGCGCGTGCTGAAGAAAGCGATCGACAAAGGCTTGATCGATCCGCTGAGCGCAGAGACGATGCCCGACATTCAGGTGTTCGACCTGCTGTTCCACTCCGGTTTCTCGATGGCCGATAAGATTTCGGACATCTCCGGTCGCGGTGTAGGCCTCGATGTGGTCAAGACCAAGATCGAATCGCTCGGCGGTCGGGTCGTCGTGCAGTCTGCCCTCGGCCAAGGGACGAAGTTTTCCATCCAACTGCCGCTCACGCTGTCGATCATTCAAGCGATGCTCGTTCAGATTGCAGACGAGAAATATGCGATTCCGCTCTCCTCGATCATCGAGACGGCGATCATCAAGAAGTCGGACATCAAGCGTGTGCATCGCCAAGATGTGATCGATTTCCGTGGCAAGGTAGTTCCGCTGCTCGATCTGGAGCGGGTGTTCTCGGTGCCGCGCTCGGTTGAGAGCGAAGTGGACGAGGTGAACGTCGTGATCGTGCGCAAAGGTGAAAAGATGGCCGCTCTTTCGGTCGACTTCTTCATTGGCCAGCAGGAAGTGGTGCTCAAGTCGCTCGGGAAATATCTGACCGGCACCGTGTTCGCCATCTCCGGCGCGACCATCTTGGGCGATGGTCAAGTGGCTCTGATCATGGATTGCAACGCTTTGATTCAATAAGGAGGGGAAACGACATGTTGGAGCGCAAAGACATTGTAGAAGAGAGTAAAGTTATCATTTTCAGCCTGGTGGATGAAGAGTACGGGGTTGAAGTTGCTCAAGTTCGTTCCATCGAAAAGATGCAGAATATCACCCGCGTGCCGCGCACACCAGATTTTGTGAAAGGCGTTATCAACCTGCGCGGTGTGGTAACCCCGGTCATCGATCTGAAAACTCGCTTTTCCTTGGGCAAAGAGGAGTACACCGAATCGACCCGCATCATCATCGTTGCGGTAGAGGACATGGAAGTGGGCTTGATCGTCGATGCGGCGAACGATGTGATCGACATTCCGGTCAACTCGATCGAACAGCCGCCGGCAGTCGTGGGTGGAATCAAAGCTTCCTATCTGCGCGGCGTTGCCAAGCTGGATAACCGCCTGCTGATCATGCTCAATCTGGACAAGGTGCTCAGCAACGAGGAGATCCAAGCGATGTCGATGATGGAGCGCTAAAGCGATGATGGAGGATATCCGAAATCTCGGAGAAATCCAACTGAGTTGCTTGCGTGAGGTGGGGAACATCGGCGCAGGTCATGCGGCAACTTCCCTGTCCAAACTGCTCCAATCTGAGATCCACATGAACGTCCCTCGCGTCTGCGTGGTCGGGTTTGATGAGATCGCAGATGTTGTCGGTGGTGCAGAACAGGTTGTGATCGGCATCTTCCTCCGCGTGGAGGGCGAGTTGCCGAGCAGCATCTTCTTCCTCTTGCATCAGGAGAGCGCCAAACGGTTGGTTTCTGGCCTCGTCGGTTCTTACGGATCGGGCGATCAGGAGGAGTTCACGGAGATGGAGATCTCCGCCTTGCAAGAGATCGGCAACATTTTGGCCGGCTCTTACCTCTCCTCGCTCGCCGATTTTACCAAAAAGGATATGCAGCCGACCCCTCCTGCGATCTCGGTCGATATGGCGGGGGCGATTCTGAGCATCGGTCTGATTCAGCTAGGTCCTGTATCAGACTATGCTCTTGTGGTCGATACAGAGTTTCGACAAGGGGATCTGGAGATCCATGGACACTTCTTCCTGCTCCCTGACCCAGGTTCTGTCAATTTATTGTTTGAGTCTTTAGGGGTGGCGAGCGTATGAACGTGATCAGAGTGGGAATGGCCGACGTCGGTACAGCATCCTCTCCAGATTCGTTGCGCACGACTGGGCTCGGGTCTTGCGTGGGAATCGCACTGTATGATCCGTATGCGAAGGTTGCTGGGCTTGCCCACATCATGTTGCCAACTGCGACCAGCGCAGAGGAAAAAAATCGAGCAAAGTATGCCAATACGGCAGTGCCGATGTTAATTCAGATGATGGAGCAGATCGGCGCCAATAAAAGGCGGATCGTGGCAAAGCTTGCGGGCGGGGCGCAGATGTTTACGTTTGCAGGTCAAAGCGACCTGATGCGCATCGGCCCACGCAACGTGGAAGCTGTCAAACAGGCTCTATCGGCGTTCACCATTCGGATCACTGCGGAAGATACGGGCGGCAATTGCGGCCGCACCATCGAGTTGAGCGGCGTTGACGGATCACTTCTAATCAGGACAGCAAAACAAGGAGTAACGACGATCTGATGAAGCATCTTGGACTTCAAGTTGGCCTTGGCGTGTTTGGTTTTATTCTCGCAACAGGATTGTCTCTTATCGCAGGGAACTCGATGCTGACCAGCATGACGCGTGGTCTGATCGGGCTGTTCGGACTCTTTTTGCTCGGCTATCTCTGCAAACTCGTCCTGCGCCTCTTTGTTGGGGAGTTGAAAAAGGATGAGGTGCTCGGGCAGCATATCGACCTTTTGCTGCCCGAACAGGCACCGACAGAACAGGTCGCTCGCCAGCAGGAGGCGAGTGAACGGTCTGCAGACAGAGAGCAAGAGGAGGAACTGAAGGAAAGCTTCGTGCCGTTGCATCATGCGCTGACCAAGCGCTCTCCCACCGAGGAGGAAGCTCGCAATATGGCGGAGGCACTGCGACATCTTAAAGAATTAAACTGATAGGTGGTGGTGGAGATGAAGCAACTGCAACACATGGAGCAAACTGAGCTTCTATGGACTCGTTGGCAGCATGATCAAGACAAACAGGCGCGCGATGCTCTCGTTGTCGCTCATCTTCCACTGGTACACAAAGTCGTTTATAAGATGTCGAGCGGATGGCATGCTGCCATCAACTTTGATGACCTGATCTCGATGGGAACGCTCGGGCTGATCGAGGCGATCGAGCGCTTCGATCGGGCGAGAGGCTATGAGTTCGCCACATTTGCCACCTGGCGCATTCGCGGGGCGGTGCTGGACGGGCTGCGCAGCTTAGACTGGGTGCCGCGCTCTCTGCGTTCGAAAGCGAAGGAGATCGAAGCGGCGTACGCGACGCTTGAGCACGAGCTGCTCCGCTCAGCGCTGGACGAAGAGGTGGCGGAGCGGTTGAACATGCCGCTGCCCGAGTTTCGACAGGCGCTTCACGAACTGTCCGTTTCACCGCTCGTCTCCTTGGACAACGTCTTGCGCAGCGATGAGAGCGGAAACGATGTGTTAGTCTCCGATGCGATCATCGATCCGAATGCGCCACTGCCGGAGACATCGATCGAGCGGTCGATGGTGCAGGACGTGTTGACCAAAGTGCTGGAACGACTGCCAGAGAAAGAGCGGATGGTCATCCTCCTGCACTACTATGAGGATTTTTCATTTAAAGATATTGCTGAGGTTTTGGGTTTGTCTGGCTCGCGCGTTTCCCAACTGCACACCAAGGCGATTTACCGGCTGCGTGGGGCTTTGAGTCGCCTCAAGCTTGAGTTGAGATCCTAGAAGAGAAGGATTCTGAAGGTGGGGGGTATATCATGGAGAACAAACAAGATGAGACCAGCTTTTGGCTCAAGAACTGCCATGTCACCGTGGATGGTGGTTTGACAGCCTATTTGACCATGAGCGACGCACTGATTCAAGAACAGAGCTTCCCGCAATTAACCTATCAAGGCTTGGTAGAATTCTTACGTCACAATGGTGTCACATTCGGGATCGACATGGTTGCCTGCCAACAGATTGTGATGAATCCGCGCGGCTATATCGGCTTTCGAACGAAAGTGGCAACAGGTCAAGCACCTCGGCACGGAGAAAACGCGATCATCGATGTTCTGCTCGAAGACCAGATGCATGTTCCGCGCAAGTTGGAAGATGGTCGAGTCGATTTTTTTGATCTCGGGGTTGTGCGCACTGTGCACAAAGGGCAGGTCGTAGCGACGAAAAAGCCTGCGACAGAAGGTGTGCAAGGCGTTGGGGTCAACGGAGCGCCGATCATGGCCAAACCGGGGCGTGACTTCCGTTTGCCACAGGGGAAGAACACGGTGATCAGCGCAGATGGACTGCAATTGATCGCAGATAAAGATGGACATGTTTCCTACACGCCGCGCGATGTGAAGATCAACATCTTCGACGTGTTTGAGGTGAACAGCGATGTCGACTTTTCTGTAGGAAACATCGAATTCCTGGGGAGTGTGTCCATTCGCGGCAACGTCTTGTCTGGCTTTAAGATCGTGGCGGCAGGTGACATTGAGATCGCGGGCAACGTGGAGAGCGCTGTGCTGGAAGCGGGCGGAGATGTGATCATTCGCGGCGGCGTTCAGGCGCGCGGCAAAGGCATGATCAAGGCGGGCGGAACGGTCAGAGCGCGCTTTATGCAAGGCGGAGTCGTCGACGCGGGCGTCGATGTGATCGTGCGCGACTCGATCATGCACTGCACGATCTCGGCCGGACGCAACATCTTCATGGAGGCGCAAAAGTCGGTGATCGTCGGCGGGATGGTGCGAGCAGGCGAAGAGGTTCGCACGCGCACGCTCGGCTCTCCGATGGCGACTCCTACCGAGGTGGAAGTCGGGGTGCATCCGCAGTTGCGGTCGGAGATGCAGGAATTGCATCAACGAATGAAAGATCTGCAACAGAACATGGACAAAACAAAAAAAGCGTTAGTGCTGCTCGACAATATGGCGGGCATCAGCAACCAGCTTCCTCCGGATAAAGCTGCGATGCGCAAAAATCTCTCTGTGACCTATGAACACTACTTGAACGAGGAAGAAGAGCTGATGTTCCGCCGTTCGGAGATCGAAGCGATTCTTTTGGATACCAGACGTGCAAAAGTGCTTTGCATCGATGTGGTTTACGGCGGTGTCAAGTTGACGCTCGGCACACAGGTCGCCTATGTGCGAGATTCTCGTGTCGGCCCGGTCGCCTATAAGATCACAGATGGTGAATTGACGTCCAGTTCTGTCACTTCATAGCCAGGAGGTGCGATCATGTCGCTCAAAGCGGTGGAATTGCAAGTCGCGGTGCCAAGAACGGTCGAACACAGCAGGCTTATGCAAAACCAGCAACACCAATCCACTTTGGCAGGCGCAATGAACTCGGAATCGTTAGCAGACCGAACAGAGCGTGCAGAACAGACGGTGATCGCATCTGAGGAGAACGCGCGCGCAGAGCTCCAAGATGGGCAGGAAGGCAAGCAGAGGCGAGAGCGCAAGCAAGGCCACGGGCACCCAGAACCGGAACGAGAGGAAGCAGCTCCCCATCCGTATAAGGGGCATCGCTTGGACATCAAGTTGTAAGGAGAGCGAGGACGGTACCTGATGAATCAACTCTATCTTTACGTAGCACTGATCGGCGTCGCGCTCGTCTTATTCGCGCTCACCCGCACCAAACAAATGCCGCTTCCGCAAACGCAGCCGCCTGCGAACTCGCAAGTCGTGGCTGATCAGGAAATGAAAGAGCTGATCGAAAGCTTCATGAACGATCTTGAGCGTGACCATCATACACTGCTGGAGAAATTCACACAGCTTTCGATCGAACAAAAACAGCGGGCGGCTGAGCGAGAGGATTCGATTCGCAGCTTGGAAGCTCGCGTAGAAGAGCTGGAGGCGATGCTCGCAGCATCGGCTGGCGCTAAAGCGGTGCCTGCGCAGGGAGTTCCGCACTTGCAAGCTGTTGTTCCCCCCTTGGCTGCGACATCGTCGTCGCGCACAGAAGGCCAAGAGCGACCGGCTTTCACAGCGAATGATAAATATGCTCCTGTGCTCGATTTCGCGCGACATGGCTATACTCCTGAACAGATCGCGAGGGAGACGGGGATCGGAATCGGGGAGATCATGCTCGTCATCGAGCTCGCCAAGCGGGGTGAAGACTGATGGACGCTCGGAAGTTCTTTCTCGGTCTGGGCACCGGCATGATCGCAGCCACGCTGATCATCGGCGCGGGCGGTGAATGGCTGGCCGATCAGGCAGCAGGCTCGCAGCAGACGGTGCAAGCGCCGCCAAGCTCAGATTGGCGAGCGGAGGCCGAACAAGCAGGGCTGGTCGTGCTGAAGAAAGAGGAGTACCAGCAACAGCTCACATCGGCAGAGGAAAAAGGAGCGCAGCAGCAGGCAGCACAGCAGAAGGAAGCGCAGGCGCAACAGGGCGCTTCTGACAGCGTGTTCGTCTATATTCAGCCAGGCATGGGCACGACAGATGTCGCCATCCTTCTGCAGGCGGCAGGCGTGATCTCAGATGGCAATGGGTTTATCGCTTCCCGCGGAGAATGGTCCAATCCGATTCGCTCCGGCGCATATGAATTGAAGAAAAACTCCAACCCGAAAGATGTGCTAAAAGCGATTGCGACACCGCCTTCAAACTGAGGCGGATTTTGTTATGTAAAAATAGGCTGAGCGAATTCGAATTCGCTCAGCCTATTTTTATGTTGGTGGGTCGTTGCCTGCAACGTCGATCGAGAGCGTGCGATCCGAGCAAAAAAATCGCCAAGACATTAGCGAAATGGCTGGAATCTCTTGCACATGAATGTAACGTGTGCTATATTAATTCTCGGTGTGAAAACACAACACACGTCTGCCTGACTGTTTCGAAGGTGCTGGCCCGCGGGGTGAGTGTCGAAACGGATTGACGGCGGCGGAGGAAAAAACCATTTTGAGAGGAGGCTGACGATCATGGCGATCATCAGCATGAAGCAACTGCTTGAGGCAGGCGTCCACTTCGGTCATCAGACCCGTCGTTGGAACCCGAAAATGTCTCGCTACATCTTCACCGAACGTAACGGCATCTACATCATCGACCTTCAAAAGACTGTAAAGAAGGTTGAAGAAGCGTACAACTTTGTACGCGATCTGGCTGCTGAGGGCAAAGACCTTCTCTTTGTCGGCACCAAGAAGCAAGCTCAAGACTCTGTGAAGGAAGAAGCGGAGCGCGCAGGCCAGTTCTTCGTGAACCAACGTTGGCTGGGCGGCACGCTGACCAACTTCTCCACCATTCAAAAGCGTATCAACCGTCTGAAAAAGCTTGAGCAAATGGAGCAAGACGGCACTTTTGAAGTACTTCCGAAGAAAGAAGTTATCATTCTGAAGAAGGAAATGGAGCGTCTTGAGAAGTTCTTGGGCGGTATCAAGGACATGAAGGGTCTCCCGGGCGCGCTGTTCATCATCGACCCGCGCAAAGAGCGCATCGCGGTTGCTGAAGCGCGCAAACTGGGCATCCCGATCGTTGCGATCGTTGACACCAACTGCGATCCGGACGAGATCGACTACGTAATTCCGGGCAACGACGATGCAATCCGCGCGGTGAAACTGCTCACCGGCAAGATTGCTGACGCGATCCTGGAAGGTCGTCAAGGCGAAGATAACATCAACGAGTAGTCTTTGAGAGGGTGGCCTTAGGGTGTTTTGCCCTAACCACCCTTTTTACCTACTCGATTTAGGAAAACACTCTTCTAATCATGGGTATGATACAATCAAGGAGGGAAATGACATGACCATTTCTGCAAACCTCGTAAAAGAATTGCGCGAAAAAACTGGCGCAGGCATGATGGACTGTAAAAAAGCTCTTGTTGAAACCAACGGAGATATGGAAAAAGCGATCGACTTCCTGCGTGAAAAAGGTCTGGCAGCAGCTGCGAAAAAATCTGGCCGGATCGCTGCGGAAGGCCTCGTGGAATCTTACATCCACGCTGGCGGCAAGATCGGCGTACTGCTTGAGATCAACTGCGAAACTGACTTTGTAGCGAAAAACGAAGACTTCAAATCCTTCGTGCGCGACATCGCGATGCACATCGCGGCTGCGAAGCCTACATATCTGTCCCGCGAAGAAGTTTCGCCAGAAGTGATCGAGCACGAGAAAGAAATTCTGCGCGCACAAGCTCTCAACGAAGGCAAGCCGGCGAACATCGTTGACAAGATGGTCGAAGGCCGCGTTCAAAAGTACTTCAAAGAGAACTGCCTGCTTGAGCAAGAGTTCGTCAAAGATCCGGATAAGACGATCGAGACGATCGTAAAAGAAAAGATCTCCAAAATCGGTGAGAACATCAACATCCGCCGCTTCGTTCGCTGGGAGATGGGTGAAGGTCTTGAGAAGAAGGTTGATAACTTCGTAGAAGAAGTTATGAGCCAAGTGAAGAAGTAAGGTGCAATTTTAGGGCGACCGAAGGGAACACTTTCCGTGTTCCCTTTTTTCAAGCCAAGGCAGGAAATGGATACATCACGTAGAAACTACTGTATTGGAGGATAGGCAATGCTTCTGCCAAAATATAAGCGTGTCATTCTCAAATTAAGCGGTGAGGCACTTGCTGGTGAGGCCGGATATGGGATCACAGCAGGCGTCATCTCCTCGGTAGCTCATCAGATTCGCGATATTGTCGAACTGGGTGCACAGGTAGCGGTCGTTGTAGGCGGTGGCAACATTTGGCGTGGCGTCGCTGGAAGCAAGCAAGGTATGGATCGTGCGACGGCAGACTACATGGGGATGCTGGCGACTGTGCTCAATGCGCTCGCCCTGCAAGATGCACTCGAAAACGTCGGTGTGGACACACGTGTACAGACATCCATTGAAATGCGTCAAGTGGCTGAACCATACATAAGACGCCGGGCGATCCGGCACTTAGAAAAAAATCGTGTCGTCATTTTTGCTGCTGGTACAGGCAACCCTTATTTCTCAACAGACACAACAGCAGCGCTGCGGGCTGCGGAGATCGAAGCAGAAGTCATCCTCATGGCGAAAAACAATGTGGATGGCGTATATGATGCTGACCCGAAAAAAGTGGCGACCGCGTCTAAGTTTCAAAAGCTCACCTATATGGATGTGCTGAACAAAGGGCTCGGTGTCATGGACACGACGGCGATCACACTGTGTATGGATAACAAGATTCCGATCGTTGTGTTCAACCTATCGGAAGAAGGCAATATCAAACGAGCGATCCTCGGCGAAGAGATCGGAACAATTGTTGAGGGGTGAATAGTAGATGGTCAATGAATTGTTGAAAAGCATGAATGATCGCATGGAAAAAGGGATCGGGAGCGTCAAGCGCGAGTTTGCGACCGTGCGTGCCGGCCGTGCTACGCCGGCGCTTTTGGACCGTGTACAAGTCGAATATTACGGCAGCGTAATGCCGATCAACCAGGTAGCAAACGTTTCTGCACCGGAGCCGCGCATGCTGGTTATCCAGCCGTGGGACAAAGGAACGTTGTCAGACATCGAAAAAGCGATCACCAAGGCTGATCTGGGGTTGACTCCGACCAATGATGGATCGGTGATCCGCATCGCGATTCCGCAGTTGACCGAGCAGCGTCGACTTGACTTGGTTAAGCAAGTGAAGAAGATGTCAGAAGAAGGGCGCGTTGCGATCCGCAACATTCGCCGCGACATAAATGACGAACTGAAGAAGCTGGAGAAAAGCGGCGACATCTCCGAAGATGAGAGCCGTCGCACGCAGGAGAAAGTCCAGAAGGAAACAGATCGTTACATCGGGGAAATTGACAAGTTGCTTGCATCGAAAGAGCAGGAAATCATGGAAGTATAAAACCGTCGCCCCCCTTGGCAAGAGGGGGGTATTTTTGACGTGGGGGACATCCTGTATGCTACGACGACTCATTCGCTTTTTTCAGAAAGCGCCGACAGAAATGAAAGATGAACATGGGATCGTTATGGACAGCGTGCCAAACCACGTAGCCATCATCATGGATGGGAACGGACGTTGGGCCAAAAGGCGTGGCTTGCCGCGCATCGCCGGCCACCGAGCGGGGATGCAGGCTGTAAAAGAGATCACCACAGCTGCTGACGACATCGGGGTCAAGGTCTTGACACTATATGCGTTCTCAACAGAAAACTGGAAGCGACCCACCGATGAGGTCGATTTCTTGATGCGGTTGCCAGAAGAGTTTTTGCGCTTAGAACTGGAAACGCTGATGAAAAGAAACTGCCAGATTCGCATTCTCGGCTACATCGATCGACTTCCTGAGCACACTCGGAAAGTAGTGCAGGATGCGGAGCGAAAGACGAAGGACAACACCGGTCTGATCTTGAACATCGCGCTCAACTATGGCAGTCGTTCTGAGATACTTCACGCTGTGAAAAAGATTGCGCAAGATGTGGTGGACGGCACGCTTGCGGTGGACGAGATCGACGAGCAGGTGATGGAGCGCTCGCTGTTGACCGACGGGCTTCCCGATCCTGACCTGTTGATTCGCACATCGGGAGAAGTGCGCTTGTCAAACTTTCTGCTCTGGCAGTCGGCCTACACAGAGTTTTGGTTTACCGACATGTTTTGGCCCGACTTTAAACGGGAAGATTTCTTCCATGCGATCCGCGAGTTTCAAGGGCGGGGTCGGCGGTTCGGTGGACTCAAATAGAGGAGGAAGCTCATGTTATACCAACGAGTCCTGACCGGCGTGATCGGTGGGACCCTACTCTTAGGCATTGTCTGGTATGGCGGAGTGCCGTTTCAGTTAGTTCTTGCGCTGCTCGCCGGCTTGGCATTTCGCGAGCTGGTGAAAATGCGCGGTTTTGGCACGTTTTCCGCCCCGGCCTTGCTTGGATACCTCGTGACGCTTGGCCTGGCCACACACCCGCTATGGCGCGAGTCATGGGCGCTTTCTGCGGCCCCCGACTCGATTTCGATTTTTTGGCTCATCCTCGTCCTGTTCAGCTTTCTGACGATCAGTGTGGTGAGCAGGAATCGCTACACCTTTCAAGATATGACCTATCTGTTTGCGGGGACGCTTTATGTCGGCCTCGCGTTTCAATGCGCGATCATGTTGCGCATCGACGACGGGCTTGGTCTGCGCTACTTCCTGTTCCTGTTGCTTTTGATGTGGTCGAGCGATTCGTTCGCCTATTTTGTCGGGCGCGCGCTGAAAGGACCGAAGATCTGGCCGGCCATCTCACCGAACAAGACGGTGTCTGGTTCGGTCGGCGGCGTGGTTGGTGCGATGCTCGTCGGCATCGTGTTTGCCGCGATGTACGAACTGCCGCTCTGGCCGTGGCTGTTGATGTCTGCTGTGCTTTCTGTTGTTGGACAGCTAGGGGACTTTGTCGAATCGGGTTTGAAGCGATCGCTTGACGTCAAAGATTCTGGGACGCTCTTGCCAGGTCATGGCGGCGTGCTCGATCGGTTTGACTCGCTGATCTTCAGCGCTCCCCTGGCGTATTACTGGATGCTTGGGATCATATAGTAGCGGGAATGCACCAGATCTGAGGTGACTGAATGTCTCGAAAGATATCATTGTTAGGTTCGACCGGTTCGGTCGGCACGATGACTTTAGAGGTTGTCGCAGCGCACCCGGAAGAGTTTCGGGTCGCATGTTTGGCAGCAGGGCGCAACACCGATCTGCTGATCGAGCAGATCGAACAGTTTAATCCAGAGCTGGTCAGCGTCGCAGACGAGGCTGGACGTGCTCTTGTGCGCGATCGCTTTGGCGATCGCGTGAATGTGATGGTCGGCCAAGAAGGCTTGATCGCCGCTGCCACCCATCCTGATGTGGAGATCGTGGTGACGGCGGTGGTTGGTGCGGTCGGACTGTTGCCGACGATAAAAGCGCTGGAAGCGGGCAAGCATATCGCGCTAGCAAACAAAGAGACGCTGGTCGCTGCCGGCCATCTGGTCATGGATCTCGCGCGTTCGAAAGGATGCCATATCCTGCCGGTCGATAGCGAGCATTCGGCGATCTACCAATGCTTGCACCGTGAGCGCTCCGTCGATGTCGACCGCTTGCTGATCACCGCTTCTGGCGGATCGTTCCGCGACAAGACGCGCGAGGAGATGGCGGTCGCAACGGTAGCAGGAGCTTTAAATCATCCGAACTGGGCGATGGGTGCCAAGATCACCATCGACTCAGCGACTCTGATGAACAAAGGGTTGGAAGTGATCGAGGCGCATTGGCTGTTCGATATGCCGTATGAGCGAATCGACGTGTTGGTTCATCCTGAGAGCATCATCCACTCGCTGGTTGAGTTTGTCGACGGCTCGGTGATGGCGCAGCTCGGCTCGCCCGACATGCGCATCCCCATTCAATATGCGCTCGGGTATCCGCATCGATTGCCCGGGCAATATAAGCGACTTCGGCTGCTAGAAGTTGGAAAGCTACACTTTGTGGAACCTGACTTTGATCGCTTCCCCCTTTTGCGGATATGCTTCGAAGCGGGGCGAGCTGGCGGCTCGATGCCAACGGTCCTCAATGCGGCCAACGAGGTGGCAAACGAGATGTTTCGCGCAGGAAAGATCGGGTTTCTCGATATCGAGAAGACGGTTGAGCGCGTGATGGATCGCCACAAGCTGACCTCCTACCCGAGCCTCGACCAGGTGTTGGAAGCGGACGCATGGGCGCGCGAGACGGCGCGTGAAGTGATTCGGGCGCTGGAGATGAGATGATGCTGAACAACAGCCTAGATCGAGCGCTGTTTCAGATCGCTTCCGCTTTCACAGAGGCGGGGATCACATGGGGAGTAGGCGGTTCACGCCTGCTCCTCGCGCATAAGATCGTCGATTCGGCTCGCGACTTGGATCTGCTCGTCTCCATGCGATCGGCAGAGCGTGCTCTGCGCCTGATGCGGGAGCTGGGAGTTGGCGAAGTGAGCCAAGCGAAGGCGCCGTTCTGTTCTCGACACTTTTCACAGCATCGCCTGTCAGGGGTGGACGTCGATCTGATCGCTGGCTACCGAATCGAGCACTTGCAAGGCGTGTACGAGCAGGTGTTCGATACAGATTCGATCTCAGGAACTGTAGCGCTCGGCGATCTGGAGATTCCACTGTCTTCGCTTGAGGACTGGTATGTGACCTATCAGCTCTATCCGCAGAAAGCGCAACGGGCAGAACTGATCGAATCGCACTTTCAAAAAAGTGGGCTTGCGCGACCTGACCTGTTGTATCGGGCTCTGCAAGGCGTTCTGCCAGACGAGGTGCGTGTACGAATCGAGCGGTTGCTGGTACAATTGACTTAGGATCTCTCGAAGGCACCACGACAATGAAATGGGAGAGTGAAAGTATGTTGATTCATCGTTCCAAGACCCGTCCGGTTCAGGTCGGCGATGTGACGATCGGCGGTTCGGATTCTGTTGTGTTGCAATCGATGACCATGACGAAGACGGCCGACGTGAAAGCTACCGTCGAGCAGATCAAGCGGCTGGAAGATGCGGGATGTCAGATCGTGCGCGTCACCGTAAACAACATGGAGGCGGCAGAAGCGATCAAAGAGATCAAACGCCAGATTTCGATTCCGCTTGTTGCTGACATTCACTTTGACTATAAGCTGGCCGTCAAAGCGGTGGAAAATGGAATCGACAAAGTGCGGATCAATCCGGGGAACATCGGCAAGCGCGAGAAGGTCGAAGAGGTTGTCAAGGCTTGCAAAGAGCGAGGCGTGCCGATCCGCATCGGGGTGAACGCCGGCTCCTTGGAAAAGCACATATTGGATAAATATGGATACCCAACGGCGCAAGGGATGCTGGAAAGCGCCGAGCTTCATGTGGGCATTCTTGAGGATCTCGGCTTTGAAGATATCATCA
This sequence comes from Tumebacillus lipolyticus, assembly GCF_042682745.1. Classification (NCBI taxonomy): domain Bacteria; kingdom Bacillati; phylum Bacillota; class Bacilli; order Caryophanales; family Alicyclobacillaceae; genus Tumebacillus; species Tumebacillus lipolyticus. The sequence goes on along the minus strand of NZ_JBHUIO010000009.1, from coordinate 273,414 downwards.
TCTCGATGAAGGCGTCCGATGTACCGCTGGCGATCGATGCCTATACGTTGGCGGCTGAGCGCTTCAACTATCCGCTGCATCTCGGGATCACCGAGGCGGGTACGATCTTCTCCGGAACTGTGAAAAGTGCAGCCGGGCTGGGGGCGCTGCTGGCCAAGGGCATCGGCTCTACGATGCGCGTATCGCTGTCCGCCGATCCGGTGGAAGAGATCAAAGTCGGGCGCGAACTGCTGAAATGCTATGGGCTCGCATCGAACGCGGTCACGCTGATCTCCTGCCCAACTTGCGGCAGGATCGAGATCGACCTGATCTCGATTGCCAATGAGATCGAGAACTACGTCTCAACAATCAAGGCGCCGATCAAAGTCGCAGTTCTCGGTTGTGCCGTCAATGGCCCAGGCGAAGCGCGGGAAGCTGATATCGGGATTGCAGGCTCGCGTGGGGAAGGGCTGCTGTTCCGCCACGGGGAGATCGTCCGCAAGATCCCAGAAGCGACGATGGTAGAGGAACTGAAAAAAGAGATTGACGCGCTGGCAAAGCAGTATGAGCTGACCGGCTCGCTCAAATAAACGGGCAAGGAAAAGCGTTCAGACCTAACGGTCTGAGCGCTTTTTTTGTTGCCAGATCATTCGCCAGCATGCCCTGATCGAAGGAGTGAGCAGGATGTCACCACAAGGGTTTCGAGAATGTTTGGGAGCGTATGGAGAGGCGAAGGGGGCGTCAAAAACAGTTGGAGATCGAAAAAGATTGCCTCAGAAGTAAAGTAAATAAGAAATACTCGATTAATTAATGAGTCTGATAAAACGCTCAATTAGGACTTGGTTCAAGAGCGGGCAAAAAGTAAACTCATCGATCGGCCGTACAGTAAGGAAGCAAGTGTGAAGACGATTGTAAGCGAAGAACCCAAAGAAGATAAGGGAAAATAATGAGGAATAGAAACAAATTGGCAACAGAAATTTAGTTCCTGAGAAATTACTCATATAAGTAGTTACAACGCTTGAATATTAATGTATAATGAATGAATATTAGAATTGAACTAGTTTTGAGGTAGCAACTATACTGTATTTCGAAGATTTTGATTAAATCAATTATTCCGGAAGGAGGTGGAAGCACATTGAATACTCCATTGTGGGGGGGTATCCAAAAATCCTTTGCGGAAGAGGTGTTTTCCAATGGCACAGCTAGACATGCAATCGGGCACAAACTTTGGTTACAAACAGGAGCTCAAGCGAACGCTTACGTTTAAAGATCTTGTCATCTTCGGGTTGATCACCATGCTTCCGATCGCGCCCACCCAAGTCTATGGAATGATCGCTCCGAGCAGTTTTGGCATGGCACCGCTCGTCTATCTGGTCGGGATCGTCGCCATGCTGTTCACGGCGCTGTCCTATAGCAAGATGAGCAGAGAATTTCCGTTTGCCGGGTCTGTGTACTCGTTCGTGCAGCGCGGATTGAATCCGCACATCGGATTTGTGACGGGGTGGTTGATCATCATCGACTATATCCTCGTTCCAGCATTGCTTTATTCTTTTGCAAGCATTTGGATCGCTGGGGTGTTTCCTGCCGTTCCCACTCTTGTCTGGGTACTTATCTTTTTGTTAGTAAACACATATATCAACGTCAGAGGGGTCTCGCTGGCCGCGAAGACGAACATCCTCTTCCTGATCGTTGAACTTTTTGTCGTCTTACTCTTCATCTGGTTTGCGATCAAGTACGTATTTCTCGATGGAGGCGGCGTTGGTGGATTTTCTGTCGATCCGCTCTATCAGCCAGGGAAGGTCGACCTCGGGTTTTTGGCGACAGCAACTTCGATCGCCGTGCTTGGATTTTTAGGCTTTGACTCGATCTCCACCTTGTCAGAAGAGGTGAAAAGCCCGCAAAAGACGGTCGGCAGAGCGACCATCACCGCGCTGGTTCTGATCGGTGTGCTGTTCATCGTGCAATCCTTTTTGGCGGCGCTGGTGCAGCCCGATTATTCGAACCTGCATCCAGATCTCGCTTTCTTCGACATCACGCGCATCGTCGGCGGCGACTTCCTCTATTACATCTGGATCATGGTGGGCGTCGCTGCGGTGGGCATCGCCAACGCCTTGACAGTTCAGGCGGCCGTTTCGCGCGTCTTGTATTCGATGGGCAGAGACAAGCTGTTGCCGTTCTCCAACTTTTTGGGCAGAATCCATCCGAAGTTTCAAACGCCAGCGAACGCAACCTGTTTTGTTGCTCTACTCTCGATCGTGATTGCAGTATCTGTCGAGGTGAAGACGTTGATCATGTACGTCAATTTTGGGGCGCTGACCTCGTTTATGGTGCTGCACCTCGCCGTGATCTACCACTTCTTCTTTCGAAAGAAGGAGCGAGGGTGGAAAGCGATCCTCAGCTACCTGCTGTTTCCGCTGATCGGATTTGGCATTTTGCTCTTCGTCTGGTTGGGGTTTGACGCGATGACCTATGCGCTCGGGTTCTCATGGGTTGTGATCGGGGTGATCATCGGATATTTCAAATCGAATCGCTACAAAGAGGTGCCGCCCGCGCTGCGAGATGTGTAAACCGAGATGAGAGAGATCAAGAAGAGGAGGAGGAGCGAATGAGGCTCGCAAATAAAGTGGCGATCGTCACAGGTGCAGCGCAAGGAATCGGCGCAGCCACAGCCCGCAAGTATGCGCGAGAAGGGGCGAAGGTGGTGCTGACCGATCTGTTGGACAAAGGATCGGCTGTCGCGCAGGAGATCCGCGACGAGGGATTCGACTGCGACTTCTTCCAAGCGGACATCGCCAAGTCTTCCGATGTACAAGCGCTGATTCAACACGCCGTCCAAACGTACGGCGCTCTGCATGTGATCTGCAATGTCGCAGGGATCAACATTCCTGGATCGGTGGTCGATCTGGACGAGTCGATTTGGGATTTGACGTTTGCTGTGAACGTCAAGTCGATGTTTCTCACCGCCAAATACGGCATTCCAGAAATGATCAAGTGCGGCGGCGGTTCGATCATCAACACCGGATCGGCCAACTCGTTTGTCGCCGAGCCGATGCTCAGCGCGTATGTCGCGTCAAAAGGCGGCATCCTGATGCTGACCAAGCAGATGGCGCTCGACTTTGCGAAGGATAATATCAGAGTCAACTGCGTCTGCCCTGGCTGGGTGGACACCACGATCAACGATGCGCACCACGACCTGTTCGGAGGGCGCGCTGTGCTCGAAGCGGCGATCGAAGAGGTGCAGCCGATCGGCCGGGTCATCCGCCCGGAGGAGATCGCCGATGTCAACCTGTTTCTCGCCTCTGATGAATCGTCCTCGATGACAGGAAGCGCGATCGTCTGTGACGGTGGCATCACAGCCAAATAAGCGAAGTTGTTCCAATCCCCGGACTTTGGCGTCCGGGGATTTTTTGACCGATGGCAGAGGGGAAAAGGCGGGCTACAAAAGGCTCCACAGGTAGATTTCACTTTGTGTTTTGGTACGAAATACCTTACAATAAAGAATCATGTTATCAAGACTTGGAGGAACATAAGATGCGCCAGAACAAGATGATTTTGCCCACATTGCGGGAAGTGCCGAAAGAAGCGGAAATAACCAGCCACCGACTGATGTTGCGCGCGGGGCTGATCCGCCAACTCGCCTCGGGGATCTATACATACTTGCCACTCGGTTTGCGCGTATTGAAAAAAGCGGAGCAGATCGTTCGGGAGGAGATGGAGCGCGCAGGTGCACAGGAGCTGCTCTTCTCCGCCTTGCAGCCGGCAGAGCTGTGGCATCAGACGGGGCGATGGGATGATTACGGCCCTGAATTGGTGCGCTTGCACGACCGCCACGATCGCGACTTCGTGCTCGGGCCGACGCATGAGGAAGTGATCACGACGTTGGTCAAACAGGAGGTCTCCTCCTACAAGAAGCTCCCGATCAACCTCTTCCAAATTCAGACAAAGTATCGGGACGAGCGCCGTCCTCGCTTCGGCGTGATGAGAGCGCGCGAGTTTGTGATGAAAGATGCGTATTCGTTCCATACCTCTTGGGACGACTTGGACGTCACCTACAAGGCGATGTATGAAGCGTACAACAACATCTTCACCCGCCTCGGGCTGTTCTTCCGCCCGGTTGAAGCGAACGCGGGCGCGATTGGCGGCGAGGGTGAAAACCACGAGTTCATGGCGATGGCAGAGGTCGGGGAGGACACGATCGCAGTTTGCTCGCACTGCGAGTACGCGGCCAACCTCGAAAAGGCGGAAGCGGCTGGACATGAAGCTGCAGGGCTGCAACCTTCTGAAGAAATCGCTGCAACTGAAAAGCTGCACACGCAGGACATCAAGACGATCGACCAACTGGTCGAATCGCTCAGCTTGGAAGCTTCTCGCTTCTTGAAGACGATCGTGTATCTGGCAGATGGAGAGCCGGTGGTTGCGGTTGTGCGCGGCGATCATGATGTCAATGAGACCAAGTTGAAAGACCTCGTCGCCGCTACCACCCTTGAGCTGGCAAACGACACGACGATCGAAAGAACGTTGAACGCTCCGGTCGGCTTTATCGGTCCGGTCGGCCTCACCGGTGTCAAGATCATCGTCGACCGCGAAGCGGCACAGGTCACAGCGGGGATCACCGGAGCGAACGAGCGCGACTATCACATCACCAACGTGGTGATCGGCCGCGACTACACGCCCGATCAAGTGGCTGATATCCGCAACGTGATCGAAGGCGATCGATGCCCGAACTGCGCAGAAGGGTCGCTGGAGTTCCATCGCGGCATCGAATGCGGTCACATCTTTAAGCTGGGGACAAAATACTCGGCGAAGATCGGGGCGACCTATCTGGATGAAAACCAAAAATCGCAAGAGATGATCATGGGCTGTTACGGCATCGGCATCTCTCGCTGCTTGGCAGCGATCATCGAGCAAAACAACGATGAGAGCGGCATCATCTGGCCGATCGCAGTCGCGCCGTTCCACGTGCATGTGATTCCGGTCAACGTGAAGGATGCGGAGCAGGTAGCGATCGCCGAAAATCTGTACCGCCGCCTGCAGGCGCAGGGCATCGATGTGCTGCTCGACGATCGCGACGAGCGCCCGGGCGTCAAGTTCAAAGATTCGGATCTGATCGGCCTGCCGCTGCGCATCACCGTCGGCAAGCGTGCGAGCGAAGGCATCGTCGAATTTAAAGTGCGCAAGACGGGCGAGTCGGTCGAGCTGTCTGTCGAGAAAGCGTTCGAAGAAGTGACCGGCCTCGTGCTCGGTCAGTGAGGAGGCGGAAGCGAGGGGGAGGAGAGATAGGGTACTTCCGCTAGAGGAGTGATCCCCCTGCTTACCTTGATCATCCCTGCTTACAATGAGGTGAACAACATCGAACGCGTGCTCGATGTTGTTGTGAAGATGCCCGATTTCCAACAAATTGTTGTGGTCGATGACGGATCGTTCGACGGGACTTATGATAAAATCAGATCGTACCCGGTCGAATCGATCCGCTTTGAGCAGAATCGCGGTAAAGGAGCTGCGATCTGGGCGGGCGTGCAACAAGCTCGCCATCCGTACGTGATGCTCTTGGATGCAGATTTGATCGGACTTCGCGAGGTACATCTGCGAAGTCTGATCGAACCTGTCGTTTACGGCGATGCGGCGATGTCGCTCGGCCTGTTTGGCACCGGACGACTGGCCACAGATTGGGCACAGCGCGTGGCCCCTGCGTTGACAGGGCAGCGTGTGCTGCGACGGGAAGTGCTCACATCCTTGCCGCTGATCGAAAGCGCTCGATATGGGGTAGAGGTGGCGCTGAACCGCCATGTTCGCCAGTCCGGTCTCAAGGTGGCCGCAGTGGAGCTCGATCGGCTGACCCACCAGATGAAAGAGGAGAAGCTCGGACTGCTCTCCGGCTTCAAGGCGCGGATGAGGATGTACTGGGATATCATGCGAGTGTTGATCCGCTAGCGCTTGCTTGCTTCATTTTGCTTGCTACATGTTGATAACGAGAGGGGGTTTTCCCATTATGAGTCTTGTGGATGTGAATGGGCAAAGTCTCTCTTTTTTTTGCGAACGTTTAGGGATTCAAGAGGAAGCGGTTTTGCAAGAGCTTGCCCGGGGAGAGATGGCAGGACGTGCGATCGTCAATCGGCAGGAGCGATCGGTAAAGGCATCGATTCAATTGCCGAGCAGAGTGCCCGTCGCCGTCTACGCGCGCGTGCAAGATGCGTTTCGCGCCTATTTTTCGAATGTGGCCAAAACTGCGCAACTGCGATTCGAATACGGAGCGGGCGAGTTTGATCCGTTAGAGCTGGCGCGCGAATACTGGTCGTTCGCGGTCGACCAGGTGCTCGGGGACGACATGTCCCTCAAAGGGGAGTTGAAAGAAGCGAACCGGCTGCTGCTCGACGGTCGCTCAATCCGCGTGCCGGTGACATCAGATGTGGTGCTCAACCGCGTGCGACAGAAGCGGTATGATGAACAGCTCGCCCAATGGTTGAACGAACATCTCAGCCTGCCGCTGATCGTCCAGCTCTTCACAGATGAAACGAAGCGCACCGAGGCGCTGGAAAGCTTCCGCACGCTCGTGGAAGAGCAGGATCGTCTGGAGGGACAGAAGGCGGCTGTCGCTGCTGAAGAGGAGAAGCGTCAAGAAGCGCTGAAAGGGAGCAAAGGTGCAGAGGGTGCACCGCCGGAGAAGGTGGAGCTCGGCTATCCGATCGATGATCAGCCAACCCGCCTGAAGGAAATCCAAGATGAGATGCGCCGCGTGACGGTGCTCGGGCGGATTTTCGCGGTGGAGACGCGCGACCTCGCCTCAGGGCGCACGCTGTTCACCTTTCACATCACCGACAACTCCGACTCGATCTCCTGCAAGACGTTTGCCAAAGGGGATAAGCAGTTGGAGGTGCTCAAGCTGCTCAAGGACGGCATGTACTTGAAAGTCCGCGGCACGGTGCAGTTTGACACGTTTGCCAAAGAGCTCGTGCTGATGATTCAAGACCTGGCGGAGCAGCCGATTCCGACGAGAAGGGACACCCGTGAAAAAAAGCGGGTGGAACTGCATCTGCACACTCCGATGTCCTCGCTCGACGGCATCGCACCTGTGAAAGACCTGTACGGCCAAGCGGCCAAATGGGGCCATACGGCGATCGCGGTCACCGATCACGGTGTTGTGCAGTCATTCCCGGAAGCTTACAGCGTAGCGAAGAAAAACAATATGAAATGTCTGCTCGGCGTGGAAGCGTACGTGGTGGATGACGGTGCTGCGATCGTCTACCAGCTAAAGGATGGCACCGATCTCTCCATCGACGAAACGACAGAATGGGTTGTGTTCGACACAGAGACGACAGGTCTGAACGCGGCGGAAAACACGATCATCGAGATCGCAGCTGTCAAGATGCGCGGGCGAGAGATCATCGAGGAGTGGACGGAGCTGGTCGACCCGGAAGTGCAGATCTCCGCCAAGATCACCGAGCTGACTCGCATCACCAACGACATGGTGAAGGGCAAGCGCAAACTGCATGAGGTGCTGCCCGATTTTAAAGCGTTCGTCGGAGATGCGGTGCTGGTCGCGCACAATGCGGAGTTCGACCTCGGGTTTTTGAAAGCATGTGCCAAGCGGGTTGGCATGGAGCCGTGGCAGAATATTGTGCTCGACACCCTGCCCCTCGCGCGCAAGATCTACCCGCATGAACGAAACTACCGCCTGGGGACGATCGCCAAAAAGTTCGATGTCGATCTGGTCAATGCGCACCGCGCGCTCGATGATACGGTGGCGCTGGCCAAAATCTATCAATTCATGTTGAAAGACATGGCGGACAAAGGGTATGCGACGCTGTCCCAACTGAATCAAAACGATGGGCAGGTCGATTACAGCCGCGTTCGCCCTTTCCATGCGACGATCCTCGTGCAAAACAAGGTCGGGCTGAAGAATTTGTACAAGATCATCTCCGAGTCGCACACCAAATATTTTTTCCGCGTCCCGCGAGTGCCGAGAAGCTTGATCACCAAGCATCGCGAAGGCTTGCTGATCGGCTCAGCCTGCCAGCAAGGGGAAGTGTTCGATTCGATCTTGCGCGGGAAGACGCCAGAGGAATTGAAGGAAGTGGCAGAGTTTTACGACTATCTGGAAATTCAGCCGCTCCTGCACTACAAGCCGCTACTGCGCAATGAGTCGATCTCCTCGCTTGAGTCGATCAAAGAGTACCACCGGATGATCATTCAAGCCGGGAAGGAGATGGGCAAGCCGGTCGTCGCCACGGGCGATGTTCACTTTCTCAACCCGGAGGACTCGATCTATCGAGACGTGTTCTTGCAATCGCAAAACGATGCGAACGCAGGAGATCAACCTCCGCTGTACTTCATGACGACAGACGAGATGTTGGAAGCGTTCGACTATCTCGGCCCAGAGCTTGCCGAAGAGGTGGTCGTCACCAACACCAACCGGGTTGCCGACATGATCGAAGATGTCTCCCCGATCCCAGATCAGCTCTACACGCCGAAGATCGAGGGTGCGGAAGACGAGATGCGCAACATGTGCTATGAAAAGGCGCACAGCCTGTATGGGAACCAGTTGCCGGCGATCGTAGAGGAGCGATTGGAAAAAGAGCTGAACTCGATCATTAAACACGGGTTTGCAGTCATCTATCTGATCTCGCACAAGATCGTCAAAAAATCGCTCGACGATGGCTATCTCGTCGGGTCGCGGGGTTCTGTCGGCTCCTCGCTCGTCGCCACGATGTCAGACATCACAGAGGTCAACCCGCTGCCTCCGCACTACCGCTGCCCATCCTGTAAACACAGCGAATTTATCGCAGACGGTTCGGTCGGCTCCGGCTTCGACCTGCCGGATAAAAACTGCTCCAGCTGCGGACATGCGTATGAAAAGGACGGGCATGACATTCCGTTTGAGACGTTCCTCGGCTTCAAAGGGGACAAGGTGCCAGATATCGACTTGAACTTCTCGGGCGAATATCAAGCGCGAGCACACGGCTACACGAAGGTGTTGTTCGGGGAGGATTATGTGTACCGGGCAGGTACGATCGCGACGGTGGCGGAGAAGACAGCGTTCGGCTACGTGAAGAAATATGCGGAGGAGAAGGGCTGGAATCTGCGCAACGCGGAGATGACGAGGCTGGTGCACGGCTGTACGGGCATCAAGCGCACGACCGGACAACATCCGGGCGGTATCCTCGTCGTTCCAGAATATATGGATGTGTACGATTTCTGTCCGATTCAGTTTCCGGCCGATGACAAGAACGCAGAGTGGAAGACGTCTCACTTCGATTTTCACTCCATCCATGACAACCTGCTGAAGCTCGACATCCTCGGGCACGATGACCCGACGGTCATTCGGATGCTCCAAGACTTGACAGGACTCGATCCGAAAAAGATTCCCACAGATGATCCGCAGGTCATGTCGCTGTTCGCAGGGACGGAAGCGCTGACGATCGATCCGAGCAATCCGGTCACGCCAGAGCGCATCCGCTCGAAGACGGGCACGTTCGGCATCCCTGAGTTCGGGACGAAGTTTGTGCGGCAGATGCTCGAAGACACCAAGCCGAGCACCTTCTCCGAACTGCTGCAGATCTCCGGCCTGTCCCACGGGACGGACGTCTGGTTGAACAACGCGCAGAGCTTGATTCAAAAAGGCGTTTGCAAGCTGAAAGATGTGATCGGGTGTCGGGATGACATCATGGTCTACCTGATCTACGCAGGACTTGAACCATCATTCGCCTTCAAGATCATGGAGAGCGTTCGAAAAGGGAAGGGTCTGACCGCAGAGATGGAAGAGGAGATGAAGAAGCACAAAGTGCCCGATTGGTACATTTGGTCGTGCAAGCAGATCAAATACATGTTCCCGAAGGCACATGCTACCGCATACGTGCTGATGGCGGTGCGCATCGCCTATTTTAAGGTGCACCATCCGCTCGAATTCTATGCGACCTACTTCTCTGTCCGCGCCGATGATTTCGATCTCGAAGTGATGGGGAAAGGGTATGATGCGATCGTCGCGAAGATCGAAGAGATCGAAGCGAAAGGCTTCCAGGCAGCACCGAAGGAGAAGGCGCTGCATACGGTGTTGGAGATGGCCTGTGAGATGACGGCGCGCGGCTATAAATTCCTGCCGCTCGACCTCTATCGCTCAGAGCCGACCAAGTTCACCGTCGTCAAGGAAGAGAACGGGCTGCGCCCTCCGTTCGGAGCGCTCGCCGGATGCGGCGAGTCGGCCGCCAAGTCGATCGCAGAAGCGGCGAAGTTGGGGGAGTTCCTCTCCGTTCAGGACCTGCAGGAAAAGTCTCGCGTTTCCAAGACGGTGATCGAGCTGCTCGAAGCGCACGGATGCTTGCAGGGACTGCCGGAAAGCAACCAGCTCTCCCTGTTCTAGTCTTGCGTGAGACCACCGTTCATGCTATAATTTGTATGGCAATCATGTGGAATACGGTATTCGACAAGAGTGGGGCGACCCACTCTTTCGGTTTATCTGGGTGTTTCGCGAGGTACACTCTTTGGAAATACTATTTCTCACACACGCACATCTGCTCTGATTTTGAAGGAGGGATAGAATGACGAAGCGCAAAGTAACGGAGATCGTTGAAGAACTCGCAACCCCGATCGTCGAGGGTGAAGGTCTCGAACTTGTCGACGTTGAGTATAAAAAAGAAGGTGCCAACTGGTTCCTGCGCGTATTTATCGACAAGCCGGAGGGCGTGGACATTGACGACTGCGGCCGTGTTAGCGAAAAGCTGTCTGACATGCTGGATGAAGTAGATCCGATTCCGACCAGCTATTTCTTAGAGGTTTCGAGCCCAGGGGCGGAGAGACCTTTGAAGAAGCCTGCCGATTACGAGCGGGCGGTCGGCAAACATGTTTACATAACAACGTATGAACCGATTGATGGACAGAAAACGTTCGAGGGTGTGCTGGAAGCGTACGACGGTGAGCGATTGACTGTGCGCGAGGCAAAAGCGGCCAAGGAGCTGAAGCTTGAGCTGATCGCTTCCGCCCGGCTGGCTGTCACGTTTTAACGGCCATTCTCGCAAGGAGGAGAGACCATTCTTATGAATACTGAGTTTATTGATGCATTAGAGCAGATCGAGCGTGAAAAGGGAATCTCCAAAGACCTGCTGATCGAAGCGATCGAGGCTGCGCTGATCTCCGGTTATAAGCGCAACTTCAACTCTGCTCAAAATGTGCGAGTCGACGTCAGCCGTCACACCGGTCTGGTCAAAGTATACGCGCGCAAGACGATCGTCGAGGAGCCGACCGACCCGCGCCTTGAGATCTCGCTCGATGCTGCTGAACAGATCGACCCCGGTTTTCAGATCGGCGACATCGCAGAGATCGAGGTCACCCCGCGCGACTTCGGTCGCATCGCAGCACAGACTGCGAAGCAGGTCGTCACCCAGCGCATCCGCGAAGCGGAGCGCGGCATGATCTACAATACGTTCGTTGACCGCGAGTATGACATTGTGACCGGTGTTGTGCAACGTCAGGACAACCGTTTTTATTACGTGGATCTCGGCAAGGTGGAAGCGGTGTTGCCGCTGACCGAAGTGATGCCGACAGAGAAGTTTACGCACAACGATCGGGTGAAGGCATACATCACCAAGGTGGAGAAGACGACCAAGGGGCCGCAGATCATGCTCTCCCGCACCCACCCTGGCCTGCTCAAACGGCTGTTTGAGCTGGAGGTTCCCGAGATCTACGAAGGCGTGGTCGAGTTGAAATCGGTCGCTCGCGAAGCGGGCTACCGTTCGAAGATCGCCGTCTTCTCTCGCAACCCGGAAGTCGATCCGGTCGGTTCCTGCGTCGGCCCGCGCGGCATGCGCGTGCAAGCGATCGTCGGCGAGCTGAAAGGCGAGAAGATCGACATCGTCAAATGGAGCGAAGATCCGAAAGAGTTTGTTGCGAATGCGCTGTCTCCTTCGAAGGTCGTCTCTGTCGATATCGATGAGGAGAACAAGGTGGCGCGCGTGATCGTGCCAGACTACCAGCTGTCGCTTGCGATCGGCAAGGAAGGTCAAAATGCTCGACTCGCTGCGAAGCTGACCTCCTGGAAGATCGACATCAAGAGCGAAACACAGGCTGGCGAAGACGGCGATGTGTTGCCGCAGGGCGCTGCTTCTTCTGACGATGAACACTTCGCGGAGGATTCGGCGACACATTATGACGCAGAAGCTTCCGAAGTGGAAGAAGAAGCGCGCGACTAGGGAAAAGGAGGGGATCAAGCTTGCAGAAAAAGATCCCTCTTCGCAAGTGCGTGGGCTGTCAAGAGATGAAGCCCAAGCGAGAGCTGATACGCATCGTGTTTAATCAGACGCAAAATACGGTGGAGCTCGACCCGACAGGCAAGAAGCCGGGTCGAGGCTCCTACATCTGCCGCAAGGTGGAATGCTTATCGCCGGCACGCAAGAAGAAGGCGCTGGAGCGCTCGCTGAAAACATCAGTTTCCGAAGAGATCTACGACACGTTGGCAAAAGATCTTGCCATGGTGGACGAGGTAGGCCCGGATGAATGAACAGCCGATCTATAATCTGTTGGGACTGGCGATGCGAGCGGGCGCTCTGACAACAGGAAATGATGCCTGCATGACCAGTGTGCGTTCCGGTAAAGCAGCCCTAGCGATCATTGCATGCGATACGGGTGCGAACGCCAAGAAAAAATATGTGGACAAATGCAAAAGCTACGGAGTTCCCCTCGTGGAACTCGGAAGCAAAGAGAGCCTTGGACACGCGGTTGGGAAAGCACAAAATGCGATTTTAGTCATCACGAACCGCGGCTTCGCACACCGGATTATGCAATTGACCGGGGAAACTATCGGGGGTGAAGCGCATTGAGTAAATTGCGGGTCTATGAATACGCCAAGCAGCAGAATATGTCGAGCAAAGAGATCATCACCATCCTCAACCGCGTGAATGTGGCTGTGAACAATCATATGAGCGTCATGGATCAGGAGATGATCAGCAAGGTGGAGCAACATTTTAAAGATGTCAAGGCGAAAGCGGAACAACAAAAAGGGGCGCAAGTCGCTCAAAACCAAAATGGAGAACGGAGAAATCAGGGATATATGGCAAATGAAAACGCAAAGGGGAACACGTCGGCACAGTCTCCTCAGGCGAAACCTGAGACCGATAAAGACTACGATAATCTCGTAGATGATCGCGTGGCCTCCCAGCCGCGCAACCAGCGCATTCCGAAAAAACCGGTTGTGAACAAGCCTGCTGGCGCGAAGCCGAGCACCGGCGGCACAACTGGCACGACCAATACTGGCAACCGGCCCGCGAGCAACAACAACAATCGCGGCGGGAACAACAACAACCGCGGTGGCAGCAACAACCGTGGCGGGAACAACAACAACCGTGGAGGAAACAACAACAACCGCGGTGGCAACAACAATCGTGGCGGGAACAACAACCGCGGTGGCAATCGCGGTGGGAATCATCAGCAGGGCGGTTATCGCCCGGCGCCGAAGCAGCCGGAACTGCCGCAAAAGATCGAGCTGACCGAAGCGTTGACCGTCAAGGATTTTGCAAAGCTGATCAAGCGCGAGCCGTCGGAGATCATCAAAAAACTGCTCTTCCTCGGGATCATGGCGACGATCAACAACGAGATCGAGACGGATGCGATGTCTCTGGTCGCGGAAGACTATGGGATCGAAGTCGAGATCAAGGAGCCGGTCGACGAAGAAGCGGTCGACATGCTGGTTGAGGAAGAGAACCCAGAAGATCTGAGCGAGCGTTCGCCGATCGTCACGATCATGGGTCACGTCGACCACGGGAAGACCACCCTGCTCGATGCGATTCGCCAGACCAATGTGACCGCATCGGAAGCGGGCGGGATCACCCAGCATATCGGTGCGTATCAGGTGGAGATCAAAGGCAAGAAGATCACCTTCCTCGACACGCCGGGCCATGCTGCGTTCACCACGATGCGCGCTCGCGGCGCACAGGTGACCGACATCACGATCCTCGTCGTCGCAGCAGATGATGGCGTCATGCCACAGACTGTCGAAGCGATCAACCATGCGAAAGCGGCGAACGTTCCGATCATCGTCGCTGTCAACAAGATCGACAAAGAGCAGTCCAACCCTGATCGCGTGAAGCAGGAGCTGACCGAATACGGCCTGGTCGCAGAAGAGTGGGGCGGCGAAACGATCTTCGTTCCCGTTTCCGCGCTGAAGCGCGAAGGTCTGGAAGATATTCTGGAGATGGTCTTGCTGGTGGCTGAAGTGCAGGAGCTGAAAGCCAACCCTGATGGTCGTCCGCGCGGCACGGTGATCGAAGCTGAGCTGGACAAAGGGCGCGGCCCGGTTGCGACCGTGCTCGTTCAAAACGGCACCTTGCGCGTCGGCGATATCGTGGTTGCTGGCACGACCTATGGCAAGGTGCGGGCGATGATCAACGACCGCGGTCGTCGGATCAAAGAAGCAGGACCTGCGATGCCGGTTGAGATTTTGGGTCTCTCCGATGTTCCGAGCGCTGGCGATCCGTTTGTCGTCTACGACGATGAGCGCAAAGCGAGCAAGCTGGTCGACAAGCGCGTGAGCAAGGCACGCCAAGAAGCGATGGGCGCACAATCTCGCGTGACGTTGGACGATCTGTTCAAACAGATCAAAGAAGGCGAGATCAAAGAGCTGAACGTGATCCTGAAAGCGGACGTGCAGGGTTCTGTCGAAGCGTTGCGCGGCTCGCTGGAAAAGATCGAGGTAGAAGGAGTTCGCGTTCGCGTCGTGCATCAGGGTGCAGGTGCGATCAACGAATCTGACATTCTGCTGGCGACTGCCTCCAACGCGATCGTCATCGGCTTCAACGTTCGTCCTCAACCGCAAGCGGAGAAGATGGCCGAGTCGGAGAAGGTCGATGTTCGCCTCTACCGCGTCATCTACAACGCGATCGAAGAGGTCGAAGCGGCGCTCAAAGGGATGCTCGACCCCGAGTACAAAGAGGTTGTGCTCGGACGTGCTGAAGTTCGTCAGACGTTTAAAGTTTCGAAGGTCGGCACGATCGCCGGCTGTTATGTCACCGATGGCAAACTGGTGCGCAACGCAGAGCTTCGCGTGATTCGCGATGGCATCGTCATCTTCGAAGGTGCGTTCGATTCGCTCAAGCGCTTCAAAGATGATGCGAAAGAGGTGGCGACCGGCTTCGAGTGCGGTGTGACCATCGAGAAGTTTAACGACATCAAAGAGGGCGACGTGGTCGAAGCCTTCCAGATGGAGCAAGTGAAAATCGTGTAAGTCGACAGGAGTTGGGTTTCGCGCCGCCAATCATTGCTTGGGCGGAATGCGGAGCGCAACTCCGTCATCTATCCAGAGAGCTTAATTCGTTCAAAATGAGGTGAATCAGAATGGCAAAACTACGAGTGAGTCGCGTTGGAGAGCAACTGAAAAAGGAGATCGTCGACATCGTGCGCACCGAGGTCAAAGACCCGCGCGTCGGATTTGTGACGATCACCGAAGTCGAGGCATCGGGAGATCTGCAACATGCGACGATCTTCGTCTCTGTGATGGGGAATGAGGAGCAGCGCAAAGCGACGATGGATGCCTTGCAGAAGGCGGCAGGTTTCATCCGGGCAGAAGTGGGTCGTCGCGTTCGTTTGCGCCGCACGCCGGAGCTGCACTTTAAACTGGACACTTCGCTTGATTACTCGACTCGCATCACAAAAGTGTTGCGGGAGATCAAAGAGGGTGAAACGCAAGATGAGTCTCAACCTGAAGCTAAATCAGGACTATAAGACGGCGGCAGACTTTTTTCAGGCTCATGATGACTTGCTCTTGCTCGTCCATGAAAAACCGGACGGCGATGCGCTCGGCTCCGTTTTGGCTGCTGCTCATCTTTTGCAAAAGCTGGGCAAGACGGTCACTCTGGTCAACGATGATCCGATCCCGGATAAGTTTATGTTCCTGCCGCTGGCAGATCGCTTTCAACTGCCAGAGCAGGTCGCAGGCAAGTTCGATCGGGTGATCTCGTTCGACTGCGGGGATCGGAAGCGCTTAGGTCGCTCCGCATCGCTGATCGCCGAGAGCGCACATTTGCTAAACGTCGATCACCATGTGACCAACGACAAGTTCGGCACGGAAAACCTGGTCGATCTGGAGGCGGCTGCAACCTGTCAGATCGTCTTCAAGATCGCCTACCAGCTGCAGATGGAGATCGACTTGGACACCGCCACCTGCCTGTACACCGGTTTGATGACCGACACCGGCGGCTTTCGCTATTCGAACACGTCCGAAGAGGTGCTGCTGATCGCAGCCAATCTGCTGACCAAAGGCGTCTCCCCTTACAAGATCGTCGATCGTGTGATGGAGACGATCAGTTGGCCGCAGCTGTTGCTGATTCGCGCGGCGCTTGATACGCTCGGGCGCGATGACAGCGGGCAGATCGCTTGGGTGACGATCACCCGTCAGATGGTCGACACGGCTGGCGGCTGTGATGAGGATGTCGAAGGATTGGTCAACTATCCGCGCAACGTCGAAGGGGTAGAGGTGGGGATCTCCTTTCGCGAGTCCAGTCCAGGCCGGATAAAAGTCAGCTTTCGATCGAAATATGTGGTCGATGTCGGCGCGATCGCGCTCGAATTCGGCGGAGGCGGACATGCGCGGGCAGCAGGCTGTACGCTGGAAGGCGAGCTTTCGGCCGTTCAGGAAAAGGTGCTCGCTCGTGTCGGAGAAGCGGTTCGTTCAAACACAGCACATCTGGAGGAGAAGGAATGAACGGCATCCTGGTCATCAACAAACCGGCCGGAATGACTTCCCACGGAGTTGTTGGACGGGCACGGCGCATCCTCGGAATCAAGAAGATCGGTCATACCGGCACGCTCGACCCAGATGTGCAAGGTGTGTTGCCGATCTGCATCGGCATGGCTACCCGCGTCGCCGAGTATCTGCTCGAACAGTCGAAAGCATATCGTGGAGAAGTGACATTCGGCGTTTCGACCACAACGCAGGACGCATCGGGTGAGCCTGTCGAGATGGTGGAAGAAGTGTCGCTGTCTGAAGCGCAGGTGCGCGAGGCGTTCGACTCGTTTGTCGGCCCGATCTTGCAGCGTCCGCCCGCATATTCGGCGATCAAGATCGAGGGGAAGCGCGCGTATGATCTGGCGCGCAAGGGAGAGGACGTGGAGATTCCGCCGCGGGAAGTGACGATCTACAGCCTTGAGATCGAAGCGGTGGAACTTGACCTACCTCGACCGAAGGTTCGATTTGTCGTCGAGTGCTCCAAGGGCACTTATGTGCGCACGCTCTGCCATGATCTCGGGCAGAAGCTCGGCGTGCCCGCGCATATGTCCAGCCTCGTTCGCACAAAATCGGGGCCGTTTGACCTGTCGCAAGCGCTGACTTTTGAGCAGATCGAAGCTGCTGTGGCCAACGGATCGATCGGACAGCAGATCCTCCCGATGCAGTCTGCGCTGCCGCATCTGCCGAAGCACATCATTCCTGAGGTGCTGGAAAGGCGTGTCAACAACGGGCGAGAGCTGACCATCAAACATCTGATTCCAGGGGTGAGCGTCGGGGATCTCCTGCGGATCGAGAGCAGAGGTGGAACGCTGCTTGCGTTGTACCGCGTGGTGGAGATTGCGGGCACAGAGATGAACACGAAGCCGGAAAAGGTGTTTAAAGAGTAGGGGTGAACCTCATGGAGATCATTCACATCAACGATCTTCTGGCTGGAGATTCGGTGGAGTATCTGCCAAGCGTCATGGCCCTCGGGAATTTTGACGGGATACATATCGGTCATCAGCAACTGATTCGGCGGGCAAAGGAGTTGGCAGCGAGCGCTGGTGTGCCCAGCAGTGTGCTGACCTTTCATCCGCATCCCCGCCAAGTGTTGGGCAAAGGCGGTTTCGCACATCTGCTGACCCCTTTTGAGGAAAAGATGCGCGTGATGCAGGAGTTCGGTGTCGACATCGTCTATGTCGTGCACTTTACCCTGGAGTTTGCAGCGCTCACAGCAGAAGATTTTGTGTTCCGCTTCTTGGATCGGTTGCACCCGCAATCGGTGGTCGTCGGATTCGATTATGCGTTTGGGCGCGGCGGCAAGTCTGACACGTCGCAGCTGAAACATCTGGCGGAGCAGATCGGCATCGATGTGGAAATCGTAGGTGCTGTCAGTCGCTACGGGGAAAAAGTGTCCTCCACCTTGATCCGTGAGAAGCTGTCCTACAGCGATGTGCGGCTCGTACAGGAGTTGTTGGGGCGTCCCTATTCGATCGAAGGGATCGTGGAACATGGGGACAAGCGCGGTCGCTTGCTCGGCTTCCCGACGGCGAACTTGGGGTCGTGTGAGCCCTATATGTTGCCGCGAAACGGAGTCTATCTGGTGCGGGTCTTAGCTGAGGATGCCTGGTATGCGGGCGTGCTCAACATCGGCACCAAGCCGACGTTCCACGACTCTCATCGCCGTACGCTCGAAGTACATCTGCTCAACTTCGAAGGCGATCTGTACGACCAGAGGGTGAGGCTGGAACTCCTCGATTATCTGCGCGATGAGAAGAAGTTCTTCTCGGTCGAAGAGCTGATCCAACAGATCAAGGCGGACGTGCAGGAAGCACAGGTGCGCTTGGCTGCATTTGCCGGCATATCGTACTAGTCAGTTTGCATACATTTACAGCACAAGTGCTGGTATTGTGGTTCATGTCCTCCTATGATATACTACTTTAGTGGTTCTTACTGTCATTCTATGAGACTCGACTCCGGCGCTATTCTGTTCGTGAGCGAGGGGATGGATGTGCTGTGAGAAGTCCACATGTCGATGAACGTGACATACGTCTGATGGAATTGTGTCGTGAGGTCGCTCTCATCTGCATCAGCGATGAGTTCAAGCGGTTGAACCGAGACCTTGTGAAGTTCTACCGCAAGAGCGGCATGCCAGACGCATTTCTGCTCGCATTTCAAGATTCGCTCTTCTCCTTGTACACGGAGATGGACGATGACCGCCAACTCTCGTTTGAGTACAACTGATCATGCGGGTCATCGTCACCGATCACGCCAGACAACGGTTGTTCGAAGAACGGCAACGGGGGATTCGGATCGAGGATATCGCGAAGGCTGCACGTCTGATCCCAGGATATGTTCCGGAGGCGACGCGCTTTCGTGGGTTTGTGTCCTCGGGCGGTCGGGCGTTTGATATTGTGGCGAAAGATATCGCGCAGGGAAGACTTGTCATCACTGTAATCGGCAAATAACATTGCAACCATGAGCGCGGATTGTTCGAGCACACCGACGACATTCTGGGCCTTGGGGATAAATTAATGGAGGTGTATTGAGATGGCATTGTCTCAAGACGCAAAGAACAAATTGATCGAGGATTTTAAAGTACACGAGACCGATACCGGATCTCCGGAAGTACAAATCGCGATCCTCACCAACAAGATCAACTACCTGAACGACCACCTGCGCACGCACAAGAAGGATCATCATTCCCGTCGTGGCCTGCTGAAAATGGTTGGTCATCGCCGTAACCTGTTGAACTACCTGCGTAACAAGGACGTTAACCGTTACCGCGAAATCATCGCAAAGCTCGGTCTGCGCAAGTAAGCAGAACAAAGAAGCGGGGAATTCTTTTCCCGCTTCTTCTTTGTATGATCATGATTTTTATCTTACGAAGAAGGAAATACTGTCCACAGGTGCGAATTATTTAGGGATTGTGGTTACAATTGCCACCTATCTCTTATTCATTGAATACATAGGATATTGGGCAATATGCCAAAAGGAGGCAGTTTTTCTTCTATGCATAGAACGTTTACAACAACACTTGGCGGCCGCACGCTCACCATCGAAACGGGCAAGCTTGCCAAGCAGGCGAACGGTGCTGTCATGGTTCGCTATGGTGATACGGTTGTCCTGTGTACGGTTACAGCATCGAAAGAACCGAAAGATCTCGACTTTTTCCCGCTCACCGTCAACTACGAGGAGCGTTTGTACGCAGCTGGTAAAATTCCGGGAGGCTTTATCAAGCGTGAAGGCCGCCCGTCCGAAAAAGCGATCTTGGCCTCGCGCTTGATCGACCGTCCGGTTCGCCCGTTGTTCCCCGAAGGATTCCGCAACGACATCCAGATCGTCGACATCGTCATGTCGGTCGATCAGGACTGCGCACCGGAGATGGCGGCGATGGTCGGAACATCGGTAGCGCTGATGATCTCCGATGTTCCGTTTGAAGGGCCGATCGCCGGTGTGATCGTCGGTCGCGTGGCTGGCGAGCTGGTGATCAACCCGACTGTCGAGCAGATGGAGCAATCTGACCTTCACCTCGTGGTCGCAGGTACTAAAGAGGCGATCAACATGGTGGAAGCGGGCGCGAAGTTCGTCTCGGAACAGGATATGATCGAAGCGATCATGTTCGGCCATGATGCGATCAAAGAGCTGATCGCTTTCCAAGAGGGCATCATCGCCGAGCTCAATCCGGTGAAGATGGAAGTGAGCTTGCACGAGGTCGATGCGGAGATCGACCAAAAGGTCAGATCGATGGCGACCGCTCAGCTGAAAGAAGCGATCCGCACGTTTGACAAACATGAGCGTGAGAACAACATCTCCGCTGTGAAGGAGACGGTGCGGACCGCTTTGCTCGAAGAATTGGGCGAAGAAGGGTATGCAGAGCACGCATCTGACATCAACGAAGTGCTGTACGACATCGTCAAAGAGCAGGTTCGCTACTCGATCGTCCACGACGGAATCCGTCCAGATGGACGCGCGATCGACGAAGTGCGCCCCGTCTCGACCGAGGTTGCGATCTTGCCGCGCGTTCACGGCTCCGGTCTCTTCACGCGCGGTCAGACACAAGCGCTGTCCGTCTGTACGCTCGGAGCGCTCGGAGATGCGCAGACGATCGACGGTCTCGGGCTTGAGGAAGAAAAGCGCTTCATGCACCATTACAACTTCCCGCCGTTCTCAGTCGGTGAAGCGAGACCGCTGCGCGCACCTTCCCGCCGTGATATCGGCCATGGGGCGCTCGGGGAGCGGGCGATCGAACCGATCATCCCGTCTGAAGAAGAGTTCCCGTACACGATTCGTCTCGTCTCTGAGGTGCTTGAGTCGAACGGCTCCTCTTCGCAAGCGTCGATCTGCGGCTCTGTGCTCGCGCTGATGGATGCGGGTGTTCCGATCAAAGCGCCGGTCGCAGGCATCGCGATGGGGCTGGTAGCAGATGGGGACAAGATGGTCGTACTGACCGACATTCAAGGCATGGAAGATCACTTAGGCGACATGGACTTCAAAGTGGCGGGTACCAGCGAAGGAATCACCGCCCTGCAGATGGACATCAAGATCAAAGGGATCAACCGTGCGGTGCTGGAGCAAGCGCTGGAACAGGCCAACCGTGGTCGTGCACACATCATGGAGAAAATGATGGCAGCGATCAGCGAGCCGCGTCCGGAGCTTTCGCCATACGCGCCGCGCATCATCACGATGCGCATCAATCCGGACAAGATTCGCGATGTGATCGGGCCGGGCGGTCGCGTGATCAACAAGATCATCGATGAGACCGGTGTAAAGATCGACATCGAACAGGACGGTCGCGTCTTCATCGCCGCGATCGACGCACAAGCTGGCTACCGAGCAAAAGAGATGATCGAAAACATTGTCGTCGAAGTCGAAGCGGGCCAAACGTACAACGGCACGGTCACTCGCGTCGAGAAGTACGGTGCGTTTGTTGAACTTCTGCCTGGCAAAGACGGTCTTGTTCACATCTCCCAGCTGGGCGAAGAGCGCGTGGCGAAGACAGAAGATGTCTGCAATGTCGGGGACAAGCTGATGGTCAAAGTCACCGAGGTCGATTCGCAAGGCCGGATCAACCTTTCGCACCGCGAAGCGTTGCGCGAACTGCGTGGCGAGCCGCCGACGCCGCTGGAAGAGATTCAGCGTCAAGTGAAGGCTGCTCGTGAGCGAACTGGCGGTCCGAGCCGCGGTGGAGACCGTGGGGGAGATCGCAACCGCGATCGCGGTGATCGCCCGGCGCGTCCGCGCACCTAACACCTAATGAAAAACGAAGGGAACAGAGCACCCGCTCTGTTCCCTTTTTTTCGTCTAGTCCTTTCCCATTTTGCATACACTGATCACAAGGGCAGGAGGACAACCGTATGAAGAAAAGGACCGTTGCACGAAGCAAATCACAAACTGGCAAACTGCTCGTCGCCGGTGCAGTCTGCCTGCTGCTGTTTTCTGGAATCTCAGATACGCTGGCGATCAACACGTATGTCCGCGATTTGAAGGGGCTCGCCATCCCCGTGCAGACATTTCGCGTCGATCAAAAAGTGGTGGCACTCACTTTCGATGTGCGGAACGATGAGGATCAGGTGGCGCAGATCTTGCTTCAACTTCGCGAAGAGAAAGCGAAAGCGACATTTTTTCTGACCGGCGAATGGATTCAAAGACATCGCAGCCTAGCTCGGGCGATCGTTCGTGACGGGCATGAGGTCGGACGAAGCTTATACAGCGATCGAGATGCGTCACAGCTAAGCCTAGAAGAGCTCCGAGAGGAATTGTGGAAGACAGATCAAGCGTGGGCGGACGCTCAGCTGCCCGAGGAAAAGCTGTTTCGCGCGCCACATGGTGAGACGAGCAGGCAGATTGCGAAGGAGATTCGAACTCGGCATGAACAGCTGATCGCTTGGTCGATCGACGCAGCGCCAGTTGCGGAAGAGACGACAGCAGCCGCTTGGAGCGCGCTCAAAGCCGCACTCTCCCCAGGTGAGATCATCAGGCTCCGCGCGGACGAGATCACCGCAAAAGGACTGACCGAACTGATCGGACAGATCCGAGATGCAGGATACCAAGCTCATACGATTTCTACATTGCAAGCGGAGGTGCTTTAAGCGTGAAACGTACATTTTTCTTTTTGACACTGACCAAACGCCGCCTGTTGCTCGGAACGGCGGCCTTTTTGTTTTTGGCAGCCGGGCTGTCCATACAAAGTGAACCGGATCGAATGTCTGTCGTTGCGGCGATGGCGGGCACGCAGGATGAATCGCTGAAGCAGCGTATCGAACTTTTGGCCAAGCAATATGACACGATGCCGATCGACGCGAAGAACGATCGCGTCTGGCGGGGGATTCCCGGACTGAACGGGGTGCAGGTGGATGTGGAAGCGACCTACGAGCGGGCCAAGCAAGCGGGTGGGGAGAGGATCGAGATCATCGCCAAACAGATCCCGCCGCGCGTGCACTTGCAAGATCTCGGGCCGGTGCCGATCTACAAGGGCAATCCAGAAAAAAAGCAGATCGCGCTGATGATCAACGTCGCGTGGGGCACCGAATACCTGCCAGAGATGTTGAAAATCTTGCAGGAGCAGGGCGTGAAGGCAACCTTTTTTCTCGACGGCAGCTGGACGAAAAAAAACGCGGAGGAAGCGAAAAAGATTGCGGATGCGGGACATGAGATCGGCAATCATGCGTACTCGCATCCCGATATGTCAAGGCTGAGCGTTGCGGAGCAGAGCAGCCAGATCACCCGAACGAATGCGGTGATCGAAGCGGCGATCGGGCACAAGCCGAAGCTGTTCGCACCCCCGTCAGGTGCGTATGGCGACAACACGGTGAAAACTGCACATCAGTTGGGGATGCAGACGATCCTTTGGTCGCTCGACACGGTCGATTGGAAGCGCCCCTCCGCCTCCACAATTGTGAGCCGAGTCCTGTCTCGCGCGGAGAACGGGACGCTGGTGTTGATGCACCCGACCGAACCAACTCGCGATGCGCTTCGTACGATAATACCGAGCTTGGTGAAAAAGGGCTACCAACTGGTCACCGTTACTGAACTGCTCGATGAAAAGCGACCACTCCCATCGCTTTAATGCGTTTCGGTATGGCAGAGAAACTACTTTTTTGTTATAGTAAACCTGACTCAGTTCGAGTTTGTGGCAAATGATAAGAAAGCGTCGCTCGTTGACAAGAGGAGGATGTTCTTGATTTATCGTGAAGTGCTCCAAAACGGGATCCGAGTGGTCATTGAGGAGATTCCATCGGTGCGTTCAGTATCGCTTGGGATATGGGTGGGGGCCGGTTCGCGCGATGAAAATCTGCAGAACAACGGCGTGACCCATTTTATCGAACACATGATGTTTAAAGGAACGGAGAAATTGAGCGCACGCCAGATCGCAGAACTGTTCGACAGCATCGGCGGTCAGGTCAATGCGTTCACTTCGAAGGAATACACATGCTATTACGCAAAAGTGTTGGATGAACATTTCAGCCTGGCGCTGGAGACGCTCGGCGATATGGTGCTCAATTCCCAATTTGTAGAGGAAGAATTGGCCAAGGAGCGCCGCGTCGTCATCGAAGAGATCAAGATGTACGAGGACGCACCCGACGATCTTGTGCACGATATGATCGCAGAGGTGATTTTTCAAAAGCACCCCCTCGGCTATAACATCTTGGGGACTGAAGCGAACTTGAACAGCTTCCAGCCACAAGATCTCTTCCGATATATGGAAAGCAACTATACGACAGACAACATTGTGATCGCCATCGCCGGCAATGTGGATCGCGATCGGGCGGTGGCGCTTGCCAACCAGCTGTTCGGACATCTGAAGCAGTCTCGCATCGTGCGTCAGGATGAGCGGGCGATCTTCCATACGGGCAAGGCGATCAGGCAGAAGCAGACCGAGCAGGCGCACATCGTGCTCGGCGCACCTGGCGTCGCTTATGATGATCCGCGAATCTATCCGGTCATCCTGTTCAACAACGTGTTGGGCGGCTCCTCTTCGTCCCGCCTGTTCCAGGAGATTCGCGAGGAGCGCGGTCTGGCCTATTCGATCTATAGCTACCATACTGCGTACAAAGACATCGGCATGTTCGGCCTGTATGTCGGCACCGCACCGGAGCGCGCTCAGCTTGTGCTCGATCTGTGCGAAGAGGTGTTGGCCAACATCGCGCAGCGAGGAATCACAGCAGAAGAGCTGAACAAGGCGAAAGAACAGGTGAAAGGATCGCTGATGCTGTCCTTGGAGAGCACCTCTTCTCGCATGTCGAGGCTCGGCAAGAATGAGCTGCTCGGTCGCCATATCACGCTCGACGATCTGGTCAACAAGATTAAGAACGTATCGCTTGAGGAAGTCAAAGCGACGGCCGAGGCGATTCTGAGCGGTCAGTATGCGCTGTCTGCTGTCGGACCGCTGGACGATCTGCGGGCACCAGGAGAAAAGTGATCGCAGCTTGAATGCCGATCGAGGAAAGCACCTGAGGAAATCAGGTGCTTTTTCTATTTTTTGCAGCATAAGAGGTAACAACAGGCACAGGAGGGATGTTTCTGATGAAGCTAAGCGAGTTGGCAGGCAAAGAGTTGATCGATGTGCGCTCCGGTACGCGAGTGGGATTGCTCGGATCGGCCGATCTGTTTATCGATGAGGAGAGCGGGGTCATTCATTCGATCGTGATCACGCAAGGCGGTTTTTCTTTTGGTAAGAAGCGGGATCAGGCGGTCATCCCCTGGGCGGCCATTCACAAGATCGGCCCCGATATGATCTTGCTCGACTCCGCTCAGGAGGCGAACTATGGCGTTGTACAATATGGAACAAGAAACTAGCCCAGCGCATAGGATATCTCACCTGTAGCGACCCGCGGTGTGGAGATTCCCCGTTTTCTATGCGGCGCAGTCATCGGGAGAAGCGTCGATGTACCTTGTTTTTTTATTCGTTTCGCGTAAAATGTTGTGAAAGGGGTTACCGGAGCATGCTGACAGGGATCAAACTGGCATTCGTCGGCGGCGACGCTCGAATCATAGAAGTGATCAAGTATGCGATCGAACTCGATGCGAGCATCGTCTTGATCGGCTTCGACCAACTTGATACGCCCCTTGCAGATACGGTGAAGGCGGATCTCGCCCCAGACGTATTTCGCGATGTAGATGCGATCGTGCTTCCTGTGACCGGGATGGATGATGCGGGCCATGTGGAGTCGCGCTATTCTTCACAAGATCTGGTGCTGGAAGAGGTGCATTTTCAGACTCTGCCGAAGCGCCCGCTCGTGTTTACCGGCATCGCGAGGAAACGATTGTCTGAGGTGTGTCAGCAACATGGCTTGCGACTGATCAAGCTGATGGAGCTCGATGAGGTGGCCATCCATAATTCGGTCCCTTCTGCGGAAGGGGCGATTCAGATGGCGATGGAGCACACCGACATCACCCTGCACGGCTCACGCTCTGTGGTGCTCGGTTTTGGCCGCTGCGGGATCACGCTCGCTCGGATGCTCGCTGGCATCGGGGCGAACGTATCGGTGTGCGCTCGTAAAGAATCGGATCTCGCTCGCATTCAAGAGATGGGGCTCAGACCTTATGCGATGTCAGAGATTCATAAGGCGGTAGGAGATTCGGAGTTGATCTTCAACACGATCCCCTATCCGGTGTTGACGGCAGAAGTGTTGACGCGGGTGCCGAAGACCTGTGTGATCGTCGATATCGCTTCCAAGCCGGGTGGAACCGATTTTCGCTATGCAGAAAAACGGGGAATAAAAGCTATGCTTGCTCCAGGCCTGCCGGGGATCGTTGCTCCAAAGACAGCAGGGCAGATCTTAGCACGTACGCTCTGTCGGATTCTTTGGGAACACGCGTAACCTGGAGGTATCCGTTATGGATTGGAAAGGGAAAACAATCGGCTTTGGTCTCACCGGATCACATTGCACCTACGAAGAAGTTCAGCCGGCGATGGAAGCGTTGGTCGAGACGGGCGCCCGCGTGATTCCTGTGCTTTCGTATACCGTTCAGTCCACCAGCACCCGCTTTGCAGAGGCGGACGAATGGGTGGCGACGATCGAGCGAATCACAGGCGAGAAAGCGATCAAGACAATCCCAGAGGCGGAGCCGCTCGGCCCCTCCAAGCTGCTCGATTGCATGCTGATCGCACCCTGCACGGGCAATTCGCTCGCCAAGCTCGCCAATGCGATGAACGAATCGCCTGTGCTGATGGCGACCAAGTCTACGCTTCGCAACGACCGACCTGTCGTCGTCTCGATCTCAACCAACGATGGCTTGGGGTTGAACGCGACAAACATCGGTAAGCTCTTGGCAACGAAGAACATCTTCTTCGTTCCTTTTGGTCAGGATGACCCGTGGAAAAAAATCAATTCGCTGGTCGCGCGCAATGAGCTGATCCTCCCGACGATCGAGCATGCCCTGCGGAAGGTACAAATCCAGCCGATGATCGTGGAGAAATGGCGCGATTTGCAAAAATAAACGGATAAGCTAACATGACGAGGAGTTGGACGATCGAAATGGTAAAAAAAGAACGATACAATGTTGCAGTGGTTGGAGCCACAGGCGCAGTCGGCCAGAAGATGATTGAGACTCTGGAGAAGAGAGATTTTCCGGTCGGCGAACTTCGCCTGCTCGCCTCTCCTCGTTCTGTTGGACAACAAGTGACCTTCAAAGGTCAGACATACACGGTGCAGGAAGCTCGCCCAGAATCGTTTGAAGGGATCGATTTTGCGCTCTTTTCGGCAGGCGGTTCCATCTCGGAAAAACTGGCGCCGGAAGCGGTGGAGCGCGGTGCGGTCGTCATCGACAACACCAGCGCGTTTCGCATGGTGCCAGAAGTGCCTTTGATCGTACCTGAGGTCAACCCGCACATGATCTCCCAACACCGCGGCATCATCGCCAATCCGAACTGCTCGACCATTCAGATGGTCGTTGCGCTCAAGCCGCTCTACGACGCGTACGGCATCGAGCGGATCATCGTCTCGACCTATCAGGCGGTCTCCGGCGCGGGACAAAAAGGCGTCGATGACCTGCTCGATCAGACGCGTGCAGTTTTGAACGGCGAAGAGGTGGTCGGCAAACATCTTCCGGTCGGCTCTCAGCCGAAAAAGCATCAGATGGCTTTTAACGCCGTTCCGCAGATCGATGTGTTCGAGGAGAACGGCTTTTCGAAAGAAGAGATGAAGATGGTCAATGAGACGCACAAGATCTTCGGCGATCAAGAGATTCAGGTGACCCCGACCGCTGTGCGCATCCCGGTGCTCTACGGCCATGCTGAAGCTGTGTACGTGGAGACGGAAAAATCGTTCGACCTCGAAGAGGTGCGCCAATTGCTCGAACAGGCGCCCGGCATCAAGGTGATCGACAACCTGAAAGAACAGGAGTACCCGATGCCTGCGATGGCAGAAGGAACAAACGATGTGTACGTGGGTCGCATTCGCCGTGATCTGTACCATCCGCGCGGTCTCAACCTGTGGGTGGTCTCTGACAACGTGCTAAAAGGTGCTGCCTGGAATGCTGTCCAGATCGCCGAATACATGGTGAAATCCAAGTAGGCAGAAGGGGAACATATGCGGATACTCGTTCAGAAATTTGGTGGCACATCGGTTGCTTCCCGAGAGATCAGAGAAAAGGCGATCGAACATATACTAGAGGCGAGAGCGCTCGGGTATCGCGTGGTGGTCGTCGTCTCGGCGATGGGGCGCAAAGGCGATCCATATGCGACAGACACGCTGCTCTCCCTGATCGAGGAGCAGGACCGAACTTCCCGTCGTGAAGTCGATCTGTTGATGTCTTGCGGAGAGTTGATCTCCGGTGTGCTGTTCGCAGCGCAGCTGCGCTCTCAGGGCGTTGAGGCGACCGTGTTAAATGGCGGTCAGGCGGGGATCACGACCAACGATGATTTTTCCCGCGCTCAGATCCTGACGATCAACCCGAAGCGAATTCTGCAGGAGTTGGAGCAGGATCGAGTGGTGATCGTCACAGGCTTTCAAGGATGGACGAAGGAAAACGAAACGACGACGCTCGGGCGCGGCGGCAGCGACACTTCCGCAACTGCGCTCGCGGTGGCGCTCGATGCGGAAGTGGTCGACATCTTCACAGATGTTGAAGGCATCATGACGGCAGATCCGCGAATCGTGGACGATGCGCGACGGTTGCGCACGGTGACCTACTCGGAAATCTGCAACCTCGCCTATCAAGGGGCGAAGGTGATCCATCCGCGGGCGGTCGAGATCGCGATGCAGAAAAACATCCCGATCCGCGTGCGAGCGACGACTTCGAAAGATGAGGGAACGCTGGTCACTTCGCACACCGAGTCGGATCGGATCGAAGGGGAACTTCGCGATCGGCTGGTGACCGGAATTACGCAGACGGCGAACGTCACGCAGATCAAAGTGTTTGCCAAACCGAACATGCAAGATATGCAGTTAAAAGTGTTTCAGGCGATGTCGGTCAGCGGTATCTCTGTCGATTTTATCAACGTCAACGAGCGCGGGGTGGCATATACCGTTTCGGACAACGATACGAGCAAAGCGCTCGGCGTGCTGCAAGAGCTCGGGTATGAGCCGACCGTCACCCGCGCTTGTGCGAAAGTGTCGGTCGTCGGTGCTGGGATTGCGGGCGTGCCGGGCGTGATGGCCTTGATTCTCGATGCGCTGACCAGCGAAGGGATCGAGATCCTGCAGTCTGCCGATTCGCATACGACGATCTGGTGCTTGGTGCGTGGCGAGGATATGGCGCGTGCAGTTCGCGCGTTGCACCATAAATTCGAACTGCACGTTCTTTGAGAGACAACAGATGATGAAGTAAACAACAAGGATGGTGTGGAGACAGTGGCAGTGGATTTTGGAAGGCTTCTTACCGCGATGGTCACTCCGTTTGATGACAACCTAAACATCGACTACGGTCGATTGGACACGCTGATCGAGCATCTGATCTCGACGGGCACAACGACGCTCGTCGTCTCAGGCACGACGGGAGAATCGCCGACGTTAACGCACGAGGAAAAGCTCGCTCTGTTCAAATATGTGGTCGAGCGTGCGGCAGGTCGCGTCAAAGTGGTCGCCGGAACGTCGAGCAACAGCACGCAAGCATCCGTTTCGCTTTCCCAAGCGGCGGAGGCGGCAGGCGTGGACGGACTTTTGCTCGTCGTCCCCTATTACAACAAGCCATCGCAAGAAGGCATGTATCAACATTTCAAAGCGATCGCCGAATCGGTAAAGATTCCGTGCATTCTCTATAACATTCCGGGGCGGACCGGGGTGAACATGACGTCAGACACCACGTTGCGACTCGCTGAGATTGACAACATCGTGGCGACCAAAGAGTCGAGCGGCGATTTCAATCAGATTTCGGAGATCACATCTGCTGCGCCGCAAGATTTTAAAGTGTACAGCGGCGATGACTATCTGACGCTGCCGATGCTGTCGATCGGTGCGTATGGCATCGTCTCGGTCGCGTCGCACGTCGTCGGCAGCGAGATGACGGAGATGATCCACGCGTTTGTAGCAGGGCGAGTGGAAGAGGCGTCAGCACTTCATGCGAAACTGCTTCCGATCTTCCAAGGGCTGTTCCTGTCGACCAATCCGACGTTGGTCAAAGAGGCGCTGAACATGAGCGGCATTCCAGTCGGAGGTGTGCGCCTGCCGTTGGTTGCAGCTG
Organism: Tumebacillus lipolyticus; assembly: GCF_042682745.1. Classification (NCBI taxonomy): domain Bacteria; kingdom Bacillati; phylum Bacillota; class Bacilli; order Caryophanales; family Alicyclobacillaceae; genus Tumebacillus; species Tumebacillus lipolyticus. The sequence goes on along the minus strand of NZ_JBHUIO010000009.1, from coordinate 243,125 downwards.
AGCCAGAACTGGTCGAAGAGGTCGGCAAGCGACTGCGATCGATCAAAGGGTAGCAAGATCGAGAAGAGCCGTTCGATTGAGGATCTTCCAAGTGCGATGAACTTGGAGGGTCTTCAGGTCGAACGGCTCTTTTTGTTGATCGATACGAGGAGCAAAGTCAAGGGGATCAGCAGTTGAAACGGGAGCGAATAGTACGGCCACACCTCATTTTTAAACAGGTACATCTCTGCTTGATTGCGATAGTGGAGCTGTGACAGCCATGCCAACAACAACCCGAGGGGGAACAGAAAGGTGCGGGAAGAGTTGCTCTTCAAAGTGCGGCTGAGCGCATCGCTGCAGACGAACAGGCAGACGCTGATCTTTAAAAAGCCGCAGAGCATCCAGACGACGAACGCGAGCGGTTCTAGTCGTTCCAAAAAATCGGCGACCGAGATGTAAGAGAATGCCAAGAAGGACGGAAACTGCAGCCGATCGCTCAACTCGCTGAAGACGAGCACATTGCGCACCGTATCGGCGAGCAGTACGAAGCCGGCGATCAATATGGCCCAGCGCACAGCAGGAGAGGCATCTTTCGACTTCTGCAGGTACGGGAAGATCATCGCAAACAGCACCGCCTCACCAAATGGGAAGGAAAAGATCTGCAACGCCCCTTCCAGCACTGGCGACCATCCCCGGTCGAGAAGCGGAAGAAAAAAATCGATATTCATATCGGACGCTTGCAGGAGATAGGAGATGCAAAGCAACAGGATGACCAAAAACATGATCGCTTGTGCACAGCGGCAGATCACTTCGATTCCCTCGTACACGATCCAAATCAAGAGGAGAAACAACGTTGCCTTGACCATCAATGGCGGAGTTTTCGGCAAGACGACCGTCAGGGTCAACTCTTCCAAATTGCGCATCACGAGCGCCCCGAGGTGCAAAGCATACCAGGCGTACAGCAGTCCGATCAGTCGGCCCGCTAGATTGCCGAGCTGCGTTTCGGCGATCTCGATGAAAGAGAGCCCCGGATGCTTTTGATACAGGGAAACGATGAGCATCGTCGCGCCGAGGCCTGCGATGATGGCCAGCAGATGGGAGAGCCAATTGTCGTGCCCTGCCACCGACCCTCGTGGCAAGATGATGGCGCTCCCGACTAAAAACATGAACAGCAGAGCGAAGAGCCCGCTACCAGATATTTTCTCGACTTGCGTTTTCATCCGTTCCTCCTCATCGGTTCATTTTTGAAAGAGCAAGCGTCCGAGCGGAGAAAAAACTTCTTGAAGCGGTTGAGAAGGGCTGGGCAGTTCGGAGCCTCCGATCAGCAGCGCGCCGATCACAGCTGCGAGGCTGATCAACAGGCTGTAGACGGCAAGCTCTTTCTTCATTTCCTTTCGTTTCAGGCGCTTGATTTGGAAAAGAGAGGCACAGGCGACGAAGAGCAGATAGAGAAAAACATTAAACCAGGACAAGTCAGAGCACCTCGCTTTCATCGAGCTGCAACGGAGGGCCTGACAGACCGGTGCGCTCCAAATCGATTTGTACAGATACGTTGATCTCGGCGGTGGGAAAGAGTTCCTCCCAGCGATCACGATGTGCTCTCCAAGCGCGAGGATGATGGCGGTGGAGCTCTTGTCCAAAACCGAACACGTCCGCTTTGTATTTCTGTTGCACCTGTGCGATCGTCTTGGCGATCTGACCCTCCATGTCTTTGGCGATCGATTGTTCGATCAGCGCAATATTTGGAGGTGATAACAGATTGAAGGGGGTGTCGTTTTCATGCACCATCGCGCGCACTTTCAACTTCACATCAAATTTGATCGGCGATTCCTCAGGCATCGCTTCTAGCTTCTGCTGCAAAGCGGTCATCTCGATCGCCACTTCCCCCTTGTTCGGGATCGAGGAAGTAAACAGTCGATTGGCCATCTCGCCGCGCAACCAGAGCAGCTGTCGCGTCTCCTTCTCATCCAGATAGCCGCAAAGTTGGAAATTCTGAAAGATCGCGGTGCCAGCCAGATGCATGTTTTTTCCGCCCTCCGCTTCGATCACTCCCATCACGGGTGAGATATCGAGCGAGGTAGCGCTGATCAAGAAATCGCGCAAAGTGACGCCCAGACCATTATTGGAAAGCGCCATCTCTCGAATCGCTTCTGCAGGCGCTTTTTCAAACGGGTACTTGAGCTGAAGCATCTCTTGTGCTCGCTTGTCTTTTGCGACCAAGATGTAGCTGCGCAGTCGGCTGAGCGGATCGCGGGAATACTGGTCAAGAATGTTTTTGATCCCGCGCTTGGCCAGATCTTCGCCGATCAGGATGATGCGACGATGGCCCTCATACAGTTGGCGGGACATGCGATTTTCGATTTTTTGTTGGGCATCGTGTAGGTTTTTGCCGACTGCCGATTGCACGATAAATTGATCGCTTTTGCCCTTCGGAGAGTCGGAGCTGCCGTTCGCTGGAGTGGCGATCTGCAACGTCATGCGAATCTTTCCATCCTCAGCCTCATCGATCCCGGTGGCCATCACCCAAGCGAGGTCATTCATCTCGATGCGATCCCAACATCCGCTAACACCGAGCGGGGAAAGGAGGAGCAGAACGACGAGCAGACCTCTCGACCACATCGGAATTCACTCCTTCCCAGCAACTGTTGATACGAATTGCAGGTAGTTTGCTCTTCGAATTCCAGCATTATGTAATCGTCTGCATAGTCTTCCATTTCAATTGGCTAAAGTAAAGGTACCGATTGACTTCCCACAGAATAGGGGGGCCGTGATGAATTCCAAGCGGAGTCAGATAGAGGAGGAACCGTTATCCGAGGTGCCGGAAAGGACGATTCCGGAAGAGCTCGCAGAGATCGAGTCATTGCTGCGGAACGTATTTGCCAACTGTTCGGACGCGCTTTATCGAGAAGTGGAACTGTTCGGTTCACAGAAAGGGCTTCTGGTCTATATCGATGGACTGGTCGATCGCAACCAGTTAGAGTCGGTCGTGCTCAAACCGCTCTTGTTTGCGTCACCAGACGGAGGGAAGGGTGGTGCAGGAGCTCTTTTGCAGGAACGCCTGCTTCCCGCCGCGCAGATGCGCTCCGTCTCCAGCCTGCGAGAACTGGTTAAAGGGCTGCTGAAAGGGGAGGTGGGGTTCGCCTTACAGGGCGAGCGAGAGGCGCTGTTGCTCGATATGAAAGGGTGGGAGAAGCGCAGCATCGAGGAGCCCGTATCGGAGACGGTCATTCGCGGGCCGCGGGAAGGATTTACCGAAAACATTCGCACCAATACGGGAATGCTGCGTCGGAAAATACGCACTCCGCGCCTCAAGATCGAATCGCTCTGCGTAGGGGAGTTGACACAGACGGATCTCGCAGTCGCCTTCATCGAGGGAATCGCAGACGAATTGATCGTCGAAGAGGTGAAGAAACGAATCGAGCGGATTGTGATCGACGGGGTGCTCGAATCGGGGTATATCGAAGAGTTTATCGAAGATGTCCCATTCTCACCGTTCCCGCAAGTCAAGAACACAGAACGGCCCGATGTGGTGGCAGCCAACCTGTTGGAGGGGAGGGTGGCAGTCTTTGTGGACGGCACTCCGTTCGTCCTGATCGTACCTGTGACGATCTGGGGAGCGTTGCATGCGGATGAAGACTACTACGAGCGGTTTCTGTTCACTTCGCTGATTCGGTGGGTGCGGATCGTCTTTTTGTTCATCGCTTTGCTCTTGCCCTCCATCTATGTGGCGATCACCACGTTTCATCAGCAGATGTTGCCAACCAACCTTTTGCTATCGATCGCATCGGCTCGCGAGGAAAGCCCTTTTCCTGCGCTGATCGAAGCGCTGATCATGGAAGTCACCTTCGAAGCTCTGCGCGAAGCGGGTGTTCGGCTGCCCAAGCCGATCGGGCAGGCGGTGTCGATCGTTGGCGCATTGGTCATCGGACAGGCGGCGGTGCAAGCGGGCATCGTGTCCGCGCCGATGGTGATCGTCGTTTCGATCACAGGCATCGCATCATTTACCATCCCAGGCTTCAACCTCGCCATCGCCATTCGAATGCTGCGCTTTCCGATGATTGTGTTGGCCGGCACTTTCGGACTGTATGGCATCACGCTCGGCCTGCTCGCAATTCTGATTCATACGACGAGCCTGCGGTCGTTTGGCGTTCCATACCTGACGCCCCTTGCGCCCCTGATGATCAGCAACTTGCGCGACGTGCTCCTGCGCGCGCCATGGTGGGCGATGAACCTGCGCCCTCGGCTTGTCGCCAAGCAAAACATCGTTCGCGTTCCGCCAGGACAAATGCCCTCTCCCAAGCGTGAAGATCGGTCAAAATCGAAGGAATAGCCGCGCGTGTAAGCTAACTTTTTGGCGGCAATACTACCGACAATGGCTCTCTTGTAACGAGGTAATTGTTCATGTATAATATTTACCAAGTGACTGGTACGGGTTTTCGGCGACACGAACTGGGACAAGCGAATGAATCGGTATATTTTGGAGGTGTAGTTTTGAGCAAGAACAACAACAAATTGTCGATCATCCCGTTGGGCGGCGTTGGGGAAATCGGCAAGAATATGACGGCTTATGTGTATGGCAACGACATCATCGTGGTGGATGCCGGCCTGAAGTTCCCGGAAGAGGAGATGCTTGGGATCGATATTGTCATCCCGGACATCACCTATCTGATCGAGAACAAGAACAAGATCCGCGGGATCTTTATCACACACGGCCACGAAGACCATATCGGCGGTCTTCCTTATTTCTTGAAGCATATCAACGTGCCGGTCTACGGGACCAGACTGACGCTCGGGCTGATCGAAGGCAAGCTTCGTGAGCACAATCTGCTTGAGGTCACCAAGCTGATCACCGTTACCAACAAGAACAACATCAAGGCGGGCGTGTTTACTGTCACCCCGTTCTACAACAACCACTCGATTCCGGACACGGTCGGTTTTGCGATCGACACACCGGAAGGCGTCGTGATTCACACGGGTGACTTTAAGTTTGACTTCACCCCTGTCGACAACCGCAAAGCTGACTTCCACATGTTGGCCGAATGGGGACAAAAAGGCGTCCTCGCCTTGCTTTCCGACTCGACCAACTCGGAGCGTCCCGGCTACACGATGTCGGAGCGCGTGGTCGGCGTGACGATCGACGATACGTTCCGTCAAGCGGAGCGCCGCATCATCCTCGCGACGTTCGCGTCCAACCTGCACCGGATTCAACAGGTGTTCACCGCTGCCGAGCGCTTCGGGCGCAAGGTGGCTGTTGTCGGACGCAGCATGGTCAACAACATCAACATCGCGATGGAGCTCGGCTATCTGCAAGTGCAGAAGGGCACTCTGATCGACCCGGATGAGGTCAACAAGCTCCCAGCAGACAAGATCGTCGTGCTGTCGACCGGTTCGCAGGGGGAGGCGATGTCCGCCCTGACCCGCATGGCGCGGGCGACGCATCGCAAAGTGGAGATCCTGCCGGGCGATACGGTGATCATCGCATCGTCGCCGATCCCTGGTAACGAGAAGTTTATCTCCCGCACGATCGACCAACTGTTCCGCATTGGTGCCAACGTGATCTATCAGCAAGTCTCTGGGGTTCACGTCTCCGGTCACGGTTCGCAAGAGGAGCTCAAGCTGATGCTCAATCTCGTGCAACCCAAATACTTCATCCCGGTGCACGGTGAGTATCGGATGCTGAAAAAGCACGTGGAACTGGCTGTTGGCACCGGCGTTGAAGAAGAGAACTGCTTCATCGTCGACATCGGCGATCAGATCGAGTTCCAAAACGGTCGCGCTCGCATGGGTTCGAAAGTTCCGGCGGGCACCGTGCTCATCGACGGGCTTGGCGTTGGCGATGTGGGCAATATCGTGCTTCGCGATCGCAAACTGCTCTCGCAAGACGGGATTCTCGTCGTGGTCGTCACGCTTTCGAAAGCGGAAGGAAACATCCTGTCCGGTCCAGACATCATCTCTCGCGGTTTCGTCTATGTCCGCGAGTCGGAACAGCTGCTGGACGAAGCCAACCGTATCGTCACCGCGACACTGCAGCGGATGGTCGCCGAAAATGTAAACGAGTGGTCTTCGCTGAAGACGGGCGTGCGCGATGCACTGTCCCGCTTCCTCTACGAACAGACGCGCAGAAGACCGATGATCCTGCCGATCATCATGGAAGTATAGCAGCACCAAAAGCCTTGGTTTCGCGAGAAGCCAAGGCTTTTTTGCGTTCACAGAATCTGCATACGTTGACGGGTTATGTCTCATACTACTGCTGAGAACTTAGAGGAGAGTGGTATGATGCAAGAATGGAGAAACGGGCGCATGGATATGCCCCCCACGATAAATCCCCCCACACCGCCTGGCGTGCAACCGACTTCACCACCACCAGGATTGCCGCTCGATATGCCAAGCCGTGGGCCGGTCGACAATATTGAGGCGCTGGGCACGACAAACGTCCCTTCCACCGACCAGTCGAACATCTACTGCATCAGTGTGATCGGGCAGGTGGAGGGGCATGTTGTGCTCCCCCCGCAGAACAAGACCACCAAATATGAGCATCTGATTCCGCAACTGGTCGCGGTGGAGCAAAATCAATCGGTCGAAGGGGTGCTCATCGTTCTGAACACGGTGGGAGGTGACGTGGAGGCAGGTCTTGCACTGGCGGAGATGATCTCCACCTTGTCCAAACCGACCGTCACGTTGGTGCTTGGAGGCGGACATTCGATCGGGGTGCCGATTGCGGTCGCATCCGATTATAGCTTTATCGCCGACACTGCGACGATGACCATCCACCCGATTCGGTTGACCGGCCTTGTCATCGGCGTGCCACAATCATTCGAATACTTGGAAAAGATGCAGGAGCGGGTGATCCGCTTTGTGACCGCTCACTCGCAGGTGACCGAAGATAAATTTCGGGAACTGATGTTGAAGACGGGCGAGCTGGCGCGCGATATCGGCACCACAGTTGTTGGGCCGGATGCGGTCAAATACGGGCTGATCGATGAGATCGGCGGTTTGGCGCAGGCGATTCGCAAGCTGAACGAGATGATCGCTTCTGCAAAAAGCAAAAACGGCAGTGAGGTGTTGCAATGATGCTCTGGTCGGTCATACCAGAGGAGCAGATCCTCGAACATTTTGATAAGCAGCAATACAATTGGATGGAAGCGGAGGTCAACGGGGTGAAGATGCTGGTGGAGCCGGTTGCTGAACAACCGGGATATGGCAGAGTGATTCGCCTGCTGTGCCCCGATCCGTCTCACTATCTCAATCCGAACTATCAGCCCGGTCAGACAGTCTGTTTGGCACCGAGCACCATGCAGTAGCATCAGCTTGCCGCTTCCCCCTTGAGGAAGTGGCTTTTTTAACTTTGGCTGAAGGAAATGTCCGAGAAAAGGAGAAGCTTTCATAGAACAAGAGTTTGGCAAGAACGGAGCGAAAGCATGGCGAGAGCGAAACGGAAAGGAACAGGTGCTAAAGGCACTGGGAAAATTGAACAGACAAAGCAGTTTCTCAAGTTTGAGCTGATCGGCCTTTCCTTGATCGCGTTGGCGATGCTCGGATTGGCCGCACAGGGCTGGGTGGGCAAGACGGTCGACTATCTGTTCATCCTGCTCGGCGGCAACTGGGATTGGCTGCTCGAATGGTATCTGATCTATGTGGCCGTCTACCTGATGATCAGACGGCAGCGCCTGAAGATGACCGCAAGGCAGTGGGGATTGATCGTCTTTCTGCTGGTGATGGTCACTTGGTCGCACATGAATCTGTACGATACGATCACGCGGGGTCATCCCAACACGCAACCCGATCTGTTTGACGTGACGATGGATCGGATCTCTGCGCAGTCAGACTACAATTCGGTCGTCCCGACGAAAAATGGGGAGCCGATTCCACGGCCGTCAGCAGGTGGTGGGCTGACCGGTTTTCTGATCTTCTCGATCACACACTTTTTGTTCGACACGGCAGGCACCCTGTTTGTGCTGGTGATGGCGAGCATCATGGCGGTGATCCTGCTGACGAAAAAGTCGCTTGTCACGATGCTTGGCAACGGCCGCGACAAGATGTCGACGCGGATGGCGAGTCTCTTTGAGTCGCTGAGCGAATGGTGGAGCCTGCTCTGGGAAAAGCGCGGGAAGGCCAAACAGGAAAGGAAGAGCCGAGCGGAAGCAAAAGGCGCGTCGGGCGACAGCGCGTCGCTATGGGAGCTGGAGGAAGACGAGCTGGCTGCGATGACTGAGCTCGCTCCCCCCGCGAACCTGGCGAACGCCGAACAGCAGCGATCGACCGAGCAGCAGGAGCAAGAGCGTGAGGATATGCCGTTTACGGTGCGTTCGTTTGCCGACCAAGTGGCGCTCGAACAGCAACCTGAAGCGAGCGAGCAGGGCCCAGACGATGAGCTGGACGTACCGAAGTTTGTGCAGGGCAACAATTCGGGCCAGATCAAGATTCAGTTTCCGGTCAAACCATCCACCGCACCGATCGATGCGCCACACCAGCTGCCAGAATTCCCGCTCAAAGGGGTGGCGAAGCAAGAAGATCAGATCGACGGGAAGCCCGACTTTCAGCCGGCGCAGGAAGATCTTTATGAGCTGCCGCCGCTCACGTTGCTCGATCCCCAAAAGGCTGGACAGAAGGGGATGGGCATCGCAGGGGTCAAGGCGAACGCGCGCAAATTGGAGCAGACGTTCGAAAGCTTTGGCGTTTCGGTCAAAGTGGTCAACGCGCAGATCGGGCCGGCTGTCACGCAGTATGAAGTACAGCCTGCTGTCGGCGTCAAAGTATCGAAGATCGTCAATCTGTCGGACGACATCGCGCTCGCGCTGGCGGCGAAAGACATCCGCATCGAAGCGCCGATTCCGGGCAAATCGGCGATCGGCATCGAGGTGCCGAACACAGAGGTGGCGGTCGTCACCCAGCGTGAGGTGCTAGAAGCGAGCGAGTTTTCTGGGAATGACTCGAAGATGACGATTGCGCTCGGTCGAGATATCTCGGGGCTTCCGATCGTCGGCAATCTCGCCAAGATGCCGCACCTGTTGGTCGCCGGTGCGACAGGCTCAGGCAAATCGGTCTGCATCAACGGGATCATCACATCGATTCTCTACAAAGCGAAGCCATCTGAAGTCAAGTTCATCATGGTCGACCCGAAGATGGTGGAGCTGAACGTCTACAACGGAATTCCGCACCTGATGGCGCCAGTGGTGACCGACCCGCGCCGCGCCGCCTATGCGCTGAAAAAAGTGGTCGCCGAGATGGAGCACCGCTACGAGCTGTTCTCCAAGACGGGATGTCGCAACATCGATGGTTTTAACGCGCTGATGAGCGAGAAGGGTGCACAGGCGCTGCCCTATATTGTCGTCATCGTCGACGAGCTGGCCGATCTGATGATGGTCGCGCCTGGCGATGTGGAAGATGCGATCTGTCGGCTCGCGCAGATGGCTCGGGCTGCCGGGATTCATATGATCATCGCCACGCAGCGCCCCTCTGTCGATGTGATCACCGGCGTGATCAAAGCGAACATTCCTTCGCGCATCGCGTTTGCCGTCTCCTCGCAGGTCGACTCGCGCACCATTCTCGACTCTGGCGGAGCGGAGAAGCTGCTCGGGCGTGGCGATATGCTCTACTTGCCGGTCGGAGCTTCCAAACCGGTGCGCGTGCAGGGAGCTTTTCTCTCCGACGGAGAGGTGGAGCGCGTCGTTTCCTACGCGAAGTCACAAGGGGAGGCGAACTACACGGTCGACCTGAACACGATTCAGGGCGATGATGGGAACGGAGCTGCCGATGAGGAGCTGGACGATCTGTTCTACGATGCGGTCACGCTGATCGTCGAGAATCAACAGGCGTCCGTCTCACTGCTGCAGCGCAAGTTAAAAGTTGGCTATGCGAGAGCGGCCCGCCTCGTCGACCAGATGGAAGATCGCGGCTTTGTCGGACCGTTCGAAGGGAGCAAGCCGCGCGAAGTGAAAATTACTCGTGACCAATGGGCCATGATGCAACAGTCCGCCTCGGAGTGATCTCCGAGGCGTTTGTTTGACTGAAATCGTCGAAAAGGGGGAGTTTTTGTACGTAGAGTTTATTTTTTTTGACGTTAAGGTAAAATATCGCTAGCGTATCTCATATGAAATATGTAGAATAGGGATTGGTGTCAGACATCTGACTATCCAGGGAGGTAAACGTGAATCTACTACGACCAGACACACGTCCTTTGTACATGCTGGTCATCGATCGCATCAAAGAGATGTCAGGAAGTGGTGAATGGCCACCCGGGACGAGGCTTCCTTCCGAGTTCGAGCTCGCCAAGATGTTTGGAGTGAGCCGAGCCACGCTGCGCGAAGCGCTTCGCGTGTTGGAGGAGGAAGGTGCGGTCGTTCGGCGACATGGCATCGGTACGTTTATCGCGGAACGCTCTCTGGTGCAAGCGGGCATCGAGCAATTGTTCTCTGTCACCGAGTGGATCGAAAGAGCTGGTCGCAAGCCTGGGACGATCGGGTTTACGGTCGGAGAAGAGCTTACGACCCAAGAGGATCAGGAAAGCTTCGGTTTCTCAGTGCCGGTTGAACTGTATCTGATTCATCGCATTCGCACCGCCAACGGTGATCCGGTGGTGTACTGCGAAGACCGTGTACCCAAGTCGATTTTGCCGCGAGGGCTGCACGGGTTTGATGGATCGCTCTTTGAACACTTGGAAGCGGCCGGTCGGTCGATCGCGTATGCGAGGACGGTGATCAAGCCGATCGCTTGGCATCCGGAAGTGTTTCCGGCGCTTGATGTAAAAGATGGCCAAGCATTGCTATTGCTTGAGCAGATGCACTATGATGCGAGCGACAGCCCTGTGTTGCTTTCGGCCAACTACTTTCGTACCGATACGTTCCACTTTCACGTCTTGCGGCGCAGACCGAAAGAATAACTGCGCAAGTTCGTCGGGAAAGTTGGAGAAGCTAGTATCAGTACATACCGAAAGATCTGTCTACACCATTTCGATCTTATGAGAGTGAGGGAATCTACGAAATGAAAGCGAATAAGTTTATGAGCCTTGCGCTGACCGGCGTGCTGGCAGCTGCCTTGCTGGCAGGTTGCGGCACAGACAGCAAGAAAGAAGGGGAAGGCGCGGCAGACGGCGGCAAGAAGATGACCATCGCGATGGTTACCGACGTCGGCGGCGTGCATGACAACTCCTTCAACCAAGCAGCTTGGGAAGGCTTGACCCAAGCGAAAAACGAACTCGGCGTCACGCCGAAAGTAACCGAATCGAAACGTGCGGAAGAATATACGCCGAACCTGAACGCGTTTGTGAAAGACAAAGGCGTTGACATGACCTGGGGCATCGGCTTCTTGATGGAAAAAGACATCAAGAAAGTTGCGCTCGACAACCCGGATGCGAAGATCGGGATCATCGACTCCGACCTCGGCGGTGACATTCCGAAAAACGTGACGGCAGTAACGTTTAACGAACAAGAAGGCTCCTTCCTGATGGGCGTACTCGCAGCAAAAATGTCCAAAACGGGCAAAGTTGGCTTCGTGGGTGGCGTAAAGTTTGCCCTGATCGAGAAGTTTGAGTACGGCTTCAAAGCGGGCGTGAAGACGGTGAAGCCGGACGCAGAAGTGATCGCCGTTTATGCGGACGCATTTGACAAGCCGGACAAAGGGAAGCTGCTGGCATCTCAACTTTACCAACAAGGCGCTGACATCATCTTCCACGCGTCTGGCCTGACTGGCGATGGCGTGTTCGCAGAAGCGAAAGAGCGCGGCAAAGGCAACTGGGTAATCGGTGTTGACCGCGACCAGTCTGACCTCGCACCGGACAACACGCTGTCCTCGATGGTAAAACGTGTTGACCACGCGATCTTCCAAGTATCGAAAGAACTGAAAGACGGCAAGTATGAAGGCGGCAAGAACATCGTGTACGGTCTGAAAGACGATGGCGTCAACTACGCACCGACCACCAAGAAAAACACGCCAGAAGATGTGATCAAGCTGATGGATGATTACAAACAACAAATCATCGATGGCAAGATCAAAGTTCCGGCGACTGCAGACGAGTTTAAAAACTTCAAGTAAGAAGCACCAAGAATAGCTCCGACCAACAAGGCTAGTGCTTACACACTGGCCTTGTTTTTGGATTCGACCTCTATCATGGGGAGGGAATGCTGTGCCGGCAGTTGTTGAGATGCTAGGGATCACGAAGCGATTCGCAGGGTTTACTGCGAATGACGCGATCAATCTAGTGGTAGAAAAAGGGGAGATCCACGCGTTGCTCGGGGAGAACGGCGCGGGGAAATCAACTTTGATGAACATCCTTTTCGGTCTGTACCAGCCGGATGAGGGCGAGATTCGCATCCGCGAGCAAAAGGTGCAGATCACAGACCCGAACATGGCGAATCAGCTTGGCATCGGCATGGTGCATCAGCACTTCATGCTCGTCGACAAGTTTACGGTCACCGAAAATATCGTCCTCGGCGCTGAGCCGAGAAAAGGCGTGAAGATCGACATCAAAAAGGCGGAGCAAGAGGTGCAAGATCTGTCCGACCGATATGGATTAAAGGTCGATCCGCGTGCGAAGATCTCCGAGATCTCGGTCGGGATGCAACAGCGCGTCGAGATTTTGAAAACGCTTTACCGCGGCGCGGAGATCATCATCTTCGATGAGCCGACCGCAGTGCTCACCCCGCAGGAGATCAACGAGCTGCTGGAAATTATGCACAACTTGGTGGCGGAAGGCAAGTCGATCATCTTCATCACCCACAAGCTGAAAGAGATCATGATGGCGGCAGACCGCTGCACGATCATCAGACGCGGCAAGTACATCGACACCGTGTCGATCGAGAGCACCAATGTGGACGAGCTGGCGGCGAAGATGGTCGGGCGCCATGTCACCTTCGAGGTGCAGAAAACGCAGGCAGAGCCGAAACAGGCTGTCTTGGAAGTGAACGATGTGGTTGTGGCCAGCAACCGTGGTGTCGATGCGCTGAAGGGCTTGAGCTTGGAAGTGCGGGCAGGAGAAATCCTGGGCATCGCCGGGATCGATGGAAACGGGCAGTCCGAACTGATCGAAGCGATCACAGGACTGCGCAAGATCAAGTCGGGCTCGATCCTGTTAAACGGCAAACAGATTCAAAATCGCCGTCCTCGCGAGATCATCGAATCGGGCGTCGGTCACATCCCTGAGGATCGGCACAAGCGAGGTCTTGTTCTCGACTATTCGATCGGGGAGAACATGGTGTTGCAAACGTACTACAAGTCGCCGTTCGCCAAAGCGGGCGTGCTTCGCTACAACGCCATCTACGAATATGCGCGCAAGTTGATCCAACAATTTGACGTGCGCACACCGAGCGAATTCACCGAGGCGCGCGCGCTCTCCGGCGGCAACCAGCAGAAGGGGATCATCGCGCGGGAAGTGGATCGCAACCCAGACCTGCTGATCGCAGCTCAGCCGACGCGTGGACTTGATGTCGGCGCTATCGAATTCATTCATCAAAAACTGATCGAGCAGCGGGACGCGGGGAAAGCTGTGTTGCTCCTGTCGCTCGAACTTGACGAGATCTTAAACGTGAGCGACCGCATCGCCGTCATCTATGAAGGGCAGATCGTCGGAGTCGTCGATCCGAAAGAGACCGATCATGATGAGCTGGGGTTGTTGATGGCTGGTGGAGGAAAAGAGAGGAGGGGGGCGCAGACATGAACTCTGTGAACTCAAAATGGAACGCGATTCTCGTTCCTGTGCTCGCCGTCATCCTCGGGATGCTCGTCGGCGCATTGGTCATGCTGGCGATGGGTTTCAATCCGATTCGCGGCTACGAGCTGGTGTTTCAGGGGATCTTTGGCAACGCTTACTATCTCGGTGAAACGCTGCGCGCTGTCACTCCGCTGATCTTTGCCGGTCTCGCTGTCGCATTCGCTTTTCGCACCGGCCTGTTTAACATCGGGGTGGAAGGTCAATTTATCGTCGGACAGCTCGCAGCCGCATGGGTGGGCATCTCGTGGAACCTGCCGCCTGTGATCCATGCGATCGTGGCAGTGCTCGTCGCGATGGTCGCAGCAGGGTTATACGCCGGTCTCGCCGGCTGGCTGAAAGCGAAGCTCGGCGTGCACGAAGTCATCACGACGATCATGCTTAACTATGTTGCACTGTTTAGTTCTAACTATGTGATTCGTACGTTTTTGAAAGGGCAATCGGAAGGCACGGAGGACATCCAACCGTCCGCTTCGCTCACCTCCGATTTCTTTTCCAGCATCTTTGATGGTGCGAGGCTGAACTGGGGGCTGATCATCGCCTTGCTGTTCACCTTGCTGATGTACTGGTTGCTCTGGAAGACGACTGTCGGCTATGAACTGCGCTCTGTTGGCTTCAACCCGCACGCTTCCGAATATGCGGGGATGAACGTTTCGAAAAACATCGTGCTCTCGATGGTGATCTCCGGCATGCTCGCAGGTGCGGGCGGTGCGGTTGAGACGCTCGGCGTCTACGGCTATATGGTGATCTCCGCAGGGTTTACCGGCATCGGTTTTGACGGCATCGCCGTAGCGCTGATCGGGGCGAACAACCCGTTTGGCGTCGTGCTGGGCGCACTGCTGTTTGGCGGGTTCTCCTTCGGAGCGGACAACATGCAGCGCGTCGAGGGAATTCCGACCGAGTCGATCCAAATCGTCATCTCGATGGTCATCTACTTCGTGGCGGCCTCTGCGATCATCTACCGCTTGCTCGGTGTGTTCCGCCGCCGTCGTCGTGAGGAGGTGCAGAGCTAATGAACGTTGCAGATATGCTGATCACGATCTTGAACGGCTCGATCATCTTCGCTACGCCGCTGATCTTGGCGGCGCTTGGCGGCGTGTTCTCCGAGCGTTCGGGCGTCATCAACATCGCGCTTGAGGGACTGATGGTCATCGGGGCGTTTGCAGCAGCTGTCGTCACGATCTGGACGGGAGAGACGCTCGGGGTGCCGGGCTGGCTCGCTCCGTGGCTCGGGATGTTGGCTGCGATGGTAGCAGGGATTCTCTTCTCGCTTCCACACGCGATCGCTTCGATCAATTTTAACGCAAACCAGGTAGTCAGCGGCGTTGCGCTGAACTTCTTGGCAGCAGGTTTTGCCCTGTTTCTGGTGAAGAAGCTGTTCGAAGGAGCAGGTCAAACCACGACCGTGCAAAACGTGTTCACTAAGATTGCGATTCCAGGCTTGCACGAGATTCCGATCATCGGTCCGGGGATTTTCAACCTGTACGGCATCTCCTACGTGGCGCTGATCTTGGTGGGGGTCTCCTACTACGTGCTGTACAAAACGCCGTTCGGCCTGCGTCTGCGCGCAGTGGGCGAGCATCCCCGCGCGGCAGACACGCTGGGCGTAAACGTCCGTCGTATGCGCTACATGGCGGTGATGATCTCCGGGGCGCTCGCAGGCATGGGCGGCAGCGCTCTGTCTGTCGCGATCTCGTCGAACTTCCAACATGCGACCGTCTCCGGTCATGGTTTTATGGCGCTTGCGGCGATGATCTTCGGCAAGTGGCATCCGGTCGGCGCGATGGGAGCCGCTTTGTTTTTCGGCTTTGCGACCGCCTTGTCGGTCTCCGGTCAAGTATTGGGCCTCACCGCCTATGTGCCGAGCGAGTTTTTGAACATGCTGCCCTATCTGTTGACCATCCTCGCGCTCGCGGGGGTTGTCGGGCGCGCAGAAGCACCGCACAGCCTCGGCAAATCATATGAGAATGGCAGTCGATAAGCGTGTTAAGCGCTGTCGCATCGAATGAAGGATGGAGAATACTCCGTCCTTTTCTTTTTGCTGGTCAACGATTGGATGCGATGGTATAATTTGATAAACTAAAATCACGTAAACAATTCAGTGGGGACCTGGGGGTGAAGCAGGAATGTCGACAAACGAGCGCATCTTGCAGACAACAGAGTGGCAGAGTGAGCTTGTCTTGGCCCG
The DNA here is from genome assembly GCF_042682745.1 of Tumebacillus lipolyticus. NCBI lineage: Bacteria > Bacillati > Bacillota > Bacilli > Caryophanales > Alicyclobacillaceae > Tumebacillus > Tumebacillus lipolyticus. The sequence continues at coordinate 227,256 of NZ_JBHUIO010000009.1, read as the reverse complement.
CGACATCTTGAACGAGCGGGGACATCTGGTCTTGCCGCGCGGAACGGCACTTACAACTCCGCAGTTAAATCGACTCAAGCAGTTGGGCATCAGTGAAGTGTGGGTTCGGGAAAAGGAGCCTTTCGTGCCGCCTTTGATCAGCGAGGCGATCGGAGAGACGTACGAGGTGGCAGCTCTGTTTGTCGAGGACCTGTTCGCCCAAGCATCGGTTGCCAAACAGTTAGATATTTCACTTGCGCCAGAAGTGTTGAGCCGCTTTTTGGACGCCTGTCAGGAAGAGACGAACTTTCTGAAGTTAATTCGAAATCTTCGCACTCTTGATGAGTACACGTTTCAACATTCGCTGGGCGTTGGACTGCTGAGCATGAAGATCGGCGAATGGCTTTCGCTGTCGAAAGAGGAGTGCGACGATCTGCTGCTGGCCGGCACCTTGCATGATATCGGGAAGAGCCAGGTCAGGCAGGACGTGCTGCAAAAGCCAGGTCGTCTGAGCCCAGAAGAGTATGAGCATATCAAGAAGCATACGAAATACGGTTACAAGCTGCTCCGCAATTCGGGCGTGAAGGAGACGGTGGCGCAAACGGCGCTCAATCACCATGAGCGTCTGGACGGGAGCGGCTATCCACGCGGCTTAGAGCAGGCGGAGATCGATCTGTATTCTCGCATCGTATCGGTTGCCGATGTGTTTAGCGCGATGACCTCGCGGCGGGTTTATCGCGACGCCGCCTCCTATTATCGGGTGCTGGACGAACTGGAAAGCAGCTCGTACGGAGCGCTCGATCCGCTGATCGTGCGCGTGTTCGTTCAGCGGATGGCAAGCTTCTTCGTCGGAAACATCGTGGAGCTCAACAACGGAGTATCGGGCAAAGTGGTGTTGATCCCGCAAGATCGTCCGACCCGACCGCTGTTGCGGACAGAGGAAGACTATCTTGACCTTCAGAAACACACCGACCTGTTCATCGAAAAAGTGTTGGAAGTGTGATACAATAGATCGAGTTTTGAGAGCTTGAAGGAGATTCCAAACGATGAACGGAAAGCAAACGTTTGAGCAACTGTTGAAAGAGAAGAATTTAAACTTGCAAAAAGTTTCGGAAGAGACGGGCGTCTCTACGCTTGCGCTTGAGTTCTTGCTGCAAAATCAGCATCTGCCGAAGCCGCACATCGCGCAGAAGCTCGCCAAGTTGCTGGGGCTGAAGGTCGGAGATATCTGGCCGGAACTGGGCAGATGATGGACCACAAGCGCACGCATAAAGTTTTCGTCTACGGCACGCTGCTCGTCGGCGAGAGCAACCACCATATTGTGAGCCCACATCTTTTACATGTCCAACCTGGTCATGTATGCGGCAGGCTGTGCGATGCTGACGCCGGCCGATATCCGGCACTCGTTCTCGACCCGATCGGCGAGCGAATCGCCGGAGAATGGTTCACTGTGACAGAAGCGGGGCTCGCCAGATTGGATGAGCTGGAGGAGTATTTCGGGCCTCATCATCCGGACAACCTGTACGAGCGGGTATGGGTGCAAGATGCGGAGAGCGGCTGTGAAGGTTTCGTGTACGTGTGGGAGAGCTTCCGCGATTGTGAGGCGATTCCGTAAGGGTCGTGGCGGAGCTATCGGATGAGAAGAGGCTAAGAATGATGAAAGCGACCTCAGTGGATGAGGTCGCTTTTCTGCTGTCATCCCTATGTATGGGCTGGAAAAGCTAGCGGTGCCCAGAGAGGGACTGTTCAGCAAATGCGACGAGGCGCTTCGTCATCTCACCGCCGACCGAACCGTTCAGACGCGAAGGAGTGTCGCCGCCGAGGTTTACGCCAAACTCGGTAGCAATCTCGTATTTCATGCGCTCAAGTGCGCGATCTGCACCGTTGACCAGCACTTGATTCGAATTGCGTGCCATCGTATCACCTCCTTGTATCCAATACCTTTCCTTGCCATCCTTGCTCTTATGCATGGGATGGTTTCCTTTTTTTCGGTCATCCTAGAGGTAAAGGAAGTTGTTTTGAGGAGGTGTTGGGCGGTGCGCTCCGATAGCTTTAAAATGATCAATCTTTATGAGCTACCTGTCGATGATGTCAAGCGGATCGTCGACGTCTTGCAAAATGACCTAAAGGAGTACGAGCAGCTCGATGCCGACTTTGGTCCTGGCACAGAAGAGATTCTCAAAAGCTTTGTGGAAGAGCTGTCTAAACATCTGGAATAGCGCCGGAAAATGGGACATCCTCCACCACGCTGGAAAGGAGTGAAACGAAGATGCCACCCTCACTTTGGTTCACAGCCAATTGGATTTGGGTACTGACGATCATCGCGGCTGTCGGACTGCTGTATTATCTGATGAGCTACAGACGGAAGAAAAGACGCTGATCGAATGAAGAACCGCCTTCTCCTCGCAAAGAAGGCGGTTCTTTATTTCCATTTTTCCATCCCGACGATATAGGCGTGCGTAAAGGTGATGCCGAGCATTCTTGTTTCCCGCAACAGAGCCCGCACGATCGATTCGTGACCGTTCTTCATCAGCGTCTCGATGATCGTCTTGGTGGTGAACGGCTCGCTCATCGCCTCCTGCACGTCAGGGTCGTGTTCGAGGTCGTCCAGCCAATCGTCGCTGTAGTGCGGGCCAAGCCGCTTTTCATACGCTTTTCGGTAGAGGTCCTTGAGCGAAAAGGGAAGATTGAGAACTTTTAAATAGAAATCTAGTTGAAAGAGTGCTTGGTCGGAAGTGTACTCCGTTCGATGAAATTCTTGTGCCAACTGTCATCTCCCCCTTTTCTTTTTCCCGTAGAGTCATTACTCTATAGATATTCAACATCAGAAAAAGATTGCGATCAAGATCGATCTTCAGGCGCTTCCGTTCCTGAAGTGTTTTTTTGGTACAATGAGAGGATTGAAACAGAGGGGGAAGTCGCATGGATTTTTTTATGGCCTTAGCGTTTGTGCTTGTGGGAATTCTCACATTTGGCTTGGTGATGGTATTTGCGCGCAAGAAAAAGTAAGGTTGAAACTTCGAATGGCGAAGTTTCAACCCGATCCGCGCAGCGGTGAGGAAAAGCGAGTTTGAAACGATGTCTCCGTCCTGCGGAAAAAGAACAGGGCGACGAGGGGAGACAGCCCGACCATCAGGAAGGTCAATTGCAAGGCAAGCGTTGCGGAGACCAACTCTTGGAGCATGATCATCGCCAGGATGGAAAGGCAACGGCCAGAGTTGACCACCGTTTCCCGAATTACAATATATTCGACTTTGCGGTGAGCTGCCTCTGGCAACTTCCCCATCACATCATAGGTGAGACAGGAGTAGGGGATGACGAGCAACGGTGTGAACAATGAATTGGCGATCCCGAAGACAAACAGGGAGAATTTGTTCACTTCAAATAGGAGCAACACCACCGATAGCCCAAGCATGATCGCTGCGGTGGTCACGAAGAACATCCGCCTGGAGTTGGTCAAAAATCGCTTGACGATGTAGTAGGCGACCAACGAGCCTCCCGCCGTGAAGAGGAGGTAGCGTGAGGCGGTCAATTCATTTTGTGTCACCAAGAAGACGAGCAAAAAGGGCAAGAAAGCGAGCGTCCCTTCGCGAAATCCCATGGAAAACGACATCGATAACATCTTTCGCCACAGATTTCGATGTTCTTTTGGTGAGAAACCGGAGTACAAATCGTAAGAGGGCGGACTCGCATTTCGCCGAAGTCGCCAGGTGAACAGGACGGCGGTGAGAAACAGGGCGCCGGAGACGGCAAAGATGATCGTGTACCCTCGCTGTGGCAGCGTTGAGAGGATGCGCCCAGCGAGCAGCGGGGCTGCCATCGTCGCGATCGCGAACAGAAATCCGTTCGCCCCGTTGTACGCATCTCGCGTTTCCGGCTCAGTCACCTCGAAGACCAGCACGTTGTACGACAGCCAAAAGAAGCCGGTTCCCACCCCTTGCAAAGCGCCGAGCAACGCGTACATGTTCACCGCTTTTGCGCCGAGCGAGATCATCAGGATGTAGAACAGGGCGAGGATGGCGACGCTGGCACGCAACGTGTACAAGCGGTCGCTCTTTTTGGCGATCCATCCGGCTGTCGCGTAGCCGATGGCGGTGAAGAAGAAGATGCAAAAGTTGTAGGTGGCGATCTGTTCGACATCCTGCAGGAATTTCCACAGGTAGACGTTTAAAAATGTGTTGGAGAGGGCGCTGGCTCCCGCAAAAAGGGTGTTGATCGAAAGCAGCCATTTGGAGCTGGGTGGCAGCAGATGCCTTGTGGCTTCTGTCGAGTTCATAAGCCACCTCCTTTTGTGAGCTAGACATTCTTCAGCTTGCCCGCCATCCGATCAGGATACGTCTGGAAAAATTCACAAAGCGATCAGACATGCTCGAAACCAGCTCCTACTCTGTGCTATACTAGCAGAGAGTCCCTTTTTTTCGCATCTCAGGCAATTTACAGGCAGGAGCGTTCTCATGTTGAAAGGAAAGATTCACAAGTTTTTATTGCTCGGCAGTTTGCTCGCTGTGTTCGTCAGCGGTTGTCATAAACCATCGTTCGAAGATATGGAACCAAGTTCTATGAAATGGTCACTCTCTGTTGTCTCATCTGCGACGAGCGAAGCAGAAAAGCAGGAAGCGGAGCGCTTGGTCGCCGAGGTGGCGAGTCAGCGCGGGCTGTCTGCTGAAGTGGTTTACCCAGCAGAAGATCTCGACCTGACAGCGCTTGCGGAGCGCACCGGACTTGATCTCATGCTGTTTGAGAGCAAAGTGCCGTCCTTTGACGAGTTAGCGCAAAAGCATCCGGAGCTTCGCTTTTCTGTGCTCGGCGATTCTTCAGAGCCCAAGCTGAGCAATGTCCGCCATCTCGTGCATGACCGTAAGAAGATGCTCTTTTTGGCGGGCTATCTGGCGGCAGAAGCGAATCGCGCTTCAAAAGAGCCGTTTACCGTGTTGGTGAACGAGCTGCGCAAAGCGGATGACGAGGACTGGAAGATGCTCGTTGCCGGAATGCATTACGCTGGTCGTAAGGACGTGCCGCTGCAGCTTCAGATGGCAGCGCTTACGCAGAAGGAACCTGAGGGGGAGACGGCAGGTCGCGTCGGTCAGAACGGCTCAGAGCAGGGCAAGCCCGCTCTGAGCGGACTGGCTATCGTGTTGCTCGACCTTCCGTCCGACAAAGCTTGGGAAAAGCTCAAGCAAAAAAATCAGGTGATCATTCGCACCGACGAGAGCAGGGCGAACGTGCCGCTGCAGGAGCGGGTAGGGGCCCAGCCAGCATCGCTGTATGAGGCTGCCCTCCGCCAAGAGGCCGAACTGCTCGCATCTGGCAAGTGGTCAGGTCAACAGAAGGTCGCGCTCACGGGAAAGCAGACCTACAAGGTCACCGCGCCCGCTCTGTTTCCCGACCGGCAGATCGGCGTGTTGCTCGAACTGATCGAGGAGCGAATTCGCACAGGCTCGATCAAGCCTGATGATTATGTAAGCGTGGGGCGGTAGTCGAACCGCTCGAACTGATCGCCAAAGGGGATGAACGGTGTTGGAGGATTGGTATTTGGAATATCACATCCATAGGGACAGACCTGGTTTGCTCGGGGACATCGCCTCTCTGCTCGGGATGCTTTCGATCAACATCATGACGGTCAATGGAGTTGAGGACAAAAATCGCGGCTTTCTCCTGCAGACGGACGACCGCCAAAAGATCTCCGCCCTGCGCTCGATGTTGCGCAAAGTGGAGAACATCACCGTCACCGCGCTCCGTCAACCGACGTTGATCGATCGCCTCGCCTTGCGTCACGGCATGTTTATCCATCGCGAATCGACCGAGAACGTCAAGACGTATAAATTTACCAGGGATCAACTTGGAATTCTTGTGGATTTTTTGGGGGAATTACTAAAAAAAGAAGGAAATCAAGTGATCGGGATCAGGGGAATGCCGCGCGTGGGAAAAACGGAATCGATCGTAGCGGCGAGCGTGTATGCGAACAAGCGCTGGTCGTTCGTCTCCTCCACGTTGCTCCGCCAGACGATTCGCTATCGGCTGGAAGAGGATGAGCGGGCGACAGACAACATGGTCTACCTGATCGACGGGATCGTCTCCACGCTTCGCTCGAACGAGCAGCACCACTCGCTCGTCCGGGAAATTATGCGCTTGCCAGCCCCTAAGGTGATCGAACACCCTGATATCTTTGTTCGGGAGACAGAATTTGGTTGGGAACATTTTGATCGGATCATCGAGCTTCGGAACTCTCCGGACGAAGAGATCACCTACCAAATGATTCAGACCGGATTTTCATCCTTCGATATCAGTTAAGGAAGAAGGCAGCAAAGACTCGAAGGAGGTATCAACGTGCAGGAACTCGGAGCTGAGCTCAAAAGAATTCGTGAGCAAAAAGGATATACGTTGGAACAGATCCAACAGGCGACCAAAATCCGCACCCGCTATCTGGAAGCGATCGAAGCTGGCGAGCTGTCGGTGATGCCTGGCATCGTCTATGCGCGCGGCTTTATCAAAAGCTACTGCGACTACCTCGGGGTCGATGGCCAAGCGATGCTCGAACAATACGGTCTGGCGGTCGACAAAGATGACGAGCAGGTGGAACCTGTGCGCGTCAAGCGGAAGGATCGAAACATCGGCAAGGTCGGTTCGTTCAACACCCGCCTGTTGCCGCAGGTGGCGATGGTGGTCGGCATCCTCGTGGTCGCTGCGGCCGTGTATGCCGTCTTGGTGAACCTGGAGGAAAAAGGGGTTAGCAAAGACCCGGCAGAGACGCAGTCGGTCGAGAAGCCGCAACAGGTGGAGACGCCAACGCCTGCTCCCGACCCTGAGCCTGAACCGCCGAAGCAGACGACTGCTGTGCAGGAGGCGCAAAAGGCGGCCAATCAGACGACCTATCAAGTGACCGGCACCGATTCGATGACGATGGTGCTCGCCACCACTTCCGATTGCTGGCTCGAAGTGAAAGCGGACGGAAAAGTATTGGAATCGGGCATCGTCAAAGCGGGCGAAACGCGCACTTGGAAAGCGAACCAATCGATCTCGCTCTTGACGGGGAAGTCGAAGTTTATCACGATCAAGATCAACGACCAGGCGGTGCAGATCGAGCCGTTCTTGCGCGGCTATACGTACCTGTTCAACCTGAAATCGTAGTTCTGGCGGCGAGTGACCAACGCTGTTTCTCCCTGTGAACCGAAACGAACGTGTGTTCCTTTAGCGAATGTACCTATTCTACCATCGACTTCTCGAATTTAAAAGCGGGAAGTCGATTTTTGTCTGGGAGCTCTTTCCGCCCGCGTGTGAACTTTTGTGTTATACTTGTAACGGAATCAAGCTCGTGACAGGAGGTACTTACATATGGCGAAAGATGCATCTTTTGACGTGGTGTCAAAAGTGGACTTGCAAGAGATGGACAACGCGGTCAACCAAGCGAACAAGGAGATGACCTCCCGCTTTGATTTTAAAGGAAGCAAAAGCTCGATCGAGCTGAAGGGGGAGGAGATTCTGCTCGCCTCTGACGATGAGGGGAAGCTGAGAAGCGTCGTCGACATTTTGGAGAGCAAGGTGATCAAGCGCGGCATCTCCCTGAAATCGCTCGACTACGGCAAGGTGGAGCCGGCAGCAGCGGCGACCGTTCGCCAAACGGTGAAGATCAAGCAGGGGATCGATCAGGACAACGCGAAGAAGGTCGTGAAGCTGATCAAGGACTCCAAGATCAAGGTACAAGCGTCTGTGCAAGGGGATGCGGTTCGCGTCTCCGGCAAGAGCCGCGACGACCTGCAGGCGGTCATTCAGCTGCTCAAAGGGTCTGATATACCGCTCGATCTGCAATTTACCAATTACCGCTAACCGTTGGTAGCGCCGATTTGGAAGACTCCGCACAAGGGCGGAGTCTTCTTCCTATCATTTTGACACCATTTGTCCCTTCGTTTATACTTATGGCAGAATGCCAAGCTTCGCTTAGGCTTTGGAGGATAGGCAACGTGACCGAAAAAACAGTACAAAAAGTGCATTTTGTGACGCTTGGTTGTGAAAAAAATCTCGTAGATTCGGAAGTTATGATGGGCATTGTCAAAGGCAAGGAGTATCAGATCGTCGATTCTCCTGAGCAGGCAGACGTGGTCGTGGTCAACACCTGCGGCTTTATCGACAATGCGAAGGCGGAGTCGGTCGAGACGATTTTGACCATGGCTCAGTTAAAAGAGACGGCCCATGTAAAGTCTGTGTTGGTAGCAGGTTGCATGGCACAGCGCTATCAGGATGAGCTGATGACCGAAATTCCTGAGATCGACGGCATCGTCGGGACTCAGGATCTGATTCGCATCGACGAATTGATCGAAGAGTCGCAGACCGGCAATCGTCCGCGCTATTTTTCCGCGGAGAATCCGATCTACCTTTATGATGAATCGACCCCGCGCGTGCATACGACGGGCGGTTCCTCTGCCTATATCAAGATCGCGGAAGGGTGCAACCATTCCTGCACGTTCTGCATCATTCCGAAGATGCGCGGCAAGTTTCGCTCGCGGCCGATCGAGTCGATCGTCAGCGAGGCGGAGCAGTTGGTCGCACAGGGTGTCAAAGAGATCGTTTTGATCGCGCAGGATTCGACCGACTATGGCATCGACATCTACAAGCAGCGCCGTCTGGCCGATCTGCTCGGAGCGCTCGATGCGGTGGAAGGCTTGCAATGGATTCGCCTGCATTACGCCTACCCAGGATTCTTCACCGATGATGTGATCGATGCGATGGCGCGCTTCGGCAAGGTGGCGAAGTATATCGACATGCCGCTGCAGCATTCGGAAAATCACATTCTGAAGGCGATGCAGCGCCCGGGACATCAGGCCGGCGTCAAGAAGCTGGTACAAAAGATTCGCGATCGCGTGCCGAACGTTGCGCTTCGCACCTCGTTTATCGTCGGGTTCCCCGGCGAGACGGATGAAGATTTTGATAACCTCTGCAGCTTTGTTCGCGAGCTCGCATTCGATCATGTGGGCGTCTTTACCTATTCGCCTGAGGAGGGTACCCCTTCCGCAGAATTTGGTCAGCAAGTCCCCGACGAAGTGAAGGAACGCCGCTCGAACATCCTGATGGAAGTGTGTCGCGAAGTGGCGGCAGAGCGCCAGGCTCGCCACGTAGGTCGAGTGCTCGATGTGCTGGTTGAGAAATATGATGAAGAAGACGAAACGATTCGCGTGGGGCGCACGCAATACGATGCGAAGGATATTGATGGTCTCGTCTTTGTGGCGAACAGCGATGCGTCGGTCGGCGATATGATCCAAGTTCGCATCACTCACGCTTATGATTTCGACCTCTCGGGGGAGGCGGTCTGATTGAAATTCAATCTGGCTAACCGCATTACATTAGTCAGGATTTCATTAGTACCGATCGTCATGTTTTTCCTCTTGGTACGCCTTGATCTGGGAAAGTTTACGCTGTTCGGTCATCAGGCGAGCTGGTCCGACCTGATCGCCGCGCTGATCTTCATCATCGCGGCGGTGACCGACGGGCTGGACGGCTACATCGCTCGCAGCCGCAAGATGGTGACCGATTTTGGAAAGTTTCTCGATCCCTTGGCAGATAAGCTGCTCGTGTCTGCCGTGCTGATCTCGCTGGTCGAGCTGGTTCGACTGGACGCATGGGTGGCGATTCTCATCATCTCCCGCGAGTTTGCGGTGACTGGCCTTCGCCTCGTCGCCGCTGCGAACGGCACGGTCATCGCAGCATCCAAGCTGGCAAAGTGGAAGACGACCTTGCAGATCGTCGCAATCGTCGCCTTGATTCTCAACAATTTTCCCTTCTCCACGCTCGATTTCCCCTTTGATCAGTGGATGGTCTATGCGATGGTCATCGTCACCGTCTGGTCGGGTATCGACTACTTTGTAAAAAACAAGCAGGCGATTCAAGAATGAGGTTGTGTTGCTGGTAGCCGAGAGGATCTTTCCCTTGGCTACTTGTTTTCTTTGTCAATTCCATGAGGAAGGACTGAGACGATATGAGAGCAGAGATACTCGCGGTCGGCACCGAGCTGCTGATGGGGCAGATCGCCAACACCAACGCTCAGTATCTGTCGCAACGACTGGCGGAGATCGGGGTCGGCGTCTACCACCACACGGTGGTCGGCGACAACTTCGACCGAGCGACGGCAGCTTTGCAAACGGCGAAAGACCGCGGAGCGAACGTGGTGATTTTGACCGGTGGGCTGGGTCCGACAGAAGATGATCTGACGCGAGAGGCGGTCGCTTCGTTTGTTGGCAGAAGCTTGAGAACTTCAGACGAGATCGTCGAATATATTCGAAGCTTTTATACATATCGTGGACTTGAGATGCCGGAGAACAACAAGCAGCAGGCGATGGTGATCGAGGGGGCAGCAGTGCTGCACAACCCGCGAGGAACCGCTCCTGGCATGTATCTGGAGCATGACGGGTTACACCTCTTCCTGCTGCCCGGGCCGCCGACAGAGATGCGCCCGATGTATGAGGAGCAGGTGCAGACGATCTTAAAGCGACTGCAGGGGGCGAATGAAGTCGTCTTCGCTTCGCGATTTTTACGCCTGTTTGGCATCGGCGAGTCGGCGATGGAAGAGCGGATCGCTGACATCATCCGCACGCAGAGCAATCCGACGGTAGCGCCGTACGCATCGGAAGGGGAAGTGAAGATTCGCCTGACAGCGAGCGCCGCCTCCGAGCAGGAGGCGCAAGCGTTGATCGTGCCGATCGAGAAGTCGATTCGCGACCGCATCGGCCCGTACATCTACGGCATCGATGACGAGTCGCTCGAAGTAAAAGTTGGCCAACTGCTTCGCGCGCAGGGGCAGACGCTCGCAGCTGCTGAAAGCTGCACAGGCGGCTTGATCGGCAAGATGATCACCGATCTGTCAGGTTGCTCCGATTTCTTTTACGGCAGTTTGGTGACCTACCACAACAGCGTGAAGCGGAGTGTCTTAGGTGTGGAAGAAGCGGTGCTGAGCGCGCATGGTGCGGTCTCTGCCGAGTGCGCTGTACAGATGGCGGACGGAGCGCGCCAGGCGGCAGGAACCGATTGGGCGATATCGGTGACGGGGATCGCAGGACCGGGTGGCGGCACGGATGAGAAGCCGGTCGGTCTGGTCTACATCGCCGTTGCAGGCCCGGACGGGACGACGGTCAATCAACACCGCTGGAAGCATGGGGATCGCACGCAGATCCGCTTGCGAGCGGCCAAGACGGCTCTGCACAGCTTGATTCAACGTCTTCAGAACGAAAGGTGATCATACGAAAATGACAACATTTCTTGAACTGAACCTGAACAAAAAGATTCAACAGGCGATCAGCGACATGGGATTTGAAGAACCATCTCCGATTCAAGCGCAATGCATTCCGGTCGTTCTCACCGGAAGCGACGTGATCGGCCAAGCGCAGACCGGAACGGGCAAGACGGCGGCGTTCGGCATTCCGCTGCTTGAGATGGCGGGCGCTAGCAAGCATGTGCAAGCGCTGATCTTGACGCCGACTCGGGAGCTGGCGATTCAGGTGGCGGGCGAGCTCCGCAAGATCGCCAAGTACAAGCGCACGCGCACGCTGCCGATCTACGGCGGGCAATCGATCGGCTCGCAGATTCGAGCGCTGCAGCAGGGCGTGCAGATCGTCATCGGCACGCCAGGGCGGATCTTGGATCATCTGCGGCGGGGGACGCTGAAGCTCGACAAGCTGAAGACGCTGGTGCTCGACGAGGCGGATGAGATGCTCGACATGGGCTTTATCGAGGACATCGAGGCGATCTTGAAGGCGACGCCGGCCGATCGCCAGACGCTGCTCTTCTCGGCGACGATGCCGCCAGAGGTCAAGAGCTTGTCGAAGCGCTACATGAAGGAGCCGGAGAACGTGACGATCAACCGCGGCGAGGTGACCGTGCCGCTGATCGAGCAGGTGTATTACAAGGTGCTGGAGCGAACGAAGCTTGAGAGCATCTCCCGCATCATCGATTCGGAAGAGGTGGAGCTCGGCATCATCTTCTGCCGCACCAAGCGTGGGGTGGATGAGCTGACAGACGCGCTGATCAGCCGGGGATATCTGGCCGATGGATTGCATGGCGACCTGTCGCAAGCGCAACGCGATCGCGTGATGCGCAAGTTCAGACACACGGAGATTCAACTGCTGATCGCAACAGACGTGGCAGCGAGGGGGATCGATGTTGAAAACGTCACGCACGTGATCAACTTTGACATCCCGCAAGACCCGGAGTCGTATGTGCATCGGATCGGTCGCACCGGACGAGCAGGCAAGCGAGGCTTGGCGATCACGCTGGTCACGCCTGCTGAGTTCAAGCTGCTGAAGATGATCGAGAAGGTGACTAAGGCGAAGCTTGTCTCCAAGGAGGTGCCGTCTCTCGCCGACGTGGCGGAGCGGCAGACGGAGATCTGGCGCGATCGCTTGGTGCGCACGATTCAGGATGGGAAGCTGGCCTCCTATCGGGCGATCCTCTCAGGGCTGGTCGATGAGTTCGATCCGCTCGATCTGGCAGCTGCGGCGCTGAAGCTGGCGAGCGGGGAAGACTTCGAGGCGCAGGACGCCGATTACAACTTTGGCGAGACGGGCGGTGCGCCCGGCATGGTGCGCTTCTTTATCAACATCGGTCGCAGCGCCAAGGTCGGCCCGAGCGATCTGGTCAAGCTGATCTCCGAAGAAGCGGGCATCCCAGGCGGGGCGATCGGCAAGATCGACGTCTTCGAGAAGTTTACGTTCGTCGAGGTGCAGGAAGAGTCTGCTCCTTTCGTCTTTGAAGCGCTGCGCAAGTCGCGGTTGAACGGCTCGCGAATCAACCTTGAGCCGGCTCGTCCGCGCGAGCGAGTGAAACGATAGCAGAACTCATCAGTCCCTGTTCGAGCGGGGACTGATTTTTTCGAAATCGACGAGAACAAACGTTTGCTTTTTCTCGGCAGATGCAGTACAATGAAAACAGGGATTGGAGAATCAACCACGAATCATCAGATTTGTGAGAGGAATAGAATAAGGGGAGTGTAACCATTGTCTACCGATCGTAAAGCTGCTTTGGATATGGCGTTGCGCCAGATTGAGAAACAGTTCGGAAAAGGTTCTGTCATGCGACTTGGGGAAGCAGCTTCCAGCTACAACGTGGAAACTGTCTCTACTGGCTCTTTGGCGGTTGATATTGCACTTGGTGTCGGCGGGTTCCCGCGCGGTCGAATCATCGAAGTATACGGCCCTGAGTCCTCCGGTAAGACGACCGTCACCCTGCATGCGGTCGCAGAGGTGCAACGCATGGGCGGCCAAGCTGCTTTCATCGACGCAGAGCATGCGCTCGATCCGGTTTACGCGCAAAAGCTCGGTGTCAACATCGACGACCTGCTGATCGCTCAGCCGGACACGGGGGAGCAGGCGCTTGAGATCGCCGAGGCGCTCGTGCGCTCCGGTGCGGTCGACATCATCGTCGTCGACTCGGTCGCGGCGCTCGTTCCGAAAGCTGAGATCGAAGGCGAGATGGGTGACTCTCATGTCGGTTTGCAGGCGAGATTGATGTCGCAGGCGCTGCGCAAGCTCGCAGGTGCGATCAACAAGTCGAAAACGATCGCGATCTTCATCAACCAGATTCGTGAGAAGGTCGGCGTCATGTTCGGCAATCCGGAGACGACCACCGGCGGCCGGGCGCTCAAGTTCTACTCGACGGTGCGTCTGGAAGTGCGCCGCGCAGAAGTGCTCAAGCAGGGCAACGACATGGTCGGCAGCCGCACCAAGATCAAGGTGGTCAAGAACAAGGTGGCGCCACCGTTCAAGCAAGCGGAGGTCGATCTGATGTTCGGTGAGGGCATCTCCCGCGAGGGCACGCTCGTCGACATGGGCACAGACCTCGACATCGTCAACAAGTCGGGCGCTTGGTACTCCTACGAAGGCGAACGCCTCGGTCAAGGTCGAGAGAATGCGAAGCAATTCTTGAAAGACCACCCTGAGATCGCCAACAAGATCGACGGGCAGATTCGCGAACACTACCAAGTGGGCAAAGCGGTCGCTCAAGAGTTCAAAGCTTCGGCAGAAGAGATCGCAGATCAGGAAGCGAACGGCGATCTGCTCGATCTGGAACTGTAAGGCGATTTGGATGCAAGATAAAAAGCAAGGGCAACCGGAATTTCGGGGCGGTCATGTGACCGCCCTTTCTGTGCAGAAGGCAAGTCCAGATCGTCTCAACCTGTTTGTCGACGACCAATTTTTGATGGGATTGCGTCGGGAAGTGGTGCTGCAGCACCGCGTGAAAAAGGGACAGGAAGTGACGGTCGAACTGCTGCAGGCGATGTGGCGGGACGAGATGCTCTACAAGGCGAAAGATCTCGCCGTCAACTATCTGTCCTATCGGCACCGCTCGCAAAAGGAGATGCACGACTATCTGTCCGGCAAGGAGCTGTTCGACGCAGAGTTGGTGCGGCAGACTTTGGAGTGGCTGGTCGAATACAAATATCTGGACGACGATCAGTTTGCCAGACAGTGGGTCGAGAGCAGGATGCGGAGTCGCCCGCGCGGCAAGATGATGCTGCGCTGGGAGCTGAAGCAGAAGGGGGTCTCATCCGATCAGATCGCCGAAGCGATCGAGGAGATCTGCGATGACGACTTGGAAGTGGAAGGCGCACTGCGGCTGCTGCAGAAAAAAAGGGGTCGAAATACGGCTGAGATTTCATTCGAAGAGCGGAGAAAGCTGGCGCAATATCTGGCGCGGCGCGGCTTCACCACCACTGTGATCAAGGAAGCGCTAAAGCGTTTCATATCCCTCGCCAATCTTGACAATGATTGACACAGAGGATAGAATTAATCTTGCGTATAAACAGCTTATTCGGTCTCAGTTGACAGTAGCTTCGCATACCGGGTTTGCGTCTGACATGCTTAGATCCTATATTGACTGAGCAAGGAGGCGCCACCATGGATTCCTTACTCCCGATCTTGTTATCGGTGATCTTCTTGGCCGTAGGTCTCGTTGGAGGGTATCTGATTCGCCGCAACATCGCAGAGGGCAAGTTAGCTGCTGCGGAATTGCGTGCAGAACAGATTCTGGACACTGCAGCGAAGGAAGCCGAGGCGAAGAAGAAGGAAGCAATTTTAGAGGCGAAAGAAGAAGTACACAAGCTACGTTCCGAAGCTGAAAAGGACACCCGTGAACGCCGTAACGAGATTCAACGTCTCGAACGCCGCCTTTTGCAAAAAGAGGAGACGCTCGATCGCAAAACAGAATCGATCGAAAAGCGTGGGGACGTCTTATCGAATAAAGAACGTATGATCGAGGAGACCAAAGAGCGAGCAGAAGCGTTGCTTCGCGAACAGGTTGCAGAATTGGAGCGCATTTCTGGTCTGACCCGCGAAGATGCTCGTCAATTGATCCTCACCAATGTGGAAAATGAGTGCCGTCACGAAGCGGCAATCATGATGAAAGAGATTGAACAGCAAGCGAAAGAAGAGGCTGAAAAGAAGGCGAAGGAAATCATCGCAACCTCGATCCAGCGTTGCGCTGCCGACCATGTCGCCGAAACGACCGTCTCCGTCGTCGCACTGCCGAACGATGAGATGAAAGGTCGCATCATCGGCCGGGAAGGCCGAAACATCCGTGCGCTGGAGACGCTGACAGGCATCGATCTGATCATCGACGACACGCCAGAGGCTGTCATTCTCTCCGGTTTTGATCCAGTACGCCGAGAGATCGCACGGGTCGCATTAGAGAAGTTGGTTGCTGACGGGCGTATCCACCCGGCCCGCATCGAGGAAATGGTGGAAAAGGCTCGCCGTGAGATCGACGAGCGCATCCGTGAAGAAGGTGAGCAAGCGACCTTCGAGACGGGAGTTCATGGAATTCACCCCGATCTGATCAAAGTTCTGGGCCGTCTTAAGTATCGTACAAGCTACGGTCAGAACGTTCTCAAACACTCGATTGAAGTTTCCCACCTCGCAGGTCTGATGGCTGCAGAGTTGGGGCTAGATGTACAACTTGCGAAGCGAGCTGGTTTGATCCATGACATCGGCAAAGCGATCACTCATGAGGTGGAAGGCTCGCATGTTGAAATCGGGGTAGAACTTGCGAAGAAGTACAAGGAACACCCGATTGTGATCAACGCAATTGGAGCGCATCATGGCGATATTGAGTTTACCTCGCCAATCTCGATGCTGGTCGCAGCGGCTGACGCATTGTCTGCTGCACGTCCAGGTGCGCGTCGTGAAACGCTTGATATCTACATCAAGCGTCTTGAAAAATTGGAAGAGATCGCCGAGTCTTTTGACGGCGTAGAAAAGTCATATGCCATTCAGGCTGGACGTGAAGTTCGGATCATTGTCAAACCTGAGCAGATTGACGACGCAGAATCGGTACGCGTTGCAAGAGAGATTTCCAAACGAATCGAGAATGAACTCGATTACCCTGGACAAATCAAAGTTACGGTCATCCGGGAGACCCGAGCCGTCGAATACGCAAAATAAAGTAGCCATTTGGCTACTTTATTTTTTTGATCAAGATTTACCTAAAGGAAATCGTAGCAGGGAAGCGAATAGGACTGAGGTAGAATTTTAGATTGAAGGTGTTGATACGTTTGGCCAAGCTTCGAATGAAGGAAACGCCAGGAACGAACTTGTTGGTCTCGATGCTGATCAGGTATCCGGAGCTTTCCTCACTCAGTTTAAATTCGAAAAGCGGCATGCTCACGCTGACCGTCCTTTTGAAAGGCGAATCGACAAAGGAGAACTGTGGAACGTTCGCAGCATATTGCGCGGACTATTTTGCTGTCTGTCGAGATCTGGATCCTGGATTCTCAACGCTTGGGAAAATCGATCATTCGTTTTTGGACGGGGTGACGATTCTGACCTATGAACAGCAGGTAGAAGCGCTGCACCTGCCGGAGCTTTCCTTGTATATGCAGTTGGTAAGAGAATATTATGGTGGGATGGTCGGCGAAGATCTGCTTCCGCTTCAGGAAGCAGAATTGGATGCACAGGAGGAGATCATCGCCAGCATTTTAGGCGAGAAAGAAACGTTGCGAAAGGAAGATTCGATCATCGCCTATCGTGATGGCGGGAAAGTATTCGTGTACAATAAGTAGGACGGGACATTGCGACCGGTCAACTTGGTTTGAACTAGATCGGAGGATAGAGGCTGTGCGCATTTTGTTTTTAGGAGATATTGTCGGTCATCCAGGCAAGCAGATGGTGGAGCAGTGGATGCCCAAACTGATCACCCATTTTCGACCGGACCTGACGATTGCGAACGGGGAAAACATCGCGCCCAATGGGCGGGGGATCACAGAACGGCTGGCAGAATCGCTGTTTGACGTGGAAGTAGACATCATCACGCTGGGGAATCACACGTTTGACCAAAGGGAATCGATGCAGTTGATCAGCACAGACCGTCGGATCGTCCGACCGGCCAACTACCCGCAGGGGACGCCTGGTCAAGGCTACACGCTGTGTCGGGCGGGCGATGGACAGATCGCGATCATCAACTTGCTCGGGCGATCATTTATGGGCGATTATGATGATCCGTTTCGCACAGCAGATCGCATTTTGGCAGAGATCGGAGATCAGACTGCTCATATCTTCCTCGACATGCACGCTGAGGCGACAGCAGAGAAGGTCGCGCTGGCGACCTATCTGTCCGGACGGGTGTCGGCAGTCATCGGCACACACACGCATGTGCAGACGGCAGACGAGCGGATTCTCCCCGGCGGCACAGCGTTTTTGACCGACGTGGGAATGTGTGGGCCATACGACTCGATCATCGGTTTCCACAAGGACGGGGTGATCCAGAAATTTTTGTCGCAGATGCCGACTCGATTTGAAGTTCCGCAAGGAGAAGCACAACTGCATGGCGTATTTATTGAAACAGACAGTAGGGGTCGCGCGGTGTCGATTGAACGAATTTCGATCACTCCAAATCGCCCGTGGCAGACAAATGGATTTTTAAATTAAATTAAAACAACACTTCTACCTTCCTTTAATGATCTATGGTGGAATTTTGAGAAAATTTCACGTTTTTCAGAAGGAATTATTTTGCCCTGCGCGAATATAGATAAAGTGTCCTAACCTAACGATCCATTCTAAAGGAGGTACTTGAAGTGGATGTATTAAAAGTTTCAGCAAAATCCAACCCTAATTCTGTAGCTGGAGCATTGGCAGGAGTCCTTCGCGAGCGGGGCAATGCTGAGATTCAAGCGATCGGGGCGGGCGCACTCAATCAGGCTGTGAAGGCTGTGGCGATTGCACGGGGGTTTGTGGCACCGAGCGGAGTAGACCTCATCTGCATCCCCGCTTTTACTGATATCATCATTGATGGCGAAGAGCGAACCGCAATCAAACTGATTGTCGAACCGAGGTAAGAGAGAACTTATATGCTACTCATAACTTTATCTGCATCCTGTTTATCTACGCGATAAGCAGGTTTTTTCATATTCGAACGCGAAGCACATCTTACACTAGGCAAAAGGGGATGACGCACATGAGCGACGAGAAGACGTTAATCATCGATGGTCATGCGGATATATTGTATCGTATGGAGAAGGAAGGGTTGCGTTTTTATGAAGACAAGAGCAACCTGCATCTGAACTATGACCGGATCGTGCAAGCGGGCATCGACCTGCAGTTTTTTGTGCTGTTCGCTGAGCCGAAATATTCGCCAGCCGAACAGCTGAAAATGCATCTGAGCATGATCGAACAATTCAATGCGGAAGTGGTGGGCGGCGGAAAGATTCGACCGGTCTTGAAAAAAGGCGATCTGGAGCGAAACATGGCTGCCGGATATCGATCGGGCCTGTTATCGATCGAAGGTGGCGATTGCATCCAGTCCGATCTGAGAATCTTGCACACCATGTACCGGCTCGGAGTGCGCGCGATGGGCATGACGTGGAATCAGGGCAACTGCATCGCGGACGGCTGTGGTGAACGGGTGGATCGCGGGCTGACCGACTTTGGGCGCGAAGTGGTGCGGGAGATGAATCGACTGGGCATGATCGTCGATGTCGCTCACCTCGGTCAGAAAGGCTTTTGGGACCTGATCGAGATCGCCCAAGCGCCGGTGATCGCCTCACATGCGAACGCGAGAAAGATTCACGACCATCCGCGCAACCTGACAGATGATCAGCTGCGCGCTCTGTTTAAGACGGGCGGTCTGGTCGGCATCACCTTTGTGCCGATGTTTGTGGGTGTTGGCACTGTGTCGATCGACGACCTGATGCGCCATGTCGATCATGTGCTCGAACTGGGCGGTGAAGACCATCTCGGCATCGGTTCTGATTTTGATGGCATTGAGCGCACACTGACCGATTTGCGCCACGGTGGAGATCTCCCCAACTTCCAGGAGCGCCTGTTGAAAACGTATGGGGAAGCGGTTATGAAGAAGATCATGGGCGGAAACTTTAAGCGAGTGATCGACAGTATCTTGAAGGAGTAGATCGACATGCAAAAAGCGGATCTTCATGCACATACAACAGCAAGCGATGGTACGTTCTCGCCGCGCGAACTGGTCGCGCTGGCCAAGAGAAATGGGCTACGCGCTGTCGCCATCACCGATCATGATACGACAAATGGTCTGCTGGAAGCGATCGCAGCCGGGAAGGAGTTTGGCGTTGAAGTGGTGCCAGGCATTGAGCTCAGCACGACGTTCGAAGGAAAGGAAGTGCATGTGCTCGGCTATTATTATGATCCGACCGATGAGGAATTGATCGCGCTGACCGATCGAATGAGAGAGGATCGACTGAATCGCCTCGACAAGATGATCGCTCGCCTTCAAGAAGGCGGAATTGCAATCACCAAAGAGGAAGTGCTTGCCGAAGCGCAGGGTGCGGTCGGGCGTCCGCATATCGCTCGCGTTCTGATCCGCAAAGGGTATGTCCAAGACCTTCCGGAAGCGTTTGATCGGTATTTAGGTGCGGGAAAACTCGGCTATGTCCCGCGGTTAAAAGTGACGCCGGAAGATGCGGTGCGCCTGATCGTGCAGGCTGGGGGCAGCCCAGTTGTCGCACACCCAGGGCTGGTCGGCAAGGACTATCTGTTCGATACGCTGGTGCCGCTCGGATTGGTCGGGCTGGAAGCGCATCATCCTGACCACCCGCTGGAGAAGCGCGACCATTATGAACAGCTGGCGAGCCAGCACGGGCTGTTGGTGACGGGCGGCTCCGATTTTCATGGAGCGGGTGCGGAGCATCGCGGTGAGTTAGGATCGGTACACGTGTCGTACGATGTGGTAGAGGCATTGCAAAAACATGCCACCTATAAAGGGTGGTCATAAGCTGCTCGGTTCGACCAAGGTCACCTGCGATTGCAGGTGGCCTTTTTGATTGTGAAGCGGACGGACGGGGCAGACTACGTTTGAAATTGTCGCCTAGACTGGACTTCGCTATAATGAGGGGGAGATCTGGATGAATATTCCCGTAGGCGTTTCGGCGCGACATGTTCATGTGAGCCAAGCGGATCTGGAGACGCTCTTTGGTCAAGGGGCTACCCTGCATCCGAAAAAAGAGCTGTCCCAACCCGGTCAGTATGCGGCCGAGGAGACGGTCGACCTAAAGGGCCCGCGCGCCACGATCGAGCGAGTGCGAATCTTAGGTCCGGTGCGTCCGCACACCCAAGTTGAAATCTCGAAGACAGACGCGGTGAAGCTTGGCGTTGATCCGCCTGTCCGCGAATCGGGTCACATCGAAGGCAGCACAGGTTTGCTGCTGATCGGCCCCAAAGGGTATCTGGAACTACAAGAGGGCGTGATCGTCGCAGCAAGACATGTGCATTTTTCCGAGGAGGACGCCAGAAAGTTTGGAGTTCATAACGGAGATGAGCTTGATCTGCAGGCTCAGGGTGAGCGAGGCCTGATCTTCAATCATGTCGTGGCCAGGGTGAGCCGCTCCTACCGTCTCGATTTTCATCTTGATACGGATGAGGCGAACGCAGCCGGGCTGCACAACGGTGATGAGGTCGAAGTTGTGGAAGTCCATGAAGAACCGAGATGGCAGGCACCACAATCTGACCGTGAGCCTGTGAAGTCGTATTCAGAACATGTAGGAAAGTGATGGGAGAGCAGGTATGGCATTTCAGGAGATATCAGTAGATCGGCTCCATGAAGCGGCGGGGCGGGTGTTGATCGATGTGCGCTCCCCAAAAGAATTTCATGAAGGAACGATCCCGGGCAGTGTGAATGTTCCGCTCTTTACTGACGAAGAGCGGGCGATGATCGGAACGGTGTACAAACAACAAAGTCCTGCGGCGGCGAGGCGATTGGCCATGTTGACCGTCTCTCCGAAAATTCCGCAGATCGTCGAACAGATGGAAGCGCTGATGGATCGCGGCGAGCTGGTGATCTTCTGTTGGCGTGGCGGCATGAGAAGCTACGCAGCATGCACGTTCATGTCCTTGTTAAAATATCCGATCGTCCGGCTCAAAGGTGGGTATCGCGCCTATCGCCAGCTGGTGATGAACGAGCTAAGCGAATATGCGGGCATCAAGAGTCGAGTGATCGTCTTGCATGGCAACACCGGCGTAGGCAAGACGAGGTTGCTGGCGATGCTGAAAGAGAGTGGGCATCAGGTGCTCGATCTGGAGCGGATGGCCAACCATCGCGGGTCTGTGTTTGGCAGAATCGGGCTAGGGGAAGCGCACAACCAGAAGACGTTCGATGCGATGCTTTGGGAAGAACTGCGAGCGCTCGAACACGCTCGCCCCGTGTTTCTGGAGGCGGAAAGCAAGCGCATCGGTCGGGCGGTGCTGCCCGATTGGCTGGAAGCGGACAAGCGCAACGGGTACCATGTGCTGATCGAAGCTCCGCTTCAGGAGCGGGTTGCTCGCTTGGTGGAAGACTATGTGCTCGGCGATGAAGACAAGATGATCGAACAATTTCGGGAAGCGCTGAGCTCGATCAAGCGGCGAGTGTCTCGCGATCAGAGCGATCTGTTTGAAGAGCTGCTCGAAGCGAAGCAGTACGAGCAGCTCTGCGCACAATTGTTGCAGAACTATTATGATCCAAAGTACGAGCACAAGCTGCGGACCTATCGAACGGAGATGCTCAAAATCGATGCGGTCGACCTCCTCCAAGCGGTCGGTCGATTGGAACGTTTGGCGGACGAGCTTGGTACGATCAACGCAGCAGATGCGTTGACAGTAAGTGAAGGGGTGTAAACGATGAAATTGCGTGTCCTGGGCGAAACGGGCCCATATCCTGCTCCAGGTGGAGCGACGACCGGCTTTTTGCTCTCTACCGATCAGGGAAATGTGCTGATCGACTGCGGAAGCGGTGTGCTGGCCGAGTTGACCAAGCACATTCGCGTAGCAGATCTTGATGCGGTGATCATCACGCATCATCATGCAGACCATATCAGCGATCTGAACGTGTTGCAGTATGCGGTGATGATTCATCGTCTGCAGGGGTTGCGCCAAGAGCCGATCACCGTGTATGCGAACGGTGCCCCGGCGATCGAATTTGAAAAAGTAGGGCTGGATGGACATGTAGCTGCTGTACCGCTCAGCAAAGATTCGACGCTCGAACTGTGCGGAATGAAATTTACGTTCGCAGATACGAATCATGCGATTCCCTGTTTGGCAGTGTCGGCCGAGCATGCGGGCAAACGCTTTGTCTTCTCCGGCGATTCTGGCCCTTCCCCGAGCTTGGAGCAGTTGGCAGCAGGGGCCGACTTTTTTCTCTGTGAAGCGTCTTGGTTGGAGCAGGATAAAGGCCCTGCGGAGATCGGACATCTCACGGCGAAAGAAGTGGGGGAGATCGGCAAGCGCGTCGGGGTGAAACAGCTGTGCCTGACCCATTTTTATCCTGAGTATGACCGTTCTCTGTTACAGCAAGAGGCGGCAGCGGAGTTTGGTCGGGATGTGCTGATCGCCAAACAAGGGGACGTCTACGACATCGTGTGAGCCTGAGGAAAAGACCCGCGCTCCCTGACAGGTGCGCGGGTCTTTCATCAAGCGGCAAGCGGGCAGCTAGTTCTCCCAGCCGAGCTTGTCATGCATTTGGCGCTTCAGCGCTTTGTGCGTAAACTCGTGTCTGTTGTACTGACCCTTTTGCGACTTGTACTCCCGTGGGCGTGGAATCCCTTTGGGCTTGTACAGCTCGGTGGCGAACTCTTCGTTGGCAAAGTCGACTTTGTTTCGGAAGATGTCCTTATGGTTGGTCATCGAACCCCACCTTTCGTCTGTACTCGTTTTGTAGGGTACCCGTCAAAAAATAATTTTAGCAGAGGTGAAACTTTCCTCGGTGCCCATCCGTCTATAATGTATAATGTCGTTTTTTGTCGGAAAAAGGGGGCGCACCATCATCATGTATTTCTGCTTATCTTGCCAACTTGCCCATCACCTTGAGGAGACAACGGCTGCAAAGCTGTTTCGAACTGGGTTTCGCACCTTTCCAAACGGGGAGAAGTTGCCGCTTGGCCTGTGCGAGAAACGTACAAGCAGAGCTTGATCGACGAATAATGTAGCTCAGTATGGTAAAGGATTCCAGTGAGGAATGCGTTTCTCAGGTGGAATCTTTTTGTTAAGATGAAAGAGGTTTTTTCGATGCGACTACGAATAGGAATTTTGATTCTTTGCCTGTTGCTCGGATCGGCTTACGGATGTGGACGTGCTGACAGTGGGCAGATGGCGGTCAAAGCAGGAATTTCCGTCGAGGTGAAGACGGTGCCAGAAGTCCCGCAAGCTGATCGACCGACCACCTTTCAGGTCAGCTTGACTGAAAATGGACAACCGGTTGAAAAGGCGAGCGTCTCGCTTCATCTGGAGATGCAGGAGATGGATCATGGGGACAATGAGGTGAAGATGCAGGAAAACGCACCTGGCATGTATAAAGGAGAGGGAGCGTTTCCGATGTCCGGAACTTGGGTCGCCCATATCCGGGTAAAGCGAGATCAGGGAACTGAGTCGACTCATGTGAAACTGAATGTCAGCGACTAGACTTCTGGGAGATGCGGGGAGGAGAACGACGTGACGGTACGTTTTGCTTATAAAGGGGTTGAGTACCCAACGGCGCTTAAACTGTCCAAGGCGTTGCCGATGCTTGCTTCGGTCTTGGTGCAGTGGACAGAAGATGCCGATTGGTTTGCTGCGAATGTGGCGAGCTTATGCTATGACACCGATCTGTACAAGCCCGGTTCGAAAGTGGCGGCACGCGTGGTGGAGCACTGTCGGGATTCGGGGCACAATACAGTTTTGGAGCACAATGTATTCTCCTTTGTGAAAAAGGTGCCGATCTTTGTGGCACGGCAGGATCTGCGTGCTCGACACGCTTCATTTGATGAGCGCAGCCTGCGCTATTGTCGAGCGGACGATGGAAGTCTGGTCTACTATACGCCGAAGGAGCTGCTGCTCGCCGGCCGAGAAGAGGAATTGAAACAGTGGCAGTATGTGCACGAGAAGGCGATCGAGCTCTACAGCAAGCTGACCGATGAGCAGATCCTCGAAGGGGAGAAAGCTCGCTCCGTGTTGCCGGTCGGCATCGCGACGACCTACACCGATACGCGAAACGCATGGGCGTGGCGACATCATTCGATGAAGCGATTGTGCCTGCGCGCGCAAGAGGAGATCAGGCTGATCCGCCGCCAAGAGGTGAACCAACTGATCAAAGTGGCACCGCTCCTGTTTGGCGATCTGAACATGCCTTGCTATATGCAAAACGTGGGTTGCCCGGAAGTGAAGACCTGCGGTGTGATCGAGTTGAACGAGCAGAGCGGTCTGGCTGTCGCTTATGAGCGCATGTTGGAGCGAAAAGAAAAACATCCTGTCGGTTGAGGCGAACAATAAAACCGAGCGCGAGAAGAGATCTTCTCGCGCTCGGTTTTGTTTATAGATGCTGTTGCAGCTTCGCGATCGATCGAGTGCATGTAGCGTGTGTCAGCTCAGAGCTCAGCTGGTCGTTCGTTTTTGCTTGGCCGACTTTCGTGCATCGACCAGCCAGAGCACGGCGACGATCAAGAGCGGGTAGAGCACCGCCCAACCGACAAACGGGAAGACCAGCGCCGTCAGGAGGAAGCTCAGCCAAGAGAGGCGAACTCCCCACCTGTTGCCCTTCAGGAGACGGATACCTGCCGCACAGCCGCCTAGATAGGTCAGGATAAACGTCGCATTCGGAAACTGGATCAGAGTGTGCAACGAGACGGTCTTGGTGGCGTATAAAGTCAGCACCAGCACAAAGCAAAGGGCGAGGAAGATCAGCCCTCCGAGCGGAGTGCCGTGTTTCTTTGACCGCATCCCGAGCGCTTTCGGGGCATCCCCTTTTTGGGCGAGCGAATAGGCGAGGCGGGAGATCGCCCCGACATAGGCGATGATCGTCGCCGTGCAGATGAACACGCCGGTAAAGCCGGCGAGATAGACGCCGCTTCGACCTAAGATCCGTTCGATCACCAACACGAGCGACGCTTCGGAGACGCCTGCCGCCCCGTAGGCATGCGTGCCGACGGTGGCGAGCGCCGTTAGAAAATACAAGATGCCGACGATGACCGCTGCGATCGTCACACCTTTGATCGCTTCTCGCTCCGGATCGACAAACTCCTCCGAAAGGTGTGACACTGCTTCCCAGCCGATAAAGCACCAGAACAGGATGGCGGCCGCTTGCCCGACGCTGATCCACCCGTTGGGGAGAAACGGTGTAAAGTGCTCCGCCTCAACGTTAGGAGCTGCTCCGGCGATGGCGAGCAGGAGGATGGAGATGATCGCCGCGACCACGCCGACTTGCACACCGCCCGCTACCTTCATGCCGAGCAGATTGGTCAGGAGTCCGGCGATCAACATCAGGATGGCGATCAGCAGGCGAATCTCTTCGCCAACGCCCAATGCGGTGGTGAGGTAGCCTGCTCCTGTGAGGGCGGCGATCGGCGCACCGATCGGTACGGACATCAAGAAAAACCAACCGATGACCGCGCCCGCCCTGTCGCCAAACGCTTTGCTGACAAAATGCGAAACGCCGCCTGCGCTCGGAAACTTTGCGGCGAGCAGGCCCATCGAAAGGCCCATCGGGAGGACGAGCAACGTCATCAATCCCCAAGCGAGCAAAGAGGCAGGCCCTGCGATCTCAGCAGCCAAGCCAGGTACGAGCAGCACGCCCGAACCGAGCACCGCTCCGACATACAAAGCGACCGCTTGGGGGAGTCTGATCGTCGCCTGCAAACGATTTGATTTCTCCATCTTCAAAACTCCATTTCCTATCAGCTGTTTGCATCGAGCGTAACAGATCGGTCTGGAATCAGTAAAATGAATGGAATTGATGGAGTGGATCGTATTTTGCGATGGATGGTTGAGGGAAGATCGTGTACAATCGTGGACATGAAAGGGCAATTCACCTCGAAAGGAGGGAACCTCTTGGAACTGCGGCAGCTGAAGACGTTTTTGGTGGTGGCTGAAGTTCGGGGCTTCACCAAAGCGGCAGAATTGCTCGGGTATGCACAGTCGAGCGTGACGGTTCAGATTCAGACGCTGGAGGAGGAGCTGGGGACGCCATTGTTCGATCGGTTGGGGAAGAAGATCGTGTTGACCGATGGGGGAGAGCGGCTGTTGCCTTTTGCAGCGGAGATGGTGCGCATGCATGATGCTGCGAAAGAGGCGGTGCAGATGGAGGCGCAACCGCAGGGGACGCTGATCGTGGGCGCGCCAGAGTCGCTTGCCGCCTATCGTCTGCCGCAGATCATGCGGGAGTACCGCAAGCTCTATCCGCAGGTCAAGATCACCTTGCGGCCCGGTCTCTGTTTCGAGCTGCGGCAACAGGTGAGACACGGCCAGCTCGATTTTGCCTTCCTGTTGGAGCGTGCAGAAGATGTGAGCGATTTGCACCGCGAGGAGCTGATCGAGGAGCCGATGCGATTGATCGCGCCGTCAGATCATCTGCTGACAAGAAAAAAGCGGGTCGAGCCGGAAGATCTGGCAGCAGAATCGATCTTGCACACCGAACCAGGTTGCAGCTATCGAGCCCAGTTTGAGCATCACCTGCATCGTCATGGGGTGATCCCCGCTTCGTCGCTCGAATTTTGGAACATCGAAGCGATCAAAAACTGTGTGATGGCCGGCTTGGGCATATCATTTTTACCGTTGATCAGCGTGGAGTCTGAGCTGGGCGAAGGAAAGCTCGCCGCCCTTGCTTGGAATGGGATGGAAGATCGCGTGACGACTCAGATCATCTACCATAAAAACAGATGGCTTTCCCCTGCTCGCCGGGAGTTTTTGCGCATCGTGCGCGCTCATGCAACTCGTTGGCGAGAGGGGGAGCGAATCGGCGGAGTTTGAAAGCGCCTTGAATTGCGTTTCATTTGGTAGAATTGAAGCACGCTGAAACTGGAGGGGAGCCTGAAATGACGCAACGAATCCCAAGTAACCTGCAACCGCTTTTGGACACATACGGGCAACTGCTCGCTCGCACTTCGTTCGCAGACGATGTGCACGGCATCTACCTGATCGGCTCGCTCTCGCTCGGTGCGTATGAGGAGCAGACCAGCGACATCGACTTTCTCACCGTTCTCACCCGCGAGCTGAATGAGGAGGAACGGGGGGAGCTTGCCGAGCTCCATACCAGCTTACATGCGCAGCATCACCTCGCTGCGAAGATGGATGGCATGTACGTCTGTCTGTCAGATCTAGGTCGTCAAAATGAGGAGATGCGCCCCTATTGTTATGCGCACGAGGGAGTATTTCACAGCGCTGGATATTGGGACATCAACAATGTCACCTGGTGGCTGTTGAAACATCGCGCGATCAACATAACCGGTCCAGAATCGGCTACGCTTCCCTTTCAGGTGACAGAGGAAGATCTGCTTGCCACGATGTCGTACAACCTGAACGGTTACTGGTCACGTCGGATACGGGAGATGGAACAGCTCGATCTGGACGCGGTGCCTGAACGGTTGATGCGGATGGAGACGGCCGATGCTGTGCTCACGCTATGCCGGATCACCTATACGCTCAGAGAGCGGGAGGTCATCTCCAAACTGGCCGCCTTGCACGATGCGCTCCGTTCGGCAGAGCCTAGATGGCATCCGCTGTTGCGCGAAACGCAGTTCATCCGCGAGCGGTCGGCAGAACGAGTGCCTGAACGCTCCGAATTTGCATCGACGAAAGAATACGCGACTGTCGCCTGTGATTTTATCCGTTCGATCATCGATGCCGATCAGAGAGCGGAGGAGGGCGGACGTTGAGCGTAAAAGTACAAGTCTCCTGCATCGCGATACGTGACGATCGGGTCGCGCTGATCAAAAAGATCAACAACCCGCACCAAGCAACGTTCCAGAAGCTGATTCCGCCAGGCGGTCATGTCGAACTCTGCGAGACGTTAGAAGATGCTTGCGCGCGCGAAATGTGGGAAGAGACCGGTCTGGAAGTTCGCGATCTCAAACTGCGCGGGGTGGTCACTTTTATCGGTCATCGCCCGGGTTACCACTCCGTTTGCTTCTATTTTGTCACCCGCGATGTCTGCGGTGATCTAAAGCAGAATGAACCGGACATTCTTATCCCGTCATGGGTCGATCTTGCCAGCTATCGATCAAATGCTGACATCCCCGACTATCACAAGGATTTCCTTCAACATTTTCTTGAGACGGACAGCATCCTGAACGCTCGCGTCGAGTGGCTTGCTCCTGATGACCGCCTCGTCTGGTCGATCCTTTCCTAAAGAGAACCCCCGCAATCGATCATGATTGCGGGGGTTTTTTGACTTCGCACGCCTGAAGCTGCTTCACCAGTTCTTGCTCGGCCAACTCCTCACCGATCAGCACGGCGAACGCGGGCATCTCGCCATCCGCAGCGGCGATCATCGGCGCGTGCGGGGTGAAATGGAACAGCTGCATCTGGCCGCTTTCCGCATCGCGGAAAAAGCCTTTTGCGCGCGCTACGCTCTCGGGAAGCCGATATAAAAACTGATAAAAACGCTCCACATCGACGCTGGACCTAAACTCATAATGGAGCGTCTGCAGCCCGCCAAAGCTGGTCTTTTCACGCGCTTGAAGCGCATGCTTCCCTTTTTGCGATGCGCTTTTTCGCACCAAGCGAGTTGGCAAGGCGCGCTTCAAATGATGCGCGCGAACGCTGAGCAACATCTCCGCATCCGCTTCTCCGTGCAGCACGCGAACGAGCGGTGCGTTTTGATTGTGTTGACGCAAAGCGCTTTCGAGCGCAAAGCGGCGGTCTGGCGCCGTCAGGTCCGCTTTGGTGACCAGCAGGACATCCGCATGCCGCACCTGTTGCACCATCGTGAGCTGCAGCGGGGTCTGCTCAAACGGAGGGGGGAGCTGCAGCGGGAAGCGCGTCGCGTCCACGCAGGCAAAGATGCCTTTTAACTGCACATGATCCTTTACCGGCGGGTCGAGCAAGCTGTCGACGATCTCAAGCGGCAAGGCGACGCCCGTCGCTTCCAAAAAGATCACATCGGGGCGGTGTTCCTGCACCAGCTGCATCATCGCAGCTGTCAAGCTCCCGCGCACCGTACAGCACACACAGCCTTCGATCAGATCGACAGTCGGCACGGCTGCACCTTGGATCAGCAGCGTGTCGACGCTCGCCTTGCCAAACTCGTTCATCAGCACCGCGGGTCGGTTTCCTTTTTCCTTCACCGCGAGCAAGAGCGTCTTCAGCAGGGTGGTCTTGCCACTGCCGAGAAAGCCTGTCAATAGATATACAGGAATCGTCATCATGACCCTCCTCTACAAGCCTCGAAAATTCGAGCCAAAAGTTCTGCACTAACCCTAGCGAACAGGCTCAAGTTTTGTCAAGTGTCAAGATTTTCAGGCGGGCGAATACAACTAAAGTAGAAGGGTAAACGTCTGGTCAGGATGGGCGATTCTACCTGCACACATCGCCTATCCGCTCCATAGGATATAGGGACAGATGACCCCATGTCAAACAGCAGGTATGCAGGAGCGATCGATGAGAATTGATGGCAATTTTCCCGCATCGAATGAGCACTACGTCTTGCCATCCGTTGGCCTGCAAGCACCTGAA
The DNA here is from genome assembly GCF_042682745.1 of Tumebacillus lipolyticus. Lineage (NCBI taxonomy): Bacteria > Bacillati > Bacillota > Bacilli > Caryophanales > Alicyclobacillaceae > Tumebacillus > Tumebacillus lipolyticus. Next base: position 197,386 of record NZ_JBHUIO010000009.1, on the reverse strand, counting down.
CTGAAAGAGGAGGTAACTAGATGGTACGAACAGAAAAAGACTATCGAGCGCGGGAGATCATCACCAATGCGGTCTGTGGCTCCGGAAGCAAGTATTCGCAGACCACCTATACGATTCATCCCGCGAACCGTCCGACGACCATCGGGGGTTGCTGGGTGATGAATCACTCCTATGAAGCGGAATTGGTCGGCGATGCTGTGGAAGTACACGGTCGTTTTGATGTGAACGTCTGGTATTCGTACCACGGCAACAGTGAGACGGCGGTTGCGAAAGACACCGTTACCTATACGGAGATGATTCCGCTTCGCGAGCTTGATCCATACTGCTCCCGCGACCATGTCAAGGTCAGCGTACAAGTGCTGCAACAGCCGAACTGCCTTGACGCGACCGTTGTCGACAGCGGAAATGAAATTTTGGTGCGCGTCGAAAAAGAGCTGGCGACCGAGATTGTCGGCGAGACGAAAGTGTGGGTGCTCACCGTCGATCAGCCGCACGATAAGGACGACGAGGACATCGAGGATGAGGTCTTCGAAGATGATGATGATTTTGAAGATTAAGGCTGAGGGCTGCCCTCAGCCTTTTCTTTTTGCAGAAACGCCCTTCCCGCCTGGCGCATACTGTATATCACCGAGAGCAGGGCACGTGGAAGGGGAAAGGACATGATGAGCGACATCGTACTGGGAACCTGTGAGATCACCGCCTGGCGTGGGCGCGACGAATTGATTGTCACCCTGCCGAAAAAGTGGCAAGCCTATCTGCGCAAAGAGCAAGGGCGAGAAGAGATGGTCCTGCGAGCGGGAAATCGCAGAGTGACCGTCCGCGTATCTTATCAGAGCAGACAGGATGTGCAGATGACGGTGGCGGTGCGCAGAGCGTTGCTGTTGCCGCTCGGCGCCGTATCGGTTCGAGCGGTGGAAGGAGAGTTGCATTTCGGTCCGTTTGTTGGCGTCTATGCGCTGCCGTCCGATGAGCCGGGCAATCTGTTTGGCGAGATGACGTCGCTGCTGCAGGATATGACGAAGATCGCAGCTCTTGAAGGCGTCGCGCTCTACGTCTTTCTGCCCGGCGAAATCGATTGGAAGGCGGGCGTCGCTCGCTGCTATGCATACAAGGACAAGGAGGGCAAGCAGAGCTGGGTGCGGACGAAACGCCCGCTGCCCGATCTGATCCTGCCGAAGATCATGGGCAAGCCGCTGCGCTGGCGAGAGCGCATTCGCTTTGATCTAGGGCAGATCGGGCAGCGGGTTCCCTGCGGCACGTTCAGCATGGCGACTGGGCACAAGTGGGAGGTGCATCGCACGCTGATGCAACAGGATGCGACCAGACGCTTTTTGCCGGAGACGAGATTGGTCAGAAGTCCGGAAGATGTCGAGGAACTGCTCGCGCGCCATCGCATCGTCTATGTCAAGCCGTGCTATGGCACGCAAGGCTACAGCATCTACCGGCTCAGCCTAAAGGCTCAGCATGTCCGCATTCAGTACACCAAGCACAAACGTACACTCACGCATCAGCTGAAGCGGTCTGGTGAGAAATGGAGATCGTTTTTGCGCAAGCGGTTTTGCGGCAGGCGATCATTTCTCGTCCAGCAGGGAATCGAGCTGCTCACCGATCGCGGGGGTGGTCCGGTCGATTTTCGCTGGCTGATTCAAAAGGATGGGCAGAATCGCTGGGAGATCACCGCTCGTGTCGCGCGAGTGGGCAACTTCGATGCGATCACGACCAACCTGCACACGGGGGGCAGAGCGGTGCACGCTCCCGACTTGCTCCGACAGAACGGTTTTGACGAGGAGAAATCGCTGCGACAGGTGCTCGACAAGCTCGATGAAGCGAGCCTTTTGATCGCTCGGCAGATCGAGGAGAAAGCGGGTCGCATCGGAGAGCTCGGCATCGATTTTGGCGTGACGAAGCGAGGGGATGTGTACATGATCGAAATCAATCCTCGCCCAGGTCGGCAGATGCTCAAGCAAACATCTTCGGAAGTACGTGCATTGTCACTTCAGCGGAACCTTGAATATGCTAAGTACACGACAGGGTTCGCACCACCGACCTAGGTTGGCCGCCGGTTCAGCGGAAGTGCAGCATTTCTGATGAGAGGAGGGACGGGGGATGGCGAGTTCGAAACCGATTCGAATCGAACCCTCTTCTCTCAAGCACGGCGGGACGATCGTCTTGCCGCGCGCCCAGATGAAAGAGTTCAATCTCACACCAGGCTCCTATACGCTCGCTTTCGGCCAAAAGAATGCTTCCGTCAGGCTCCGCAGCTCTGACCGACCAGAGCCTGACGTCGTCAGAGTCAGCTCCGATTTGATCCACGCCTTGCATCTGCCAGTTGGAGAGCAGCTCTCCTTGTACAGAAATGGCGAGCAGATAGGATTCGGCTACCTGTTTGGCATCTTGGCGAATCTGAAGACGGATGGTGATCAGGTCTGCGGATCACAGCAAAAAGTGTTTCGCAATCTGCTCCAATCGGCTCACTCTCTGCAGATGTACGGGTATGTGTTCTCCGTGGCGGGGATCGACTGGGAGAGTCAAACGGTGCTCGGCTACCGCTTGGAGGACGAGACGAGATGGGCCAACAAACGCCTGCCGTTACCAGACGTGGTCTACGATCAGATCATCTCGCGCACCTACATCAACAAAAGCGAGGTAGCACAGGCGCGCGAACGGTTGATGAGGCTGGTCGCTTCCCGGTATTTTAATCCTGGATATTTTGACAAATGGCAAGTTCAACGGTGGTTGAAAAATGATCGGCGCACCGCCGCATATATGCCAGATGCGATTCGCTTCGAGTCGGTCGAACAGTCTGCACCGTTTCTCTATCAGTATTCGGACGTCTATCTGAAACCGGTGCATGGCTCGCTTGGAATCGGGATCATCCGGGCACGACGACGTCCGGATGGCAGAGTTTTTTATCAGATCAAGAAAAAGGATGGCAGCCTGCGCCAAGAGTATTCAGGTTCTGTTTCTGTGTTTCTGAAGAAGTTTCAAGTGCGCCTGAAGAAAGGCCCATACATGATCCAACGCACGCTGCGGCTGAAAAACTGGCAAGGGCGTCCGTTCGATATTCGCATCCTGTTGCAAAAAGATGGAACGGGCAGTTGGCAGCGGACCAAGATGTTCTGCCGGATTGCCCAACATGGGCAAATCACCTCTAATCTCTCGTCGGGAGGAGATGCGCTCGCGGTAAAGCAACTGCTGCAAGACATGTATGATGGAATTCTTGTGCGCAAGATCATCCGACAACTGCGCGAGGTAGCAGAGGCGATTCCGTTGGCGATCGAACAGGGGGGCATCGGAACGGTCGGAGAGTTAGGCCTCGACCTCGGATTGGATGAGGAGGGAAGGATCTGGGTGATCGAAGTGAATGCGAAGCCGTGGAAAAAGCCGAACACAGAAGATGGGGAGTGGCGCGACCTTGCCCAGCTCGCTTTTCAGCGCCCCGTTCAATATGCGAAGTACCTTTGCGAAACAGCCCTCAATAGATAAATTCGGAAAGGAGACATGGCGATGGGTTACGTGCTGTTGCATTCTGGGCAAGTCTCCGCCAAACGCTTGCTTAGGCGCGTAAAAGAGTGCATAGGCGTAGAAAGTGTAAACCCGGTGGCCAGTCAAGATGTGATGATTCGCTGGGGGAGTTTGGCGGGAGATGACAGCGTCGCCGCTTGGACGCTCAATTCTCGGCAAGCGATTGAAAACTCGATCGGTCGAACGAGAATGCTGCGAATTTTAAAGCAGAACGGCGTCTATTCGCCTGCGATTTCATCAAATCATGAAAAGCGACCTGACGTTGTCAGAGAGGTGATGCTCGATTCTGGCAAGCGAGTGAGAGTTGTGCGCTATTATCGAATCCCGATCTTCGACCTGCATCCGCTCGGCCTGTTTCGTGCCGATAGCAAATCGCTCTGGCTTGACGGTCATGTTTCACATGTGCAGAACAAATTTAGGGAAGTTCCGTTTGATGAAGACGTGTATGCGGAGCGGGCGGTGCGTTTGGCGCTGCGTTCGCTCCATGCGCTGGGGCTTGACTTCGGCATGGTCTCGATCGGCATCACCTCGGCAGACCGCACGATCTGTCTCGATGTCACCGCGACGCCGAGGTTGCAGGGGCGCATCCTCGACCTGTTTGAAGATGCCCTCGAAGCGTTCATCACGCGCGACCGTGCGGAGGAGCGAGAATTTCATCTGCATGGAAGAAACCCTCATCCCTTTCTGATCGGCACCGACTTGGAGTTTATGCTGCGTTCCCCGCGCGGGAAGATGGTGCTCGCCTCGAAGTATTTGCCGCGCAAGGGGATCGTCGGCTGTGACGACAGAAGTTTGAATCTGGATGGCGAACGCTTTCCTCTCGCCGAGATCCGTCCGAACCCAGCGCGCTCACCGGGCGAGCTGATGACAAACATCAGGCGAACGCTCGAAGAGGCGGCGGGGCTGATCAAGGCGAAACATGTGCAATGGGTCGCCGGAAGCATGCCGTTTCCAAGATTCCCGATCGGTGGGCACGTTCACTTCTCCGACCTGTCTTTCTCTTCACGGCTCGTCAAAGCGTTAGATCATTATGTCGGATTTCCGATCATGATGATCGAAGCGAGCCAAACGGCCGCCAAACGCCGTCCGAAGTATGGCTTTTTGGGCGATGTCCGCTTTAAAGATCACGGTGGGTTCGAATACCGTACGCCAGGCTCGTGGCTCGTATCTCCGGAGATCGCCGAAGCGGTGGTGTTCCTCTCCTATCTGGTCGTGATGCATCATCGTAGCTTGGATGCCGATCTGTTTTCCAAACCGAGCATGCAGCGCCAATTCTACAGCGGAAATAAGGCGGAACTGCTTCCCTACTTCGAGCGAGTCTGGCAGCAGATCGAAGCGACTTCGACCTACGCGCAATGCAAAAATTCGCTGATGATCATTCCGAGCATGGTGCGGCAGGGGATCGATTGGGATGAATCGTCCGACTTTAGACAGACTTGGAACTTGCAACAACCGGTGCTTCAGCGTTCGGTGAACAGCGGAATTCGCGGGCGCGTGAATCAGCAGGCGGTCAGGTGACCTCTTCAGGAGGTGCCTGACCGCCTTTGTGTTTCTGGTGTCGACCGCCGATCCGCGACCGGCCGGCGACAAAGGCCCAAGGCCTGCTGAGGAGAGGAACCCAGTTGTCTATCCGGTCATACAATACAGAATCATGATCCAAGGGGAGGGGTATGAGTGAAACAACCCGGATCTTCCCTCATTCTCACCGCATCCCGCAAGCTGCTGAACGGCTGGGGGTTGCGAGCTGGTGCGAACGTACCGCTCATCTGCGGTTCGGTAAAAGGAATCGCCACGGTGCAACAAGGGGGACAGAGCGAACGCGCGGCCTGCTTGAACTGGCCGGGCGGGAGGATCGACTTGCAGCAGCAGGGATTGGCAGGCCAGGTCGTCTATTCAAAGGGCGAGGGAGTTCGGATCGGCCCGATCATCGGCATCATGACCACCGGCGTCAGGCGCGATCTGAAAAAGCCAATCGGTGGCCGCACTGCGCTGCTTGGCGATTTTATTCGCGCTTCCCGCGAGTTGAACGTCCTCTGCTATGTGTTTAATGCCACAGATGTCAATTTTGCTTCCGGCATGGTGAAAGGTGTGACCTTGAGTGGAGCACCCGGGCAGGAAGCATGGTCGTTCGCCTCCTTCCCACTGCCGGAAGTTGTGTACAATCGCGTCCCACACCGCCGCGCAGAAACGCTTCACCATGTGAAGAGATGCAAACAGCTGTTTGCGAGCAAAAAAGTCCCGCTGTTCAATGAGCGCTTTCTCAACAAAAATGAGATGTACCGCTGGCTGGCGAGCAACGAGCACTCTAGGCAGTACGTCCCGGCGACAGATATCATGCGATCACCGATCGCGCTGGAGCGCTTTTGCAAGGCTCATCGCTCGGTGTTTTTGAAGCCGACAGGAGGCAGTCTCGGGGTCGGGATCTATCAGGTTGAGCGAAGCCATCAAGGATATCTTGTCCGTTGCAAGCGGGAGAAACGCCATGTCAGCCGGCGTTTCATGACGGCGGACGATGTGTATCAATTTGTCAAAAAGCGTGGAAACCCACAGAGCACCTATATGATGCAACAAGGAATTCGGTTGATGGAGTATCAAGGCCGCAAGACAGACTTTCGCGTTCATCTGCACAAAAATGCGGACGGACGGTGGGAGGCGGCTGGGATCGGGGCGAAGGTGGCCGGAGTGGGGGCGATCACCACTCACGTCCACAATGGCGGAAAAGTGGTGGCGGGCAACAAAGTGCTCCGCAGATGGTACGGTGAGCGTGCCGAGCAGATGCGCGCCAAAATGATCGACGTCTCCATCCTCGTCGCCGATGTGATCCAGGGGTTGTTGAAAGGGGAGACCGGGGAGCTTGGCCTCGATGTCGGATTGGATCGGGAGGGCCATGTTTGGGTGTTCGAAACGAACGCCAAACCGGGTCGTGCGATCTTTCGACATCCCGATCTGATCGAGTCGGGTAAGCGGTCCTCGCGACTGCTGCTCGAATATGCGACACAGCTGGTCAAGTTTCCGCTGGCGAGAGGGGGGAGCGAGCATGGACAGCAAAAGCGGCGCGCCTATCGGGAGGCGCGCTGACAGCGGCGGGCAACTCACGCTGCTCGCTCAGGCAAACGCGAGCTCACGATCGACCGATGACAGACTGCTGCCCGCTGTCGGCGAGAAGGATGTCGGGAAGCGAGTGCGACGACCGATCATCTGCATCCTGACTTCGGCCAAGAAGAACAGCGATTCGTTTCGCGGGAACAGAGCCAATTTTCGCGACATCTGCAGAGCGGGTGATCGTCTGGGTCTCACCGTCGTCGTCAGCACGCCTGCAGGGCTTCAGTCGCGCAGGAAGATGGATTGCTTCCTCTACACGGGTGATCGACTGGCGCCGTGGCGGCGAGCGACGCTTCCCCTGCCAGATGTGGTCTATAACCGCGTTCCCGATCGGGAGGCGGAGCGACGGTCAGAGGTGATCAAGGTCAAAAAGTGGCTGGCCAAACGGGAGATTCCTCTGTTTAACGAGCGCTTCTATAACAAGGCGGAAATTCACAGGTGGCTGGAGAGCGAGCGGGAGACATCGCGCTACCTGCCCGCTTCTGAACTGTTGCAAAAGGAAGCTCAGATCTCGCAGATGCTGAAAAAGCAGCACCTCGTCTACCTCAAACCGGTCGACGGGAAGGCGGGAGAGGGCATCGTTCAGATTCGCACCGAAGGAAAAGGGTATCGGGTGACGATGCAAAAAAAGGGAGCTCGTACATCTGCTCGCGCATCCTCACGCCATGAGGCGGCTGAGCTCTCCTACCGAGCGCTCGGCGGTCGTCCCAGCCTGATTCAACAGGGCGTCCGCCTAGCTTCCTACGGGGGGCGACCGTTCGATCTGCGACTGCTGCTGCAAAAGGATGGTCGGGGGATGTGGGACGTTACCGGCATCGGCGCGCGCATCGCCGATGCGGACGGCATCACCACACACGTTCCAAACGGCGGACAGATCGAGAATGCTGATCAGGTGTTATCCACCGCCTTCGGCAAGGCTCGCGCTGGTCGAATCGAGCAGAGCGTGAGGCGGATGGCGCTGGCGATCGCCGCGACGATCGAACAAAAAAGCGCAGGTGCAGGTCACACGGGGGAGATGTCGATGGACATCGGCGTCGCAAGCGACGGCAGTCTCTACTTTTTTGAAGCGAACGCCAAGCCGATGAAATTTGATGAGCCGACGATTCGCGCCAAATCGTTGCGCCGTCTGCTCGCCTATTGCAAATACCTTGCCGCACACCCTGTCAGCTGACGGGGTGTTTCCTTTTTCCAAGAATGGGAAGGGGAACGCAGGCGGGAGAGCGAATTTTACAGAATAGAATCTCAGCGAAAACAATGGAGGAACATTTTCATGACGACACAGGTTCGCATCTATCAGATGGACGCTTTTACACACATCCCGTTTGGCGGCAATCCGGCCGGAGTGGTTCCAGAGGCGGACGGGCTGACTCCAGATCAGATGCAGAAGATCGCCCGCGAGATGAACTGTTCCGAAACTGCGTTTGTCTGTTCGACCGACACGCCGGGCGCCGATCTGCGCGTGCGCTTTTTTACCCCGTCTGAAGAGATCGACCTCTGCGGTCACGCCACCATCTCGACGTTCATCGCGCTCGGGATGGAAAATCGGTTTGGCACCGACCTCCCCCTCACGGTGGTGCAGGAGACGAACGTCGGCCTGTTGCCTGTGATGTTGAGCCGATCGGAGGCTGGTCAGATTCGGGCGCTGATGACGCAAGCTCCCCCGCAGTTTCGCGAGTGCGATCTCTCCAGGCGAGAGGCTGCGCAGATGATCGGACTGGAAGAGGGGGATATCGACTCCGACCTGCCCATCGGCTTGGCCTATACGGGCGTATGGGATCTGTTTGTTCCGATCAAGACGGTGGAAGCGTTCAAGCGAATGAAGCCGCAGACGAGCCGGATCGCCGCCCAGAACCGGTCGATCGGCGTCGCTTCGACACACTGCTATTCCTTCGATACGATCGAGGAATCCTCACATCTGCACACGCGCGATTTTTCGCCTGCTGTCGGCATCGCGGAAGACCCGGCCACCGGGACTGCAAACGGGGCGCTCGGCGCTTTCCTCCTGCGCCACGGCGTGCTGGTGCCAAAAGGGGAACGGTTGCAGCTGCTGGTCGAGCAAGGGTTTGAGATCGGCCGTCCGAGCTTTTTGAGCGTGGAAGTCGATGGCGAGCCCAACTCCCCGCGCACCGTGCGCGTCGGCGGGACGGCGGTGCAGATCTTACAGGGCATGATGACCTTCGCTTGAGCTTTTGACGAACCCCCCCTCTGATGAGTAATATAGAGGAATGAACTTTTTTCGATATTACTGCTTCCTTGGAGGACTTGAATGAGCGATCGTCTACAGCTGTTCCTAATGAACCTGCTTCCGAAAAACACCGTATCCCGTCTGGCGGGCCGATTTGCCGGCAGCGGCTTCAGTCGGCTTTTTATTCCGTATTACATCCGCAAATTTAACATCAACCTGCACGAGGTGGAGAAGCGGTGGGAAGAATACCCGAGTTTGGTGGAGTTCTTCATCAGACGCCTCAAAGAAGAGGCGCGGCCGATCGATCGGTCGGCAGGCAGCATCATCTCCCCGGTCGATGGCAAAGTTGCGCAGCTCGGAGCGATCGAGGATGGCAACTTGGTACAGGCGAAAGGTGTGTTTTTCACGGTCGAAGAGCTGCTCGGCGGTGATCGAAAGCGCGCGGAGCGCTATCGGGGTGGAACGTTCCTGACCGTCTATCTCTCGCCGACCGATTACCATCGCATCCACATGCCGCTGGACGGCGCGGTGAACGGCTCGACCTACGTGCCGGGCACCCTGTTTCCGGTCAACCCTTTCGGCGTGCGCGCAGTCAACGGGCTGTTTGCGAAAAACGAGCGTCTGATCACCTATTTTGACACCGAGGCTGGCGAGGTCGCGCTGGTCAAAGTGGGGGCGACGATCGTCGGCTCGGTCAAAGTCGAATATGACGAGCTGGCAGGCACGAACATCAAGGGCGGCCGCTTGGAGCAAAAAGAGCTGACCGATGGCCCTCGCTACGCAAAAGGTGAGGAGGTCGCTCGATTTGAGTTCGGCTCGACGATCATTCTGCTGTTCGAACCGGGCCAGGTCGTCCTGTCCGATCAGCTCCAGAACGAGGCGAGCGTGCGGATGGGCGAGAAGATCGGACAGGTTGTCGGCCGTTAAACAGATCTGTGCAACTGGTGTGAGCGCTCTTCAGAACATCGCGTGACACCTGTGCGAATGCCCGCATACAATATCCCAGATTTGCGACTTGATCGCGCTGGGGGAATGAGCGATGGCAGGCAAAAAAGGCTCGAAGAAGAAAGCGGTGGAGATGGCACAGAAGCGTTTGCAGATGCAGATCGTCACCGTCGATACTTGTTTAAAATGCCCATCGGTCTGTGCGCGCGGGGCTGCGTATATGGAGAGGATGTCCAAACCGGGCAGCATCGGTTATGGTGTACCCTGCATCCTGCGGCGCAAATGAGCGGGTAACCTTACTCAAAACGGAGGGGAGTCCCCTTGATAAAAGATGTGCAATCTCTTGTGGATGCGGTGCGCGTGCGCTCGGTGAATTCACGCGATCCGGTGGAGGTGCGGGAGCATCCAGCCCATTGGCGCTGCATCGGAGTCGGCAACACGGCTGCCGTCTTTCAGCCGAAAGACGTGCCAGATCTTGCGGTCAAAGTGTTTGCAGACAGCCACGCGGGGATTGCAGCCCACGAAGCGGCCATCTATGAACAGCTCGGGGACTCACCATTTTTTCCGCGCTACTTTGGACATGGCGAGCGCTATTTGCTCATCGAATATCGGGAGGGCACCAACCTCTACGACTGCTTGCTGCAAGGAATCTTCATTCCTGAGCAGGTGATAATAGATGTGGATGAGGCGATCCGCTATGCGCGGAGCTGCGGGCTGAATCCTGCCGACATCCATGTGAAAAACGTCCTCGTCCACGAAGGTCGCGGCTATCTGGTCGATCTGTCCGACTATCGAAAGATGGGCGAATGCAAGCGGTGGACAACCCTGAAAAAAGCGTATTACGATTACTACCTCGACCTCTATAAACCGGGAATGACAGTTCCGTCCTGGCTGTTGGAAACGATCCGCAAATGGTACAAGGCGAACGAGGGAGAGCGCGACGTCCTCAATTTTGCCGAGCGGATCAGGCGAATGTTCTTTTAATCGAAAGTTCTTCGTATTCGAAAGAAGTGGAGTGCGCTCAGAAGGCGCACTCCACTTTTTCTTCCATTAAAAACGCCAGCGCATCATCAGTTCTTGTGAAATAGCCGCGCTCGATCTGATAGGTGCCCCGCTTGCGCAGTTTCTTCATCAAAATGCCGAGCGTGCAAGAGTCGGAGGCAAGGAAGGCACAGCGCCTCACTCCGTGCTTCGCCATCAACAGGTGGTCTTCGACCAGATGGGTCAAGTGTTCAGGAGTGAGCTCTGAGAGATCGACTAAGACGGTAAAGCTAGGCTTGGTCAGCGGCAACAACCGTTCCAGACTGTGTGCGTGATGAGTGGAGAGAACTCCTGCTGCATATTCCGCATAGATCCGATTGGCATCAATGTCGAAGCGATACTGGATCATTCACATTTTCACTCCCCGTGCAAAGTCTAAATCTACCAAAATTATATGATAGAATAATTCTGCTGTATAGCCATTGATGACAAATAATTGAGAAAATTTATTCTTTTCGGTTTTATGTGGTCAAGTGAGCAGAGATGATGATGCGAGCCTCCGAATGCGGGGGTTTTTTTGTGGGCAAAACGGAAAAACTGTAGGCAGGATGGAAGGGGATGACAGCGATGTCGAGCTCGGAGACGCTCCGAAAACCGTTGATCGTTCAATCGGATGGGACGATTCTCTTAGAGGTCGCACACCCGCGCTATCAGCAGGTGCGAGATCAATTGTTGCATTTTGCAGACCTTGTCAAAAGCCCAGAACATTTTCATACCTACCGCATCGGCGCTCTCTCGCTTTGGCAGGCCGCCTCTGTCGGGCAGTCCCCCGAGGGGGTGCTGTCCGTTTTGCATGAGCACAGCCGCTATTCACTCCCGCTCGCCTTGCAACAGATGGTGCTCGCGGAGATGAACAAATACGGGTCGCTGATCCTGATTCCGGGGGACGGCTGCCACATCCTGCAGGGAGATCGCGACCTGTTGGCGGCGATTCGACACTTGCCCGGGATGGCGGCGCACCTGAGCGGCAAGCGGCGGGTCGAACTCCAGATCAAAGAAAGCGCCCGCGGGTCGGTCAAGCGACTGCTGGCAAGCTATGGATACCCTGTGCTCGATCGCATCGGGCATGTGCAGGGCGAGCGGCTGTCGATCGCGCTGCGAAAGAAAACGCTCACAGGAAATGCGTTTTTGCTTCGGAGCTATCAGCAGGAGGCGATCGAATCGTTTTCTGCCGGAGGGATCGGCGAGGGGAGCGGCGTGATCGTGCTACCCTGCGGTGCTGGCAAGACGGTGGTCGGCATCGGCGTGATCGCCAAGCTGCAAACGAACACGCTGGTGCTGACGCCAAACGTGTTGGCCGCTCGACAGTGGATCAGGGAACTGCTCGACAAGACGAACGTAAGCCCTGACCAAGTCGGGGAGTACACGGCAGAGAAGAAGGACGTTCGTCCGATCACGGTCACCACCTACCAGATGCTCACCTATCGCAAAGGAGAAGAACATCCGCACTTCGCACAGCTGAACGGCTGCGGCTGGGGGTTGATCATCTATGATGAAGTCCATCTGCTGCCCGCTCCGATCTTTCGCCTGACCGCCGATGTTCAGAGCACGAGGCGGCTCGGGCTGACCGCGACCTTAGTGCGCGAGGATGGAGCGGAGCACGACGTGTTTGCGATGATCGGGCCGAAGCGATATGAAGTGCCCTGGAAGGCGATGGAGGCGGACGGCTATCTCGCACAGGCCAGATGTTATGAGGTGCAGGTGAAGATGTCCGGCGAGTGGCAAGCGCGATACGAACTGGCTGCCAAGCGGCAAAAATATCGCCTCGCCTCGCTCAACCCAGCGAAAGTTGAGGTGATCCTCAGCTTGCTGCAAAAGCATCGAGGCGATCGCGTGTTGATCATCGGGCAGTATTTGGAGCAGCTCCACGATCTGGCCACCAGGCTCGGCGTTCCTGTCGTGACCGGAAGGACGAAGCTCGAAGCGCGCGAGGAGCAGTTTCGACGTTTTCGCGAGGGGCAATCCTCTGTGCTGATCGTCTCAAAAGTGGCGAACGTCGCGCTCGATCTACCAGATGCGAACGTCGCGATTCAGATCTCCGGCACGTTTGGCTCCCGTCAAGAGGAAGCGCAGCGCATCGGCAGGATCTTGCGACCGAACAGCGACCGCTCCGAATCGCACTTTTACACCGTGGTCACCAGAGGGACGGTCGACTGCGAGATGGCCGATCGCCGCCAGCTATTTTTGACCGAGCAGGGCTATTCCTATCGACTGCTCGATGCGGAAGAGATATGCCTTGCCAAATGGTGAGAAATGGGGGATCAGATCGATGAGATTGTCTGAGTGCTTAAATTCATCCAGCATCGACACGCTGCGCAAGATTGCGAAACGATATAGCTTAGACTGCTCTTTGAGCTCCAAAAATTCGCTGATGCAAGAGATCATGGCGCACTTTAACAACCGGAAATTTATCGAAGAGGCGTTCTCCCGACAGGAGGCGGGCGAGTACCGAGAAGCTGTTTCTCATCTGATGCTCGATCGGCGCAAAACGTTCTCTCGTGAAGATGTGTTGGCGATGATCTGTCGAACGGGCAGCCTGCAAGACGGTCAAGAGCGGATGCAGCGCCTGCTCGCTGATGGATGGATCTACCTGCTGAACTCAAAAGGAGGACGGCAGTTCTATTACATCCCCGACGATCTGCGGCGCACGATGTGCGACTATCTCGCCCAAATTTTAAAGCGCAGGGTGAAGATCGCCGATCAGGAACCGATCGTCTATCGCGATGAAAACTTTGCGCTGCAGCGCGACCTGATCGCCTTTCTCAACTTTGTGGGGAAGCATTCGATTCGGATCACAAAAGACGGAACGATCATGAAGCGAACGCTGCAGCAGCTGCTCTCGCTCTTTGAGATCAACGAAGAACCGCTCGGCAAAGTGGTGTGGCGCTTCGGATATGGACGTCGCTTCCACGACTATCCGGATCGCTTCGCGCTGATCTACGACTATTGCTTCGCCCATCGGCTGATCGCGGAGACGGCAGAGGGGGAGCTGCTCTTGACAGCGAATGCGCAGGAGTGGGCGCTGCAGAGCGAACAGGCGCGAGCGGAAGATCTCTTTCGCTACTGGAGGATCTTGTACAGGCGTCCGATCCCGCAGCTCAAGCTCTGCATCGCAACGATTGCCCAGACGACCAAAGCGGACTGGGTGCATCTGGCGTCGATGAATGAACTGCTCGCCCCGTATGTGCGCGACTACTACTATGAGCGGGCAGCTGCGATCATGGAAAAGCGCATCTATCAGATGCTCGTACACCTCGGACTGCTCGCTTACGGGCAGCTGGCGTGCGGGACGGAGGTGATCCGGCTGACCGCGTTTGGCAGGGGTGCTTTGCTCGAAGAGGCGATGGTGGTCGAGCAGGAGCCAGAGCCGGGTGAACAGGCGAGCAAAGTGCCGATCATCGTGCAACCGAACTTCGATCTGCTGGTGCCGGTGGAGTCGTATGAGCGGATCGCTTGGGAGCTGGACGAGGTTGCCGATCTGATTCGCATCGATGTGATGCGCGTGCACAGGATCACGCAGAAGAGCGTGCAGCGCGCGTTTGAGATCGGCTGGACCGATCGGACGGTGCTCGATTTTCTGCGGGAAGAGTCTGACAGTATGGTGCCTGGCAATGTGGAGCGCATGATCGAACAATGGGGTCGGGCTGCGCAGATCGGCGAGATGTGAGGAGGGCGGGCCTTGACAGGTCCGCTTTTTGTTTCCTCTAATTTCCCCTTCACAGACAATCCTGAAAACCTATAGAATGGATGCATAGGAGTTGTTCACAACTAGAGTGGGGTCGCGTACAAGTTCAAATTCTTTGCAGAAAAAAGGAAAACATCTCCGGATTGCCGAATATAATACATTGAGAAAATTCACAACATTTCGAACTAGACTGACCTCCAGGGGTGGTTGTGAAGAGCACAGTGAAGGAGGGAACGGCGATGGGAGAAGTCATAACGATTGCTGAAAAGAAAACCTTTATCAAATGGTTTATCGAAAAGTATGATCTGCAAAACCGTGAGGCAGAGTGGCTCTTGCAATACATTGCCTCGTCCGATCAAATGCTTGAGCGCGTTCACTTCATTGATAACTTCCGCAACCTTCCGAAGACGATCTTGATCTCGACAAAGTGCGTGCAGATGACGCCTTTTAAGTTCTATAAGAATAAGCGCGTGACTTCCGATGTGGAAAAGGCGTTTCTTGACATTCACAACAACCGAAGCGAGGAAATCTATATCGGTCTGTTTTTCAAAGACCGCACCACTTCCCCCGAGTATGCGTCCGTCTTGGAGCAGAACCCGTTGGACGATGCGAAAGAGACGATCGACGCTCTGGTGTCGCTGCAGGCGGAGATGGTGCTCGACTTCGCCATCAAATCGTATCGGGTGGGGAACTTGAAGGAGCAGATCGATGCGGCGCTCGATCGCGGTGACAAGAACGCTTTTGTCGAATTGTCAAACAAACTTCGCGAAGAGTCGGAACTGGGCACTTGAGCTCAGTTCTTTTTTTTGTACATAATAGGGGGAGGGGAATTCCATACTGGAAAGGAGGGAGTCGTTTCCATGAGACTTACAGATGTACATATGAAAAATTTTGAAGCGTACAAGCCCTACATCGATACATTGATCCTTCCGATCGGCGCGATCGAAGCGCATGGCCCTCACGCGCCGCTCGGCACCGATGTCCTGATCCCGCAGCAGATCGCCGACTATCTGGAAGGCAAGCTGTCCGGGCGTATCTGGACCGCGCCTGCCATCCCGTACGGCCACTGCGCTGTGCTTAAGGATTTCCCAGGCACGATCGATGTGCCGGGGCGAATCCTCGCCGATTATGTCCACGCGGTCGTCGCCTCGTTCGCCCGCTTCGACCTCAAGCATGTGGTGCTGTTAAACGGGCACGGAGGCAACAGCGCGGCACTGCAAGAGGTGGCGATGCGCTTGACCGAGCTCAAGCTCGATGTGCTGGTCAGCAACTATTGGCTGGACTATCGCGAGGAGATCCAAGAGATCGCGCCCGGAGTCGGCCACGGCGGTGAGGATGAGACATCGCTGGTGCTCGCGATCGCACCGAACACGGTCGATCTATCCCTGGCCGGGAACCATGAGATCGAAGTTGATACGCGAGCTCGCTTCCAGGGGATGGGTCAATCGCTCTACCCGGAAGGATTCTCGGGGAATGCGGCAGCTGCGACCGAGGAAAAGGGAGCGAGGCTGCTGCAGCTGATCGGAGATCGGTTGCACCAAGAGATTACCAAAATGTGGGCGAGGAACTCGTAACTTTTTGTGACATTTTTGAAGCTTTCCCGCTCCAGTGTGACCTTCGCTCGCGACCGCATTCTCAGCCAGAAAAGCAAGACATTTACAAGAGGCTAAGCAAGACGGGGATTATGGTGTTTGACATCGCTAAGAAAAGGAAAAGATAAGCGAAAATCCCTGCGCTCACGCCTTGAGAAAAGTTGCACATGCTTGCTTGACACTGTATAGACCAGAATGTAAGATTGAAGCGAAGATAGTACGGGTCATTTTCCCATACCAAACTTATCCTCCAAGCAGATAGATAAGATTTGAGAAGGTTCGGTATGCTAGCAAGATGACTGGCACGATTTTTTGTCAACGGTAGGGAGGTTAGAACAATGAGTGATCAAAAGAACCAGGGGAAAGAAGGACTCTCCCGCCGTCAGTTCCTCACGTACGCATTGGGGGGCACTGGCGCGTTTATGGCAGCTACGATTGCAGCGCCTCTGATTCCGTTCACCCTTGATCCGCTCACTCGCACCGGCGCCGGCACTTTTGTTGATTCCGGCTTAAAGGAAAGCGATATCAAATCGGATCTGCCGACGCTGATCGAGTTCAAGGTTCATCGCAAAGACGGCTGGGTCGAAGAGAACGCGAAGTACACCGCGTGGATGATCAAGGACGAACAAGGCAAGATCTTGGCGATGTCTCCAGTCTGCACCCACTTGGGTTGCCAAGTAGCTGGTGAGCTCGATTCGAGCGGGAACCCGATCCCGGCGAAAGACGGCAAATGGTGGTTCCACTGCCCATGCCATGGCGGTCGCTATACGATTCACGGCGTACAAGACCCGACCAAACCGCCGACTCGTCCGCTCGACCTGTTCGATGTAAAAGTTGAGGGCGGCAAAGTCATGGTGAGCTCTAAGCTCAATCAGCGCAAAGCGTAACTGACGTTGAAGGTAGGTGAGTTTTACAGATGTTTAAGAAAACATATGACTGGATTGACGAGCGTCTGAACATCACCCCGATCTGGCGTGACGTAGCAGACCATGATGTACCGGCTCACGTCAACCCGGCCAACAAGATGTCTGCGTTCGTCTACTGCTTTGGCGGTCTGACGTTCCTGATCATCGTTACTCAGATTCTGTCCGGTATGTTCCTCGCTATGTACTATGTTCCTGATATTGTTAACGCTTATCGTTCCGTACAATACATCACGGATGAAGTATTGCTTGGCAACATCGTTCGCGGCATGCACTTCTGGGGAGCCTCATTGGTCATCATCATGATGTTCCTGCACATGCTCCGCGTGTTCTTCACCGGTGCATATAAGGCACCGCGCGAACTGAACTGGGTTGTCGGCGTATTGATTTTCTTCGTCGTCATGGCCTTTGGTTTTACTGGCTACCTGTTGCCGTGGGACCAAAAAGCATACTGGGCGACCGCCGTTGGTGCACAGATCGCAGAGACCGTTCCGTTCGTGGGTCCTTACATCAAGACCTTGCTGATCGGCGGCGACATCCTCGGCGCACTGACGCTGACTCGTTTCTTTGCAATTCACGTTTTCTTCCTGCCAGCTGCTCTTCTCGGGCTGTTGGGCTTGCACTTCATCATGATCCGCAAATCAGGCATCGCAGGTCCTCTGTAGGGCCGATGCGGGTACAGCTCAACTGTTAACTGAGAAGGAGGTTAAAAAGAATGGCTCACGATCATTTTCGCGACCGCATTCCTGGCACGCCGCGCTTTAAAGAAAAAGATAAGAAGAAGCCGCTTGGAACGGAACCGTTCTTTCCAAACTTTCTTCTGAAAGAATGGATCGTTGGTTCTTTGTTCTTGGTCGCCTTTATCCTTTGGATCATCTTCAACCCGGTACATCTGACAGATGTTGCCGATCCGAACCCGTCGGGCTTCATCCCGATGCCGGACTGGTACTTCCTGTTCCTGTACCAATTGCTGAAATACTTCCCGGGCGACATGGTCTGGATGGGTACTGTCGTAATTCCTGGTATCGCATCCGGTCTGTTGATCCTCGCGCCGTGGTTGGACAACAGCAAAGCTCGTCATCCGTTCAAGCGTCCGGTCGCAACCACCGCGATGGTGTTGACCTTGCTGTTGATGATCTGGATGACTTATGAAGCAGAAGTCCAGCACGAAGATGCGCTGGCAAACGCTCCGAAGCCGGTCGACAAGTCGGACATGCCGACTGACACCGCGATCGTCGATGAAGGCGATGCTGGTGCAGCTGTGTTCAAGCAGTCTTGCGCAGGTTGTCACGGTCAGGATATGAAAGGCGCGGTAGGTCCGTACCTGCTGGGCGTTGGTAACAAGTATGATGCCGCACAACTGGAAGAAGTCATCACCAAAGGCTTCCCACCAGGCATGCCTCCGGGCGGTGGTCTCTCCGACAAAGAGAAGATCAAAGAAGTGGCAGCATGGCTTTCCAAGCAAAAGCAAAAATAACGGCGAAGCCGACCCGGGCAACTGGGTCGGCTTTTTGCTCAGGAGGTACCTGACCTATGCTCCAAACGGTTCGAGCTCAGCTGATGAGCAGACCCTTTTTGTGGTTGCTCTTCATCTGCAATCTGCTCGGCTCAATCTATGGATTCTATTGGTATGCAGATCAATTGGCCGCTACGCCTTGGTATTGGACTTTCTTTGTGCCAGACAGCCCGACATCATCCAGCCTGTTCACCCTTGTCGTGCTGCTCTGGCTGATCGGGCGCTCGTCCCCACTGCTCGAAATGCTGGCGATGGTGACCAACATCAAGTATGGCATTTGGGCGTGTGGCGTCATCTTTACATATGGAGCAGCAGATGGCTCGATCGAACCGCAAAATTGGATGCTGGTGGTGTCGCACGGCGCGATGGCAGTGGAAGTCATCCTCTATAACTTCGCCTACAAGTTTGACTGGCGCTTGCTTTGGGTGGGTGCGATCTGGCTGTTGTACAATGATTTTGTCGACTATGTGTATCGCATCCATCCCTATCTGCAGGACGATCGCTTTTTTGCAGATGTGATGTTCTGGACCCCGATCTTGAGCATCGCTACATTGCTGCTGACCGCTGTGTTGCGTCCGAAAATTCTCCGGAACAAGCATGTCTAATTTTTTGCCTCCCTCCATATAGATGTGGTGGGAGGCGATTTTTATGTGTAGGCGCTTGACTTGGATGTTCGTCCTCTTTCTTCTCGTCTTTCGCGTCTCGCCCGTGCAGGCTGCAGAACTGGTGAACCCGATCACCCTCTATCAAGAGAGCGTCAAAGTTGAGAATATGGTCAAACAAGGGGAAAACCCAGCCAAAGTGCTACCTGCGCTTGAAGCATTGTCTGACATGTACACGCGGCTCGATCCGCGCAACATCGTGCAGCGAATTGAAGGGCAGCAGGCGATCACGACCGAGCTGCTCGCCTTGAAGCAGATGTTTGCAGCTGTCAAAGGCCCGGAGCAAGCGGTCGCCGAATACAGGATGCATCGGTTGACGGTCGCCTTCGACTCGCTGGCCTATCCGACCGCACCAGCATGGTTGCCCGTTGCGCGTTCGATGGAGAACCAATTGGATAAGCTGATCGAAGCGGTCGCCAAGCAGGAGCAAAAGTCGGCGCGCGCGACGCTGACCAAGCTGCGCCAAGAAAGGGATCAGATCTGGCTGGCTCTGCAAGTGCATGGGAATCCGAGCGATCTGAACACGCTGCTCTCCGCCCATCGCTTCGTCGAGTCACAACTTGCGGGGGAGCAGGTGACAGACAAACAGGGCGTGCTCGACGCGCTCGGTTCGTACAAGGCTGCGCTTGGCCATGTGACAGCCAATCGCCAGAGCGCCGAGGAAGCGCCGTTTCTGCCCGTGCTGCATCTGACGCTCGATCCGGTGATGTATGGAACGGCAGGAGCTCTGTTGCTCGCAGCTTTTGGTTGGCGGATGTTTCGCAAAAAGAAAAACTAGGAATCCGCAGGACTCCTAGTTTTTCGTCTGTTTGAGCGGGTTAAACCCTTCGCCGAGCACATCGTGAACGTCGTTGACGACGATAAAGGATTGCGGGTCGATCATGCGGCAGAGATCGTGAACGCGGGTGATCTCCTCGCGGGAAACGACAACGTACAGCACTTGCTTGTCGCGGCCCGTATAGCCGCCGACCCCGTTTAAGAGAGTCGTGCCCCGCTCCAACTGCTTGTGAATCTCCTCGGCGATCTGCGTGCTCTGGTCGGAGATGATGAACATGGCGCGGGAAGTGGAAACCCCTTCGATGACCATGTCGATGACGCGCGCCGAGACGAACAGGGCGATCAACGAGTACATGGCCACATCTTTGCCGATGATGAAGGCGACCACAGTGATCACCAACAGGTCGATCAAGAACAGCGTCCGACCGATGCTCAGGCCGAAGTAATGTTTGGCTAAGCGCGCGATAATATCGGCTCCACCGGTCGTAGCGCCAAAGCGGAAGATGATGCCAAGCCCGA
The DNA here is from genome assembly GCF_042682745.1 of Tumebacillus lipolyticus. Classification (NCBI taxonomy): domain Bacteria; kingdom Bacillati; phylum Bacillota; class Bacilli; order Caryophanales; family Alicyclobacillaceae; genus Tumebacillus; species Tumebacillus lipolyticus. Next base: position 176,914 of record NZ_JBHUIO010000009.1, on the reverse strand, counting down.
TCCCCGAGAAGACGCCGCCATAGAGCGCGGCGAGAATTTTATCTTCCACCCCCATCAAGAACAGGTCTTTGGTCAGCTCTGCAAACATCGAGACCGAGACGACACCGAAGATCGTCTTGAGCAAAAAGTCGCGACCGAATCGCTTCCAGCCGATCAAAAAGAGCGGAATGTTCAGGATGAGGAACGTAAAGCCGACCGGGATGTTAAACAGATAATAGCCGAGGATCGAAATGCCGACAAAGCCGCCTTCTGCGAGCCCATTTGCGATCAGAAAGTTATTCAATCCAAAGGTAAATACGAAGGCACCGACAAGAATGCCGAAATACTCAAGAGCATAACGTTGCATGTCGAATCCGCCTTTCTATCCAATTCTAAGCGATCATACATGATCTAGTGTACCTACCACTCAAGTATCCCACAAGGAAAAAAGAAATAGACGTAATTTTCGTATCATAGGAAAACAAGGAGGGCAGTGATGAAGCGAAACTTTGCACGAAAAGTCCAGATGACGGGAGCGATTTTGCTGATCTGGGCGTTTTTCCAAGACATCCTGCTCACGCTCTCGTCGATGACATTCATCCGCGGTGAACATGGCAAATGGCAGTTGGTGCTGCAGTCAGAAAAGATCGCGCCCGTCTGGTCGATCTTGGCCTTGCTGTTTGTTCTGTTCGGGGTGATCGCCTTTGTCGGTGGGTTTCTGGCGAAGAAGCGGGTTCGAAAGCGAGACGAGCAGGGGCGAAGCAAGCTGACATTGCGCGACCTGTTCGTCTCGCTCGGGTGGGTCGGACTGCTGTTTTTTGGCGGCGTGTTTTTCTATTATTTCGGCGGATCTTCGCTGATTCCCGAATGGTTTCGCACGTCGCCTGGCGCGAGCTCGCTCGGGGGCGTCTCGATGCAGATTGCAGCCATCTTGGTCATTCCGATCTACTTTCGAAAGGGATTGTCGGAGATCGGGCTCAAGCGGCCGATGCTCTCTTGGAAGATGGCCGGCTATGTGCTGATGTTTTTCGTATTCGTCTATACGATGTCGCTGTTGACCAACTCGCTCTCCGAGTGGGTGGGGATCGACACCGATTCGTATCGTGAGAAACACATCTCACAAGAGCTGCTCGATGCGAAGGCGTTCGGGATGATGATGTCGATGCTTCCGCTGCTTTCGACCGCTGTGATCGCGCCGCTTGGCGAGGAGTTGCTCTTTCGCGGCGTGCTGCAGTCCGTCCTGACCGCCAGGTGGGGCGCTTCGGTCGGAGTGGTCGGATCGGCCTTGCTCTTTTCGCTGATTCACGCCGATCCGGTGTTGTTTTTGCCGATCTTCATCATGGGAGTGCTGTTTAGCATGCTCTACCGGATCACCGGCACGCTTTGGGCACCGATCTGGCTCCATGCGCTCAACAATCTGGTGGCGAGCATCCACGATCTGCTATAGGTAAAAAAAGACAGCCTTCCCGCTGGGGAAGGCTGTCTACAGCATATGTAGGCTCAACGTTTGTTACGGCGGCGCTTGCGCCAATACACAATTCCGTAGACGAGAGCGATGATGACGGCGGCACCGACAATCCAGAATACAAATTGGTGAGTGAGCGAGGTCACCTTCGTCCAATGTACGCCCAGCATGTTCCCCAGGGTGATAAATGTGAGCGACCAGATCACACCGCCGCTGTATGCATAGATGGCGAACGATTTGAAGGGCATCTTCGACAATCCGGCTGCAAAAGCGGTCACATGACGGATGCCCGGAATAAAGTATCCGACGACCAGAACAAATTTGCCAAAGCGGTTGTACCATCGGTTGACAACATCGAGGCGCTTCTCGTTGATGCCGAAGCGACGGCCATACTTTTCGACAAGGGGTAGACCGAAGCGATGCCCAAGCCAGTAGGAGGTAGAAATCCCCACGATGCTACCTGAGATCGCGGTCAGTAGAGTGATTGTGTAGTTCATCATACCTTGAGAGATTAGGTAGCCGCAGTAGGTCATCAAGATCTCGTCAGGGATCGGCAAGCCAACGATGCCCAATACCAGCGAGAGAAAGAGACCGAAGTATCCATAAGTTGTCACAATCTCTAAGACGGTTTCTTTAATCATAATGTATGCCCCAAGCACCTGCCTTCCCTTGACAACACGCCAATATAGAATAACATGGCAATTTGCTAAATACAATTGTATCAAGACTTTCTTCTATTTCCCATTACATTCTGTCTACAGTTTTGGATCTGCCGTTCTGAAAGGGAAGGCGCTCCCGTTACGCTCATCGCTCAGCGGTGAGCTTTTTTCATGTTGACGCGCGAGTAAACGATATCGGTGCAGTCGGAACTTTCGACATAGTAAAGGTGTTCGATTGACATGTTTTGTTGTTTTGAAATAATGATAGAGATGATTAACGGGGAGGATACGATGATGCGCTTTCCGACCAAGCAGTTCCTTCGATCGAGTCAACAAGCGGACTCGGTCGGACAACCGAATCGATCACCGACCATCCACAGCTCGAACATGATCATGCAGATGCAAAAGCGGTTGGGGAACCGTGCGACACTTCAGTTTCTCCAGTCGCAATTGCAGCCGACTGGCAGTGCTGTAGCGCAAGGCAAATTTGAAGATGACGCAGGAACCCGATTCGACTCGGAGGCGGATCTCTCCGGATTACAAATTGTTCCGAGCGCAAAGTTGAAGGCGATGACCAATTCTCAGGAGAAGTATTGGATTTCCACTCAAGCGGATCTTGTCACTTACAACGGTGGACAGGCGGTTCGCATGTTGCCAGATAAAAAACATATTATCGGAGAGACGCATGGCGATGGAAAATTCGATCGGGAGACCGCCCCTTGGCCAAATGTGAAGAGAATGCGGGAGGGGATCAAAAACATCGATGATGCCTCTGTCGTCACTGCATATAATCAGAATAAAAAGCCGGCAGATGCTCCTCTGGAAGAGGAGATGGGGGATCTGACGGCAGGGAAGGACTTAGCTCTTGAGGACTACAATGCGTACAGCATCACCCAGCTGGCGATCATCAATCAAAAATTCCGAGCTTCGAAAGATTTAAAGCTTATTCAACAAGATTTTGTTTCTGCAGTCGAGTGTGCAGAGCCATTCAAAATTCTATTCAACTATTTCCAAATTGGTCTTCCTCTTTTGAAAAAGCAGCAGCGCAGCGAGCGTGAGACGCTGTATGTGAATGTGGCGTCCGTCGTTGCGGATCATCTCACAGCATTTGGCGATCTGCGCGACATCGTGGGACAGAAGAAAGGATCATCCGCGCTGTCTCAAGATCAAATTTTTGCGATCGAGGACCTGCTCGGCGGGGTGATCAAAGAGCTCTATAAGCTCGTCGCGGCGGATGACACGAGAGGTGGGATGGCCAAACTGTTTTTCGATCATCCCCTCGTAAAAATGAACAAGGGTCACAAGGTGGACGGGGATGTGCTCGACCAAGTACAAGCGCTCAACGAAGGCAATCCGTTCCGAGAAGCGGCGATGGTCAGAAGAATCAACGCGGCAAGCGCCCCGCTGTTCGTGCAGATCGGCAAAGCTCATGTCAATCGAGTGAAGGCGCAAGTGAGCAATGCGGAAGGCTATCAAGATGGAGACGACTTTAAGACGAAAACGACCTATCAACCGTGACGTTGTGCGTGGAGCGTTCGACGAAGCGTTGGCGTCGCACTGCGGCTCGATCATCAGTTCCCTCAGCTCCATCCACATGCACTTGCTCCTGAAGACCCCGTCGAAACACGGGGTCTTTGTTCTGGTTTGTTCTCCTACTGGCAAGGAATGGCGAAGGAGCAGCATCGTCGCGCCCGCTGCCAGCAGATCATTTGGCAGCTTCCCGCCTTGGCCAGAGCAGCAGGAGCAGCAGGAGGAAGCTGACATAGCCAAACACCGGGTACAGATAATGGACGATCGTCGAAAAGCCGATCTGAGCGACAAAGAAAGCGGCGGTCAAGATCACGACGGTGATCAGCGAGCCGTGCATCTTGTTTTGTGGGCTGGTCAGCTGTGAGCTCAAGCCGAAGACGTTGGCGATCAGCGTCGAGTAGATCTCGCCCCAGAGCGCTGCTACAAACACGCCTTGCATCAGCGGTGAGAACGTTGAGGACAAAAAGCCCATCGGCACCTCATATTCGGCGATCAGCGGCATGCGGGTCGACATCGCGTATTGGGAGCAGAGCAGCATCACGCCGAGCCCGAGCGCACCGAGCAGACCTCCGAGCTTTAACGCTCGCTTGCTTCGAATCTCGCCGCCGAGCGGCACGAGCACAGAGACGGCAAGTCCCAGGTTGAGCGCTGCGTAGGTGATGGCGGAGAGGATCCAGGCGAACTGCTTCGCATTGTCAGCAGGTGCGATCGTCTGTGGAGGATGTTCAGTTTGCAAAAAGCTCTGCACAAAGATGGTCAGCACGACGAACAGCATCACCGGCACGATGATCGTGTTGGCAGCCATGATCCCTTTCATGCCGCGCAAGATCGTCAGAAAGGTCAGCAGCATCGTCAAGAGCACGCCGACCTGAAAGGACAGCTGCAACTGCTCCTTGAACAGCGCCCCCACGCCGGCCAGCATGGCGACAGTGACGAAAAAGAGCATGACCATCATCGCCGTGTCGATGATCATCGCAAACCGACTGCCAAACAGATAAAAGGTCATCTCGCGATACGAGCGGGCGCGCAGTTTATGACCGAGCAGGAGCACCCGGACGCCGACCCATGCGAACATGATGACGGCCAGGAGGATGGCAGGGTAGGCCATCGGTCCGAGCAGGGTGAAAAATTGCAAGATCTCCTGACCGGAAGCGAATCCAGCGCCCACGACCGTCCCGATGTAGGTGAAGGCGATCTGTAGTGAAAGTCGAAGATCGGTTCCATTCATAGCTTATCCCCCCTACTAGCAACCATATTATTTAAAACGTCGATTCATGCAACCGATCGTACAAGCATAGGTGATATACAGGACAAGAAAAGGGGAGGGAAAGGTGAATTGACGTTATGGGAGGCGATCTTTCTTGGCATCATCCAAGGCGTGACCGAATTCTTGCCGATCTCAAGCTCAGGTCATCTCGTCTTGTTTCAACGAGTGTTGCATCTGGAAGAGGGAGCTTTGACGTTCGATATCCTGTTGCATCTGGGCACACTGATCGCCGTGTTCGCCGTCTTTTGGCGCGATATCGCACAGATCTTGCGCAATCCGCTCGGCAAGATGGGACGCTTGCTGCTGGTGGGGGCGCTGCCAACTGCGGTGATCGGCTTTCTGTTCAAAGATTATTTTGATGCGGTGTTTGCGTCCGGCTCGACTTTGGGCGCGGAGTTTGTGATCACCGGCGCAGTGATCTGGTGGGCAGACGCGGCGAGACAGGGTTTCAAACGGGAGGGGGAGATGGGCTATGCGGACGCACTGCTGATCGGCACTTTGCAAGGGGTGGCGATCATGCCCGCACTCTCGCGCTCCGGACTCACGATCATGGGCGCACTGTTTCGTGGACTGGACCGCGAGTTTGCCGCCAAATATTCGTTCCTGATGTCGATCCCCGTCATCTTGGGGGCGGTGGTGTTCGATCTGTCTGATGCGATGGCTGCAGGCACGACGATCGGCATCGCCGAGGTCGCAGGGATGTTGGCAGCTGCGATCGCCGGCTTCTTTGCCATCCGCTACATGGTCGCGCTGATCGTGCGCCGCGGGTTGCGCGCCTTCGCTTGGTACGTCTGGTTGCTCGGCGGTCTGATCCTGCTCGATCAGCTGTTCACGAACTATTTCTTCAAGTTTTAATCTCGGGTCGAAGACAGGCGAAAAACCTTTCGTTTGCAGAATAGTAAAACAATCTTAACTGCTATATGACTTGGACCGTAATGCCTCTCAAAATAGCTAATTGCGGTCTTTTTTTGTTGGATTCAGTTATGTGGTTATTGATGGTGAAGAGAAAGTATTTCGTCAACTTTTTCTCACATGGCTATTTTGAAGGATTGGCTGTGAAAGGAGGGTTATTTTGGAAATCAAATCGATCTGATTATTTGTTAACCTGTGATCGTGCAAGTTTTCCCGACAATCTATTGGCATAAAGTATTCGACAATTCCTGGGTGATAATAGAAGGTCTAGTAATACTGTGAAATATCAATTACCTATATACATATTTTCTTGGATTACATATGTTGACAATTGTAAAAGGTATAGGTATATTTTACATACCGACCGGTTGGAATTTATAAAAGCAAACGAGGTGCTGTTGGGTGAAACTTTTTACGGCTGTAATGATGACAGTAGCAATGACTAGTATTTTTGCATCGAGTGTTATGGCAGCGGGTCCTGCAGAAGAAGTAATCCCGGGTGAGGGAGGAGCATTCAATTTCCTGAATGGTGATGTACTTGTAACAGATATTAATCGTCTGAAGGACTTTAACTATGGTCATGCTGCAATTGTCTATAACGGTAAAACTGCAGAAGCATGGCCGAATGGGGATGGGGGTTTGCAAAATAAAAACTTGTCGACTTGGACTTCATTAAGCCGTTACGCCGTACTTCGTCCAAAGTCTGGCGGTACTTCTGCTGCAAACTGGGCTCAATCTGAAGTGGATCGACATACGATTAACTATTTCATCACTGCAAACCTTTACGACAAAACCCTCACGTACTGCAGTAAGTTTGTATGGCAGTCATTTTACTACGGAGCGGGGATCACGATTAATTCGGTTGGTGGGATGGTGACACCCCAAACCTTGTATAATGACACAACGCACTTTACACGCGTATACAACACTATTGGAACTTGGCAGTAATAATAGAATTAGGCAATGGAGCGTTTTTTAGCACTCCTTTGCCTAATTCTCAATAACTCAATTTGGGGGGATTAGTTTGAAAACTAGAGCTTCAGTACTGTTGTTACTCTTTATGGCAATTCCTGGAGCAATCTGTTTTTTTATCGTTGGGATCTACGGTAGCTCGTATATGAATATTAAGCCGGAGGCAAGTGAGTGGGAGAAAATCCTCTACGCACTCGAGAACTCTTATGCTGCTTGGCTACTCGTGTTAATCTTGCTCTTAATGATCAGTATCGTAATTTATGAGGTCAAAAAAAGAGTTGCAAAATAGTTGGCTGTGGCAAGAAAGGGGGAAGTAATATGGTAACAAAACATGAAATCAAGACCGCGCAAACCATAGAAAAATTAAAGAAAGCTGCGTTTGAGTTGTTCGCACAGAAGGGATATGCAGTAACGAGTGTAAACGATATCACACAAGCAGCCGGTTATTCAAAAGGCGCCTATTACTCCCACTTTAGCAACAAGGAAGAAATATTTCTTCTTATCATGGAAGAGAGAATGATTGAACAGCATCAAAGAATCACTCACTTTTTGGGGGAAGATCCCGTTGAAGCTCAAAATGTAGAACAATTGCTTTACGAAATTTTTCAATACATTTTTCAAATGGCACTCGATCAATATTGGGTACCGATGTTTATCGAATTTATCGCGAACAGTAATCGGTCGGAAAAAGTTCAGGCTGGACTAACCCAGATGTATATTAACTGGCGGCAAGTGATTGAACAGCTATTACTTGATCTTGAAACGAGAAAACTTATTCGGCCTAAACTTCCCATTTCTGTACTTGCTGTAACAATCATAGCTATGTTCGACGGTTATAATATTCAATCTCATGTGGATAAAGATACTGATCCAACTCAGCAGTTTATGGTGGTTCGCGAGTTGTTATTTTAAGCGCTGAAAGCACAAACAAAAACGGATTAGGACGAAATGTCCTGATCCGTTTTGCTATGCAACCTTCATCGCCTGTTGGAACGAGAGCTCCAAGCGACGAAGCGAGCGATTTTGAAGAAGTGAAACAGAAGCGCGAGCACCACGACGCCGCCAAAGAGGAGCAACCAGTTTTTCAGCACGATCAGCGAGAGGAACCAGTGCTGTTGGCTCGGGTCTGCCACAGCAGCCATCATCGGCAGCATCGGGGCAAAGACTTCGGTTGCCGACTGACCCCATCCCATGTTATAGAAGATGAGGGTGAAAGCGCCTGCCAGCACGGCGTGCAAGAGGCGGGCGAACATGTACGGCGTCATGCGAATATCTGTGCCGGTCAGCACCGAGGCGACCTGCGCGTGCACGGAGAGGCCCGACCAAGCGATGATGAAGGAGACGATGATCACCTGTTCGATCAGCGGAGCGGAAGTCTGCGCCGCCATCGCCGAACCGATATCGATCTCAAAGATCCCCGCGACAAACGATTGCACAAGGTTCACATCGAGCCCGATCATGCGGAACAGCGCCTCGATCGGAAGTGCGAGGAACGGAACGATGCCGGAGAGGGTCAGCACTTTGAACAGGACGGCGAAGAAGATGATAAATCCAAGGATCATTAACAGCGTCTTCATCGAGTCGTTGACCGAATCGCCGAGCAGTTTGCCAAAGGAGCGGCCGTCTTCTTCGCGAGCGCGCATCATCTCGCCAAATGCACGCTTGAAGATGTTGCCTTTTACTCGGGTCTCCTGGACGATGTCATCTTCCCGAAAGCGGCGCTCTGTGCGAACGCCATAAAACTTGAACAGCAGGCCGACCAAAAACGCCGATATGTAATGGGCAATGGCCAGCAGCATCCCAAGCTGTGGCGAATGGAACATCCCCACCGCGACAGCTCCGAACATAAAGAGTGGATCGGCCGTGTTGGTGAAAGCGAGCATTCGTTCACCTTCGATGCGGGTGCACAGCTTGTTCTTGCGAAATTTGGACGTGATGACCGCATCCATCGGATACCCGGCGGCAAGTCCCATCGAGAGGGCGAAAGCGCCGACGCCTGGCACGGAGAACAGCGGGCGCATCAGCGGTTCGAGCAAGACGCCGAGCGCATGTACGACCCCGATGCCGAGCAGCAGTTCAGAGAGGATGAAAAACGGCAAGAGGGACGGGAATACAACGTCCCAGAAAAGCTTCAACCCGTCTACCCCGGCTTTAAACCCTTCCTGCGGGTACAAGACCAGGGACAAGGTGAGAAAGACGACCACGGTGGCCAAGATCGTCGTTAACGAACGCTTCGGCGCTGTGGACATTGAGAGCCTCATCTCCTTTTTCGTTCACAGATTACGGACTACCCTTATCCATACATATGGACGCGCCCGCTTGAAAATTCGTCTCGTTCAGCAAGTTATGGTACTCTAGACAAAAGATGCATGGAGGTGGCTGCGCGAATGGCAGATATGACGATCAAAGAGATGCAACAAGATGTGGACAAGTATATCTCGCAATTTAAAGAGGGGTATTTCCATCCGATGACGCTCGTCGTGCGGCTGACGGAGGAGCTCGGGGAGTTGGCGCGGGAAGTCAACCATAGCCACGGTGAGAAGCCGAAGAAGCAAGAGGAAGCGGAAGGCTCGATCGCGCTTGAGCTCGGCGACATGATGTTTGTGATCACCTGCCTGGCAAACTCGCTCGGCATCGACTTGGAAGAGGCGCACAAGGCGGTCATTCACAAGTTCAATACGCGAGATGCGAACCGCTGGACGCGGATCGACGCAGAGTGAGGATGCAAGGAGGAACGAAAGATGGCAGATAGAATTCGCGTGGTGGTCGTCGGTGCGAAAGGCCGCATGGGACGAGAGACGGTAAAAGCGGTGTTAAACGATCCGGAGCTTGAGCTGGTCGGCGCAGTCGATCGCAGCTTAAACGGTGTGCTCGTCGCGGAGGTGACCGGCGTGGAGACGGGGGGCTTGCAGTTTTCCAACGATCTCGACAAGACCCTGCTTGAGACGAAGGCGGACGTCATGGTCGACTTTACCAATCCGGCGGTGATCAAAGGCAACATCGACACGGCGATTCAATATGGCGTGCGCCCGGTGGTCGGAACGACCGGAATGACGCCAGAGGAGATTGCAGCTTGGGACGAGTCGTGCAAAGAGCGGGGGATCGGCGGGGTGATCGCGCCAAACTTTGCGATCGGGGCGATCTTGATGATGCGCTTTGCGGCAGAAGCTGCCCGCTTTCTCCCACACGTTGAGATCATTGAGATGCATCACGATCAAAAGCTGGATGCTCCATCGGGCACGGCGATCAAGACGCTGGAATTGATCGCCAAAGAGCGGGAGAAAATGGGGCAAGGACACCCGGACGAGCATGAGAGCATCGCAGGGTCGCGCGGCGGCGATTATGAGGGGATGCGCGTGCACAGCGTGCGACTGCCCGGCTATGTCGCCCACCAGCAGGTGATCTTCGGCGGGCTCGGGCAGACGCTGACGATTCGCCACGACTCGATCAACCGTGAATCGTTCATGCCGGGTGTGGTGATGTCATGCAAAGAAGTGATGAAATATGAAGGCATGGTCTACGGACTGGAGAATCTGCTTTTCTAATGACGGAGGGACGTCTGATGAACATCGCGCTGATCGCACATGACCGCAAGAAAGAGACGTTGATCAACTTTGTGATCGCCTATCAGCACATCTTCGCCAAAGCGAGCTTGTTTGCCACCGGCACGACCGGCATGCGCATCCACGAGGCGACCGGACTTCAGGTGCATCGCTTTTTGTCCGGTCCGCTCGGCGGTGATCAGCAGATCGGCGCCATGATCGCCGAGGATCGCATGGATCTGGTGATCTTCTTTCGCGACCCGCTGATGGCGCAACCGCATGAGCCGGACATCTTGGCTTTGCTCAGGCTCTGCGATGTCCACGACATTCCGGTCGCCACCAACATGGGCACTGCTGAGGTGTTGATCAAAGCGCTCGATCGCGGCGATTTTGCGTGGCGAGCGACCAACCGCTAGCGACTGAGCAACGCGAGCGCGAATCTGTTGGGCGCGATGCTTGGTGGACGAACGGATGGTTGCTGATCGTTGCAGGAGTTTGGAAGGGCGGTGACAGGATGGATCGGGCGGAAAAATGCGCTTGGCAAGTGATCGAAACGCTGGAAGCGGCAGGTCATCAAGCCTATCTGGTCGGCGGATGCGTGCGCGATCGACTGCTCGCTCGACAGATCGTCGATTATGACATCACCACATCTGCTCGTCCAGAGGAGGTGCAGAGTCTGTTTGCGCAGACGGTGCCCACCGGGATTCGACATGGGACGATCTCGGTGCTGGTCGGCAGCCTTCAATATGAGGTGACCACGTTTCGAACGGATGGCGAGTACACCGATGGGCGGAGGCCGAGCGAAGTGCAGTTCGTGCGCTCGCTGGTCGAAGATTTGGCGAGGCGCGACTTGACGATCAACGCGATGGCGCTCGGGCGAGATGGCATCTTGCACGATCCGTTTGGCGGGCAGCGCGACTTGGAGCAGCAGCGGATCAGGGCGGTCGGCGATCCGCGCCGCCGATTTGAGGAAGATGCGCTGCGCATCTTGCGGGCGATCCGCTTTGCTGCTCAGCTCCGATTTGAGATTGAAGAGCGGACGCTTCAGGCGATCGCCGAGGAAGCGAGCAGCCTGCAAGCGATCTCTCGCGAGCGCATTCGCGAGGAGTGGCACAAAATGTTGCTCACACATCCAGATCTGGCAATTCGTCTGCTGCTGCAGACAGATACGCTGCGCTACATCTTCTTTCGCCCACCGGCCGATCGTACGCTCTGGCAACGGGCTGCCGACTGGGCAGGGCGAGCTCCGGCTGACCTCGCGCTGCGCACGTTCTTACTCTATTCTGCCATCGGGCTCGATCAGCCGCGCATGGAGAAAAACATGCAAGGTCTCAAGCTGTCGTCCTCGTTGAAGCGCGAGTTGCACGAACAGATCTCCATGCAATCGTCCGGTTCGCCCGCCGCTTGGAGCGATCTTCAGTTCAGACAGCTCTTTTTCGAGTACGGACATCGAGCGGTCTGGCGTCGCTGTCTGATCCACGCGGTCTCACAGGACGCGAATCGCTTGCAGGCGTGGAGCGAACGAGTCGATCATCATCGTCAGCAACAGCCGCTCTGGAATCTCCAAGACCTTGCAGTCACCGGCCAAGACCTGATCCGCGCAGGGATTCCCGCCGGCCCTGCGCTCGGTCGCTGGCTTCAGCGGTTGGCACAGCTCGTCCTGCGCGATCCCGCGAAAAATGAGCGGGAGGTCTTGTTGCATCAATTGCAGCGCTGGCGTGCAGAAGAAACAGGCGATGCCTAAAGTGCAGTGACGACAGCGAGAAGCAGGTCGCACTTGTCGGCTGAGCGCAAGATCGGTCGTTGCGATGGATGCCAAGTTCATCGCAAGCGATCCGACCCTGGTCACGTCATTTCCGCAAAGAACCCGCAGATTCAACTTGCTCTCCCCCCCTCTTCTTCGCTGTGACCTCATTTAATACGATGTGCCGATGATGCGCTCGTGCGCCAGCGGTCTGTTTTCCTCCAAGACGGCACTGTGAAGCTAAAACCGAAAAGAGTTTTGAACCGACCTTTCAACAACTTCTAACAACCTTCCACTTAAGACAACAAAATTATTATTTAAAATCGAGCGGATAGATGATATAAATAGAATGGGGAAATTAGGACTCTTCCATAAGTGTACGAAGGGGGATCATTCCATTCTATGAAGCAATCAACAAATGAAAAAGTTGTCATCTTGGGTGGCGGTGTCGCCGGAATGAGCGCGGCGCACGAACTGATCGAACGCGGATTCGATGTTGTAGTCTTGGAATATAAAAATATCCCAGGTGGGAAAGCGCGCAGCATTCCGGTGCCGAACACAGGTCAGGCGGGTAGAAAAGATTTGCCCGGCGAGCACGGGTTCCGCTTTTTTCCCGGTTTTTATCAGCATGTGACCGATACGATGAAACGCATTCCCTATACAGCTCCGGATGGAGAAGAGAAGACCGTGTTTGACAACCTCATACATGCGGAGCGGATGGGGCTGGCGCGCTATCATTATCCGTTGACCGAGTTTGTCGCCAACTTTCCCAACTCGCTCGACGATGTGACCGATCTGATCAAGTCGATGTTCAAAGCTGATCTCGATCTGTCGGCCGAGGAGATGGAAGTCGCCGCATCGAAGCTTTGGCAGATCGTCACCTCTTGCTATGATCGAAAAGTGCACGAGTATGAGCAGATCCCGTGGTGGGATTTTATTGAAGCGGAAAAGCACTCAGACGCTTATAAAAAGCTGTTTACCGCGCTGACTCGCACCCTGGTGGCGGCGAAAGCGCACGAGGCGAGCACCAAGACGGTCGGCAATGTCGGAGCCGAATTGCTCCTCGACATGATCACGCCGGGCATGCAGAACGATCGGGTCTTAAATGGTCCGACCAACGATGTTTGGATCGATCCGTGGTTGCGCTATCTGCGCGAGCAAGGGGTCGATTATCGTCTCGAAGCGGAGGTGAAGAGCATCTCCTGCGCAGATGGGCGCATCTGCGGCGCGACGATTCTGGAAAATGGCGTCGAGTACGAAGTGACGGGCGACTATTTTATTTCCGCTCTGCCGGTCGAAGTGATGGCGAGCCTGCTCACCGATGAGATGCTGCTGCTCGATCCATCCCTCTACTACCTGAAGCAGCTCGCCCTGTCTGTCGATTGGATGACCGGCATTCAGTTCTTTCTGACCGAGCCGGCACCGATCATCGAGGGACATGTGCTCTACATGGATTCAGAATGGGCGCTGACGTCTGTCTCACAAGCGCAGTTCTGGCCAGACTTCGATCTGTCGCAGTATGGGGATGGCCAAGTGGTCGACATCCTGTCTGTCGATATCTCCGACTGGAATATGCCAGGGCTGAACGGCTTGACGGCGATGGAGTGCGACAAGCTGCAGATCAGAAACGAGGTCTGGGCACAGCTGAAAAAGAGCCTCAACCACGGAGATGAGATACTGTTGCGCGACGATATGATTCAGGAATGGTTTCTCGATCCGAACATCTGCTTTATCAATCCGCGGGATAAGATCAACCTGGAGCCGCTGTTGATCAACAAGGTGGGCACTTGGACACAGCGACCCGATGCGGCGACCGGTATTCCGAACTTCTATCTCGCTTCCGACTATGTTCGCACCAAGACCGACCTCGCGACGATGGAAGGTGCGAACGAAGCGGCGCGGCGCGCTGTCAATGCGATCCTCGCAGATGCGAAATCGAGCGCAGAGCCGTGCAAGCTGTTCAAGATGTATGAGCACAAGCTTTTCGCGCTCTGGCAAAAACATGACCAAGAGCGCTTCGATCAAGGGTTGCCGTGGGACGGCAAGACTGTCCTCAGCATCTTTTAACTTCTGAGTTTGTCAAAAAGAGAGGGATGAGCCGCTATGTTTGCTATCGCCGGCTACCGTGTCCTCGGTCAGATCGCTGAGGGCAACAAATCGGTCATCTATCGCGGCCTCTGCGAATCAACAGGGGAGACCGTCATCATAAAAGCGATGAAAACAGAATACCCCCCTTTGCAGGACGTCTACCGCTGGAAGCGAGAGTTTGAGATCGCCAAAAGTCTCGATTGGGAGGGGATCGTCCGTCCGATCGCACTAGAGCCGAGAGATAACGGCGTGGTGATGATCGTCGAGGATTTTGGCGGAGAGTCGCTCTACCATCATCTGCAAAAAAAGCGGATCGACCTGTTGGAGTTTCTGCAGATTGCGATCTCGCTGGCAGACACGCTCAGCTTTCTTCACCGACAGCAGATCGTCCACAAAGACATCAAGCCGCACAACATCATCGTTTCACCCGAAAAGGGCATTGTGAAATTGACCGATTTTTCGATCGCCTCGATGTTGGTCAGTGAAAAGACGGAGATGATCAATCCGAACTTGCTCGAAGGCACGCTGGCCTACATGTCCCCCGAGCAGACGGGGCGCATGAATCGGGTGACCGACTATCGAACCGACTTTTATTCGCTCGGCGTCACCTTCTATGAGATGCTGGTCGGGCAGGCGCCCTTCCAGGCGCAAGACCCGGTCGAGCTGATCCATGGTCACATCGCCAAACAACCGCAGCCGCCGCATGTTCGCAATCGAGAGATTCCGAAGGTGATCTCCGATCTGATCATGCGCTGTCTGGCCAAAAATGCGGAAGCGCGCTACCAGAGCGCCTACGGGATCAAGGCAGATTTAGAAGCTTGTCTTCGGCACTTGCAGGAAGAGGGCACGATCGGGGAGTTTCCGCTCGGGGAGCACGATCAATCGGAGATCTTTCGGATTCCTGAGAAGTTGTACGGCAGAGAGCAGGACATCTCGCAGATGCACGCGACGTTTCAGCGAGTTGTGCAGGGGGCGAGCGAACTGCTGCTCGTGTCCGGCTTTCCCGGCATCGGGAAGTCGTTCTTCGTGCACGAAGTCCACTCGACAGTCGTTCAAAAGAACGGTTTTTTCATCACTGGGAAATTCGATCAGTATAAGCGACACATCCCCTATCATGCGTTCATTCGCTCGATGAAAGACCTGATCAACCAACTGTTGACCCAGAGCGAAGAGGACATTTTGAATTGGGGAGAAAAGATCTCGCTCGCAGTCGCTCCAAACGGTCAGGTGATCACCGATGTGATTCCCGAGTTGGAGCTGATCATCGGCAAGCAGCCGGACGTGCAAAAGCTACCCAACGAAGAGACGCAAAATCGCTTCCAGCTCACGATGCAGAAGCTGCTTCACGTGTTTTGCCAGCCGGAACACCCTGTCGTGCTCTTTCTTGATGACCTGCAGTGGGCAGACCCTGCTTCGCTCACGCTGATCGAATATTTGATGAGCGATATGGTGACCGGCCACCTGCTGTTCATCGGCGCGTACCGCGACAATGAGGTGGACCAGTCCCATCGGCTGACGCGAATGGTGGGGAGCTTGCGCCAGAAGCGGCGACCGATTTTGCCGATCAGGTTGCAACCGCTCAACCTGTATCAGATGAAAGAATTGCTGGCAGACACGCTCAGCTGCTCCGCAGATCGCGTCGCCTCCCTCGCCCAGCTCCTGTTGCAAAAGACGAACGGCAATCCCTTTTTCACGCATCAATTTCTGCAGGCGCTCCATGCGAAACAGCTGATCCAGTGGGAGGCGGCAGCAGGGCGATGGAATTGGAAGGTGGCGAACATCGCCAACATGGAGATCACCGACAACGTGGTCGAATTCATGGTGCAAAAGATCAGAGGGCTGAACGAAAACACGCAGCTGATGTTGCAGACTGCCGCCTGTATCGGGAACAGCTTCGATCTGCAGATGTTGGCGCTCTCGGTAGGTCAGAGCATCAGCGAGGTGGCAGACGAGCTTTGGCCCGCGCTGCAGGAAGGATTTCTCGTTCCGATCGGAGCTGACTACAAACTGCTGTACAACATCGGGGAAGAGAGTGATCGAGATGATGTGAACGCCTCGTTCAAATTCCTTCACGACAGAGTGCAGCAAGCTGCCTACGCGCTGTTGAGCGAGGAGAATCGCACCCGCGTGCATTTGGAGATCGGCCGCTTGATGCTGTCGCGCACCGGCAATCTGGAGTTTGAAGATCGCCTGTTCGATATGGTCAATCACCTGAATGCTGGCGCGGAGTTGATCGAGTCGGCAGAGGAGACGATGCAGCTCATTCGTCTGAACCTGACCGCTGGACTGCGCGCCAAAGCATCGACCGCCTACGACCCCGCCTTGAAATATCTGACCCAGGCGGTCGAACTGCTGGCCGAGGACGCTTGGGAAGCGCAGTATGACCTGACGATGCAGCTGTATTTGGAGCGCTCCGAAGTCGAGTACCTCTGCGGTAATTTCCGGCTCGCAGAAAAGCTGTTCGACCTGATTCTCGCCAAAGCGAAGACCAAGCTGGAAAAAGTGCGCGTCTACAACATCAAAACGGTCCTGTTGATCAACATCGGGGAGTACGAAGAAGCGATCAAGCTCGGTCTGATGAGCATCCGTCTGCTCGGGATCAAACTGTCAGACGATGCGGGACTTGGCACGTTCGTCTGGGAGACACTGAAGGCGAAGTGGAACTTGCGCAACCGCAAGCTGGAGGAGCTGTTAGAACTTCCGCTCGTCGAGGACCCGTACCACGAAGAGGCGATGTTGCAAATTTTTAACATCGCGGTCGCCTTTTATTTTATCAACCCGCAGCAGTTCTCTCTGCTCAACTTGAAAGTGTTGAACATGACGGCCAAGCGCGGCAATTCGATCGCGTCGAGCATCGCCTTCGGCGGGTATGGGGTCATCTTGGGCACGGTGCTCGGAGATATCGAAACGGGTTATCAATATGGCAGGTTGGCGACACAGGTCAACGACAAATATTTTGCGAACGTCAAGC
This sequence comes from Tumebacillus lipolyticus, assembly GCF_042682745.1. NCBI lineage: Bacteria > Bacillati > Bacillota > Bacilli > Caryophanales > Alicyclobacillaceae > Tumebacillus > Tumebacillus lipolyticus. The sequence continues at coordinate 159,785 of NZ_JBHUIO010000009.1, read as the reverse complement.
ACAAGAGCGACTTTTCGTTCGCCCTGCTCGCCAAGCATTGGAAAGACCATCTGCGCGAGTGTGCAGATCTGTTCAGGATGACGCATCAGACGTCGATCGACTCGGGAGACTTGATCCAATCTTTCTTCGCTGTCATGCAGATGGTCAACTGCATGATCCTCTGCGGTGAACCGCTTCAGGAGATTGAGCGCGATGCGCGAAACTACCTGGAGTTTGCCAAGCGGGTCAAAGTTCGCGACCACGGCATCAACTATCTGATTTTAAAAGCGCTCGTCCAATGTTTGCTCGGGAAGACAGCCTCGCTGACCGACCTGTCGGATGATGATTTCCAAGAAGAAGAGTACCTTGAGCAATTGAAGTGGGACAAACGATTGCACTTCCTCAACTGGTATTATTTCGTCAAAACGAAGCTCTATTATCTGAATGAACAACCTGACCTGGCTGTGCAGATGGCGAGAGAAGGCGAAGCGATCATCCTCGCCTCGATGTCGCAACCGCACGTGCCGGAACATTATTTTTACTATTCGCTAGCGCTGGCTGCCAACTACCATGCTGTCTCCAAGGAGGAGCAAAAAGCATATTGGAAGCAGCTGAAGAAAAACAGAGACAAGCTGAAGAAATGGGCGAAGTTTGCAGCACAGAACAACGAGCACAAACGCCTGCTGGTCGAAGCGGAGATGGCGAGGCTGGTCGGGAACGAGTACAGAGCGATGCAGCTCTATGACCGGGCGATCGAATCGGCGCATGAGCACAGCTTCCCGAACAACGCGGCGCTCGCCAATGAGTGTGCGGCGAAGTTCTATCTCAAACTGGCTAAGCACAAAGTTGCCAAAACGTACATGGCAGAAGCGGTCTATGGCTATCTCCGCTGGGGGGCGGTCGCCAAGGTCAGGCAGTTGGAACAGACCTATCCCTATCTGTTGGCAACGCGCTTAGAGAGCGAAGCAAGCCTTGAACTGGCGGCGACAGGAACGGGCATCAGCACGACCGGAGCGAGTTCTGGCGAGAAGATCGACCTGCTCACCGTCATGAAGGCGGCGCGTGCGATCTCCGGTGAGATCGTGCTGGACAAACTGCTGGCGACGATGATCCACATCGCCGTCGAAAATGCGGGCGCAGAGAAGGGCGTGCTCCTGATCGAGCAAGCGGGGGATCTGCTGATCGAGGCGGAGAAGACGACGGTCGACGATCAGGTGTGTGTCCTGCAAGCGATTCCCTATCGGAACAGCCTGAGTGTGGCGCCGACGGTGATCCAATATGTGCGGCGAATGCGCGAGGCTGTCGTGCTGCACGACGCGGCGTCCGCAGGAATCTTCGCCAAAGATCCGTACATTTTGCAGAAAAAGCCGAAATCGGTGCTCTGCCTGCCGATCCTGAATCAAGGCAAGCTCGTCGGCGCTCTCTACTTGGAAAACAACCTGACCACGCATGCGTTTACCGAAGCGCGGCTGGAAATGATGAGCTTGCTGTCCTCGCAGATCGCCGTCTCGATCGACAATGCGAAGCTGTACAACCAACAGGTGGAGCTGAATCGGGCTTATGGCCGCTTCGTGCCTCACCAATTCCTGCGCTTCTTGGAGAAGAAAAGCATCATCGATGTGCGGTTGGGCGATCATGTGCAGACGGAGATGTCGGTGCTGTTTTCTGACATTCGCTCGTTTACCACCTTGTCGGAGCGGATGTCGCCAGAAGAGAACTTCCAGTTTCTCAACGAGTTTTTAAGCCGGATGGAGCCTGCGATCACCGACAACCGCGGTTTTGTCGACAAATATATTGGCGACTCGATCATGTCTTTGTTCGATCAGGGGGCGGATGATGCGGTGCAGGCAGCGCTGTCCATGCTGGGGCGGCTTCGTCTGCTCAACGAGGAGCGCTCCAAAAATGGGCAAGAGCAGATCAGGCTCGGCATCGGCATCAACAGTGGCAAGCTGATGCTGGGCACGCTTGGCGGCGACAATCGGATGGATTCGACCGTCATCTCCGATGCGGTCAACCTCGCATCGCGTGTAGAAGGGCTGACCAAGCGATATCGGGTGCAGTTGTTGATCAGCGAGCAGACGCTGTCACGCTTGCAAGATTCCGGTCGATATTCGATCCGGATCATCGACCGGGTCAAGGTGAAAGGAAAGTCGGTCGCGGTCTCCGTCTATGAAGTGTTCGATGCGGACCTGCCAGAAGTGCGAGCGGGAAAACTGCGCACGAAGGAGCTGTTTGAGCAAGGGTACCGTCATTACCAAGAGCAGGACTTCGTCTCGGCCAAGGCGTGTTTCGAAGCTTGCCTGCAAGAGAATCCCCTCGACGAATGCGCACAGGTGTATGTCGATCGATGCCTGCATTGTTTGCAGTATGGATATGACGAATATTGGACCAACGAGGGAGCGAAAACATGACCAGCGCCGCAAAAAGCATGTTCGTTTTTGGAATCTACCTGTTGTGCATCAGCTTGAGTTGTCTGATCGCTCCAAACACGGTGATCGAGCTGATCGGAATCGGAGAGCCGGGGGATGCGTCAGTCTTCATCCGCTTCTCTGGCATGATGGCCTTTTTCCTGGCGGTCTACTATTTTCTGGCGGCCCGCAAAGAGCAGCGGGATTTCATGTGGTGGTCGGTGTTCACCCGCCCGCTCATCTTTGCCTTCTGCGTCCTGTTTGTGCTGACCGACTCCTTTCCGACGATCGCGATCTTCGTGGGACTCTTCGATTCGCTGGCTGCGCTCTGGACCTATCTCGCACTTCGCTCGATGGCGACGGAGGGCTAGCGCATGGAATGGCTGGTCGGTCATCTGATCGGGGATTACCTTCTGCAAAACGACTGGATGGTGCATCACAAAAAGGAAAAGACGCTCAAAGGGGAGCTGGCCTGCAACTTGCACTGCGCGATCTGGACGTTCTGCGTGTTGCTCTGCACCGGCTGGTGGGACTGGACGCATGCGATTCTGGTGTTCGGGTCGCATTATCTGCTCGATCGCACCGGGTTTGTGTACTGGTATGTGAACAGGATCAACCTGGAGCGCCCTGCCGCTTGGCTGTACATTGTGGTTGACAATGTGATGCACCTGCTGGCGCTCTTCCTGATCGACAAGTATGTCTGATCGTTCGATTTAAATGAATCATCAAGAGATTTTTAAGTGTAACTTTTCAGGTTGATCCTCTCTGTGGTAGACTAGAGAGGGGGAGCGATCCCCGCAGACGTGAAAAATAAGGTGTGATCGAGCGTGCAAGAGCTACTTCCAAAGGTGCGGGAAGAATTAAATTCCGAAACGATGCTGAAGATCATCTTCGACTACATCGCGAAGATTACGGCAGAAAAGCGTCTTGACCATATCTTGATGCTGATGGCCGACATGGGGCGTGAGATGATCCTTGCCGATCGCTGCACCCTGTGGCTCTTGGACGAAGAGCGAAAGGAACTGCGGACATCGGTGGCGCACGATGTGAGCCCGATCTGCATTCCGATCGACTCGGGGATCGTCGGACACACGATTCGGACCGGCCAGCCGATCATCATCGATGACGCCTATCAGGACGCGCGGTTCAATCAGGAGGTCGATCTGCAGACAGGTTACCGCACGCGGTCGCTGTTGGTGATCCCGATTCGGGACAACGAGGGCAACGTGATCGGAGCGTATCAGGCGATCAACAAGATGACGGCCGCAGGAAAGTTTACGCAAAAAGATCTGGAACACTTGACGCTCGCCGCGTACTATTCTGGCAAATCGCTGGAGTCTGCCTGGCTCGCTCACGAGATCGAAGAAACGCAAAAGGAAATCATCTTCGTCATGGGTGAAGTGGGGGAGACGAGGTCGAAGGAGACGGGGAATCATGTCAAGCGAGTGGCCGAGTATTCCTATCTGCTCGCTCGTCGCTACGGACTGACTGACGAAGAGGCCGAGCTGATCAAAACGGCATCCCCGATGCACGATATCGGCAAGGTGGCGATCCCCGACTCGATTTTGAACAAGCCGGGCAAGCTGACCGCCGAAGAATATGAACAGATGAAAACGCACACGATCATCGGCTACAACCTGCTGAACAACTCGAAGCGGCGGATCTTGAAAGCGGCTGCGATCATCGCGGTCGAACATCATGAAAAATGGAACGGAACGGGATATCCGCACGGTTTGCGAGGTGAGCAGATCCATCTCTACGGTCGCATCACGGCGATCGCAGACGTGTTCGATGCGCTCGCCAGCGATCGCCCTTATAAAAAGGCGTGGGAGATCGAACAGATTGTTCAACTGTTCCAGCAGGAGCGCGGCGAGCATTTTGATCCACAGCTCGTCGACCTCTTTCTCGAAAGACTCGATGAGATTTTGGACGTGCGTGAGAAATATACGGATCGCTTCGATTGAAAAAGAGCGACCTGATCGGGAGGGCGAACGCTGACCAGATCGGGTCGCTCTGCTGTTTTCTTGCTCACATGCGGCATGTTATCGAGCGATGCAAGAAATATTGACCATGAAGAAGAGGAGCCCACCAGCATCTGCTGGGAAAGCTCCTCTTCCTCTTGTGAGATAAAATGGGTTGCCGAAGCAACAATTTAATTATACGATAGAGTAACATTTTTGTAAACAGATGAGTAACAATTGAAGCCGTTTATCGGACTGAAGTTTAGCACCTGCTGTGAGAGCGCTAAAATGTCGATGTGTGGCGCGGCTTGTCAGGAGGAACAAACCGATTTTTTGATGGAAAACTATCGAACAGGTGGAAATGATCACCTTCTATTATATTTGACAAAGTAAAATTATTATAATATTATAAAATTATGTCGTGGGGATTTTTCTCACTACATCTACTACAAACATTCGGAGGTGCCAACAAATGAAAACGATCAAAAAGGTAAACCTGTCCAAGAATGCAAAAGTGGTGGATATGAAAGGGAAGATTCACCCATTCATTCGTGACAGCGGTAACTGCTAAGTTAGTGCCAAGATCGAAAGGCACCCATCACGGGTGCCTTTGTCATATTTACGAGAAAGGGTGAGCACAAAAGTGGATCATACACTGATGCGAAAGCGATACGAGGAGTTGCTCGCGCTCACGGTGGAATCGGAAGGCTGGTTGGAGTCGCGACCCGGCTCAGACTTGTGGGTAGACGGTCTTAACGTGTTCTTGAATGTGGAACCGGACGAGTTTGAAGCGGGTTTTGCAAGGTTCTTGTCCGATTACCCTTGCGAGATGGACTTGTTGATCGAGACTTTAGAAGCACTGCAGCGCTATTGCCTCGATGCTGCTAAAGAAGGGGAGTTTGAGCTGTATCAAGCGCTGTCTGTCGGCATGACTTACTTGACATTGCATCCTGAAGTGAATGGAGAGTTTTTCAACATTCCGGTGCAAGTGACCAATCACTCGCTGGCACTGCTGCTTTCTCCGACCTATCGCGCCGTTTGGGTACACAGTTACAATGCTGGCTTGGAGTTGGTCATCGACCTAAAGGCAGATCGACCGACGATCTTCCGCCCCGAACATGGACGCATCTATCAGATGGGCAGGTGGCACCAAGCGGGTGAAGTGATTCGCTTTCCGTTCGTCCATTATTTCCACGAGATGTCACACGTGCTGCTCTTTTCCGACCTGTATGCGAGAGTGATTGGAACGCCAGATGAAGACCGCAGTGCATTTGTGAATATGGAGGCTGCGATCACCTGTTTAGAAAATGTGGTGCTCGGGGAATTGATGGCGGTGCAGGAGGACTTGAACCTGATCGATGACGGTTTCGGAACGGTAGCGGTGTTTCAGGAGGCGGCCGACTTTCGGATGAGCGTGTTTCGCGGTGATGTGGAGGGAGTGACTCCGCAATCGCTCGCCCTGTATCTGAAGCGCAACATTCAATTTGGGGAAGACGACTTCTTGATCCCAGAGAATCGGATCAAACAGGCGATTCTGTCCGCCCATCAGCTGTCAGATCGGGAGGTGGAATTGATCGCCCCGCACTATGCAGATCTGATCAACAATCAGCACGGACACGCCGGCTGGGGGAAAGAAGCGTGTGAGCGCAATCGCCTGCCCGCGTTTCGCGAAGTTGCTGAATTGTTGCCCGTTGAGACGTTCGCTTTGGCAAAGCTGGAAGAGTCGCTTCACTCGGACAGTTGGTCGACATCGTCGCAGCTCTTTTCCTGTGAAAAGCTACCGGAGCCAAACCGGGAGCTTCGTGAACAGAACAAACGAAGGTGGCGTTTTCGAGAGCTGCTTTTTCGAATCGCAGAGACTCGTGGTTTTTTGCAGCAGGGCTTGCCAAGTCAGAACTGCTCTGCGCAGACCGAGCTGTTGGAGATCGCAGAAGAGATTGCTGATGTGTTGAACAACAACCGCTGGATGGAGCCTGCACTGTATGAGAACATGTTGCGGGACGTCAAGCACTGTCTGTCTGACGAAGCGGTGGGAGACATGATGATACGGGAGCGGGTGGTAGCCATTTTTGAGCAACCATTTTCTTATCTGCTTGAGCCGAGATAGCGATGTGAACAGAAAGAGAGTCGGTCTCCCCGCGAGACTGGCTCTCTTTCTCGGCACAATCGAAATCGGCGAACATCTTCAAAATGCAGAGCTACAGAAGAGCTGGATCGACGCCTGGCCGCTCGAAACGGTGGGGCGTTTTCGTGATTTCTACTATTCGTAGATGAATATAGATTAATAGGATGCAAAAAGACCTCGTTCTCATGATCGAGGTCTTTTTGCTGCCCAAATCTCTCCAAAAGCTTGCCGATTGATATGAGAAGTATCGCCGACATCTTGCCGCAGCGCTCGCTCTGTCCCCCGAGACTGGCAGAAATTTTGCCGCCCAAACGATTTCTAACACACTCGCAGATAAAGTAAGAAAACAAAGGATACGAGCAGGTTGAAAAATGCCTTGTTCCCCTACGGACTTAAGCTGAGTGGAATTGACGGAAAATGCAATATATAATGAATGAATATATTTGAACGTCTGGGAGGCACCGATTTGAAGATCCTATCGTTTTCTGACTTGCATGTGGACTATAACAGCGCTGAGCTAAAAAGGGATTTGACAGGAGAGATCGCCGATTGCATCAAGCGAATCGCTCCAGATCGAGTGATTGTGGCGGGGGATATGGCAGGAGGGGCGGAGCGATGCATTCGATATATTGAGGAGATCCAAGAGCGATCTGGCGTTCCGCTGTCCTATGTGCCGGGAAATCATTCGATCTGGGCGGCGAGCAAGGATGGCGATTCGTGGCAGCAGTACGAGCGGTTGCGAGCGCATCCATCCTCGCTGATCGACAAGCCGCTGGCGTTGACAGATGAGTGGGTGCTGGTTGGCGATATGGGCTGGTACGACTATTCGTTCGGTCTGACGCAGAAGACGCGGGCGGAGATCGTCAAGGACAAGAGCATGATTTGGAAGGACAGCGTCATGGCGCGATGGGGCATGGAGGATGAAGAGTTGACCGACAGGATGCTGGACAAGCTGCGCAAGCAGTTCGAACAGTTGCGAGGGAAGCGAATCGTGTTTGCAAACCATTTTATTCCCTATGTCGACTATGCACCGCTCTCACAGCGACCTGAACATCCGATGGGCAAAGTGTGGAACATGATCAGACCTTTTATGGGGTCGACAAAGCTTGGCGAACAGCTCGATCAATATGAGAACATCGAATATGTGATCTTTGGGCACAAGCATTGGCGACACGGTGTAGAAGAGCGAAACGGCAAGCAGATCGTCTGCAATCCGCTCGGATATGTGAAGGAGTGGGTGACAGACGATTTTGCAACGGAGATTCGAAGCGCAGCAACTTTGATCGAACTATGAGGACAAGCAAATCGCGGCCGTGTCGCCTTGAAAAAGACGACTCTGCCGCGATTTCCTGTTCTGCTCCGCAAGAGGAAGCTTTTTCGTGATTAGTTATCGATATTTTCGATTAATACTTATCAAAATAGAATATCTGCTGGTAGCAGTTCGGCGATAGAATAGGGACAGGAGGTGTGTGAGCGATGAAACATGAAGATGAGGCAAAGGCGGCTGTGCAAAGCCAATTTGGGAAGAATGCGGCCAACTATGTGGCGAGCGAATCACACGCAAAAGGGGACGATCTGGAGCTGTTGATTCAATGGCTTCAACCAAAGGCGAGCGACAGAGCACTCGACATCGCGACAGGTGGCGGACATGTGAGCAAAGCGCTATCCCCGCATGTGCAACAGGTGGTGGCAACCGATTTGACCGCGGAGATGCTCCGAGCTGCTTCTGCGCATCTGCGAGCAGCCGGGTGTGAGAATGTGCTGTTCGTGCGCGGAGATGCGGAACGGCTGCCCTTTTTGGAAGGCGCGTTCGATCTGGTCACCTGCCGGATCGCACCGCATCACTTCCCCAATCCGCAGGCGTTCGTCGAAGAGGCAGCCAGAGTGCTTGTGCCAGGCGGCCAGCTTTTGATGATCGACAATGTCGTGCCAACAGATGCAAAGCTTAGCGCCTGGCGGAATCGGATTGAAAAACTGCGCGACCCAAGCCATGTGCGCTGCTTGAGCATCGAGGAATGGCAGGCGCTGTTCCAGCAGGCAGGTTTTGTCGAGGTGCGCAGTCGAGTGCGGCGCAAGTCGTTTTCTTTCCTGCCTTGGATGGAGCGGATGTCCTGTACAGACGAGCAGATGCGGGAGACGGAAGCGTTTATCTTGGCGGGGGATGCAGCTTGGCAAGATCAGTTTCGTGTGGTGGCGGAAGGCGGGCGCGTCAAATCGCTGGAAATCGAAGAGTGGATGGTGCTGCTGAAAAAATGACGCGAAAGTGTCAAATTTGATCGCGGTTAAGCCCCTACTCCAAACGGGAATTAACATATACTGGAGGTGTAGAGACAGGTCGTAGAGGAGGAAGGGAAGATGTCAAAAGACGGAGCGAAATTTGTACCAGCTGAAGTGCGTGAACATTCTGAGGAATCTCGTTATTCGGAAATGCAATATAGCAGTTGGCTCGACGAGGCGTTCGACGATTTTCAGAAAAATGGCGGTCTGGACAACAACAAATACAAAGGCAAGCCGTTGGTGATCGAGCAGACGAACCAAGGGGAGAACGGCGTGATGAATTCGATCTTAAAGAACGCCAAAGTCCTGCCACCGTGGTTGGAACTTCAACACAAAATTCGCGACGAGATCAAACAGCTTCTTGACCAAATCGACAGTGGCAAGACGATCGACCTAGAAACGGCAGTTCTGCCGATCAATGAAAAGATCAAAAAGTATAACCTGATGTGCCCGTTTATCATGCAGAAGACCAGACTGTTTCCCGACCTGATTCGCAGGCAGTACGAGAGATGGCTTTAATGGTGTGATCGACGCTTGGAGGACAACCTGTTCTCCAAGCGTTTTTCATCTGGTGACATTGTAAGGATCTGAGTCGTTCAACCATTTACTAAAAGAAAGCAACAGATTAATAGCTCTGTAAAGTTTTTTCTTTTACCATCACATAATTAGGTAGATATACATTTTGAAATGGTATAAAATAAGGATGAAATAGATTTATGTCGCTTTTTGTCATTAAAAAGGGGGCACAATGGCACACGAGAGGGGATATGAAAACGGACTTGAGCACCTTGCCGATCTGTTGCAATGGCTGGATCTAAAGATCGGTCAGCTGTTGGATCAGCAACAGGCGGCCGCTGCACCTGCAGAAGATCTGATGGACCCATTTAAAGGGCTCGTCGTGTCCGAACAGGAAGTGTATCGGTTGCTTGAGGAGCCTGTTTTTACATATCAAGATGAGGAGCGGGATGATGACGCGCTGATCGCGCTGTACAGTCTGGAGCGCCAGATCGCATCCCGTGTCGAACAAAGTATGGCAGATGGTGTCTTTTTACCATTCTCCTATTTGGCAGACCTGTTTGAACTGACTCCGATCGATCAGCAGTGCTTGCTGATCTGCCTCGCTGTCGAGGTGCATCGCAAGTATGAAAAGCTTTACGCCTATCTGCAGGACGATGTGACCTGCAAGAGCCCGACGGTCGACCTTGCGCTCAAGCTGTTGACCTCCACCCCGCATGAGATGATGCAACTCATCGAACGCCTCTCACCGAGCGGAACGCTATCCACCTACTTTTTTCTCGCAGAAGAGGAAGGCTCTCCTTCGACACTGTTGGCCAAAAAGATGCGCCTCGACCCTCGCATCAGTCGCTTTTTGCTCCATCTTGGAGATCGTGACGATGAGCTGGGGAGCTGTGTGGAGCGCTTCGAACCAGAAGTGGAGTTACAGCCGCTGGTCTGGGAGTCGGAGGTGCAGGAGCAGTTGCGGCGATTTGTCGACACGAGCTTGGCGGAGCAGCAGCAGCTTTTCCTGATCACCGGCAACCCTGGCTCGGGCAAAAAGCTGCAAGTTCGCCATCTGTGTCAGCACCTGCGAAAACGGTGGTTGCTGGTCAACCTGCGCCAAGTGTTGCAGGAAGGGCGATCGCTGCCAGACGTGCTGTTGCGCGCCGTGCGAGAAGCGAAGATTCAGCGTGCAGCGCTCGGCTTTTCGGGTGTCCACCTGTTGCTGGAAGGGGAGGACTCCGCTGTTCGCAAGCACATCTTCTGGCTTCGGGAGGCGCTAGAGCGCTTTCGTGGGATCTCCTTTTTGCTTTCGGAGCGACCGTGGAAAGCACCGGAGCTGCGCCAAAATCGCATCTTTATCGAAATCGCCCTGCAAGTTCCGCACGATCTTGTGCGCAGACAGGTCTGGGAGCGGCTGAGCAACGCTTATCAGGTGGCCGAAGATCTCGACTGGTGGGCGGTGGCGGGCAAGTTCCGCTTTACGATCGGCCAGATCGAGCATGCGATGGCAGCAGCGAAGAGCAATGCGCACTGGCAGACGGATGTGGCGGCGCCGATCGATCTCACCGCACTGCACCGAGCTTGCTACGCCCAGGTGCAACACAATCTGGAAAAGAAGGCGGTGCGCATCACCCCGCGCTATACGTTCGATCAGCTGATCCTGCCAAACGAGCAAAAGGACAACTTGAGAAACGCGTGCAATCAGATGAAATATCGATCGGTCGTCTTTGGCGAGTGGGGCTTTGACCGCAAGCTGTCCTACGGGAAAGGTTTGTCGATGCTGTTCGCCGGCCCTCCCGGCACGGGGAAGACGATGTCGGCCGAAGTGATCGCCAAAGAGCTCAATCTGGAAATCTATAAGATCGATCTGTCGCAGGTGATCTCCAAATATATCGGAGAGACCGAAAAGAACTTGCAGGAGATCTTTTCGGAAGCGCAGCTTTCCAGCGCGATCCTGTTTTTCGATGAGGCGGACGCCCTGTTTGGCAAGCGATCCGAAGTGAAAGATTCCCATGATAAATATGCGAACGTCGAGACCGCCTATCTGCTGCAGAAGATGGAAGAGTATGAGGGCATCACGATTCTCGCTTCCAACTTTCAGCAGAACATGGATGAAGCGTTTATGCGACGGATCAATTATGTGATCAAGTTTCCATTTCCTGATGCTGACTATCGGGAGCTGATCTGGCGAGGCATGTTTCCGCAGGAGACGCCGCTGGCAGACGATCTCGATTTCAGATATCTCGCCGACAAATTCCAATTTGCTGGCGGCAATATTAAAAATATCGTGATGTCGGCCGCCTTTTTGGCGGTCGAAGCTGGAAGTCCGGTTGGAATGATGCAGATCATTCGGGCGATCAAGCACGAACTTGGCAAGACGGGCAAACTGCTGCTCAAGCAGGAGCTCGACGAGTTCCAAGACTATTTAGGCGGATAGGAGCGAGAGCATGGCAGATTTTACGGTGATCGCAGATGTTGGCAGAACGCTCGTCCACCTGTTGCGGACGCACATGACACCCGACCCGATCCCGCAACCGGAGATGATCGGGTTGGTCGCTCCGGCCGACAAAGGGGATTTTGTCCTCTCCCTGTTTCTTTACCAGATCGAGCAAAACGGAATGGCGCAGCAGTCCTATATGATCGACAACGGTCCGTCTGTGCAGGACCCGCCGATGGCGGTCGACCTGCACTATCTGATCACCGCTCATTCGAGCGCCGATCTGCAGACGAGGGCGATCGATGAGCAGCGGATCATGGGACGAGCTCTACAGGTTCTGCATGACAATTCCTGGCTCAAAGGTTCGGCGCTGCAGGGAGCGCTCTCCGATTCGAATGAAGAGTTTAAGATCGTCATGCGCGAGCCGATCAACCTGCACACGGCGATCACCCTGTTCCCCAATCAGCCGTACAAGCTGTCATTCAACTTCATGGCTGGCCCCGTCTACATCGATTCGGGCAAGAACAAGCCGATCGGGCGCATCGTCGAGCGCAGCGACAAGGTCGAGGACATGTGATGGAACAGGGAAAGCGCTTGCTGGTCTTTCATCTGATCGACAGCTTTACCGCAGGCATCCCGCTCGGCAAGCTGGCTGTAAAGCTTGAGGGCGTGTTGCAACAGCCGCTGCAGAAGCAAAACGGCATGTTCGTCTTTCAGCACCTGACCGGTGGCTCCTTTTGGGCGCAGGTGAAGTGCGAGCATTATTTTGATGTGCAGATCGAGGCTTCGCTTGAGAGCTTGGACCCGCTCTACCCGGTGGTGATCGTTCCTTTAACGCCGAAGCCAAGCTATCCCTTTCCGGAGGAGACCACGCTGATCCGCGCTTCGCTGCGGGACGAGCGGGGGGAAACGAGGCCCGATGTGAGCGTTCGAGCGATCGCTTTTTCTGAATCTTGCATGAAGGCGAAACTTTCAGCTGAACTGGCGGCGGGCGAGACGGAGATCGCTTTGGCTCGCCTAAACGGGCGGGTGCGCGTCGGTGAACGCTATGCGCTCGGGCAGGAGAGCTGTTCGATCGCAGCGGTTGTCGAGGGTTCCCGCACCTGTAAGCTGACTCGACCTCTCACCGAGACCCACCCGCGCGGCACCTCGCTGCTGCCCTGTGTGGAGACGAAGAGCGATTCGCGCGGCGAAATTGCGATCGCGTTTGGCAACTGCAAGAGCCAGAGGTTTGATGTGCTGTTGACGATCGCTGATGGTGAGCGTGAATTCCGCAAGGAGGTGAGCGTGGAAGAGGGCAAACTGTTCAATCTTCGTGCGGTCAAACTTGACGATTTCTCAAGTTGACTTATAGATCAAATCCAAACAGAGAGGAGGGACCGGATTCAAAAATACACAGGCTTCAACCGTATTTTTGAAACCGGGCTTCGATGCCAGAGTACAAAACGCCTGGAGTTTATGTGGAAGAGTTTGACAGCGGCTCAGTGCCGATGGAAGGCGTCAGCACCAGCACGGCAGGATTTATCGGCTGTGCACAGCGCGGGCCGACTGTCGGAGTGCCGCAGCTCGTCACCAGCTTCAACGATTTTCGTCGACTCTACGGAGGCTACCTGTCCGAAAACCAATACGGAGATTTCCGCTACTTGGCTTATGCGGTCGAACACTTTTTCTTAAATGGCGGAGGGCGCTGCTTCGTGATGCGCGTCGTTCCGGCCGATGCGGTGGCAGCGACCAACGCGACTGAGGAGAACCTGGAGACTTTGCCGCTGCAAATCGAGGCGAAGAACCAAGGCGCGTGGGGCAACCAGATCCGCGTGATCATCAGCAGCAACAACAAGGCGAAGACCAAGATCGTCGAGGTGCTCGAAGACGAAGAACCAAAATATCGACTGAAGAGCGCAGACGGCTTTTTTGCCGGTGATGTGATCGTCTATGCTGACGCGGAGGGCAACAAGCAATACAACAGGATCGTCTTCGCAAAAGATGATGTGATCACCTTGGCCGAACCGCTGGAAGGCGACGTGGTCGACACCGACATGATCCCGAAAAAGACGATCCAAACTTGCGAGTTCTCCCTCGAAGCGTACTACGGCGATCAGGCGGAGAAGTTCGAAAACCTCTCCTTCAACATCGAGAGCCCGTACTATGTGGTCAATGTGCTGGGCAAATCGAACCTGATTCAGGTGACCGACCTGTTCCGCACACGCGTTGCTTCTGAGGAAGTTCTCACCCCGTTTCAAATCATCTCCGGACGTCTTGATGATGGAAGCACTTTCGACATCACCTTGGCGAAAGGCGCAGACGGCAACCCGCGCGCGATGGTCGCGTCCGACTTTAACGGCATCGACAACGGTCCGGGCAAGCGCACCGGTGTGGCCGCATTTGTCGACAACGACGAAGTGGCGGTCATGGCGGTTCCTGGCGTCACAGATCCGAACGTCCAGCTGAACCTCGTCGCGCACTGTGAAAATCAAAAGAGCCGCTTTGCGATCCTCGACCTGCCGAAAGAGACGACGCGCGTCGATAAGGTTGCGGAGCACCGCAACTATTTTGACAGCTCGTATGCTGCGCTGTACGGTCCGTGGTTGCAAGTGTTCGATCCGCTGGAGAAGCGCAGCAACTACATCCCGCCATCAGGCTCGGTCGTCGGGATCATCTCCCGCTCCGACAACACGCGCGGGGTGCACAAAGCGCCGGCCAACGAAGTGGTGCGCAACTGCACCGGGCTGTACTGCCAGTACAACAACATGGAGCAAGCGTCGCTCAACCCGATCGGCGTCAACCTGATTCGCTCTTTCACCGGACAGGGCATTCGCGTTTGGGGGGCACGCACGCTCTCCAGCAACGGCCTGTGGAAGTACATCAACGTGCGTCGCCTGTTCATCTTCGTCGAGCAATCTGTCTTGCGCGGCACGAACTGGGTGGTCTTTGAACCGAACGACGAGCCGCTCTGGGCGCGCGTTCAGCGCACGCTCGACGTGTTCTTGACCGGAGTGTGGCGCTCTGGCGCACTGCAAGGTGCAAGCCCAGCAGAAGGCTTCTACATCAACATCGGTCGCACGACGATGACACAGGATGATATCGACAACGGTCGCCTGATCTGTGAAGTGGGCATCGCGCCAGTCAAACCGGCCGAGTTTGTCATCTTCCGCTTTACGCAAAAAACAAGCGATAACTAATTTCGTAAGAAAGGGGTAGAGGTATGTCTGACCGTAAAGACCCATACCGCAAGTTTCGATATAAAGTGGAATATGATGGCATCGTTTCGGCCGGCTTCAGCGAAGTGTCCGGTTATGATGCATCTGTCGACGTGGTGGAGTACCGCGAAGGAACTGAAGTGACCACCCCGCGCAAACTGCCTGGCCTGTCCAAATATGGCAACATCACGCTCAAGCGCGGCATGACCGACAACATGGAACTGTTCAACTGGATTTTCCAATATATAGAAAAAGGCGAGATCGTTCGCAAATCGATCACGATCACCGTGATGGATGAAAAAGGTGCTGATGCTGCGGCGTTTCAGATCATCAACGCCTGGCCGATGAAATACTCCGGCCCAGATCTGAATGCGACCGCATCAGAAGTAGCGATCGAGTCGCTGGAGATCGCGCACGAAGGCATGAAGCGAACCAAATAGTTGTTGTTGTAACGATCAGTATTTTGGGGAACAAGGGGATGTTCGATCTCCTTGTTCTTCCACATGATGGAGGGGGAAGCGACGATGGCATTCAAGACCGAATACGAATTTATTCTTCCTAAAGGATATGTGGACGAGGAAGGAAACCTCCACAAGCGCGGTGTGATGCGCTTGGCAACAGCTGCCGACGAGATTTTGCCGATGCGCGATCCGCGCGTTCAATCGAATCCCGGCTATCTTTCGATCATCCTGCTCTCTCGCGTCATCTCGCGCCTCGGTGAACTGAGCGCGATCGACACGCGCACCGTCGAGCGGTTTTTCACCTCCGATCTGGCCTATCTGCAAGACTTCTACCGTCAGATCAACGAAGGAGATGGGGTGCAGGTGAAGACAGCTTGCCCAAAATGCGATCACGAGTTTGAGGTGGAAATGGCTTTTCTTCCGGAGCTGAGCGGAGCATAACCTTATATCCTGTCGACAAGATCTATGAGGAAGTCGGTTTTATCGCCTATTATTTTCATTGGCCTCATGATGAGATCATGTCGATGGAGCATCGGGAGCGACGCAGGTGGTGTGACGAGATCTCGCGCATCAACCGCAATTTAAACGGGGAAAAGCCAAGTGATAATCCTTTTGATATCTTCTAATGTCGAGGCAGAAGAGGTGACTTCAGATGGCCCAGATCAAACCGCGTAACGTTGTCGCCGGGTTTCGGTTCAAAGTCGAACTGGATGGGATCCAAGTGGCCGGTTTTAGCGAAGTGACCGGTTTACAGGCAGAGATTGAGTATGAGGAGTACAAAGAAGGCGGCGTCAATATATTTACCTACCGTTTTCCGAAGCATGCCAAGTATCCGCCGCTCGTGTTAAAGCGAGGCGTGAGCAACGGTGATGAGCTGTGGAAATGGTTTCTGAATACAAGGGATGGCAAGATTCAGAAACAGAGCGGTGCGGTGATCATGTACGACAAAAAGGATCATGAGCTTTGCCGCTGGACATTCGTCGATGCGTACCCGGTCAAATGGTCGGGACCCGATCTGAACGCGACACAGAGCAGCTTGGCGATCGAGACGATCGAATTGGTGCATCAGGGATTGAAGTTTATTAAAGGAAAGTGACAGCGATGAACGTGCTTCCACCGTTTGAACCGCATATCCGGCCGATCGGCTCGCTATCCTCTAGCTTTGCACAATCTATCTTGGGCAAGTACGGTTTTTCCCACGATCAATATTTGGACTTGTTGCGCTTGGTGTTTCGCGAGCTGGAGCTTTTGGAGAGCGACGGAGATCGCGAAGAGCTAAAAGAGCTTGCGGCTCAGTTGCGCGTGGAGATCGAACAGGTAGAGCGGCAGATCAGCGCGACCAACCAAGCGGTCAGGGCGCTTCCTGGAAGCGGTGCGATTCACTTGCACACGCTCAAAACGCACATCATCAATCAATTTCGTGTGCTCAAACAGGAAGTGATGCGGCAGGTGACGCTGGATCGGCGATCTGCGCGCAGCATGGTTGACAGAGCGGAGCACCGCTCACGGCTGATCGAGGTCAAGCGGACGCTGCAAGCGCTGCTGCAACAGACATCGCTGCAAGGTCGAGCGGCACAAGTTCCGTTTGGCATGCCCAATCCTGCTCATCTGAGCGACACTCGGCAAGCGATACCAGCTGTCGATGCGCATCTGCAGCATGTCGAACAGATCGATTTGAGCCGAGACACCGGTTCGAGTCGAAGCGAAGCGACGCTTCAGCATCTGCGCACTGCGGCAGATCAAGGTCTCGCGTGGGAGCGTCCAGTTCTTGATGTTTTGCAGGCGGTGAAGCGGCAGCATCCACATCTGACCGACCTTCGTCCCTTTGCAACCTATCTCACCAACCAGATTCGCCTGCACAGACGGCAGGCAAGTCATCTCACCATCACCGATCTGCTCGGCCATCAACCGTCGCAGTCTCGCAAACTGGTCGACAAGCGTCACTATCTGCACCTGATGCTCAACCAGCAGGTGCTGGAGGAGCTTCGTCGCAGTCGGTTGCAGACAGGATTTGATCTTGATTTTGTGGAGGCTGAACGACTCGAACGGTCGCTTGGCGGCCTCGATGCGGTTGATCGCACAGCAGTGCGCCGTCAACCCGAACGGATTGAATTCGAACAGATCGAAGAGGCTGATCTGATCCGCGTGCGTCACCTGGCAGATGAGTTTGGCCTGCACAATCTCATGCAGGTAGGTCGGTTGATCGATCGATACAGCATGACGCCATTGATCGGATTGAAACGGGTGATCCAACAGGTCAGCAGCAGCGAACTGGCAGAAATCCCTTCGCTGGTGCATTCGTTGCAGGAGCATGATCATACGAGCATCAAGCTGTTGCTGAAAGAGCTCTCCGCGGTGGATCGCACTTCGCTCGACCGACTGCTGGTGGCGCTTCAGACGACAGATGTAGTCAAGGTGAGCCAACTGGTCCGATCGGTTGACCGGGCAGACCTCGTCCGGCTGAGTCGACTGATCTCTGAGCTGCGCACGACATCGCTCGGCGAAGCTCATCACCTGATCGATGAACTGCGCACAGCAGATTTATCTGGCCTAGACAGACTGATCACCACGCTGAAAACGATAGATCGCACTCATCTTACCCAATTGCTTCATACGCTTTCTGCACAAGCGCCACAAGCGCCACAAGCGCTTGAGATCGGCGAGTTGCGCTCGCTTGCCCAAACGTTGGACAAGGTTGACCTCTCCACTGCCACGCAACTGGCAGACGGTCGATCAGGTTCTGGCTTGCAGAGGACGAGCGAACTGCTGCACACGATCCGTTCGGTCGACTTCAACCGAGCGAGCGGCTGGATCGATGCGATCAGCCGCGTGGATCACCAAGCTCACAGCGGGTGGTCAGGTGCGCAGGTTGTGACCGACATGATCAAACTGCGCAGTTGGGTCGACATGCTCGTTTCGAACGAGTTGACCACAACTGCGAATCTGATCGATGTAGTAACCGATGTTGATCAGAATCAAGTGACGAACGTCGTCAACATGCTCGTTGCAACCGATCAGGCGGAAGATTTTTTGAGCGCCGACATCGTCTTTGCAGACAAGCAGGTCGCATCTCCTTCCATAGAGGGAATTCTCGATGCGAAGAACGTGCTTCAGCAGCTGCAGGAGTTTTCACCAACTGCTGTGCATCGCATCACCGCGCTGCTCGCCGAATTGCGAGCGACCCAAGTCGGTCGACTGACCGATGCGCTGGAACAATTGGGCGCGGACGCTTTGATCCGCACCACAACTGTGTTTGACAGCTTGCAATCGACCGAGTTTGCGAGCACCGTCGAGATGATCGACAAACTGATCGCGACAGATAGATCGAAAGTTTCGAACCTGATCAAAAGGCTCGACACGCAGAGCCTTGCAAATGCGACCAAGCTGATCGAAACGATTCAAACTGCCGACATCGAGGATGCGGCCAATTTGATCAGCCAACTGAACCGAAGTGAAATCAAAAGCGCGACGCACTTGATCGAAGCGCTTCAGTCAGCAGAAGTCAGTGAGATGACCAAGCTGATCCATACATGTACAACGACGAACGTCACCAAGGCGATGAACCTGATCGAAACGCTCACGCATACAGACTGGAACAAGGCAACCGATTCGATCGAGTTGCTTTCGATGAAAGAATTGTCTCAGGTGAGTGAGTTTATCGCCGAGCTGGTCGCAACAGATGTGCACGACATCACGAAACTGATCAGCAACTTATCGGTCAGACAGGTGAACCAAGCGGTAAACCTGATCTCCACGCTGTCATCAACAGATGTTGCAAAGGTGACGAAGCTGATCACCACATCTTCCTATACAGATTTTATGAAATCGATCGAGATCATCGATCGGCTGAGCGAGCGGAACACCGCTCGAAGCTCTCAACTCCTTCGCTTGCTGGAAATGAGCGATCAGGAGCGAAGAGCAGATTGGATGCAAGTTGAAAATATAGCCGACTCGCGGCACGCGATCGATGGAATCGGCGCGAGGTCTGCGATCGCAAGGCTGAACGCGTTTCATGCGGAAAGCCGGATCGGGTCGGCGGAGATCGCGACAGCAGCTCGACAGATCAGCAGGATGTATGCGGCGAGGCCGTTTGCTTCCAGCAGAATCGAGCCCACCGCGTTAGCACCTGCCGTTTCGTTTCAAGAGCTGATCGAGGCGACGAAGTTGATCTATGACCTTCGCACCTCCTCCAGCGAATCTTTTGCTCGCCTAAGAGGATTTGATCCCGCTCAGATCGGGAATGCGGCGAAGCTGCTCGCGGTGTTCGCCAGCTTCGAGGCAAAGCAGATCGACAGGCTGACCGGCGCGTTGCGCGATGCTGATGTCACGACGGTGACCCGCTTGATCAACTCCACATCGATCAAGACGGTTCAGGACGTGACCGAGATCTTACATGCGCTCAACGCTGAGCAGGTGGAGCGGGTGACCCAGCTGATCCACGAGCTTCGTCGCACATCCATCACACTCGCAACCGATGTTCAATCGGCAAACCAAAGCGAGTTGCGTCATCTGGCAGAAAGATCGCTCGCTTCGAAAGCTGAGCGGCCGATGTCTCCAGAGCGAGCAGAAGCCTTCAAACTGATCGATGCGGCTGTCACCGCCTCCGGCGGGGCAGAAAAGCTGTTGCGAAGCACCAACCTGTCGACAGCGATCACCGAGCAGATCAACGATTTCCTATCTCGCCAGATGACGAGCACCACCTTGTTGACCGATTGGCAGGCCATCGTCGGCGAGGTGGATCGAGCAGAGCTTCAGCAAGCGATGAAAGCTCTGCAATCGGGAGACTGGAACGACCAACTCGTCGCTGTGAATCGAGCAGGGCGACTGCAAGCGACAAAAGCCGGGCAATCGGGAGACTGGAGCGACAAGTTCGCCGCTGTGAATCGAGCAGGGCTTCAGCAAGCGATGAAAGCTCTGCAAACGGGCGACTGGAGCGACCAACTCGTCTCAGTGAATCGAGCAGGGCTTCAGCAAGCGATGAAAGCTCTGCAAGCGGGAGACTGGAGCGACCAACTCGTCTCAGTGAATCGAGCAGGGCTTCAGCAAGTGATGAAAGCTCTGCAAACGGGAGACTGGAGCGACCAACTCGTCGCAGTGAATCGAGCAGTGCTACAGCAAGTGATGAAAACTCTGCAAGCGGGAGACTGGCGCGACAAGTTCGTCTCAGTGAATCGAGCAGGGCTTCAGCAAGTGATGAAAGCTCTGCAAGCGGGAGACTGGAGCGACCAACTCGTCTCAGTGAATCTAGTAGGGCTTCAGCAAGTGATGAAAGCTCTGCAAGCGGGAGACTGGAGCAACCAGCTCGTCGCAGTAAATCGAACAGGGCTACTGCAAGCGACAAAAGCTCTGCAAGTGGGCGACTGGAACGATAAGCTCGTCGCAGTAAATCGAGCAGGGCTACTGCAAGCAACAAAAGCTCTGCAAACGGGAGACTGGAGCGACCAACTCGTCGCAGTGAATCGAGCAGACCTACCTCAAGCGAGGCGTGCTGAGCGGTCGAGCGATCTGATGGACAGGCGAGGCGCGGCGGATCGAGCGTCTCGCGAGCGAGAGCGGAGCAAGGCGCTTCTGTCCAGTTCGATGATCCAGATCGCAGATCGATTCGGCAGGCGCCAGACGGCGGGGACATCCGTTCTGCAAGATCGGTCTCCTCAGCGTCAAAATGCGGATCATTTCGGCGCTCAGCAGGGGCTGATCAGAGCCTCAGATTTGGTCAATCGGCTGTCTACATTAGGGATTGTTGAGCATGCGGGTCGACAGGAAGCGAAGGAGATCGCGCTCTGGACCGATCGGATCACGAAGTTGGCCAGTGCTGATCGGACTTCCCTGCACCGAGTGAAGAGCATGACGCTCATGACCGATATGACCTCCGCGATTCGCAGCGCTGATCTTACAAACAGCGGGCAGTTGCAAAAGCGCGCCGGTGTTGATCGTCATGCTCCTGAGCGCATGATCGCAGAGCGAAGCGTGCACGGAATGGCCGATCGCACCTATGAGCCCTTGCTGATCAGAAGACAGCATGCGGATCAGGCGGGAAAAGGTGTACGCCCTTTCCTCAGCGGCGATTCGCCGATCGATGCACCGCGTGGCGGAGCGGACGCCGAGCGCAGAGCGATTCAGCGTGCCGACAGCTTCACCGGATACGAGGAGGAACTTCCGTTCACCCTGCATCGTTCGACCTGGACGAGCCAGAACAGCTTCACCGCAGATGATCAGGCGAACATCGAGTATCGCAAACCGCCGTCCGCAGAGCAGGTGACAACTGCGATTCAGCAGTCAGAACCGGTGCAGCCAGCGTTCGAAGAGCAAGAGCTAAAGCAGGGCAACCTGCTCGCCAACATCGACTTGGAATCGCTCGTCGATCACCTCTACCAGGAGCTCGAAAAGAAAATCGAATTTGAACGTTCCATTCGCGGCTTATAGGCGCGAGCATCCACAGGAAAGGAAGGGCCGATCATCATGACAACCAAAGCGATCATCGAAGTGCTAAACGGTGGGAACAAGGGCACGAAGATCAAAGTGCTGTTTAACCCGAACAACTATTCGCTCGATCATGGCAACCAGTTCGCTTGGCACACCATCCCCGGTCTTTCCATGCCGATCGCCCAGTTTGTGTCCGGACAGACGCCCACGCTCAGCATGGAGCTTTTTCTCGACTGTTACGGGGAGAGTGCAGATGCGGACGTGCGCGACTACACCAAGAAGATCGCCGGACTGCTGGAAGTCGACAAAGATCTGCATGCGCCGCCGCTGGTCAAATTCGTCTGGGGCTCGCTCAAATTTCAAGGCATCATCGAAAAGCTCAACCAGAAGTTCACGATGTTTTCCAACAAGGGGAATCCGGTGCGGGCGACGTTGAACGTGACCTTTAAAGCGGTCTACGGGGTCAAGGAGCAATATCAGCAAATCCCGCGCCAATCGGCAGATCGCACCAAGCAGAAGCTGCTCCGCCAAGGGGATCAGCTGTGGATGATCGCCAACGAGGAGTACGAAGATCCTGGCAAGTGGCGAGAGATCGCCAAGGCGAACGGCATTGACAATCCAAGAAAGCTCGAAGCTGGACGCACTTTGACCATCCCGCGATTGGAGTGATGAAGCATGCCACCGAAGATCAAGCTGGACACCAAGACCTACGAATTTGATAAGCTCGAACAAAAATATGGCAACTTCTTTGCACCTGCTTTCCTGATCGACGTCGGTGGGCAGGATGTCGTCAAGCAAGGAGCGGCTGTGACCACCGTCTCGGTCACCCAAAGCGTTGAGAAGGCGAACAATTTCTCCTTTACGATCAACAACGCCTACAACTGGGTCTCGCGCGAATTCGATTGGCAGAACATTTTCACGCTCGGCAACACGGTCGAAATCAAGATGGGCTATGTCGACAAGCTGGAAACGCTGTTCTACGGCATCATCACCAACGTCTCCTACAATTATCCAGCGGACGGGACGCCGACGATGACTGTCACCGGCATGGATTACTCCTATGTGATGATGAAGGGCAAGGGCGAGAAGACGGCCAACTCGTGGGAGCAGAAGATGAACAGCGACGTGGTCAAAGAGATCGTGCAGAAATATGCGCTGTCCACATCGAACATCGAATCGACCAACAAGGTGAAGCTGAAGATCGACCGTCAAGGACAGGACGATTACACCCTGATCAAAAAGCTTGCGCAAGAGACGTACTTCGAATTTTTTGTGCTCGGCAAGGATGTATATTTTCGCAAACCGTTCCAAAAAACGACGCCGATCATGACGCTCGTCTTCGGGAAGAACTTGCGCTCGTTTCAAACATCGATGAAACTCGACCATCAGATCAAGAAGTTTATCGTCACCGGCTATGATCCGAAGGAGAAAAAGAAGCTGCAAGCAGAATCGAAGCCGATCAAACCGGTCAATTCGAACACTTCGACCGGACAGGATCTGCTCGGCAAGTTTGCCGCACAGAACAAGATTCAGTACACGCATACCAACCTGTCCGATCAGAGCGAACTGCAGACGATCGCCGACGCACAGGCGCTTGAAGCATCGATGCGACTGATCTCAGGCAGCGGCGAATCGATCGGGCTGCCCGAGCTGATCGCGGGGCGCTTTCTGAAGCTGACCGGGGTGGGCGCGCGCTTCTCACAGCCGATGTATCTGCGGAGCGTGACGCACCGAATGAACAAGTCGGGCTATCTCACCACATTTGAAGTAGCGGGGAATGCAGTATGATCAACTCATGGGCACAAGCACCATCCAATCATGAATCGCGTAACTATATTCACGGCGTGGTCCGCGCGCTCGTCACCGACAACAAAGACCCGGAAAACTTAGGGCGGGTCAAGTTGACCATTCCGATCCGCGAGGGGGAAGAGGTGACCGAATGGGCATATGTCGCCTGCATGATGGCTGGCAAAGAGCGCGGTTCAGTCTTTGTCCCCGAGGTGGACGACGAGGTGCTGGTCGCCTTTCACAACGGCGATATGGCGGAGCCGTACGTGATCGGAGCGCTGTGGAATCCGAAAGACAAGCCGCCAAAATATGATGCGGAGAAAAACAATCTGCGGCGCATCGTCTCTCGCGCAGGTCATGAGATCACGTTCGACGACACTGACAAAGAGGGCAAGATCGAGATCAAAACGTCAAAATCGCACCAGGTGATCCTCGATGACAAAGCGGATACGCTCACCGTCGCGGATGGAAAAGGGAAGAACTCGATCGTGATCAACGGCGGAGACTCCGGCAAGATCACGATCAAAAGTTCGGGCGGTGCCAATGCGACGATCACGCTGACTGCGCAAGGGGAGATCCAGATCGAGAGCGCCAAGTCGATCTCGGTCAAGTCGGCACAGGTCAACCTCGAAGCATCTGGGATGATGGGCCTGAAGGCGACGGGTAACCTGACGCTAGAGTCGAGCGCGATGGTGACGATCAAAGGCACGATGGTCAAAATCAACTGAGAGGGTGGAACTGATGGGAAAAAGCTTTCTCGGGCGTGGCTGGAAGTTCCCCGTCGAAGTCGATCAAACCACTGGGCGCATCGTCATGTCGGAGTACGAGGACGACATTGCCGAAGCGGTTCGCATCATCGTCTGGACGGCCAAAGGGGAGCGGGTGATGCGGCCCGACTTCGGCTGCGGCATTCACGACTTCGTGTTCGAAACGACCGATACGACCACGCTCTCCTTGATGGAGGCTGCGGTGGAAGAGGCGATCATGCAATGGGAGCCTCGCGTGCATGAGGTGGAAGTGAAGATCACCGAGGACGATATCGATATGGGCAAGCTGAGCATCAGCGTCTCCTACATGGTGCGCACGACCAACAACCTGTACAACCAGGTCTATCCGTTCTACATGCATGAAGGGACGAAATAGTTGAACAAGCGGAAGGAGGGGAGAGCATGTTGCCACCCCGCATCGATGAACGCACGCTACAAGATCTGATACAGCGGATGAAAGATATGGTTCCCTTTTATACGCCGGAGTGGAGATTCTCCCCGAATGACCCGGATGCGGGAGCCGCTTTGTTCTCGATCTTTGCGGACATGTACCTGCAGAATGTGGAGCGGTTAAACCGCGTCCCGATGAAAAACTTGATCGCCTTTCTCAACTTGACCGGACTTTCTCAACTCCCAGCCAGCCCCGCTAGCGGCTACGTGACATTTTCGATGAGCGAAGGAACGCCGCACTCGGTGTTGGTTCCGGCTGGCACCGAGCTGCTCGCCGAAGCATCTGATGGTGGAGAACCGATCCCGTTTGAGACGGCCAGCCCGCTGCTGGTCACCCCTTCCAAGCTCGTGGAGACGATTTTGACGTCGAGCGACCTCGATCGCATCGTCCGCATCGAACCAAGACGGGAGCGCCCAGCAGTCCTCTTCGATTGCGAGCAGGGGGAAAACCTTCAGTCGCACTGTCTGTATCTCGGGCACCAAGACCTGCTTTTGATCGGCGAGACCGCGGTGATCGAGCTGGATTTTTATCATTCGAAAGCGCGCTATCTGGAGCAGACGTATGGGGAGCGGCTCGCCGATCTGAACACCCTCGAATGGGCCTATTCGAGCCCGAGCGGTTGGGAGCCGTTCGATGCGGTGTCTGCGAAGGGCAACCGCCTTGCGCTGACCAAGAGCCGAGCGGGGGAGGTCGCCCGCCGCGAGCTGCAAGGCCAGGAAAATCGCTGGATTCGCTGCAAGATCAAGCCGCAGATGTTAGATCGTGTCACCTCGCAGGAGTCGCCGTTTTTGATCGATTCCCTGCACGCCAAGACCAACTATCTCGATGTGGAAGGGCGAGGGGGGATTGAGCCTGAGCTGCTGTTCTTCAATGACATCCAGGTGGATGCGGCCGACTGCTACCCGTTTGGGGAATATTTCGCACCGTTCGCTCTGTTCTATATCGGCAGTCAGGAAGCGTTCTCGAAGAAGGAAAGCACGATCACGATGACGTTTCACCTCCAATCGGTGCTCCATCGCCTCTTGCCAGAAGACGAGCAGAAAATCGATTGGAAGCCGATCATGAAGGAAAGCGATTTTGAGAAGCCGAAAGTGCTGGAAACGTCTGTGCGGCAAGTGATCTGGGAGTATTGGAACGGGAATAGCTGGGTGCGGCTGTTCCACAACCAAGAGTATGAGGAGATCTTCTACCGCATAAGCGAAGCGGGCAAGGAGATGGTGATGCAGTTCATCTGTCCGGCCGATATGTCTGAAACGTGGGTCAACGGACATCAAGCGCGCTGGATTCGCGCTCGCGTGTTGCAGGTGGAAAACCTGTATGCGAACAACCCGATCTATCTCACGCCAAAGCTGGCCAATCTGCGCCTGCAATACTGCTATTTTCCCAATCAAGGATTTCCAGTTGAGCGCTGTCTGACCGAAAACAACATGGAAGTGCTCGATCGGACGTTAGCGATCGCTGAGCGCAACGTGCTGTTTGCCCCCTTTGTGGGCATTGACAGCCGCTTTCCCGCCTTCTATCTGGGCTTTGACGAAGCGCCGCGCAAAGGGCCGATCCAGCTGTACTTCTCTCTGCTCGGCATCCCCGATCAGACTTCGGAGCTCTCGCTGATCGATTGGGAGTATTTGTGTCAAGGTCCGGCTGGGCCGATGTGGAAGCCGATCAAGACGATCGACGAGACGCTCGGCTTCACCCGCAGCGGCACGGTGCAATTTGTCGGGCCGTCCGACTTTGTTCGCCATTCGCTGTTCACCCGCGATCTGTTCTGGCTCCGAGCGCTTCAGCGCGACCAACAGATCGAGCGCAAGGCGGTGACCGAACGAAAGCGCCCGCTGCTCGCCGGCATCTTTCCGAACACGACAAAGGCGATTCAACAGCAGAGCATCCGCCGCGAAGTGCCGAAGAAAGAGCAGGTCAGCGACACCGAAGTTCGCTTTGTGCTGGAGGGGCCGCCGATCTTTTCGGAGGAGGTCTGGGTGGATGAGACCGGCCAGCTCAGCGAGCTTGAACTGGACGCACTGCTCAGCTCAGACAGCACGCGCACCGAAATCTTGCGCGATTCCGGTGGGCAGATCTTGCAACTGTGGATCAGATACGAGCCGGTGGAACAGTTTGATCATTCAGGCTCGGAAGATCGTCACTATGTGCTCGATCGATCGACCGGGGTGTTGCGCTTCGGCGATGGGGTACATGGCAGAGCGCTGTCCGCAAGCGGTCCTGAGCCGGTGATGGTGCACTATAAAAAGATTGTCGGCCGACGCGGCAATGTGGAAGCGGGGCAAATCAAATCTCTGCAGCAGACGATCGCGTTTATCGCCGGCGTGTTCAACCCAACTCCTGCTGGCGGGGGCAGTGATATCGAGCCGCTGAAGACGACGCTGCAGCGGGGGCCGCACAAGGTGCGCCATCGCGATCGAGCGATCACAGCGCTCGATTATGAATGGTTGGCTCGTCAGGCATACCACGACATCGCCAAGGTGAAGTGCCTGCCCGGTTACAACGCCAACCTGGAAAGAGAAAACGGCTGTGTGACGCTGGCGATCCTCCCGAGCGGTGGTGAGAATGGCAGGCCGTTCTTCCCGCAGCTGAAGCGTCGGGTGGAGGAGTACCTCGTCGAGCGCTCAGCCAGCACGATCGCGATGGTCAGCCGCATCGTGGTCATCGAGCCGGTCTACTTGGAAATCTCGATCTTCGCTCAACTGGTCGTCATGTCGATGGATGAGGTCGTGCCCGCTGAGCTCGAAGCGGTTCAGAGCTTGAGCAGCTTTCTCAATCCGTATCAAGGCAACTATGACGGCAAAGGGTGGGAGATCGGACAACAGATCCACGCATCTGTCTTCTACGGCCTGCTCAAAGCGGTCACAGGCGTCAACCATGTGAAGAAGTTGTCGTTGACCGTGCACAAGCTGGCGGACAGAAAGCGCACCGAACTGACGTTTGAGGAAGCGATGCAGATTCAACATGGCATCGTGATCAACGGCAAGCATCAGATCGGCGTCGAACTGCTTGACTAACCAACAAAACAGATGGAAAAAGGTGGTGAACCTATGCTCCCGTTGCCAAACCTAGATGACCGCCTATTTGAAGAGATCGTCGACTCTGCGCGCAAGATGATCCCGAAGCTGAGCCCGCAGTGGACCGATGAGAATGCGCACGACCCTGGCATCACGATGGTCGAGCTATTTTCCTATCTCACCGAGATGCAACAATATTATCTAAACAGGGTGACCGTAAAAAATGAACTGAAATTTTTGCGCATGTTAGGAGTCGTGCCCAAACAGGCGAGCTATGCGCGAGTCGACGTGTCGTTCGGAAATGTGCAGGTGCCCTACCTGCTGCCCCGCGGCAGCAAACTGCGCGGCTTGAATGAGCCGTTCGAAACGGTCGAACCGCTTTTGCTCTTGCCTGCAAAGATCGATCGCGTGCTGGTCAGCGCAAAAGCGGAGATCTCCGATCACACGGTTGCCAACGAGAACAACAATGTCGGCTACTACGCGTTTGGAGCGCGGGCCAAGCGGGGGAATCGCCTCTTTCTCGCCTTTGATCGCGAGCTTCCGGCGAAGCGAGAGATCACGCTGACGTTCGATCTGTTCGAAAATTATCAGGTGCAGGCCAACCCGAGCGAGGAGATCGAAGGGGGGCAGATTCCTCCCGCCAAGGTCTCGTGGTTTTACTCAGGCGCTGACGAGGCTGGCGAAAATCGATCGCCGCGACTCTTGCCGCTGCGGATCGAGCGCGACAGCACGCTGCATCTGTCCAAGAGCGGGAGCCTCACCTTCACCGTGCCCAATCTGATGAGCCCGATGCGCATCCATCCGGCAAATGACAAAGCGCGCTTTTGGATCTGTGCCGTGCTGGAGGAGCCTGGATACGAAATCCCGCCGAAAGTTGAGAAAATATTGTTGAACACGGTGCGCGCAGTACACCGCGAAACGAAGAGCACCGTGCTGTCGATCGACGGCACAGGCGAGATGGATCAACAGCATGTGATCGATGGCTATCTGCCCTATTTTGGCGAGGTGGAAATCCAAGTGCAAGAGGAGGCGACAGGCGATTGGCGCATCTGGGACGAGGTCGATGACCTGACTGCACGAAAGCCGGATGACCGCAGCTGTATCCTCTATCGCAATATAGACCAGCAGGTGTTCTACCTGCGCTTTGGCAATGGAGAACATGGGCGCATTCCACCGAAAGGCAAGGGGACGATTCGCGTGATCGCCTATGAGAAAGATTTTGCCGCGCACATGTGGATCGGTCGAAGCAACGGTCTGCCCGGACAGCGCTTCCAATTGGCCCAGACGCCCGTTCTGCCAAAGTCGTTGCAGTTGCAAGTTGGCATCAAGCTGCTCGACGCTCCGGAATGGCTTTGGCAGGACTGGACACAGGTGGACGATTTTGAACGTTCCGGGCCGGATGATCGTCACTATGTGTTCGACCAGAGCACTGGCGAGATCGTCTTCGGAAACAGCGAGAACGGACAGATTCCAGACGTCTCTGATGATGACAACATCAGGTTGCTCGCCCTACAAGTGGGCGGGGGGGAGCGCGGCAACGTGCAGCGCCTGCTGATCAACTCGTTTGCGCGGCCGGAACTGTTCGGCAAGCTCACGGTGATCAACCATGATTTTGCTCGCGGAGGCGCTGAGCGCGAAACGCTGGACGAAGCAAAAGATCGCTTGCGACGCGAGCTGATGATGACGACCAGAGGCGTGACGAGCGATGATTTTGAGCAACTCGCGCTGGCGACCCCTGGGCTTCGCGTCGCACGCGCCAAGGCGATCCCGCTCTATCGGGTCGGCTTGCGCGACTATCCGCAGCAAAAAGCTCCCGGCGAGGTCACAGTCGTCGTCGTCCCGTACGGCGAAGATAAGAAACCGAAGCCGAGCGCCGGATTTCTCAGCACGGTGCAACATCATCTCGACCAGCACCGCCTGCTGACGACAGAGGTGCACGTCGTGCCTCCCGAGTATGTCAAGATCACGGTGCATGCGGTGATCGTCATCGATCCTGACACGAAAAATCTCGGCGCACGAATCAATGATTCGCTGCAACACTTTCTCGATGTGCTCGACAACTCCGACCCGACCAAAGGGTGGGAGTTCGGGCGTCCCGTCTACAAAGGGGACATCTACGGCATCATCAACCAGATGGCCGGTGTGGAATACATCCAAACGCTCTGGTTTGAGGCAGAAGGGGTCGGCGTCCAAAAAGACCCCTCAGGGGATATTCTCTTGCCGCCTCATGGATTGGTCTACTCCGGTCGCCATCAGATCGAACTGATCTCGCGGGCGGATGTGTGAGGTGCGAGCGAAATGGAGGTGATTCCCGTTGTATGATGACACGACCTTTTTTTCCTTAAATCGCCAAGCGGATTGGAAAAAAGGAGCTTTGCACAACCTGACCGTCACCGAGCAGGGTGTGCTGATCGAGCAGACGGAGCGCTTTGGCTTCTATCAGACGGTGCGGCTGGACCTGATCGAAGGGCTTCAGCAATTGGAAGACTTCGCGCTCGGCGAGAATGAGAAGCTGTATCTGCTCGATCGGCAGGCAAACGTTTTTCTATACGACTATGAAAACCATTATGCGGATCTGATCTTGCCAGGCGGTCATGGGCAATTTTCCGCACGGGCGAAGCTGACAGAGGTCGGAACCCACTTGCTCGTCTCCCAGCTGGAAGGCGAAAACCGGCTGGTCGCCTACTCACCGGACACTGGCCAGGCGGTCTGGAGGCTCAACGAGTACAGCGGCATCCCCGTCCATCCGCTCGCGATCACGACCGATCGCCACGGCGATGCGTATGTGCTGTTCGTGTTCGACCCTGTTCAGCGAGCGACCGGGCTGCACGCCACCGAAAACAGCTATTACGGCGTTTTGAAGATCGATTCGGGAGGTCGACCGCAGCGGTTGTACCAGCACCGCTCGCTGCTGATCAAACAGGAGACTTCGCTGCTCAGCTTGCAAGAAAGTCTCTTCTTCACCGTCGGTTCGGGTGGGAAGCTATACATTCTGAACACGGCCGAGCGCGCGGTCTTCACCTTTGCGCAGAGCGGGGGCCATGAAGCGACCCTCCCGGTCAAGGTGATCGGTTCACCGTCCGGCCTCGGCGTCGATCCGTTCGGATCGCTCTATATCGGCGATGACCACTCGATCGAACAAGCTTGGGAGGACAACCGCTTTGTGCACCATTATCAGGCGGATGGCCGCTATGTGGACGCGGTGCTCGGCTACCGGGGACAGGCGAAAAAACTGCTGGTGGGCTATGCCAGCAAAATGTACGTGTGGAACCAAGAGGAGAATCTGATCACCGTCTTGGAGCAGAAATTGCGCACCAAGCCGCTGGGGGATGGTCAGGGCGCGCTGAAGGGAATCTACTTCACGCAAGCGTTTGACAGCACAGAAGCGGAGACGGTCTGGCACAAGATCACCGTCGAGCGAGAGCTTCCCGATGAGACGCAATTGCGCATTTCCTACTTCTCGGCAGATCAGAAAGAGCTGATGCTCGACGGGCAGCGCATTCAACTCGACCAGTACCTGCAGGACCGAGAGATCTCGCTGGAAACCAAGCTTGTGCAGCTCGATCGGGTCTTTTCCCGTCCGCTGGTCAATCCACAAGACGCGCTGCTGCAGGCGAAGGGGCGCTACATCTGGCTTAAGATCGAGTGGAGGGGCAATGATCGCCTCTCACCACTGCTGCGTAAACTGCGGGTGTACTTCCCGCGCAACTCCTATCTGAACTACCTGCCGAGCGTGTATCAGCAAGATCCTGTGAGCCGTGACTTTTTAGAGCGCTATCTTTCGCTGTACGGCACTTTTTTCGAAGAGATGGAAGAGACGATCGATCACATGTCCCGATTTTTTGATGTCGATTCGTCGTCAGGCGATCTTTTGCGCTGGCTGGCGACCTGGGTGGGAATCTCTGTCGACGACCGCTGGAGCAGCGATCAAGTGCGCAGGCTGATGAAGCAGAGCACCGAACTGTACAAAAAGCGCGGGACTCGGGCGGGGATTCAGGAGATGATCGAGATCTTTACGGGGGAGAAGCCGTATATCATCGAATATTTTCAATACAAGTATCTGCTGGAAAAAGCGGATATCAAAGATTACATGGAACAGCTGTACGGCCTCGACCCCTATCGATTCTGCGTGCTGATCAAACCACATGTGGTCAAGAGTGATGAAGAGCGGAAAATCTTGCAAAAGATCATCGACGAAGAAAAGCCAGCCTTCTCAGAAGCGCAGTTGGTCGTGCTGGAACCGCGCATCTACCTCGGCACGCACTCTTATCTCGGCATCAACACGTTCTTGTCCGAGCCGAGGTTGCTCGTGCTCGATGATCAGGCTTCGATGCCGAACAACACGGTGCTGATCGACATCGATCGCGACAACAGGATCGGTCTGCATACACGCTTGGAACTCGATTCCAATTTAGAATAAATCGGGAGAAAAAGGAGTTTGGATATGCAAAAATCACGATTTTTTCCATTTGAACGCAACCGCTACTTTTATGGCAAACTGCTCACCGTTCGTGATTTTGAATCGGAGCAGACCTATTTTAATGACAAGCGGCGCCTGCTCAACCGCCTGCTGTTCGGCACCGGCGTCGTCGCTGGACTGCAGGTTGTCAAGGTGGATGAGCGGTCGTTCTCGCTACAGGCGGGGGTAGGTCTTGACCACCTCGGCCGCGAGATCGTCGTCTCCGATCCGATGACCTACAATCTTTCCGTCGTGCCGGGCTTTGTCAACAACGGCGAATACACCAAGCAGATCTACCTCTGCATCGCCTATGACGAGAAGGGCAAAGAGCCGGTGCATTCGATCGCCAACACGTCTGTGCGAAAGGACGAGGTGAACGAGTACAACCGCATGTTCGAAGGGTACAAAGTGTTCGTTCGCGAAGAGGCGCCCGGCCTTTCCAAGTTTGAACATCACAACTTGGCGTTCACGACGTCCGAACTGTTCCAAGGCGGTGGCGTGCACATCTTGCATGAAGTCCCGCGCTATGTGCAGGCGGGTGGGGTGTTCGAAGCGAAGGTCATCGTCGAGCGAGCGTTGCAGACACAGCGGCTGCTGTTGGAGTTTGAACTGATGACCGCAGGGTGTGATCCGCTGGCGGGCAACAAGGTCACCTGCGAGATTCCACAGGGAGCGAAAGAGACGCGCTTTGAGTTTACCTATCAACTGCGGGCGCATGATTCGGCAAGCCATGATGCGACGGTCGCCATCCTGCGCGACAACTCGAAGATCGAGATCGGCAACGAGCAGGTGTTAGCCAACCTGCCGAGCATTCAAAACATCGAGATCGGGGCGAGCAGCTTCCGCGATCGCATCTTGGAAGAGTATTACGCTCGCTCGCTCGACAAGGCGCTGGAGGCAGATTCTGACTCCTGCCTGTACCTGGCAAAGATCTATCTTCAGCAGGCGGGCGCCGCATTTATGATCGACCATATCGAGACGGTGCCGTTTGGCGATCATATCTACAACCACTCGCTGTTGACCAATCTCGGTCTCGATCAGCAGGCGGCAAGCGTCGAACATCAGCTATCCGCGCATCCACACTTTCGCGTGCAGGCGGAGGCTGAGAAGCTGCCCGCCGATGAACAGCCGAAGTTTGATGTGCAGTATGACCCGATCAAGCAGGAGTTTTACTTCAAGCTTGGTCTGCCGGAAGGAAAGCGGGCGTCGGGGAGCAAAAACGCCGCGGGGAAAAACGCTCCTTTCAAGACGGCGGTCGGCTCGACGGAGCTGATGCTCTCCGGTGGGCATCGCACCGGCATCAACCCGTTTTCCAAGGGGGAGCGCATCTTCTACTCGGAAGAGATCGAGCATGGACTTGGTACGGGCGATGTATTGGTTCAAGTTGGTGTCGAGGAGTGCGATTCGCTGCTAAACCAAGGGGATGTGGTCTACTACGGAGATCAGGACGTGTTTTTCGATAGCGATTATGAATCCTATCTGCCCAAGCATTCGGTGGGCGTGCTCGTCTACCCGAAAAAGGGCACCTTTCGGATCGGCTTGAAGATCTACGGGGCGACTGAGATGAGCAAAGTGTGCATCCGCTGGTGGGCGATCCAAGCTCCGGAAGGAAGCGCCGCCTCCGCTCGGCCGTTCCGCTCAGAAGCTGCTTCTTCAGAAGAAGATGACGTATAGGAGGGGTTGACCTTGGCAAGACAGATGCAAGGAAAGGCGAAGGGCAATGCGAATTCCACCTCTGTCAGTCAGCAGAAAAACAACGCGCGAGCAACCTCTGGAACGCCGATGCAAAACACGTTGCTGCAGATGCAACGCTCTTTTGGCAACCAAGCGACGACCCGCTACTTGAGCGGTCAGATTCAGCGAAAAGCGGCGCAGAGGTCCCCGCTCGAAGAGGAAGAGGAGCTGCAGTTGAAGCAGGACCCTGCTCAGCGGATGCCGGAGGAAGAGGAGTTGCAGATGAAGCGCTCCGCTCCCATGCAAATGCAGAGCGCCGGCGCAAACAGGATGCCGGAAGATGTGCAGATGAAGATGGAGCAAGCGTTTCAGGCCGATTTTTCCGATGTGAAGATCCATGAGGGCAGCCGCGCTTCCGATGTGGGTGCGCTCGCCTACGCGCAGGGCAACGACATCCACTTTGCCCAAGGGAAGTTCGAACCGCACAGCCAATCTGGTCAAGAGCTGCTCGGCCATGAGCTCGCACATGTCGTCCAACAGCGACAGGGTCGCGTACAGCCGACCAGCTCGATCAACGGGCTTGCTGTCAATGACGATCCTTCTCTCGAACAGGAAGCTGACCTGCGCGGCAGGCAAGCGGCCAGCCTGAAGCTCGAAGAAGAATGAGCGGCAGCGATCGAAATGAAAAACCCCAAAAACCGTGGACAACATGGTTTTTGGGGTTTATTTTTTGGATTGGGCAGAGCATTCGGTTAGCTCTGCGTGGCGTTTTGATCGCTTTTCGAGCTACAGCGCGTAGGTGATCTCTGCGCGCGCGATCGTTGAGCCGTTATACGAGCAGTAGTACCAATAGTCGCCGATCTGATAGAGCGTCACATTGCCAGACTCGCGCACCACTTTAAGCGGTGGGGGGGCAGGCTCATCATCCTTGGGCGCATCGCCCGTCTTGCCGCCCGATTGGCCAGAGGTGCCACTTGGATCGGAAGCTGCATCTTTGGCAGCTTTCTTCATTTCATCCAGCATCTGCTGCAGCTCGGCCAACTGCTCCGCTCCCCATAGTTGCACCGAGGTGACTTTCGCCTCTTTCTGCTTTTCCGGGTCGGGATCGAGGTTGGTCGGGTCGAGCTCCGCCCGAAACAGCATGCTCTCTCCCGCATAGACGAGCTCCAGCGCCTTGACGCCTTGCTCGGAGATGCGGACATCTGTCGGCTTGCCCAGCAGCTCTTCCACCTTCTGCGGTGCGAGGCCGAGGAACCCGGGATAGAACGGATGACCGTACTGAAACGGCCCTTTGAATACGATGAAACCTTTTGGGTTGTATCGCTCACCAAGCCCATGCTCCCGTCCTGACTGAAACTGACCTTTGTAGCGCAAGACGCCGTCCGCATTGAACAGTTCCCCAGCGCCGTCATACTTGCCTGCGACAAAGGCGCCGACATAGATCGGCTTGCCCTTCTCCGCCGTCAGCTTGCCTTCGCCCTGATACTTGCCAGCCGCAAACTGACCTGCATATTTGACAAGTCCGTTGCTGTAGAACTCTTTGCCCTCGCCGCTGTAGAGCCCCTCTTTAAAATTGCCGTCGTAGAGCAGTTTGCCCGACAGCGCGTACAGTTTCCCAGCTCCCTGATAGCGGCCGGACGAAAACATGCCTTCATATACTTTGTTGCCGCTCTCCTCAAATAGTTTTCCCTCGCCATCGTACTGGTGGTTGAGGAAGAGGCCATCATATTTGACTTTTCCGGTCATGAAGTATTCGGTGCCTTTGCCCGCATACTTATCTTCGACGAACAGACCTTTGTACATCAGCTTGCCCGATTGGTAGTACAGCGTGCCATCTCCGGTCATCTTGCCTTGTTTAAAGGCGCCCGAGTAGCGAATGGCGCCGTTTGAATAGTAGGTTTTGCCTTCGCCTTCGTACACGTTGTCCACAAAGCTGCCCTTGTACAACAGCTGTCCCATTCCGTTGTACTTTTCGCCGCTCCCGTGCATCTTGCCGTCTTTCATCTCACCTTTGTACAGAATGTTGCCCGCACCGTTGTAGATGATGCCATTGCCCGAATACTTGCCCTTTTGCAAATCCCCTTCGTAGAGCAGAACGCCATGTTCGTCGACCACCTTGCCGTAGCCAGAGTAGGCGTCCACTTCCTTGGAGTTCTCGACAAACACGTTGCGCCCGAGCAGCTCGCGCAAGAAGGCTGGTGGATTCACACAGAGGAAATAGTAAGCCAGAATGGACAAGGCGATAGTCAGGAGGAGGATGATCAAGATCAGCCGTTTCGACACATAGAGGCTGCCGAAGCGGACGTAGTCCTTCAGCGACTTCTCTTTCGATTGAAGCGTCGCTTCAAACTTGGCTTGGGCCGCTTTGGGCAGATCGCGGATCGCAGCGATCCATTTTTGCACTTTGGCGATGAATGGCGTCACCACCGGCTTGATGATCTGATTGGATAATTGTAACAGCATTTTCATCAGGGCACCTGTATCGTCTGTTGGCCAGGCTGGGTGATCGAAATCACGCCACCCCAGTTGCACATCAGCTTAGAACTGTTATTTAAGGCCGGCATGTTCGCCACCTGCACCGTCGGACTGCCTGGCGCCCACGGTGCGGTGGTCACCGGGATGCAGGGCATCTGCGTCAGCACTCCTTTGTTGGCGGCGGTCGCCGCCGCGACGGTCGGATTGGCCAGCGATTTGCACATGCCAAACGGCAGAACGTTAACCATCGGTTTGTTGTCCATGATGTTTGCAATCGGCATTGAAGTCAACACTTTATTGATCGGAAGCACCATCAGCGCGCTCGGCGAGGCGCCAAAGCTACACTGCATCTGTGCTCCTCCGCATACCACAAACCCCATCGCAGTCTCCCCTTTTCAATTCCTCCTCTAAATGTACCATAAATTATCTCTTTATTGTTGTAAATTTAGATGCGAAATGATAGCGGTATGTAGTAAGATTGAAATTGTAGTTCATATTGTGGGAGGGGGCCTTCAAATTTTAAACCTAGGACGGAAAACTGCTGCAGTTTCTTTTCTCACCGTTTGTATGCTGACCGTGCAGAGCGCTCTGCCTGTCATCCAGCCCACAGCGGTCGTCTATGCAGCGCCATCGCTGTCGATCCAAGAGCTGGTGGAACGCGGGATCAAAACGAGCCCCGAGCTGAAGGATGTCACGAGCAACCTGCAAAAAAAGCAATATGAGTTGATTCAAGCGTATCAAGCGGTAAACAGCCAGGCGGAGAAAGATGCGAGCAAACATGCGAAAGAACACAGTTTAAGCCGCGACATCGACCTCGGAACGAAGATTCCGCTCGCGCAGTTTGAAGTGAAAAAGGCAGAGCGCGAGATCGAAAACAAAAAGCGGTCGCTCGCCCTGGAGATCGAGCAGCTTTACATAAACGCATATCAAGCACAGCTGTCTGTCCAAAAGGCGCAGATGACGTTGAAGAAGGCGGAAGCAAAAGCGGTTGATCTGTCGAACAAGGCGCTCTACGGGTATGCCAAGCGGGAGGATGTCGAGGCGGCCAAAGCGGAGGCGGAGGTGGCGCGCTCTGGGCTGATGGTGGCAGAGCTCGCCTTTAAGAGCAGCCGCAACGAACTCGGACTGAAGGTCAGCCTCGATCTGGATGGCCCGTTTTCGTTTGACGTGCCGCGCCAATATGCGCTGCTCAACCAAAGCTCGCTCTGGCAGCTGATCGCCCTTGCCGAGCGAGAAGATCTTGAGCTGTGGAAGGAGACGGAGGCGCGCCGACTGGCCGAATCGAAAGTCAGCCTCGTTCGCCAACTGTACACCAACAAGTTTGGACAAGAAGCGATGCAAATCCTCGAATCGACCTATTCCCCGACCAAGGAACCTGATTACGCCTCCTTTATGATCAAATACAACGAGTTGGCCGAGAGCATCGAACAGAAGTGGCGCGGCAAAACGTGGATTCTCGTCTTTTCGCTCCCGTTTCTGAAACAGGTGCCGAAAAAAGAGCTGCAAGGAGAGTATGAGGGCTTGCGCTACTTTGAAGACATTCAGAACTCTTTGCCGATCGCGATGCTCGAATCTGACAAAGCGCGCTTAAAAGAGAACGATGCGCGGCAGAAGCTCGCCGCCAAGATCAAAACGACCTATCTTGCGGTCAAACAGGCGGAAGAGACGCACATCCAAGCGATGAAAGCGCAAGATAAGGCGCGCGTCGCCACCAAAGATGCGGAACAGAAGCATCGCTTCGGACTGCTCAAGCAGGAGGAGCTCGATGCGATCAAAGCGTTAGAAGCGCAGGCGGGCGAAGTGGTGACCGCCACCTACCTCGCCTATCGAATGACGCTGTCGAAGTTGAACTTGGATACGTCTGGCGGCGTCGTCACCCGAAACGGCATCCTTCCATATCAGGTAGACAGCGGGTTGGATCCGCTGATCCAACCGCCCCGCGATGATCGCTCGCTCGGAGGCTGGAAACTGACACCAGCTGCAGAAGGGATGACCAGCAAGCTTTCGCTCGTCGATCTAAAAGAGGGAAGTGAAGTGACGCACTATTCGCTTCACTCCAAAAAGTCTGGCAAGCAGATCGGAGAGCGCATGCCGATCAAAGGAGAGGTGTTGCATTTAAACATCGTCTTCAGCGACATCAGCGACCTGTACATCGTGTTCTACAAAGGCGATACAAAGGGAGAAGAAGCGCTCTTGGAGGGGTATGCTCCAAGCGGAACGTTGATCAAGAAATAAAGGAGAATCGCCATGACGAAGAAACGAAGCAGTAAGTTTGTCGCTTTGTTGCTCGCCCTTTCACTGTGCAGCTCAGGGTTGTTCGCCGCGCCGAAAGCGACAGCAGCAGAGCGACCGACAGCGTCCAAAGTGGCGAGTGGACATCTTTTGATCGGTACGTATCTGATTCAGAAAGAGGCGCTGACAAAGCCTGTGCTCGATGCAGCCAAGTCGAGCAGCGACCAGTCGGACCAGGGCATGTTTTACAAGTCCGAATTTGCCGCTGGAACTTGGTTCAACATCAAAAACGGGTTTGATCTCTCGGCGATCCTCAACCCGAGCGGATCGCCGGTCACCAATGCGGAGATCGACAAGCTGAAGGTGACGATCTGGGTGCGGATGGAGTCGGGCAAACAGAAGATCGAATGGTTGGAAACACCAGTTGAGCTGGACAGGCAGATCGCCGAGCTCAAGGAGTTGCAGAGCAAAGCGGAGGAGGACAACAAGAAGGCGGTCGAAGCGAAGGATGACACGCTCGCCCTGCAGCTCTCGATCAAGGCGGCCTCCTTAAAAGCGCAGGTCGATTTTCTTCAAGCGCTAAAAGCTGGCGATAGCGACGGGGCGGCCGAAGAGCTCGATAAGCTCGCCAACCCGGAAAAGCTGTTGGAAAGCGCGGTCAAAGGTGCGCAAGCGGATCTGCAGAAAAAGCTGGAGGCAGATCTGGCACAGGTGGAAGCCGAATTGCAGGCGGCGAAAAACAGCGGCGATCTGGCAGCTGTGAAAAAGCTGTTGGCGCAGCGGCAGAAAGCGGAGGATGATCTGCTCGCCTTTAAAAAGGCTGTCCTTGCGACCGAACTGGAGAAGGCGATCGCAGGTAGCATGCAGCTGGCGCAAGATCTAAACGAGGCGATCAACACATCGCAGAGCAAGCGAGCAAAAGAGCTGTTGGAAAAGCTCGACGAGGTGGACAAGACCACCAAGCTGTTTCAGCATGCATTGCTCACGCTTCAGGTCACAGCGCTGGAAAAGCGCCTGCGGGAGGCGAGCAGCGCGGAGGAGATCGAAACGCTGAAGGGCAAGATCGCCGAGGTGAAGGAAGCATCGTTGGCTGAGGAAAAGAAACAGCTGCAAGCGGAGAGCAAGCTGATCGAGGTCGGGTTTCAAAGCGCGGAGAAACTTGCGCAAAAAGAGCTGGCCGCCCTGTTGCTCGCCAAGCTCAACACGATGGCTGCCCGTGTCCAAGAAATTCAGACCGCGAGGAAAGAGGGGCGTGTCACAGCGCTTCACGCGCAGGTCGCCCGCATCAAAGCGGAGATCGCAGCGGCGAAAGCGAAAGGTGCGGCAGAGCTGGCAGATCAGCTGTTGATCCCCCTGGTGCAGGCGGAGGCGGAGCTTACTGCTGAGGAGCAAGCGCTCGTCGATCTGATCTTCCAGATCGAGGAGGCGAAGCTGAAGCTGATCGACAAACTAAAACGGGCGACGTCAGAAGAGGCGGTCTTGTTGAATCAGGAGTTGACGGTGCTTGAGGGCAAACTGCTCGGCGCGCAGAAAGAAAAGCTGTTTGTAGAGAAAGAGCGAGCGGAGCAGAAGCAGAAGGAAGTGCAGTTGGAGACGGGCGGAGTGAAAAGCGCCTCGCTTCAGGAGCTGCACAAGGAGGCGATCCAGCGCATCCAGCAGATCGAAAAGCAAAAATATACGCCTGAAGAGCTTGAGCTGCTGCAGAGCTTGCAAAAACAGATTCAGAGCGAGCAGCCGAAAGCGACGGTGCTTCCGGTCGATCATCTGATCGCCAAGCGGGTGGACATCAAGTTTATGATGCCGCCGCTCATCCTGGAGGATCGCACTCTGATTCACATCCGGCCGATCTCCGAGTCGTTCGGTTCGGCAGTCAAATGGAACCAAGAGGAGCAGAGCGTCACGATCACCAAAGAGGGGACGACCGTCTACTGCAAGATCGGAGCGAAGACGGCGCTGGTCGACGGGCGTGAAGTGAAGCTCGATACCCCGCCTCGTCTCATCGCCGGTCGCACCGTCGTGCCGCTGCGATTTGTCATGGAAGCGCTCGGGCTTGACGTCGCTTGGGATGGCCCGACCCAGACGGTTGAGATCAAAGGGGGTATCAGCCGATGAGACGAAATCTTATCCGGCTCCTCATCCTGTTGCTCTTGATCTCGACGATCGGGTTCGTAACCTATCAAAACTCGCTGTATCTCGCGAAACCATCGTTCGACTCGTTGGTTCCGATAAAAAATGCATATCGAATCACATCAGACGCGAATGACAATTTTTACATCATCAGCGAAGCAAAGCAGTCGATTGTCAAATTGGGTCTGGACGGCACGCTCAAGTATAAGATCGAAGCGCCGCCCGTCTCCGAGTTTGCCAGCCTGAACACGAAAGAGGTGGCGATGACAGACGAGAACTTGTCGTTTGTCACGTTTGATCAGGTGTTGCCCGCTGAAGACGGGGGCTTGTACGCTGTGGTGCGGGTGATGGACATCAACGCCCTGACACTCAAGCATGAGGCGATCGTTCGATACGATGCGGATGGTGAGCTCGATTCGGACTGGGTCGGCTTCTCTCGTCCGTACTCGGTGACGGAGCGCTCCTCGCTGCGCGGTGGCACGATCCTCGCTTTGCAGTACAAGGCGGGTAAGCTGTTTCTGAT
Source organism: Tumebacillus lipolyticus (assembly GCF_042682745.1). Lineage (NCBI taxonomy): Bacteria > Bacillati > Bacillota > Bacilli > Caryophanales > Alicyclobacillaceae > Tumebacillus > Tumebacillus lipolyticus. Next base: position 118,506 of record NZ_JBHUIO010000009.1, on the reverse strand, counting down.
CACACAAGAGTCTGAAGCTGAGCTCGACCTGAATGAATGGGACCCGGAGTTCAATCGCTTCAGCAAGGTGACCAGCGCGCATCTCCCGCTTGATACGACCGTCTCAGATATTGTCGGTGTCAAATCGAAAGAGTTGATCTACACCACGAAAAAGGGTGAGATCTATCGAGCGTCAGAACGGTTGTATCCGCAGAATCGAACAGGGCAGATCGGAACGTATGCGGAAGATGTGAAGCTGCTGGGGACGGACGTCTATTTCCTCGATCAATACGGCGAGAGTGTGAAGCGCTTCTCCCTGCTCGATCCTGCAAAGGTCGAGACGGTGTTTACGCAGAAAGAGGTTGCCTCCGCACTCGCTCAGCAGCTCAATGACGAGGAGGAGCGACCCGAATTCCCGATCAAGAGCTTAGGCGTGACGGAGAGCGGGAACTTGCTGGTGACGATCGATCAACATGCGGTGCTCTACACGCCAACGAAAGAATTCGTCCCGTTGAGCTATTCGAGCAGCACCAAGTTTCGTCAGTATTTGGTCTGGATCGGCGCAGCTGTGGCGGCGCTCCTGCTGCTTTTCATCCTGAAGATTCTCTATGTCGACATCATGCCCCGCTCGCTGATCTATAAGCAACTGTTCATCATGATTCCGTTGATCTCGCTGTCGATGCTTCTGCTCTCCTATCTGGTTCAAAAGGATTTTCGAGCAGACATCGAGGACGAGGTCAGGCGTTCACTGATCTATGTGGCGCACGATGGTCAAAATCTGGTCGACCCGGAGCAGCTGATCCGCATCAATTCGCCGCAGGACTATATGAGCGAAGCCTATCAAGCGATCAAGGCGAAACTGAACTTCCGCGATCATTATGGCAAGTTCTACATGATGGTGTATAAATACAAAGATGGCCGGCTGTACGAAGTGGTGGAAGATGACAACGATCTCCGCATGTTCGATTCGTTCGAAGTGGCGGTCGATGACACGGCGATCTCCGCCTGTATGGTCAGCGACCCATCCACTGGACAATTGCGGAAGATCGGCGCCGATTTTGATTACAACAGAGCGCTGGAGCATCAAGAGTACCTGACCTGCCAATCGGAAGATGAAAACGGGACTTGGCTCTTCGCGCTCGGACCGCTGTTCAACGCGGACAAGTCGAAGGTGATCGGCGTCTATGAAGCGGGGTTCAACATGCATGGCTTCGAACTGCGCATGGATAGCTACTGGTATGGCACGCTGCAAAAATTGACCGTGTTTGCGGTTCTGATCCTGCTCGTCGTGCTGACGGTGACGATCATCTTGCTCACCTCGATCCGCAACTTGAGCAACAGCGCCAATCAGATCGCCAAAGGGCGCTGGGGGACTCGTGTCGCAGTCAACTCGCAAGACGAGGTGGCGGCGCTGGGACACAGCTTCAACGACATGTCGACCCAAGTGGAGCGAAAAGTGATCGAGCTGCGCGAATTCCGCGATGGCTATCGACATTTTGTTCCGGAAAAGTTTTTGGACTACTTGGGCAAACCTGACATTCGCCATGTTGAGCTGGGCGATCAGGTGGAGCTGGAGATGAGCATCCTCGTCGTCAACATTCGCGATTTCCATCAGTTTATGGAGGACATGAAGGACAAGACGGAGGACAACTTCAACTTTATCAACCGCTTTCTCCATGTGATCTCACCGGTCGTCGACCACAACAACGGCAATGTGAGCAAGTATATGGATCATGGGATCTTGGCGGTGTTCCCCGACAGCCCGAGCGAGGCTGTGCAGGCGGCGGTGGAGATGAAGCGATCGATCGAGTCGTACAACGTTCGTCGCATCGAGCGGGGAAAGGCGCGCATCGAGGTGGGCATCGGCATTCAACACGGTCCGTTGATGCTCGGCATCATCGGGGCGGAGGAGCGCCTGGAGGTCAGCGTGATCTCAGACAGCGTGCAGGTGACGATGGTGTTTGAGGAGATTTCGGACAAGCTGGGTGCGACCATCCTCTTGCCCGCGCGCGTCTGGGTGATGATCGAAGATCGCGACAAGTATCGAGCGCGCAGCCTCGGCTTGCTCCTGATCAAGGAGAAGATGACCGAGCCGATCGAGCTCTACGATATCTTTGAGGCGGACGGTGAAGAGCAGTGCCGCTTGAAGCAAAAGACGAAGGAATTGTTCGAATCGGCGATCATCAAGTATCAGCAAGGTCGCTTTTACGATGCGCGCGAAGCGTTCTTAGAGGTCATTCGTCAAAATCCGGCAGACAAAATTGCGCAGCTGTACTTCTATGTTTGCGATGAAAACTTTAGAACCGGCTTGGAGTATGACTGGAAAGGAACGCTTGAAGTCTAGCAAAAGCAAAGAGCCTCTCAATCGAGAGGCTCTTTCTGTTTCGATGCGAGCAGTTGTTCCAACCGCTCTCTGGTGTTTTCTTCGCTGGTGGTGAGGAGTGGAGCGAGTTGGAATGCTTGGTTGTGCTCATCGATGTGATAAAGACGTATATGAACGGGGAGGTCAATGCCAATCGCTTGGAACGCCTCCAGATATTGAACGATCTGCTGGACGAATTGTGAATCGGATAGAGGGGAACAATCGACAGCCTCAAGAAAGCCATCTTGAAAGAACTGGGTATAAGAGAGCGTGTTTCGCGTGTGTGGAATCTTGATGTAGGAGGTGATGCTGTAGATATCATTCTCGGTGATGCACTCGGGTGAGGAAAGGGGTGCCAATGGATGGATGTCATACTCCTTCGGGTCAACAAACGCGCTTTCTGGAAACATGTGCAATACGAGTCGTGTCGTGCCTGCAGGCAGATCAAAGCCGGTGCGCCCTTCGATGACGCTTTGCAGACGGGAGATCGATTCATCCTGAATGACCTCTTGGAGAGATGGTTGATAATCGTACGGCATTTGGTCAAGTTGGCGTGTCAAATTTTCCACTTGCAACATCTCCTCTCTGAATGAGGGTGGGAAATTACCATCTAATCATATCACAATAATTACTCATATAAAACGATTTGATCAAGAGTAACATGTTTGATATTTATTCGATATAGAACTGAATTTTCTGCATCTGAAAGTGTAACTGCTGATCACCGATCGAAGGAGAAGGAAAAGAGAGCGAGCGCATCTGGACAGATGCGCTCGCTCTCTTTTGTTGTTGGCAACACGGGGGTTACACTCGGCAGTGACTGTTCGACGCTGCGCTGATCGAGCGGTATCGAACGATCAGCGCACCTCGTGAGAGACCGGTTTCCAGTTCTGAATGTGTTGTTCGCAGAGTTGACGCGCCTCGGCGATGACCTCATCCGGCGTTTTGCCCGTGGTGTTGAGCACCGCATACTCCCCATCCCAACTTAGCACTTCGCGCAGGGCGAGCTCAAAGTTGAGCGTGTATTCGACCGAGTTGACGACGCGCATGTCGGTCGCTTTCAGCTCATGCACCCGAGCGAGCAGGCGCCGTTTTAGCTCTTCGTGGTCTGCTGTCAGCAGGATGGTCAGATCTGGTGTGACCATGCGCGCACGAACCGGAGCAAAAGCTTCTTTCAGCTGGGAAAGCGGGGTTTTTGTATTCAGCGAAAAGATCGCTAAGTAGGTGGCAAAATAGCGATGACAGATGACGGGCAGCGTCTCCTGTGACTGCTTGACCTTTCCTGACGTATAGGTGACCGATGCAAAATAGTAGAGCAAGCGGCTGAAGTCATCCGCATCCTCATCGACAAAATCTCTGAAATCTCGCCATTCGGGAGACATTCCTTTATAAAAAGCAGCCCCTTGATCTTGCTCCAGTGCTGCGCAGACGGTGCTTTTGCCCGTTCCATCCACACCTTCAATCACCAAAAACGGGTTCATGCTTCAACACTCCTTTCGGATCGCGATCGATTGCGGTCAGCCTGATCGTCAAACCGCAGAACTGATTTTCAGCGGCGCGAACTGCGCACTGCAGACCGCTATCTCACCTCTTGCTTGCGATACCGCTCCTCCTGTTGAATCATCTCTTTCATGCCTTGAATTTCAAACAGTTGATCCATCGGGCTCAAATCATCCTGAATGGCGAGCAGGGAACCGGAAGATTTGAGCAGGGACAGCACGTGGTTCATCGCTTTGACAGCTGCCCGCAGCGCTTGATTCGCATAGATCACCACTTTGATGTTGTGTTCGACCATCTCCGGGAGCGTGATGCTCGGATAGGTGGTCGGAACGATCACCAGCGGCGTGTTCGAGTTCCAATGGCGGCAAAATTCGAATATTTCACGCGGGTCTTTTTGCTTCGAATGGATGAGGATCAGGTCGGCACCTGCCTCTTCATAGGCGGACGCGCGCGCCAATGTCTCTTCCATACCATGTCCGGCAATCAGCGATTCGACGCGAGCGATGACCACAAAATCAGGATCGTGCTGCGTGTCTTTCGCCGCACGAATCTTGGCGGCAAACTCGTCCTTCGGAGCGAGCGACTGATAGCCTGGGATGAAAGAGTTCATCTTCGGAAACACTTTATCTTCAATGCAGACGGCTGCGATGCCAGCCTTTTCATAATCGCGCACCATGCGAATGACGTTGTTCACATTCCCAAAGCCGGTGTCGCAGTCTGCGATGATCGGCAGATGAGTAGCATCGGCCATCTGCCGAGCCGCTTCAAGAAATTCAAACATAGTTAAAATGTTGGCATCCGGTTTTGCATGGGCGGTCGAGATTTCAAAACCGCTCGCCCACACCGCATCAAAACCGTTTTGTTCCACCAGCTTGGCGCCCAATGCGTTGTGTGCCCCCACCGCTTGAATGATGTGATCAGGCTGCTCAATCATCGTGCGCAATCTTTTTCTAGGATTCATTTCTGTTCCCACCTTTCAAGAAATTTCATCTGTAATCATAGTTTACAAGTGGATAATTCATCAATCAACCCTACTAAAAAAACTTATCCACTTATCTTGATTATTTTCTGATTATTTATATAATAGAGTAAACGGAAAACTTTTTCAAGCTAGTAAAACCGTTTCATTTCCGTTCCATCTGGATCTAAGAGGAGGTGCGAACGATGGAAAAAAGCTACGTAGTACGTCCGTTGCCGTTCATTGACGTTCGCGAACAGTAAGAGTTTTGGTTACGACTGTCTCTGAAGAGGGGAGGTGCCCGAACATGATCCGCAATCGCAAAGTCGAGCCTGTCGATTTTATTGACATTCGCAAGATCGTGATGGAAGTGCCGAGCTTCATCGACATTCGCAAGAAGTAATGGCGCTTTGTGATCCCGCTTGAGAGGAGGTGAAAGCAATGACCCGTAACCGCAGCGTAGAGCCGGTTGAATTTATCGATGTTCGTGGCCTCGTGATGGAACGCCCGGACTTCGTCGATATCCGCAAATAGTTCGGAGCTAAGAACCAAATGGGAGAGGAGGTGTGTACGATGGAACGCAACTACTACCAAGAGCCGGTTCAGTTCATCGACATCCGCAAAGGTTTTGTGCTGCATCCGGTTGAGTATGTCGACATCCGCAAGAAGTAACGCGGACAGACAACTTCTTTTTATCACTGTGAAGGAGGTGAATACACATGGAACGCAACATCGTTATGGAAACTGTACCGTACGTTGACCTCCGCAAAGGGTTCGTACTGCATCCGGTTGAGTACGTTGATATCCGCAAGAAATAATGCGGGTGAATCGCTTCGATACTTTTATAGGAGGTGAATGACATGCAACGCAACCTGCACTCGGAAACTGTTCCGTTCGTTGACATCCGCAAAGAGCTCGTTCTGCCGCAAGTAGAGTTTGTCGACATCCGCAAGTAATGCTTTTTTGATCCATCGAAAGGAGAGGAACGATTCCTCTCCTTTCTCCTGATTTTGAGCGGCTAAAGGAGTGAGACAAGGTGCAACAGTTGCTTCCTTTTTTGTATCGTCTGGCGCTGAGCCCCGATAAGAAAGATCCGAGCTTGATCCGAGCGTTTGAGGAAGTGCAAGAAGCGGTCAAACCGATCGCAGATGAAAACAAGATGATGGTGCCGATCTTGCAGTTGGAAGAATCGATGGGGCTGCACGAGGAGTACACCGAGCGGATGCGCACGCGCACGCTTCAGGATGAAGCGTTTACAGATGTGGTAAAAGCGCTGTCAGAGAACGGCATTCGCTTTATCTACATCAAGGGAAACGCGGTGAAAACCCTTTATCCGGAAGGCTGTCCACGGCAGATGGGCGACTACGACCTGGTGGTGCCAGACCTGGATGAGTTTTGGAAGCTGATCTCGCTGGTGATGGAGCTTGGGTTTGACTACCAGATGACGCCGTCTTTCGGCATCTTAAACGATGAGGTGGTCGGGGTCGGCGGGTTTTTCAAACAGCTGGACAACTGCATGATCGAATTGGAAGTGAGCGTCGGCTCGTTTGTCATGGGTGAGGTGAGCTGGCTGAGCGGAGATTTCTGGGGGGAATCGCGGCTGATCGACATCAACGGTGTCGATGTTCCGGTCCCGTCGCCAGAAGATATGATCTTGATCCTCACCGGGGAGTCGGTGGGCAACAAGCTGATTCGCCTTCGCGATGCGGTCGATCTTCATCTTCTGCTGGCCCAACCCGAACTTGATTATCACAAATTGCACGCACGTCTGAAACGCCATCATTTGGACATGGAATTTTATCAATTGATTCAATACTACGAGCAGGTCTCAGGTCAGAAAGCGAACATCCCCGAGTTTATGCTTGAGGGTTTCTCCAATAGATTGTTTGCCAAACATGAGCGTTTGCGGAAGCACTTCTACCATTACATTCCGTACAATGTGGATCAGGATGGTGTCTTCACAGCGCTCCTGTTGCAAGTGCTCAACCTGTACCGCAACAAATTTACCAACTGGACGGTCAGACGCAAGCGGTTGAAGCTGGTGCGCTTTTCGGAGAAGTTCTTCCCGGTGCTCGCCCGCTATAAGTTTCGTATCCTCGCCCACCTGATTCCGGTGCCGAGCGGCGATCCTGGTGCTTACCGCTGGATTCGTCTCAAGGGGAAGATGGTCGTTCGCACGCCGGTCGGCTGGTTTGTGGCAAGCTGTTTCGGGCTGGAGACGAGAGAAGAGCTGATTGAGCTGGACCGCGCGATCGCCGAACACTGTGCGACGGGGAGCGAGGCGTGAGCGGGATGAACATGCCGCTCACCCACGCGGCGGCAGACAAGCCAAAACCGCTGTGGCGCAACCGTCAATTTTTATATCTGTGGATCGGAACCTGCTTCTCCGGGCTTACCTTTCACATCTACACGCTCGGGCTGCCGCTGATGATCTACGACCTCTCGCACTCGACGCTCGCGATGAGCTCGATGGCGGTGATGAACATGTTGCCCTACGTGCTGTTCGGCATGCTGGTCGGGGTGATCGTCGATCGCTTTGATCGCAAGCGGCTGATGCTCGGGGCGGTCGGCCTACAGATTGCGATCCTGATGCTGCTGTTCGCCTTTTTGTCATCGGGGGTGAAAGAAGTCTGGGTGCTGTATCTGCTCGGCTTTTGGCTGACGACGTTCGGCTATGTGTTTCAAAATTCCTATAACAGCATCATCCCCTTGCTGATGGAGCGCGAGCAATTCGTATCGGCCAACGCGACGATCAACTTTCTGAACACGATGATCAACGCGATCGGGCCGACCGTCGCAGGTGCGATGCTCTTGATGATGAACTATCGATATGGACTGCTGATCACCGTCGCAGGCTTTACGATGCTCTTCCTGTTCACCAGCCTGATGCGATTGCCGCAGGTGGAACGGCCGAAGCCTGCCGACGGGCGCAAGACGACGATTCGCGAGGAGATTCGCGAAGGGTGGCAACAGCTGCTGTTGACGCGGGAGCTGTTCACGATCACGCTGCTCGTCCTCGGCGTCAATTTTGTGACGACGTTCGCCGGAGCGGTGATCGTGTTCTACGCGCTCGACGTGCTGAAGCTGGAAACGGGCTCGCTCGGCATGGTGTTATCCGCGTCTGCGCTCGGCAGCCTCTGCTCAACGTTCCTCGCCAAGCCGAGCATGAAGTGGGGACGGCGCGGGAAATTGTTGGTCGGATCGGTGCTCGTCGCCTCGATCGGACAGGCGGTGCTGTTCTTCTCGGCGCACTGGCTGATGCTGGCCGGCGGTCTGTTCATCCTCGGTGCAGCGCTGACCTTCTCCAACATCCACACGCATACGATCCGCCAGGAGGTGACGCCCAACCACCTGCTGGGCAGGGTGGCGGGCACGACGTCGATGCTGGCGAAAGTTTCTGCTCCGATCGGGCTGTTGCTCGGCGGACTGAGCGGCGAGTATGTGGAGCCGCACTATATTTTTCTTACCGCCTCGCTGTTGTTTTTGATGCTCGCGCTCGTCGCGATGAAAAATAAACTTTTGGAGATCGCCTAAATGTCATCTGCTCTGGAGCGGATGACATTTTTCGTTTGCCATCTATAGCAAAGCGTGGTACCCTCAAAATAAATTCTAAATCTTGTAAAATATGCGAGGTATGAGATGAGAAAAGGGAATCGCAGGTGGCGCTTGGCAGTTGCGGCGCTGACAGCAGTGTGCCTGATCGGTGGCGGAGCATCTGTCGCATCGGCAGCAGATCAGGTGAAGATGGGCGTTTCTGTCGGCTTTGAAGGATCGTTCAAGGCACAGACATGGACGCTCGTCCAAGTGACGCTGGAAAACAACGGCTCCGACTTTAAAGGAAACGTAGAGATTTCAGAAAAAAACAACAACAATCACCAAATGTCTAGCTATTATGGATCATATACGAAGCAGGTTGTGCTGCCAAAAGGAACGACCAAACAGGTGCTGATCGAAGTGCCAGCCGACTACCTGAATCAAGAGCTCGATGTGCGCTTGCTCGATGAGAGCGGCCGCGTGGAGACGACGATCAGCCCGCAGGCGACCACGCCGATTCGCGACGCGCTGCTGATCGGTGCGATCTCGGCGAAGGAGGCCGATCTGAACTTTTTTACCAAGACGGCAGGGCCTGGCATCGGTGAGAAAGTGCTCGTTCGCCAGTTGGACGGCACCAATCTGCCGGAGAAATCAGATCTGCTGAAATCGCTCGACGTGCTGGCGATCAACCATGCACCGAAAGAAAAGCTCAGCGCCGAGCAGATCGAAGCGATCAAGTCATGGGTGCAAAGCGGCGGCAACCTGCTGCTCTCCGGCGGTGCGCAGTTTGCGGGCGGAGCGGGGCTGTTTGCCGATCTCTCGCCGGTCACCGTGTCGGGCATCGGTGAGGTGAGCGATCTGTCCGATCTGGAAAAGGTGTCCGGTCAGAAGCCGACCGAAAGCGTGCTCACCGTGACGACAGGCTCCTTGAAGGCAGGGGCGAATTCGATCGCCAAAGCGGGAGATATGCCGCTGCTCGCCTGGCAGCAGGTAGGCGCGGGCAGGGTGTTTTATGCAGCTTATGACCTCAGCGTGGAACCGCTCGCTTCGTGGTCGGGAAACGACGAGCTGTGGGTGAACGTTCTTGCACAGCGCGAGATGAACGGATCGATCGAAAGGGGCGATAACGGCTACTATCAATTGCAGCAGCTGGCCAACCTCGCCTCCTCATTTCCAGATTTGGTGCCATCGCTAAAAGGGATGGCGCTCACGTTTACCGGCTATGTGCTGATCGCAGGCCCGCTCCTCTACCTGATCTTGCGGCGCAAGCGGAAGAGCGAATGGGCGTGGGGATTGATCCCGCTCACCTCGCTCGCGTTTGCTGTCGGGATCTATGGACTGGGGTCGCTTGAGCGGGGGACAGGGCCGATCACCCAGTCGCTCGGAGTGATCAACGTGAACAGCGAGGATTCGGCAGAGCTGAACTCGATCGCCTCGTTTGTCATGCCGAACGGCGGCGACTACAAGGTCGATCTGAAGATCGACGGCTCGCGCATCGCACCGTTCGATTCAAAGCGCAGTTATGGTGCTTCTGCGAACGCCCGCGCCCAGATGCAGCAGGATGTCGGGCAGCAGGCGCTCCTCTATCAAAATGTTGAATTTTTCTCCTCCCGGGAGGCGGAGTTGACGGCGACGATCAATGGGCTCGGTCAGATCGAAGCAGATCTGACGATTGATGCGGATGGCAAGCTGACCGGAACGCTGGTCAACCGATCGAAGATGGATCTTGAGCAGGCGTTTTTGCTGATCGGAACACAGCCGTTCATGATCGATGATCTGCCGGCTGGCGAGAGCAAGAACATCGAGGTCACCTATCAGTACTCGGCTCCTTCGATCGGAATGCCGATGATGCAGAATTTGCGAAATCAAATCTTCCCTCGCCAATATGGCCCATTTGGTCCCGACCTGGAAGAGGAGCGGCGCGGCGCCCTTATGGAAGCGATCTTGTACCCGACTGAGACGGGGGAAGGACAAGTGACGCTGTTTGGATTTTCTTCAACGCCACTTGATCTGTTTGTGGTTGACGGGAAAGAGCCGCGTGAAACGACCTACAATCTCATCAAACAATCGTTCGCTTTGCAACCGAGAGGCGGACAGTTGAACTGGCCACTCGGTACGGTTCAGCCGAGAATCTCCGGGACGGAGGGCAAAGTTGGCATCAATCCTTATGAAGTGGTGCTGGAGGCGGGAAGCATCCTCTTAGAATACGATCTGAAGCGAACTGCCAACGTGCAGGTGACGAAGGCGCAGATCGATCTGGACAACAGGGCATTCGCTCTGTTTGACAAGCAATATTACAACTGGCAAACGAAAGTTTGGGAACAGCCGAGTGCAGAACAGCAAAAAGAGCTTTCAGGTGCTGCCTTGCAGAAATACCTCTCTCCTGAAGGCAAGCTGTTGCTGAAGCTTGGCAGCACTTCGTGGCAGCCTGGCGGGCTCTCGCAGTTACCGAGCATGGGCATGGAAGGAAAGGTGTCGCAATGATCCGCACAGTCGGTCTCACGAAACGATATGGCAATTACAAAGCGGTCGATGATCTGAGCATGCACATCGAGAAGGGATCTTGTTTCGGCTTTGTCGGTCCAAACGGTGCGGGGAAATCGACGACGATGTCCGTGTTGGCCACCTTGCTTGAACCGACAGCAGGACACGCGTATGTCGGTGGATATGATGTGGTCGAGGAACCTGCCAAAGTTCGCCAGCTGATCGGCTACATGCCCGACTTCTTTGGCGTGTACGACAGCTTGACCGCGGTGGAGTATTTGGAATTTTACGCGGGAGCCTATAAGGTGCCCAAGGAAAATCGATCCGCGCTGATCAAAGACCTGTTGGAGTTGGTCAACCTCTCCGGCAAGGCGGACGCTTTTGTCGATACGCTTTCCCGCGGGATGAAGCAGCGGCTCGGCCTTGCTCGCTGTCTGATCCACGATCCAGAAGTATTGATCTTGGATGAACCGGCGTCCGGCCTCGACCCGCGGGCGCGGATCGAGATGAAAGAGATTTTGAAGGCGCTGCGGGGGATGGGAAAGACGATCCTGATCTCCTCGCACATCCTGCCAGAGCTTGCGGAGATGTGCGATACGATCGGCATCATCGAGCAAGGAAAGATGATCGCGCTCGCACCGGTCGATCAGATCGCTGCGCAGGTTGCCGGTCACCGCGTGCTGCGCATCCGCCTCTTGGATCGCATCGAAGAGGCCGGATACCTGCTTGAGCAGTCGGAGCTCGTCACCAATGTTGACATCGAAGGAAATGCGCTGTTGGTCACCTATACGGGCGATGATAACGGTCAGGTCACGCTGCTCGCCTCCTTGGTCAGCGGCGGCTATCCGGTGCTGTCCTATGCGGAAGAGGCGGGGAATTTGGAAGAGGTGTTCCTGACGGTGACGAAAGGGGTGGGATCATGATCCAAAAGTTGATGTCGCTCGAATTTGTGACAAATCCGATCTTGCTCCGCGAGTTTCGGTCGCGGATGAGAACGCCGAAGACGGTGGTGCTGATCTGTCTGTATCTGGCGATTCTCGGCGGCTTGACGATGGCGTTTATCTTCGTCAACAACATCTCGTCTGTCGTTCGTCCGGGCGAGAACAAATATATCTTTCTCGCCGTGGCGATTATTCAGCTGATCTTGCTCGCGTTTGTCGCGCCAGGGCTGACGGCAGGTGCGATCTCTGGAGAGCGGGAGCGCCAGACATTAAACATCTTGCTGACCACGCATCTGTCACCATTTAAGATTCTGCTATCCAAGCTGATCTCGTCGATGGCATTTATCTGGCTCGTCCTGTTCTCCACGCTGCCGCTCTACGCGATCGTCCTCCTGCACGGGGGCGTGGCGCCGATCAAACTGCTCGCCATGTTCGCCTTTTACTTGGTCGTGATCATCTCCTTCGGCATGATCGGGCTGTTCTGTTCGACCTGGTTTAAGCGGACGGGCATTGCGGTCGTCGTCTCCTATATGGTCATGCTCTTCCTGCTCGGCGGAACAGCAGTGCTGGGGGAGATGATCAACATGTTTATGAACGCGTTGACCGGTGTGTACGCTCAACGACCGAGCTTGATGTACATCATGGCGCTCAATCCGGTCTACAACGTGTGGCAGATCTTCGAGCCGGACGGCTATATGTTCGGCGCGTCGAGCAACCCGCTGATCATGCCTCCGTGGCTCTATTTCTCACTGGTCTATCTGTCCAGCTCCACCCTGTTGATGTGGCTCAGCGTCCGGTTGTTGACGCCGGTCAAGCGTCGCAGAAGTGAGCAGCAAACAACAGAACAGCAACAGGAGGTCAGCCCATGATTCCGCGCGAACTGATCACCGGACTTCATCCGGTGCGCCGTCGGTTGTGGATTCGGCAAACGATCTATCAGGCAGGCTTTGGTTTATTCGGCGGTCTAGGAGCAGCATGTTTGCTGCTCCTGATCGCCCGTTTCGTTCCTATCCTGCATAACGAGCTGTGGGCGGGCAGCTTGGTCCTGCTCGGCCTGCTGGCCGGCGCGGTCTACAGCTGGCTGAAGCCGCCCTCCATCCAGCAGGCGGCGCGGGTGGTCGATCGCTACAAGCTGCAGGATCGGGTGAGCACGGCGCTGCACTTCGCAGAGGAGACGTCTGCTGTCGCCGAGCTACAGCGCCGAGAAGCGGTGAGCATGCTGCTCACACTGCGCGAGCAAACTCCGCAGATGGTCAGGTACGATGTGCCGCGCAAAGCGACGATCGCGCTGTGCGCCTTCGCCCTGTTCGCCGTCGCGCTCACCGTGTGGGACAATCCGCAAAATCGGATCGCCATCGAGCGCAAGCAGGTGCAAGATGAGGCGGAAAAAGCTGCGGATGAAGTGAAGAAAGCGCTCGAAGAAGCGAAGAAGGCGCAGCTGAGCGAAGCGGATCTCGCCAAGCTAAAAGAGGCGGAGCAGAAGCTGCTCGAAGAGTTGAAAGAGGCGCAGACAAAAGAGGATCTTGAGCGCGCTCTGGCAAAGGCGCAGCTGAAGGTCAAGTCGATCGAGGATGAGATCGCAGCCAGACAAAAGGATCTGGCGAAAGTTTCAGATGCGCTCGCACAGGCGGAAGCGTCAAAAAAGCTGGCCGAAGCGATGAAGAATGGCGATCAGCAGGCGGTGCAAAAGGCGCTTGAGGAGATGAAGGAGCAGCTCGCCAACCTGACAGACGAACAGCGCAGCCAGTTGGCTAATGCGCTGGCCAGCGCTGCTGGGCAAGCGTCCAGCCAGCAATTGAAACAGGCGCTGCAGTCGGCAGCGCAGCAGATGCAGCAGGGGAACGTGCAACAGATGCAAAACATGGTCGCGTCGCTCGGCAACCTGTTGAACGGTTCGACCTCCACGCAGACTGCCGGTCTGCAGCAGCTCGGAGCATCGCTCGCCCAAGCGGGAGGGACACCGGGCGGCGTTTACGCCGACGCGGGAAACACGGGGCAACCTGACGATTCTTCCGGCGATCCCTCCTCAGACGGGCAGAGCGGAAACAGCTCGGGCAACGGAAATAGTAACGGTAATGGAAGCGGGAATGGCAACGGAAATGGTAACGGAAATGGTAACGGAAATGGAAACGGTAATGGAAACGGTAATGGAAACGGTAATGGAAACGGTAATGGAAACGGTAATGGAAACGGAAGCGGCAGTGGGCAAGGCGGAAATGGCGCAGGTGCTGGTGGTTCGGGATGGGGCACCGGTGCGGGAGGTCGCGAGTCGATCATGGTCCCTGCCGGCCAGTTCGGTGTAGGCGAGCAGGGAAGCGATGCAAGCGGCCCCAAGCATCAGGGACAAGGTGAGATGGTCTCCGGCAGCGGTCAGGTGACGCCAGGTGTCGTCCGCCCTTACCAGGAGGTATACCGCGAATATGCGGACTATGCGCGAGAGAGCGTTGATCGCAGTTCCTTGCCGCTCAGCGAACAGGAACTGGTGCGCGATTATTTTTCGGAGATCGCTCCGTAGGAGGTTATCGAAAGCATGATTGAGCAGTTGCAAACCTATCGGGATCTGATGAACGAGGTCCGAGCCGGGATCGCCCGAAAGGTGATCGGACAGGAAGTTGTGGTCGAGCAGGTGCTGTACTGTATCCTCGCAGGGGGACATGCGCTGCTTGAAGGTGTGCCAGGGCTGGGCAAGACGTTGCTGGTGCGGACGATGGCAGATGTGATGGAGATGAAATATTCGAGGATTCAGTTCACACCAGACCTGATGCCAGCCGACATCGTCGGGACGGAGATCCTGCGCGAAGAGCCGGGCGAGGGCATGAAGTTCGTCTTTCAGCACGGTCCGATCCACGGCAACCTCGTCCTCGCCGATGAGATCAACCGAGCGACGCCGAAGACGCAATCCGCTCTGTTGGAAGCGATGCAGGAGGCGGCGGTCACCGTCGGGGGCAAGACCCGCCAGCTGCCACAGCCATTTTTCGTCCTCGCCACGCAAAACCCGCTTGAGCTAGAAGGCACCTATCCGTTGCCCGAAGCGCAGCTCGACCGCTTTTTGTTAAAGATACATGTGCCCTTTCCCACCCGTGACGAACTGCAGCAGATCGTTCAGCTGACCACCGGTGCGGGCAAGGAGTCGCTCGCCTCGATCATCGGCGGCGATGAGATCTTGCGCGTGCAGGAGACGGTGCGGGAGATGCTGATCACGCCGGAGCTGATCAACCAGGTGGTGGAGCTGATCTTCCTCTCCCAACCCGATCAGGACGGTGCGCCAGAGGAGGTTCGCCGCTATGTGCGATATGGAGCTGGCCCTCGCGCTGCTCAGGCGATCGTAAAGGTCGCGAAGGCGCGGGCGTTCTTGCATGGGCGCTTAAACGTGTCGAGCGAAGATATTCGCGAGGTGGCGATCCCCGCCCTGCGCCACCGGATCGGGATGAACTATGAAGCGGCAGCCGATCAGTACACGGTGGAACGGTTGATCGAACTGCTGTTGTCGAGAGTGGGCTTATGAGCGATCCGTTTCTGACGCCTGCGTTTCTCGCCCGCCTGGAGCGGCTGCGCTTGCAGGTGCGGAATATGCCCAGCCACCGGGGTGGGGCGAGGCGTTCGAAGCAACTCGGCTCATCGGTGGAGTTTGCCGAATATCGCCCTTATCTGCCAGGCGACGACCTGCGCCATCTCGATTGGCGGGCCTATGCGCGGCTGGGGCGGCTCTTTTTAAAAACGTTTTTTGACGAGCGCGATGTGCTGCTCTATCTGATGATCGATGCTTCGCGCTCGATGGATTTCAATGGCAAGCTGCAACAGGCACAGCAGGTTGCGGCGGCGCTCGGCTATCTGGCGCTCGCCGAAGCGGATCGCGTGGAGGCGCTCCTGTTTGCAGATCGCATGCTCAGCAGATCAAACAGGCTGATGAGTAAGCAGTCTGCCAACCGCCTGTTCTCCACCTTGCAACAGGCGCAAGCGCTCGGGTCAGGCACCGAAGGGTCGCTCAGCTGGCTTTTGCGCTCAGGGATGCCGACCGAATCGGGTCTAGTGGTCATCCTGTCCGATTTTCTGTTCGGCGATGGGTATGAGGAAGCGTTAAAGCGGTTGCAAGGAGCGGGACATTCGGTGGTCGTCGTGCAGATTCTTTCGGCTGAGGAGATCGATCCTGCCTACGCGGGTGACTTGCATCTGGTCGACAGCGAGAGCGGAAAAGGGCTCGATGTAGCGGTGTCTCCTTACGTCCTGAAGCAGTACAGGGAAGCGGTGGCGACCTATGCGCAACAGCTGGGCGAATTCTGCCGTCGGCGCGGAATGCATCACCTGTTGGTGCGGGCGGAGGAGAGGTTAGAAGAGGTGATGTTTGGCCAGCTGTTGCGGACGGGGGTGATCGGACGATGAGTTGGATCGCACCTTGGATGCTGTCCTTTCTCGCCGCGCTCCCGGCGATCCTGATCCTCTATCTGCTGAAGCGGACGTATGAGCAGGTGACGGTGCCGAGCACGCTCCTCTGGGGGCAGGTGCTGCGGGAGATGGAGGCCCATCGTCCGTGGCAGAAGCTGCGGCGCAATCTGCTCTTGCTGCTGCAGCTTCTGCTCGCGCTGCTCCTGGCGCTCGCGTTGGCGCGCCCGGCGCTGTTCGGGCAGGGGCCGGTCGCCGATCACACGATCGTCGTGCTCGATCTCTCCCCGTCGATGGCAGCAAAAGGAGAGTCGGACACCCGGCTGGAAGCGAGCAAGCGACAGGTGGGAGAGCTGATCCAGCAGAAGTCGGTGCAGCAGCGGATGACGCTGATCGCGATGGGACAGGAGCCGCGCGTGCTCGTCTCCAGCAGCGATCAGGGGGAGCTTGAGCAAGCGCTGTTGCAGGCGGTGCAAGAGTATGGCAAGGCGGACTACGAAGGCGCGCTGTCGCTCGCCGCTGCGCTCTCCGTCCAAGAGCCGGAGAGCGATGTGCGAATTTTTTCGGATGGCAATTGGGGAATCGATCCTGCGCTGTTTCCCACGTTTGGCCGCAAGCCGAAGCTGGAAGCGCAGACGGCAGGCCAAAACTTCGGCATCTACCATGCGGCCGGGCAGGTGACCGGCACGCAGGGGCAACTGGTGGCGACGGTGAGAAACGATGGCGCGGAGGCGGCCACGCTCGACGTGGAGGTTCTCGATGCGTCGGGAGAGCCGCTCGACGCCAAACAGGTGCAGGTGGCGGCGGGCGGGCAGGCGACGCTCACTTGGTCGCATCTGCCAGCACAGCCGCACTATCGCGTCAGGTTGCAAGGGACGGACGCATTGGCGATCGATGATTCGGCGGTCGTGCTGCCCCAGGTCAGCCAAGCGAAAAAGGTCTGGCTGACGACGGCGGGCAATGTGTTTTTGGAAAAAGCGCTGGGCATCGGCGGCGTGACGGTCGAGCGGGGGACGGATGCGGACACGCCTCCTGAAGACGCTTCGCTGTACGTTTACGATGGAGTCATGCCCAAGCGATGGCCTGCCGGTGCGGTGCTGCTCGTCAACCCTCCACAGGGCGAGGGCGTGCTGCAGGCGGGAGATCTGCTCGAAGCGGGCAAGTTTCAGGCGGTTCAGCCAGACTCACCGCTGCTTCAGCATCTCGACTTGGGTCAGGCGCATCTGAAAGCGGTGCGCGAGATCAAGGCGCCCGCTTGGCTGCAGACGATCGCCAAGAGCGGAGATTCGCCGATGCTGTTGGCAGGCGAGAATGAAGGCAGGCGCGTGGCGGTGCTGTCGTTCGACCTGCACCAGTCAGATCTGCCGTTGCTCCCCGCCTTTCCGATCATGATCAAGCAGTTAAAGGAGTACCTGATGCCAACTGCGGGTGCTTCGCTCGGTCAGGTGACAGCTGGAGAGCGCGTTGCTCTGCTGCCACCGATCAGAGAGCAGGGGTGGATGATCACCGACCCGACCGGAAACAAGTTGGAAGTGGGGAAAGAGATGATCGAGCAGGGGTTCAGACCGCAAGCGCCCGGTTTGTACCGCTTTGCCGGAAAGGCGAGCGAAGAGGAAAAGCTGCTGGCGGTGACCTTGCCGGTATCTGAATCGAAGCTCGATGTGCAACAGGTGGCGCTGCCGACGAGCGGTGGTGACGAGCAGGGCACTGCCGAGCGGGCGGCGAGCGGGATGTTTGAGATCTGGCGCTACCTGGCGATGTTCGCGCTGCTTCTGCTGTTTGTGGAATGGGGGGTGTACAAGCGTGGGATTTGATCTGATGCACCCTTGGTGGTTGTTGTTGCTGCTTCCGGCAGCAGTTGCGATCGGCTGGTGGTATCGCACAGAGCGGCGATTGATCGGTCTGCGCAAACGATCGGTCGCCACCTTGCGCTCGCTGATATTTCTGCTGCTGATCCTCTCGGTGGCTGGGTTGATGCTCAAAGCACCGGTCGATCAGCAGGAAGTGATCTTTGTCGTCGATGAGTCGAAGAGCGTCACGTCGCCGAAAAGTGCGGTCTCCTTTATGCAAGAGGCGATCCGATCGAAAGCGGAGCAGGATGCGTTTGCGATCCTCGGCACCGGGGAGCGACCGGCGGTCGAATATCCGCTCAGCCTCGACTCGAACACAGCGCTCGAAATTGGCGGGGTAAAAAACAAGAACTTTACCGACCTCGCCGCAGGGCTTCGATTGGCGCAGGGTCTGGTCGACAGCGGTTACAAGCCGCGCGTCGTCCTGCTCTCCGACGGGGAGCAAAATTTGGGCGATGGCGTTCGCGAAGCCCGATATCTCAAGGAGCGCGGCATCCAAGTCGATGTTGCTCACCTTGCGCGCGATGTGGGCACAGAGGTGTTGGTGAAGAACGCCACCGTGCCTGCCACGCTCTATGAAGGGGAGTCGTTTGCGCTCACTGCAGTCGTGGAGAGCACCGTCCTCACCGGGGCGACTCTGCAAGTGTTCGAAGACAATCGGCCGATCGCCAAGACGCAGATGCAAGTGCAAAAAGGGGAGAATCGACTGTCGATCCCCCTGAAGGCGACCGAACCGGGCTTTCATCGCTATCGGGTGGAGATCTTGCCTGATGCGGATACGGAAGCGGTGAACAACACCGCGTACGCATATGGCGATGTGCTGGGCAAGTCGGCCGCGCTGATCGTGGAAGGAGCGCAAGGCGATGCCAAGTGGCTGATCGAAGCGCTGCGCGCCGGGCAGTTTCCCTATCAGACGGCGACCGCACAGACCATGCCGAAAACGCTGGAAGATCTGCGACGCTACTCGGTGATCGTCCTGGCCAACGTGTCGGGAGTCGACCTGGCCGAGTCGGTGCAAAAGCAGATCGAGAGCGCCGTTCGCGATTTTGGCGTCGGGCTGATGATGACGGGAGGAGAGGACTCTTTCGGCCTCGGCGGTTATTTTGATACGCCGATCGAAAAAGCGCTGCCTGTCTACATGGATCTGCGCAACCAGCAGGAGATCCCCTCGCTGGGCCTGATGTTGGTCATCGACCGCTCAGGGTCGATGGCGCCCGACAAGATCGAGTTGGCAAAAGAAGCGGCCCGCCGCTCAACAGCCATGCTGAAGGCGAAGGATACGCTCGGGGTGCTCGCTTTCGACTCGACCAACTGGTGGGTGGTGGAGCCGACCAAGGTGGATAATCCGAAGGCGTTGCAAGACAAGATCTCCGGAATCGGAGCGGAGGGTGGCACCTCGATCTATCCGGCAGTGGAAGAGGCGTTTAACAAGCTGCAGGAGATCGAGACGAAGCGCAAGCACATCATCCTGCTTACCGACGGTCAATCGCCGGAGGGCGATTATGACGGGTTGACCGCCAAAATGAAAGAAAAAGGGATCACGATGTCGACTGTCGCCGTCGGTCAGGATGCGGATCAGAAGCTGCTGGAAGGGCTTGCTGAAAAGGCGAAAGGCCGCTTCTACTCGGCGGTCGACAGCAACAGCGTGCCGATGATCTTCTCCAAGGAGACGGCGCTGGCAGGAAAGACGTACATCGAAGACAATCCGTTCACGCCGCAGATCGGGCGGGCGAAAGAGCTGGCTCCGCTGTTTGCTAAAGGGTTGCCACAGATCAACGCGCACATCGCCACGACCGAAAAGGAGACGGCCGATGTGGTGCTCGCCAACCTGAAGGGCGAGCCGGTGCTCGCGCGCTGGCAGTACGGGCTGGGTCGCGCAGTCGCGTGGACATCTGACGCCAAAGGGGTCTGGTCGAACGAATGGTCTGGATGGGACGGATCGAGCGCCTTTTGGAACCAGCTGATGACCTGGCTGTTGCCCCAGTACCGTACAGACGCGTTCGACATGCGCGCCGCCATCTCAGGCGGGCAGGGCGAACTGTCTGTCCGGTTGAAAAAACAGCTGGCAGAGGGCGGCGTGCTCAAGGGGGAAGTGGTCTACTCGGATGCGACGAAACAGGAGATTCCCCTGCTGTTAAAAGCGCCGGGAGAGTATGTGGGCCAATTTCGCGCCGACCGCCCTGGCACCTATCTGCTGTCTGTCGTCGAGGAGCGGGAAGGAAATGTTCAGCAGGCAGCATCCTCCGGGATCTCCGTCTCCTATTCGCCTGAGTACGACCTCCCGAAAAACGGACAGGAGATCTTGGCGGCGATCGCCGAGGCGGGCGGGGGTCGAGTGCTGAGCGATCCTGCAGAAGTATGGAAGGACGACCTGCCGCCCAGATGGCAAGCGCGCGATCTCTCCTATTGGTTGCTGCTGCTCGCCGCCTGCCTCTGGCCGCTCGATGTGGCGCTTCGCCGTCTGAGCCTCTCGACCGCTCGCCTGCAAGCTTGGCGCGAGGCGAGGCGGAAGATCAAGGGGGAACAGGTCGTGAAAAGGCGCGAGCAGCAGAGCGCGCAGAGCAGTTCGATGCAAGGGCTGAAGCGAAAGGCAGAATCTGCGACGGAGCGCAAGTCCCAGCACAGCGCACCGCCTCACCAGACGCAACCGAGCGCACCAGCCGCCAAGCAGACCGCTCCTAAGCAGCCGCCTCAGCAGGAGGAGAGTTCGACAATCTCCAAGCTGTTGGATAAGAAGCGCAAAAAGTAATCGAGCATTTGAACGATCGTCTAGGAGAGTGACTTTGCGCCAGCCGGATTGAAACGGCTGAGCGCAGGTCACTTTTTTTGTTCGGCCGACCGCTTTTGCCGATTCGATCGATCGAACAGTCGGTAACGCCTTCAATTGCTCAGTGAGAAGAAGGTGTTGAGTTACAGAAGTTGAATTATTAAATTTGTAGATTAGGTTATAGATTGAGTGCTAGGGCGGAGGGACCGAGACGATGACAGATACATCGACGATGATTCACACACTTGTAGATTTGTTACGACTACGGGCTTTTGAGCAACCGGAGCGGTCAGCTTATACGTTTATGCTTGAGGATGGTGCGGAACTTGCGCTCACCTATCAGGAGTTGGATCGCAAAGCGCGTGCGCTGGGCGCAACCCTGCAAGAGATGGGGGCGACTGGGGAACGAGCGCTGCTGTTGTACCAACCTGGAATCGAATATTTGATCGCCTTTTTTGGCTGTCTATATGGAGGCGTGCAGGCGGTTCCCGCCTATCCACCTCGTCAGAATGGTAACTTGGATCGTCTGCAGGCGGTCGCGAGCGATGCACAAGCAAAGTTTGCGCTGACCTCATCGGCGATCCTGCTTGGCATTGAAAAGCGGTTTTCAGATACGCCAGGCTTGCAGAGCTTGGCATGGGTGGTCACCGATGACATCCCAGCATATCGCTCGAACTTGTGGGTCGAGCCGGCGATCGACCAAGAGTCGCTCGCCTTCTTGCAATACACGTCCGGATCGACTTCCGCTCCGAAAGGCGTGATGCTGTCCCACCGCAATCTGTTGCACAATCTTTCCTTGATCCATGAGCGGTTTGGCATCGACGATCGGTCTGAAGGTGTGGTCTGGTTGCCGCCTTATCATGACATGGGGCTGATCGGCGGTATTTTGCAGCCGCTCTATGGTGGCTATCACATGTCGCTGATGGCTCCCGTCTCCTTTATCACGAAACCGCTGCGCTGGTTGGAGGCGATCTCCCGCAAAGGGGCGACTCTGGGCGGCGGGCCGAACTTCGCCTATGAGCTGTGCGTGCAAAAGATCACGGAAGAGCAGCGGGAGACGCTCGATCTCAGCAGCTGGGAGAACGCGTTTACCGGAGCAGAACCGGTTCGGCATGAGACGTTGGAGCGGTTTGCCAACTATTTTGCGGGAGTCGGATTTCGCAAAGAGGCGTTCTATCCTTGCTATGGGCTGGCGGAAGGAACGCTGTTCGTCGTCGGCGGTCTCAAGCAGGAGCTGCCGATCATCTCCAAGTTTGACGGGGAGGCGCTCGAACAGAACCGGGTGATCGCGATCGACCAAGAGCAGGATACGACCCGAACGCTGGTCAGCAGCGGGCGTGTTGCGCTGTGCCAGCAACAGATCGCCATCGTCAATCCTGTGACGACGACCTCCTGTGCGGATGATGAGGTGGGCGAGATCTGGGTGTCTGGGCCGAGCGTGGCCAAAGGGTACTGGAATCGTCCGGAGCAGACGCAGGAGACGTTTGGCGCCTATCTCGACGGGGAGGGTGCAGGTCCGTTTCTGCGCACCGGCGACCTTGGCTTCGTCAAGGACGGGGAGCTCTATGTGACGGGGCGTCTGAAGGATCTGATCATCATCCGCGGTCGCAACCACTACCCGCAAGACATCGAGTTTACGGTCGGCGAGTGTCATCCGGCTGTCGCGGCAGGAGTTGGGGCTGCGGTGGCGGTCGACATCGACGGAGAAGAGCGGCTCGTCATCGTGCAGGAGATCGAGCGGGCGCATCGCAAGTCGAATCTGGTTGAGGTGAGCGAGGCGATCCGGCAGGCGGTGGCGAAGCATCATGAGCTGCAGGTGCATGCGGTGGTGCTGATCAAACCGGCGAGCATCCCCAAGACATCGTCTGGCAAAATCCAGCGCCATCTCTGCAAAGAGCGATACTTGCACGGAGGGCTGGACGTTCTGCTGCAAAGCGAGATCGACGGTGTGCAGGAGGGAGCGGCGATCAGCTCGGCGGACAGCAACGCTCTCACGCGTGAGGATCTGCTCAGCAAGGCGGCAGGTGAGCGCCAAGCGGTGCTCGCAGCTCACCTGCTCGAACAGGCGTCGCGGGTGTTAAAAGTCTCATCTGCACAGCTGTCGATCGAGCGATCGCTCAACGCGGTCGGTCTCGATTCGCTGATGGCGGTCGAGTTGAAGCATGAGGTGGAAGCGAGCTTCGGCGTCGAGCTTCCACTCACAAGATTGCTCGACGGTCCAAGCCTCGCGGAGCTTGCGGCCGAAGTGCTCGCCCAGATCGAAAGCGCGGAGGAGGCGGGCGCTTCGGCCACGACGGTCGATCGGCCGTCTGCCGAACTGGCGGCGTCGTCAGCCGAGCTCTCCTATGGGCAAAAGGCGATGTGGTTTATGCAGCGGTTGGCGCCAGAATCGTCCGCCTACAACATCTCGCGCGCGGTGCGCATCCCGGGCAAGCTGGATGTGGCAGCCTTAAAGCGCGCTTTCGAAGTTCTGTTGAGCAAGCATCCGCAACTGCGGACGAACTTTGTCCTGCAGGATGGTGAACTGGCGCAAAAGGCGCAGGAAAACCATGTGTTGTACTTTGTGGTGGAAGACGCTTCTGCGCTGAGCGAAGCGGAGCTGAAGGAGCGTTTGACCAGCTATGCACATCGCCCCTTCGATCTGAAAGAGGATTCGCTGATGCGCGTCTATCTGCTGAAGCGATCCGAGCAGGAGCACCTGCTGCTCTTGTCGATGCACCACATCATCGTGGATTTCTGGTCGCTCGCCGTGATGGTACAACAGTTGCGCAGCCTGTATGCGCAGATCTTGAGCGGAGAGCGGATCGAGGTCGCATCATCTGATCTAAGCTATCGCGAGCATGCGGCGCGTCAGGCAGACCTGCTGGCCGGGGCGAAGGGAGCGGCGCTGTTCGACTATTGGAAAAAACAGTTGGGAGGTACACTCCCAGTGCTGAACTTGCCGACCGATCGTCCGCGACCGCCCGTCCAGACCTATCGCGGGGCGGCGCACAGCTTTGTCATTCCGACCGAGCTGACCGATCGGTTAAAAGATCTGGCGCTTTCCAACGGGGCTACGATCTACACGACGCTGCTCGCCGCGTATCAAGTGCTCTTACATCGCTATACAGGACAGGACGACATTCTGGTCGGCTCGCCGACAGCGGGGAGAAGCAGCGCAAAACATGCGGAGACGGTCGGCTATTTTGTCAATCCGGTGGTCATGCGGGGAGATTTGGCAGACAGACCTACCTTTGCCCAATTTTTGCACCAGATGAGGGGGACTGTGCTGAACGCGCTCGATCATCAGGAGTATCCGCTGCCGCTGCTGGTTGAAAAATTGGCACCGAAGCGCGATCTGAGCTATCCGCCGCTGTTCCAGGCGATGTTCGTGTTGCAGCGATCACACTTGGACGAAGCGGGATTGAACGCGCTGGCCGTCCACGAAGCGAAAGTCAGCATGGACGGTGCGCTCTCCTTTGCAGGCTATCCGCTCGAACAGCAGGTCGCGCAGTTCGATCTGACGCTGACGATGGCTGAGCATGACGGAAAACTGTTCGCCTCTTTTGAATATAACTGCGACCTGTTCGATGCTGACACGATCGAGCGGATGGCAGGCCATCTGGAAGTGCTGCTCGGCGGGCTGACTGCTGAGCCGGATCGCTCCGTCGCCGAGCTGCCGCTTTTGACTCCGGCCGAGCGTGAGCAGGTGCTGTTCGGCTGGAACGATCTCGTTGCCGAGCACCGCTCAGAGCTCAGCTTGCATCAGCGCTTTGAACAGCAGGTGGAACGAACGCCGCATCGGGTGGCGGTCGTGTTTGAGGAGCAGATGCTGACCTATGCGGAGCTCAATCAGCGCGCCAACCGATTGGCGCACCATCTGCAAAAGCATGGCGTCGGTGAAGAAGTGAAGGTGGCGCTGTGCGTCGATCGGTCGCTGGAGACGATCGTCGGTCTGCTCGGCATTCTCAAGGCGGGCGGCGCCTATGTACCGCTCGATCCGACCTATCCGGCTGAGCGGATCGCCTATGTGTTGGAAGATGCGAAGGCGCATGTTTTGCTCACGCAGGAAATGTATCTCTCCACCTTGCCCGAGCATCAGACGAAGGTGATCGCGCTCGATCGCGACTGGAGCGAGATCGCGTTGGAGAGCGCCGAAAACCTCCCCGCAAGCATTGCGGCAGACAGCCTCGCCTATGTGATCTATACGTCCGGATCGACGGGGAATCCAAAAGGGGTCTTGATTCCACATCGCAACGTCGTGCGCCTGATGGATGCGACCGAGCACTGGTTTGGCTTTTCGGAAGCGGATGTCTGGACGCTCTTCCACTCCTACGCGTTCGACTTTTCGGTCTGGGAGATCTGGGGTGCGCTCCTGTACGGTGGCAAACTGGTCATCGTCCCCTATGGGGTGAGCCGCGATCCGCAATCATTTTACGAGCTGCTGATCAGCGAGCGGGTGACGGTGCTCAACCAAACGCCGTCCGCGTTCAGACAGCTGATCACTGCGGAGGAGAAGCGAGGCGTCGCCCAAGACTTGGCCCTGCGCTATGTGATCTTCGGCGGCGAGGCGCTCGACCTGCAGAGCTTGCTGCCCTGGTATGAGCGACACGGGGACGAGCGACCGAAGCTGATCAACATGTACGGAATCACCGAGACGACCGTCCACGTCACCTATCGCTCTTTGTCGATCGAAGATGTGCGCTCGGCGACAGGAAGCGTGATCGGCATCCCGATTCCCGATCTGCAGGTCTATCTGCTCGACGAGCAGCAACAACCGGTGCCGATCGGCGTGCCGGGCGAGATGTATGTGGGCGGTGCAGGTTTGGCGCGAGGCTATCTGAACCGCGAGGAGCTGACCGCAGAACGATTTGTCGAGAATCCGTTCGGTTCGGGTCGGCTGTACAGATCGGGCGACCTGGCGCGGCGCATGCGCGATGGACAGCTGCACTATCTGGGTCGGATCGACCATCAGGTGAAGGTGCGCGGCTTCCGCATCGAGCTCGGAGAGATCGAGGCAGCGCTGGAAGCTCATCCGGCTGTTCGTCAAGCGCTCGTCTTGGCCCGCGAGGACGAGCCGGGCGAAAAGCGACTTGTCGCCTATGCAGTTGGCGAGACGGAGCTGACAGGCGGTGATCTGCGGGCACATCTGCAAGGTCGCCTGCCCGAGTATATGATCCCGTCGGCGTTTGTGCGGTTAGAGTCGTTCCCGCTCACCGGAAACGGCAAGGTGGACAGACGGGCGCTGCCAGCTCCGGAGAGCGGCCGTCGGGATGTGGCAACCCAGTATGCTGCGCCGAAAAATGAGTTGCAGCGGACGCTGGCAGCCGTCTGGCAAGAGGCGCTCGGCATCGAGCAGGTGGGCATCTATGACAACTTTTTTGACCTCGGCGGCCACTCATTGTCCCTGGCCAAGGCGCACGATCAGATTCAGGTGAAGCTCGTCCGCACGTTTTCGATCGTCGAGATGTTCAAACACCCGACGATCGAGGCGCTGTCAGGCTATTTGCAAGGAGGAGATGAGGAGGCGAAGCCGCAGATTCAAGTCGAGCAGCTGCGCGACAAGGCAAGCCGCAAGAAGGAGGCGCTGAGCAAACAGAAACAGTTCCGAAAAGACAGGAGGAAGTGACGTTGACAGCAAGAGAGTCTTTACAAGGAATTGCGATCATCGGGATGGCGGGACGGTTTCCCGGCGCGAAAGATCTTGATGAGTTTTGGCAGGCATTGTGTCAGGGAGCGGAATCGATCCGTTCCCTGACTGAGGAGGAGCTAAAAGCGGCGGGTGTGGACCCGGCGCTTTTGTGCGATCCTTCCTATGTCAAGCGCGGTGCGGTGGTGGAGGATGCCGATCTGTTTGACGCGGCGTTTTTCGATATGGTCGCTGCAGAGGCGGAAGTGACCGATCCGCAACACCGACTGTTTCTGGAGTGTGCGCACCAAGCGTTCGAAGATGCGGGATACGATCCGAAAACTTACCCGAGCGATGTGGGGGTGTTTGGCGGCGCAGGCAGGAACACCTATATCAACCACCTGTACGCCAATCCAGAGCGGGTGGAGACGGTCGGCAACTATCAGGCGCTGATCGGAAACGACCCGGATCATCTGGCGACTCGCGTCGCCTACAAGCTCAACCTCCGCGGGCCAGCGCTTACGGTGCAGACCGCCTGTTCGACCTCTCTGGTTGCTGTTCATCTGGCATGCCAGAGCCTGTTGACATACGAGTGCGACATGGCGCTGGCCGGCGGCGTGGCGATCAAAGAGCCGCAGACGACGGGCTATCTCTATCAGGAAGGTGGGATCTTGTCCCCCGACGGAAGCTGTCGTGCCTTTGACGCCAGCGGACAGGGGACGGTTGTCGGCAACGGGGCAGGGGTCGTGTTGCTCAAGCGGCTGGATGAAGCGCTTGCCGACGGGGATCGCATCTATGCGGTCATCCGCGGATCGGCGATCAACAACGATGGCTCGCAGAAGGTCGGCTACACGGCGCCGAGCGTGGAGCGGCAGGCGGCGGTGATCCAGGAGGCGCTGGCTGTGTCAGGCGTGGAGGCGGAGACGATCTCCTATGTGGAAGCGCACGGGACGGGAACGCCGCTCGGCGATCCGATCGAGCTGGCAGCGCTGACGCAAGCGTTTCGCGCTTTTGGCGCTGAGCAAACTGGATACTGCGCGATCGGATCGGTCAAGACGAACATCGGTCATCTCGATGCGGCTGCCGGTGTGGCCGGGTTGATCAAGACGGTGCTCTCCTTGCAGCACCGTGCTTTGCCGCCGACGCTCCACGTTGCTGAGCCCAACCCGCAGATCGATTTTGCGAGCTCCCCGTTCTATTTGAACACGAGCCTGCGAGCGTGGGACGGGGTGCCGGCGCGTCGGGCGGGCGTGAGCTCTTTTGGCCTGGGGGGGACGAACGCTCATCTGATCTTGGAGGAAGCACCGCAGCAGGAGCCTTCTGATCGGATGAACGAACAGAACTTGTTGGTGTTGTCCGCCAAGACGGAGACAGCCTTGTCAGCAGCTGCTGAGCAATTGGCCGACTATCTGGCGGAGCGCAAAGCGATCAATCTGTCAGATGTCGCCTATACGCTGCAGGTGGGACGAACGCTGCATCCACACCGTCTGGCAGTCGTCTGTGAAAACGTGGAAGATGCGGTGGCCAAACTTCGCGAGCAGACGCACCGGTCGGCGGTCGAGGAGAGTGCGCCCCCGTTCGTCGTGTTTCTCTTCTCCGGGCAGGGAGCGCAATATGTGGACATGGGGCGGGAATTGTATGCGCGCATTCCCGCGTTTCGTCAGGAGATCGATTCGTTGGCGCAGTTGATCGCGCCATCTCTAGGTGCTGATCTGCGCTCCATTTTTTCGGAGCGGTCGATCGAGCAGACCGAATATGCGCAGCCCGCGCTGTTCGCCTTTTCCTATGCGCTGACCAAGCTGTGGGCAGCCTGGGGGGTGCGGCCAGACGCGATGATCGGACACAGCATCGGCGAGTATGTGGCGGCGGTGCTCGCAGGCGTGATGTCGCTCGAAGATGCGCTCGAACTGGTCGTCTTGCGCGGGCGATTGATGCAGGGGATGCCGCCTGGTGCGATGCTTGCGGTCGCGCTCGGTGCGGACGAGGTTGAGCGGCTGCTCGCTGAGCTGTGGTCCGATGTACAAGAGTCTGCTCAGCGAGAGCGCCTAGCGATCGCAAGCGTTAACGGCCCAGCTTCGACGGTGGTCGCCGGGACGCTCGCTGCGGTGGAAAAGCTGGAAGCTTTTTTGGTGGACGCTGGGATCAGCTCGCGCCGCCTCGCGACTTCGCACGCCTTCCATTCGGCGATGATGGAGCCGATGCTCGCACCGTTTGCAGAAGCGGTCGCCAAGGTGACGTTGCGCGCGCCGCAACAGCCCTACCTGTCCAACCTGTCCGGGACGTGGATCACAGCGGAGGAAGCGGTCGATCCTCGCTACTATGTGCGACATTTGCGCGAGACGGTAAGGTTCGATCTGAACGTTGCGGAAGTGCTCAAACAACCTGACTGCCTCTTTTTGGAGGTCGGCCCGGGACGGTCGTTAAGCGCGTTGCTCAAAGGGGCGGGAAGACCGGTCTACGCTTCGACGCGACATCGGGAGGAAGCAGGATCTGATGTCGCCTTTTTGCTGCACACAGCTGGGCAGTTGTTGCTGCAAGGAGTGAAGCTGCATGCGCCGAGCATGTACGCGGGGGAAAGCAGACGGCGCGTGGCGCTGCCGACCTATCCGTTTGAGCGAAGGCGGTTCCATCTGCAGACAGCTGCGAAAAAACCGTTTCGCACCGAAAGCAAGCTTCCCGATCTGAGCGATTGGTTTTATCTGCCCGCCTGGAAGCGGTCGGCGCCGATCTTGGAGGTGGAAACGGCGACCGAATGGTTGGTGTTCCTCGATTCGCGGGGTCTGGGCGAACGGCTGGTTCAGCGATTGCGGGCACGCGGAGCTACCGCATACACCGTTTCGCCCGGCGCTCAATTTGCGGAGATCGGGGACGGTCATTTTACACTGAACCCGCAGCTACGGGCAGATTATGATCAACTGTTGCGTCGCGTCGATCCTTCACACATCGTTCAGCTGTGGAGTTTGACCGGGGAGGAGACGGGCGGCGATCTACAGGATTTAGGATTGTATTCGCTACTGTCTGTTGCGCAAACGCTCGGTGAGCTGAAACCGGGACAGACCTGTCGCCTGTTTGCGGTGACCGCATCGCTGCAAGATGTGACAGATGACGAGGTGGTCGTGCCGGAGCGGGCGACTCTGCTCGGTCCGATCAAAGTCATTCCCCAAGAATATCCGCACCTGATCTGCCGGTCGATCGATCTGCTGCTCAAGGAGGGGGAGGAGCGCCAGATCGAACAGCTGATCGAAGAGTGTACGGCGCCGGCTGCCAGCGAGCCGATCGTCGCCTATCGCGGGAAATACCGCTATGTCCCCTCGTTTGAAAAAGCTCGCCTGACCGGGCGCGGGCAAACGATGCGCCTGCGTCAAAACGGCGTCTATCTGCTCACCGGTGCCGGACAGGAAGTGGGCAGAGCGTTTGCGCAATACTTGGCTGACAGCGTGCAGGCAAAGCTCGTCCTGATCGCACCGCCAGAAGCGGAGCGTCCGCAGATCGAGGGGGAGCATCTGTTCTTTCACGCCGATGTGGCCGATGAGCAACAGATGAGCGACGTGCTGACAGAGGTGCGCGCCCGTTTGGGAGAGGTTCACGGCGTGATCCATGCGGAAGATGTGATCGGCTCCGGCTTGATTCAATGGAAGACGCGGGAGATGGTGGAGCGCGTCTTGCGGCCGAAGCTTGTCGGCACCCGCGTCTTACAAAAGCTGTTCGCAGATCGTCCGCTCGACTTTTTTGCCCTCTTTTCGCGCACGATCTCCTTTACGGGCGGATTTGGGCAGGTGGACAATGCGGCGGGCAACGCCTTTTTGGACGCCTTTGTGCGCAGTGAAACCAATTCATTCGTCATCAGTTGGAGCGGTTGGCAGTTCGATGCGTGGCAGGCGGCGCAGACGATGATCCACCCTCAGCTGCAAGCGCATCTGCAGGAGTTGCAGCTGCGTTACGGTTTGACGGCAGCGGAGGGATGCGAGTCGTTTGAGCGCATTTTGGGGAGCGGGATTTCGCAAGTGATCGTGTCGACGCAAGATTTTCAGTCGGCCCTGGAGGCGCTGTCCTTTTTCCACACGTCCGTCTATTTGGAGACGATCACCAAAGAGAGCGGGGGACAGGTCGAGCGATCGCGCCCCTTCCTCTCGCCGCGCAATGCGGTGGAGCGGACGGTAGCCGAATTGTGGCAGGAGCTGTTTGGCCTGGAGCGAGTTTCGGTGCAGGATCATTTTTTTGAGCTCGGCGGCAATTCGCTGCTCGGCGCACAGCTGGTGGCACGGCTGCGGAGCGCGTTTCGTCTTGAGGTGCCGATGAGCGTTCTGTTCGAGTCGCCGACCGTAGAAGCGCTGTCCAACCGCATCGTCGAGCAACAGATGGGGCAAACGGAGCTTGAAGAGCTGGAGCGAATGCTCCAAGAGATCGAAGCGCTGTCAGCAGAAGAGATTCAAGCCAAATTGACCAACGGATAGAGCGAACACGATTTCGGCAGGGTACCGAACGTTTTCGCTCTGTGCGGGCGATGGTGACGATGGTGCGCTCGATGAACTGGCGGTGAGATCGCCGTTTGCGAGCGCGATGCAAGACAGAGTGCTCAGTGGGGGAACTGGGAGATGCAGCCGTTCAACAGGTTCAACAGAGCGGCTGTTCGATCGCGGGTGGAAGCGACCGGGTTAAGTCGGTCGACAGGATGATCATCGAGTTTGTTGCAGGACCGCATATTGGGGATGGGGGAGCAAGGATGAAAAGCGTGCAAGAAAGGCTGGCTGCGCTGTCGCCAGAGCAGCGAGCATTGTTTGAGCAGACGCTGATGCAACAAAGCAGGACGCTCGAAGAAAAGCGGCGGGAGGAGGCGATCCCTCGCCGCGGGCACCGAGAACACAGTCGGCTGTCCTACGATCAGGAGCGGATGTGGCAGTTGCATCAGCGGGAGCCGCTTCTGCCAACTTTTAATGTCTATGGAGCGATTCGGCTGACAGGAAGGCTCGATGCTGTGGCGATGGAGCAGGCGATCGGAGCGATCGTCAGCCGCCATGAAGCGTGGCGCACCGTGTTTCAGGAGCGCGAGGGATGCGTTGTGCAGGTGGTGCTCGGAAGCTTCGAATTGAAGATGGGGTTGACCGATCTCAGGTCAGTTCCGAAGCGCGAGCGCGAAGCGGTCGCACAAAAGGAGATCGAAGCGGAAGTAAAGCGTCCCTTCGATCTGGTGAAAGGGCCGCTGTTGCGCGTTCGATTGATTCGATTGAACGATGAGGAGCACCGACTGGTGCTGACGGTGCACCATCTGGTGACCGATCGGGTGTCATTCTCGATCGCGTTTGCTGAGCTGTCGACACATTATCGTGCGCTGGTAACTGGCGGGCAAGCGCAGTTGATCGAGCCACCTCTGCAGTACGCAGATTATGCAGAATGGCAGCGGGGGTATTTGACGGGGGCCGTTTTGGAGCGCTCGATGGAGTATTGGCGGGGGAAGCTGGCTGGAGCCGAATGCGCGTTGCACCTGCCGACAGACTTTCCGCGGAGGCGGACGCCGCCTCGCGAGGGTGCGCGAGTGTTTTTCGACCTTCCCAGCCAACAGTTGGAGCGACTCCGGGCGTTGGGAAAGCGGGAAGGGGCGACCGATTTTATGGTGTTGCTCGCCGTCTACAAAGCGCTTTTGCATCGGCTGAGCGGTCAGGCGGACATCATCGTCGGAACGCCGATCGCCAATCGAAGTCGCCAAGAGATGCAAGGCGTGATCGGCTATTTTATGACGAGCGCAGTGCTTCGAACCAGTGTGCCGAGCGAGATCAGTTTTCGCGAACTGCTGGCGAGGGTGCGCAAGACCTCACTGGAAGCGTTCGCTCATCAGGAACTGCCGTTTCGGCTGCTCGCAGAAGCGTTTGACCTGCCGCGCGATCCCAGCCGCAACGCGCTGTTTCAAGCGATGTTTGTCTATGTGGAACAGGATGAGGCGCCGCTTGAGCTACCAGGGCTCTCCATTCAATATGATCTGCTCGATGCGGGGACTGTCAAATATGACCTGACGATCGGGCTGGTCGAGCGGGAATGGGGTCTGGAATGCTTTTTGGAGTACAGCCCTGACCTGTTTCTGCCTGAAACGGTGCAGCGGATGGCGGACGGTTGGCTGCATCTGGTCGAGCAGGTCGCAGAGCACCCAGAAGGAAAGATCGGCGCATTCAAGCTCTAAACCTGACAAAACCCCCATTTGAGCAAATGGGGGTTTTGTCAGGCGGATGGCAGTGATCAATCGGCGATCGCTTCCACTTCGATTTCGACCAACAGCTGCGGATCGATCAACGTTTTCACTTCCACCATCGTCGCAACCGGTTGAATGTCGCGAAAAAATTCACCGTGCGCTTTTCCGATCTCCTCCCATTGCGAAATATCGGTGACAAACATTCTGGTTCTCACCACAGCGGAGAGGTCAGCATTCAACTGATGGAGTGCCTGTTCGATCGTTTGCAGGATAAATTTTGTCTGCTCGTACGCATTTCCGACGCCGACCACTTCCCCGTCCTTCATCGCGGTCGTGCCAGCCACTTCGATGCGATTGCCGATGCGGATCGCTCGACAGTAGCCGACGGCCGGCTCCCAAGGCGATCCGGTGAAGACTCGTTTTTTGTCCAAGTGAACCCCTCCAAAAATCGATTAATTCTGAAGTATAGCACATTTTGAATCGATCATCATGCAGCTCGCGATCGAAGCATCGATCAGCAGTTGCCAAAAGGGTGAATGACACCTCGTAAAAAAAGAAAAGCACACGACCCGCGCCACAGGTCATGTGCTCATCACAAGAAGGAAGTAGAGGTATATTGTTGGCGGGAAACGAGAGGAAAATACCCTGCTCGTCATTTTTTTTGCTCGAGCCCGCCAACAAGAACCGCTATCTATATGTACGTGGTTTCTAAAGCTTTTGTGTCGTTCTCGTGGAGGTTCTCCGACTGTAGTTTTTTCCTCTAGCTGAAGTAGTTTCCAAGTAAGCCTTTTCATTTACATTTTGATTTAATATATTCAAGTTTGATAGAGGGATGTACGAGCTACATGTCGTAATTGTCACTTAGGAATCAAATATTTTATACTTATTGCTCGTCTCTTCACTGGAGGTGTTACGATACGATGGATCAGTTTAGAAGATCGGACCTCTCCGCAGATAGGCGTGCGCTGCTCGCCAAGCGAATTCGCGGGGAGCTGGCAAAAGAGTCTTTTGCAGGGATTCCAAAGCGATCAGGAGCAGGTCCGATCCCCATGTCATTCGCTCAGGAGAGAATGTGGTTCCTTGAGCAATTTTTTCCGGGGACGGCGGTGTACAACATCCCGAATGTCCTGCGCATTGAAGGACCATTAGATCTTGAAGCGTTAGAGAAAAGTTTAAATGAATTGATCTGTCGCCACGAAGTGCTCCGCACGACGTTTGCGACGGTGAACGATGAGCCTTGCCAGATCGTAAAAGACGCGGTGGAAGTGCCTTTTGTGGTTCATGATCTGACCGATCTGCAGGAGGCGGCGCGGGAAGCGGAAGCGGACCGGCTGACAGCAGAGGAGGCAGGACTTGCGTTCGATCTGAAGCAAGGCCCTTTGTTGCGCGCCCGCGCGCTAAAGCTGCGCGAACAGGAATATCGGGTGCTGTTGACCTTCCATCACCTCGTGGCGGACGGATGGTCGCTCGGCGTGACGGTCGGTGAGATCGCGGCGCTGTACGAATCGTTTGCAGCGGGTGAGCGCTCACCGCTGCCTGAGCTGCCGGTGCAATATGCGGATTACTCGCTTTGGCAGCGTGAACAGATGCAAGGGGTGATGGCCAAGCAGTTGGACTATTGGAAGGGACAGCTCGGCGAACAGGTGAAACCGCTGGAGCTGCCGATCGATAAGCCGCGTCCTGCTCAGCCGACCTTTCAGGGATCGATTTGCTCGCTCTACCTTTCGCAAGAGCTGGTCACCAAGATCCGCGCGCTCTGCGAACAGGAGGGCGTGACGCTTTTTATGGCGTTGCTCACCGCTTTTCAGGTGTTTTTACACCGCTATACGGGCGAGACGGACATCCGCGTCGGGACTCCGGTGGCCGGACGCAACCGCGGCGAGATCGAAGGGCTGATCGGCCTGTTCGTGAACACGCTGACGATGCGGGCCGATCTTCTCGGCGATCCAGGATTCTGCGACGTGTTGCAACAGGTGCGCAAAACCTGCCTGGACGCGTTTGCCAATCAGGATCTGCCGTTTGAGAAGCTGGTCGAAGAGCTGCAGGTGGAGCGCAACGTTTCGCAGTCGCCGCTGTTTCAGGTGATGTTCGCAGTGCGCGGGGTGTTAGATACGGAGTTTCATCGCGCAGAATTAGCTTGGCAGCCGCTGGATCGCAGATCGAATGCGGCGATGTTCGACCTGACCGTCGCCTTCGTCGAGCGCGCCGAGGCGCTGTCGCTTCAGTTTGAATACAGCACCGACCTGTTTGAGCGGGAGACGATCGAGCGAATGATGCGACATTTTGTCAATCTGCTGGAATCGATCGTCAGCCGTCCGAACGAACGGGTGGGAGAGCTGCGCCTGCTCGATGAACATGAGCGCGTGCAGATGATGGTGGCGTGGAATGATACGACGAGCGAATACCCACGGCAAGATGCGGTGCACCGGGTGTTCGAAGCGCAGGCCAAGCGGACGCCAGATGCGGTGGCGCTCGAATTTGCTGAGATCAGCCTGACCTACCGCGAATTGAATGAACAGGCGAACCGATTGGCCCGAAAACTGGTGGCGATGGGGGCGACAGGGCAGTTTGTCGGCGTGTACATGGAGCGGTCGATCGAGCTGATCGTGTCGTTTTTAGCTGTGCTCAAAGCGGGTGCTGCTTATGTGCCGCTCGACGTGAGCTATCCGGTGGAACGCCTCGGCTACATGCTGGATGATTCGCAAGCGGCAGTCTTGCTCACGCAAGCCCACCTGCAGGACAGATTGACCCTGCGAACGGGCAATGTGCTGGCTGTCGATCTGGCAGCTGCGGAGTTGGCCGCTTCTGCTGCGAGCGATCTTGAGGAGCTGGTGACGAGCGACGCGATCGCCTACATGATGTACACGTCCGGCTCCACCGGCAAACCGAAGGGCGTCTGCGTGTTGCACCGCGGCATCGTGCGCCTGATCAAAGGGGTCAACTATGCGGATCTGACCGAGCGGGAAGTGTTTTTGCAATATGCGCCCGTCGCGTTTGATGGTTCAACATTTGAGATTTGGGGCGCTCTGCTCAGCGGGGGCAGATTGGTCATGTTCCCTCCTTACCAGGCCTCGCTCGAAGAGCTGGGTCGCGTGGTGGTGGAGCGAGGGGTGACCACTCTGCTTCTGACCAGCGGTCTGTTCAACCAGATGATCGACAGCAATCTGGAAGCGCTGCGCGGACTGCGCCAACTGCTGACCGGCGGTGATGTGATGTCGGTGGCGCATGCGAAGAAAGTGTTAGCAGGGTTGACCTGTCGCCTGATCAACGTGTATGGCCCGACCGAAAACACAACGTTTACGACCACCTATGAGGTCAAAAGCATCGCCGACATCGAAGCGGGGGTGCCGATCGGAGTTCCGGTCGCCAACACGACCGTCTATGTGTTGGATGAGCGGATGCAACCGCTTCCGCCCGGCGTTCCGGGCGAGCTGTGCACAGGTGGCGATGGGCTGGCGCTCGGCTATTGGAACCTGCCCGAACTGACGGTGGAACGATTTGTGGAAGACCCGTTTGCAAGCGATCCGGATGCCTATCTGTACAAGACGGGCGACTTGGCGCGTTGGCGCAATGACGGCAATCTGGAGTTTTTAGGACGGATTGACAATCAGGTGAAGCTGCGCGGGTTCCGCATCGAGCTGGGTGAGATCGAAGCGACCTTGCAGGAGCACGAAGCGATTCGCGAAGCGGCGGTGATCTTGCATCAGGATGCGCGCGGCGAGAAGCGTTTGGTCGCCTACGCTGTGCAGAGCGGCGAGGCGGAAGCGGATGCGATCAGGCAGGAAGTGCGGGCGTTTTTGCAAGAGCGTCTGCCAGAGTATATGGTGCCTCAGACGTTCGTCCTGCTCGACGCGCTGCCGCTCACCGCGAACGGAAAAGTGGACCGCCGCGCACTCCCAGCTCCCGATGAGCTGTTCGCCGAGGTGAGAAGCGAGTATGTCGCACCGCGCACACCGATCGAGGAGCGGGTGGCAGCGCTCTTTTCAGAGCTGCTCGATGTATCGCAAGTCGGCCTGCTGGACGACTTTTTTGACTTGGGCGGACATTCGCTGCTGGCCACGCGGCTGCTGACCAAAATTCGGACGGAGCTCGGGGTAGAGCTGCCAATGCGCGAACTGTTCGTCTCCGCCTCGACGGTGGAAGGGCTCGCTTCGCTGATCGAAAGCGAACAGCAAGCGAAGCGCGAAGAGACGGCGCAACCGCAGATCGGCCGCTTGAAGCGGGGGGCGCGGACAATGCCACCGATCCTGCCGACCAAGCGAACAAGTCCCTACCAGCTCTCCTTCAGCCAGCAGCGGTTGTGGTTTCTCGATCGCCTGATGACCGAAAAGTCGGCGTATCACATCTCGACGGCCGTTCGCTTTGCTGGCGATCTTCAGCTGGAGGCGCTGGCGAAGAGCTTCCGCGAGATCGTCAAGCGCCACAAAGCGCTCAGCACCACGTTTGTCACCGTCGACGGCGAACCGATGCAGGTGATCGCTGAGCAACCCTATCTGGCGATGCCGCTGCTCGATCTGACGCATCTGCCCGATGAGGTGCGGGAGCGAACCGCCCGCGGATTGGTGCAGGCGGAGGTGGAGCGCGCGTTCGATCTGTCACAAGATCTGCTGCTCCGCACCGGCTTGCTCAAGCTCACTGCAGTGGAACATCTGCTGGTGGTGGTCATGCATCATATCATCTCCGACGGTTGGTCGCTCGGCGTGTTTATCGAGGAGCTCTCCACGCTGTATGAACTGTTTGTGCGCGGGGAGGCGTCCACCTTGCCCGCGCTGCCTGTGCAATATTTCGATTATGCAGAATGGCAGCGGTACTGGTTGCAAGGGGAAGTGCTGGACGAGCAGGTCGGCTATTGGAAAAAGCAGCTCGCAGGCGAGCTGCCCGTTCTGCAGCTTGCAGCCGACCGCCCGCGGCCTGTCGTGCAATCCTACCGCGGTGCCGGCATCGATTTCAGGCTGTCCAAAGAGCTGACCAACGGGCTGAAAAAGCTGGGGAAACGCGATGGAGCGACGCTGTACATGACGCTGTTGGCAACTTTCCAAGCGTTGCTCTTCCGCCATTCAGGGCAGGAGGACTTCATCATCGGCTCCCCGATCGCAGGGCGTGCCCAGGCTGAGGTGGAAGGGCTGATCGGCTTTTTCACCAACACGCTGGCGATGCGTGCCGACCTGTCGGGCGATCCGACGTTCCGCGAACTGCTCGCCCGCGCGCGCAAGACGGCGCTCGACGCCTATGCGCATCAGGATGTTCCGTTTGAAAGGCTGGTCGAGGAGCTGCGCGTCGCGCGCAATCTGAGCCACTCCCCGATCTTTCAGACGATGTTTGTACTGCAAAACACGCCGAAGCGGACGGCCGAGCTGCCAGGCGCTCAGCTGTCGGTGCTCCCGATCGAGAGCAAGACGGCAAAATTCGATCTGCTCCTCGATGCGGAAGAGTGGGAGGACGGGATCCTCTGCACACTTGAATACAGCACCGATCTGTTTGAGGAGCAAACGGTTCGCAGACTGCTGCACAATTGGGAACGGTTGATCGAGCAAGTGGTGCATAATGCGGAGCAGAAGGTGAGCGAGATCGATCTGCTGACAGATGCGGATGTCGCAAAGTTGCTCGCTTGGGGAAGCGGTCAACAGGTGGCGCTGGAAGAGCTGTGCGTACACCAGCTGTTCGAACGACAGGCGCTTCACACGCCAGATGCGCTGGCTGTGCTCGGCGATGGGCAGACGCTTTCCTACCGTCAGCTCGATCGGTTGGCCGATCGTTGGGCGGCCGAACTTGTGCAGAGCGGTGTGAGCAGCGGATCGCGCGTCGGCCTGTGCTTGGAGCGCTCGCCGGAGCTGATCGTCGCCATCCTCGCCGTGCTCAAAGCGGGTGGATGCTGCGTCCCGCTCGACAAAACGCATCCGCAGGAGCGGCTGTCCTTCGTGCTGGCAGATGCGGGCATCTCCGTTTTGGTGACGCAAAGGTCGTCGCTCGACCAGCTCCCGCATCAAGGCTTGACGGTGCTCTTCCTCGAAGGAGAGCCGACAGCGTCTGCTGTGCGCAGCGCAGGTGATGAAGCATCGCTGGAAGCGGAAGCGTATCTTCTGTACACATCGGGAACGACAGGCGTGCCGAAAGGGGTCTTGATGCACCACCTGCCGCTCGCCAACCTGATCGGTTGGCAGCTTGGAGATGGCCGCTTTTTGCCAGAACAGCGCACGCTGCAGTATGCGGCCGCAACGTTCGACGTGTTTTTCCAAGAGCTGTTCAGCGCATTGTGCTCGGGCGGTACGCTCGTGTTGCTCGCCGAGGAGGTGCGCCAAGATGCGCTGCGACTTGTGCGCTTTTTGCGGGAGCAGCGAGTCGAGCGGATGTTCTTGCCATCTGTCGCGCTTCAACAGATCGCCGAATCGTTTCGAGCGCTGGAAGAGGAAACGCTCGCGCTGCGCGAGATCTACACAGCGGGCGATCAGCTGCAGTTGACACCTGCGATCTCCCATCTGATCGGCCACGGGGCGGGCTGCCAGCTGTTCAATCAGTACGGCCCGACCGAAACGCACGTGGTGAGCGCACATGAGGTGACCGGAGATCTGAGCTTTCCGCCGATCGGCCGTCCGATCCACAATGCGGAGCTGTTCATCTTGGATCAAAAAGGGAGTCTCCAGCTGATCGGCGTGCCGGGCGAACTGTACATCGGCGGGTTGAGCGTTGCGCGCGGGTACGCTGGGCGTGAGGAGCTGACTCGCGAGCGGTTTGTCACGCATCGCTTCGGTCGTCTGTACAGGACGGGCGACCTGGTTCGCTGGTCGGCAACGGGAGAGGTCGAGTTTTTAGGCCGCGTCGACGATCAGGTGAAAATTCGCGGCTTTCGCGTCGAGCTTGGCGAAGTGGAAAGCGCGCTTCTCCAACATCCGCATGTGCAAGCGGCGGCTGTGCTCGCCCGGGAAGTCGTGCCAGGGGAAAAGAGCTTGGTCGCCTATGTGGTCTTCCGCCAGGGGATGGAAGTCACGAAAGAAGGGCTGCGCAGCTACCTCTCCGACGTTTTGCCTGGGTATATGTTGCCTTCCTACTTGATGTTCCTCGACCAACTGCCGCTCAATGCGTCGCGCAAGGTCGATCGCAAAGCGCTGCCGACACCGGAAGGAGATCGTGCAGGACTGCAAGCGGAGTATCTGCCACCGAGAACGCCGCTTGAGCAAGCGCTGGCCGAACTGTATGCTAAAGTGCTCAACTTGCCACAGGTGGGCGTAGAGGACAACTTTTTCGAGCTGGGCGGTCATTCGCTGTTGGCGACCCGTCTGCTGTCGCTGATCATGGCCGAGTTGAAGGTGGAAGTGCCGGTGGCCACCCTGTTCGCGGCGCCGACCGTCGCCGAATTGGCGGAGAAGTTGAGCGACTGTGTGCAGATGGACGAGGAAGCGTGGCGAAAGCTTCCCGACCAAGCGGAGGGAGCAGATGAGCTGGATGAGGTCGTCCAGATGCCGCTTTCTTTTGCGCAGCAGCGGTTGTGGCTGGTCGATCAGATGGACCCTGGCACTTCGCTGTACAACATTCCGACGACAGTGAGGATGATCGGCAAGCTGGATGTGCGGGCGCTTGAACAAGCTTTTCATGAGATGATCTGTCGCCATGAATCGCTGCGCACCGTGTTTAAAGAGATCGACGGCGAGCCGATGCAAGTGATCGAAGAGCCGGAGTTCCGCCCGCTCCCGCTGCTCGATCTGCGCGGCTTTGCCGATGTGGAGGCGGAGATCTACCGCTTGGCCGAAGCGGAGCAGGCGCACGCTTTTGACTTGGCGAAAGGGCCGCTGGTGCGTCTGCAGCTGCTGAAGGCGGGGGCGGAAGATCATGTGCTCTTGCTGACGATGCATCACATCATCTCCGACGGCTGGTCGATGGGCGTGTTTATCAGCGAGTTCGGGGTTCTGTACGATGCGTTTTCCAAAGGGCAGCCCTCTCCGCTTCCGGAGCTGTCGATCCAATATGCGGACTATGCGTACTGGCAGCGCGAACGCTTGCAAGGCGAAGTGCTTGAGCAGCAGTTAGCTTATTGGAAGCAAAAGCTCGGCGGGGAGCGCAGCGTTTTACAGCTGCCGACCGATCGTCCGCGTCCCGCGGTGCAGACGCATCGCGGCGACATCGTCACGTTTATGCTCGATCATCAGATGAGAAACAGGTTGGTCGAGTTGGGCAGGCGCGAAGGGGCGACACTGTACATGACGTTGCTCAGCGCGTTTAACATCCTGCTCAGCCGTTACAGCGGGCAGGACGACATCTCGGTCGGCACGCCGATCGCCGGGCGCAACCGCGCGCAGCTTGAAGCGCTGATCGGCTTTTTTGTCAACACGCTGGTCATGCGGACCGACCTGTCGGGCGATCTGAGCTTTTCTGACCTGTTGCGGCAGGTCAAGGGGACGACGCTGGAAGCGTACGCCCATCAGGAGATGCCGTTTGAAATGCTGGTGGCCGAGCTTCAGCCGGAGCGCAACATGAGCCACTCGCCGCTGTTCCAAGTGATGTTCGCCCTGCAAAACACCCCGCTGGGCAGCTTGGAAGTGGAAGGGATGACTTTCCAGCAGGTGGAGCTTTCGAGCGAGCAGGCGAAGTTCGACCTGACGATGAACATCGGCGAAGGGGAAAGCGAGCTGTACGGCACGCTGTCCTACAATGCGGATCTGTTTGACCAGGCGACCGCACAGCGGATGGTCGACCATTTTGTGCATCTGCTTGAACTGGTGGTGGAACGTCCCGAGGCGAAGTTGCGCTCGTTGCCGCTGCTGACCGAGCGCGAGCGGCAGCAGATGCTGTACG
Source organism: Tumebacillus lipolyticus (assembly GCF_042682745.1). NCBI lineage: Bacteria > Bacillati > Bacillota > Bacilli > Caryophanales > Alicyclobacillaceae > Tumebacillus > Tumebacillus lipolyticus. Next base: position 77,175 of record NZ_JBHUIO010000009.1, on the reverse strand, counting down.
AGTGGAATCGGACGAACGTGGAGCTGCCTGAGCTTTCGGTGCATCAGCTGTTTGAGCGACAGGCGGAAACATCACCCGAGCGGGTCGCGCTCGTCTTTGGCGAGCAGACGCTGTCCTACGGACAGTTGAACCAACAAGCCAACCGCGTCGCTCGCTGCCTGCAAAACAGAGGGGTGACGAACGGGTCGCTGGTGGGGCTTGCGATGGAGCGCTCGATCGAGATGATCGTCGGGGTGCTGGCGATCCTGAAAGCGGGTGGCGCCTATGTGCCGATCGATGTGACCTATCCGGCTGAGCGCTTGCGCCACATGCTCGACGACACGCAGGTCGGCGTGATCCTCACACAGGCGCACCTCGCGGAAAAACTTCCGCCGCACTCGGCGCAGACGATGAGCATCGATGCGCTCACCGAAGAGATCGCAGCGGAAAGCGGTGAGAACTTGTCGTCTGCCTATGCGCCGGATTCGTTGGCGTATGTGATGTACACATCAGGCTCGACCGGCATGCCCAAAGGGGTTTTGATTCCGCACAGCGGGATCGTGCGGTTGGTCTATGGACCGACAGCTGCACTGCCCTACTCGTCTGACGATGTGGCGCTGCAATATGCGCCGATCTCCTTCGATGCGTCAACTCTGGAGATCTGGGGGGCTTTGCTGAACGGCGCGAAGCTGGTCGTGTTCCCACCCTTTAAAGCTTCTGCAGAAGAGATCGGACAGGCGATTCAGGCGCACGGCGTGACGGTGCTGTTCCTGACGGCTGGTCTGTTCCAACAGATGGTCGACGTGTACCTCGAAGGGTTGCGCGGTCTTCGCTTGCTCGGATCGGGCGGTGAAGCGATGTCTGCCCATCATGCCAGACAGGTACTCGAACAGCTGGGCTGTCCGGTGCTCAACCTCTACGGACCGACAGAGGTGACGACCGTCGCGACCGCTCAGTTGCTCACGACGGCCGATCAGATCGGGGCGATCGTCCCGATCGGCCGCCCGATCGCCAAGACGACCGCCTACGTGCTCGATGAGCAGATGCAGCCGGTGCCGATCGGGGTGACGGGAGAACTGCACGTCGGCGGCGTCGGGCTGGCGCTCGGATATTTAAACCGGAACGATCTGACCGATGAGAAATTTGTAGCCAGTCCGTTCGTCGCGGGGGAGCGCCTGTACAAGACGGGCGACTCGGTGCGATGGCTCGCCGATGGTACGCTCGAATATGTAGGTCGCATCGACAACCAAGTCAAAATCCGCGGGTTTCGCATCGAGCTTGGCGAGATCGAGGCGGTGCTCGCACAGCATCCGGCCGTCGTGAAACCGGCCGTGCTGGTGCGAGATGCGGTGTCAGGTTTGAAGCGCCTCGTCGCCTACCTCGTGCTCGATCCTGCGCAGCCGGTGGACTTGGGAGAGCTGCGTCAGTTTGTGCGCGACCGCCTGCCCGACTACATGCAGCCGAGCGCGTATGTCGTGCTCGAATCGTTTCCGCTCACCGCTAACGGCAAGCTGGATGAGCGCTCGCTTCCAGAGCCGGAGGGCCGCCCCGATCTGGAGATCGAGTATGTGGCGCCGCGAGGAGAGGTGGAAGAGAAGCTGGCCCAGCTGTTTTCAGAGCTGCTCGAAGTGGAACAGGTCGGCGCGTTCGATCATTTCTTCGAGCTGGGCGGACACTCGCTGCTCGGAGCGCGGCTGATCTCGCGGATTCGGGAGGTGTTTCAAGCGGAGCTGCCACTGCGAGCGCTGTTTGACCACCCGACGGTCGCAGGTCTTGCCAAACTGCTGGGCGGCGATGAGCAGCGCGCGACAGAAGTGCGACTGCCGCCGCTTCGCAAAGCGCAGCGCCCTGAGCTGATCCCGCTCTCGTATGCGCAACAGCGGCTTTGGTTCCTCGATCAGCTCGCGCCGGGAAGCAATGCGTACAACATCCCGATGGCCTTCCGGTTGCACGGTTCGCTCGATGTGGAGGCGGTGCGGCGCAGTTTTGACGAGATCATCTGCCGCCATGAATCTTTGCGCACCACCTTCCAACTGGTGGAGGAGCAGGCGGTGCAGGTGATCGCCGCCGCGCTCGATTTCAACTTGGATCTGCTCGATCTATCGGCGGAAGCAGATCGCGAAGAAACGTTGGGACGGCTGGTGCTTCAAGATGCGCGAGAGCCGTTCGACCTGCAGCGAGGCCCGCTGCTGCGCGCGACTTTGGTCAAGCTTGGCGATGAGCAGCATGCCCTGCTGCTCAACATGCACCACATCATCTCCGACGGATGGTCGACGAGCGTGCTCGTCGAAGAGTTTGCCGCGCTGTACCACGCCTTCGCGCAAGGCCAGCCCTCGCCGCTCAAGGAGCTGCCAGTTCAGTTTGCCGACTATGCGATCTGGCAGCGCAACTGGATGCAGGGCGAGACGCTAGAGGAGCAGATCGGATATTGGAAAGCGAAGCTCGCAGGCGAGCTTCCGGTGCTTGAGCTGCCGACCGATCTTGTAACGGCAGAGCAGGATGGACGGAGCGGCAAGCGGACGGTCGTACTCTCCAAGGGCTTGACCCGCAGTTTGAAACAGCTGGGTCAGCAGGCAGGCACGACTCCGTTTATGACGCTGCTCGCCGCCTTTAAGACATTGCTCAGCCGCCTGAGCGGGCAAGAGGATCTGATCGTCGGCACGCCGGTCGCCGGGCGTAACTTGGTGGAGACAGAAGGGCTGATCGGCATCCTGCTGAACACGCTGGCGCTGCGCACCGATCTCGCAGAGGCGAGCAGCTTCCGCGATCTGTTGGATCGCGTGCGCGAGACGACGTTGGAGGCGTATGCGCATCAAGAGGTGCCGTTTGAGAAGATCGTCGAAGAGATTCAGCCGGAGCGCGATCTGCACCGCAACCCGATCTTCGATGTGATGGTCAATTTTGTGAATACGCCAGATGCGGAGCTGACCCTGCCCAACCTCGTCCTCGCACCGCTCACAGCAAACGAAGATCCGGCGTCCAAATTTTTGATGACGCTGTACATCTCGGAAAACGAGGAACAGTTCCGCTTGAGCCTCGTCTACCAGGCGGGACGCTTCACGAACGAGCGGATGGAGCTGTTCATGGAGCAGTTCTGCCTCCTGCTGGAGCAGGTGGTGGAAGATCCTGATCGCGAGCTGAAACGGTTCTCGCTGATCACAGCAGCCGGAAGCGAGCTGCTGCCCGATCCGCAGGCGGAGATCGTCGAGCTGGTCTATCCGCCAGTCGCAGAGCTCGTCGCCGATTGGGCGCATCGCTCGCCAGAGCGGGCGGCCGTCTCGCAAGGTGAGCGCCAGTGGTCGTACGCAAGCTTGCAACGGCGAGCGGAAGAGTTGGCGCGGGCGCTGGTCGCAAGCGGCGTGACGAGCAAATCGTCGGTCGCGGTGGTCGGCACGCGCAATTTCGGCTTCGTCACCGCCATGCTCGGCGTGCTGAAGAGCGGGGGCGTTCTGGTGCCGATAGATCTGCACCTGCCGCTCAGCCGTCAGCAGGTGATGGTCGAGCAATCGAAAGCGACGCATCTGCTGTACGTGAGCGATGAGCAGATGAGCGCCGAATGGCAGGTGATGTTCGGTGCGTTTGACATCATTCGGATCGATCCGGAGCGCGGTATCGCAGAAGATCGGGTCGCAGATCTGACGGTCGAGCTGCCTGAACTTCAGCCGGATGACCCGGCCTACCTGTTCTTCACATCGGGGACGACAGGTGTGCCAAAAGGAGTTTTGGGCTGTCACAAAGGGTTGAACCACTTCCTCGCCTGGCAGCGAGATACGTTCCAGATCGGCCCGGACGACCGCGTGGCGCAGCTGATTCACCTGTCGTTTGACGCCGTACTGCGCGATGTGTTTCTGCCGCTGACGAGCGGAGCGACCCTCTGCTTGCCAGAGGTAACAGACGATCTCGGCGGCGATGTGATCTTACCGTGGCTTGAGCGGGAGCGAATCACGCTGTTGCACACCGTTCCATCTGTGGCGCAAGCGTGGGCGAGCGAACCGCCGTCCAGCATCAGCCTTCCTTCGTTGCGCTATCTGTTCCTCGCCGGCGAGCCTTTGAGCGATGTGTTGGTGAACCGTCTGCGCACTGCGTTCCCGAAGATGGGCGAGATCATCAACCTGTACGGCCCAACCGAGACGACGATGGTCAAATGCTATTACATCGTGCCGAAGGTGCCGGCAGCTGGGATTCAACCTGCGGGGGTTCCCTTCCCGCAGACGCAGGCGCTCGTTTTGAACGAATCGTTTGCGGTCTGCGGAATCGGCGAGCAGGGGGAGATCGTTCTGCGCACCCCATATCGCTCGCTCGGCTACATCAATGCGCCGCAGGAGCAGAAAAAGTTTGTGCAAAATCCGCACCGCCCGCACGACAGCTCCGACCTGTTGTACCTGACTGGCGACAAAGGGCGCTATCTGCCAGACGGCAGCTTGGAGATCTTGGGGCGGATGGACGATCAGGTGAAGGTGCGGGGCGTAAGGATTCAACTGCACGAAGTGTCCTCGACCCTGCTCGGCCACGATGCGGTCGATGCGTGTGCGGTGATCGACTGGAAGGATGAGCGCGGTCAGACGGCGCTCGCCGCCTATGTCGTGTGCAAACAGGGGGTAGAGGCGAGCGCAGAAGAGTTGCGCTCCTATCTGGAGCAGCGCTTGCTTGCGGCGATGGTGCCGACCTCTTACCAGTTCCTCGACTCCCTGCCGCGCTTGGCCAACGGAAAAGTCGATCGCAAAGCGCTGCCGAAACCGGAGCGGGGAAGCGGATCGACCGCCACCTATGTGGAGCCTCGCACCGAGATCGAATCGCTGATCGCCGGCCTGTTCGCTGAGGTGCTCGGCGTAGAGCGAGTCGGCGTGCACGACAATTTCTTCTCGCGAGGCGGTCATTCGCTGATGGCGACACAGCTGATCTCGCGCATTCGCCAGCGACTGCAACGGGAGCTGCCGCTTCGCCTGCTGTTTGAGCGTCCGACCGTCGCTGCGCTTGCAGAGTGCGTGGAGCGAGACGCCGGAACTCTCAATCGGACGACGGCGATCCGACCTGTCGATCGAGCGGGTCAGCTGCCGTTGTCCTTCGCGCAGCAGCGACTTTGGTTCCTCGACCAGCTCGACCCGCTGAGCGTCGCGTACAACATCCCGCTCGTGATGCGAATCGAAGGGCTGTTCGATGCAGCATTGTTGCAGCGCACGCTGCAAGAGATCGTCCGCCGCCACGAATCGCTGCGCACCAATTTCCAGACGGTGAACGGGCAGGCGGTGCAGGTGATCCAGGCGGAGCGAGTTCACGCTTTGCCGGTGATCGACCTGATGTTGTTATCCGATGCGGATCGATCGTCGAAGATCGCGGAGCTGATCGAAGCGGAAATCAACATGCCGTTCGATCTGACCGAGGACGCGCTGTTGCGTACCAAGCTGGTCAAGGTGAGCGAGCAGGAGCATCTCTTCCTGTTCACGATGCACCATATCATCTCCGACGGCTGGTCGATGGGCGTGTTCACCCGCGAGCTGATGACCCTTTGCGCTGCTTTTGAGCGCGGGGAAGCATCGCCGCTGCCCGAGCTTGCCATCCAATATGCGGACTACTCTGTCTGGCAGCGCGAACAGCTGCAAGGGGAGCGGCTCGAACAGCTGCTGAGCTACTGGAAAGAGCGATTTGCAGGTGAGATCCCCGTCCTGCAGCTGCCGACCGATCGTCCGCGACCCGCCCAGCAGACGTTCCGCGGCGACTCGGTCAAGTTTGTGCTGAGCGAAGCGCTCAGCGAGCGGTTGAACACCCTCTCTCAAGCGGAAGGGGTGACGCTGTACATGACGTTGCTCGCCGCCTTTTCAACACTGTTGTCGCGCTACAGCGGACAGGATGATCTTGTGCTCGGCGCACCGATCGCCGGGCGCAATCGGGCGGAGATCGAGCCGTTGATCGGATTTTTTGTCAACACGCTCGCTCTGCGCACCGATCTGTCTGGCAATCCGAGCTTCCGCGAACTGCTGCAACGGGTGAAGGAGACGGCGCTCGGCGGTTTTGCCCATCAGGATCTGCCGTTTGAGATGCTGATCGATCAGCTGGGAATCGAGCGGGACATGAGCAGAAGCCCGCTGTGCCAAGTGACCTTTTTGCTCCAGAATGCACCGACTTCCGAATTTGCGCTGCAGGATGTGACGCTGACGTCGGTCGACGTGTCGCGCACGTCTGCCAAGTTCGACCTGACCTTGATGATGATGGAAGGGGAATCGGGCATCGGCGGCGTTCTCGAATACCGCACCGACCTGTTTGAAGCGAGCACGATCGAGCGGATGGCGACACACTTCTCCAACCTGCTCGAAGCGATCACAGCCGACCCGAGCGCATTGATCGGTCAGCTGCCGCTGATGTCGCCCGCAGAAGAGCAGACATTGCTCGTCGAGTGGAATCAAACGGAAGTCGCTCTGCCAAACGATGCTTGCCTGCATCGACTGTTTGAAGCGCAGGTGGAGCGAACGCCAGACCAGACGGCGCTGATCTTCGGCGAGCAGGAGCTGACCTATCGCGTGCTGAACGAGAAGGCGAACCAACTGGCGCGCATCTTACAGCGAATCGGTGTGGAACGCGAGCAACGTGTAGGCATCGTGATGGAGCGCTCGATGGAGATGATCATCGGGATCATGGCTGTGCTCAAAGCGGGCGGCGCCTATGTTCCGCTCGACCCTGCCGCTCCGTCAGAGCGACTCGCCTATATGCTGGGCGATGCGGGGGCGGAGGTGCTGCTGACGTTGCAGAAGCATCTCGCTTCGCTGCCGGAGCATCGTTCGACCGTGCTGGCGGTGGATGAGGAGCGCTTACAGATCGCAAAAGAGAGTGCCGACAACCTGAACGCAGAGGTGGAGACGGAGAATCTCGCCTATGTGATCTATACATCAGGCTCGACCGGCAGACCGAAAGGGGTGCTGGTGCCGCATCGAGGTGTCTGCAACACGATCTGCTACCAGGTGGGAATCTTCCAGATCGACACAGACAGCCGGATGCTTCAGTTCGCCTCGCTGTCGTTCGACGCCTCGGTGATGGAGATCTTCACGCCGCTGATCGCCGGGGGAAGCTTGGTGTTGGCCAGCCAAGAGCAGTTGCTGCCAGGAGCAGGGCTTGCGGAACTGATTCGTCAGCATCGCGTGACCGATGTGATCCTGACGCCCGCCGTGTTGACGCTCTTGCCGGAGCAGAATCTCCCTACGCTGCACACCATCCTCTCCGCCGGAGAAGCTTGCTCCACCGAGGTTGCGGAGCGATGGTCGGCAGATGGGCGCACCTTTATCAACGCCTACGGACCGACAGAAGCATCGATCGAGGCGACGCTTTCGATCAACCCGAACCTGTCCCGCCTGCCAGATATCGGTCGACCGATCGGCAACTGTCAGGTCTATGTGCTCGATTCGTTCAAACAGCCTGTTCCGATCGGCGTGGCTGGCGAGCTGTATATCGGCGGTCAGGGGCTTGCCCGCGGCTACCACAATCGACCTGAGCTGACGGAGGAGAGCTTCGTCGCGCATCCTTTCACCAGCGATCGGACGGCCCGGCTCTATCGATCGGGCGACTTGGTGCGCTGGCTCGCCGACGGTAACATCGAGTACCTCGGTCGGATCGATCATCAGGTCAAGCTGCGCGGCTTCCGCATCGAGCTCGGCGAGATCGAAGCGGCGCTCAGCCTGCACGAACAGGTGCAGGAGGCGGTGGTCGTGCCGCACACCGACAAGCTCGGGACGAAGCGCCTGGTCGCCTACTACGTCGCGGTGGAGCCAGCAACTGTGTCAGCTGAGGAACTGCGCGGTCGGCTGAAAGGGTCGCTGCCCGACTATATGCTGCCAGCCTACTTCATCGAGCTCGACGCGCTGCCGCTGACGTCCAGCGGCAAGGTGGATCGCCGAGCGCTTCCTGAGCCGGAGCAAGGACTCCTCCCGCATCGCGAGTACCTCCCGCCGCAGACGAGCACGGAGCTCCTGCTGGCCGAACTCTGGACTGGGCTGCTCGGCCGTGAGCAGATCGGTCGCGACGAGAACTTTTTTGAAATCGGCGGGCATTCGCTGCTCGCCACACAGCTCGCCTCCCGCGTGCGCGAGACGTTCCGCGTCGAACTGCCGCTGCGAACGCTGTTCGAAGCTCCGACCATCCAATCGCTCGCCGATCGTCTGGAAGCAGATCTGCTGAGCGGATCAGATGCGGCAGAGCTGATCGAGATGGTGTTCGACGAAACGGGAGATACGCCACTGTCGTTCGCTCAACAGCGCCTGTGGTTTATCGATCAGTTGGAGCCAGGATCTGCCGCCTACAACATCTCGACCCTGATGCGCTTGACCGGTCTGCTCAACGTGGACGTGTTGGCGCAAAGCTTAGGCGAGATGGTTCGCCGCCACGAGTCGTTGCGCACCAGCTTCCCGTCCAAAGAAGGGGAGCCGATGCAGGTGGTGCAGGAGGAGCTGCTGCTCGATCTGTCGGTGGTCGATCTGCGAGCGGAAGCGGAGCCAAAAGCGCATGCGTTGCGCGCCGCAAGTTTAGAGGTGGAGCGCCCGTTCGATCTGGCGAGCGGACCGCTGTTTCGGGTGGCGGTGTATCAGGTGGGCGAAGCGGAGCATCTGCTGCTCTTGCTGATGCACCACATCATCTCCGACGGCTGGTCGATGAGCGTCTTCCTGAACGAGCTGGTGACGCTGTACGCCGCATTTGAAAAAGGGGAACCATCGCCGCTCGCTCCACTCCCGCTGCAATATGCTGGGTTCTCTCGCTGGCAGCGGCAGCATTTCCACCAAGAGCTGATGCAGCAGCAACTCGACTATTGGAAAGAGCAGCTCGGCGGCGAGCTTTCGATCTTGGAATTGCCGACCGATCGCCCTCGCCAGGTCGGGAAGCCTGCACAGGGGGCGAAGTGGTCGTTCCAGCTGTCTGAGCTGCTGTCACAAAAGCTTCGCGATCTCAGCCAACAGGAGAGCGCAACGCTGTACATGACCTTGCTCACCGCGTTCCAAACGCTGCTGTTCCGCTACACCGGGCAGGAAGACATTCTGATCGGCTCTCCGATCGCAGGTCGCAATCGCAAAGAGGTGGAACATCTGATCGGCTTCTTTGTCAACACGCTCGTCTTGCGCACCGCGCTGTCTGGCGATCACAGCTTCGCCGAACTGTTGCAGCAGGTGAAACGGACGACGCTCGACGCGTTCGCCCATCAGGATGTGCCGTTTGAGATGCTGGTCGCCGAACTTCAGCCGGATCGCAACTTGGGTCGCTCTCCGCTGTTTCAGGCGATGTTCGTCCTGCAAAACACTCCGGGAGCAGGTGTTGAGGTGCCAGGGCTGAAGCTTGAGGGAGTGCCGCTGGAAAACAACACCGCCAAGTTTGACCTGACCCTGATGATGGTCGAGACGGAGTCGGGGTTGAGCGCGCACTTCGAGTACAATGCCGATCTGTGGGAAGCGTCCACCATCGAGCGGATGAGCGGCCATTTCGTCCGCTTGCTGGAGGCGATCGCGGACGATCAGACTCGGCCGATCGGCCGACTGCCGATGCTTTCGGCAGCCGAAGCGAACCAACTGCTGGTCGAGTGGAATAAAACGCAGTCAGACTACCCGCGCGAGTCTGCTGTGCATCAGCTGTTCGAACAACAGGTGATGCGTGCGCCCGATACGGTCGCCCTGATCTTTGACAAGCGAGAGATGACCTATCGCCAGCTGAACGAATCGGCCAATCGTCTGGCGCGACGCCTGCAAACGCGCGGGTTGCTGCCAGGACAGACGGTCGGCATCAGCCTTGAGCGTTCGATGGGCATGATCATCGCCATGCTCGCCACTCTCAAAGCGGGTGGGGTGTACGTCCCGCTCGATACGAGCTACCCGGAAGATCGTCTGCTCCACATGCTGGAGGACTCGCAGATCGAATGGTTGCTCACCGAGAGCGATCTGGCAGGTCGACTGCCAGATCATCGGGCGGAAGTCGTGCTGGTTGACGATCGGACGCTCGAAGCGGAGCGCGCGGAGAATCTGATGCAAGCGACAAGTGCGGAGAGCCTGGCCTACATCATGTACACGTCCGGCTCGACCGGGCTGCCCAAAGGCGTTCAAGTGCTGCATCGCGGCATCGTGCGCCTGGTGTGCGGTACCAACTATGCGCAATTTACCGACCGCGATGTGTTTCTGCAGTTTGCGCCGATCGCCTTCGATGCGGCGACGCTGGAGATCTGGGCACCGCTCTTAAACGGGGGCAAACTGGTGATCTTCCCACCCGAACAGGCGTCGCTCGATCGGTTGGGCGAGGTGATCCAACAGCGAGGGGTGACCACGCTGTGGCTGACGGCCGGACTGTTCCACAGCATGGTCGAGCACCATCCGGAGATGCTGCGCGGCGTGCGTCAACTGCTGGCAGGGGGAGATGTCCTGTCTGCGGCGCACGTGCGAAAAGCGCTGGAACATCTTGATGGCTGCTTGATCAACGGCTATGGCCCGACCGAAAACACGACGTTTACCACCTGTCATGTGATGACCGATCCGAGCGAAGTCGGACACACGGTGCCGATCGGTCGTCCGCTTGCCAACACGTCCGTCTATGTGCTCGATGCACAGATGCAGCCTGTACCGATCGGCGTGGTCGGCGAGCTGTACACCGGCGGTGATGGGGTGGCGCTCGGCTACCTGAACCGACCGGAGTTGACCGAACAGCTGTTTGTTCCCAACCCATTCGGTGCGGGAACGCTGTACCGCACCGGCGATGCTGTGCGCTGGCTGGTCAGCGGGGAGCTCGAATTTGTCGGCCGCATCGACTCGCAGGTGAAACTGCGCGGGTTCCGCGTGGAGATCGGGGAGATCGAAGCGGCGCTGTCGAAACATCCTGCCGTGCGCGAGGTGGCGGTACTCCTCCGTCAAGATGCGGGCGAGAAGCGCTTGGCCGCCTTCCTGACCGAAGAAGCAACAGGAAGCTTGACCGCGGCAGAGCTGAGCGCATTTCTCAGGCAGAGCCTGCCCGACTACATGGTTCCTGCTTCCTTCGAGGTGTTGGAGGCGCTGCCGCTCACGCCGAATGGCAAGCTGGATCGTCGCGCTCTCGCCGCCCGCGAGTTGCGCTATGATCGAAGCGCCGTCTTCGTCGCACCGCAAGATCGCTATGAGTTGGAACTCGCCCACATCTGGAGCGAACTGCTCGGCGCGTCGAGGATCAGCGTCACCGACAATTTCTTCTCGCTCGGTGGACATTCGCTCCTCGCGGTGCGGATGATCGCACAGATCGAAAAGCGCCTCGGGCAGAAGTTGCCCTTATCGGCGCTGTTCCAACAGGGCACGATCGAAAGCCTGGCAGCACTTCTGCGCCAAGGCGGGCAGGCGTCTCCTGCCACGCCGCTGGTGACCATTCAGCCCGATCTGGCAGCTGGGGCGGTGCGTCCGCTCTTCCTCGTCCATCCGGTTGGCGGCAGTGTGTTCAGCTATCTCGATCTGGCTCGGGAGCTGGGCGTCGAGCAGCCGATCTATGGGCTGCAGTCGCCAGGGCTTGACGACGATCGCGAGCCGATCGACACGATCGAAGAGATGGCGATCGCCTATCTCGACGCCATCCGCACCGTTCAGCCGGAAGGTCCCTATCGCTTGGGCGGCTGGTCGCTCGGCGGCACCATCGCCTTTGAGATGGCGCGTCAGCTGCGCACGATCGGGGAGCAGGTGGAACTGCTCGCGCTGATCGACACGCGCGCGCCGCTGCCCGAGTACCAGCGCGAGATGGAGGAGACAGAATTGCTGCTCTCCTTCGCTCGCGATCTCGCCGGACAGCACGGTCTGGAGTTGGAGCGGGTGGCGGAGGACGAAGCGTTCAGCACAGCGATGAGCCTTCCCGCTCTGCTGGAACTGTCGCGGGAGCATCAAGTTTTGCCGCCTGAGCTCAGCTACGAGGAGCTCACCCGCCTGTTCAACGTCTTTCGCAACAACTATCGAGCTTTTACTCGCTACCTGCCGGATCAGACGGACGAGCGCGTGCTGCTGATTCAAGCGGAAAACGCCGAGTCGGACGAGTACGGGTGGCGTCAGCTGGTGGGCGAGCTGATCGTCCATCGCATCGGCGGAAACCATTTTACTTTGATCAAAGAACCGAACGTGAACGACCTGAGCGAGATATTGAAGCAACATCTCGCCGAGGTGAAGATCAGTCTCTGATCTTATCTGCAGCCCCTTGCTTGATGCGCAAGGGGTTGCTTTCATCAATCATGAGGTAGGTGACCGTATGAGCCGCAACACAGACTTGACGCAACGACGTTCCAACCTGTCTGCCGAAAAGCGGGCACTGCTTGAAAAGCGTTTGCGCGGCGAAGCGAAAGCGCCGGCGAGCGCGACCATCGCCAAACGTGAGCCGGCAGAGCGGGCGGAGCTGTCGTTCGCCCAGTCCCGCCTGTGGTTTCTCGATCGCTTGCAGCCGGGCAACCCCGTCTATAACGTTCCTTCGATCATTCGCATGGAAGGTCGCCTCCGCTACGATGTGCTGGAGCTCAGCTTAAACGAGATCATTCGCAGACATGAGGCGCTGCGCACCACCTTTCATTCGGAAGGCGGCATTCCCTACCAAGCGATCGCCAAAGAGTCGAAGCTGATGATCCGACCGATCGACATCGAAGAGGAAGCGTGGCGCTCGTATGCTCGCCAAGAGGTACAGGCGAAGTTTGACCTCGAAAAAGGCCCGCTGATCAGAGTGAAGCTGTTGCGACTGTCGGAGGAAGCGCACATCATGTTGCTCACCTTGCATCACATCGTGGCAGACGGTTGGTCGCTCGGCGTGCTCCTGCAAGAGGTGACCGCCTTGTACGAAGCGTTCTATCAAGGGAAAGGATCACCGCTTCCGGAGCTGCCGATTCAGTATGCAGATTATGCTAAGTGGTTGCTCGATCGAGAGAGCTTGATGGCCAAACAGCTGACCTATTGGAAAGAGCAGTTAGGAGATCGGCCGGCAACCTTGCAGTTGGCGACAGACAGACTGCGCCCGCCCAAGCTTTCGTCGCGAGGAGCGCAGGTGCGACTGCCGCTCGCCGACGAGCTGACCGCCAAGTTGCACGCGCTGTGCGAGGCGGAAGGCGTCACGCTCTTCATGCTGCTCACCGCTGCCTTTCATGTGTTGCTGCATCGATACACGGGGCAGGACGACATCTCGATCGGCACTCCGATCGCCGGGAGGAGCAGAGGCGAGCTTGAGGGACTGATCGGGCTGTTTATCAACTCGCTCTCCCTGCGCGTTCGCTTTCAAGAGGAGCAGACGTTCCAACAGCTGTTGCAGCAGGTGCGAAAAGTATCGCTCGACGCGTTTGCCAACCAAGACATTCCGTTCGAACGGTTGGTCGAAGAGCTGCAGGTCGAGCGAAACATGAGCCAGACTCCGCTCTTTCAGGCGCTGTTCCGCTACCTGCCCGAACTGTTTGCGCAGATGAAACTGCCGGAGTTGACGTGGCTTCCCTTGCCTGTTGAAGTGGAGACGGCGATGTTCGACCTGTCGATGGCAGTAGGGGATACGAATGGGAGCTTGACTTGCATGCTCGATTACAGCACCGATCTGTTCGCAGAGGCGACCGTCGCCCAGATGCTCGTTCATTATCGTGAGCTGTTGATCAGCCTGACCGACAACCCGCGGCAAAAGGTGTCGGAGTTAAACCTGATCGACAGTGAGGAGCGGCGAGCGCTCGACGCGTTTTGCGTTGGCAGATCGCCTGAAAGCGCAGGAGAGCGGTGCGTTCATCAGCTGTTCGCAGAACAGGCGAGCCGAACGCCAAACGCAGCAGCTGTGCAGATCGGGGATCATCAGGTCTCCTACGCAACCCTGCTAGAAAACGCCACAGCGCTCGCCGAACGGCTGCGCAGTCTGGGGATCGGACGGGGCGATCTGGTCAGCGTTCGCCTAGGCCGCTCACCTGAGCTGATCACCAGCATCCTGGCGATCTTGCAGACGGGAGCAGGGTATGTGCCGATCGATCCGGCCCACCCTGTAGAGCGTCAGCAGTATATGATCAATGATGCGGGCGTTTGTGCGCTGATCGCTTCCCCAGATGGGCAGATCGATCAGGTCAAGCGAGCGGAAAGCGTGATGCGTCATGGCGATGTGTCGATCTATCTCTTTTCAGATGCAGGCAAGCGAAGCGCATCTGACGGGGACGATCTGCTGGCCGATCCGATCTACGTGCTGTACACGTCTGGCACGACGGGGCAGCCCAAAGGGGTGGTCATGCCCCACCGCGCCATTTGCAACCTGATCGAATGGCAGTTGCAGGACGCCAAGTTTGCAGCCGAACAGCGAACCTTGCAATATGCGACGATCACGTTTGATGTATCGGTGCAGGAGATTTTCTCCACGCTCTGCTCAGGCGGCACGCTCGTCCTCGTGCCGGAGGAGGTGCGCCGCGATCCGATGCGCTTGCTCCCCTATTTGGCAGAGTGGAAGGTGGAGCGCCTGTTTTTGCCATATGTCGCGTTTCAACAGCTTGCCGAAGCGGCCGAAGGGTTGCCCAAGCTCGATCTTGCTCTGCGCGAAATCTACACGGCGGGCGATCAGCTGCAACTGACGCGGCCGATCTGTCGCCTGCTCGACCGATTGACCGACTGCACGCTGTACAACCATTACGGGCCGACCGAATCGCATGTCGTCACTTCCTACCGACTACCTGCGCACGAGGCGGACAATCTCCCTCCGATCGGCCGTCCGATCGATGGAGCAGCACTCCGGATCGTCGATGCGAACAACAGGTCGGTTCCGCTCGGCATCCCAGGGGAGCTGTGCATCGGTGGGCTGTGCCTAGCGGATGGCTACTTGAACCGTCCGGAGCTGACCGCCGAACGATTTTTGGTGCAGGAGGGAAAGCGATATTACAAAACGGGCGACCGCGTGCGCTTGCGAGCGGACGGCAATCTGGAGTATCTCGGTCGCCTCGATCATCAGGTGAAGATCAGGGGCTATCGGATCGAGCCGGGTGAGATCGAAAGCGTGCTGCGCCAACACCAAGATGTGCTGGAAGCGGCTGTCGTCCCGCACGAGTTTTCAGCTGGTGACAAGCGGTTGGTCGCCTACCTGGTCGCGCGCGCGGAGCCCGCGCCGACGACCGATGAGCTGCGCGGGTACCTGCAAGACAAACTGCCCGACTACATGCTGCCCTCCCTCTTTCTCTTTCTTGAGGCGATGCCGCTCAATGCGAACCGCAAGCTCGACCGCCGTGCGCTGCCTTCTCCTGTAGGGATGCGCATCGAAGCGGAGGAGACGCACATCGCGCCGCGCGACTCGCTGGAGGTGGAGCTGGTCAAAATCTGGGAGGAGCTGCTCGGCGTTACCAATATCGGAGTGCGCGATAACTTTTTCACACTCGGTGGGCACTCGCTGCTCGCCGTGCGCTTGATGACGAAGATCTCAAGTGTGTTCGAGCAAGCGCTTCCGCTCGCCACGCTGTTTGAAGGCGGCACCATCGAGCATTTGGCAGGTGCGTTGCGCCGAGCGAGCACGCAGAGCTGGTACCCGCTGATTCCGATTCAACCGGATGGCGATCGAGCGCCGCTCTTCTGCGTGCACCCGGTGGGCGGAAGCGTCTTCTGCTACACGGCGCTTTCCGAAAGTCTCGGGACTGCGCATCCTGTATACGGCCTCCAAGCTTGCGGTCTGGAAGCGGGGGAGCAACCGCTGACTCGCATCGAGGAGCTGGCAGCCGCCTACATCGAGGCGATTCGCACCGTCAGACCACAGGGCCCTTATCGAATCGCCGCCTGGTCGCTCGGGGGTACGATCGCCTTCGAGATGGCGCATCAACTGCAGGCGCAGGGGGAACAGATCGAGCTGCTCGCCCTCTTCGACTCGCTCGCTCCGCTGCCGACCTATCAGCTGCAAGCGGACGAGCTGACCCTGCTGGCCACCTTTGCGGGCGACCTGATGGGCGGCGCTGAGCTTAAGCAGCCGCAAGAGGCGATCAAGGGGGAGGATCATGCCCTTCAACTGTTGCAACAGCAGCTGCCCTTCCCGATCGAGCTCGACAGCTTGAAGCGATTGTGGGAAGTCTTTAAAGCGAACATCGACGCCTATACGACCTACCGCCCGATCGCCTACGGTGGAGATCTGTTGCTCTTCCGCTCCGACGCGGCGGGCGCACCAGATCATGGGTGGAAGCAACTGATCACAGGTGAAGTGCAGGTGATCCAGATGCAAGCGAACCATTACAACATGTTGCAGCAGCCGCATGTGCAATCGGTCGCAGATGCGATCACAGACAGATAACAAAAATTAAAAAGCCTGTTCGAGTGGAATCTCTGCTCGAACAGGCTTTTTTGCGAAGCGAGAATTGATCAAATCAAGTGAAGGACAATTTGAGCAAGAAGAGAAGATAGAAGGTAGTACAATGACAATTAATTATTAAATTTTTCAGAAATCGTTCAACTCGCTTTCGTTCTGCGAAAGCGAGATCGCATACAGAACTCGTTACATTCATGGAGGTGCCTGATGGACAAAAGAGCTCATCTAACCCCAGCGCAGTTGGCGCTGCTGGAAAAACGCTTAAAAGGTAAAGGTGGTTTGACGACTGCGCAGGCCGTTCAGAAAGACAGTGTGATTCCACTCCGTCCGGACGATCAACAGTTGCTATCATTTGCTCAAGAGCGCATCTGGGTCATGGAACAGCTCACGCCAGGCGGCGCCACCTACAACATTCCTGTCGCAGTGGAGATGAACGGGAGGCTCGATCTGGATGTTCTGACCAGGAGCATCAACGAAGTGATCGCCCGTCATGAAACATTGCGCACCACGTTTCACACGATCGGTGGGCGACCGCATGTCGAAATCGCCCCCGAACTTGCCATCGAGATTCAGCTGGAAGACATTTGTCACCTCGCACCGGCCGAGCGGCAGACCGAAGCGACGCGCATCGCCGTCGCCTTTGCTCAGCTTCCGTTCGATCTGAGCGCAGGCCCGCTGCTGCGAGCCACCGCCATTCGCAAAGCGGACGACCAGCACGAACTGGTGTTGATCATGCACCACATCATCGCGGACGGTTGGTCGCTCGGCGTGCTGATCCGCGAGATCGCAACGCTCTACGCCGCTTTTTCCACAGGTGGGCGATCGGAGCTTTCCCCGCTGCCTATCCAGTATGCAGACTTTGCGCACTGGCAAAAGGAGCCTGCGCAACAAGCGCAGCTCGATCAGCATCTGCGCTACTGGAAAGAGCAGCTCGGCGGTTCGATCGAACCGCTGGCGCTGCCCACCGATCGACCGCGACCGAGCGAGCAGACGTTTCGCGGCGCGACAGAACGCTTTCTCGTACCGAAAAGCTTGACCGAGTCGATCAAACGGTTGGGCGAAGAGGCGGGAACCACGCTGTTCATGACACTGCTCGCCGCTTTCAAGACGTTGCTCGCCCGCTATTCTGGACAGAGCGATCTGCTGGTCGGCTCACCGATCGCCAACCGCAACCGTCGCGAAGTAGAAGGGTTGATCGGCGTTTTTATCAACACGCTGGTGCTGCGCAGCCGCGTGGAGAGCAAGCTGACGTTCCGTCAGCTGTTGCAGCAAGTGCGTCAGACGACGCTTGACGCGTTTGCTCACCAAGACATGCCGTTTGAAAAGTTGGTCGATGAGTTGCAACCTGATCGCAACATGGCGCACTCTCCTTTTTTCCAAGCGATGTTCATCATGCAAAATGCCCCGTTGGCATTGACGATGCAGGGGCTTACCCTCACCTCGCACGTGTTGGATGCTGGAACTGCAAAATATGAGATCACCCTGTCGATGCGCGAGACGGAAGCAGGATTGATCGGGGAGTGGGAGTACAACCTCGATCTGTTCGACCGGAGCACCGCCGCGCGGATGATCACCCATTTTCTCACCCTGCTCGCAGGGATCGCCGCCGACCCAGACCTGTTGTTGTCAGCTCTGCCGCTGCTCTCGACCGCTGAGCGACAGACGCTGTTGCACGACTGGAACGATACGCAGGTGCCCGATCGAGCGGACATCTGCATCCATCAAGCTTTTGAACAGCAGGTCGAGCGCACGCCGGACGAGGTCGCGGTCGTCTTTGAAGATCGGATCTGCACGTTCCGCGAGCTGAACAATCTCGCCAATCGGCTTGCCGCTCAACTGCAAGCACGCGGTGTGGAGCCGGACGATCTTGTCGGGATCTACATGGATCGATCGGTGGAGATGATCGTCGCGCTGCTCGCTACACTGAAAGCGGGTGGTGGCTATCTGCCGCTCGACCCCAGTTATCCGCACGAGCGGATCGCCTATATGATCGAAGACGCGCAGCCGAAAGCGATTTTAACCAATGCGCACCTGCATCAACAGCTGCCTCCACATCGCGCAGACATCCTCATCCTGCGCCAAGAGGAGTCGAGCGGTCAGGTGCCCAATCCGGTCAGCCAAGCGCGGCCTGAGCATCTCGCCTACATCATCTACACGTCCGGCTCGACGGGGAAGCCGAAAGGTGTGATGGTCGAGCACCGAAACGCGGTCCGCTTTTTCACCGGAATGGATGAAGCGATCGGATGCAAGGCGGCAGATGCGATGCTGGCAGTGACCTCGATCGGTTTTGACATCTCTGTCTTGGAGCTGTTCTGGACGTTGACGCGAGGGGCGAAGGTGGTCTTGCTCTCCGATCGAGAGGTGAGCGAAGCGGGCATCTCGCAAAGCGAGCACTCCCTCCGCAATCAGCTGGTCAGACACGGCGCGACGATGCTTCAATGCACCCCGTCGCTGATGAGCATGCTGACGCTACATCCGACAGGCACATCCGCGCTGGAAGGGTTGCAAAAAATTCTCCTCGGCGGCGAAGCGTTGCCCCTCGCGCTGGCCCGCCAATTGAAAGAGCGGACGTCAGCCCGCCTGTTCAACATGTACGGTCCGACCGAGGCGACCGTCTGGGCGACCAGCTATGAGGTGGTCGATGTCGATCGATTGAACGCGATTCCGCTCGGCCGCCCGATCGCCAACTATCAGCTCTTCATCTTGGATGACAATCTGCAGCCGGTGCCCGTCGGGGTGGCAGGAGAGCTGCACATCGGAGGTCTTGGGGTCACCCGCGGCTATCTGAACAGACCGGAGCTGACCGCCGAGCGATTTATCGCTAACCCGTTCGGTGCCGGTCGCCTCTACAAGACGGGCGATTTGGCCTGCTACCTGCCGGATGGAGCGGTCAAATTCCTCGGCCGGCTCGACCACCAGGTGAAGGTGCGGGGTCATCGCATCGAGCTCGGGGAGATCGAAACGCATCTCGCGGAACGACCGGAGATCAGGGAGGCGGTCGTCGTCGTGCGCGACAACGCGCTGGTCGCCTATCTGGTGACAGAAAGTGGAGAGTTGCCAGACGCAGCCGCTCTGCGCAGCGAACTGCGCGGCAGTCTGCCCGACTATATGGTGCCGACAAGCTATGTCTTGCTGGAGAGCATGCCGCTCACTCCAAATGGAAAAGTGGATCGAAAAGCGCTGCCCGAACCGGAGGGCGCACCGCGCGCCGCTGCGCAGTCTTACGTACCGCCGTCCACTCCGCTCGAATGGGCGCTGACGGCGATCTGGAGCGATGTTCTGGGCGTGGAAAAAGTGGGCGTCCACGATCACTTTTTTGCACGGGGCGGTCATTCGCTGCTGGCGACCCAGCTCGTTTCTCGCGTCATTTCCGATCTGCAGCTGACCCTTTCGTTGCGAGATGTGTTCAACGGTCCGACGGTGCGCGAGATGGCGCAGTTGTTAGCAAGTCGAACGGACAGCGCTTCGATCGAACAGGTTGCGCCGATCCGGCAAAGCTCTCGCGAGCGCGAGCGGATCGCCTCCTACTCGCAGGAACGCCTCTGGTTCCTCGAACTGTTGGAGCCGGGCAACGCGGCACACAATGTGCCGGAGATCGTGCGCGTCACAGGTGCGATCGATCTCGAAGCGCTCTCTTCGGCGCTCCGTGAGATCTGCTGCCGCCACGACATTTTGCGCACCGCCTTTGCCGATCGGGACGGTCAAGCGATTCAGGTGGTACAGCCGACAGAGACTTTCTCGTTCAACATGGAGGTGATCGATCTTTCCGATCTGCCGCAAGCTGAGCGGGAAGCGCAGGCAGAGCGGATCGCCGAAGCGGTCACCAACACGCCGTTCGATCTGACACATGCGCCGCTGATGCGCTTTAAGGTGGTCAAGATGGGGGAGCAAGATCATCTCGTCGCGCCAGCTTTTCACCATATCATCACCGACGCTTGGTCGATGGGGGTGTTCTTCCTCGAACTGCAAGCGCTGTACGAAGCTTATTCGCACGACGAAGCTTCGCCGCTCGCGGAGATGTCGATCCAGTTTTCCGACTATGCGCTCTGGCAGCGCGACTGGCTGGCCGGAGAGAGCATCCAAGCACAGCTCTCCTATTGGCAGGACAAGCTGCGAGGCGATCTGCCCGTCCTCCAACTGCCGACCGATCGTCCGCGGCCAGCCATCCAAACGCACAGGGGAAGTCGCCATACGTTGCATTTGCCCAAAGCGCTTTCGGAGCAGGTGCATCGGCTCGCGCAACAGGAAGGCACCACGCTGTACATGACGCTGCTCGCCGGATACAAGTCGTTGCTGCACCTGTACTCGGGACAGTCTGACATCATCGTCGGCTCCCCGATCGCCAACCGCCAGAAGAAAGAGCTGGAAGCGTTGATCGGATTTTTTGTCAACACGCTCGTCTTGCGCACATCGGTCACGCCGGAGATGACATATCGCGAGCTCTTGCAGCAAGTTCGCCAGACCGCCCTCGACGCGTATGCCCATCAGGACGTGCCGTTCGAAAAGCTGGTCGAGAAGCTGGCACCGAAGCGAGACCTAAGCTATACGCCGCTCTTTCAAACGATGTTCGTGCTCCAAAACACGCCGATGACCGGTCTGCAGCTGCCTGGAATGTCGATCGAGGCGGCAGGCGTCACCATCACCCGCGTCGGCGTGGAGAAACGATCCGCACAGTTCGATCTGCAGCTGATCATGGCGGACAGTCCAGATGGTCTGATGGGACAGATCGAATACAACACCGACCTGTTTGATGAGCGGACGATCGTCCGCATGGCGGAGCATTTCCAGACCCTGCTTGCGCATGTTGTCGAATCGCCCGACGAAAAGATCGAGCACGTACATCCGTTTGACGATGCGGAGGTGGCGGAGTTTTCGGCAAAGCGCTCGTTGCACCTCCCACCTGTTGCGGCGCTGCCAAAGGTGAAACGAGCGAAAGTAGCACCGCGCACAGCGGTAGAGGCGGAGTTGGCCGATGTTTTCCGGGAGGTCTTCCACTTGGATCAGGTAGGGGTTCACGACAGCTTCTTCGACCTAGGGGGACACTCGCTCTTGGCGACGAGAGTGATGTCCCGCGTCAACAGCCGATTCGCTGTGGATTTGCCGCTGAGAAGCCTGTTCGAAGCCCCCAGCGTCGCCGAGCTGGCCCGGTTGATCGAAGGCGGGGAGACGCCTTCCCACTTGCCGACGCCCATTCTGCCTGCGCCGAGAGAGGAACACCTGCCACTCTCTTTTGCGCAAGAGCGGATGTGGTTTCTCGACCAGCTTCAGCCGGGAGCTGCGACCTACCATCTCGCTTCGGCGCTCCGCTTGCGAGGTAAGCTGAACGAATCGGCGTTGCTGCGGAGCTTCCAAGAGGTGATCTCGCGCCACGAGTCGCTGCGCACCAGCTTTGCGAACAGGGGAGGACAGCCGATGCAGATCATCGCACCCGCTGTGGAGCTCGACCTGCCGGTGGTAGCGGTGACATCAGATGCGGAGGCGCGCAGAATCGCTGAAGAAGAGGCGCAAGCGCCGTTCGACCTTTCGTCAGGCCCGCTCGTTCGAGCCAAACTGCTTCGAGCAGCTGCGGAAGATCATCTGCTCTTGCTGACGATGCACCATATCGTCACCGACGAGTGGTCGATGGGGATCTTCGTGGAGGAGATGGTCACCCTCTACGGAGAGTATGCGGCGGGGAAAGCGCCGTTTTTGCAGGAGTTGCCCATTCAGTATGCTGACTATTCGGTTTGGCAGCGCAACTGGTTGCAAGGGGATGTCTTGCAACACCAACTTGACTATTGGAAGCAACAGCTCGGCGGTGAACTGCCCGTTCTGGAATTGCCGACCGACTATCCGCGCCCAGCGGTGCAGTCAGATCGCGGAAACAGCCTGACGTTTGCCCTCGACAAAGGGCTGACCGAAAAGCTCAATCTGCTGAGTCAACAGGAAGGCGCCACTCTGTTTATGACCATGCTCGCCGCTTTCAAAACGTTGCTCTTCCGCTACACAGGTCAAGCGGACCTCCTCGTCGGCTCGCCGATCGCAGGGCGGGGCAGAGAGGAGATCGAGCGATTGATTGGCTTCTTTGTCAACACGCTCGTCCTGCGCACCGATCTGTCGGGAGAACCAACCTTCCGCGAACTGCTCGCCCGCGTCCGGCAGACGGCGCTAGATGCGTACGCGCATCAGGATGTACCGTTTGAAAAGCTGGTCGAAGAGTTACAGCCGAAGCGGCAGATGAGCTTTTCACCGCTCTTTCAGGTGCTCTTCACCTTGCAAAACGCGCCGAGCGGATCGCTTGCTGTAGAAGGCCTGACGCTGACCCCAGAGGTGCTCGACAGCGGAACGGCCAAATTTGACCTGACGCTCGCCCTGGTCGAAGCGGGAGACAGCTTGACCGGAACGATCGAGTACAGCACCGACCTGTTTGCACCGGCTACGATCGCGCGCTTGGCCGACCATTTCCGCACCCTGTTGGACAGCATCGTGCAACAGCCTGATGCTGATCTTCATGCGCTCCGCATGCTGACAGACAGGGAGGAGCAGCAACTGCTCGGCGAATGGACGCAGATCGAGCGGGCGAGCGAACCGATCATCTGCTTGCATCATCGCTTCGAAGAGCAGGTTGCCGCTACGCCAGAGGCGGAGGCGATCGTCTGCGGCGAGCAGCGATTGACCTACCGCGAGCTGAACGAGCGAGCGAATCGATTGGCTCATTACCTGCAAAGACAGGGCGTCGTGCCGGAGACGCTGGTCGCCCTCTGCCTCGAACGCTCGCCCGAGATGGTCGTCGCGGTGCTTGGCGTGTTGAAGGCGGGTGGCGCCTATGTGCCGATCGATCCGACCTATCCACCCGATCGGATCGCGACGATGCTCAGCGTCTGCAATCCGCCCTTGCTGCTGACCGATCAGGAGCTTGAGCTGGCGACCGAAACGAGAGTGATTCGGCTTGAGGAAGCGACCAAGCGCCAAATCGAGTTGGAACCGACTGCGAATCTGTCCAGTTCGGTGCAGCCGCACAACTTGGCGTACATCATCTTCACGTCGGGCACTACCGGCGTTCCCAAAGGCGTGATGATCCAGCACGATACGCTGCATCAAGTAAGCGAGATCTGGCGGTCCGAATTCGATCTGGATCAGCATGTCGTGCGCAGCTTGCAGTACGTGTCGCTCTCCTTCGATGTGTTCGTCGGCGATCTGATGCGCTCCCTGTTGACAGGCGGGGCGCTGGTGATCGTTCCGTCAGACATCCGCTTGGACCTGCAGGCGCTGTACCGCCTGATGCAGGATGAACAGATCACCGTGCTCGACGCGACACCGGGCCTGATCGTCCCCCTGATGGAGCTGATCTGGCAAAATCGCTGGCCGCTCGACCATCTGAAACTCCTGCTGGTCGGCGCGGATGCGTTTGCCAGCAACGACTATGTGACCTTGCTCGACCGCTTTGGCGATCGCGTTCGCATTGCCAACTGCTATGGGATCACGGAGACGACGATCGACTCCTCCTCGTTTGAAGCCCGAGCTGGGGAGTATGACCCGCGCCTGTACAGCACCGTGCCGATCGGCCGTCCGATTGCGAACACGCGGATGTACATCCTCGACGCCAAGATGAATCTGCAGCCGGTCGGACTCGCAGGCGAGCTGTATATCGGTGGAACGGGGATCGGCCGGGGCTATTACAACCGGCCAGATTTGACGGAAGAGCGCTTCATGCCCAACCCGTTTGTGGCGGGCGAGCGCCTGTACAAGACGGGAGATCTGGCGCGCTGGCTGCCAGATGGTAACGTGCAGTACATCGGCCGGATCGATCATCAGATCAAACTGCGCGGCTATCGGATCGAGCTCGGGGAGATCGAGGCTGTCTTGAACGAGCATCCGCTCCTGTTCCAGTCGGTGCTGACCGTCTGGCGGGAAGAGCTGGTCGCTTACTACATCGGGGAGGAAGTTGCGGCAGCAGAGCTTCGCCACTATCTCAAAGCGAGACTTCCTGCTCACATGGTGCCGACCCACTATCTGCAGCTCGATCAGTTTCCGCTTTCGCCCAACGGAAAAATTGATCGCCGCGCACTACCAGCACCGGAGGTGGACGCGAGGTCGATCGAGCATGTGGAGCCGCGCACGCCGACCGAAAAACGGGTGGCGGCACTCTGGGCGAAGCTGTTGCGGACAAAGGAAGTCTCCGTACATGACAACTTCTTCGAGATCGGCGGACACTCGTTGCTGGCCACTCAGCTGGTCACGCAGGTTCAAGCGGAGTTCGAAGTGACGCTCTCGCTGCGAGCGCTGTTTGAAAAAGCGACCGTCGCGGAGCTGGCCGAGCTGATCGAAGCGTCCGCAAGAGAAGCGGTCCCAGAAGTCAAACGGTTGGAACGAGTCGGATCTCGCAAGCGGGGTTAAAGGAGAGGAGTCTGGTTGAAACTCAGCCAGGCTCTTTTTTCCACATCTACAGAAAATTGTGCTAAAATGAAAATAAATATAGATTAAGAAAATGGGGAGTTCAACATATGACGAAGATCCAACTTTTTGCTGTGCACCGCGGCCCCCAGTTGAGCGACGACCAACTGAAACGGTCCCTTCAATCATTGCCTTCGTTCGACCAAGATCGGATCCTGCGCTATCGTCGCTGGGAAGATCGTCAAAGCGGCCTGCTCGCAGCCAAGCTCGCTCGCAAGATGCTGTCCGAACATCTGCAGGTGAGTGCACACGATCTGCAGATCGAGCGCACCAGCTTCGGTCGGCCCTATCTGCACGGATTTACACAGTGGCAGGGCGATTATAATGTGTCGCACTCAGGAGACTGGGTGTTTGGCGGCATTGCGGAGCAGGGGCTGCTCGGCGTCGATGTCGAGGGCTTGCGAGAGATCGACATGGAAGTGTCAAAACATTGCTACTGTCCAGAGGAGCGCGATGAGCTGTACAGTCTGGAAGGGAAAGAGCAAAACGCCTTTTTCTATGTGCTGTGGACGCTGAAAGAAGCGTACATCAAAGCGATCGGCACCGGGTTGTCCACACCGCTGACCTCGTTTGGCTTTGATATCGAAAGTTTGAAAGCTGGGCGCATCCTGCTCAAAGACGAACATGGCGTTGCGCAACCACAGTGGAACTTTCGCCGCTATGAGGTGGATGAAGCGTACCGCTTTGCGATCTGTACTGACCAATCTGAACTGCCGAGCACAGTCACGCTGTTGACTCGCGATGAAGTTCTTATCTCGTGCTAAAGGAGAGCAACCGATCATGACTTCGACCTTACAATCTTCAAAATGGCTGCACTGTCCGGTCTCCAAACCGCAGGCGAAGCAGCGCCTGTTCTGCTTTCACTATTCTGGCGGTGGCGGATCGGCGTTCAATCGCTTTGGCAAAGACCTGCCCGATTCGATCGAAGTTGTGGCGATTCAATTGCCCGGGCGGGAAGGGCGGCTGTTCGAGCCGCCATTTCGCTCGCTCACACCGCTGTTGGAGGCGGTGACCGCAGAGATGCTTCCACATCTCACCGACAAGCCGTTTCTCTTTTTCGGACATAGCATGGGCGCGATCGTGAGCTTCGAACTCTCGCGCCATCTGAAAAGCAAGCACAACCTTGAGCCGAAACACCTCTTCGTGTCCGGATTTCCAGGCGCGCACACCTATACGGTTGACAACCCCTATCACCAGCAGTCAGATCCTGACCTGCTCAACAGCTTGAAAGAGATGGGCGGAACGTCAAATGAGATCTTGGAGAACGAAGAGCTGATGCGCCTGGTGCTCCCGACGATTCGCGCAGATTTTGAAGTGTGTGAAACCTATCAGTATGCGGAGGGAGTAAAGTTGGACTGCCCGATCACCGCCTTTGGCGGTTGGCAGGATGAGATGTTGAGCGAGCAGGGAATGAACGCGTGGCAAGAGCTGACCGATGGCGCGTGTGAAGTGCTGATGTTTGAAGGTGGGCACTTCTTTCTGTTCGACGAAGCGGCGCATCAGACGATCATGAAAAAGATCGTCGCCTGCTCTGCGTAACGGCAATCGCTAGATAGGCAAGAGAAATCCCCGGACGTTTTGGCGCCTGGGGATTTTTTGTTCTGTTTGAGCGAACAGACTGCCGTTATTCAATTGCTCCTGCGTCCGCTTCTGGGCGATCAAATTGTTCTTGAAACGCTTTGTGAGCGATCTGCAAGGATTCGACTCGTTCAGCTTGGGAACCGTTTGTCGTGAAGATGTTTAAAGATTTTGAAGCGTTTTCAAGCGCAGCCGAGTAGTTTTGCACCAGCAGTTGGAGCTGTGCATCGATCTTGTAGCATTTGGCAGCTTCCTGAGTGCTGAGCAAGTCGTTTTCCCAGATGATCTGCTGCGCAGAAGCGAGTGAGGATCGAGCGTCTGCAAGGTTGCCTTCCTGTATCTGTATTTCCGCGATTTCCGCAAAAACGCCCGCTGAAAACGAATGCAAGTCGTTCTGCTGAGCAAAGCGGAGGCACGCCAGCAACTCTTGAATGGCCGAATGCGGACTCTCCTGCGTGGTGATGGCGAACGCGATCGTACGTCGCACAAGATACGCCTGCTCAACCTGATCGGCCGCCTGAAACAAGTTTAACGCCTGGATCATCAGATCTCTCGCCTGCTGATGCTCCTGCAATCCTTTGTGAGCCACACCTTGCGCAAACAGGACAGAGGCGAGCAGAAACCAATTATCGGTGCAGCTGTAGAACTGATAGGCTCGTTCCAGATAACGGGCAGCTTCCGGGTGATCATCCTGCAGCTGTAACGTGATCCCGATCTGATAGGAAATTCTCGCAGCGAGTTCGTCAAAGTTTGGGTAGCTCAAAGACAGATCGTACGCTCTTCGATAATGATAGTAGGCGTGCTGCAGCTTTTGAATTTGATAAAAAACGTTCCCCATCACATAGTGGATGCGCCGTAACATCTGCACCTCATATCTGACCTGCTCCAACTTTGCGAGCAAAGGTCGGAGCAGTTGTAACGCCTGATCGTTCTTCTTCTGTAGGTAGAGGCTCTCTGCCAGATCGATCATCAGTTCGATCTGTTGCGCTTGTGATCGATCTTCGCTCGCCAGCAGGCGATTGAAGATTGTTTCAGCTTCTGCTGCGAGCTGTGCAAGCAGATACGCTTTTGCCAACTGATGCTGCCACGAGCTCTCCATCTGATCGACTTTGTCGCTCATCAATTCATGCATTGAAATCTGCAACCGCTGCGCAAGATGCTGGATGAGCTCGACAGAGGGGATGCTCTTTCCCGATTCGACTTGGCTGATCATCGAGATGGTGACAAACCTGTCTGCCAATTCGCCTTGCGTCATCCCTTTTTCGAGGCGAAGGCGGCGGATTCGCAGACCGAGGGTTTCTTGCGAGCAATCTTTCACTTCAAACGCTCCTCGTGTGTTTCTTCTTGGTCTTGTTCGAGCATTTCGAGCTGATGGTAGGAATCATAGGCGATTTGAATCGAGAGCACTTGGTCTGAAGTCATTCCGACTGAACCGAAGAACTCGGAGGATTTCAGCGCATAGTTGATCGCCAGCTGATACTCTCGGTTCGCAAAGTAGTAACGGGCAAATACGTGGTAGCATTCTGCAGACTCTAACGAATTGGTCAAACTGTCCTCCGCGATCAGTGACGAAGCTCGATCGAGCGACGTGCGAGCATCCTGATAGTGTTGCAGTCGAAGTTGTGCATCTGCCAACTTGGAGTAGGCGATTACAAGATCTTTCTTTTGACCGTTTTCCTGAAAAGCGGTGATACAATCCTGAAGCTCGTTGATCGCAAGTTGCGGATCTTCGTTCACCGTGATATTTGCAGCTTTTGTCAGCAAGACGTTAGCCGATTCGAGTTGAAGGTTCAGCGCCTGAAAAATACGGTAGGCGGTCGAGAGCGATTCGGAGGCGAGATGATACTTCTGTATGTTTTTATAGGTGATCGCTTGCGCCATCATCGTAGCGGCGACTCCATATAGATGATCGGTTCGCGAAAAAAAGTCATTCGCTTTTAGCAGATAGAATTCTGCTTCTTGATGATTTCCTTGAAGCTGCAAGGTGATGCCCGTGTGATAGGCGATTCTTGCCGCGAGTTGATCAAACACCGGAAATCTCAACGTGAGGTCATATGCCCTCCGGTAGTGATACCCTGCGTTCGAATAGCTTTGCTTTTGGTAATACGCATTGCCGATGGTCAAGTGAGACAATGCGAGCAGGCGGGCATCCTCATAGATGAGCGCTTCTAACTCTTGCACGATGGGCATCAGCAAGCGCAGAACTTCATCATACTTCTGCTGCAGGTAGTAGCTCTCCGCAAGATCGATGTTGAGCTCAACCTGTTGAGCGTGGGATAGGTCTGCTAATTCGAGCAGGTCGAGCAGCAGAGGCTCCGCTTCGGCCGCCTCTTTGGTCAGCAGATACACTTTGGCCAACTGGTGCTTCCATGCGGTCTCCATCTGTTCGATTTCATTTCGCATCAGAGCATGCAAGGGAACTTGCAATTTCTTCGCGATGTGCTGTACCAATTCGACCGAAGGAGTGTTTTTTCCCGACTCGACCTGACTGATCATCGAGATGGTCACAAAGCCGTCAGCCAGCTCGTTCTGAGTCATTCCTTTTGCACGGCGCAGGCGGCGGATTCGTTGGCCAAGCGTTTCTTGTGGGTCAATCACTTGTATCGCTCCTCGTCGGTGCAGTTCTGTACAGTATTAGTATACAGATAATAGTTAAATTTCGGAATCTTGCATTCTGCGAGGCGGTAGTCGCAACGAGTTAAGCAGATCCTGATCCATCATCACTTGCATAGGACAGTCTCTCGCACAGAGATACCTTTCTAGCCAGTGCAGACATGCAGCTAAGCAATTCGAACTATTTTGCATGAGTATGCATCTTTTTCGCCTCGACAAACAGGGAGATGTCGGTCGGTGTCGAAAAAGGTTTATGCGAAAAATGTTATCTGGAGGAAGAACTACCATGAAAAACAGCATGAGCCTTCTTTTGGCGGGACTTCTCGTCTGGGGGACAGTATCGGTCGCAGCGGCTGAGACGAACACTGCCAATCAATACAATGTTTTTCAGTCAGGTCGCTATCTGAAGACGATCACCGGCTATGAGCAGGCGTACGCATATGCAAAGCTGTGGGATCACGCATCGATCGTCCGCATCGCAGGAAATGTTTGGGTCTGGGACAACTATCCGAAATATAGAGTGTATCAATATGACCGCATGTTGCGCGAATATGAGACACAACAGAGCGCTGTAGAATATGCGAAGCTGTGGGACCACTCGTCCGTTCGCTCCGTCGCGAACAATTCGTGGGTTTGGGACAATTATCCGAAGTATCGCGTCTACCAGTATGATAAACTCTTGCGCGAGTTCCGCACCTTCCAAGATGCTTTGGTCTATGCGAAGCTGTGGGATCATTCTTCGGTGCGCCAAATCGCTGACAACCAGTGGGTCTGGGACAACTATCGGGTGAAGACGCTCGTGCTCGACCCAGGGCATGGTGGGTCAGACCCTGGAGCGATCGCGGCAGATGGCACGCAAGAGAAGGTGCTGACGCTCGCGTACGGATTGAAGACGAGAGATGAACTGCTCAAGCATGGCTACAACGTGGTGATGGTGCGCGAGACCGATGTGGCGGTCGATCCGTATGCGACAGACACGGTCAAAGAGCTGCAGGCAAGGGTAGATTTTTCAAAGAAAAGCCAAGCGCATCTGTATGTGTCGTTACACGCCAACTCCTTTTCGAACGCCAACACGAACGGAACAGAATCGTACTACAATTCGACCAATAAGTATGATGGCAGCGTAAATCCGTTTCCAGAGCAGAGCAAACAGTTGGCAAGCGTGCTGCACAAGCATACGCTCCAAGCGATGAGCACTGCCGACCGCGGGGTGAAGGACAGCGACTTCTATGTGCTGCGGAAAAATACAGTTCCTGCCGTGCTGATCGAGATCGGTTTTCTGACCAATCTGACCGATCTGGCCAAGATGAAGGATGAGACCTATCAGTCGAAGTTCGCGGAGGAACTCGCCAGCGGCATCGATGAATACTTTGCGATCGTCGGTCGCTAATCTGAACGATTTACGGGAGACTCTCTGTTTAGAGAGTCTCTTTTTTATTTCGACGAGATGGGAAGGGATGGTTCGCTCCTTTCCGGATGCGATGGGTGAAAGGGCGTACACAAGCAGAGGGGGGGGGATATAAAAAGCCAGTAATCATAATAATTCCAATCTGTTTTAAATATGCGGAAATAATCATAATTTTCCTTGAACACAGATATTTATTGTGATAGAATTCAATTGTCAGGTAAATTACATTACGATAATGCAGATATGAATTTGAATTGAAGCAGATTGCATAGCAGACAGAGTGAGTCATTTACAAATTCTGCCGATAATAAACAGACTATTCCGATTATTTTTGTTGCGAATGAGTGGATCGTTCGCTGAAGAAGGGATTTGAAAGGAGGTGAAACAAATGGAAATCAAAGCACTCGAAGTAACAGGTCTGGAAGTGATGGATCTGAACGATGCGATGGCTCTGCCGGAGACAGCTGCATCGTCCGGTTCTTCCTCCAGCTCCGGCTGCTCCACTTGCGGCTCCAGCTCCTGCTGCGGAAGCTGCTAATGGGCGGACAGTCTGACTGAAAGGGGATTTGAAAGGAGGTGAAACAAATGGAAATCAAAGCACTCGAAGTAACAGGTCTGGAAGTGATGGATCTGAACGACGCGATGGCTCTGCCGGAAACGGCTGCATCGTCCGGTTCTTCCTCCAGCTCCGGCTGCTCCACTTGCGGTTCCAGCTCCTGCTGCGGAAGCTGCTAATGAGCGGACAGTCTGTCTGAACGGGGATTGGAAGGAGGTGAATCAGATGGAAATCAAAGCGCTCGAAGTGACGGGTCTGGAAGTTATGGATCTGAATGATGCGATGGCTCTGCCGGAGACAGCTGCATCGTCCGGTTCTTCCTCCAGCTCTGGCTGCTCCACTTGCGGTTCCAGCTCCTGCTGCGGAAGCTGCTAAATCATTTATGCCTTATTCGATTGGTTGGCGTTGCTGTCACAGCGTCAACCAATCTTTATACCATCAGCTCCGAGCACTTTGCATATGACACTCTTATTATTATACATATTTTTCGAAATCATTCCCCTCTTTATCAGGGTTGGATCAAAAGTTACAAGCGAAGGAGGCACCTCGGATGAATGAAATGACAACTGACACCGTATCGAGCCGTGCGGGAGTCGAAACGAAGCTCGCACCAGGGTTTATGCTGCGTGTCGCTGGCATCTCGTTTCAAAGTTTGCTTGAGTGGCAAGCTCCAGAGACTATGGATTGCCTCTATCAAATCACGGAACAAACCAATTGGTTGAGCGATCATACGCAGCCGCTCGTCAATCGCATCGAGGCGGAAGTGCCCAATCTGGTCGATGATGCGGTGCGCAACCAATTGATCAAATATAAACGCGACATGTTCAACGGGCGTTTTCCGAAAAAACGCCCAGCTGAGTTTGACCGACATATCCCGAACGATCTGATCGTCGAGATGCTAGCTTGGGAGTCTGTCTACCTGTCGATTCGCGAATTGGAACAGGAAGCGCAGGCACGCTATGAGACTGAGTTGCGTCAAAGCCGCATCCAGGTGCAGGAGTTGGCGCAAGACACAAACTTTCTCAACGGTGTGGTGCAGACCAGCCAAGAGCTGTATACGAAGATCAAAAAGTATATCGAGACGCCTGTCGATGAGCACACCGCCCGCCTGCGCAAAGTCGAGTATGCGCTGTGCACTGTGTTGACGCGCACAGGAGCGAAAACTTCGCCGTTCAGTTCGTTTACGCTGGTCGGGCAGGGCGAGTGGGGGCAAGCGGGCGATCTGCAACTGGCGTCTGTGCAACATTATCAAAGCAGATTGCGCATCAACCACACGTTTGTGCTTCGCCTCTTCGACGGACTGCTGAAACGCTCCGAGATTCGTCCGTTGCTCACCTACCGGGCCAATCGTTCCTCGGTGGTGAGCAACGGGCAGTTTCGCATGATGCGCAGAACTGACAATCCGAAGCGCAGGCCGCGCGTGTTCCGCACGTCGGAGGCGCACGTCTCGCTTCATTATAATCCTTCGATTCGGACGGTCTTGGAAAAAGTGCAGTCGGCGCCGGGAGCGATGCTCTCCTATCAGGATCTGTTGCAGGAGTTGGGCGGCTTCGGCCAGCGCGAGGCGATCGAAAAGTTTCTCGGCCAGCTGATCGATCTGCAGATTCTCGAACCGACGGCGGAGATTCCCGACCAAACTCCCGATCTGCTCGCCGCACTGCAAGCCTGGCTTGCCAGCTGGCCTGTCGCGATCGCAGCCAGCGTCGCGAAGCGCCTCGATCAGGTGCAAGCGGCGATCACAGCGTTTGAGTCGGCGAGTGTGGAGGAGCGAAAGGATCTGCTGACGCGCATGACCTCGCTGTTTGAGGAGCTCTATGCGGAGGTCGGACTGGAGCCGGATGGCACGCGTTTCGCGATGCTGTTGTATGAAGATGCTGTCTTGCCCGAGCCGACCCGTCTGCCTGCTGACGAGTGGGAGCTGATGGCGCAGGATCTCGCCCGCTTGCAACAGCTTTCGCCGCTGTTCGATGTGAAGTATCGCTTGCAATCAAAACTGGCGCAGGTGTTTCGCGAAACGTACGGCGAAGAGGGGGTCTGCGCGCGCGCGACCGAACTGATCCAGCCGCTCGTGGCTGTCAATCAGGAATTTTTCCGCGCGATGGTGCCGGAGGAACTGCATGCCGACTTAGGGATTGCCAACGAGGTGGAAAGCGTTCGCGTTCTGAATGAGTTAAAAGTTGAGTTTGGCCGCATGATCACCGAGCGGCTGTTGGCAGGGGAGGAGGAAGTGGCGCTGACCGAAGCGGATA
This sequence comes from Tumebacillus lipolyticus, assembly GCF_042682745.1. Lineage (NCBI taxonomy): Bacteria > Bacillati > Bacillota > Bacilli > Caryophanales > Alicyclobacillaceae > Tumebacillus > Tumebacillus lipolyticus. Next base: position 44,129 of record NZ_JBHUIO010000009.1, on the reverse strand, counting down.
TCGAATCGTTCACTTCCCGCATTCCGACCAGCATCATGAACCGGCCGATGTCCCATGACTTTTTTGTTCAGCTTGAGAAGCGAGCGGACGGGCGCAACCTGTTGGTGCTCAACCAGGCTTATCACGGCTTCCTCACCTTTTTCACCCGCTTCCTCGAATATGCGGAGGGGGATCTTGTGCAGGAGCTGCGCGCGTACCTGAATTCGGTGTTTGCGGGCACAGGCGCGTTTGCCGAGATATCTGGCGTCTACGGGTTTAATGCCAATCTGCGGGAACCGCTCGCTACGCATGAGCTGGTGTTTGCCGATCTGCCAAAGACTTGGGCTGATGAACAGGCGCCGCAGCAAGTGCGCTTTCAGGATCTGTCCTGGGTCTATGAGAAGGACACCGACCGCGTGGTGCTCCATCATCCGGAGGTCGGAACGGTTCAGCCCGCCTTCCTCGGCACGCTGATTCCGCTGATGCTGCCAGGTCTGGTGCGGATGGTCACCAACCTGTTCACCAACTCGCTGCTTCCGCTCAACTTTCACTCTTTCTATGAGCACACGCTGACAGATGAAGTGCGGCAGCGAGAAGTTCGCGTCTATCCGCGCATCCGGCACGGACAGGTCGTGGTTTCCCGCCGGAAGTGGATGGTGCCGCGCAGCCAATTGATCGAGCGGGAGAAGAAGGAGAGCGAATGCGAATTTTTCACCCGTGTGCACAAGTGGCGCATGGAGCTCGGTTTGCCCAGCCGCGTTTTCGTTCGCTTCATGCCGATGACAGATGCGGAAAATCCGTTTGCCCAAATGTTCGAGTCGGGAGATTCGGAGCAGGCGAACATCGATTTTACCAATTTTAAACCGCAATATATCGATTTTGAGAGCCCGCTCTTGGTGCGTCTGTTCGGCAAGATCATCGCAGATACCACGCTGGGTATGAAGATCGAAGAGATGCTGCCCGATGCGGATGGGATGTTTTTCCGCGAGCGGGGACGCACTTATGTATCAGAATTGACAGTCGAGCTCGCCAAGCTGGGCGGAAGGGGTTGAGAGCCGTGTGGAAATCGATTCATGTGTTCTACTACGAAGATCAAAAAGAAGCGTTGATCTTGGATGCCATTCGTCCAGTGATCTGTGAACTGCGCGAGAAATTCGGTGTGGAGCGCATGCATCTGCGCCGCCATTGGAAGTTGGGGCCCCATGTGGCGCTACACATACAAGCGGAAGATGATCTGTTTCAAGGCTCGATCCTGCCCTATGTGCGCGAGGCGCTGACCCCTTATTTGGAACAGCATCCTTCGCGCCGTGAACTCGATCCGGCCCAGTACATCAAGCAGAGCCAAACATTGGGCGCTTGGGAGCTGGAGCCGGGACCGTATGAGCCGCTGATGCCAGACAACTCCCTGTCTGAGCTGCCGTATGTGCCTCGCTCAGAAGTGGTGAACGGTGTCAATGTGATGACGGCGATCGAGAACTTCTGGGTGCGTGCGCTCGATGCGGTGCTCGACATCATGGAAGATTCCCGCGGCAATACACTGAAGCGCTACCTGTGGATGATCAAGATGATGGCGGCGGTCGCCGAGCAGTTTCCCAACCACGGAATCGTGCGCGGACACCTGTCCTACCGTTCGCATGTGGAAGGGTTTCTTCAACAGATGGACAAGAGCGGACAGCTGCTGAACGCCTACAAACAGCAGGAGGAACAGCTGGGCGGCGTCGTCGAGGAGACGCTTCACGAAGTGTTGGACAAGATGGACGCAAGCGGCGTCTACATCGGTGAGGAACGGCCGCTGCGCATCTGGTCGGAAGCGTTGCGCAGCCTGTTTCAGGAGTGCTACCAGCAGGCGGTGGAGGGCAAGTTGACCGCAAGCACCGACCATTACAAAGACATCGCCGAGCGGATCGGGCAAGAAGCGGTCGATCGCTGGAAGATGGATGACCCGGAGTCGGGCATGAGCGAGTTTCACAAGACGCTGTTCAACAAGCAGGGCAACGAGAGCTTTTTCCAATCGCCCGAATTTGCCACCTATCGCATGCTGATCAACGTCTTTTATACCTATCTGCCTTTGTTTGGCATCAATCCAAACTATAAGCACCTGCTCTGCTATCTGCTCTGCGGCGCGGTTGAGCGCGTGAAGGGGATCACTTGGCAGGAGCTTGTCGCACAGTTCGGAAAATCGGAAGAGGAAGGAGCACCTGATCGAGATGAAGCCAAAATGTAAACCGCATGTGCATTATGCGGCCACCGAGGACGGGGTCTATTTTCGCACATGGACCAACGAGTTTGTGATCAAAGGTTCCACGATCTACCAGTGGGTCGAGCAGGTGCTTCCCTATCTGACCGGTGAGCGAACGCTGGATGAGCTGGTCGCACCGCTGCCAGAGGCACAGGCGAATTTTGTGCGGACGCTGGTGCACGAGCTGGTGCGGCGCGGCGTGGTCGTCGATGCGAGCGCCGACTGTGAGGTACCGATCAGCGAACAGGAACTGGCGCTGTACCGTCAGACGCTCCTTTATCTGGAGGATCAATCGAACGACGGGCGCGAGCGGTTCCGCCGCTTTCGTGAGCGGCAGGTGCTGCTCTCCGGAGCGGGTCTGAGCTTCCGGGCGCTCGTTCGCTCGCTGGTCAAGATGGGGCTTAGGGCGCCGGCGATCGTCGAGACGGACGATGAGGAGCTGAAGCGCATCTTGGCAGGATGGAAAGAGCGGGATGAATCGTTCGAAGTGACCTGGGTGGCGCGTGGCAGCGAGTGTGCGTGGCTGCGCGGTCAGACAGAATCGGCACCTTTCACCGTGCATGTCAGCGATTCGTTCGAAGAGGCGTTCCTGCAACAGTTGACCTCCGCTTGCAGCGAGCTCAGCTTGCCAGCCTTGATCGGCACGCAGCTGATCGGCACCGGGGTGGTCGGGCCGCTGCTCGACGAGCGGGCGACATCGAGCTTCGAGTGCCTGCTCGACCGCTTCATCCCGACTTCCGAAACATCGGCGGAGGCAGATTCGCCGATCTTCTCTCTGATGATCGGCAACACCGCCGCTTTGGAAGCGTTTCAAGCGATCGCAGGTCTTGAGGGGAACCTGCGCGATCAGGTCGCGCTGATCGACCCGCGTCAATTGGAAGCGAAGCATCACCGCCTCTGGCCCTCGCCGCGCAATCGATCGGAGCAAGGAACGCAAGCGCAAAATCTGGAGCGCTTTCTTCAGGTACAAGCGGCGACTCCGCTGCGCGAATTTTTGGGCGAGCTAGAGGTGGTCAAGGATGAGCGCCTCGGCGTCCTGCAGGTGCTGCATCCGGGAGATCTCTGGCAGATCCCGTTTGCTCATGCGCAGGCGATCGTGCGGTTGCCGGGACTGGTAGACGGGCATTCGCTGGCGGTGGTCACCTGCGGCGAGCAGATCGATGAGGCGATGGAGATGGCGGCGCGTGAAGCGCTGGCAGCCTATGCGCGATTGGTCGACGAGCAACAGACTGGTGAAGTATTGCCGGCGGATGCCGCTTGGAGCCACGGTCGCGATGTGCACGAGTGGCAGGGTCGAGGCCTGCTCCAGGCGCTGGCAGAAAGAGCGCGCCGCGGGGGGGAACAGCTGCAGGAACTAGCTGCCGACCGATTGGGCGCGAGTCTCGAACAGACCTATCTGAAGATGTTGACCCTGCGCTACGGGTTGCAGGTGCGTCTGTTTGCTGTCGATCTCGGGGTTCGCTCGGCGCATCAGGTTCGCGTCTGGTGTGATCGACAATGGATCGGGTCGGGATTTGGTCGCACTTGGCAGGAAGCGCTCAAAATGGCACTGTTACAAGCGCTGAGCGCATGTCAGCTGCAGGAGAATCATCCGGAGCTGCAGGCAGCAGCAACGGCCGAACCGACGCTGCTACCTGAGCGGATCGAACAGGCTGAGCGCTTGCCAGCAGCGGAGCCCCTCTCTTGGCAGGCGTGGAACAGCGAAGTGCAAGAGCAACTGCTCGCGCAGGGGATGCGCGTCGTGCCGATCCCCTGGCTGCTCGATGCGGCGCCATTCGAAATGGGCGTGCTGATCGGAAAGGTCAGATTGGAGGAGGTGGAGAAGCGATGAGCAAACTTCAGATCTGGATCGTCGGGAGCGGTGTGTTTGCAGACTGGGTCGCGGAGCGTTTGCAATCAGATTTCGACCTAGTGCGCATGGAGAATTCCCAGTCGCTCGATCTGTCGCTCATCAAGCCGAGCGCAGTTTTGAGCCTGTCAGATCGCCGCGATCCGGATGAGGAATTGAACATTCAGCGAGCGACGAGGTCGCAGGGAGTTCCTTATCTTCGCTCCTTCCTCTATGCGGACCGCGGGCATCTCGGCCCCTGGTCGTTCGCTGAGCAGCCTGGCTGTCTGCGGTGCGCGGAGATCCGCATGAAGAACGTGCATCCGAACAAGCCGATCTGGAAGGCGGTCAGCACTGCGCAGATGAGCGAGTCTTACCGGAGCGCACCGAAGCTCTGGACCGTCCCCTTCCTCGACCTGATCGCCGAGCTGATCGCCGAGGAGTTGCAGTCGTTCGCAAACGGAGGTGCACTCCGCTTCCAACAGTCGATGTACGCCGGGTATGACGGCAGCCTAAAAGGGCAGATGCACCGCTTCCTGCCGCACCCGCAGTGCTCAGAATGTTCGACCGTGCCAGACGACAGACCGGAGTTGGCAGAGGTGCGCTTCAAGCCGCGCGTAAAGCCAGATCCTCGCACCTACCGCCTGCCGAACGCCAAATTGAAGCGGGAGAACTTGCGGAACGAGTTTTACGATTGGCGGATGGGGCTTGTCCATCATCTGTACCGTGAGACCTATTCGAAGTTCATTCCGATCACCGGGGCAGAGCTGCCGTTAGAGACGGAGATCCACACGGAGATCGGCTTCGGGCGCACTGTCACCTTTAACGATTCGGAATTCACCTCGATCTTAGAAGCGCTGGAGCGCTATGCGGGCATGATTCCCCGCGGACGGCGCACCGTGCACTATGGCTCCTATCGGGAGTTCCGCGAACATGCGGTACATCCACCGGAGCTGGGCATTCATGAACCTGAGCAGCGCCAGGAGCCAGGCTTCCGCTATCACGCCTATGATGATGATCTGCAGGTCGGGTGGGTCTGGTCCTACTCGTGGCGCCAGCAAAAACCGGTGCTGATCCCCGAGCAGATGGTCTACTATCGCTTGAGCCAGACGATGCCAGACCAGCCGCCGGTCAATCGATTTGTCTATGAGACGTCGAACGGCTGTGCGATGGGCGGGTCATTGGAAGAGGCGATCTACTATGGCCTGATGGAAGTGATCGAGCGCGATGCGTTTCTCGTCGCTTGGTACAACCGCCTGCAGCTGACAGAGCTCGATCTGGAAGGCGTGCAGGACAAAAACATTCTGCTCGTCAAAGATCGGGTCGAAGCGATGGGGTATCAACTGCATCTGTTCGACACGACGATGGAAAGCGGCATTCCGAGCATTTGGGCGACTCTGATCAACCCGGCAGAAGATGCGGGCGTGAAAACCTATACGGCTGCCGGCGCGCACGCCGACCCGGAGAAAGCGATCATGGGCGCGCTGGTCGAGGTGGTGACGTCGATGCCGATTTATGAGATCTCGATGCCGCCGAAGCGTGAGCAGGCGGATGAGATGGTCAAAGACCCGACGCTGGTGCAGACGATGGAAGACCATGTGCTGCTCTACTCGCACCCGGACACATTGCCGCGCTACGACTTTTTGTTCGCCGAAGATCGACCGGTGAAGAGCGTGCGCGACGTGTATGCGAACTGGTACCAGCAGACGCCGCCGCACGATCTCTCCGAGGAGTTGACCGAGCTGATGAACCGCTTGCTCGATCACCACCAGGACATCCTGATCGTCGACGAAACACCGCCCGAACTGGAAAAGCTGGGCATCTACGCAGTCAAGGTGATCGTGCAGGGGATGCTGACCATGTCGTTTGGGCACCAGCATCGGCGCATCGTCATGGAGCGCGTCCAGCAGGCCCCGGTCACGATGGGCTATCGCAAAGAGCCGATCGCGCCGGAAGCGATCAATCTCGATCCGCATCCGTTTCCATAAGGCGGGCTGAGGATGAGCAATCGCAACCTTTCGATCGGACGGTCGTTTTGGCTCCAGACGAGCTATCTGCGCTATCAAGCGGTTCAAGAGCTCAAGCTGCGCACAGAACCAGAATCATTTCTTACTGCATCACCTCATCTGGGCAGACTTCCGCTCAGCATGCAACCGCTGCGCTCGCTCGGCCCAGCTGAGCCCCTGTATCAAGAGCGGTCGGGGGAACACCTTTCCCCCTTGGTCAAGCTGACCACGCTGCTGCACCTGACCTTAGGGCTGATTCGCTATGAATATGGAAGCGTTCGCCCCTTTCATCGGGGAGCCCCTTCGGCGCGCTGCCTGTATTCGACCGAGCTGTTCGTTCTGTCAGCAGATCGCAGCTGGCTTGGCGAGGAGGGCGCATATCGCTACGATCCGTTGCTGCATGCGCTTGAGCGTCGGCAGGAGGGACCTGTCTGGGACGCGCTGGAGGATGCGCTCGGTCTGTCCCTCGACGGTGCGGAAGGCGCGCTGGTGCTCGGGGCAGACTGCTGGCGCATCGCGCGCCTGTATGCTGACTTTGCGTACAACCTTGCCACGCTGGAAGCAGGTCATGCGATCGCTCAGCTCAACGTGCTGGCCAGCCGTTTGGGGTATGCGACCACCGTTCATGAGCGGTTTCTCGACCGACAGCTGATCGAGCTGCTCAGGATGAACGGAAACGCGCAAGCTCCCCTCGCTGTGGTCGTCCTTTGGCCGCAGGGGAAAGCGGCTCCAGCTGTCGAGACGGAGCGGGTCGCGCCGCAGGAGATCGGGACACGGTCGGCCGTCTCGACACGCTTTGAACAGGAGATCGGCCAATGCGCCGAACTTATGAGCATGATGGAAGCTTCACGCCTCCACCATCGCGAAGAGCTGTTGCTGACAGAAGAGGAAGCTTTCGATTCGGTAGCGGCGCATGAGCATTCGGCTGACCCCTGCACAGAGCTGACATGCTCTGCGCAGCACGGGCGGATGCCCGACCTGGTAGATGCGATCAAAAGCCGCAACTCCGGCAATGACAGCATCGGCTTAGCCGCTACGGGACGACCGATTCAGTTTGCTGAACTGGCAGGGCTGTTGCGGGAGCTGGCCGCCCATCCAGATGTGAGCGAGCTCGCTTCCGAAGTCGGCGTGTATCTGGTCGCCCATCGCGTGACCGGGTTGCAGTCTGGCATCTATCAGTTTGACCTGTCTCGTCCAGCGCTTTGCCCGTTGGCGGTGCAGGCAGAGGCAGGGCGGTTGATCGAGCGTGCCAGCGTGGTGGACGGGAAGTTTATCAACTTCCGCTCGCTGCCGGTCGCCTTTTACTTCACCGTCGATGCAGAGCGGGCACTGCGGCGGCATGGCAATCGCGGGTTTCAGATCTCGCAGATGAAAGTCGGGCGGATCACTCACTACCTCTGTCTGCTCGCCGCTGCACACGGCTGGTTTGCCCGCCCGTTGAAAAGCTATCGCGATGCGGAAGCGGAAGCGATGCTCGGCCTGTCAGAAACGACCAAGATGCTCGCCTATCAGTTGGTGATGGGAGAGAACCATACGCCATATTTGGAATTTGACATGGGATTGTAGAAGGGAGGAGTCAGCATGATCGGGGAGACGGAGCGCGAGTGGGCCGGCTTTCATATCTTTTATCACCATTTTGAAAAACAGGACGATCTGCTGCTCGACTGCCTGTTTCCGGCGGTGCGCAAGCTGCAGGCGGAGGGGCATTGTCGGGAGTGGTTCTTCCTGCGCTATTGGGAAGGGGGGCCGCACATCCGCATCCGCTTCTTGCAGCCTTCCGAACAGGTGGAAGCTTACATCCGCGAGCAGGCGGTCGCCTTTATTGAAGCGAATCCGCCGCAGGCGGAGATGAGCGCCACAGCGTATTATGCCAACCACAAGTTTGACGGTGAAGCTGTCGACCGCGACAGCCTGCCGTGGTACGGAAGTGGAAGCATCGTCCGCCTGCCCTACGAGCCGGAGTTTAAGCGATATGGCGGTTCTGCGGCGATGGAGGTCAGCGAGGATCTGTTCAACAGTTCGAGCGATCTGGTCGAACAGGTGTTGCGGGCGACGCGAGGCGAGTACCAGAAGCGAATGAACATCGCGATGGATCTGATGTTGCTGACGGCGCTCTGTCTCGGCGTTCGGGTCGAGGATGTCGGGATGTTTTTCGAGCGTTACATGTACAGCTGGCAGACGTTCGTCGATCAGCCAGAAGCTCAGCGTGTCAAGATCGGGGAGCTGTATGAGCGGCAGCGCGATGTTTGGAAGCCGCGCTTCCGCACGCTGGTCGAATTTGTCAACTCCGATCAAGAGTTTCTGTTTTATCGCCAGTGGGTCGATCAGCTCAAAAGGGCGTTCGCGCGCTTGGAAGAGATCGCGTTGCGCGGGGAGCTGGTCTGTCCATACGATGATGATCCGGTCGATTCGGAGCGCCGCCGTCGCTATGCGATCGCTTCGATTGCAGTGTCGCAGATCCACATGACCAACAATCGGCTTGGTGTGCTGATGTCCTACGAGCACTATCTGAGCTGTATGCTGCGGCTGATGGCTGCCGATCAGGTCGATCGGAAAGAGGAGGTGCGCTGATGGAGAGGCGCTGGCTGGCCGCTTCGCGGCGTACCTCGTCTGTGCAGGAACGCTTCGAAAGCAAGCGGAGCGGGAAGATGAACCCGTTTCATCTGGCGGAAGTCTATCATGCGAACAGCAAGTTCGATCCCGACCTGATGTCGTTTCAGCTCCCGTTAGAAAAATATTCGGTGCCCGATGTGATGGAGGAAGCGACAGACGATTATTTCGACCTTCCACGCTTTGAAGAGCTGCCACCGCTAACCGAGGCGATGGGCGATGTTCTGCTACGCCGCAGAAGCTCGTGGGAGTTCGCCGAGCCGATCGACCGAGCTGAGCTGATTGTGCTGCTCAAATACGCCTTGGGCACCAACGCTGTGAAGACGGTGGCAGACGGGACGAAAGAGATTCAGCTGCGCCTGCGCAGCTATCCGTCCGGCGGGGCGCTCTATCCGGTGCAGTTCTTCCTCTATGTGCACCAAGTGCGCGGGATGGAGCGGGGGCTGTATCGGTTCTGTCCCTATCTCAATCGACTCTACTTGCACGAGACGGGTGACTTCGTCGAGCAGATCGCCAGCATGACCGCGTCGACCGACCCGAATGGCAACCCTGGGTTTATCAAGCAGGATTACAGCCGGGCGGCCGTACATTTCTTTCTCGCCGCAGATTTTCGGCATCAGTCTGACAAATACGGGCTGCGCTCGTATCGGCTGACACTGCTGGAAGCGGGTCATGCTGCGCAGAACATCATGCTTGTATCCACAGCGCTCGGCATGACAGGCGTAACGCTGGCCGGATTTTATGACGACCGGGCCAATGAGCTCTTGAAACTGGACGGCGTGGATCGAGCAGCTCTGTACATGATCCCGATCGGTCGAGCAGGAGGGGAGTAAATGGATAAAGAGGGTTTTCTGACATTGCTGTTGAATTCCTATTTTAGGATTCGAGAAGGTTATTTTTTCAGTTTCCCTGAAGCGCATGAACTGCAAGTGCGACATGTTCACTGGGGCGAAAGTCTCGCGCGCATCTCCGCACATGACGGAGAGACTTGGATGCAGGAAGTGTTCGGTCAATTGGATGGCACGCGCACGATGCAGGAGATGATGACAGCCGTTCCACCCGAGCGACGCGAGGATTGCTTAAAAATAGTAGCGGCGTTGCGGCGAGGGTTTTTGGTGGAATCACCGACCCCGATCCCAGACGATCGCTCAGCAGCCGAGCGGTGGCTGCCCGAGCTGATGGGCACGCGCAACACCGCTCGTCATTTTTATCGCGCGGAGCTCAGCGCGGCGAACATCCTCGTGCTGGGTGCGGGGACGATCGGCAGCCGACTGGCCACCGGTCTGATCCAACTTGGCGTCGGTCATGTGGCGGTCGCCGATGGTCGAACGGTCACTGCGGATGATCGCCAGCAGTCGATGGCCTATGCGTACGCTGCGCACGATGCGATTCGCGGGGAGGCGCTGGCAGACAGCTTGCAGCGGATGGCGGGGGCAGATCGAGCTTCCGGACATCGCTTTCACTGGCCTGATCGCGAAGGGTTACACCGTCTGATGGAAGGCCGGACGATGGTGCTGGTGGCAGAGGATGTGTTTGCTCCGGCTTTGTATGAGGCGGTGAACCGCGCGGCAATCGAGCGTGGAATCGCTTGGTCGATGATCGTGATCGACGGGTGGAACGTCTATGTCGGGCCGACTTTCCTGCCAGGTTCGACCGGCTGCTATCACTGTTTGGAAGCAGATCGCCGGAGCAGGTTGGTCAATCCGATCACCTATGATCGCTACTTGGAACACCTCGTCCAAAGCGAAGCGCAGGTAGCCCTTGCCATCTCGCCGACATTTGCTGACATCGCGGCTGGGATGCTCGCATCTGACATCCCGAACGCAGTTGGTAACATGCCCCAACGCATCGAGACAGAATCCAGCCTGACCCTCAATCGGCAGTTGCATCTGGACATGCGGACATTCGATGCGTCGTTGCATCCGCTGGTCAAGCAGCCGCGATGCGAAGTGTGCGGGAGTCAGCATTTGAAGCAGATCAGTAAGGAGGTAACAACATGATGGGACAAACGGTGATCGAACTGCGAGACACCAAAAAGACCTATGGTACGGTACAAGCTGTGCGTGGGATCTCGTTGAACGTATACAAGGGTGAGATTCTCGGCATCATCGGCGCGAACGGCGCTGGCAAGACGACGATGCTTGAGATGATGATGGGACTTAACGAGCCGACGTCAGGATCTGTGACGGTGCTCGGCTATGATGTGAAGAAGCAACCGATGGAGTTGAAGGAAAAGATCGGGATTCAACTGCAGAAGACTTCGCTCTATGACCGCATCAGAGTCAGCGAAGCGATCAACCTGTTCCAATCCTACTACAAAAAGACGCGCGACCCGCAAGAGATCATCCGCCTGCTCGGCTTAGAGCCATATCTGAAGCAGTATGTCAAAAAGCTATCGGGCGGTTGGCAGCAGCGCACCGCGCTTGCTCTCGCTCTGATCAACGACCCGGAGATCATCTTTTTGGATGAGCCGACGACTGGGCTTGACCCGAAGGCGCGACACGATCTGTGGGAGATCATCCTCAAGCTGAAAGGCGAGGGGAAAACGATTCTGCTCTCCACGCACTACATGGAGGAAGCGAGCAAGTATTGCGACCGCGTGGCGGTCATCCGCGCGGGTGAACTTGTCGCCTGCGATACGCCGAGCAATCTGATCAAGCTGCTGCCAAGCGGACAGGGCACGATGGATGACGTCTATGTGGAGATCGCTGCGGCGACGAAAGGAGCGTTGGCCTGATGAATTTTTCTGCGATGCTCACCCACACGAAGATGGAGATCAAGCTGTTCTTCCGCGAGATTCTCTTCGTCTTCTTCACCTTCCTGTTGCCAGCCGTGAGCTTCATCTTCTTCGGCACGATGTTTGGCGATGACACCTACAATGGATACAACTATATCGATACGTACATTCCTGGCATGATCTCGATCGTCATGTTTACCACCGGCTTTTTCACGATCGGTCTGCAGGTGGTGATCGACAGGGAGAAAGGCATCTACAAACGACTGCGCGGAACTCCGCTCAAATCTTCCTACGTGTTCACTTCGATCATCGCCAAAGGCTTCTTCTGCATTCTGGTCGGCACGCTGGAGATCATTCTGATCGCCAAGTACATGTTTGATGCCACTCTTACCAGCTCGGTCTTCGAGTTTATCCTGTCGATGATCCTCTGCTCGCTCTCCTTCTTCGCGATGGGCTTTCTGATCGCGAGCATCGCCAAGCGCATGCAGACGGCGATGGCGATCTCGATGGTGGCGATGTATCCGATGATGTTCCTCTCCGGATCGACCATGCCGCTCGACAAAATGCCGCAGGTGATGCAGACGATCTCGAATTTCATCCCGATGACCTATGTCAAAGATCTGCTGCAACTGGGCTGGGTGGGGAAGCTGTTCACCGAAGCGGCGATCACGCCAACTCTCGTGCTGCTCGGAATCTTCCTCGTCGGTACGTTTATCGGAATCAAGAAGTTCAGATGGGATTGATTTACTCGTACAGATTTTCGAAGCAGACTCCCTTAGCGGGAGTCTTTTTTTGTGCGCTTGTGGAAGCTGACCTGTACAAGCTCGCTTCAGGCAGCCAATGAGGGAGGGCCGATCAGGAAAGTTGAGCTGGCGGGCGTACTCGAAGCTGGTTGCGGAAGTGCAATTGGAACCGATCGGATGGGCGATCAGAACCGCAACGAACACAAAAAGGCTCCCTCATTGATTTGAGAGAGCCTTTTTGTCACTTGATCGGCAACCAGATCTCCAGCTCCGAATCCGCTTTGTCTACCGCGAACCGCTCGCCATAAAATTCGAGGTAGGGAGCGGCAAAGTCGCGCTCGTGTTCGCTCGTCGGGAGCCACGACTTGTAGATGTGGTCATACGTGCTGCCCAAGGTGTTCAGCTTGTTGCGATGGGTGAACACCGCGTACCGGTGTGCGGCGACCTCGTGGGTGACCATGCTGTCGAGGCGGGAGGAAGCGACGATCGCTTCGCATCAGGCCACGTAGGTCAAGTCGGCTTGCCGGTTCTAAGCGTTACGCTTCCACCTCGGTTTTGATGTTGTCAAGCAAGCCATATAGTTGTTCGAGCACGGTGATTCCATTCTTTTCCGCCTCTTTCGCTTCCTGCAGCAGAGCGATCGCCTCCGCGACCGCTGCCGGGTCGGTCGGGTTGCCACCCTGAGGGAAGGGAAAGAGCTGGCTCAAGCCGATCCAAGCGGCAGACACTTGCGCATAGTGCACAGCAGCGCGAGCGGCGAGGCGCTGCAGTTGGAATTCCTCCATGTTCGGCCGCAGGCAGTGGTGAAACGGACGGCTCAGCTTGATCAAAAACTCGGCGGCAAATTTGCGGGCATCGGAGATCACCGTGATGTTGTAGCCGCCGCCAAACTGGTGCACCGTGCCAGTGCGCAGCGCGTTGATCAGCACGTCATACGCGGCCAGCCCGCCGGTCATGTTGGCAAACGTCGATTCTTCGCCATGCGCGTGGCTCAAGACGAGCGCAAGCGTTTGGCGGAGCGCTTGGCGATAGTTGGTCGCCTGTTCGGCCGTCTGCGGCATGAAGTGGATGATGTCTGCACTGCGGTGCGTCCTTTCGGTGCGCTCTCCGATCGCCAACACGAACAGTTCTGGATAGGAGCCATGTCCGAGCTTTTCGTAGGAGAGCTCCTTCCCAGGGGCTGCCGCATCGAAGATGTGCAACACTTTTTTCTCATCATCATAGCCGTAGATCAGCCCAAACTCAGGCGTCTCCACGTTCCACGCGATCAGCGGGATGCCGCGGTCGATCGAGTCGTGGACAAGCTCGATCGCTTGCACCGTGTCCTCCGCGGTCGGCCCCCGACCGGTAGGGCCGCCGACGCACTTGGCCTGAAAGCCGAGGTTGTTCAGCCCTTTGCTAAAGACGGTCTTCCAATCGAAGGCGGTAGGGCCGCTCGGATCGATCGTGTCGCTCACATTGATGCGGAACGCATGGGTGGAGAGCGCCATCACTTCGGCGAGGGAGAGCTCCTGTTTTTCTGTATAGGCGAGCGCGCTGTGAATCGCCAGCACGGCGGAGTTGTAAGTGCCTTCATAGTGGTACATCTTCGGTTTTTCCAAAATTCGTTTGCTCATCTTCGAGTGCCCCCTTCGAGTTTTCACCAGCAGTGCGAGGCTGGCACGCAGGTGCTCTTTTTGCAGCTTCTGCTTCGAGCGGTGCAAGGAAGTGTAGATCACATTGGTGGTCGTCGCATACAGGCTCGCGATCTCAGCGGGAGACAGTTGCCGAAAGAAGTGCAGCTCGAAGATCTCCCGTTCTCGCGGTTTTAGACAGAGCAAGAGAGTTCGAATCAAATCGAGCGTCTCACAGCGCATCACGCGTTCCAGCGGATCGCCAAGTCGAGTTGCGGCCGCGTTCTTTGCGAGGTGGTGCAAGATGCTGTCGAGATCCCCCCAATTTGTGTTTGCTCCCAGATCGGATGCTGCTTCATAGGCGGAGAACGGCCGTTCTTTGCCAAAGGGCCCGCCGCGGCGCAATTTCATATGCGCCTGATTGCGAACGATCGTCTGGAGCCACGGGAGAAACCGCTCGCCGTCGAGCAGCGTCCCCAGATGCAAAAAGGCGCGCACCAATGCGTCTTGCACGATATCGTCCGCCAGATGCGGGTCGTGTGCAAGCGAACGCGCCAGGCCAAACGCTTTGGCGCGATGGCGGCGCACCAGCTCACCGAACGCCTCTTGATCTCCGCTGCGAGCCCGTTCTACCAGCTCGCGATCCTCATGTTCTACCACGTGTGACACCTTCCTTTTTCAGCCTCACCATACAGATGCCAGGGACGGAAACAATCTTACAAAAAAGACGAGATTTTTTGAAAAAAGTTTTGCAAGAAAAGACCGCTCGCCAGATCGACGGAGCGGTCGGATGCTACTCTTGTTCCAATTCCATCGCGATCACAAACCAGTTGGCCGCATTCATCAGGCCGATGTGAAAGGTCAGGGCGACCAGTTCATCCTCGCTGAAATGCGCTTTGACTTGGCTCATCAGCTCATCGGGGATGACGCCGTGATAGGCCATCATCTGGTCGACATAGGCGAGCGCCACCTGTTCTCGCGGGCTGAAATTGGCCGTCTGTTCTGCTAAGATCGCCACCTGTCTTTTCTGCTCATCCAGAGCAGCATCGCGCGAACGGCTTCAGTATTCACATCCGTTGTTCGCAGCCACGCGGAGGCGAACCAGCTCAAACAACTCCGGATCGAGCGAGAAAAAGTTCGCTCCGGACAGTTGCTTAAATCCGGCGTTCACCGCTTTGTTCTGCGCGATCGTCTTTTGGAAAGGCGAGCCTGCAACCCCCGGTACAAATGAAATGCGGGACACGTTCCGATTCCTCCTGCTACCCAGTATCAACACTATCTTTATTGTAGCGGAACGGATAAAAAATGGAAGTCCTACATTAAATACCCTTGATCCGTTGCGCAACTTCGACCAGTTGGCGCGGGAGGATCATTCCGGTGTCAAAATCGCCTTGGAGAACGCGATACTGTTCGGAAGCGGTGCGAGCATCGGTCAACTCAGATTCTGGCATTCCGTACCCTTTGACCAGAAACCCTTTCGCTTCCAAATAGTTGATCGCTTCTGAAATCGTCATTTTCATGGAAAACACTTCCCTTATCTGTGCGTTTGAGCTAGTATGCGCAAACGGAGCGCCTTTTACGCAATTTGACCTTCTATTCTGTGATTGATAGAATGAAGATAAGTCAAGTCGTCACTGCCAAATGAGGCAATGAAAGGATGAGCGCATCGTGCTGAAGTTCTTGTTGATCGCAGCTGTGGTGTACTTGCTGTACACGTGGGGAGTTCGATTGCAGATGCGCGCCCGTCTGTTTAAACAGGCATGGCTTTTTCTCGCTGGCTATACCTGTGCAATGGCGGCGGGGATGGCCGTAGGGTTGTTCTTGACATTGACCTTTCTGGAGCGAGTTTGGGCAGAGGCGTCAGTCGTCGAGATCAGCATGGTCTCGACCGTGCTGTCTGCGCTGATCGGCGAGTATTTGTTTGCTCGCAGTTCCCGCCTTTCGCTCCTGTTGATCGCTCCGCTGCGTTCGAAGGAGCAGAAGCGATAGGGCGGTTGTGAATAGCGTACCTGAACGGCAGACAGGCGTGTCTTGACCGTTCTTTTTTTCATGATCGTGTGCTGTGACTCGATGTTGGAGTTTGAAAAAAAGGGGATGAAATCTTGAATCAGTTCAACATCCGTGAAACGATGAAAGGTCTGATGGCCGAGTGGGGGGTTCCTGGATATGAGGATCGCATCGCAGCTCAGTTGCGGGAAGCGCTCACCCACTTCACTGACGACATCCGGATCGATCAGGCGGGCAACCTGATCGCCAAGGTCGCCGGCAAGGGAACAGCTCCTCGCCCGAGCGTCCTGCTGGCTGCTCATATGGATGAGATCGGCCTGATGGTCACCAAGATTGAGCCGCAGGGCTTTCTGCGCGTGACGAGGCTCGGCGGTGTCGACCCGCGCACGCAGGTGGCGCAAGAAGTGTTGGTACATACGAAAGATGGCGATTATGTGGGCATCGTCGGCTCGCGACCGCCGCATCTGACGTCGAAGGAAGACCGGGGGAAAGCATGGCCGCTCGAAGAGCTGTTCATCGACATCGCCATGCCGGAGGAGATGGTGCGGGAGAAGGTGCGCATCGGAGATCCGGTGACGATCCGCCGCGAGCCGATCGAGCTGCAATATGATCGCATCGCTGGGAAATCGCTCGACAACCGGGCGAGCGTCGCCTCGGTGCTCGAATGCTTGGCCGAGCTGCAAAAGCTGGAGCACAATGTCGATGTCTACGTGGTCGGCTCCGTGCAGGAGGAGCGCGGGCGCGGCGGTGCGGGCCAGGCGACCTATGGGGTGCAGCCCGATCTGGGCATCGCGATCGACGTGACGTTTGGCGACATGCCAGGCTCTCCGTCTGACGCTTCGTTTCCGCTCGGCTCAGGGCCTGCGATCGGCGTCGGCCCCAACATTCATCGCAAGATCACCAAAGGCTTGGAAGAGACGGCAAAGCGCTTGGAGATGGCGCATTCGTTCGAATTTTTGGAAGATGACACCGGCACGGACGCATGGGTGATGCAGGTGCAGCGGGCAAGCGTGCCGACAGGGCTCGTCTCGATTCCGCTTCGCTACATGCACACTTCGGTGGAGACGGTCTGCTACTCGGACATCGAAAATGTCGGGAAGCTGCTCGCCCACTTCATTGCCGGAATTGACGCTCAGTATGTGGAGGGATTGAGTTGCTACTTAAAAGACTGACCGAAGCGATGGGCCCGTCCGGGTATGAGGATGAAATTCGTCAGGTGATCTACGAAGAGATCAAAGATCATGCGGATCGCGTGTACACAGACGCGATGGGCAACCTCTTCGCCGAAGTGGACGGCACTCGTCCGGGGCCAAAAGTGATGCTCTGCGCACATATGGACGAGGTGAGTTTGTTCATCACCCAGATCGATGCCAACGGCCTGATCAAGTTTCGCCACATCGGGGGAATCGACGATCGAGTGCTCCTGTCGAAACCGGTGGTGATCGGAGCGAACAAGATTCCTGGCGTGATCGGCTCGAAGCCGCCGCACCACCAAGCGCCGGGAGAGCGCACCAAGCCGGTCGGTCTGGAATCGTTGCGCATCGACATCGGAGCTTCCACCCGCGAAGAGGCGCTTCGCTATGTGCAGCCGGGCGATGTGGCAGTATTTGCGACGAAGTACGAAGAGATCGGATACCGTCGCGCCAAATCGAAGTCGTTCGACGACCGCGTCGGCTGTGCGGTGATGGTCGAGACGATCAAGAAGAAGTTTGACATCCCGGTGGTGTACGCGTTCACCGTGCAAGAAGAGATAGGTCTGCGCGGCGCAGGTCCGGCAGCCTACCGGATCAATCCGGATGTGGCCTTGGTGCTGGAAGGCACGATCTCCTCAGAGTCGCCCGGATCGCCTGGACATGGTCAGGCGACGATCTGTGGCGGCGGACCCGCTCTGTCGATCATGGATAGCGGATCGATTCACAACCGCAAATTTTTACAGGAGATGATCCAGGTTGCGGATGAGAGCGGCATCCCGTACCAGATTCGCAAGACGGTGGCGGGCGGCAACGATGCAGGGCGAATTCATCTGACGAAAGAAGGGGTGTTGTCGGGCGTCATCTCGGTGGCTACCCGCTACATTCACGCGCCTTCGCAGCTGATTAGCCTTGATGATTACGAACAGACAATCGCGCTGGTGGAACAGTTTCTCCGCCGGGTTGAACAAGGAGGATTTCGGGCATGAAAGATTTGATCGTTCGACTGGCTGAAGCTTGTGGCCCGTCCGGCAATGAAGATTTGGTGCGCGCGCTGCTCAAAGAAGCGGTGGCAGACTATGCGGACGAGGTGCGCGAAGATGTGGTCGGCAACCTGATCGCGACCAAAAAAGGCAACGGGCAGGACAAGAAGCATCTCGCACTGGTCGCCCATATGGATGAGCAAGGTCTGATGATCGTGCACATCGAAGAGGGTGGACGTTTGCGCGTCGGCGGCATCGGGCCGATCGAACCGGCGTTCTTTGTCGGACAGCGCGTGATGTTTCCGAACGGCACGGTTGGCGTTGTCGGCACCGAAGCGAAAGATGCGAGCGATGTGACGACGATGAACCTGTTCATCGATCTCGGCGTGGAGACGAAGGTGGAAGCGGAAGCGCGCGTCAAAGTAGGAGACTCTTGCGTCATCTCGCAAAGCTCCTTTGAGCTGGCAGAAAACCGTCTGGTCGGCAAAGCGCTCGACAACCGCGCAGGCTGTGCGGCGGCTGTCGAAGTGCTGAAGAAGCTGGGCACGTCGGAGCATGACGTTTCGGTCATCTTCTCCGTACAGCATGGCGTTGGGTCGCGCGGTGTGCAGACGGCTGGCTATTCGCTCAAGCCAGACTTTGCGCTGGTGATCGACAGCGTCAATACGGATCACGCGCAGATGATCGAGCTTGGCAAAGGGACGTCTGTCAAAATTATGGACAGCAATTCGATCGTACCGCCAAGAATCAAACATTTTCTGATCGAACAGGCGGAAGCGGCCGGAGTTCCCTACCAGTTGGAAGTCAACCCGAGCAGCCCGTCCGATATCGGCGCACTCCTGCGCATCGAAGCGGGCATTCCGTCAGGCGGTCTTTCGATTCCGGTACGCTATGCGGTGACTGGGTCGGAGATGATCGATCTGCGCGATGTGAACGCGACGATCGACCTCGCTGTCAAAGCGTTGCAATCCTATTCTCTCTAATTGCTGTCACGCCCGATTGGCGAGCTGTCTGCTCAGTCCCACTCGGTGAGCACAACCGATCGACCCCCCGTTCTGAAGAACGGGGGTTTTTTGTTTGGAAAGAAAGTCATTCGCGTGAGTAGAACGTCATGTTAACGTCATTTTTATGAGCACAGTAAAGGGGTGACACTATGTTCTTCAGCAAATCGAGCAGAATCAGATTCGATTGGCAAGGGAAAAGCACTTGTGTAGACACGATTCCTGTGATAGAGTGCTAAGTAGTCCAATCATCCGATGTTTGGAGGAGTTAAGATGACGCTACAACGCGCTGTGCGATCTTCGCTGGTAAAGCAGGTCGTTGAACAGCTCGAATCATTTATCGAGACGGGCAAATGGCAGATCGGGGCGCGAATCCCTGCCGAGCCGGAGTTGGTGAATCAGCTGGGCGTGAGTCGCAATACGATTCGGGAAGCGGTACAAGCTTTGATTCACACCGGAATGCTCGAAGCAAGACAAGGGGATGGCACCTATGTTCGCCGTGCCAATCAGTTCGAAGCGGCGATGCTTCGTCGTCTGGAGCGTTCGACCGTAGCAGAAACGCTGGAAGCTCGGCACTGTCTGGAGCGTGAGATCGCTCGATTGGCAGCGATGCGGCGAACGGAAGAAGATCTTCGTGCCATTCGCTCCTGTCTGGCCGAAAGAGACAGGGAAGATCAGCACACCGACTCTTTCGTGGAGGCCGACTTTGAGTTTCACATCATGATCGCAACCGCAACTCATAACAGCGTGTTGATCGATCTGTACAAGCATATGTCCGAATCCTTGCGGATGTCGATCAGCAGCACGGTCGGCGATGCGGAGTGGGCAGAAAATCATCGAGCTGCTCATCATGCGCTGGTGGATGCGATCGCAGCTCAAGATGCGATCGCCGCTGAAGAGGCGGCGAGCAAGCTGGTGCAAGCTTCGCAGGACGCATGGGTTCGACAGGAGAGATAGGAGAATCACATCATGACAGCACATACAGAATCCCAATACAACAAGCTTCGCATCATGCTGCTCATCGCGGGGATTGTTCTGATCGCCGCCAACTTGCGCCCGGCGCTTACAGCGGTCGGACCGCTGATCGGCTCGATCAAAGCAGACATGGGCTTATCGAACGGCATGGCGGGCCTGCTGACAACTCTACCGCTGCTCGCGTTTGCACTCTTTTCTCCGCTGGCTCCGCGCTTAGGTGCTCGCTTTGGCAATGAGCGGTCGCTGTTTGCCGGGTTGATCATTCTGATCGCTGGGCTGTTCTGGCGGTCGACAGGCTCGTCAATCGCTCTTTATGGAGGAACCATTTTGCTCGGGCTGGGGATTGCGATCGGCAACGTTCTCCTGCCTGGGCTGATCAAGGAGAAGTTTCCCAAGAAGGTCGGGATGATGACCAGCGTGTATTCTACCGCTCTGTCGATCAGCGCTGCGATCGCTTCGGGCGTCAGCATCCCGCTGACGCAGGGGCTGAACCTGAGTTGGCAAGGTGCGCTGGCGACTTGGAGCGCTTTGGCAATCCTCGCGGTGATCGTCTGGCTACCCCAACTGCGCTCTGCAAGCAGAGCAGTCGGTCAGCAGCAGGCGCAATCGTCTGGCGGGCAGCTGTGGCGTTCGCCTTTGGCTTGGCAAGTCACCCTGTTCATGGGGTTGCAATCATTCGCCTTCTACTGCTCCGTAGCTTGGCTGCCAGAGATTTTGCAAAACAACGGAATGAGCGTATCGGCAGCCGGTTGGATGCTTTCGATCGTACAGTTTATCAGCTTGCCGGCGACGATCCTCACGCCGATGCTCGCTGCTCGATTCGCCAATCAGCGAGCGTTGGCGATGATCGTCGGGGTGCTCTTCGTGTTCGGATTCACCGGACTGCTTCTTGACGAGACGAACGATTGGATCTATCTGTGGCTGGTGCTGCTCGGAACTGGACAAGGAGCAGGGATCAGCTTGGCGCTCACCCTGATCGTGATGCGCGCCGCAAACGTGCGACAAGCGGCCGAATTGTCGGGGATGGCGCAGTCGATCGGCTATCTGCTCGCTGCGATCGGTCCGATTCTGATCGGCACGCTGTTCGATCTGACGCATTCCTGGTGGCTTCCGCTGCTGACGCTGGTGGTCAGCGGGGCGCTGCTGGCGGTGATTGGTCTGGGCGCTGGGCGCAACCGATACGTGTGAGCGGGATGTTCCATCAAGAAAAGATCGCTTTAGGGCGGATTTTGACAAGCTCCGCCTTTCGTAGAGAAAATCGTACAAGTGCCACTCTGCTCGTCAGCGCTGTAAGACAGCCGTCAATCCTACTTACCTTGCAAGCAGTTTTACGTCCCGGTGGCAACACCGGGACTTTTTTGATGTTGGTAAGTAAAAATCACAAAGAATGAAATTTCTTGGATTTTATTTATCCAACAAATCATTCATAGTAAAATACCTCTATGGACTGTATGATCGTCTGCGCTTCTTCTTGAGCGTGAAGCATAGCGGGATAGCGTATTGCTGAATACCTGAACGCAGCGTCGCACACAGTTCAGGAGGGATTGAGCTCGATTTGACGATGAAGGCGAGGGAAATTGCGATGCAAATGTGGAAGCAACCCGCACCTCAAACAAACGAATCGGGAGGTCAAGAAAAATCAAAGACCGCACAAACGAGCGAACAGGGACGGGCAGAACCGCTGCAGCGGATGCGAAGCGGTGCCGGCTCTTTTTCCGCACGCGAACTGCTCCAGATGCAGCAAGTGTACGGCAATCGGGCGACGACCCGAATGCTGTCAGGGCTGAGACAGCAGGCGGGCCCTCAGGTGGCGTCCCGTTCGGCAGAAGTTGTTCAGCGCTCGATTCGAATCGAGGATGAGGACAAAGAATATTCACGCGATACCTTGTCCGATCTGGCAATAGAAGTCAGGAAGCACAGTCTGCTGCTCAAGCTGCTCGACAGCAGATCTGCTCAACTGGGCGTGAGCATCGATCAGGTGTTGACTCGCTTTGATTTTCAAAACCGTCGATTTGCCAACCTCGACCATCTGGTCGAGGAGATGGTCGAGGAAGCGGAGATGCGGGAAACGGTAGCGGAAGATCCGAAGGGCAAACAGATTGCCTCTTTGGTTGAAGCGTTGGACGCCTTTCGAAAATCTGAACAGGAACGGGCAGAGGTGAGCGATGAGGAGGCAGAAGCTCAAGAGGGTGTTTCGCGGACAGAAGTTCCGAGAAGCGAAGTGCCGAAGCTGATTCATTTCGTCTGGTTGGGCGGGCCGATCGGGGAGTCGAGAATGAACAAAATCAACCAGTGGCATGGGCTCAATTCGGGGAATGGCTGGAAGACGATCGTCTGGATCGATCCGAGTTTATTGACATCCAATACGATCAGAAGCTTCAAAAAAGAGCTGGTTCAATTAAATATTCTTCCCAAGGAAGGCATGCAGCCGGAGCTCGTGAGAGAGCGAGATCGGCAGCAAACTGGCACGATCGAGCATGCGGTTGCGCCGCAAAGCGGTTGGTCAGATGCTTACAAGCGGACAAAAGGTGAAGAGGATCCTTTGATCGGGTATCAGCCTGTGAGCGATTACAGCATGAACATGTTGTATGCGCTCATGGACGAGAAGATCAAGCAGCGGGGTGGATATGCTCGGTTCCTCAAAACGGATGAGCAAAAGTTGCTCGAATCGATCACCAAGCGAGCCAACGAGCGCATTCAAGAGGCGTTTCGAGACATTGCGGCACTCAGAAAAACAGGGGTTAAAGTGTTAGACATCACATCGGGGATGCCTGTCGAAGTGCAGAAATGGTACAACTGGGAGACGAGGCTTGGTTGGACCAACTACGGGGCCGCTTCCGACCTCGGGCGCTTGTCGATCTTAGAACAACTCGGCGGGGTCTATCTCGATGTCGATCTGGAAGCCGTATCTCCATTGGACGACCTGTACACGATTCGGGAGATGCCGCGAATCGGGCCGTTGATCGACGATACGGTGGTGGAGCGCGAAGTGCAGGGGGTGCAGAACCCAAGCAGGCAGAACCAGGCGCAATTGATCCAAGCGCTCATCTCGCGAATCGAGAGCGACCCCAACCACTCCTTTAACAACAATGTGATCGCCAGCGCTCCAAACGGTTGGTTCATCCAGGAATACTTGCAGACCGCTCTGGGAAACTATGAGAAGTCATCCAAGCGATCCGATTTTATGGAGATGCATTGGGGTGACGACCCTGAAAACATCAAGCTGTCCACCGTCAAGACGACTGGCCCCCATGTGATCGAAGGCATTTTGATGAATTTTGGCAACGCCCCCGAATTGCGCCAACAGATCAAATTCCCCAGCGGCAAAGTCGGGTGGATCACCGACATCACCAGCAGTCGAGACTGGATCACCTGAGATCGAACATGCGCTCTTTGCCCTGTGCAAGGGCGCTTTCTCTTGGTATAATGTTGCTGACTTTCGCATTTTTGCAAGCGTTTGGATCAACTTATGGAGCTGAGAACAGAGAGGAGTTTTTTAGCATGTTGAGGTATCTGACGGCCGGGGAATCGCACGGACCTGCATTGACGGCGATCATCGAAGGGTTGCCGAGCAATCTGCCACTCGATCTTGAGTTTATCAATCATCAGCTGTGGCGCCGCCAGCAGGGATATGGACGCGGGGGACGGATGAAGATCGAGTCAGATCGAGTTGAGATCTTGAGCGGTGTGCGCTTTGATAAGACGATGGGAACGCCCGTCGCAATGACGATTCAGAACAAAGACTGGCGCAACTGGTCGGAGAAGATGGCGATCACAGGTCAGGCGCCGAGCAGTGTCGTGGAGATCACCAAGCCGCGACCTGGGCATGCTGACCTCGCAGGCGCTTTAAAATACAATCAAGAAGATATTCGCAACGTTTTGGAGCGGGCGAGCGCGCGCAACACGGCGACGATGGTCGCCGTCGGATCGGTCGCCCGCCTGCTGCTTCGCCACTTCGGAATCGAAGTGTATGGACATGTGGTCGAGCTGGGCTCGGTGCGGGTGGAAAAGTTTGAGGGCACGATCGCCGAGATCGCCGAGCGTGCGGAGCGCTCAGAGGTGCGCGTCGCCGATCCTGAGGTGGAAAAGCGAATCATCGAGCAGATCGACGCGGCGAAAGCGGCAGGAGATACGCTCGGCGGGGTCTTTGAGATCATCGTCACCGGAGCGCCGATCGGGCTCGGCTCCTATTCACACCCTGACCGCAAGCTGGACGGGCGGCTCGCACAGGCGCTGATGAGCATTCAAGCGATCAAAGGGGTGGAGATCGGCATCGGTTTCGATGCGGCGCGCACCCCTGGATCGCACGTCCATGACGAGATCGGATACAGCCAGGGCGCTTATCAGCGTCGCACCAACCATGCGGGAGGGCTCGAAGGCGGTGTGACCAACGGGCAGCCTGTGGTCGTGCGGGCGGCGATGAAGCCGATCCCCACGCTTTACAAGCCGCTCGAATCGGTCGATATGCGCACGAAAGAGCCGTATCGTGCGACGATCGAGCGCTCCGACGTCTGCGCGGTTCCCGCTGCTGCTGTCGTCGGGGAAGCGATGGTCGCGTGGACGATCGGACAATCGTTCTTGGAAAAGTTCGGCGGCGACTCGATCGAAGAGATCGAGCGCAACTACAAAAGCTACCTCCAGGCGATCGGTGAGCGATGATACGGGAGCGAGTCGATACGGGACACAGCCGATATGAGATTTTGATCGGCACAGGGTTGTTGGGACAGACGGGTCAACTTTTGCTTGAGCTCAGCGTGAACCGCTCCTCTCGTCATCTGATCGTGACAGATGAGCAGGTACGAGCGGCCGGGCATCTGACCCCGCTGCTCGCTTCTTTGCAGGCGGCCGGCTATGAGGCGGAACTGTTCGTCATCCCAGCTGGAGAGGCGTCGAAGCGGTTGGAGCTGGCAGAGAGGGCGTTCGAATTCGCCTATGAAGCAGGGCTCGATCGCCGCTCGGTCGTGCTTGCGCTCGGCGGAGGTGTGGTCGGCGATTTTGCCGGCTTTCTGGCGGCGACCTACATGCGCGGCATCCCGTTTGTGCAGTTGCCGACCACGCTGCTTGCACATGATAGCGCAGTCGGGGGCAAAGTTGCTGTCAACCTGTCCTCCGCGAAGAACATCATCGGCGCCTTTCATCAGCCGCTCGCGGTGATCTATGATATCGACGCGCTTTCGACGCTCCCGCTGCGCGAGATGCGCTCCGGATATGCGGAGGCGATCAAGCATGGCATCATCCGCGATGCGGAGCTGTTCGCGTGGATCGAGGCTCGCACGGAGCAGATCTTGGCAAACGATCCGCAGGTGATGGCCGAACTGCTCGCGCGCTCCTGCCGCATCAAAGCGGAGGTGGTGTCTGCTGACGAGCGCGAGCACGGGGTGCGGGCGATCTTAAACTTCGGGCATACGATCGGACATGCGGTGGAAAGCCTTGCCGGATATGGGCGACTGCGCCACGGGGAGGCGATCGCGATCGGCATGATCTGCGCGGCTGAGCTGTCGGTGAAGATGGGGCTCTGCACGCCAGATGCGGCAGAAGCGATCGCCTCGGTGGTGAAAGCTGCCGGACTGCCGACACAGATTCCGCGCGATCTGGATGCGGACGAGCTGCTCAGTTCGATCAAAAGGGATAAGAAAGCGACAGGTGGCACGCTGACGTTTGTGCTAATGCGTGCGATCGGCAAGGTGGAGATCGTCAAGGATGTGCCGGAGAAACTGGTGCGCGACGTGATTGAAGACAGAAGGGAGAGCTGAGGCATGAGGCTGATCGTGCGCGGAATTCGCGGAGCCATCACGGTCGAACACAACGAGACGGAAAGCATACATCTGGCGACCCGAGAATTGCTGCTTGCGATCATGAAGGAAAACGGTCTGACGGTGGAGCAGATCGCCTCCTGCTTTATTACGGTGACACCCGATCTGGACGCCACATTTCCCGCGCAGGCTGTTCGCGCGATGGCGGGGTGGGAGGTCATCCCGCTGATGTGTGCGCTGGAGGTGCCCGTGCCAGGCTCTTTGCCCAAGTGCATTCGGTTGCTGCTGCATGTCAACACCGAGATGCGGCAAGAGGAGATCCGCCATATCTACTTGCGCGATGCGGTCGGGTTGCGGCCCGATCTGAAGCAAAGCTGAGCAAAAGGGTTGACGGTCATCCATCGGGCGATGTATTATGTTAAATAGTTAAGTAAGAGCCAGTTTTGAGTAGAAGCGTTTGAGACAGAGTGAGCAGGTTGGGAACCGAGTGGTTCCAGACGAGTGAATGTGAGCGATTGAACGAAGTAGTGTGTCAGTGAGCAGAGTTAGGTGGAGCACAGGCGAGCCGAGTGGAGAGGAGTTCATATGTACGGGATGGGTGTATCCATCTTCGTATTTTTCCTTGCCCTTTACGGTCAGAGCGTTTGTGCTCTGGCCTTTTTGATGTTTCACACAGCAGTTCAATCGGCAGCAACAAGATGAGCAGAGATGAGCTTGAGAGGAGTGAGTGTAGATGATCAAACGTGCACTTCAAACGGTGATCGGAGGCAACACGTTAGATAGGGAGTTGGCAGAGACGACGATGCGGCAGATCATGGCGGGAGAGGCGACCGGCTCACAGATCGCAGCGCTCTTGACCGCGCTGCGCATGCGCGGTGAGACGGTCGAGGAGATCACCGGTTTTGCTGCGGCGATGCGCTCGTTTGTGACGCCCGTTCCATCCGGCTTGACCGGGCTGGTCGATACGTGCGGCACAGGCGGGGACGGTGCGGAAACGTTTAACATCTCGACCACCGCATCGTTTATTGCGTCAGCAGCAGGGGTGAAGATCGCCAAGCATGGCAATCGATCCGTTTCCTCCCGCTCGGGGAGCGCCGACGTTTTGCAGGCGCTCGGCGTCAGCATCGACCTGCTGCCGGAGCAGGCGGCCGCTTGTTTGGAGCAGGTGGGGTTGGTCTTTCTGTTCGCGCAGCTGTACCATCCGGCGATGAAACATGCGATCGGCCCGCGCCGAGAGCTCGGATTTCGCACGGTGTTCAACGTGCTCGGCCCGCTGACCAACCCGGCAGGAACGAAGCGACAGGTGATCGGAACGTTTGGCGCAGACCTTGTGGAGAAGATGGCCTATGCGCTGGCTGACCTCGGCGCAGAGCACGCTTTGGTCGTGCATGGTGAGGATGGGCTCGACGAGATCACCGTCACCGGCGCGAGCAAGATCGCCGAGGTTCGGCAGGGCAAGGTGGTGCGCGTGTTTGCGCTGACGCCGGAAGAGGTCGGCTTGGCACGCTGCTCGATCGAGGAGATTCGCGGCGGTGACGCGCAGGAGAACGCCGCGATCTTGTTGCAGATTTTGCAGGGGAAGCGGGGAGGCGCCCGCGATATCGCGGTGCTGAATGCGGCAGCGACGCTCTATGTGGCAGGCATGGCCCATTCGATCGAGCAAGGTGTGCAGCTGGCGCAGGAAGCGATCGACAGCGGTCGGGCGCTCGATCGGTTGCACCTGCTGGTGCAAGCGTCAAAAAGCATGGGTGCAGAAAGGGAGTTGGCGTAGATGATTCTCGACAAGATCGTCGCTGTGAAGCGGGAAGAAGTGGCCGAATTGGCGCGTTCGTTTTCCCGAACGAAAGCCGAAGCGGAGATCGCAGCACTGCCGGAGACGCGAGGTTTTGAAAAAGCGCTTCGCAGCGCCGACTCCCCGATCGCGCTGATCGCAGAAGTCAAAAAAGCGTCCCCCTCCAAAGGGATCATCCGCGCCGACTTCGACCCAGCAAAAATCGCTTCCCTCTATGCAAAGTCGGGCGCGAGCTGCCTGTCTGTGCTGACCGACAAACAATTTTTTCAAGGTCATGCTGACTACCTGCGTTCGGTGCGGGAAACGGTGGAGCTGCCCTTGTTGCGCAAAGACTTTCTCATCGATGAGAAGCAGATTTACGAAGCGCGTCTGCTCGGCGCCGATTGCATCCTGCTGATCGCTGCGATCCTTTCGACCGACCAGATGCGGGAATATTTGGACTTGGCGCGGTCGCTCGATCTCGATGTGCTGACCGAAGTGCACGATGAGGCGGAGCTTGGGCGAGCGCTTACGGCAGGCGCTACATTGATCGGCATCAACAATCGCGATCTGCGCGACTTTTCGGTCGACCTCGGCACGACCGCTCGCTTGGCTGCACAGGTGCCCGCAGGCACGCTGCTCGTCAGCGAGAGCGGCATCGTCACCTATGAGGATGTGTTGCAAGTCAAGTCGGCAGGGGCGGCGGCGATCCTCGTCGGCGAAACGCTGATGCGCGACCCGCAGATCGCACCTGCGGTCGACCGGCTGCTCGGGCGGGCGCCGAGCGAGGTGAGCAGATGATCGAGGTGAAAGTGTGCGGGGTGCAGTTGCATGAGACGATCGACCAATTGAGCCGCTTGGCTGTCCGATATGTCGGCTTCGTCTTTGCGCCGAGCAAGCGGCAGGTGACGCCAGAGCTGGCGAGCGAGCTGGCGGCGGGCTTACCAGCCGCTGCGCAACGAGTCGGCGTGTTTGTCGACGAGACGGCAGACGAGATCAGGCGGATCGCCGAGGTGGCCGGATTGAACGTCTTGCAGCTGCACGGGGATCAGACCCCGGAGTTTTGCCAGCAGTTGCAAGCGACGACGGGGCTTGCCGTCTGGAAGTCTTGGAGCGTCTGTGGTGACGAGCGGGACGAAGCGCTTGGCGCCTATGTCGGCAAGATCGACGCGCTCCTGCTCGACAATGAGCGGGGCGGAAGCGGACGTTCGTTCGCTTGGGAAGAGATTCCGCGGTTGCGCTCCTACGCAGAAGCGACTCCGCTGTTTGTGGCAGGTGGGTTGCACACGGACAACGTTTTGGAACTGATTCAAACGTATCGCCCGGACGGAGTTGACGTGTCATCCGGCGTGGAGACGGTCGGTGTCAAAGACCCAGAAAAGATCGCATCTTTTGTACAGAGAGTGAGGGAACAACGATGACTTCGATCAATCCAGACATCAGAGGACGGTTTGGCAAGTTTGGTGGGAAGTTCGTTCCAGAGACGCTGATGAACGCTTTGCAGCAGTTGGAGCGCGATTTTTCTCACTACAAAAACGATCCTGACTTCAAGCGCGAGTTGAGCTCCTATCTGCACAAGTATTCGGGTCGCCCAACATCGCTTTACTATGCGGAAAATCTGACCCAACATCTCGGCGGAGCGAAGATCTACCTGAAGCGGGAAGATCTTAACCACACGGGTGCGCACAAGATCAACAACTGCCTCGCGCATGGGCTGCTCGCGAAGAAGACGGGGAAAAAGCGGGTGATCGCCGAGACCGGAGCAGGTCAGCACGGCGTGGCGACGGCGACCGTCTCCGCCCTGCTCGGACTCGCCTGCACCGTGTTCATGGGCGAAGAGGATATGGAGCGGCAAAAGCTCAATGTGTTTCGCATGCGGTTGCTGGGGGCGGAGGTGATCCCGGCCAAGTCGGGCACCCGCACGCTGAAAGATGCGACCAACGAAGCGATTCGCCACTGGGTCGAACATGTGGAAGACACGTTTTATATCATCGGCTCGGTGGTCGGTCCCCATCCCTATCCGATGATGGTGCGCGACTTTCAGCGCATTATCGGCGATGAGGTTCGCGAGCAGATCCTGGCGGAAGAAGGGCGTCTGCCCGATACGATCATCGCTTGTGTCGGCGGGGGTTCAAACGCGATGGGGATCTTTTATCCGTTTTTGCAGGAGGAGAGCGTGCGCTTGATCGGCGTGGAGGCGGCTGGTGAAGGCGTGGACACCGACCGGCATGCGGCGACGATCACCAAAGGGCGCGCCGGCATCATTCACGGCTCGCTGACCTACCTGTTGCAAGATGAGTATGGCCAAGTTCAACCGGCACACTCGATCTCCGCCGGTCTTGATTATCCGGGCATCGGGCCAGAACATGCGCATCTCGCCGACACGGGGCGTGCGACCTACCTGCCGATCACCGATCAAGAGGCGCTCGACGCGTTTCAACTGCTGTCTCGCGTCGAAGGCATCATTCCAGCGCTCGAATCTTCCCATGCGATCGCTCAGGCGATCAAACTGGCGCCGCAGTTGCCAAGCGACCATCTGCTCGTCATCTCGCTCTCCGGGCGCGGGGATAAAGATGTGCAACAGGTGGCGCAGATGTTAGGAGGGATTGAAGCATGACGCGCATCGCCGACACGTTTTCTCGATTGAAACAGACGGGGGAAAAAGCGTTCATTCCGTTTCTGACAGCGGGTGACCCGAGCATTGCGATCACCGAAGAGCTGATCGTCGAACTCGACCGAGCAGGGGCGGACATCATCGAGATCGGGGTTCCGTATAGCGATCCGTTGGCAGACGGCCCGACGATTCAGGCGGGCTCACTCCGCGCGTTGCGCAACGGCACGCGCATGCCCGATGTGTTCGAACTGGTGCGCCGCGTGCGTCCGAAGGTAGGCGCTTCGCTCGTCCTCTTCACCTACGCCAACCCGGTCTTCCAGTGGGGTGTCAGCTCGTTTTTCCAAGCGGCGAAAGAGGCGGGCGCAAACGGGGTGATCATCCCAGACCTGCCCTTGGAGGAAAGTGAAGAGGCGCTCGCTTGTGGCCGCGCGACAGGCGTCGATCTCATTCCGCTCGTCTCGACCACCTCTCAGGAGCGAATCACCAAGATCGCGGCGGCAGGACAAGGTTTTATCTATTGTGTCGCCGCGCTTGGTGTCACCGGTGTCCGCGAGTCGCTGAGCGATGGATTGGCCGAATTTGTGGCCAGCGTGCAGGCGCAGACGTCTCTGCCCGTCGTGGTCGGCTTTGGCGTGGGCAAGCCGGAGCAGGCTGCTACCATCGGTCAATTTGCAGACGGCGTGGTCGTAGGCTCTGCGATCGTCCAACGGTCGGCTGCCATCGCCGATGCGTTGGCAGCGGGCGATGCGGTGGGCGTCGAGGAGCGGAAGCGAGAGTTGATCGAGTTTGCAGCCTCCTTGAAAGCACCTCTGTATCCGCATAAGCAGAGCACATAGGGAATCGACGGTTAGGGGGACGATGGGTAAAAGCGGCGATGGTTGAAGAAACGGCCCTGGCATTTTGCCAACGGACGTGGTGATCGGTGAGGTGCTTCTGTCGGCTGCCTCGCGACCAGCAGTCCTCCGTTTGCTACTAGGGTTTGATACCAGAAGCAACACATGATGAAAAGACCGCTTGCTGATCGTGAGGATCGAGGCAGGCGGTCTTTTGTTTTATATTCCTAAAATTCTCGACTTTTAGCTTCTTCGAACGAAACAAGGTGGATCGTTTCAGATATTTCTAATAGCAGGCAGCGTCTCGATAGAGCCAGTAGCCAAATTCGGGAGCGCGGTCTGGAACCAGTATCCAAGTCTTATCCGCATACTCAACCGAATAGGGCGGACTGGACTCAAAGTAAAGGAGCGATTCTTCGCAGAAATTCTGAGGTGGTGATTGAGGAGATACATCTGTCATCGACACTGCACCTGCCGATGATGTGGCGAGTGTTACTGAAGCGAGTGCGACCGCCACAGCACCTGTGACCAGTTTTTTCACCTCAATACCTCCTGTAATGATTTTTATTATATTATATATAGTTTTGAATCAACGTGCGTGAAGGTGTGCAATACGATTGTGATTATGTAGCTCGATGATCAGGGCAGATATTCATAAATGAATAAGAGTCAGGCGTTTAGACTGCAGAACCATGTAAAAATGAGCCTATTCTTTGCCATCATGAAAGAGTAAGAAAACACAGTAACATATTTATTGATAAGATATATTTGAACATATAAATGAACTGGAGGTTTTGAAAATGAAAAAGAAGGTCGCACTTGCTCTTGCAACCGCACTCTCGGCAACTTGCTTTATGGTCTCAACTGCTGCTGCTACTCCTGCGCAAACGGATGTAACAGGGAAAAGTATTTCAACCGAATGCACGACCAAAACATACACACTTTATTTTGATGAGTGGGATTACGTCCCGAACACGATGCCATATGGTGGCGGAACCCTGCGACTGCAATATTTCACTGTGCATTCTACTTACTGGAAAGCAACCTACAGCGACTGCTAAGAGATGTTGTCATTCAAGAGCACCCAACTCGGGTGCTTTTTCTATTGGCAAAAATGGAGGGCAAAAAACAGGACACATGATTTCGCGAATGGTGGGACTTTTCAATTTGTACGAAGTTTTGGGAACTGGTCGGCGGGTCACGACGGGGCTTTTGCGAATGTCGACGGCACACGCGCATCGATATGGAATGTCTGGGAAAAATATGAATGCGTAATCCTCATGACGGAGGTCATACAGACTTGGAACAACAGGTAAAAGGACTTAGGATGCTCAACGTTTCGTTGATGATGATCCTGATGGTGGGGTTGCTGAACCATGTGATCTTGATCCCGGTCCTGCTGAGCGAGAGCGGCCGTGATTCGTGGCTGAGCGTGCTGGGGGGGACCGGCATCATCCTTCTATGGAGTCCGGTGGTCTATCTGATCGCGCGACGAACCGACCAACAGATGCTGCCCGATTGGTTGAGGAAGCGGTATGGTCGGACGGTGAGCTATCTGATCACCATTCCGCTTGTGATCTGCCTGTTCGCCATCAATGCGGTCACAGTTAAAGATACGGTGACTTGGACTGTGACGTCCTATCTTCCTTTCACCCCTCCGCTTGTCGTTGTGATCATGCTCGCAGGTCTGTGTTTCTGGGCTTCTCGAATCGGCATTCAGGCGATCGCGTTCTCGGCAGGTATTATCGCTCCGCTGGTCATCCTCTTGGGGCTGTTCGTCATGACGGCCAATCTTCCCAACAAACACTATGGCATGGTGACGCCGATCCTCGAAAATGGCTTTGGACCGGTATGGCGGGGGATTCCGTTTGTGATCGGCGGATTCATCGAACTTTTCTTGCTCAACCTGTTCCAGCATCATGTTCAAACGAAAATCAAATGGATGCACCTGCTCTTGCTGATTCTTGTCTTTTTGATTTTGACGCTCGGTCCGCTGATGGGGGCGATCTCCGAGTTTGGCCCGACCGAAGCGACTAGACAGCGCTATCCCGCCTATGAGCAATGGCGCCTCGTCCGCGTTGGGAAACAGGTGGAACATCTCGACTTCATGTCTATCTATCAGTGGTTGTCCGGCTCGTTCATCCGCATCTCGCTCCTCAATTTTCTGACGATCGAGCTGCTAGGTGTCCGCCGCCAGAAGCTCCGAACCTATTGGTTGCTTGGAGTCACCGTCCTGCTGATCGTCTGTGCCCTGATTCCACTGAGCGACATCCGGTTTTTTGAAGGGCTGGCTACCTTCTATTTTCCAATCGTGGTTACGACGCTGGGCGTAGCATCGCTGGTTGTTTGTGGACTGACATTTCTTCCGAGAAAGATCGAAGGAGCGAATGAGCGTGAGAGATCATGAGACCATGTTGCTCAACATATTCAAAGATTGTGATGATGTGGTATCCGTTCGCTTTCCGACGGGAGAGCGAAGTGTTCTCCTCCTCTATTGCACCGGGCTGCTGGACAGCCAACAGCTGCACGAGTTCGTTCTGCCGCGCATCGAGCATCATTTTCAGGCGCTGAACCTCATTTTGTTAAATGGGGATGACAGGGCGGAGCAAGCGATCAAACGAGTGTTTGCCGGCCAGCTTTTGATCTGTGACGATGGTGCGCTCTATGCGCTGGACATTTCTAACCCACCGAAGCGTCAACCTGAAGAGTCGAACATGGAAGTGACGATCAAGGGAGCGAAAGACGGGTTCACAGAGGACCTGACCACCAATGTTGCACTGGTTCGCAAGCGATTGCGCACCAACAAGCTGTGCTGTGAAAAGATGACGATCGGCGATCTCTCGCAAACGGAGGTCGCTTTGCTGTACATGAAAAACCTTGCCAAGCCGGAAATCATCGAGGAAGCGCGCAAGAGGCTCATCGCGATTCGGACCGATGTGAGCTCGATCGGATTCTTGGAAGAGGCGTTGGGCGGTTATTCTGAGTCGTGGTTCCCGTTGGTGGAAACGACAACGCGTCCTGACTATGCCATGTTTTGTCTCGCCAATGGCCGTTTTATCGTGATGATGGATGGAGTGCCGAGCGGTGTCATCGCGCCGGCAACGCTGGCGCTGCAATTGAAATCGCCAGAGGATGAGTACAATCCGTATTTCATTGCCGCACTAGGGCGCTTTTTGCGATATGTCGGGCTTGCGATGTCAATCTTTGTGCCAGGCTTTTGGATCGCGCTAGCTGCATATCATCCTGAACAATTGCCGATGCCCATGCTCGCAACGGTAACTCTCTCCAGGCTTGGGTTGCCAATGTCCACTGTGTTTGAGGCATTTTTCATGCAGTTGATGTTTGAGTTGTTTCGTGAGGCAGGGATGCGGTTGCCTTCGGTGATCGGTCAAACGGTGGCTGTCGTCGGTGGATTGATCGTCGGCGATGCGGCGATTCGCGCAGGTCTGACCTCGCCGAGCATGCTCGTCATCTCGGCTCTCTCAGCGGTTGCCACGTTTACTTTGGTCAATCCATCGCTGAACGGGACGGTCACTCTGTTGCGATTCATCGTCATGGGCTTTGCGGCGTTTGTCGGGTTCTTCGGCTTTTTTATTGCAGTTTTTGGCATCATTCTCTATCTCTGTTGCTTGCATTCCTACGGTGTCCCGTATTTATCGCCGTTTGCGCCGCTCCAACCGAAACAGCTGATCTCCGCTGCGTTAAAGAAGCCTCGCCGCTATGCGAAAGACCATCCCGCCTTCGTTTCGGAGCAACAGCGTAAAGGAGGCAACAAAGGATGAGGGCAGCAGTCTTGCGTCTGCTGCTGGTGATCCTGCTCTCGCTGCAGATGACGGGCTGCTGGGATCAGAAGGTGGTACAGGATATTCATTATGTGACGGCGCTCGGCGTGGATTATGAGCAGGGAACGTACAGGGTTTATGCGCAGTTGTTAGATTTTTCAACGGTTGCCAAACAGGAGTCGGGAAAGCCACAGCAAGAGATGCCGGTCTGGATCGGAAAAGGGGATGGCGCCACGGTGGATCTGGCGATGAACGAGCTATACGATAGCGCGCAGGAGCGTTTGTCGCTCAGCCACACGACGGTGATCGTGCTGTCAGAAAGAGCATTTAGGCAAGGCGTGACCTCTTTGCTCGATTCGGTGAATCGCTTTCGGGAGTTTCGCTATACGCCGTGGGTGTACGGTACGAAAGCGGACCTGCAGGAACTGCTGACTGCGACTCCTCTGTTTAATCTCTCTCCGCTGCTCTCGCTTCTTCATGAACCGATGGATATCTATCAGCAGCATTCCAAAATTCCACCGATCACGATGAAGGATTTTGTCATGCGGTATTGGAGCCCAGCCGATACGCTGCTCGTGCCAATGCTCACGATCAATCGCAGCTCTTGGAAAGAAGGGAAGAAGGCGCATCCGCTTCTTGAGATCAAAGGAGCGCTCGCCATACATCAGACCAAATACGTCGGGGTGCTGACCGACAAGGAAATCGAGGGATATCGCTGGACGACGAACGAAACGGTGCGCTCGCCCTTGCTGATCCGCGACGAAAAAGGGAAGGTGCTGGCGGTGCTCTCGGTGGAGAAGCTCACGGTCCGCACGCACGTTTCTGATCAGGGAGGCAAGCCGGTCTTGCACTACCGAATCAAGGCAAGGATCTACGTGGGAGAGAAAGCGGATCACATTTCGGAAACTCCTTTGAAGTCGCTGGTGGATCGCAAAATAGCAGAAGAGGTGCGCGCCACCTTCACGAACGGTCTCCAGCGAGGGATTGATGTGCTGGGTTGGGAAGGGTATGTGTATCACCAACAAAATGAGCTATGGAAGCGCACGTTTCATCAAGTGAAGAGCAAAGTGAGAGAAGATATGCTCGGACCGATCGAGGTAGACGTCAACCTCCTGCACTCGGGTAAGCTGAAATTGCGTTGATCGAACCGGACAGGTGAACGAAATCGTCAGCTTGGCAAGCAAGTATTGAAATGAACTCATGCAAGCGGAGGCCACTCTGATCACCGACTGCGTAGATGAGCGGTTCGATCCTTGCCAGCCCAACAGGGGGGAATGCGCTTGCGTTCTTGAAGCGGATCGGGCGATGATGAGCGGGAAGCGCGTAAAAGGTCAACCAGCAGGGCTGGCTGACCTTTTACTACTTCGTAAGTCGCAAAAATCGCTCCACATCTGCTACCATCAGTTCGATCGCCGCTTGCCAAAATTCTGTCTGTGTCAAGTCGACGCCAAGATGTGTCTGTGCGACTCGTTCGGCCGTCATGCTGCCCGTATCGCGGAGCAACTGCCGATACTTTTGGTCAAAATCGCTCGCGCCCGTCTTTTTCGCCTGCGCATAAAGCCCCATCGAAAACAGATAGCCAAACGTGTAGGGGAAATTGTAAAACGGGTTGTCTGTCATATAGAAGTGGGGCTGCAAAATCCATTGGTAGGGATGATAGCGGTCGTACACCCCGTCATGCGCGTGGCGCTGCGACTCGACCATCAGCTCCGACAGCCGGGCTGCCTGCACGATGCCCTTTTTCCGCTCTTCATAAAAAGTGCGCTCAAATCGATACGCGCCGTACACGCCGAGCACCAACATGATCCCTCGTCCGAGCTTGTCGGCTAACATCGCAGCTTGAATCTCCTGTGACTCCGCTCGTTCGATCGCCGCATCCATCACGATCAGCTCGGCAAAGGTGGACGCCGTCTCCGCCAGCGACATCGGATAGTCCTGGGCAAAAGCGGGCAGCCCGTTCAGCACGTCGTTGTGGTAGCCGTGACCTAGCTCATGTGCGAGCACGAGCATGTCTGACGCTCGCCCGCGATAGTTCATGTACACGCGCGACTGGCGGCGGCGGAAAAACGGGGTGCAAAAGCCGCCTGCGCCTTTATCCGGTCTGCTTTCCGCTTCTACCCACCCGCTTTGAAAACAGGCTTTCGCAAAATCGGCCATCTGCGGCGAGAAGGCGCCGAACTGCTCGACGATCAACGCGGCAGCCTGATCGAACGGAATGTCTGACGTTGCGGCAGAAAACGGGGCGCCGCTGTCTGGCATGATCAGATCCTCCAAGCCGAGCAACTCCCCCTTGCGCTGCAAAAAGGGCGTCAGGCGATGGCGATTTTGCTCCACCGCTTTGAACATCGCATCGAGCGTCGCTTGCGAGAGCCGGTTGTGAAAGAGCGGCTCCTGCAGCACCGAGTCCCAGCCTCGTCTGCCGTACAGCGCGAGGCGGAAACCGGCCAGGTGGTTGAGCGCTGCTGCGAACAGCTCTTCTTCTCCTTTCAGCTTCTCTTCCAGCGCATTTAACATGCGCATGCGCACATCGCGGTCTTTATGGCTGAGCATCCCCCAGATCTGGCCTGTCGACAGTTCCTGCTGCTCACCGTCCAGCTCGAACGGCACGCGAAGTCGATTTTGCAGCGCGCGATACAAGCCCGCCCACGCGTGATACCCGTCGGCCGACAGCTCGTTGACCAGCAGTTCCTGTTCTCCGCTCAAGCGCACGTTTACCCGCTCGCGGCGCTCATCCAAATAAAGCCCGATCGAAGTGAGCTCCCCATCGAGCAACAGATCTTCCCATTCGCGCTGCGGCACCAAAGCCAATTGCTGCTCCAATCGGATCATCAGCGCCTGATGCAAGGCACGCAATTTGGCGACTTTGCCTTGCAGTGCCTGCACCTGGGCATCCCCACGGTGCTCATAGGACAGGCAGTACACAAACATGTCACACTCGGTCAATCGACTGCCCAGCTCCTGCAAGCTTATAATCAATGCTTTCAGCTGAGTCGAATCTTGATAGACAACGACCGTCTCGGACAGCAGGTCATGCAGGCTGGCAAGTTCTTCGGCAAGCTCTTTTGAGTCCTTGCCGCCGGAGAAGATGTCATCTAAGTTCCAATTTTGAGACAATTCTATGTGCATGAAATCAGCCCCTCTCTCATTTCAAGCATATACCAATTGGAACAGGTCAGCTTGAATCGGGAGAAAGTAGGTATGACGAAAATGTTACAAGTGCACACTCGCAATCGCATCTCGCAAGCTGCGTCATTGTACAGCGAACTGCATCTGTGCGCGTTGCAGGAAGATCTGCAGGTGTTCAGCTCCACGTGTGAGGTGGAACAGAGCGGCACGCTCGTGCAGGTCGCCGCTGTTTGGGCGGAAAAGGACGGGCTCGCTTTTTGACGATCAACGATTCAAAAAAGAACGACGATCGATGGTGAGCAACCGATAGGAATGGTAAGATAAGAGATGAAGAAACGTTGCCGCTTTTGAGCAGAGATGAGCTGAAAGATCGAGCTGAGATGGAGCGCCTTTCAAAAGTTGTTTCGTTTTTCGACAGGAAGGACAGAGGAGGCAACAGACGATGGATATGGTGATTCAACCGGCGGAGCGAGTGCGAGGCGCCGTGACAATTCCGGGGGATAAGTCGATCTCGCACCGGGCGGTGATGTTTGGGGCGTTGGCAGAGGGCGTGACTTCTGTGCGCGGCTTTTTGCCAGGCGCGGACTGTTTGAGCACGATCGATTGTTTTCGCAAGATGGGCGTACAGGTGGAGCAGGTATCGGCGACAGAGCTGCGGGTGAACGGAGTTGGATTGCACGGGTTGCGCGAGCCTGACGATGTGCTCGATGTCGGCAATTCGGGCACGACCGCACGCCTGATCCTCGGCATTTTGGCAGGTCAGCCTTTTCACAGCACGCTGACGGGAGATGAATCGATCAGACGTCGCCCGATGGGGCGTGTCACCAACCCGCTTCAGGAGATGGGCGCAAAGATCGATGGCAGAGCGGGCGGCAAGCTCGCTCCGCTGTCGGTGCGCGGTGGCGGGCTGCAAGGCATGAAATACGTTTCACCGGTCGGCAGCGCGCAAGTCAAGTCGGCGATCCTTTTGGCTGGCCTGTTTGCGGACGGCACGACAGGCGTCAAAGAGCCGGAGCAGTCTCGTGACCACACGGAGCGGATGTTGCGAGCTTTTGGCGTTCCGGTTGTCGAAGAGGATGGCTACACCGCCGTCCGCGGCGGCTCATCGCTCGTTGCGACCGAGATCGAAGTGCCAGGCGATCTCTCGTCGGCCGCTTTTCTGCTGGTCGCCGCTGCGATCTTGCCAGGCTCCGATCTGACGCTGCGCGGTGTGGGCATCAACCCGACGCGCGCCGGCATCTTGGAGGTGTTGCGCGAGATGGGGGCGAACATCGAGCTGTCGAACGAGCGCCTCTCGGGCGGCGAACCGATCGCCGATCTCCGCGTGCAAGCGGGAGCATTGCGAGGGATCACCGTGTGCGGCACGCTGATCCCTCGCCTGATCGATGAGATTCCAGTGCTCGCCGTGGCCGCCACGCAGGCGGAAGGCGTGACGGAGATTCGCGATGCGAAGGAACTGAAGGTCAAAGAGTCCAACCGTATCGCCACCACCGCCGCCGAACTGCGCAAGTTTGGCGCGCAGGTGGAAGAGCTGGAGGATGGCCTTCGCATCGTCGGTCGCACCAAGCTGCGAGGCGGCGCGGTGGTGCAGACGCACCATGACCACCGCATCGCGATGGCGATGGCGGTCGCGGCACTCGCGGCAGACAGCCCGGTGACCATTTGCGACTGGGAGTCGGTCGACGTGTCGTTTCCTGGTTTTGCCGAACTAGTGCAAAATATCAGATAATTGCTTGACAACCTCTATGGGGTCGAGTATGATGTTGCCAAGAAGCTTTAGTTCTGGTTTCTCTCCACTCCTATCATAGTTTGCCTGCTCCAGTTCGGGAGCAGGTCTTTTTTTGTTTGAAAGCGATTTCTCGATGATCAGCAGCAGCGCGCAAAGATTGTACGTCTTTTGTGGCCAAGCGCCGAATAGAATGAAGGTGAACAAGTGCCACGCAAGGGGGCTTTCGCGTGAGAAATCTGAAACTGTTTTATCACACGGTGACCGCTCAGGTTGTGATCATCCTGTTTATCTTAATAAAGATCTTGCTGGTGCCCTTTCTGATCTGGACGTTCCTCGGCACCTCCGCTTTGGCGATGGTCGTGCTCGACGTGTCCACGATCGTGCTCGGCACCGCCTTGGCGCTTTCGATGGGGATGGTCGGCTACTATCAAGCGCGCTTTTTTTCCCACGATCGACCGCTTGCGGATGCGCTCCTGTACATGAGCTTCGTCCACGGCCCGGCCGCTCTGTTCCTCTTGTACAAATGGGGGAACGGCGCCGCCTGGGACACCCATCTGCTCCTCTTTTTTTCCGGTTGGCTGTCGATGTTCTCACATCCGATGAACTTGGTCGGCTTCTATGGCCAATGGGTGGACGGTGTGGCGCTGCTGGCGATGGCCGGTTGCTATCTGCTCGGCGTGTTTCTCTTCCATGATGATCAGCGTCATGAAAATGTGCAGGGCGTGGATTTCCAACAGCTTCGGGTCAAAGGTCGCTTAAAGTGATGTTAAAT
The DNA here is from genome assembly GCF_042682745.1 of Tumebacillus lipolyticus. NCBI lineage: Bacteria > Bacillati > Bacillota > Bacilli > Caryophanales > Alicyclobacillaceae > Tumebacillus > Tumebacillus lipolyticus. The sequence continues at coordinate 3,838 of NZ_JBHUIO010000009.1, read as the reverse complement.
ATGGAACTGATCATATATAAATTCCACTGTACCATATCTGTCGATATGGTACATTTTTGCTTTGCATAACGCTTGAGTGTTCGAGTATACTTTAAAGAATACAGAACATATGTTCGAGGTGGTGGAGAAAGATGTGCTCGATCACTCTGATTCACAAGGTGATTCTCCTCGAGAAGTTAGAAGAGCAGCTACGGGACGAAACGAAAAACTTGAGAAGTGAACTTCGCGAAAGGAACTTGCTTCTGTTGGAACGAGAAGAGCGAGATCACGATATTTTTGTCCTGTTTACAGAGAACGAGTATCGGCGCAAAGTGTACTTCATGCGACCGATGCTCGATGCGGAGCAACAGGGCATTCTGGGGTGCTACCATCTGGGAGCTGAGCGGCAATGAAGCTGATCTATGGCCTGATCGACATGCAAAGTTTTTACGCTTCTTGTGAAGTGGCCGCGCGTCCCGAATATGCGTGCCACCGGAGGGAGCAAGACAGCTTGAGCGATCCACCGCTCGTCGTGGCAGGAGACCCGGAGCGGAGGTCGGGGATCATTCTGGCGGCGACGCCGACAGCAAAAGCGCAAGGGGTCGAAAATGCGATGCGCCTTGGCGAGGCGCTCGGGATCGCCAACCGCTTGGTCGTGGTCAAACCGCGGATGCAACTGTATTTGGAAACGAGCGCCCGCATCCAACAGGTGGTGCAAGACATGTTTCCGCTCTATGAACAGTTTTCGGTCGATGAGGCGTTTTTTGCTTTTCCTTATCCTTCCCAACTGTTCACCGACCCAGTGGCTGCGGCACAAGAGCTGAAAGGGACGATCTGGGATCTGTTTCGGATCAGGTGTCGCATCGGCCTTGCCCCGAACAAGTGGCTGGCCAAAATGACGAACAAGCTGGCCAAAAAAGACCCTTCTGGCGTTGTCTGGTGGACAGAAGAGGACATCGAGACAAAACTGCACCCGCTCTCCGTTTTCGAGATGTGGGGGCTGAAGAAGCGGGCGCAGGTGCTCCATGATTTCTTTGGGGCGAGGACGATCGGGGATGTCGCGCAGATTCCGCTCTATGATTTGCAGCACAAGTTTGGCGTGTGGGGGATCGTGATTCATCGCTGGAGCCACGGACAGGATCACTCGCTGATCAACCCTGATTCGTACGACGCGCCGCACAAGGGGATCTCGCACCGGACGACACTGCCGCGAGATTTTTACAAGCGCGACGAGGTGGCAGTCGTGATCCGCGAGCTTTTGGATGAAGTGTGTCGTCGCACGAGAGATCAAGGGCAGAAAGGGCGGCGGATCGGGCTCTGCCTCACCTATGAAAAGCTGAAAGGCGGCTTCTCCAAAGCGAAGACGCTGACCGCGCTCACCGATCAACCGAAAGATTTATATCCCCACCTGATGTGGCTTTTCGACCGCTGGTGGGATAAGAGCGGGGTGCGGGCGGTCACCGTCTCGCTCGAACTGCTGCGCCACTCGAACACGCTGCAGTTAGATCTGTTTGAAGATCTGACGAAGCAGAGGGAGTTGACCCGCACGGTAGATGAGATCAAGACGAAGTTTGGCGAAACGAGCATCATGCGCGCGGCCAGCTTGAAACAGGCGGGGCAACTGCTTGAGCGGAGCAAGAAAATCGGCGGTCACTACATGTAAAGGGGGATTTCGGATGCGAATTGTGGATGGCAACATTTTTGAAGCGATGCGGTTGGTGCTGCCCGAGCATCGGGAGGTGATGAAGCGCGAGGCGGTGGCGGCGAGGAGAAGAAAGATGCCGGTCGTGTCTGAAGACGCTTGGAGCGAGATGGAGTATGTGCTGCAAGAAGCTTTAGAATATCAGCTGCCAGTCGCTGTCTCCCTGTTTCACCCGCTGGAAGACCGAGTGCTGATCGGCGTGCCTTCGACGAGAAACGGTGGGCTCTTTCTGCAGACAGCAGAAGGAGTGGATCGGATCGAGATGAGCAAAGTGCTGAACATCATTGCTTGCGAATAACGGGGCGAACTGTTTGGTGAAATAACAGCTTGTAAGAAGCGAAAGCATTGAGCAAATTTGATAGCTCTGTATAAAATTAAGTTGAAAATTTATACTTCCATGATTGAGGTGGCCACTTTGATACTCATTCGCAAAGCCCGAGTAACCGACTTGAAATCAATCCTTGTAATCTATAACCAAGGAATCGAAGATCGTATCGCGACTCTGGAAATCCAACCGAAGGATTTAGCGTACATGGAATCCTGGTTTGAAACTAGGCAAGGACGTTACTTTGTTCTAGTTGCCGAGGTGAAAGGTATAGTTGTTGGGTGGGCGTCAGTAAACCCATACAATAGCCGTACCGCATACAGAGGAGTTGGTGATCTCTCTGTATATATCGATCGGGAACATCGTGGTCGTGGAATCGGACAAAAGCTGTTACAGGAACTTGAGCAGACAGCTCAAGAAAACGAATTTCATAAACTCGTTCTTTTCACCTTCCCTTTCAATGGTCTTGGCCAAGGTCTTTATCGCAAGGCTGGCTTTCGTGAGGTGGGAGTATTTCATAACCAAGGAGTACTCGAAGGCAAGTTTGTAGATGTCGTGGCGATGGAGAAATTGCTCAACACTGATTCATAAGATCAAAAAAGGTCCTCATGGCGAGGGCCTTTTCCTATCGTTATTCACCATGTTTAGCAAATCGGATGATGCGTTCCTCAATCTCGTCACGTACGCGTTGGAAGACGGCCCATTTTTCTGCTTCCGTTCCTGTTGCCTTGGCTGGATCGTCAAAGCCCCAATGGAACCGGGTCACATTCGGAGGCGTGATCGGGCACTTATCACTGGCATCGCCGCAAAGAGTGATCAGGAAAGCTGATCGTTTGACTACTTCTGGATCGATGGTGTCCGAAGTCTGGTTCGAGATATCGATCCCTTTCTCTGCCATCGTTTTGACAGCATTCGGGTTCAGACCATGTGCCTCGATGCCTGCGCTGCGAACCTCGTATCTGTCACCCAGATATTTCTTTCCAAAACCTTCTGCAATCTGGCTGCGGCAAGAGTTCCCCGTACAAAGAAAATAGATGGTTTTCTTAGAAGTTGACATATGATCCCCTACCTTTACTGAATGAGAGTCAACCAGAAGTATAAACCGATGAGCGTGATGAAGAGCGTCGGAATGGTCAACACAATACCAGTTCGGAAATATTGCCCCCAGGTGATCACAACACCTTTGCGGGACAAGACGTGCAGCCACAACAAGGTTGCGAGTGAGCCGATCGGGGTGATCTTCGGCCCTAAGTCGGACCCGATGACATTCGCATAAATCAAAGTTTCTTTGATGATGCCAGTCGTGGTGATCCCATCGATCGCTAAAGCATTGATCATCACGGTCGGCATATTGTTCATGATGGAAGACAAAGCTGCGGACAAGAATCCCATTCCGATCGTGGCGGCGAACAATCCGCGGTCAGCAGCAGCTTGAACAACCACTGCCAGAAGATCTGTTAGACCCACGTTGCGGAGTCCGTAAACCACAACGTACATGCCAATCGAGAAGATCACGACCGTCCAGGGAGCATCTTTTACAATGCGCATCGTCTCGATGGCTTGGCTTTGGCGAGCTGCGAGCAAGAAGATCAGAGCCGCAACACCTGCAACGATTGAGACTGGGATGCCGAAAGCTTCACTGAAGAGGTAGCCTGCTAACAGCACGCCTAAGATGACCCATGACAGGCGGAACAGCTTCAGGTCTTTAATGGCTTCCTGCGGTTGTTTCAAATGAGCCAAGTCATACGTTTTCGGGATGTCATTGCGGAAGAAAAGGTAAACTATTGAGAAAAAGGCTTGATATATAAGGGTTTTTTCCTCGAAGTGAGCTG
>NZ_JBHUIO010000008.1:0-334976 GCF_042682745.1 Tumebacillus lipolyticus | reverse complement strand
GCCAATGGTACTTGGACCGCAGGGTCCTGGGAGAGTAGGTCGCCGCTAGGCGTGATGAGACTCGATCTGAGAGATCGGGTCTTTTTTGTGCTTAGAGTTTTGTGTTTGAGAATGTAGGGGATCGTGTTCGAAACGGAGAACTATCGGAGCGGGTGCGAATGCACTGCTCGGGGAGCGCACTGCACTTGTAGTGGAGATGAGATTGACTTCGACAGATCTGAACGGATCGACATTACTTAGAGCAGAAAACGTCAAGAAGAATCGTTCTGTTTCCATTATGATGAAGATGTGGGAGGGGAAGCGATGGAAGCGATGGAAGCGATTCAGCGTGTCCAAGCGACGATCGATTATATTGAAGAACATCTGACAACAGATATTGAACTGAGTGAGTTGGCAAGGGAAGCGTGCTATTCCGCATTCCACTTTCACCGCCTGTTCCAGCTGATCACTGGAGTATCGGCGGTCAGCTATATCAAAAATCGGCGTTTGGATCGCGCAGCAACTGAATTGATCTGCTCCAATCGCAAGATAGTGGATATCGCCTTGGAATACGGGTTTGGATGTCATGAAACGTTCACAAGAGCGTTCAAGCGCTGCTTTCAGACAACGCCAGGCGAATATCGCAAAACGGGTTGTCATGTACCGATCTTCCCTCGCATCAGTCTAAAAATTGACGGTCATCAAGGAGAAGGAGGAACTGAGATGAAACCAATCATTCTCAACAAACCAGAAATGAAAGTGGTCGGCTATGCGATCAGAACTTCGACGGTCGAGCAGCGCAGCCTGCGTGAGATCCCAATCTTCTGGCAACGATACATTGAGGAGAAGATGTGGGAGACGATCCCGAACAAGTTGAACGACCGCGTTGAGATGGGTGTCTCGATCGATTGCGACTGCGAAGGTGGCGACTTCACCTATCTGATCGGGTTCGAGACGGACGCTGAACTCGATCTTACAGACAGCGAGTTGATCTGCCGCACCCTTCCAGCTGCGACCTACGCGGTGTTTACCACGCCGCCGGTGCCGGAAGAAAAGTTCTCCGATACGATTCAAGCGACGTGGAAAGAGATCTTCCAAAACTGGTTTCCTGACTCGGGATATGAGCATGCTGGCGCGCCTGAAATCGAGTTGTACGATGAGCGCACACAAAACCGAGAGGCGAAGCAGATGGATATCTACATCCCGATTCAGCCTCGAATGAACGGATAAGCGGCGACGAGCAAACCTCAAGCATTCGGTGAGGTTTGTTCGTCTCTGCGCTCCGCCTGAAAAGCTGGCAAATGAAAGTGATAGAATGTGAAAAACTGAGGAAACGAGATCAAAGGGGACAAGGTTTTTACATAATGTCGAAAATGGTCGATTTTGTTTGCTGAACAGGAAAGAAACTGATTGATTCCAGAGTGTTGATGTGTTAAGATAAGTCCTGTCGCCACGAGAACTGATGTGGATGACGAGCAATCATAAGAATCATTGATGGAGAGATGTCCGAGTCCGGTCGAAGGAGCACGATTGGAAATCGTGTAGGCGGGAAACCGTCTCGGGGGTTCGAATCCCCCTCTCTCCGCCATGTGGCGGCGTAGCTCAGTTGGCTAGAGCAATCGGTTCATACCCGGTGGGTCGGGGGTTCAAGTCCCTCCGCCGCTACCACAATCAATGGGGAGTCGCCAAGCGGTAAGGCAACGGACTTTGACTCCGTCATGCGAAGGTTCGATCCCTTCCTCCCCAGCCATTTGCCAGAGTGATGGAATTGGCATACGTGCGCGACTCAAAATCGTGATTTTGTGGGTTCGAGTCCCACCTCTGGCACCACCCGCCTTCATAGCTCAGTAGGTAGAGCGCATCCATGGTAAGGATGAGGTCATCGGTTCGATTCCGGTTGAAGGCACCATGTTTGGCCCGTTGGAGAAGCGGCTTAACTCACCGCCCTTTCAAGGCGGCATTCACGGGTTCGAATCCCGTACGGGTCACCATTTGGAGGTTTAGCTCAGCTGGGAGAGCATCTGCCTTACAAGCAGAGGGTCGGCGGTTCGATCCCGTCAACCTCCACCATTCTTTAACCTAATATTGTCGCGGGGTGGAGCAGTTGGCAGCTCGTCGGGCTCATAACCCGAAGGTCGCAGGTTCGAGTCCTGTCCCCGCAACCAACCTGGAGCTGTGGTGTAGAGGCCTAACATGCCTGCCTGTCACGCAGGAGACCGCGGGTTCGAATCCCGTCAGCTCCGCCATTTTCAAACTGCAAGGCTCGGTAGCTCAGTCGGTAGAGCAGAGGACTGAAAATCCTCGTGTCGGCGGTTCGATTCCGTCCCGAGCCACCATTTGTTTCAAGTACCTTTTTGAAGGTAGTCCAACTAAGGGCGCGACATTTTGGCGTAGCGTTGGATGCTGTGCAATGCGAAGAGGAAGTCCAACTAAGAACGCGACGTCCTGTCGCAACGTTGGACGCGGTACATCCTGTACGCGGAAGTGGCTCAGGGGTAGAGCATCGCCTTGCCAAGGCGAGGGTCGCGGGTTCGAATCCCGTCTTCCGCTCCATAAGGGCCCATAGCTCAGTTGGCTAGAGCGCACGACTGATAATCGTGAGGTCGGAAGTTCGAATCTTCTTGGGCCCACCATTTCTTACAATTTACATCCCCATAGTCTAGTGGTAATGTCGCGGAGGTCACACCTGTTCCCATCCCGAACACAGAAGTTAAGCTCCGCAGAGCCAATGGTACTTGGACCGCAGGGTCCTGGGAGAGTAGGTCGCCGCTAGGCGTGATGAGACCCGATCTGAGAGATCGGGTCTTTTTCTTTTTGTATGTGAAAAGGGAATAGAAGAGGTGCCGCGTTCGAAGCGGAGCGGAGAACCACCGGAGCGAAAGCGAAGGTATGGTACTTGGACCGCAGGGTCCTGGGAGAGTAGGTCGCCGCTAGGCAGCATGAAAAGACTCGGTTCCTTTTGGAATCGGGTCTTTTTTTGAACCGAATCGACCCTGCGCAGAAGAGAGAACCGATTCATTTTGTTTTCGATAGGACGGGAGCAACTTGGAAATGATATAATAACGGTCACAGATTTGCCAGAGGAGGAAAAACAATGCTTGAGATCATTTCGCAAGCGAAAGCGGCAGTTGAAGCTGCGATCGGTTCTGTACATATGGAGGAAGGGAACTATACCCCAGTGCCACTCGAAGAGGTGACCGCTATCATCGACCACACGCTGCTCAAGGCGGACGCATCGCCAGAGGCGATCGACCAGCTTTGCAGTGAGGCAAAAACATATAATTTCTTCTCCGTTTGCGTGAACCCGGTCTACGTGGCGCGCGCGGCAGAAAAACTTGCCGGAAGCAGAGTGAAAGTCTGCACGGTCATCGGGTTCCCGCTCGGTGCCAACACGTCGGAGGTCAAGGCGTTTGAAGCGCACGATGCGGTCGAAAAAGGGGCGCACGAGGTGGACATGGTCATTCCGGTCGGCCTGCTCAAAGCAGGTCAGCTCAAGGCGGTCTATGAGGACATCAGAGCGGTTGTCGACGCGGTCGGAGAGCGTGCGCTCGTCAAGGTCATCATCGAAACTGCGCTGCTCACCGATTTGGAGAAGGCGATCGCCTGCTTGCTGTCGGCGGCGGCAGGAGCCGATTTTGTCAAAACATCGACCGGCTTTTCCACCGGGGGTGCGACGCCAGAAGATATCGCGCTGATGCGTGCGTCGGTCGGGCCGAACGTTGGCGTAAAAGCGTCTGGCGGCGTCCGTTCGCTTGAGGACGCAGTACATGTGATCACAGCGGGTGCGAACCGCATCGGCTGCTCGGCGGGCGTGTCGATCGCCGAAGGGAAAACATCCGCTTCGAGCTACTAGTTCCGTTCTCGACAGGAGATGCGCGCAAAACGTTTTGCTTTCCGAGCCGGGCGATCATTTGACCGGCTCCGGCATCAGCCAGATGACGAGGCTCGCATACCACTTGGTGAACGGCCAGACGGCGAGCGAAGAGATCAGATTGAACAGCAGATGTGAGGTCGCCACCTGAACCGAGATGTTGTCGCTGAACAGCCGGCACAGATCTGCAAACCCGGTTAGGAACGGCAGGAACAGCACCACGCCAAACACGTTGAGGATGACGTGAGCGAGCGCGACGCGCTTCGCATTGAGCGGTTGTCCGATCGCGGCGATCACAGAGGTCACGCAGGTGCCGATGTTGTTGCCCAACACGATTGCGATCGCGCCTTCCAAGCCGATCAGCCCCTGGCCGGCCAAGACGATCGTCAGCATCGTCGTCGCGGTCGACGAAGTGATGATCGCCGTCAGCAGGCAGCCAGCGAGCACGCCGAGCAGCGGATGCTGAGCAGACTCGGACAGGAAGCTCTTGAACCAATCGGTTTGGCTGAGCGGTTGCAGGGCGCGTTCGATCAGCTCCAGCGCGAGAAAGATCGCGGCAAAGCCGAGCACAGCGAGCCCGATGTACTTATATTTGCCGCGCAACAGCAGAGACAGCAACACGCCGAGGACCAACGAGGGAAGGATCAGCGCGTCGAGGTCAAAAGAGAGCATCTGCGTGGTGATCGTCGTGCCGATGTTGGTGCCTAAGATCACGCCGAGCGAGTCGGCAAAGGTCATCACGCCGGCTGAGACGAGGCCGATGGAGATGATGCTGACACCGGCGCTTGAGTGGATCAGCGCGGTCAGCACCGTTCCGGTGACCAGACCGCGCGTCGGCGTCTTGACGAAGCGTCCGATCAGGTCAGGAAGGCGGTCGAGCGCCATGCGCTCCATCCCGGTGCGCATGATCCACATTCCAGCTAGAAAGCCGGAGAGCCCGAGCGCAAGCAGCAAGAAGGACTTCCAAAACAGTTGAACCACCTCCAGGCGCTTTCGATATTAATAATGCATATGCAGACTCGTCCACAGACTTGTATGTAGAAAAAGGAGATCTGTCACGATGGCAAGCGTGTATCTGAACAAAAAGCGCAAAAAGCGCTTGGAACAAGGTCACCCTTGGATTTTTGCTGGGGAGATTGAACGTATGGAAGGCGACCCGCAACCGGGTGAGATCGTCTCCGTTCATGCGCATAACGGCATGTTTTTAGCAAAAGGCTATTACAATTCGCGCTCGCAGATCAGAGTTCGTGTGATGACCTACAAACAGGCGGAGGAGATCGACGAGAGCTTTTTTGTGCGGCGCATTCAAGAGGCGTGGGACTATCGCCAGCGCATGCTCTCCGACGTGAACGGTTGCCGCCTGATCTACGGCGAGGCAGACTTTTTGCCCGGCCTGATCGTGGATAAGTTTGGCGATACGCTCGTCCTCCAGGTCTTATCGCTCGGCATGGAGATCAGAAAACAGGAGATCGTGCGAGCGCTGCTCGCTGTGATCCAGCCAAAAGCGATCTATGAGCGCAGCGATGTTGGCGTTCGTGAGCTGGAAGGTCTGGAGCAGACGACAGGGCTTCTTCACGGTGAGCTGGAAGAGCAGATCGTCATTCAGGAGAACGGCCTGAAGATGATCGTCGACGTGGTCGGAGGCCAGAAGACGGGCTACTTTTTTGACCAGCAGGAAAACAGAGCTGCGATCAAAGACTATGTGAAGACGGGCGTCGACGGTCAACCGGGCTCTTCGGTGCTCGAATGCTTCTCCCATACCGGATCGTTCACCGTGCACGCAGCCGCATTTGGCGCAAAGCAGATCACCTGTCTGGATATTTCGGAGCATGCGATCGACACGGCGATTCGCAACGTGGAGATCAACGGGCTGGAAGAGGAAGCAGACTTTGAGTTTGTGGTCGCCGATGCGTTCGAACAGCTGCGCGTGTGGGAGCGAGAGGGCAGAAAGTGGGATGCGGTGATCCTCGACCCACCCGCATTTGCAAAATCGCGCCAGGCGGTCCCAGGGGCGATCAGAGGATACAAGGAAATCAACCTGCGGGGGATGAAATTGGTCAAGGAGCGCGGCTTTTTGATCACCGCTTCCTGCTCGTATCACATGCACCCCGATCTCTTTTTGGAGACGATCGCCGAAGCGGCGGTCGACGCGAGAAAAATTTTGCGCCTCGTCGAGTTTCGCTCGGCCGGTCGTGACCATCCGAAATTGCAGGGGATGGAGGAGAACAACTATCTGAAGTTCGCAGTCTTCGAAGTGAGAAGCAGAGGCTGAAGACAGCAGGTACAAGAGTCTTTCTTCTTCGCTGTTTAGAATTTAGCAAGAGAATGACAGTATGGGGCCGATTGTTTACTTTTCGAAGTGGATGCTCTATAATTGTTGGGCATTGAGGTAGCCCATCGGTTGACATTGTTTTTAGGGCTATACTATAATGTTTTTTGACGGACTATTGTCTGCTCTCTGGTCTACCGAATGATGCATTCGGTATGTAGTTGCTTGGCGGAGGGAGGGAAATCAAGGTGTCAGAAGTCAAGGTTCGCAAGAACGAATCTTTGGATAGCGCACTTCGTAGATTTAAGCGTGCTACCGCAAAGGATGGTATCCTCGCGGAAGTCAAGAAGCGCAAACATTACGAAAAGCCCAGCGTCGCCCGTAAGAAAAAATCCGAAGCTGCTCGTAAGAAGAAGAAATACTAAGGAGGCAGTTTTACCATGAGTCTAACCGAACGCCTTAACGAAGATATGAAACAAGCGATGAAGGATAAAGACAAAGTCCGCTTGTCGGTTATTCGCATGGTTCGGACGGCTATCAAGAACGCTGAGATCGATAGTAAAACGACGCTTTCAGACGATGAAGTGATCGCCGTATTGAATCGCGAACTCAAACAGCGTCGTGATTCCCTCCAAGCATTTGAATCTGCAGGCCGCCAGGATTTAGTTGATGAAGTGAACCGGGAGATTCCGGTCCTGATGGATTACCTTCCGACTCAGATGTCGGAAGAAGAGGTCCGTGCTATCGTCAAGGAAACTATCGCCGAAACTGGCGCTGCGGGAAAAAAGGACATGGGAAAAGTGATGTCCGCGCTCATGCCAAAGGTGAAAGGGCGTGCCGACGGCAAGCTCGTCAACCAAGTGGTGCAACAAGAGCTTCAATAATGATTGCATGCAAAAGCCATGTGCCGAACGTTCGGTACATGGCTTTTTGTGTGTAGGTGCAACCTTTATCGTGTTCATCCGTAGAAAAGAGTAAGAATAGGCAAAAGAAAGGAGGCGCAAATGTGAAGCGATTTCTCCTTGGTATCATCGTCTGTTTGCTGATGATCGCCTCCTTTTCGGGGTTGACTCCGACACCTGCCCAAGCGGTCGGTGGCGGAAGCGTTTTTGTGATCCCGGTGGAAAATGAGATCGAGACCGGCTTGACCACATCGCTGCGCCGTGCGTTTACGATGGCAGCAGAGCAGGACGCGAAGGCGATCGTGCTCGATATCAACACGCTCGGCGGGCGTGTTGATGCCGCGATGGAGATCGGCGAGCTGGTTCGCGGCGCAGATGTGCCGGTGATCGCCTACATCCGCAGCAAAGCGATCTCGGCGGGCTCGTATATCGCCTTGAACGCACCGCACCTTGCGATGGCACCAGGCTCGACGATCGGCGCGGCAGAAGTGCGACAGGCGGACGGAGAGGTGGCCGACCCGAAGGTGGTCGCATTCTGGCGAGCAGAGATGGTCGCCGCCGCCGAGCACACCAAGCGCGACACGAACATCGTCGCAGGAATGGTCGATCGCAATGTGGTGATCGATGGGCTGAAAGAAAAAGGGGAGCTGGTCTCCCTCTCCGCCGAGCAAGCGGTGAAGTACAAGCTGGCAGATGGCATTTTTCCGGATCTGAAAGCGGCTTTGCAGCAGTACGGCTATGCTGGCGCTGAGATCCAAATCTACGAGCCGACCCTTTCGGAGAAACTCGGACGGTTTGTCACGCAGCCGTTGGTGATTCCGCTGTTGTTGATCATCGGCTTGATGGGTCTGACATGGGAGATGGTTGTGCCAGGCAAGCTCTTGCCGGGCGTGATCGGGGCGAGCAGTTTGGCGCTCTACTTCTGGGGCCATATGGCGGCCGGCTTTGCCGGATGGGAATCGGTGATTCTCTTCTTGGCAGGCGTAGTGCTGATGATCGCCGAAATATTTGTAGCCGGATTTGGCATCGTCGGTGCGCTTGGCGTGATTTCGCTGGGAGCCGGGGTGGTGCTGGCAGCGCATGATACCACCTACGGATTGAAGGCGATGTTGTTCGCAATCATTTTATCGGTCGTGCTTGGCGCAGTGCTCTTCAAATATTTTGGACATCTCGGCATCTGGAAAAACATCATCCACACCGAGCGACAGGAAAAGGCGGACGGGTATGTGCCGACCCGCAGCTACCGACACATGATGTATCAGGTCGGGCGCACCGTCACACCGCTTCGTCCCTCCGGGACGGCCGTCTTCCAAGGCCAGAGGTTTGATGTGGTCAGCGAAGGCGCATGGCTGCCTGTGGAGACAGAAGTGCAGATCGTCCTGATCGAAGGAACGCGCATCGTCGTGCGCCCGGTGAAACAGGGGGAGCGCAACGTCGTGATTCCCGTTCAGGGCGAACAGGAGAAATAAGGAGGAGAAATGTTCATGACTATGGATGCAACGCTTGTGGGCTTGTTAGCTCTGGTCGCAGTCGGCCTGATCTTGCTGGCCGTGATCTTTACGTTCGTGCCGGTGATGCTCTACATCTCGGCATGGGCATCTGGAGTGCGAGTGTCGATCTTTACGCTGATCGGGATGCGCTTGCGCCGAGTGGTTCCCTCGCGCATCGTCAACCCGCTGATCAAAGCGCATAAAGCGGGTCTCAACCTGAACACCAACCAGTTGGAAAGCCACCATCTCGCGGGCGGGAACGTCGACCGCGTCGTCAATGCGCTGATCGCAGCGGAGCGCGCCGACATCAACCTCGCCTTCGAACGGGCGGCTGCGATCGATCTGGCAGGTCGTGAAGTGTTGGAAGCGGTGCAGATGTCTGTCAACCCGCGCGTCATCGAAACACCGATCGTAGCGGCAGTCGCAAAAGATGGTATCGAAGTGAAAGTTCGCGCTCGCGTCACCGTGCGGGCTAACATCGACCGTCTCGTCGGCGGTGCAGGGGAAGAGACGATTCTCGCCCGCGTCGGCGAGGGGATTGTCACGACGATCGGTTCGGCCGAATCGCACAAGCAAGTGCTGGAAAATCCGGATGCGATCTCGCAAACGGTCCTGACCAAAGGGCTGGATGCGGGCACCGCCTTCGAAATTCTTTCGATCGACATCGCAGACGTCGATGTCGGTAAAAACATCGGGGCAGAGTTGCAGACCGACCAGGCGGAAGCTGACAAGCGCATCGCGCAGGCAAAAGCGGAAGAGCGCCGGGCGATGGCGGTCGCTCGCGAGCAAGAGATGAAAGCGTACGTCGAAGAGATGCGCGCAAAAGTTGTGGAAGCGGAGTCGGAAGTGCCGCGCGCGATGGCAGAAGCGCTGCGCACCGGCAAGCTGGGAGCGGTCGATTATCTGAACCTGCAGAATCTGATGGCCGACACGGAGATGCGCACCTCCTTTGCGACCCTGAGCGATGAGGAGTCTGAAGGCGGAGACTTGACCAAAAAGTAGGTGAGGCAGGGTGGACTTTGAGTATACTTGGATCATTCCGATACTTGTCGCCATCGTGTGGAACATTTTCAAAAAGAAGTCGGAAGCTGAAAAAAAGGGGAATCGCCAGCAAAACGTTGAGCTTTGGAAGGTGATCGGCAAAACGGTAGAAGAATATTTGGAGATCGGCTCTGACGATGAACAGAAGAAAGAGCAAGCGGCCAAGCCAAAAGAGGCGAGCCAGCCGGAGCTTCAGCCTGATCATCGAGCGGAAGCGAATCGCCCGCCAGAGCCATCGCCAGAATCGCTGCCAGAAATGCTGCCCGAACAGCTGAAGGTAGCTGTGCCGAGCATGAGCGTCGGTTCGAGAGGCGCAGCTGCACCTGTTCATGCTGCCCAAAGGCCGACCCGAGCTGCACACCCGGAGCTCTTGACCAAACAGAACCTCAAGCGAGCGGTATTCCTGCGCGAAGTCCTCGGCGAGCCGCGCTCGAAACAACCGTGGCGGCCAAATCGCAAAGGGCGCTAGCGAACGCATCTCAACAAGCAAAGCGTCAAACAGCAAAAGGAGAGACCTCTTCCCTACTGGGAAGGTCTCTCCTTTTGCGTTGTCTTCGTACTAGCGCGGGCGACCGGCGCATATGTACATAGAAAAGGAGGGGGCCGCTGTGCGCACCACGTGGAGTCAACGCGTAAAGAAACTGGCTGCCGAGTTGCTCGACGTGCCAAAAGACTCGGTTCTCGATCTGCCCCGCATCACCCTGATCGGGGGCATGCAACTGTATGTGGAGAATTACCGAGGCGTCAAAGAGTTTCGAGATGATCTGCTTCGCCTCGCGCTTTCCCAAGGCGAGCTCAGTGTGCATGGCAAAGAGCTGACGATCAAAGCGATCTTTCCGGCCGAAGTGGTGATCGAAGGAAGCATCTCGGGCATCCAATACAAAGAATAAGCCGTTACAGGAGGAACCGCTCATGTTAGGAAGGTGGTTGCTTGACTTTTGGCATGGCTATGTGGTCATGTCTTTGCGGGGAGAGCGCATTCCGGAGCTATTGAACAGGGCGACCGAGCAGGGGATTCTGTTCTGGGAGATCAAACAGGTAGGCGAAAATGTCTATCGTCTGAAGATGCACCGCAAGGATGTGGCGAGACTGCGCGCTCTGCTCAGCAAGACGCGCACGCGCATCCGCTTTGAGCGCAAGCGAGGGGTGCCTTTTTTGGCGTGGCGGGCGCGGCGGCGGAAGTTTTTCGTCGCAGGAGCGCTCACTTTTTTCATCTCGCTCTATGCGCTCACCTCGTTCGTCTGGGAGGTGGAGGTCAGCGGAGATCTTCAGCGCCTGCAGCAAGAGCGCATTTTGCAGGCCGCTTCTGAGATCGGGATTCACCGCGGGATGCGGATCGGCAAACTGCCGGACACCGACATCTTGCAGAATCAACTGCTGGATAAAATTCCGGAGCTCTTCTGGGCGGGCGTGCAGATTCAGGGCACGAAAATCTCGATCCAAGTCGTCGAGAAGGTACCAGGTATCGAAGCGCCCTCCAACCAACCGCAAAATATTGTCGCGTCGAAAAAAGGGGTGGTCAAGCAGATCCAACCGCATCGCGGGGTCGCGATGGTCAAGCGCGAGACGCTGGTCGTTCCTGGGCAGGTGCTGATCTCCGGCACGCTCGACGATGGAAAGACGCGCGTGCATGCGTCAGGTGTCGTCAAGGCGGCGGTGTGGTACACGTCCAAGCTGACCGTCGCGCTCAAGACGTCGCGCAAGGCGTTCACCGGCGAAGCGGTCGAGAAGCAGTTTCTCACCTTTTTTGGCCATCCGGTGCAGATCTGGGGCTATGGCAAGGTTCCGTTCGAAAATGCAGAGGAGACAAGCGAGGACAAGGCGCTGAAAATCGGGGACTTTGTCTTCCCGATCCAGTTTCGAACCACCACCTATCAGGAGGTGGAAGCGGAGCAGGTGACGCTGACCAAGGAACAGGCGGAAGAAGAAGCGCTTCGGCTCGCCAGAATGGACTTGCAGGGGAAGATCGGGGAGGACGCGGAGTTCACCAAGCAAAAAGTTTTGCGGAGTACTATAAAAGATGGTAATTTAGAGGTAGAAGTATTCAGCGAAGTTCTGGAAAACATCGGGACTCCTCAAGGATGATGACAGAGGATCGCGCGGGTCGAAAGAATTGTGAAACCGAATGGAAGTTAGCAGACTCGACGGCGAGTTCAAGATAGATACGCATCTAAAGGAGTGGAGCAAAGGATTGGACAACCAACCGATCACGAAAAAGCTGGCTTTGCAAGATAATCATGAGGCGACTCAACTGTTTGGCCCTCATGATGCCCATCTCAAACAGATCGAAGGGGCGTTTGCGACCAAGATTCATGTTCGCGGCATCGAGATCACGATGACGGGCAGTCAAGAGGAGATCGAAGTGTTGGAGCACCTGTTCTCCGTGCTGATCAAGCTGATCCGCAAAGGGCAGGCGATCAAGGAGCGAGACATCGCCTATGCGATCAAGCTGGCGCAGACGAGCTCTGCTGAACAGCTGTTAGAGCTGTACGCAGAGGAGATCGCCACCACCTACAAGGGCAAGTCGATTCGCATCAAGACGCTCGGGCAGCGCGACTACATCCGCGCGATCAAAAAGCGCGACATCGTCTTCGGGGTCGGACCGGCCGGCACGGGCAAGACCTATCTCGCAGTCGTCATGGCGGTCACCGCGCTGAAAAAGGGCGAGGTGAAGAAGCTCGTGCTGACCCGTCCGGCGGTCGAGGCGGGAGAGAACCTCGGCTTTCTGCCAGGCGACCTGCAGGAGAAGGTCGATCCGTATCTGCGGCCGCTCTACGATTCGCTCTACGACGTGCTCGGCCCGGAGAACACAGCCAAGTATATGGAGCGCGGCATCATCGAAGTCGCGCCGCTCGCCTACATGCGCGGGCGCACGCTGGAAGATTCCTTCGTGATCATGGACGAAGCGCAGAACACCACGCCCGAACAGATGAAAATGTTCTTGACGCGGCTCGGTTTTGGGTCGAAAATGGTCGTCACAGGGGATGTGACCCAGATCGATCTGCCGCGCGGCAAGCTGTCCGGCTTGAACGAAGCGGTTCGCATTTTAAAAAAGGTTGAGGACATTTCGTTTATCTTCTTGACGGAGCAGGATGTCGTACGACATCATCTGGTGCAAAAGATCATCCAAGCGTACGATGAAGAGCTAGGTTGATCGGTCGGCCTAGCAAGGAAAAGGTAAGGAGAAGAAGCGATGATGAGGAGCAATCTGCTGAGACACATTCGACAGATCACACTAAGTCCTGAAACGAAAAAAAGCCGCTCCTTGCGGGTGACGATCTATGTCGTTCTCTCGGTGCTCCTTTATTTTCTTTTTATTGGCAACGTGTTGCCGGAGCGCTACGACTATCATGTCGGCTCGATCGCGGAGAAGCAGATCAAGGCGCCGACAGATGCTGTGGACAAGCGTGCGACCGAGCTGGCGCGCGAAGAGGCGGCAGGCAAGATCACCCGCCAATTCAATCGCGACACCGGGGTCGAGCAGCGAGCGGTCGAGAACTTGGACAAGTTTTTCGAAGCGATCAAGCGGGTGAAGGGCGATCCGACGATTCCGGAAGCGGAACGATATGAGAACATGCGCAAAGCGAATCTGCAGGCGATGATCAAGGAGGATGCGGTCAAGAGCTTCCTCACCCTCCCGACCGAAAGCTTGCAAAGCGTGAACAAAGAAGCGGTTCGCATCGCAGAAAATATCTACTCCGAAGAGATCTATGAAGAGACGATGCCGGTGATCGATCAGAAGCTCGACGCTCAGCTGGGCTACTCGGACCTCGATCGCGACAAGCGGATGATCGTCAAAGAGCTGGTCAAGACGGTCGTCCGCCCGAATATGATCTATGACAAGGAAGCGACGGAGAAAAAGCGCGCAGAAGCGATGCAGAACGTCTCGCCGATCATGATCTACATGGGGGAGATCATCGCCAAAGAGGGAGAGCGGATCGATGAGAGCATCTATTCGCGGTTAAAAGACCTCAAGCTGACAGACGAAGAGCCGAACTACCTGATGTATGTCGGCCTGGCAGGGTTTGTCGTGCTCTGGACGCTCGTGCTCGCCTTCTATCTGGAGCTGATCGGGTCGAAGGTCGGCAAGAACAACCTCCTGCTGCTCTGTCTGGCGATCATCATTGTACTGACGGCGGCGGGGATGAAGGTGCTCTCGCTCGGCGAATCGCTCGGATTTGCCACCATCGGGTATCTGACGCCTGTGGCGATGGGCACGATGATAGTGACGATCCTGTTCGATGCGCAGCTGGGCATCATGCTCTCCTTTTTGTTCGCGCTGATGACCGGACAGGTGTTCGATGCGAAGCTCCAATTCGTCTTCGTCTCGTTTATCGCAGGGCTGGTCGGCACGTTTGCAGTCTCGCGCGTCAAACACCGCATGGTGATCATGCGGGCAGGGTTTATCATCGCCGGGGTCAACCTCTTGACGATCACGGTGATGCAGGCGCTCGCCTCGTCGGGGACAGAGTTTAGCCAGTACCTGCAATCGCTGCTCTTCGGCATCATCTCCGGCGTGTTCTCAGCGGTCGTCACCATCGGCGTGCTGCCGTTTTTGGAGAGCTCGTTTGGCATCCTGACGCCGATCTCGCTCTTGGAGCTGTCCAACCCGAACCATCCGCTGCTCAAGAAGCTGCTGATGGAAGCGCCGGGGACCTACCATCACTCGCTGATCGTCGGCAACCTCGCCGAAGCTGCAGCAGAGATGGTTGGCGCCGATCCGCTGCTCTGCCGGGTGGGGGCGTACTACCACGATGTCGGCAAGATGAAGCGGCCGCTGTTCTTTATCGAGAATCAGCTGTCCAAGGAAAATCCGCATGACAAGATCGCGCCGAGCCTGTCACACCTGATCATCACCTCACACGTTCGCGACGGTCTGGAGATGCAGGAGGAGCACCGCCTGCCGAAGCCGATTCGCGACATCTGTCTGCAGCATCACGGCACGACGATCCTGTGGTACTTTTACAACAAGGCGCTGGAGCAGGACAAGAGCGGCACGATCAACGTGGACGACTTCCGCTATGACGGGCCGAAGCCGCAGTTTAAAGAGGCGGCGATCGTCATGCTCTGCGACGCGGTCGAGGCGGCGGTGCGCTCGATGAACCGCCCGACGCCCAATCGGATCGAGTCGGTGATCCACAAGATTTTTAAGGACCGCCTAAACGATGGTCAGCTCGACGAGTGCGACCTGACGCTCAAAGATCTGGACAGGATCGCCGACGCGTTTTTGCGCACGCTCAACGGGATCTACCACGCGCGTATCGAATATCCGGAACTGCCTAAATCAAAATGATCTGCTACCACATCGAACGACTAGTCGCAAGTTGAAGGAGTTAGAGCTATGGAACGCAACCCGATCACGGTGGAAATAGTGAATGAGTACGGGGAAGAATTCAGTTTTGACGTCGAAGAACTGCTCGGTCGAGCGCTCGCCAGCGCCGCAGACCATGAGCGCATCGAAAGCGGAGATGTGGTGATCTCGCTCGTCAGCGATGAGGAGATCCACGAGCTCAACCGCACCTATCGCGGCAAGGATGCGCCGACAGATGTGCTTTCCTTTGCGATGATGGAAGAGGCGGCAGAGGAGCCTGAGATCTTTTTCGATGCGGAAGATGCGGATCAGATCGAACAGGACGACATGCTCGGCGACATCATCATCTCGGTGCCGACCGCCAAGCGTCAAGCGGAAAGCTACGGCCACAGCTTGGAGCGCGAGTTGGCGTTTCTCGCGGTGCACGGCTTCCTGCATCTGATCGGCTATGATCATGGCACCGAGGAAGAGGAGCAGGAGATGTTTTCCCGTCAGGAAGCGATCATGGAGGCAGCGGGAATCAAGCGGGGGTGAAGCCCGAAATGTTTCAGCAAAGCAAGCTGTTGAAAAGCTTCTCATATGCGGTCGAGGGCATGACCCATGCCCTGACCACACAGCGCAACATGCGGATTCATTTTGTTGTTGCGCTGTGTGCCATGATCTTGAGCTTGCTGCTCGACCTGAGCAAGCTGGAGATCGTGCTCGTCTTTTTTTCCATCATCTTGGTCGTGGCAGCAGAGCTGTTCAATACGGCGATCGAAGCGGTCGTCGATCTTGTGACCCACGACTATCACCCGCTGGCGAAGATTGCCAAAGATATGGCAGCAGCAGCCGTCTTGCTGACGGCAGTACATGCGGTGATAGTCGGTTTTTTTGTCTTCTTTGATAAATTGTTTCCGCCCAAATTCCGCAATCTGCAGGACACGGGGGAGATGGCGATCTACGTGGCGTTCATCCCGCTCGGCATCCTCGTGCTCCTCTTGATCTCTTGGCGGGCGTACGCACGAACTAAAAAGCAGGGGTGACCTACATGGAAATGATGGAACTGGTGAGGATGGCGAAACTGGCGCGGGAGAGAGCGTACGTACCTTATTCGAAGTTCCCGGTCGGAGCGGCGCTTCTGCTTGCAGATGGCGAAGTGGTGACCGGATGCAACATCGAAAATGCGGCGTTTCCGCTGTGCTGCTGCGCAGAGCGGACCGCAATCTTTAAAGCGGTATCAGATGGGAAGGCTAACATTCAGAAGATCGCGGTCGTCGCCGACACGGACGGGCCGGTCTCGCCTTGCGGGTCCTGCCGCCAGGTGATGGCCGAATTTTGCCCGGCAGACACGCCGGTCATCTTGTCGAACTTACAAGATGCGATCCGTGAGACGACGGTGGGAGAATTGTTGCCGTTTGCATTTCAAAAGGAGGACTTGGTGGAGTGAGCAATCGAGATTCGAAACAGAAGACACGTTCCGGCTTTGTCGCAATCGTAGGAAGACCGAACGTGGGGAAATCCACGCTGATGAACTACATGGTCGGTCAGAAGGTGGCGATCACAGCCGACAAGCCGCAAACGACGCGCAACCGAATTCACGGGGTGGTCACCCATGAGCGAGGGCAGATCATCTTCATGGATACGCCTGGCATCCACAAGCCGAAACACCGCTTGGGCGAGCACATGGTCAAAGTGGCAGTGCAGACGCTGCGGGAAGTGGAAGCGGTGCTGTTCCTCGTCGACGCGACGATGCAAAAAGGGGCGGGCGACGAATATATCATCGAGATCTTAAAGTCGGTCAAAGACACGCCGATCTTCCTCGTGATCAACAAGATCGATCTGATCGAAAAGGAGAAGCTGCTAAAGATCATCTCCTCGTACAAAGATGAGTTTCCTTTTGCTGAGATCATCCCGATCTCGGCGATGGCAGGAGACAATGTGGAGCGGCTTCGCGATCTGATCTTAGATCTGCTGCCCGAAGGTCCGTACTACTACCCGCCCGATCAGGTGACCGACCATCCGGAGCGGTTTATCGTCGCGGAGCTGATCCGTGAAAAAGTGCTCCGTCTGACCAGGGAAGAGGTGCCGCACTCTGTGGCGGTGGAAGTGGAGCAGATGCAGGCAAAAGAGGATCGCAACATGCTCTACATCCATGCGGCGATCTACACAGAACGAGATTCGCAAAAAGCGATCATCATCGGCAAACAAGGCTCTGTGCTGAAAAAGGTCGGCCAGATGGCTCGAACGGATATCGAACGGCTGCTCGGATCAAAAGTATATCTGGAACTGTGGGTCAAGGTAAAAGCTGACTGGCGCAATCGGGAACATATGCTGCGCAACTTCGGATTTACTGAGGAGTAGAAGGCATCCATACAATCATCTCTGACAGTATTTCCATAGTATAGGGTACAGGTCGATTGCGAACTATAGAGTTACGATGTTTGGCAGCACCCTCACTCTTGGAAGAAAGGATGAGCTACATGCGAGATTTTTCGTGGCGATACTTCGAGAGTACAGGTGAGATTGATGCCTATCTTCTCTATAAAGCATGTCAGAGCTTGAACCGTGAATCCTTTGGAGAGGCAGCAGAGCAGAGGTTGGAGTACGAGCTGGAAGCACGCACAGAATAGAGCGCTTGTTTGACGGGACGAAAGAGGTTGCCCGATGAAAAAAGTGGATGCGATCGTGTTGCGCACGGTCGATTATGGGGAGAGCAACAAAATCCTGACATTGCTGTCTGACACGCACGGGAAATTCGGAGCGATGGCGCGCGGGGCAAAAAAGCCGCAGAGCCAGTTAAACTCCGTTTCCCAGCCTTTTGTTCACGCATCGTACATGATCACGATCGGCGAAGGGCGCGGGATGGGAACGATCATGCAAGCGGAGCTTTACGATTCCTTTCGGACGATCGGAGAAGATCTGTTCAAAGCTGCATACGCGTCTTATGTGGTGGAGTTAGCCGACCGCTTTGTGGAAGAACGCGAGCCCTCACGAGGCGTTTTTTTATTGATCTTGACCTTGCTCACCCATCTTGCAGAAGGCAAAGACCCGGAGATCCTGGTGCGGCTCTGCGAGATGAAGATGCTCGATCTCGCCGGCATCCGTCCTGAGCTCTTCCACTGTGCGCACTGTTTCCGGCAGTTGGAGCAGTCGATTCGCTTCAGCATCAAGCATGGCGGGCCGCTGTGCGGAGATTGTCATCATGCGGACGAGCGGGCGATCTGGATGAAGCCGGTCGCGCTCAAACTGTTGCAGACATTTCAAACGATGGATGTG
This sequence comes from Tumebacillus lipolyticus, assembly GCF_042682745.1. NCBI lineage: Bacteria > Bacillati > Bacillota > Bacilli > Caryophanales > Alicyclobacillaceae > Tumebacillus > Tumebacillus lipolyticus. The sequence goes on along the minus strand of NZ_JBHUIO010000008.1, from coordinate 316,855 downwards.
CGCAGGCTCGGTGAGGTGAAGGTCGGCGATGATGTGCGCCGTCAGTTGGGCAAGATCATGAAGCAATATCTGGATGAATACAGCGGCGTGAGTTTTCGGTCTCGTACATTTTTAGAACAACTCCATAAATACGACCTATAGCTGAAGCACATCTTGGAGGAGTGACAGACGATGGCAGACCCGATGCTTGAGAAAGTGGACATCTTGCGCAAACGCTTCCAGATTTCTTATCGCGAGGCGTACGATGTGTTGGAGAGAAATGATCGCAATGTGGTGCGCGCTTGCATCGAGCTTGAGGGGCACGCATGTGATACCGGTCTTGCAGGGAAGATGGAAGAGCGGATTCAGGTGATGGGAAGCGACTTGGTGGGGAAGATTCAGGAGATCGTGCAAACCGGACAAGCGTCGAGCATTCGCGTCATGCGAGATGGGCGCACCGTGATGGCGATTCCGACGGCGGTGGGCGTGGTCGGTGCGCTGATCTTTCCGTATTTGGCAGTGCTGGGAACGGCGGCAGCAGTGGCAGCTCGCTACGAAGTTGTGATCGACAAGCGCGTCGGACAGCCGAGCGGTGTTGGACATCGTCCAAGTGTAGTCAACGTGCATCATGAGACGGCCGAACCTCAAGCAGATGAGCAAAATGTGGGTGTCACGCCATCCGTATCCTCTGGCAAGATGGGCAATCTGAATCGCGTGCAAGTATAGGTGTAGGAATAGGCGAAAGCGAACAAGGCAGGTTCTGACGTTTCAGATGTCAGGATCTGCCTTGTTGATTTGTGTGGTGGAGGACGAGAGAGCAGAGTGCAGAGTGCAGAGAGCACGATGGCCGAGCGCTTCGGTCGAAGTCGAACTGTGTTGAGCGGGCGGTGCCTCTCTGGGAAGTTTGTACCCCTTTTTGTGTGTTTGTACCTTCCAGACGCTCGGGCGTTTGCATATTTGTAGTACTAACGAAAGAGGGGGTGTTCGAGATGCAACGCAGACGTTTTGGACTGAAACTGAATATGCGGTCGAAAGCGGAGTTGATGAAAACGATCACGTCTCAAGTTAATGCGGAGCAGATACCGGAGTTGTTTCGAGAGACTCTTCAGGCGCTGCAGGCGGCAGAGGAAGAGAGTGTGAGTAGGCAAGAGATCGAGCAGTCATTGAACGGAGATCAGACGCTGAGTGCTGATCCGATGCAAAACACAGACTCGATGCAGGGCACAGCCCCAATGCAAAGCACAGCGCCAATGCAAAGCACAGCGCCAATGCAAAGCACAGCGCCAATGCAGGGCACAGCCCCAATGCAAAGCACAGCGCCAATGCAAAGCACAGCCCCAATGCAAAGCACAGCGCCAATGCAAAGCACAGCGCCAATGCAAAGCACAGCCCCAATGCAAAGCACAGCCCCAATGCAAAGCACAGCCCCTTTGCAAAGCACAGTCCCAATGCAAAGCACAGTCCCAATGCAAAGCACAGTCCCAATGCAAAGCACAGTCCCAATGCAAAGCACAGTTCCTGCGCATAGCACAATCCCCTTGCAAAGCACAGCTCCTACGCAGAACACAGCTCCGATACAGAACACGACTCCCATGCAGGCTACCGTCCCCGACCAAAACACAGACCCTGTGCAAAACTCAGTCCCCGAAGAAACTGCAAACCCCATGCAAAACACTTACTCCGCGCAGAACTCAATCCCTTGGCCAAGCGCACAGTACACTCCCCCATCGACTTCGACCTACCAGCCACCGTCCACAAACGCACAACAGGAGAGTGTCGACGCGATGGTCGAAGAGGTTCTCCGCGCGGAAGTGATCCCTTATGAGCAGGTGCCAGCCTATATGCAAAACATCGAGGAGGAAGAGACATAAGCAAATGAAAAGAACAAATGAAAAGTGACATCCCAGATTGGGATGCCACTTTTGTTTTAAGAGGTGGGAACCGCTTCTTCCGCTTTGTTTGCGGGGCTGGTCTTGGCTGGACGATAGTGGAGATAGATCATAAACCCGATGGCGAGCACGATCACCGTCAAGCTCGTCCACTGCGCTGCGGTCAGCCCGACCATGCGATCCGAATCCCCGCGCAAGAACTCCAGAGCGAAGCGCCCGATCGAATAGAGAATGTTATAGGCGAGGAACAGATAGCCGGTCGGCACGCGGCGCATCTTGATCAGGAACAGGAGCGCCAACACGATCAGATCCCATTGCCCTTCCCAGACTTCAGCTGGCCAGAGCGGTTGTGAGCCGTAGGTGGCATATGCGAAGGTGCCTTCCGGGTAGACGAGTCCGAACGAGCTGCCGGTCGGCGAGCCGAACGCATCGCCGTTGAGCAAGCAGGCGATCCGCCCGATCGCTTGTCCTAAGATGATGCCAGGTGCCACGATGTCGGCAAACTCCCAAAAGAGGATCTTGTTGCGCCATGTGTACAGGCCACCGCCGATAAAGCCGCCAACGAGCCCGCCTTGGATCGACATGCCGCCATTCCAGATGGCAAAAATATCGCCGAGATTTTGCGAGTAATAGCCCCACTCGAAGAAAAGCACTTGCCAGAGGCGTGCCCCGATCAACGAGCCGACGATCGCCCAGATCGCCATCCCCGAGATGTGCTCCGCATATTTACCTTCCTGCTTCGCCATGTAGCTGGCCATGCCGATCGCCAGCAGGATGGAGATCGCGACGACCGTTCCGTAGGATCGAATGGGGAAATCCCCGATGTAAAAGAGTATTTGATGCACGAAGCATACCTCCCAAATTCGCTCAGAAAGCGGACGACTTCAAAATAATTGTAGCCGACCGCGAAGCAGAAAGGAAGGTGATTCAGGTCACACTATGCCTTGACGATCAGAACTGAACCGATCACGATCAGAGCACACCCGGCCACCATGCCCAGATTCACTTTTTCCTTTAAGAAAAGCGCGGCGAGCACGAGGGTGAAGACGATGCTCAGGCGGTCGATCGGTGCTACTTTTGACGCGGACGCCTGTTGCAGAGCGCCAAAGTAAAACATCCACGAGGCGGCTCCGGCGAGGCCGGAGAGAATGATGAACAAAAGCGGCCGCATGCTGATCTCCCGAATGTGTCCGATCGTGCCGTTGAAGGTGATGAACAGCAGTGTGGCGACCGCCATGACCACAGCGCGCACAGCGGTCGCCACGTTGGAGTCGACGTTCTGGATGCCAATCTTCCCGAGGATGGCGACAAAAGAAGCGAAAAGTGCGGAAAGTAGTCCATAGATCAACCATGACATGCTATCGGTGCCCCCTCATATCCTTGCGTTTCATTTGGTATGCGCCAGAGGAGGGGAAAATAAACTTTTTTTGCAAACATCCTCCAAAGTTTAGCTGATTTTGTGACATTTATATCCAGATGATGCCATCCTAGCGATTAAAAAAGTATTGCATCGCGAGTTCTATTACACTGCATATTCCTAAATGAATATCTTTATCGCTCTAGCCGAGTATTCTCATCCGATAACCAGTTAGTTGATAATTATTGTTCGAGAGGAAGGAATCATCAAAATTATTAATTTGATATTGTATATCTATAGAATTGAAAATATTCAGATAATAAAAACGGAGGGATAAACATGAAAAAACTCGTGGTAGTCGCAACAACACTTGTAGTGATGGGGATGTTCGCTCCAATCAGTAGCGCTGCGCCAGTCAACACCGTAACAGAGGGGAATCATATGGAGATTGCATCAGTTTCACCAGATACCTATAGCTCTCCGTATTCGACCAAAACTTTTGCCTATCTCTACTTCAACGGTTCTCAAAGTCTCTTGATCGATTACACCAGAAAAGTAAACTTCGATGGGCATCAGTCCCCTTCACTTGGGGATACTTTGGCGCCCTCTGTCCAGTATCAACTTGAAAATACAAGTTACCCCTACAACACTTACACAGCTTCAACCGTTTCTGGGACAGGATATTTCTCAGGCTCCTTCGGTGTCGTCCCTGAGGGTGTCTATCGAGTAAAGGCAACTCTGGTTGGTGGTGTATCGGCAAGTGGTTGGTTGGATATTTTCTAAAACACTTAGCATGTCACAAAAACTTGGCATGTTTTAGTGACTCCACTCTTTTTAGCAAAGAGATCCCTTTCAACAAGCGGGGTCTTTTTTGCTTTCACCAGCCAGGCTTTTTGCATATGCTGTCATCGCAACACAGTTGCTAACAAAGCCGCGACCATAACGAGCCACAAGCTATTCCAAAGGATGATATTTATAATCTAATTCCTCGTGGCTGCTTGAAACGTGGCAAAAAATAAAAGACACTGTTTGAGCAGGTGACACGGCGATGGTATACTAATAATATATACTATATGGGCTAATTCAGGATATTGTATGTCACATTTTCATTCGAGCGATAAAAAAGGTGGTGGATACCATCGAACTGACCAAACGCCAAGGACAAATCCTCGAAATCGTAAGGGAAGAGGGTCCGATCACCGGAGAGCACATCGCAGATAAACTCGGGCTGACCAGAGCTACCTTGCGACCTGACCTTGCGATTTTGACGATGGCCGGCTTTTTAGAAGCAAGACCTCGTGTAGGCTATTTTTATGCTGGGAAAAAATCTGGGCAGATTTTTGGAGAGCAACTGCGCAAGCTGAAAGTCAAGCAGTATAAATCGGTGCCCGTCGTGATCAACGATGACGCTTCGGTGTACGATGCGATCGTCACGATGTTCATGGAGGATGTGGGCAGCATCTTCGTCGTGAAGGAAGGCGGCATTCTGTCCGGCGTGATCTCGCGCAAAGATTTATTGAAGGTAGCGATCGGCAACCAAGATACGCACAAAGTGCCAGTATCGCTGACGATGACGCGGATGCCGAACATCGTCACCCTGTCACCAGATGACAGCGTGTACGAGGCGGCGAAGCGCTTGATCGATTATGCGATCGACTCGGTCCCCGTCGTGCGCCCGCTCGATGAGTCGGGCAAGAACCTCGAAGTGGTCGGGCGGTTTACCAAGACGACGATCGCCAAGATCTTCGTCGAGCTTGGTGAGATCAAAGATGTGTAGGAGGGAAGCGGATGACGCCGATCGTATATGTGATTTCTGACTCTGTAGGCGAAACGGCTGAGTTTGTGGTTCGTGCGGCCGCCAGCCAGTTTAACGGCAGCCGTGCGGAGATCAGACGAATTTCCTATGTGGATGATATGGAACCGATTCGGGAGACGGTGCAGGCGGCGAAAGAGGTCGGTGCGCTGATCGCCTATACGCTGGTCATCCCCGAGCTCAAGGAGGGGCTGGTGCGCGAGGCGGCAGCAAACGGTGTCACGGCGGTGGACATCATGGGCCCGATGCTGTCGGCGTTCGAATCGACCTTTCAGGCGGAACCGAAAAACCGCCCTGGCTTGGTGCACAAATTGGATGATGAATATTTTCGGCGGGTGGAAGCGATCGAGTTTGCGGTCAAATATGATGACGGGAAGGACCCGCGCGGCTTGTTGCGCGCCGATGTGATCTTGATCGGGGTTTCGCGAACTTCCAAAACCCCGCTGTCGATGTTCTTGGCGCACAAGCGGTTGAAAGCGGCGAACGTGCCGCTCGTGCCGGAGGTGGAACCGCCGGAGGAGCTGTTCGAAGTGCCGCCACACCGGGTGATCGGGCTGACGATCTCCGTCGCAGAGCTCAATCTGATCCGCACGGAGCGCTTGAAGGCGCTGGGGCTGCGCGAGGAGGCGAACTATGCCGCCTTTGAGCGCATCAAGGCGGAGCTCGAATATGCGGAGCGCATCATGAAAAAGATCGGCTGTCCGGTGATCGACGTGTCGAACAAGGCGGTCGAGGAGACGACGAGCATCATCTTCGATCAGATCAAGCGCGGCGGCCGCAGATAGTGATCGTATTTCTCGATCACGAGGGGGACGTCGAGCGCCGCTCGCTCGGCAACAAAGGAGCGAGGCTGATCGAGATGAAGCGGGCAGGCTTGCGAGTGCCGGATGGGTTCATTCTGACCACCGAAGCTTGTCGGCACTATTTTCAAGCGGGGCGGACGCTGACGTCCGATTTGAAAGAGCGGTTGCTGACTGCGCTCTGCGAGCTGGAGCGGAGGACGGGCAAGCGGCTTGGTGACCCGCAGGCACCGCTCTTGTTGGCGATCCGCTCGGGTGCGCCGGTGTCGATGCCGGGGATGATGGATACCCTTTTGAACGTCGGGCTGCAGGACGAAGTGGTACAAGGACTTGCCGATCGAACGGGCGACTGTGAGTTCGCACTCGACTGCCAGAGCCGCTTTCAGGAGGCGTATGGCGAATTGGTCGCGCCAGAGATCCCCGATGACCCGATCGAGCAACTGCTCCAGGCGGTATCTTCCGTCTTCGCTTCTTGGAATGGCCGCCGGGCGGCGGTCTATCGTCAGGTCAACCGCATTCCAGACGATCTGGGCACAGCTGTCATCGTGCAGGAGATGGTGTTCGGGAACTGGGGAGAGCGTTCGGGGAGCGGCGTGGTCTTTTCGCGCCATCCTGCCAGCGGCGAGCGAGAGCTGTTCGGCGAGGTGATGCTTCGCGCGCAGGGCGAGGCGGTTGTGGCAGGCAAGCGCACGCCGTCCGACATCTCCTGCTTACAACAGCAGCTGCCAGACGTCTATGAAGAGCTTTCGGCAGTGGCAACCCGATTGGAGGAGCACGACAAGGACATGCAGGAGATCGAGTTCACCTTCGAACGGGGGACGCTCTATCTTCTGCAGTCGCGGGTCGGGGAACGCACCGCGCTCGCCGCGGTAAAGATCGCGGTCGATCTGTGCCAAGCGGGCGTGATCGACCGCCAGACAGCCTTGCAGCGGGTCGGATGGGAGTCGCTGCAAAGCTTGTTGCAGCCAGAGCTCGATCCAAACGTGGATGCAGTTCCGCTGGTTGTCGGACTGCCCGTCGTGCCAGGGGCGGTCTGTGGAGAGATCGCTTTGGATCGCGAGCGGGCGATCGAGAGAAGCGCTGGTGGTCATCCTGTGCTGCTGATCAGGAGAGAGACCGACCCGAACGATTATGAGGCGATGCTGCATGCGAACGGCATTCTCACCGCTTTTGGCGGCATGACTTCCCATGCGGCAGTCACAGCCCGACCGCTCGGCAAGCCGTGCATCGTCGGCTGTGCAAACCTGGCGATCGACCTGCTCTCCCGGCAGATCGAGATCGCAGGTCGCACGTTTCGCGAAGGCGAGTGGCTCACGCTCGATGGAACGACCGGGCGTGTGTTCGCCGGCAGGTTGCCGTTGGTTGCGCCTGAGCTCCCCGTAGAGGTTGAGACATTTCGCAGTTGGCGATCGGCGAGATGAACAGAGAGACCCCTTCTTCAGTGCGAAGGGGTCCTTTCATTTTGTGAATTTTTTGTGTCTTGCCGATCAACCTGTGTAATTTGGAAGGATTTTTTGGCAAAAGAAGCGTACATATGTAAGAAATATCATTTTCGCTCTTGACAAATCAATTCGGATGGGTTTTAGACCGGAATATTTTTGCAGGTGGGAGTCTATACTAGGGACGTACTTTGGAGAATGAGAGCACGGATGAGCAGGCGGTGATCTGCTTGTGGTGTCGAAATTTGTCTAATCGTTTTCGCTCCGCAGAAGGAGATCACTCTGCATAAGTAGAATAAATGTCTCTCGAAACACCATTTTGCGCGTTCCGATTTTGTGAAATGGGTACAGAAGGATATTGTAGAATGTTGGCGAATATCTAACGTACTCATAGTCAGTCGAGGGTGATGCATGTGAAGAAGCGTCTGCCGGAGGAGATCATCGAACAGGTTCGACAACAGTTTGATATTGTCGATGTGATCGGTGAATACGTACCTCTGAAGAAGAGCGGTCGCGGTTATATGGGGTGCTGTCCCTTCCACAATGAAAAATCGCCATCGTTTTCCGTATCCCAGGATAAACAGCTCTATCATTGCTTTGGATGCGGGGCGAGCGGCAATCTCTTTTCCTTTGTGATGGATAAGGAAGGGGTCACATTTTTCGAAGCGGTGGAACAGTTGGCCCGACGTGCGAACATCGCGCTGCCTGTCGAAGAGTTGGAAGAGGTGGACTCGCCCGAATACAAGCGGCGCAAAGAGATGTTTCGCGCGCATGACCTCGCAGCGAAATTCTATCACCATATCCTGATGAACACAGAAGCGGGGTTGCCAGGAATCGCGTATCTCGAATCGCGCGGAATCACCAAGACGATGATCGAGACCTTTCAGCTTGGCTACGCGCCCGACGCTTGGGATGTGCTTGCGCGCTTCCTCAAGAAACGTGGATTTGCCGAAGATTTGCTCGTCGAAGCAGGGTTATTGTCGCAAAGCGAGAAATATAAAGGCAGATGCTACGACAAGTTCCGCCATCGTGTGATGTTTCCCATTCACGACGGTCAGGGCCAGGTGATCGGATTTGGCGGTCGAATCCTCAGTAAAGGGGAGCCGAAATACCTCAACTCTCCGGAGACGCCACTGTTTTCGAAAGGGCGCAACCTCTACAACTTGCATCGAGCAAGACCGATGATGCGGCAAGAGGAGAGAGTCATCCTGCTGGAAGGCTATATGGATGTGATCATGGCGTATCAGCACGGCATTTCCAACACGGTTGCCGCACTGGGGACGGCCTTGACCTCTGAGCAAGTTCGACTGTTGCAACGCAACGTCCAAGAGATCGTCATGATGTATGACGGCGATGCGGCCGGTCAGAAGGCAGCCTTGCGATCATCTGAGGTCATCAGAGAGATCGGCGCATCTGTCAAAGCGCGGGTCGCGACCATCCCTGATGGATTGGACCCGGATGAGTTTCTGCGGAAATATGGTAAGGATGCGTTCGTTCGCGTCGTTCTTGACAACTCAAGTTCGATGACAGCGTTTCGCGTGCATTCGCTTCGCAAGGAGTTCAACCTTGGCACACAGACTGGCAAGGAGGACTACATCAAAGAAGTGATTCACAAATTGCTCGTTCACGTCACGAGCCCGATTGAGCTGGAGACACTGCTTCGCGAGCTGAGCGAAGAGTTCGGCTACCCCAAAGAGACGATGGAACAGGAACTTGCGCTCGCCAAGAAAAGCCCTCCTGCTGGGGATAAACCTGACAGGAAGTGGAATACTAATAGAACTAATGCGGCAGAAGTGAGCTTTGTGCGCACAGGAAAGCTGTTGCCAGCTCACATCAACGCAGAGCGGAAACTCCTTACTTATATGTTAATCCAAGAAGGGGTAGCAAGACAAGTTCAATACGAGTTGGCGGATGAATTTTCTGTGGATGAGCACGGTGCGTTGGCCGCACATCTTTACGCCTTTTACGCAGAGCACCAGCAAGCAGATCCTTCCCTGTTTATCAGCGGGATCGAGGATCGCGAACTCTTGCAGTTGGCGACCGCTCTCATGATGGAAGCTGATCTGTTAGATCTGAGACCCGATCGGGTGAATGCGCTGGTTCGCGAATATGTCCATCGCATCAAGGTGTATCACTTGCAAGTGGAAATGAAACGTTATGAGCGGCAGATGATCGATTGTGGAAATCGAGGCGATACAGAAGGAATGCAGGCGGCATACGACGAAATGAATCGTATAAAGTCGAATATTCAATCTCTGGATAACGCGCAAGCCGATATATAAACGTTTGTTAACTACTCCTTAGGGAAGGAGGGGTCGGGATGGTGAAAAAGGTGAAGGACACAGATACTCAACAGATGTCTCTTGAAGAAGTGAAACAGATGCTCGTCGAAATCGGAAAAAAGCGCGGCGTGATCACCTACAGTGAGATCATGGACAAACTTTCCGCTTTTGATCAGGACTCGGATCAGATCGATGAATTTTTTGATCACCTCTCGGAACAAGGGGTCGAGGTGATCAACGAAGCGGATGATGAGCCGGCGTTCGCCGATGACGATGATGATGACGACGATGAAGATGGGCCGAAGGATCTTGATGACGAAGAGGAGTTCGACATCGAAGATCTGAGCGTACCACCGGGCATCAAGATCAACGACCCGGTTCGCATGTATCTGAAAGAGATCGGCCGTGTGCCGCTGCTTTCGGCAGAAGAGGAGATCGAACTGGCGCTCCGCATCGAAAATGGGGATGAAGAGGCGAAGCGCCGCCTAGCGGAAGCCAACTTGCGACTGGTCGTTTCGATCGCGAAACGCTATGTTGGACGCGGCATGCTTTTCCTTGATCTGATTCAAGAGGGGAATATGGGTCTGATCAAGGCTGTTGAGAAATTCGATTATCAAAAAGGGTTTAAATTTTCTACGTATGCAACCTGGTGGATTCGCCAAGCGATCACGCGCGCAATCGCAGATCAGGCCAGAACGATCCGGATTCCAGTTCACATGGTGGAGACGATTAACAAACTGATCCGCATCTCTCGTCAGCTTCTGCAAGAGCTCGGTCGCGAACCTACCGCAGAGGAGATCGCAGCGGAGATGGATATGAGTCCAGACAAAGTCCGTGAGATCTTAAAGATCGCCCAAGAGCCGGTCTCGCTCGAAACGCCGATCGGCGAAGAGGATGATTCGCATCTCGGCGACTTTATCGAAGACCAAGACGCGCTCGCACCGGCAGATGCGGCCGCTTATGAATTGCTAAAAGAGCAACTGGAAGATGTGCTGGATACGCTGACAGAACGTGAAGAGAACGTGCTCCGCCTGCGTTTCGGTCTTGATGATGGCCGTACCCGCACGCTCGAAGAGGTCGGAAAAGTGTTTGGAGTCACCCGCGAACGGATTCGCCAGATCGAGGCGAAAGCGTTGCGCAAACTCCGTCACCCGAGCCGCTCTAAGCGACTCAAAGACTTTCTTGAATAGAGCCGATTCCTTCGAACCCTCGCAGCACTCACTTCTCAATAGGTGAGTGCTTTTTTATGCGATTTTCCGGGAGGCGAACAGATGAATCAAGAACAGAAGAAAATGATGATCCAAGAGATCAAAAAGTGGAAAGAGAGCAAATTGGTACCGACCGAATATTGCGACTTTTTGCTGAACCTATACGCGGAAGGTGAATCCTTTTCGCATGACCAAAGAACGGGGAAGGAATCCTCGTCAAAGTCAACTTGGAGAACCAGCTTGAACAACGGCATCCTCGGAAAAATCCTGCTCGTGATCGTCGGGTTGCTCCTGTTCCTGATCTTTGCTCTTAATTTTACCTTGTTTCCCGAGCCAATGCAAATTGCTGTCCTTCTGCTGGGAACGATTTTTCCGTACATCATGTATTTCCGCTCGCGGAACAAAAGCTTGCTCGCCCGCACCACGTGGCTGTTTGTCGCCGTTTTGATGGTGGCGGGTGTTGGATATTATTACCTCTCGACAGGGCAATTTCTGGGAGAACGAAGCGCGGTGATGGGCACGATGGCGATCGTCTTTCTGCTCTGGGTGATCTCCGGGGGAATAGGTCGCTCGCGGCTGGTGGCGGGCATCGGCACGCTTGGACTGGTTTTGCTGTACGCGACGCTCTTGGAAGATGTGATGAACATCGGGGGCAGTTCGTATGGCGTGCAACATTTTTATTATTTCGTGCCGGCCGTCCTCTCGCTGTTTTTGGCAGCTGTGCTCGGACGATACCGCGTGTACGTGGCGCCCGTCTTTCTGCTGTTCGGGGTGGTCGTCCTGTTTGGGCCAGACCTGCGGACGTTGCTGTTCGGTTTGACGATGGACCTGCTGGTGCAAATCTTCGTCTTCTTAAAGCTGGCCGTGCTGATCACGCTGGGCATCGTCTTTCTCCCCGGTTTGAAGAAGTGGACGGGACAACTGTCGCAATAGGTCGAAAAGTATTGCCGATTTCTTTCTCTGTTGTGTATAATGAACGAAGATGAATGAATGTACACTCATTTTTGTTTCGATAGAGGAGGGCGACCTTGATGAACTTTGATCTGACCCAAGATCAGTTGATGATTCGCAACACCGTTCGCGACTTCGCAGAAGCTGAGATCAAGCCGAACGCAGAACATGTGGACAAGACGGGCGAGTTCCCGTTCGACACCTTTATGAAGATGGGGGAGCTCGGTCTCTTGGGCTTGCCGATTTCAGAAGAGTATGGCGGTGCGGGAGCGGACACGATCTCCTATGCGCTGGCAGTCGAAGAGGTGGGGCGCGCTTGCGGTTCGCACGGTCTGTCCTACGCGGCTGCCGTCTCGCTCGGCTGCAACCCGTTTGATGCATTCGGTACAGAAGAGCAGAAGCAGAAGTGGCTGGTGCCGCTGGCAGAAGGTAAAATTCTCGGCGCATTCGGTCTGACCGAGCCCAACGCTGGTTCTGATGCTTCCGGCACGCAGACGACCGCTGTGCTTGATGGTGACGAATGGGTTGTAAACGGTTCCAAGTGCTTTATCACCAACGTTTCCTATGCGAAAGTATGCGTGGTGACCGCTGTGACCGATCGTTCGCTCGGCTCGAAAGGGATCACGGCGATCATCATTCCGACAGATACCCCAGGGTTTTCCACTGCGACCCCATACGAAAAGCTCGGCTTGAAAGGTTCGAACACGGCGGAGATCATCATGGACAACGTGCGCGTACCGAAAGAGAACGTGCTGGGCGAGGTCAACAGAGGGTTTATGCAGTTCATGAAGACGCTCGACGGCGGCCGTATCTCGATCGGTGCGCTGTCTGTCGGGATCGCACAAGCTGCTTATGAAGCCGCTTTGCAATATGCAAAAGATCGCAAACAGTTCGGCCAATCGATCTCGAAGTTCCAAGCGATTCAGTTCAAGCTGGCAGACATGGCGATGAACATCGAGCTTGCGCGCACCGCTGTACACAAAGCGGCTTGGTTGAAAGATCAAGGTCGTCCGTTCGGCAAAGAGGCGGCGATCGCCAAACTGTTCGCTTCGGAGATCTGCATGCGCGCTTGTGACCAAGCGATCCAAATCCACGGCGGCTATGGGTACATGAAAGAGTATCCGGTAGAGCGCTACTTCCGCGACGCGAAGCTGATGGAGATCGGCGAGGGCACCTCGGAGATCCAACGCATCGTCATCGCGCGTCATATCGGTTGCTAAGTTTAGCGAATTTAGATATAATTTCAAACAGCAATCAAAATATCCATTTGCAAGGATAACTTTGATCGTATAAGGACCAACACCCTTCGACCGACTCGGCCGGAGGGCCTTTTTTTGTTCCCGAAACTGCCAGTTTTATTTGCAGGAATTTTCAGTCTGTAATCAGAATAAATAAAAGATCGATCTGAATAGAGAAGAGGAGACTAGACATGGCAGAGCTTTTAAACACCACAGTGGGACAGCTTCTCGATGATATTGCTGGACGATTTCCGGAGCGCGATGCGGTGGTCTATCGAGACCGCGGATTGCGCTATTCATATTCTGCGTTCAATCAGGTCTGCCAACAGGCGGCCAAAGGGCTGATCAAGCTCGGGGTGCAGCGCGGCGACCATGTGGCCGCTTGGTCGACCAACTATCCAGAATGGCTGATCACCCAGTTTGCGACCGGCAAGATGGGCGCGGTGCTGGTGACGGTCAACACCAACTATCGAACGTCCGAGCTGGAATATCTGCTTCGCCAGTCGGATACGACAACGCTTCTCTTAATGGAAGAGTTTAAGGGGACGAGCTATATCGACATGCTGTATGAGCTGGTACCGGAGCTTCGCGACTGCGAGCCTGGACAGTTGCGGTCGGAGCGATTGCCCTTTCTGAAAAATGTGATCTTCCTCGGAGCGAAAAAGTATCCGGGCATGTACAACTGGTCTGACGTGATCGAGCTTGGCAAGAGCGTCTCCGATCAGGAGCTGCAGGAGCGGCAGGCGACATTGCAGCCAGACGATGTGATCAACATGCAGTACACGTCGGGGACGACCGGCTTTCCCAAAGGGGTGATGCTCACCCATCTGAACATCATCAACAACGGGCGCAACATCGCCGAGTGCATGAACTTGAGCGAGCTCGACCGCATGTGCATTCCGGTGCCGTTCTTTCATTGCTTTGGCTGTGTGCTCGGCACGATGGCCTGCGTGACGGTGGGGGCGGCGATGCTGCCGGTGGTGGAGTTTAATGTCAAGGATGTGTTGGAGACGGTGCAGGCGGAGCGCTGTACGGCGCTGCATGGCGTGCCGACGATGTTTATCGCCGAGCTGAACCACCCTGACTTCGAACAGTATGATCTCAGCTCGCTGCGCACCGGGATCATGGCAGGCTCGCCTTGTCCGATCGAGGTGATGCGGGCGGTGGTCGGCAAGATGGGCGCGAGCGAGATCACGATCACCTATGGGCAGACCGAATCATCGCCGGCGATCACGATGACTCGCACGACCGACCCGCTCGAACTGCGGGTGACCACAGTCGGTCGCGCCTTGCCCAACGTGGAGGTGAAGCTCGTCGTGCCGGGGACGAACGAAGCGGTGGCTTGTGGCGAGCAGGGCGAGGTCTGCACGCGGGGCTATCATGTGATGAAAGGCTACTACAAGAATCCGGATGCTACTCGGGCGGCGATCGACGAAGAGGGGTGGCTGCACACGGGCGACCTCGGCACGATGGATGAGGCGGGCAACCTGCGCGTGACCGGACGGCTGAAAGATATGATCATTCGCGGCGGAGAGAACATCTATCCGCGCGAGGTGGAAGAGTTTTTATATGCGCATCCGAAGGTTTTGGACGTGCAGGTGGTCGGCGTGCCCGACCCGAAGTATGGCGAAGAGGTGGGCGCCTTTGTCATCCTAAAAGAAGGGGAGACCCTGACGGCAGAAGAGCTGCGAGCGTATTGCCTGGATCGGATCTCGCGCTTTAAAATTCCGCGCTATTTTCAGTTTGTGGAAGGGTATCCGATGACCGCGTCGGGGAAGGTGCAGAAGTTCAAGCTTCGCGAGATGGCGCAGGAAGCGTTTTCCGCGATCTAAACGCAGGGGAGGCAGGCGAGAAGAGTCTGCCTCTTTCATTTTGGGGAGGAGCTGTGATGATGAAAGCGATCTTTTTCGATCTGGATGGAACGCTGGGCGGACATGGGATGGGAAGCGGCGCCTATCTGGTCACCGCCTGGCAGGAGCTGCAAGCTCAGTTTGCAGAGCTGTCGTTCGGAACGGCGGCAGACTTTCTGATTTCCTATCGCACGATCAACAACCATTCGTGGGGCGCATGGGTGAAAAAGGAGCTCGATCTGCCCGTCGAGGGTGTGAAAGTGCACATCTGGAACGAGCAGTTACAGAAGTTTGGCCTGTCAAAAGCGCTGGCGGCAGAGCTTGCCGCGCACCATTCTACGCGGATGCTGGCCGCACACCCGGACGATTGGCGCCCAGCGCCCGGCGTGCACGAAGTGTTGCGCTGGGCGAAAGAGCAGGGGATGAAACTGCTCGTCCTGTCGAACGGCGTGGAGGAGGGGCAGGTGGCGAAGCTGAAGGAGAACGGGCTGTTCGACTATTTTGATCACCTCGTCTTTTCGCAGTCGATCGGTCATGCGAAGCCGGAGCCGCTCTATTTTGCGCATGCACTGCAGCTGGCCGCCTGTCGTCCGGAGGATGTGGTGATGATCGGGGACTCCTACACGCACGACATCGAGCCTGCCGATCAGCTTGGCATGCAGCGGATCTGGATTTTTGAAGATGCGCCGATCATCGGGCTGCCCGACGATCGCTCTGTCGCAACGCTTGGCGAAGTACCGCAGCTGTTGGCCACCTTGTAACAGCGCCGCTCCCCAGGCGAGAGATCGGTTGCAAGGGATGAAACGGGATGGATATAATAGGTGGGACTGCGTTTTGACATTTTACATAACGGGTGATCTCATTTGATAAACATTTCGCAACGATTGGCGCGAATCGCGTCGTTCGTACCAGTTGGGGTTCGTGTAGCAGATATTGGAAGCGATCATGCGTACTTGCCGATCTACCTTGTACAGCGGGGGATCGCGGTGCAGGCGATCGCAGGAGAAGTGAACGAAGGGCCGTTTCTCGGTGCGGAGCGCAATGTGCGCTCCCACGGGTTGAAAGAGAGCATCTCGGTGCGCCACGGCAACGGCTTGGCCGTATTGACAGCAGGGGAAGTGGACGCGATCACCGTATCGGGGATGGGCGGAGGAACGATTCGCGAGATTTTGGCGAACGGGATCGACAAGCTGGAAGGTGTCGCTCGGCTGATTCTCTCCCCTCAGGGAGATGGTGACTCGCTGCGCCGATGGCTGATCGAACACGGGTGGCAGATCGTCGATGAGGACATGCTGGAGGAAGATGACAAGATCTATGAGATCGTCGTCGCCGAGCGGGGAGAGATGGTGCTCGCCGATCCGCTGGCGCTCGAATTCGGTCCGCTGTTGCTCCAGCGCAAACATCCGCTGATCTTGGCGCGGGCGGAGTATGAGCTCTCCAAGATCACCTTGGCGCTCAAAGGGCTGGAGAACGCGAGGGGTGAGAGCGGTCAGGCGCGGCGAGACGCTCTGCAACAGCGCCGCAAGCAACTGGAGGAGGTACAGGCACATGTCAGATCATAAGATGGCAACGGTGCGGCAAGTTGTGGCGGCGCTCGAAGAGCTCGCGCCGCTTTCGCTTGCCGAGTCGTGGGACAAAGTCGGTCTGCAGGTGGGCGATCCCGACCGCCCGGTGAAAAAAGTGATGCTCTCGCTCGACAGCAACGATGAAGGGGTGATCGATGAAGCGATCGCCAAAGGGGTGGATCTGATCATCGCGCACCACGCGATGATCTTCAGGCCGGTGCAGACTGTCCGCACCGATACGCCCTACGGACGCAAGCTGCAAAAGCTGCTCAAGCACGACATCGGGGTGTATGTGGCGCACACCAACCTCGACATCGCAGAAGGGGGCATCAACGACATCTTGGCGAGCCGCCTGCATCTGGAACAGGTGGAAGTGCTCAGCCGCGTGCACAACACGCGGTTGAAAAAGCTGGTCGTGTTTGTCCCGAGCACGCATCATGAGCAGGTGTTGAAGGCGCTCGGCGATGCGGGCGCTGGATGGATCGGCAACTACAGCCATTGCGCGTTCAACATGCAGGGAATCGGGACGTTCGTGCCCCAGGCGGGCACCGATCCGTATATCGGCGAGCAAGGCGTGTTGGAAAAGGTGGAAGAGGTGCGGATCGAGACGATCGTCAGCGATGCCAATCAGGGCAAAGTGGTGGCGGCGATGCTGGCCGCCCACCCGTATGAAGAGGTGGCGTATGACATCTATCCGCTGGAGATCATGGGCGAAGAGCTCGGGCATGGCCGCGTCGGCAATCTGGTGCAGGAGATGACGCTGAAGCAGTTTGCCGAATTTGTCAAAGTTCAGTTCGGCGTTCCCGCGGCGCGCGTCGTCGGGCCACACGATCGCATCGTGCGGCGGGTGGCGGTGCTCGGCGGATCGGGAGAGGAGTTCTATCCGGCGGCGCTGAACAAGAAGGCGGACGTGCTGGTGACCGGCGACATTCGCTACCATTACGCACAGGATGCGCTGGCAGATGGCATCTGTCTGGTCGACCCTGGTCACAACACCGAAAAGATCTGTCTGCCCAGCCTACAGGCCTATCTGGAAGCGAAAGTTCGCGAGCGCGAGTATGAGGTGGAAGTGATCCTCTCGGAGACGAACACGGAGCCGTTTACGTTTCTGTAAGCCTCGTCTGAAAATCGGAGGATCGCAACGTCTTTTTTGCATATCGCCCCCATACGATTGAGTATGGGGGTGAACGAGCATGACGAACCTGATCATTAGCGCAATTGCACTGATCGTTGTGATTCTGGCGTTTTCGTACGCCTATTATCTGTTTCACCTGTTGCTGACGATCACAAAATGCCCCGATTGCGGACGGATCATGCAAAAAGTGATGTATACGGAGTTACTGGAGGACAAGGAGCAGCGACAGGTGCTGTATGAATGCCGATTCTGTCAGTCCAAGCGGATCAAGAAGAGCAGCCTGCCGCGCGGGCGGAAGTTCACCCTCTACCCATAATTCACAGCTTGAATTGTGGTGGACGTTGCTGTATAATATTGCTTTGTCTAAAACCGAAAAGTAGGCTGGGCAGTCGCCGGTGCAAGGTCGAAAGGCCGCACGGGAGGAAAGTCCGAGCTTCACAGGGCAAGGGTGCCGGCTAACGGCCGGTGGGAGCGATCCTAAGGAAAGTGCCACAGAAAGAAACCGCCAGCGGCCCCGCTCGGGGTGCGGGCAAGGATGCAACGGTGCGGTAAGAGCGCACCAGCAGCATGGAGACATGCTGGCTAGGTAAACCCCACCCGAAGCAAGACCGGATAGGAGTCCAGATGCGTCGGCCCGGCGCGGACTCGGGTTGGTTGCTTGAGCGTGTTGGCAACAGCACGCCTAGATAGATGATTGCCGCTCCACAGTGCGAGGGTGACTCCCGTCTGCAGCACCAGGAGTACAGAACTCGGCTTACAGGCTTACTTTTCGGAGTCATCTCATAGCGAAGCGTACAAAGAACCTGGCGACAGGTTCTTTTTCATAAAACTGACCGATGAGGCTAAAATTTATACTCTTCGGTCAGTTTTTATTGTAAAATGGAAATGGAGTTTGCTAGACTGACGATCCGGGAGAGGCGGAATGCGGTGATGTGGTTTTTGCGGTTTCGAGAGCCGGTCAATACGTGGACGCATTTGATGACATGTTTGGCGGCAGTCGTAGGGCTTGTGCTTTTGATCGTATGGTCGCGGGAGAGCGCGGCGAAAGTGTCGGTGATGACCGTCTACGGGGTGAGCATGATCGTTCTGTTTTTTGCAAGCTCGCTCTATCATGCGGTGCGCACCTCGCCTGAGAAGATCTTGGCGTTAAAGAAATTTGATCATGTTTCGATCTTTTTGCTGATCGCCGGAACGTACACGCCGGTGTTCGCCTACGGGCTGGATGGCGCTTGGCAGATCACGATGCTGATCATCGTCTGGGCGCTCGCCATCGCAGGGATGGCGATGAAGCTGTTTTTCATTCATGCGCCGCGCTACCTTTCCACTTTGTTGTACGTCGGTCTCGGCTGGATCGCGATCGTGCCGTTTTTCAAGCTGACCGAGAGCTTCCCGCCGCAAGCGATCTGGCTGATGATCGCCGGAGGCGTGGCTTACACGGTCGGCGCGGTGATCTATGCGACCAAGTGGTTCGATTGGGTTCCGGGGAAGTTTGGCTTTCATGAGATCTTCCATCTGTGGGTGTCGGCAGGTGCAACGCTGCACTTTGTGATGATCGCTCGCTATATTGCGCTGTAAGAGAAAGAAGCTCTGTGGGTTGCCGAACTCAAGAGCTTTTTCTTATGATGAGAGTGGGAAGCAGTTTCGAGAAAAAGATGTGAAGCGAAGGAGTCGTGGGAAGATGCTGTTGTTTTTTGCCTATGGGGTCAGCACAGACCCAGAGCGGATGAAAGCGGAGATGGGCGGCTTCCTGTCCTACCAAAGCGCGACGCTGCCCGACCACGGGTGCACGTTTACTTACAATGCTGAGTATGACGGGGGAGCGACCACCTTGATCAAAAGCGCGGGCGAAGCAGCGCTCGGCGTGGTCTATCAGATCGAGCCTAGCCAGCTTGCTCTGTTCGAACAGGTGGATGAGGAGTATGCCCTGCATCGCCTGCAGGTGCAGGTCGCAAGCGAGCTTGTCGAGGCGTATGTGCTCCTGCCTCGCGAAGAGGAGACGCTCACCTTGCCGACCGAGCGGTATTTGCAACGGGTCGAGCACGGGCTTTGCCAGCATCATTCGTCCGATGAGGTGAAGCGTTATTTACAGCGAGGCATCGAGCGGGTGCTCAACAGCAAAGAGCATTGAGAATATGGTTTTCTGCCTGCAAGCGATCCTCGTCGACCGAGGAGAGCGGTGGGGAACATCGAGAAGCCCTTGGCGACGTTGGCGCCAAGGGCTTTTGTAGATCGATTGGGCAGACTAGACCAGACGGACGCTGTAGTTGCGCATCCAGGTGTCGATCTGTGCCATATAGGCGAACAGCTGCGGGCCGGCCATCAGCTGACCGAAGAACGGGCGGACGAAATTGGGGTCGTCAGCTTGGATCGCCTGCAGCAGCGCGTCCTTGTTGACCACCTGTAACAGCGGTGAGGTCTGGTCGTCAAGAATCTCCTGCAGCCACTGGCGCACCGCGTGCAGGTAGGCGGGGTTGTGCGTTTTCGGATACGGGCTCTTCTTCCGATAGAGCACATCATCGGGCAGCACGCCTTCCAAAGCGCGGCGCAACAACCCTTTTTCCCGCTGCTGGTAAAACTTCATCGACCACGGGACGTTCCACATGTACTCGACGATCCGATGATCGCAAAAGGGAACGCGCACCTCAAGCGAGGCGCCCATCGTCATCCTGTCCTTGCGGTCGAGCAGGGTGGGCATCCAGCGGAACAGGTTGAGGTAGGACATCTCCCGCGCCCGCGCATCCTCTGGCGATTCCCCTTCCAACTTGGGCACTTCGGCCAGCGCTTGTCGATAGCGGCGGTCGATATGGTCGCGCACCTTGACTTTCGCGGCAAACTCTTCGTTGAGCCAAGACTCGCGACCTTCCACGTTGCGCGACCAGGGGAAAGTTCCCGCATGGATCATCTCTTCGCGGTAGAACCACGGATAGCCGCCGAAAATCTCGTCTGCGCACTCGCCGGAGAGCGCGACGGTCGCTTCCTTTTTGATCTCTTTGGAGAACAGGTAGAGCGAGGCGTCGATGTCAGCCATGCCGGGCAGATCGCGGAAGCTGACCGCCGCTTGCAAGGCGCTGATCAGCTGCGGCGTGTCGATGACGATCGAGTGGTGCTCCGAACCGATGTGCTCAGAGACCCGCTTGATCCACGGCCCGTCTGCGTTCGGCTGAAAGTCGCTCGCCGTAAAATGCTTGTCGTTGTCCAGATAGTCGATCGAAAACGTGTGCAGCCGCTTTCCTTCCTGTCTGTACTTCTCAGCGGCAAAAGCGGAGATCATGCTGGAGTCAAGGCCGCCGGAGAGCAGGGTGACCAAGGGGACGTCGGAGACCAGTTGGCGCAGGACAGCATCTTGCAACAGGCTGCGCACCTTCTCGACGGTGGTGTCAAAATCGTCAGGGTGTTCCGCGCTCTCCAAGCTCCAGTAGGCATGCACTTTCAGACCGCCGCGATCGAACTGCAAGCAATGTCCG
Source organism: Tumebacillus lipolyticus (assembly GCF_042682745.1). NCBI lineage: Bacteria > Bacillati > Bacillota > Bacilli > Caryophanales > Alicyclobacillaceae > Tumebacillus > Tumebacillus lipolyticus. Next base: position 295,885 of record NZ_JBHUIO010000008.1, on the reverse strand, counting down.
GGCCTGAGCTCCTGCACGCCTTTGAACACGCCGTGGCCGGGCGTTCGAGCTGGCCCGATGGCGAAGATTTCCGCCAAGCCTTCGCTGTCCACCTCTGGCTCGACAGCCGGATGGGCGAGCAGCGATTTTAATTCGGACGCGAACAGCAGACCGCCGTTTCGCTCCGCATAGAACAGCGGCTTGACACCGAGGCGGTCGCGGGCGAGAAAGAGCGTCTCCTCGCTCTCGTCCCAGATCGCAAAGGCGAAAATTCCGTTTATCTTCTCGACACAGGCGGGGCCCCACTCCATAAAGGCGTGCAGAAGCACTTCGGTGTCGGAGTGACCGAGAAAGCGATGCGCGCGGGCGGTGAGCTCTTTGCGAATGTCTTCCGTATTGTACAATTCCCCGTTGTAGATCAGCGAATAGGCGCGTGTTCCCTGCGTGCCTGTCATCGGTTGAACACCGCCGCGCGGGTCGACGACGACCAGGCGGCGATGGGCAAACCCGGCATGGGCAGACAGCCAGATGCCCGCATCATCCGGGCCGCGGTGATCTTGCCGTTCTGCCATCCGTTTGAGAATCGAACTTTGTTCTGTGAGGTCGACTTTCCAGTCGATCCATCCGGTAATCCCACACATCTCGTTCGTTCCCCTCCAATTTGGTAAGTCTCGCAATGCGTGCGTTCTGACAGGGCGTTCGCCCAGCATGTCATAACGTATGCGCAGCGCTCACCAGATGTGCAGGGATCAAACGCCGTTGGGCTGGACGGTCGCGATCGCTTTGGCGGCGATCTCTGGGGAGGTCAGCTCTTCGATCATCCAGCGGGAGAGATCGAGCGCCGCCAGACAACCGGCTGCGGTCGCGATCCTGCCCTGCTTGACAAACGGCTGGTCGGCGACCACCTCGATGCCCATCGCCGCCAGCTGCTTGACCCGCGTCGGGTAGGTGGTCGCTTTGCGCCCCTCCAACAGGCCGAGCTTGGCGAGCAAGAGCGAGCCGGAGCACATCGAACCGATCAGTTGGCGCTCCGGATCGAGGAGTCGTTTCAACTCGTCGAGAAACGTTTCAACGCCGATCAGCTTCTGCAGGCCGGGGCCGCTGCCGATCAGCACAGCATCCGCTTCGGCGAGGTAGGAGAGACCTGCTGACATCGGGATGGTCAGGCCGTTCTCCGATGTATGATGATCGTCCGTGCCGACCAGCTTGACCGTCCAATCGGGGTGCAGGTGAAAGCGCGAGACGCGGTTGAGCAGATCCCAAGGCATAAAGACGTCGAGATCGGTGAAGCGATCGAAGACGAGGATGGCAAGTTTCATGGCGCGAACAGCTCCTTTTTGTTCAGAGAATTTTCTCTATTCTACCATGATTGATGCTCTGCAAGCGCTGTTTGGTTGTGGTACGATGAGAAAGGAACCGAACGATACTACATAAATGAGCGAAAGGGTGTTGCAGATGTTCATCGCAATGAACCGTTTGACCGTGCCTGCCGATTACCGCTCACATCTGGAAGAGCGCTTTGCCGGGTCGGGCGCACGCATGAAAGACGTACCGGGCTGTCTGGAATTTCAGTTTCTGATTCCGACAGAGGGCGATGAGGTGATCGTCTACACCAAGTGGGAATCTGAAGCAAGCTTTACCGCGTGGACGCAAGGGGAGTCGTTCCAACGAGCGCATCAAGGCTCCAACCCGAACTCTCCGGTCAAGGGCGATCTGAGACTGTATAACGTCAAATTTTCTTCATAGAGCGAGCAACAGGAAAGCGCATCCTGAGGGGTGCGCTTTTCTTTGCGAGCTCTAGCGATTTTATCGATATGCTGACCGTTATGGTACAATAGGATTCGGAAGGGGAGATATTCATTGCATCGTGATTTGCGAAGCTTTATTCATACATTGCGCAACGAGAGAGACATCGTCGAGATCACAGCGGAGGTCGATCCGTACCTTGAGCTGGCGGAGATTCATCGACGGGTGATCGCCGAGCAGGGGCCTGCCCTGCTGTTCACCAATGTGAAAGGAAGCAAGTACCCGGTGTTTTCCAACATGTTCGGCACTTCGCGACGGGTCGATTTGGCGTTCGGCCCGCGTCCTGAGCAGCTGATGAAGGATATCATCGGCCTGACGCACAAGCTGGTGCCGCCGACGTTTGGGAAGCTGTGGGGAGAGCGTCGCCTGTTGCTCGACGTGATGAAGACGGGGACGAAAAAGGTCGGCGCCGGGCAAGCGCCGATCTTGGAGCAGGTCGATGCGCCTGCCAGATTGTCAGAACTTCCGGTGCTGACCTCCTGGCATGAGGATGGCGGTCCTTTTTTGACGTTGCCGTTGGTCTATACGGAGCATCCGAACAAGAAGGATCACAACCTCGGGATGTATCGCGTCCAGATCTATGATGATCGGACGACGGGGATGCATTGGCAGATTCAAAAAGGCGGCGGCTTCCACTACCATGAGGCGGAGAAGATGGATCAAGAGTTTCCGGTGACCGTGTTTCTCGGCGGGCCGCCCGCGCTGATCGCGTCGGCGATCGCGCCTGTGCCGGAGATGCTGCCAGAGTTGTTGCTCACCTCGCTGATCCTCGGCGAAAAACTGACGGTGGCAGACGATCCGCGCGGCGGCAAGTATCCGCTGATCGCCGAAGCTGAGTTTGCGATCGTCGGCAAAGTGCCGCCGCATGAGCGCCGCATCGAGGGGCCGTTTGGCGATCATTACGGCTACTATTCGCTGGCGCACGAGTTTCCTGTCTTCAACGTGGAGCGCGTGTACCATCGGAAAGATGCGATCTACCCGGCGACGGTGGTCGGCAAGCCGGTGCAGGAAGATTATTACCTCGGGGAGTTTTTGCAGCGCTTGCTCTCGCCCGCCTTCCCGCTGGCGATGCCGGGGATTCGCGACCTGTGGACCTATGCGGAAACCGGCTTCCACGCCTTGGCTGCTGCTGTCGTTCGCGAAAGCTACAAGCGAGAATCGCTCGCCAACGCGTTCCGCATCTTGGGCGAGGGTCAGTTGACGCTGACCAAGTTTTTGATCCTGACCGACAAGCCGGTGAAGCTGGAGAACTTTACCGCACTGTTCGAGCAGGTGTTGGAGCGCTTCGATCCGGCACAAGACCTCTATGTGATGGGCAACACGTCGATGGATACGCTCGACTATACGGGTCGCCGTCTGAATCATGGGTCGAAGGCGGTCATGCTGGGCGTGGGCGATCCGATCCGCTCGCTGCCCGCCAGCTATCAAGGGCCAGACCTGCCGGGAATTCGCAACATCGAGGCGTATTGCAAAGGCTGTCTGGTGGTGGAGGGAGCTTCCTTCGTAGACGATCCGGAACTGGCACCGCGCTTGGTCGACCTCGCGGCAGACAAGCTCCGCGAATGGCCGGTGGTCTTCTTGGTCGACGATGCGTCGATCGCCAAATCACAATCATCGTTCCTGTGGACGACGTTCACCCGCTTCGACCCGGCGCATGATATCTACGCCGAGTCGGAGCTGGTCAGACATCACATCGGGTACAAGCTGCCGATCGTGATCGATGCGCGGATGAAGCCCGGCTATCCGGACGAGGTGGTCACCCGTCCAGATATCGATCAGCTAGTGTCGGAGCGCTGGAGCGAATACTTCGGCAAGAAAAACTTTTAGGCGGTCATATTTCAGCGGGATCGCTTTAATAAACTCTATTTGCTAGCATCCAACCTTCGTGTTGGATGAGGATTGAAACAACTCCCCCACGGCGATCAGCTGTGGGGGAGTTGACGTTTAGTAGAGCTCTTTCTCTTTCCAGTCGGACAGCACCTGAATGCCAGCAGCTTGAACCGTTTTGCGAAGCTGATTCACGTTGACCAGATGATCTTCATATTCGACGGTGATCATCAGATTGCCAGGATCTGCTTTCGCATAGTCGACGCCGAGCAGCGAGTTGAGCGACGTGGAGACGCGACGAAATTCGTCAGGCGATGCTTTTTTGATCATGATGTGTGCGATAGACATGAAAACACCCCCTGACGTAAGTATGGATGGGAGGGCGAGGATTTAGTCGATGGACGGCGCACCAAAAAACGTCACCTCTACTTTGCCCAAGAGCGGAACACAATAGGGGTGAGGGGGTGCCTGATGAGATGACCGAGCGTTCGTTGAAAAAGCGACTTGAATGGTTGGAGCGAAAAGCGAGAAGTGGGAAGCTGACCAAGCAAGAGCAACTCGAACTGGGCGCATCATTTCTGACATCGGCATTTGATCAAACGAAAAAAACTTGATCGTAAACGTACGCATGCTTCCAATGAAAAGGGAAGCATGCTTTTTTTGTGAAACTTTTCTGACTCTAATCCGTATGGATAGATGTGGTCTACTTGCCGCGAATTATCAAAAAAGGAGGGAAGTTGATTGCTCGAACTCTTTTATGGGTGTCTGATCGGTGGCATTCTCTTCGCGGTGATCACGTTGATCTTTGGTCATCTGTTTCATATTGCCGGACCTGAAGCGTTCGATCCGGTGATCATCGTAGGTTGGATCACTTCATTTGGCGGGACGGGGGTCCTTTTGACGACCTATACCTCGCTTGCCACTTGGACCGTTGTGTTTTTAGCAGTTACGGTGGCATTATTCCTTTCTATCATGCTCTTTTTCTTCTATGTAAAACCGATGAAGAGGTCGGAGAATTCAACAGCCTTTTCCCTGCAAGACCTGACGGGCCGAATCGGTGAGGTATCGGTCTCGATTCCGGCAGAAGGGTACGGGGAAGTGGTGCTGAAGATCGGAGCCGGCCTGACCAATCAGATCGCAGCAAGCTTTGATCGGGAAGCCGTTCCAACCGGAACAAAAGTTTTGGTCGTGGAGGCGAAAGAGAGCACGCTGTACGTCTCCCGTTATGATGAACTCGACTAGTCGATAAGAGAGGGGCAGCGAGATGCCAGATTATTTGCTAATTCCGGCGATTGTCGTCGGTGGGTTGTTGGTGATCGCGATTGCATTTTGGGCGCGTTACAAGACGGTCGGCCCAGATGAAGCGATGATCGTAACAGGCTCTTTCTTGGGGAGCCGCAATGTGATGACAGACGAGTCTGGTCGCAAGATCAAGATTGTGCGGGGAGGCGGCGCCTTTATCTTGCCGATCTTCCAGCAGGCGGAGTTTATCTCGCTCCTGTCGCACAAACTGGATGTTTCGACGCCAGAAGTATATACGGAACAAGGGGTGCCGGTGCTCGCCGACGGCGTGGCGATCATCAAGATCGGCGGCTCGGTCGAAGACGTGGCGACTGCGGCCGAGCAGTTTATGGGCAAGCCGGTCGATGCGCTCAAATCGGAAGCGCAGGAAGTGTTGGAAGGTCACCTGCGGGCGATCTTGGGCACGATGACGGTGGAAGAGGTCTACCGCAACCGCGACAAGTTCGCCCAGGAAGTGCAGGGTGTGGCGGCGCGCGACCTGAAGAAGATGGGTCTGCAGATCGTATCGTTCACGATCAAAGATGTGCGCGACAAACACGGATATTTGGAAGCGCTGGGCAAGCCGCGCATCGCAGCGGTCAAGCGCGATGCGGAGATCGCCGAGGCAGAAGCGGTGCGCGATGCAAGGATTCAAAAGGCAATGGCAGAAGAGCAAGGGCAAAAGGCAGAACTGGTTCGGGATACGAATATCGCAGAAGCGTCCAAAGAGAAAGAACTGAAAGTTGCAGCGTTTAAAAAAGATCAAGATATGGCGAAAGCAGAAGCGGATCAGGCGTACCACATCCAAGAAGCTCGCGCGAAACAGCAGGTGGTCGAAGAGCAGATGAAGATCGAGTTGGTTCGCAAAGAGCGCGAGATCGATCTGGAGACGAAAGAGATCGTGCGCCGCGAGCGCCAGTACGATGCGGAAGTGAAAAAGAAAGCGGATGCGGATCGCTATGCGGTGGAGCAGTCGGCAGAAGCTGAAAAGGCCAGACGGATGAGAGAAGCGGATGCGATGCAATATAAGATCGAGGCGGAAGCGAAGGCGAATGCGGAGCAGAAGCGACTGGACGGTCTGGCGATCGCCGAAGCGGAGCGCGCGAAAGGTACGGCCGATGCGGAAGTCATCCGCCTGCGCGGTCTGGCGGAAGCGGAAGCGAAAGAGAAGCTGGCGGAGGCGTTTGAAAAGTTTGGTCAGGCGGCCGTGCTGGACATCATCGTCAAGATGTTGCCAGAGCTTGCAGGGCGCGTGGCCGAGCCGATCAAGGGCATCGACAAGCTGACCGTCGTCGACACGGGCAAAGGAGAAGGCGCTGCGCGGGTGAGCAACTATGTCACCGAGCTGATGGCGACCGCTCCGCAGATGCTCAAAGACGTGTCGGGGCTGGACTTGGAAGCGATGATCAAAGGATTTACGCAGAAGATCGGGGCTTCACCTGCACCGCAAAAGATGATACCAACTTCATCCGAATCGCAAAAGGTGATCGAGGCGCTTGAGGAGGAGAAGTAGTCTGATGTGAATGAGGGAGAAGCTGAAGGGGCGGAGAGTTTGCTCTGAGGTGTTCTCTTGAACATAGGGTTGGAAGGGTGCCTACGCGGAGGTTCGGTGTAGGCGCTCTTTTTTTGTGTGGTTTGAGCAGGGGGAGGGGGGCAAGTCGATTCGGTTTGCGCGTGGCGAAGGTGGTTGGGAGGTCGGCGAAGAATACAGTAGGGGATAGGGAAGATCTGTTATTTTTGGAACGTTCCGATTGTGGAAGAGCCATTGAATTGTTCATCTCCTTATGGGAGATGTATGAAGTGCGGGATGAGTGAGGAGACTTGGATGACGTTGCGGCAGACTTTAGGTGGAAAAGCCGCGTTTTGCGCGAACCCCATGTGGGGGCGAAAACCCCAAGGGGTTCGCGATCGTCCTTGAAGCTTTGTCCCACAAGGGTTTGTGGGAAGATCAGCCTGCAACTGTGAGAGGAGAATGACACATGAAACGGAGGTTCGCGCAAATGGTACTGAAAAGCCCGTCACCACAAGGCCAATTTCGCGAGCCCTAGCATCCAGTCTAAAGACTGGATGAGGATTGAAACCTATCGACATTTTTGGGGAAAGAGGTGCTGTGGGTTCTAGCATCCAGTCTAAAGACTGGATGAGGATTGAAACACGACGCGCGGAAGCAGATCTGTTCAAGTCAATTGTCTAGCATCCAGTCTAAAGACTGGATGAGGATTGAAACTGACCAAAGTGGTCGAGCTCGGAACGAAGATGGATACTAGCATCCAGTCTAAAGACTGGATGAGGATTGAAACGGTATTAGCCTTGCAAGTGGAGATCGCCGAGATCTAGCATCCAGTCTAAAGACTGGATGAGGATTGAAACTATCAGCGGTTTGCGGAGAACAACAAGGTCGATCTTCTAGCATCCAGTCTAAAGACTGGATGAGGATTGAAACGCCTCATCGCACCCGCCCAAGATCGGGAGCTCGACCTAGCATCCAGTCTAAAGACTGGATGAGGATTGAAACTGTCATCCCATTCGCCCCACTGCTTGAAGAAGAACTAGCATCCAGTCTAAAGACTGGATGAGGATTGAAACAAGAAAAGTTCCTCGACAGCAGCATGAGCTGCAATCCTAGCATCCAGTCTAAAGACTGGATGAGGATTGAAACTCTTGCGGGAGTCCTCCCCCACCCTGCGGGGGCGCTAGCATCCAGTCTAAAGACTGGATGAGGATTGAAACCAGATGACGATCGCATCCCAAGCGTTTACCGCTTTCTAGCATCCAGTCTAAAGACTGGATGAGGATTGAAACGAGATTATGAGCATCGCAGTCAGCGACCGGCTTTATCTAGCATCCAGTCTAAAGACTGGATGAGGATTGAAACGTGTTTACAAAGTAATAATAGCACAGTTTCTGTCCTAGCATCCAGTCTAAAGACTGGATGAGGATTGAAACAAGTTAACAGCGTGACAACAGTTATTAAGTGTACCACTAGCATCCAGTCTAAAGACTGGATGAGGATTGAAACGCTAGTCCCCCGCGCGGACGCCTCGCTCATCTCTACGAGCTAGCATCCAGTCTAAAGACTGGATGAGGATTGAAACAGCTTTCTATAAGCGACAATTGAAAATGGCGGGTGTCTAGCATCCAGTCTAAAGACTGGATGAGGATTGAAACTGCCCGTGCGAATCTACTAAGCGGGGTGAGCGAGACTAGCATCCAGTCTAAAGACTGGATGAGGATTGAAACATCGAGCGCCTGCTGCGACAAGCGATGTCGACCGCTAGCATCCAGTCTAAAGACTGGATGAGGATTGAAACTCGAATGGTGCGATCTGCACGACGCCGGAGTGCTCTAGCATCCAGTCTAAAGACTGGATGAGGATTGAAACATTTGACACCTCTTTAAAGGGAAATTTCACCTCCCTAGCATCCAGTCTAAAGACTGGATGAGGATTGAAACGAATCGGTCTATAAACCAATCTTCGCTGCTGCACCCTAGCATCCAGTCTAAAGACTGGATGAGGATTGAAACAGGCAGGCTACTCGATCGAGGAGGCGGCGCAGAAGACTAGCATCCAGTCTAAAGACTGGATGAGGATTGAAACTCGGTGCAGCTGGAGGAGTTGTATGAGCAGGGATGCGACTAGCATCCAGTCTAAAGACTGGATGAGGATTGAAACATTTCCTAGCCGCCTTGCGATCGCGATAACGGACAACTAGCATCCAGTCTAAAGACTGGATGAGGATTGAAACGTATTGACCAAGACTTACACCACGGTACAGGGCGACTAGCATCCAGTCTAAAGACTGGATGAGGATTGAAACTGGCGTATTGACCGTCATCGGTGGGATCATCGATTTCTAGCATCCAGTCTAAAGACTGGATGAGGATTGAAACACCAAACTCCCCCAAGTCCACCACGTCCTGAAACTCTAGCATCCAGTCTAAAGACTGGATGAGGATTGAAACGCGCAAAGTGCTGGCAGTTGAAAAAGGAGCAAGGTCTAGCATCCAGTCTAAAGACTGGATGAGGATTGAAACACGCGGCGGACTGCGGAACCAAGTGCCGTGGGTGCAAGGACTCTAGCATCCAGTCTAAAGACTGGATGAGGATTGAAACAATTCCGTTCTGTGTTTGGGGCGTGCGCCCGATCCTAGCATCCAGTCTAAAGACTGGATGAGGATTGAAACGCTTGATGCAGGGGGAGCTGGTGGCGTGTGCAGACTAGCATCCAGTCTAAAGACTGGATGAGGATTGAAACCCGTTATCTGAGGTGATCGGGAAGGGGGTCGAACCTAGCATCCAGTCTAAAGACTGGATGAGGATTGAAACACGTCGGCTTGCCAGCAAAGTTGAATAGGCCTGCATCTAGCATCCAGTCTAAAGACTGGATGAGGATTGAAACTAAAGATAATCCGAAAGAAGTGATCGATCTCGGAACTAGCATCCAGTCTAAAGACTGGATGAGGATTGAAACATCAGCCCAAGAAAACTCAAACTCCATCGTCGGATACTAGCATCCAGTCTAAAGACTGGATGAGGATTGAAACGACTTGTCATCCTCAGCGATGTTGCAGGCAATCGTCTCTAGCATCCAGTCTAAAGACTGGATGAGGATTGAAACAATGAAGATTAGCGATGCTCGAGCATTGCAAAAGCTAGCATCCAGTCTAAAGACTGGATGAGGATTGAAACCTACAGCCTTAGTAAGAAAGAGGAGGCAGATCGACTAGCATCCAGTCTAAAGACTGGATGAGGATTGAAACCTGTAACGTGTTACTTTCCCCCGCCAGCTTGCGGTTTCTAGCATCCAGTCTAAAGACTGGATGAGGATTGAAACGTACTTGAAGCGTGTGGAGCCGCACAGTGTTACCCTCTAGCATCCAGTCTAAAGACTGGATGAGGATTGAAACATCCCGAGACGAGCGTCGAAACGCATTGTGAAACTCTAGCCTAGCATCCAGTCTAAAGACTGGATGAGGATTGAAACTTCTTCCTGAGCGGCTCGCTCACCGACGGCGCCCTCTAGCATCCAGTCTAAAGACTGGATGAGGATTGAAACCGCCGCCTGCTCGCAGTACAAGCCCTTGGACTCGTCTAGCATCCAGTCTAAAGACTGGATGAGGATTGAAACTCTCGATGCATGCGGTGAACGGCCGCGGTCTGCATCTAGCATCCAGTCTAAAGACTGGATGAGGATTGAAACGTTTTACAAGCGGTGCAAGTAAAACGCGTCTGAGGTCTAGCATCCAGTCTAAAGACTGGATGAGGATTGAAACAGCGCGTGAAACAAAAAGATACAGCAAGTTGGAGCTAGCATCCAGTCTAAAGACTGGATGAGGATTGAAACGGTCTCGTCCCGGTGTATCGGGTAAGCAGCTACACTAGCATCCAGTCTAAGTACTGGATGAGGATTGAAACCTTCTTGCCCGGCGCGCCGCCGAGCGGATGCTTGTCTAGCATCCAGTCTAAGTACTGGATGAGGATTGAAACTTGTTCATGCGCGCCGCTGATCCGGATCACCCGACTAGCATCCAGTCTAAGTACTGGATGAGGATTGAAACGCAAAGTGTCTTACGTGGTGGTGATGCCGCGTTGTCCTCTAGCATCCAGTCTAAGTACTGGATGAGGATTGAAACAGAAAGGCACCCGATCCAGATCGCTCGACCCGCAGACCTAGCATCCAGTCTAAGTACTGGATGAGGATTGAAACGTAACATTAGGAGAGACAACCGGACTGAACCTTGTAGCATCCAGTCTAAGGACTGGATGCGGATTGAAACTTGTCAGGATCTTTGAGGATTCTTTATCTATTCGGTAACATCCAGTCTAAAGACTGGATGCGGATTGAAACGATCTCTCAAGACGTCCGCCGTTTCCCGCCAGACTAGCATCCAGTCAAAGGATTGGATGAGGATTGAATGAGGATTGAATGAGGATTGAATGAGGATTGAATGAGGATTGAATGAGGATTGAATGAGGATTGAATGAGGATTGAATGAGGATTGAATGAGGATTGAATGAGGATTGAATGAGGATTGAATCGCCGCTCTCGGAGTCGCGATTGCTCAAACCGTGAACTAGCATCTAGTCTAAGGACTAGATGAGGGTTGAAACTCTACTGAAACACTGGGACATACATTCGGAAGATCCAAACATCTAACCTTCGTGTTGGGTGAGGATTGAAATAAAGAAGATAAGCAAATGCATCCCGGCTCGCAGATGAAATGGAAACATCGAGATATAAATAAATTGCTGAATCTATCCGATTCGAAGCTAAGGCCTCGCCATTTTTACAAGGGATTGCTCGAACAATTGAGGGGTGAAGCGAAGTATTATTGATGAGACAGCAAGCGGCAACAGCATTGGGAGATTAAACTGATGCGAGGAGTTCATTGCTTGTGTCGATGGAGCGCATTTATTGGACAAAGAAATGTTCGAAGAAGTAAGGTTTTTGCTCAACTTCAAAATGGATGCCCATAGCCCGATGGCACTGATCCTTGTCGGACAAAATGAACTGTGGGATCGCCTTCAATTACAGATGTTCATGCCGTTTCGGCGAAGGATTGATCTGCAATGCAAACTGGTACACTACGACCGCGCACAAGTTGGGGCGTACATGGATCGTCATTTGGAATATGCCAGCGTCAGTCGAGATAATTTCTCGGACGGTGAGGTCGATGAAATCTACCGTTATTCAAGAGGTGCAGTCCGCTTGGTGAATAATGCGATAATACATAGTTTGATTTTTGGCGCGTTGAACAAGTACCAGATCATTGACGACCACTTGGTAATACGGGTGACCGCAGGAGAATTGACTTGATTCTCCCGTTTTCCATTTCATGATTCGCTATGAGCACTCGGCCATTTTATCCTTCACCATTAAGGACATTAGGCTCGGTCAATTTTCAGTCAGCATAAGGTGGTAGTAACACAATATGTGAATGCAATAAAAAAGAAACCCTCGTTTTTTACGTGGGTTTCGCGATGATCTGAAAGCAGGCATCTATAGATGGGTTTTTTGCTCTTCTTGCATCACATAAAGGGTCCAGTGCATCGACAACAGACCTGCCAGCTCGAAGGCTTGTTCGATGGATTCAAGCCAAATTTCAAGCGTGTGCTGCTCTACAGGGATGTCTTCCGTGTATTGCAAGGTATCTATCAAAGAGTTTGTGAGTTCAAGTACGGCTCTTGACTGATTTGAAACGAGTAGACCATTGCGTTCCGTTAGAACTTTGGATACTCTCAATATGGATGAGAGGACTTTCTTATTTGATTGCTCAATAAGATGTACCACACTCTCTATATACCGGCGGTATGCACCCTCTCTTTCTTCATCTATTTTAGACATAGACATGACATCATAAAGATGATTTAAATGGCTCATGACATTGACGATCTCCTTCGTCATATCATAGACAATGTCAAGACGAGGGTGGTGCCACATATGAAGTTTGAGAGTTGCCAACCATTCCTCTGAAACCTCGATGGGGAAGAGATTCCACCAACTTGGTGTACGATCTGTATCTAAGAGATGTGACAGCAGATTGATTTCCCAAACGGCATTGTTTATTTTCTTGCCTTCCAACAAAGGTACTACGACAATGTAAGACCAATGCATGTCCAGTACGAACTGTTGTATTCGTTTATCACTTGATTGAGATAGAACGTTACAAATCGTAATGTACACAGGTCTGAGCATATCTTGATCGATAGGGACGTCCTGATGGTCAACTGCTATACAGACCGCGTTTTCACCTTTGAAAGAGACTTCTTTTACAAGGACAGATAGTTTTCGGGTGATGTCGGAGTTAAAACGAAGTTCTTTGCTTAGCTGTTTGATGAAATTACTTTTCGTGCGTTCAAAGACGGAAGCAAACACTTGGGAAGCGTTCTTTTCCGTTTGTTCCGGTTGAAAAGCAAAGAAATACCAAATGGGAGCGAATCGAGTCAGTATTCGCTTTTCTTGGTGTTCAAGACTTTGCAGAGTCTGTTCGTCCACAAGATGCTCAAAATGCATTCTGAACTCCCTTTGCAAGCTGAAGAGAACTTTACAAGCAGCTGCTAAGTTAGCCATGGATATGTGATCCAGATCAGTACGTATTCCGTTTTGCAAAGCAAAACGCCGAACTTGGTCTTTGTTCTTACCTTGACCAATCGCGGAATTAACAGCGAGGACATGATGACATTGACTGAAAAAATTGGAAAATGCTCCGGAATAATCTGCAAAATACTTTCGATAGGGGATATACTTTTCGTTTGCAAGCATTTTTTGCTTCAAGCTGTATCCAAATTGATTGTTGTCGGAGTTGGCAGGAACTTCTCCTGCGAGCCCCCATTCGTCGACTGCTACTAACGGGAAGGAGGGGGTATGGCTAAAGGAGGTTCTCACCTCGTCGAGTTTGTTTATGTCCAATCGATCAAGTAAGGCGTTAGGTTCTCTTTTCTTATAGTATTCTTGAAGTGCGTCCTCTAATTCTCTGCATTGGGAAGCGATAGACTTTCGAAAGGCAATGACTTGGTCGGCATATTCTTGCCACGTTTGCGTACGGAATTTCTTTTCGATGAGCCTGCGGAAGGTGGCGTTTATGTTCGTCATCCATTCATTCCCAAATCGATCATGCCGGATGTTTTTCTCAGTTGGATCAAAATTGTACTCAGTAGATAGGTTAACCCATCGATGCCCGTATCCTTTAGAAGCGTACTGTTCACGGTGAGGAAACATCCGTCGAAGTAAATGAAGTCTCGACATTGTTTCATTATGTATATGATCTTCCTTATTGAAGTCCGCATATCCAGTCGCCAGTTTATTTTTAGGTGATGACTCAGCATTAATTACAAAGTGTGGTGTAATTGTAACTTTGTCATCTTGCAGACGGAATGTGAGTGTCTCTTCACAGTATTTTTCGACTAATAGGTTACGTTTCAGGTCAAACCATTTTATGAAGACCTCTGGTCGGGCTGTGTGTACACCATACATGAAGTTAGATAGGGTCTCGGTGGATAACACACTAAGTGCTTGGTCGAATAATTCTAATGTAAAGATGTTCGTTATTTGGCATGTCTCCTGGAATCTCCCAAGCCAGAAACCACAGTAAGCAACTCCAATCCAGTCTTCTTCTTTCTTCGGCGCTGTAGGAAGTGAGGTGCGAGTAATTAACCAATCTTTTGCAAATCGGAATACTCGATCCTTATCCGTCTGGCGTGCCCTTAGATCACGTAGTTCATCGAACCCGCTTTCAGGTATGTGATCTTTAAAGTAGTTCAAAAATGATTCAGAATACCCTTCAAGAATATTGGTTACGTCGATGTCTATGACTAGAGTAAAACCACTTCCTACTCTTGCGAAGGCGTCATTTAATAATGATTCGTTCTCTTCTATGTATCGAGCGAGTCCAAGCCAGATCAGAGCTCGAGTTACACCTGCATAGGCCGCCCAGCTTTGAGGAGAGTAGGTAGAGAGAGTCTCCAATAACTTCTCAGTCTCTTCTTGCCTTCGAGAGAAGGACCGCATTAAGAAGCCCTCTACATCCTCTTCAAAAATCAATGGGAAGCATGACTGAACGGTCTCAAGCCATGATTCAAACAGAACTGTGCTTAACAGCTCTACTAAGATTTCTGAACGGATTGGATGCAGGCCTTGGACGAGCGTGGATTGATTTGAAATACGGATCAAATATTCTTGTTCGAGACGACGGAATACTGCTCCTGGAATCGAAATCCCGAGATGCTTGATAAGCGGTCGCACCTCAATGCGCGACTCATATGCGGAAGCAACGGCCACTAGAAGCAGCAATTGGAGAGTAGAGGAACTAATATCACCATTCTCGGCTTCCTTTACTAGAAACATGATTTGTTTTTCGAGGCGTTCACGAAGTGTTGTCCCTTGAGTAATCAAGTAAACAAACTCCAATAATGGACCTTCTCCGCCAAAACGCTGCCATGCTTCCTCATAGTTTAGAAACGGGGATTCTCCTTTTTTCTCCACGAACGAATCGTAAAGACCTTGAGCCTCGTCTTTAGAAAGAACGAGTTCAATTTCTGAAAATGAAAACTCGTACCCAGTCACGCTAGCTCTTTTCCAATCTTCCTCCCTTACCGTCACTAGTACACGAATATGGGGATGTGCCGACAGTTGTTTGACCAGTTCGACCCACTCGTTATCACTCGGTGATACATCCAAATAAACAATTAGTGGAATACCCATTGCGTTTGCATGACCTGTAAGAGCCGTAGCGAGACTTAGAGCATGTTTTTTATTCTCAACGTTCTGGACGCGAAAACGCCACTCTTTAGGCAAATAATCTTTTATGAAGCGATAGGCTAGAGTTGTCTTGCCTTGTCCGGAAGCACCGTGAATGATTACTACGCGTTTTAGATCGAGCTTTTCTGATATCTGTTTTAATTTCTCAGATCGAGCGATATCAAGATTGGCTAAGATGTGCTCGTAGCGTGTCGAGACCCCTTGATAGAACTCATTTGATAGCTCTGCTTGCCATCGTTCGTCAATGTCGATGTCTTCAATCGGAACAATGACAGTATTCCATTCTTGATATTGAGCAGCCCGCTCTGAAAGAAACCGACCCACGCTGTTAATCTTCTCTATTACGTCTTCTCGAGTTATCGATTTCTTATGCTCCGCACAAAGATACAGCCAGAAGTTAAGCAATTCAAACGCTCGTTCCGGGTCAACACCGGTCATTGCTTGCCCGAGTTTATTAAAAACATCTTCGAGAATCGCGCGCTCTTCTCTTTGCTCTGGTTTAACCTTGGAAAGCATGAAACGGGCATTCTCTTCAGTTACAAATTTATGTTTGCTTATTTTTTTCGCTATGGTGTTACGGAGTTTCATGTTGTTCGTGAGGGCGCCGAGCAGCTCAGGTCCAAAATCTCCAAAACTGAATATCTTAACTTTTAGATCGGGGTTGGCAATGAGCTGCGGAGTAATCCGGTTAAAGAAGGACAGCCGCTTGCTAGGCGCGAAATCGGAAAGTCTAAGGGGGGCACTGTAGGCTTTTATTTGTACGACTTCTTGATTGCTCAGGGACTCGTCATAAACGAATAAATCTTCATTCCCTTCTGGATGATAGACTAATTTTGATTCCTTCGGACAATTCAATATGCGATATAGGGTATACAGGGCTTGCAGACGATAGCCTCGATATGCGGGAGTTGCATCTGTTGACATAAGACCACCCTTTCTGTAAATCTCTTATTAGAGATTATCTCATACGAAAATAAATTATACAAACGAAAGTAATTGAAATAAATATTCTATTAATGCGGAAAAATATATTTCATCAATCAGAAATTGGCACTCGCATAACCCAATAGTGTCAATAATGGATATAGTTTTTCATTGATTGTGGAGGAGATTAGATGGGAGAGAATAGCTATTATTAGTGGAAACGCTATTGGTACCTAAGAGGCAAGCTCTTGCCGCTCGTTGAGAGATGTACTTGATGAGGATCGAAACAAATTGGCCGACCTCCCACTAGCATCGAACCATTGTACCGGATGAGGATTGAAACTTGATCAAGGGAAGTCGATATGTCAAAAATCGGCTAGCCTCTAACCACGGATATAACATGAAGATCGAAACATGTTGCCGGATTGCCCGAATAGAATGAGAGTGTTCTTAGCATCCTGCCTCCGCGTTGGATGAGGATTGAAACTCGATTCCAATTTCAGCCGTGAACTTACAGGTCATTCAATTCGCAACTCTTGATCGCTACCACAATTGTGATCGAGCTTTTGGAAGAGCACCTCCGCTCACCGATGGAGGTGCTCTTCCATGCAACTTGAAAGCTGCAAGATTATGAAAGTCTATTGCACAGATCGCAAAAAATAAAGGAAGCTGACAAATGTTCTCGTCAACTCCCTCTTCTTTTTCTTTAGTGAACTGAATGGACTACAAATTGTACTTCTTGAGTGCTTGTTCCTTCAGTTGGTAGAATTCTTCGAGTTCGAAATTGGTTTTCAAGAACTCAACGTCTGGATCACGGAAAGCATCGTTCGCGGTTTTGTGTTTGGTTCCTCTGGTACTTAGATTCAAATCAAACTTCCCTTCGTAAATCCCAACAATTACGTAAGAATCTTTGGATGACCCAGGAATCAAAAACAACAAATATCTCCCATCCTCATTCATCCATTTATAGCCTTCAGTTCCGATATAACGGTCATTTGCAAGGTAGCAGTCCTCAAACACGGAAATGTTCTTCTTGATTTGAACGTCACCTTTCAGCACTTTTTCAACCTTAACAGTTGACTTGGTGAGGTTGGATACAAAAATACCTTGAGAATCGAACATCTCTAATGTCTCTCTCTTGCCTGTAAATTTCCCCACCACTACGAGTTCAGATTCTTCTTCCAACTCTTCGACGGTAGCATGATGGTTGAATGATGCGTTGGAAATTCCAACCTCAATGTTCGCATACTTATCCTCTTTCATCATTGCATACACTCCAAAACCACCAGCTAAGATCACAGCAGCTACGAACAAGAAAAGACTTTTTTTCATTCCATTTTCCTCCTCTCTAGTACATGTACTGAAGATTTGCAATGTCTACTGGGGAAAGGTGCCAATATTCCACTTGATTCTCTTGCATCACAGATGATTGGTGGCTATAACCAGAAGGCTGATGCACCATGCTCAACACATGGCCTAATTCATGGACAGCAATTCGAGTACGCTGATTTTGTGTAAACCCAAACAAATTCATTTTTTCGTCGTTTAGCTTCAAGTCCACTTTGCTCCAAGCGGCAGTTACAGCAGCACTCTCGCTCAGCTCATACCCATTAATATCATAATTAAATGTCTTACCAAACCAATAATAATCTTTCGTACCTCCAGTAACAGCAAAGAATCGCAACTTTGCAGAATTTATTTCGGACGAAGCTGCCCTTCGGAAATTGATCACAGCATCTGTTACGTTATCAAACTCCGTTCTAGCTGATAACGTAATGTTAGAATATCCCAGATTGGATACGTTGCTGTCTTCATAATAAACCAAAGCTGCTATAGCTGCGTCAGGTAAACCATTTCCTGAGAAGAAAGCGTCACGACCATAATACGTGGCATGTGCAACATCGAGAATTCCAACAGAGGAAATCGCCACCACAAAAGCAACTGTACTTTTCATGCGTCTGCTTGTCATCAATCAACAAATCCTTTCATTTATAATTTTTGTTTTACAATATCACATATAAAATAGATAGTCTACTAGTTTATGGAAGCGAAAATTCTGTATAGCTGTACTATACGTATTTGTTTTTGCATTATATGGAATCCACCTAATACACCTTTCGTCACAATTGAAGTTGGGCACTCTTTCCCCCTATTGCTGCCATCCCTTCCTTACAGCCCCTCCATGCTCGCAGAAGTTCATCGTTCATTAATTCAAATCCTCATCTTCCCTTCGACCAATTGCGCATCTGAGAGAAACAATAAAAAAGCAATAAATAGATGTGAAGAGGAACCCATCTTTCATTTAGAAATTTCCAGCGAAATGTATACAAGTGGTATGCGCATTGATATAATTAATAAAGATACACTGTGATAATATTCTAAATAGAGAGCATATATTTTTGATAATTGGGGGCATTCACATGAGTTCTCTTGTTGCATCAAAATATACAGTGGTTGACAAGATTCCTTTAGGACGAAGGATCGAAGAGATCAAAAAGGAGAAAGGTGGGTATTACTCGACTGCGGCTATGTCGAGGAGGATAGGATTCAGTGAGCAGACGTTCAGAGACATGTTAAAGGCTAGGCGGGAGATATATACGTTTGAATTAGAAAAGATCGCGAAGGACTTGAAGTTAACAGCTGGACGGATTTTACAGGAGGATTCTTATAAGCAACATATGGGACTAGACAGTCTGCTGAACGGAAACGAGCGAACAAAAACCATGTTGCAACAAGCCCTTGTGGTTTCCAGCGAACTAGTCGAAAAGGCTGTGGGGTCGACAGAACGTGGGTTTGCGCTGCACAATCTTGCAAGGGTTATGTATCTACAACGTCAATACGACGATGCGCATACAACTTGGTTAAAAGCATTGGAATATGCCAAAAAAATTCATCAGGAATTTGATGACAAGAGATTGCTGAAAGTTGTGTCAGCAAACTTGATGTTGACATACGCCATTCGAAAAGAATACAGCAACATAGGTGATTTTCTCTGTGCTGTTGAGGAAATGTTTGCTGAAGATCATGATAAGTTGGGCTTAGCCCAACATACTCGAATGTTAGTGCAAATGGAGCGCGGCGATTGTGAATCTGCTAGGAAGCACTCTTATCTTGCGCTAGAACACTTCGAGCAGACTGAGAACGATAAACAGATTGGTCATGCTTTAATCAATGTAGCGCACTTTGAGTACCGATTGGGGAACTACAGCGCTTCTTCAAGATCATTGTCTGACGCGATTAAAAAAGTTGTTCAGTATGAAGACATTCTGGTTGTAGTGGTAAAGGAATACGTGAAGTCGCTTGTGAAAATACAGGAGTACGATACTGCCTTAAAAGTTGTGGAAAAATATGAGTCTGTATCTCGGGAATATCCTGACTATTGGGGCAAGTTGCAAATCATGAAAACGCTTCTTACAGATGATCCATCGTTTGCGGATCGGATTAGCAATGATTCTGAATTGAGTTTAAATGTCCGTTCGTTGGCGTGTAAATGCTTGATGGATTTTTACACCAAGAGAGATGACGCTGAAAATGCGTTGAAGTATTATAAAAAGGGGAGAACCTATGCGAGTTCCCCGACCGAGTTCTACGAAGAGGAGGACTACTGATGAAAAAAAGATTTCTGACAGGTTTACTACTTGTTGCTCTGGCGATAATTGCTTTTGGAAACACAAACGTCAGCCAGAACGCAGAAATATCTCATCCTGAACCAGCATCAATTGTGATCTTTAAATAACAGAATTTTTGTGTAAAATCTATCCTCTTAACCGATTTCACAACAGCTTTTCCTTCCGTGCACCTCCATACTTGGAGGTGTTTTTCTTTGTAACCCAATAATTATCAGATAATTTCGTGGTTTATAAGTTGCTCACGGTGTTTGGTAAAAATGTATCGCGTAATTTAAAACAACTGATAGCATGTTGGTATAAGGGGAGTATTAATGGAGGTGTCGGAGTTTGTCTTCACTTGGACAAAGAATTCGAGAACAGCGCTTAACGAAAGGGCTTACGCAAATTGATCTTGCAAGCGGTCTCTGTACGCCCTCGATGATCAGTCAGATCGAAAGTGACAGAGCCAAGCCCTCGCACAAAATTCTGGTCGCAATCGCCAGTCGGTTGTCCGTTCCGATCGAGCAACTGCTCTCGGATGTCAATCTTGATCTTGAGTATAAAAGCCAACTGCGAATGGCGATCGGGTTGGTTCGGGCAAAGGAATTCAGAACTGCAATCCCGCTGCTACAGGAACTTATCGACAGCGCCTATCCGCGGATGAAAAGCAGTGAAATTCATCTTGAACTTGCTACCTGCCATGTAGAGCTTGGGGATGCTGAAGCAGCGATCACCCTTTTGAAGGGCGTGTACGAGTGGGCGAATCGGAAGCAAGATCATGAAACGCTGACAATCGCACTTCATCTCTTGGGAACGGCCTATCAAAAGAAGGAAGAGCCGGCTCTCGCGTTGTTCCACGCCAAACGAGCTTACGAAGAGCTGGAAAAAGTGAAGGAGCCCGACCCAATCCTCCACTCAAAAGTGCTAACTCTCTTGGGGAGCATTCACGAAGAGATGGGCAAGGTGGCAGAAGCGGCAACGTTCTATGAGGAAGCGTTGGGGTTGGGTCGAGGGAAGATTGAAGAACGCGGTTTGTCGTACCTAAAGCTAGCAGAAACGTATCAAAAAGCGCAGTGTCTGGAAAAAGCGGAAGAGTACGCAGGACGAGCAGCTTTGATTTTCGAGGAAGTTACGAACGTCCAACAGGAACAGGATGTGCAGCACCGTCTGGTCAAGCTAACGAGTAAACGGGAGAACTGGAAGAAGTCTGTCGATGATTTGTTACAGATCGCTGCGCAATATGAAACAACGTCAAACAAAGAAAAAGCGGGTGCTGTCTATGCGGACATCGCCATGATCTCTTCCGCACATGGTGAACTTGAAGAAGCGTGGGCATACGCAGAGCGTGCAAGGATATCTCTCCCAAATCTTCATCCAGCGATGGGCACTGTTCATCGCGTTCTTGCCAACGTTTATCAGGAGCGCAGCGATGACGAAAAAGCGGAGAAACATCTGCGCAATGCGATCAAGATTTTTGTGCAGCATGGCAGAGTTGCAGAGTTTGAAGAAGTGAACAATCAGCTGTGCAAGCAGATGATCAGCAAAGAGAAATACAAAGAAGCGTTCGAACAGATCACGACCTTTCAACAATTCATGAAGCAAAAGCTTGTACAAAAAGGGATCGTGCTGTGAGGTGGGAAGTTGGAATCACTTCCTTGCCAACAGCTCGTCAACTTTCGCTTCGAGCTCTTTCAGACGATCTGATAATCGATCAGACTTTTGCTGAAGCTTGCTCAACGATGTGGATTGATTGACCAGTGACCAGCAAAGACAGCAAAAAGTCGACCAAAAAAAACGCGATCACGCCAAAAACAAAGTCGAAAGTCACCATATGAACACCAGCTCCTTTTGAGAAAATGATCCTCTGCACTGGAGAGGAAGCTCCTTCCGTTCTCCAACCAAAACCAAAACTTATGCGCAACACTGATGGATATGCGATCCATCCAGTCAAAAAGATCAAAAAAACCAACATGACCGCTTTCCTCGAACGACATCAGATGCACCGTGCTCAGATATCCGTCACTAAAAAGCGAGCCGTTTCCCATTCATGCTATACTGATAGCAAATCTTGGCGACCATGCGGAAACGAAAGGGAAGTGTCAGATGGTTGTATTACAGGGAATCGCAGTGTTGGTGTTTCTCTATTGGGTCGCGATGTTCGTGACAAACCTGCGCGGGCTGAGGATGATTCCAGAGTTGATCTCCGGCACGGTCGAAGGGGAGCAACCGCTCGTTTCGATCATCGTGGCCGGAAAGGATGAAGAGGCGTCGATCGAGCGAACTTTGGACAGCCTGCTCCGATTGGACTATCAAAACTATGAGCTGATCGTCGTCAACGACCGCTCGGAGGATCGAACGGGCGAGATCATCGCACGGGTCAAGGAGCGAGCCAGAACCGCGCGACCGGATCTTCGGTTTGAGCTGATCCAGATTCAGGAGCTGCCGACCGGATGGCTCGGCAAAAATCATGCGCTGTACCAAGGGTACCTGCAAGCGCGCGGCGAGTATTTGCTGTTCACCGATGCGGATGTGCGCTTCGCGCCCAACTCGCTGCAAGCGGCGATGCAGTTCGCCTTGCATGAGCAGGCCGACCATGTGACGATGATCCCGACGATGGAAGCGCACAGCTTTTGGCTGCGGGCGTTTGTCCATTATTTTTTGTTCTCGCTCTGTTTGGTGATTCGGCCGTGGTTGCCGAATATAGATACACAGAATAAGGTTGGGTTTGGCATCGGAGCGTTCAATCTGCTCAGGCGGCAAGCGTATGAGCAGATCGGCACGCACGAGGCACTGAAAATGCGCCCCGATGATGACTTGCAGCTCGGCACGATGATCAAGCAGGCCGGGCTGCGGCAGCGCTTGGCAACCGGGACGAGACTGCTGACCGTCGAGTGGTATCCGACGCTGCGGGACGCGATTCAGGGGTTGGAGAAAAACACGTTTGCCGGGCTGAACTATTCGGTGCTGTTGGTCGTGGTCGGGGTGCTCGGACAGCTGTTGGCATTTTGCCTGCCGTTCTTCGGCTGGATGATGCTCGGGTGGAGTGGCCTGCTCTACGGGCTCTCGGTATTGATGATGATCGCCGTCTATCTGCGCTATACGACGACTGTGAGCCCGTATTCGGGCGTGGAGGTGGTGGCGCTTCCGCTCACTGCGCTGCTGTTCGTCTACATCATCGTCCGCTCGACCTATGTGACGCTGCGGCAGGGTGGTATCGTCTGGCGCGGTACGTTTTATTCGCTGCAGGAGCTGAAGAAGATGAAGCAGGCGAAAGGGATCATCTGAGCCAAATGGCTGTCACAAGGAAAAAATCTGCTCACCGAGCTACTCATCGACAGTTTGTACAGCCAGGGCAGGAAAACGAATGAGGAAAAGGAAGTATTCAAGAGTTGCAGATCCTGAAGAAGGCGAGGGATTTGAATGTCAGCAAATGAGTATATTCAGCGTTTGTTCGGTGCGGAAGATGAGGTTTTACAAGCGGTGCGGCAGTCGATCATCGATCGCGAGATGCCGACGATCTCCGTGTCGCCAGAAGTTGGCACCTACCTGACGATGCTCGTGAAGATGTCAGGTGCGCAATCGGTCTTGGAGATCGGGGCGCTCGGCGGGTACAGCGGCATCTGTCTGGCACGCGGCATGTCGGAGGATGGCAAGCTGACATCGCTCGAACTGGAAGTGGAGTATGCGCAGTTGGCTCATCAGAATCTGATTGGCGCAGGCTTTGGCGGGCGAGTGATCTACCGAGTCGGCGAGGCGTTGGTCAGCTTGCAACAGCTGGAAGCGGAAGGTGAGAAGTTCGACCTGTTCTTCATCGACGCGGATAAAGGAAACTATGTCAACTATTTCGAATGGGCGCTAAAGCTGGCCAACCCAGGTGCATTGATCCTCGCGGACAATGTGCTCTGGGGCGGTCGAGTGTACGATCAGGAGAATCAGGAAGAGTCCACGCAGATGCTGCGGGCGTTTAACGAGAAGATCGCGTCTGATGATCGCGTCGAATCGATGCTGCTGCCGATCGGCGATGGGCTGTCCGTCTCGCGCGTCAAGTGAGGAGAACTAGATGGAAACATTGTTGATGTGGGACATCGACGGAACGCTGCTTCGCAACAAAGGGGCGGGGCGGAGGGCGATGAACCGCGCGTTTGAACAGATGATGGGCGATGCGGGGTGCAGAGACGCGTTTGACCACATTCAGATGGCGGGCGGTCTCGACTTGCATTTTATCCACGAGGTGTTTGCCGAGCAAGGTGTGGATCGTTCCCGCCTTGAGGAATATCTGAGCTTGTACTATGCGCACCTCAAGGAGGAAGTCGGCGATGGCCAGTCGATCCTGATGCCGAACGTGCGCAACATGCTGGAGCGTGCCAGGCGAACCGACTCGCTCTACAACGCGCTGGGCACGGGCAATCTGGAGCTTGGTGCGCGGATCAAACTGGACCTTTTCGACCTGAACAGCTATTTTCCGGTCGGCGGGTTCTGCTATGGACTGGTCGAGCGCTATCAGGTGTTGCAAGACGGTGTGGAGCGCGCCCGCAAACACTACGCGGTCGATTTTGCGCCCGAGCGGGTCATCATCATCGGGGACACGGTGCGCGACATCGAAGCGGCGCGCAAGATCGGGGCGAAAGTGATCGCGGTCGCAACAGGCGGCAACTCCTACGAGATGCTAGAAGCTGCCAAGCCTGATCTGTTGCTTGCGGATCTGACCGATGAGGAGCGCTTTTTCGCGCTGTGTGAATAAAACGATATCAAAACACGCCCAGTCCATCAGCCGATGGAAGTGGGCGTGTTTTTTTCGGAAGAAAAAAAAGAAAACCCTGCATCGATCGCAGGGTTTTCAGAGCGGCTGTTACGCTTTCGGTGCAGCCGATTTGATCTCGTCAGAAACGGTTCCGAACTTCTCGAAGTTGTTGATGAAGCGAGAAGCGAGATCTTTCGCTTGTACGTCATACGCTTCTTTGTTTTCCCACGTGTTGCGCGGGTTGAGGACTTCGGCCGGAACGCCGTCCACCTCGGTCGGAAGCGCAAGTCCGAAGATCGGGTCGATCTCGTAGTTGGCAGTATCGAGGCGTCCTTCGATCGCCGCGGTGACCATCGCGCGGGTGTAGGACAGCTTCATGCGGGAGCCTTCTCCGTAGCCGCCACCCGTCCAGCCGGTGTTGACCAGGTAGACCTTCGCATCGTGCTTGGTGATCTTCTCGCCGAGCAGCTCAGCGTAGACGGTTGGAGCAAGCGGCAGGAACGGTGCGCCGAAGCAGGTGGAGAATGTCGCTTCCGGCTCGGTGACTCCGCGCTCGGTGCCTGCCAGCTTGGACGTGTAGCCGGACAGGAAGTAGTACATCGCCTGCTCTTTGGTCAGCTTGGCGATCGGAGGCAAGACGCCAAACGCATCTGCGGTCAGGAAGACGATCACGTTCGGGTGACCGCCGACGCTCGGCAGAACGGCGCCCGGGATCGAATCGATCGGGTAGGCAGCGCGGGTGTTTTCGGTCAGTTGGTCGCTGTCATAATCGGCGACGCGAGAAGCCTGATCGACGACCACATTTTCAAGCACGGCGCCAAACTTGATCGCGTTCCAGATCTCCGGTTCGTTCGCTGCGGTCAGACGGATGCATTTCGCATAGCAACCGCCTTCGAAGTTGAACACGCCATCATCAGACCAGCCGTGCTCATCATCGCCGATCAGGTTGCGGTTCGGGTCGGCAGAAAGGGTGGTTTTCCCGGTGCCGGAGAGACCGAAGAACAGCGCGACATCGCCAGATTGACCGACGTTTGCCGAGCAGTGCATCGGCATGACGCCTTTTTGTGGCAACAGGAAGTTCATGACGGAGAAGATCGACTTTTTCATCTCGCCCGCATAGTGAGTGCCGCCGATCAGCACGACGCGCTTCTCAAAGGAGACGAGGATGAACGTTTCCGAGCTGGTGCCGTCAACAGCAGGATCGGCCAGGAAGCTCGGAACTCCGATCACCGTGAATTGCGGATCATGCGTTTCGAGCTCTGCTGCGGTCGGGCGGATGAACAGCGTGTGCACGAACAGGTTCTGCCAGGAGTATTCGTTGATGATCCGAATCGGCAGGCGGTAGGTCTCATCTGCACCTGCGAAGCCGTCAAAGATGAACAGCTCGTCTTTTGTCTTCAAATGAGAAAGGACTTTCGCGTAGAGAGCATCGAACTTTTCTTGGGAGAACGGTTGGTTGACCGGGCCCCAATGCACGTGGTCCTTGGAGAGCGCGTCTTCTACGATAAATTTGTCTTTCGGGGAACGTCCCGTGTATTTGCCGGTGGTCACGCTGAGAGCGCCAGTGGAAGTAACGAGACCCTCGCCGTATTTCACAGCGGTTTCCACAAGAGATGGCACAGAAAGATTGCGATGAACGGTCGTGTTGTCCAAAATCTTTTGAAGCTCAGCGGTCATCATGTTCGTTGTCATGGGAAAAGTTCAGATCCTTTCCTTTGGGAGTAGCTGATATTATAATAGTAGTCAAACGTGTGAATTGGTGCAACACAATCTGACAATTGGTCACTTGATTATGAGCAATTAGGTTATACTATTTGCCTTCAGTATAACACAATGGATTTTGGACGGGAATCCTTTTTTTCGAGAAAATTTGGCAGGTTTATGTCCGACTGTAGTGCATCCAATTAATGTAGTGTATCCAATAAAGAAGGAAAAAACAATGAGGAGGACGCCGAGATGATCTCTTTGATCGCAATCGATCTGGATGACACGCTGATCGCACCCGACTTACATATTCCTGACGAAAATCTGACGGCGATCCGCCTAGCGATTAAAAGCGGCGTGAAGGTGGTCATCGCCACCGCCCGCGGCTGGGCAGGTGCCAAGCGATTTTATGATCGCATGGGGCTTTCCACCCCGATCATCCTCTCGTCTGGCGCAAGCACCGTCGATGGACAGACGGGTGCAGTGATCCGAAGGAGCTACCTCCCCTTGTCGTTTGCGCGAGATGTCGTCACCTTTGCCGATGAGCAGCAGATCGCCCTTCGCGTCTACGTCGGGAGCGAGGTGTGGAACAATTTTGACTACGATCCATCCAACGGGAAGAACAAGACGATCGAAATACATGTGGAGAATCTGGTGCAGAAGCTGGTCGAAGCGCCCTTTCAGATCTTTGTAAAAGGGGAGCGGGAGGCGAAGCTGATCCTCGAACGCTTTGGTTCGGAGGGAGACGGGTATCGCTGCCGCCATCACGTCTATGCGGATGGCATTCCAGAGCTGAACATCCTCCACCCGCGGAGCACGAAGCAAGATGCGCTCGCCGACCTCTGCGCCGCATTCGATGTGCCGCGCGAGCAGGTGATGGCGCTCGGCGACAGCAAAAACGATCTGGGGATGATCGCTTGGGCTGGGATCGGGGTGGCGATGAGCTGGGCGGACGACGCGGTCAAGGAAGCTGCCGACTGGGTACTAGCCGATGGGACTGCCCGCTTGACGCAAGACCCAGATGCGGAGGTCGCCGAGGCGATCTTCCACCATGTGTTGCAACAGCCAAAAACTGAATTTGCAGGATGATCGATCCGGCTCCGTGTGGAGTCGGATTTTTTTATCGCTACTTTGTGTTTTTTATGGAAAAAACTTGTGGTATATTTTAATAATAGAGCCTGTAAAGAGTTAATCATACTATATTGGTATAATCTATCTTTTAGTAAAGCTCTCATTTTGCAGGACGATTTATCTAAATTTCTTAGGAAGGTGTAGGCGGGTTATGGGAATTGTAGTGCGAGGGGATCATTGGAAATCCTGCCTGGAAGCGGGCAAAGAGCCGACCACACTGCGTTTGCAGAGTGAGTTGCGACAGGAAGTGGGACACGGAACATTTGTAGCATCACTGTCGACTGAAATATCAGAAAAGTTTTATTTCTTAAATGGAACCCATCATGTGACTTGGGAATCGCTGTTTGAAAATGTTTGGGCGTTGTTGCTCAGCAGGTACAGCGGAGAGGAAGATGTCCTGTTTGGCAGCACGTTTGGCACTTCGGGGGTGCCCCTTCCTGTGCGGATCAAAATCGAGGAGGAAACCGGTGCCGCGCAGTGGATGCAACAGCTGCATGCGGAGCGCGAGGCGGTGCGAGATCAGCTGACCGCAACGCTGGAGGAGATTCGCGAGTGGTGTCAGATCGCGGAGGGGGAGCCGCTGTTTGAAATCGGCCTGTTCCTCAATGAAGAGCTGGGGGACCTGCGACTGCCGCTCGCGCTGATCGTGCGGGCAGGCCAGCAGTACCAGTTGGAGTTTGTGTATGAGCGAACGCAGTTTGCACCCGATGCGATCGAGCGGATGGCGAACCATTTTCAAAATCTTCTCCGCGCGATCCTTGAGCAGCCGGAGCAGAAAGTGGCCGACCTGTCGCTGCTCACACTGGAAGAGCAGCGGCTGATCGACGCTTGGACAGATACGCAGATCGACTATCGGAATGACGTCTGCCTGCACCAGCTGTTCGAGGAGCAAGTGGCTCGGCGACCCGATGCGATCGCAGCCGTTTGGGAGGAGCAGGTGCTGACCTACCGAGAGCTGAACGAACGTGCGAACCTCGTGGCACATCGCCTGCGGGAGTTGGGTGTGGAAGCCGATTCGCTGGTCGGCTTATGCGTGGAGCGCTCATTTGCCATGCTGATCGCGATGCTCGGCATCCTGAAAACGGGCGGCGGCTATGTAGCGCTCGATCCGGAGTACCCGACCGATCGGCTCGCGCTGATGATCGAAGATGCGAGCCTGAAGGCGGTGCTCACCACACGTCAGTTGGCCGAGCGACTGCCAGCGACGGAAGCGCACTTGCTGCTGCTTGAGGAGATTGTGTCGAGCGCGATGGAGGCGGGAGATCCTGATCGGCTGAAAAACCTGCCCTGCCATACCGCATCCGATCATCTCGCCTGCGTGATCTACACGTCCGGTTCGACCGGTCGTCCCAAAGGCGTCGGCATTTTGCATCGAGCGATCAGCCGCTTGGTGAAGCATACAGATTATTTGAATTTTACAGTGGAAGATCGGGTGGCGCAGGTGTCCAACTCTGCGTTTGATGCGGCGACGTTCGAAATCTGGGGCGCGTTGCTAAACGGTGCGCGAGCGGTCATCCTGTCCAAGGAGACGTTGCTCGATCCCCCGCGGTTAGCTGCTGCTATCAAGCGATATGAAGTGAGCACGATGCTGGTGACGACGGCGCTGTTCAACCAATTGGTCGATGCGGTGCCTGAGATGTTTCAGGGGATGCGCAACGTGCTGTTCGGCGGGGAGGCGGGCGACCCGAATCGGGTGCGCACACTGTTGAAAAAAGGTGGCCCTGAGCGGCTGTTGAACGCCTATGGTCCGACGGAGAGCACGACGATCGCCACCTGCCATCTGATCGAAGAGCTGGCAGAGGAGGCGACTGCGATTCCGATCGGCAAGCCGATCGCCAACACCACCCTCTACGTGCTCGACCGTCGCATGCGCCCAGTGCCGATCGGCGTGCCGGGCGAGCTGTATATCGGCGGCGACGGGTTGGCGAGAGGCTATCTGAACCGAGCGGATCTGACGGCAGAAAAGTTTGTGCCGCATCCGTTTTCGTCAGACCCGCAAGCTCGCCTGTACAAGACGGGCGATGCGGTGCGCTATCTGGCAGACGGTAATCTTGAGTTTATCGGGCGCATCGACTTCCAAGTGAAGATTCGCGGGTTCCGCATCGAGTTGGGCGAGATCGAAGAGGTGATCAAACGTAACCCCTACCTGCGCGATGTGTTGGTGTTGGCCCGCGAGGACGTGCCGGGGGAAAAGCGGTTGACCGGCTACCTCGTGCCGATCGAAGGGACTGACATTTCGTTTGGAGAGATGCGCGATTATCTGAAGAAACAGCTCCCAGCTTATATGGTGCCGTCCGCGTTCGTCATGCTGGACAGCCTGCCGCTGACGCCAAATGGCAAAGTGGATCGCAAGTCGTTGCCCGTGCCCGATTGGAGCGCGATCGAAGTGGAGGAGGCATACATCGCACCGCGCACCGAGGCGGAGCGGGCGTTGGCTGCGATCTGGTCGGACGTATTGCATCGTGAGCGCGTCGGAGCATCAGATAATTTCTTGGAGCTGGGTGGGCACTCGCTGTTGGCGACCCAGTTGATCTCCCGCGTGCGCCAGGAGCTGGGGGTCGAGCTGACCTATGCGCATTGTTTTGAGTTTCCGGTGCTTTCTGAGATGGCTGCGCTGCTCGGTGCGCAGATGAAGGTAGCGGCGAACGAGCAGATCGCCGTCAGCCGCGGGGAGACGATCCCGCTGTCGTTTGCGCAAAAACGGCTCTGGTTTATGCACGAGATGCATGGCGAGAATCCGATGTACAACCTGCCCTATCTGCTGCGGTTAAGCGGGCTGTTGGACAAGCGGGCGCTTGCGTTCAGCTTGGATCAACTTGTCGCTCGCCATGAGGTGTTGCGCACCACGTTTGCAGCTGGTGGTTCCGATCCTGTGCAGCGCGTGCGCCCAGCAGAGGCGGTGCGCATCGACGAGTTCGATCTGCGCGAGGTGTCGGAGAGCGAGCGGGAGGCGCAGGCGGCCGCCTTGGTGGCGGAGCTCGGGGCGCGTCCGATCGATCTGGTCGCAGGGCCTGTCTTCTCCGCAGCGCTGATCCAGCTGGCAGCAGAGGAACACCTGTTGCTTTTGCTGATGCACCACATCTCGGCGGACGGCTGGTCGATGGGCGTGCTCGCGCGCGAGCTGTCGATCGGGTACAGCCACCTTGCGAACGGCTCGCCGCTCGACTATCCGGCGCTTCCGATACAGTATGCAGACTATGCGATCTGGCAACAGGAGCATTCGACTGCGGCGCAGGATGAGCAACAGCTCGCTTATTGGCAGGAGCGGCTGGCGGGCGAACTTCCGGTGCTCGCGCTGCCGACCGACCATCCGCGCCCCGCTGTGTTCCGCTACCGGGGAGCGACCGAGCGGTACGGTCTGTCCGCAGAGCTGACCGCCAAGCTGCAAGCGCTGAGCAAGCGGATGGGCACTTCGCTGTATATGACGCTGTTGGCTGCATACAACACGCTGCTCGCCCGTTACTCCGGTCAGCAGGAGCTGATCGTCGGCACGCCGATCGCCGGGCGCAACCGGACCGACTTGGAAGGACTGATCGGCTTTTTCGTCAACATGTTGCCGCTACGGATCGATTTGAGCGAGGTGAGCGACTTCCCTGCGCTGTTGGAACAGGTGCGCGAGGTGACGCTCGGCGCCTATGCGCATCAGGACATCCCGTTTGAGCGCATGGTCGAGCTGGCGCAACAAGAGCGCGACCTGAGCCGAACGCCGCTGTTTCAAGCGGTGTTGATCCTGCAAAATCTGCCGGAGCAGAGCTGGCAGCTGCCCGGCTTGCAGATGCGAGCAGAGGCGGTCGAACATCGGACGGCCAAGTTTGACCTGATGTTCTCCTTGGAGGAGATAGATGGAAAATTGGACGGGTTTGTCGAGTACAACTCCGACCTGTTTGCGGCGCAGACGATCCAGCGGATGATCGGCTCATGGCAACTCCTCTTGGAAGCGATCTGCGAAGATTCGGCAAAACCGCTTCACGCCTATCCGCTGATGACTGCGCAAGAAGAGCAGCAACTGCTGGGAGCGTGGAACGAAACGGAGTCAGGCTATCCGCGGGAGCTGTGTGTGCATCAGCTGTTCGAACAGCAGGTACAGCGCACGCCGGAAGCGATCGCCGCCGTGTGGGAAGGGAGATCGCTGACCTATCGAGAGCTGAACGAGCAGGCGAATCGGGTCGCCTATCGCTTGCGGGAGCTGGGCGTACAGGCAGAAAGTCTGGTCGGCCTGAGCGTCGAGCGATCTTTCGACATGCTGATCGGGATGGTCGGCATCCTGAAAGCGGGTGGGGCGTACGTGCCGCTCGATCCGGAGTATCCGGCAGAGCGGCTGGCCTTGATGATCGAAGATGCGGAGTTGGCGGTGGTGATCACCACGAGTGAGCTGTCCGCACAGCTTCCGCAGGCGAAAGCGGAGTGGCTCCTGCTCGATGAGGTCAGGGCAGAACAGGTTGCCAACAGGGAAAACATCCCCTGCCAGTCGACAGCCGACCATCTCGCCTATGTGATCTACACGTCCGGCTCGACCGGTCGCCCGAAGGGGGCGGGCATTCCGCACCGCGCGATCGTCCGCTTGGTGCGCGATACCAACTATGTGCAATTTACGGCGACGGACAAGGTGGCGCAGGTGTC
Source organism: Tumebacillus lipolyticus (assembly GCF_042682745.1). NCBI lineage: Bacteria > Bacillati > Bacillota > Bacilli > Caryophanales > Alicyclobacillaceae > Tumebacillus > Tumebacillus lipolyticus. The sequence goes on along the minus strand of NZ_JBHUIO010000008.1, from coordinate 264,005 downwards.
GAACGCTTCGTTTGATGCGGCGACGTTCGAGATCTGGGGCGCGTTGCTGAACGGAGCGCGAGTGGTGATCCTGTCAAAAGATACGCTGCTCAACCCGCCGCAACTGCTGCAAGCGGTGAGGGAGCAGGAGATCGACACGATGTTTGTGACCACCTCGCTGTTCAACCAGCTGGTCGACGAGGTGCCGGAGATGTTTCAGGGTATGCGCGATGTGCTGGTCGGCGGGGAGGCGTGCGATCCGAAGCGGATGCGAGCACTGCTGGAAAAGGCAGCGCCACAGCGGCTGTTAAATGCGTATGGGCCCACCGAGAGCACGACGTTTGCCGCTTGGTTCCAAATTGAAGCGGTGCCGGAGGATCTCGTTTCGATCCCGATCGGCAAGCCGCTGTCGAACACGACCCTCTATGTGCTCGACCGCCAGATGCAGCCCGTGCCGATCGGCGTGCCAGGGGAGCTGTACATCGGCGGCGACGGGTTGGCGAAAGGCTACCTGAACCGGCCTGAGCTGACGGCAGAAAAGTTTGTGCCGCATCCGTTCTCACCAGACCCGCAAGCGCGGCTGTACAAGACGGGCGATGCGGTGCGCTATCTGCCCGATGGAAACATCGAGTATCTCGGCCGCATCGACTTCCAAGTGAAGATTCGCGGGTTCCGCATCGAGTTGGGAGAGATCGAGGATGTGTTGAAGCGGCACGAGCTGGTGCGCGATGCGCTGGCGATGGCGCGTGAAGATGTGGCGGGCGAAAAGCGCTTGACCGTTTACGCAGTGCCCGTCGAAGCGGCAGATCTATCGAGCGAGGAGCTGAGCGATTATCTGAAGCAAACGCTCCCCGCCTATATGGTGCCGTCCGCGATTGTCATGCTGGACAGCCTGCCCTTGACGCCGAATGGCAAAGTGGATCGTCGCGCTTTACCGGTGCCGGAGCTGAATCGGGGCGCTGAAGAGATGCATGTTGAGCCGCGCACCGACGAGGAGCGAGTGTTGGCGACGATCTGGTCGGAGCTGCTGGGTGTCGAGCAGATCGGCGTGCACGACAATTTCTTTGATCTGGGCGGACACTCGCTGTTGGCGACCCGACTGATCTCGCATATCCGCCGAACTTTCGGAGTCGAACTTCCGCTGAAAATCTGTTTTGAAGCGCCGACTGTGGAGGAGATGTGTCATGAGATCCGCAAGGCGACAGAAGAGGTCGTCGGCGACAAGATCGTACCGATCGCCCGCAACCAGCAGTTCCCGCTGTCCTTTGCCCAACAGCGGCTGTGGTTCATGGCCCAATACGATCCGAACAGCCCGATGTACAGCATGCCCTATCTGCTCAGAATGAGGGGCGATCTCGATCTGCCTGCACTTGAGCGCAGTCTGGCGGAGATCGTGCGCCGCCATGAAGCGCTGCGCACAACGTTTGCCACCGTGGAGGATCATCCGGTGCAGGTGTTCCACGAGCAGATGCCTGTCTCGCTGACCCTGCATGACCTGAGCGCTCAACCAGATCAGCAGCGTGCAGATCGAGCGGATCGTTTGCTGAGGGAGTTGGCGCGCACACCGTTCGATTTAGAAAAAGGGCCGCTGTGGCGAGTCGATGTGGCGCGCTTGACGGAGCGCGAGCATTGGATGCTGTTGAACATGCACCACATCGTCTCCGATGGATGGTCGATCAGCATCTTTGCGGACGAGCTGTCAAAATTGTACGGACAGCATGCGGGCGGTGAGGCGGCACAGCTGCCAGAGTTGCAGGTGCAGTATGCAGACTTTTCCGTCTGGCAACGCGATTGGTTGCAAGGGGAAGTTCGGAAGCAGCAGGCAGACTATTGGCAAGCGGCACTCGGGGGTGAACTGCCCGTTCTCAACCTGCCGACCGACAGACTGCGCCCGGCGAAGTTTAGCCACCGCGGTGCGTACGTGCCGTTTGCGCTGTCTGCCGAGTTGACGCAAAAGCTGATCGAGCAGAGCAAGCGAGCAAATGCGACATTGTTCATGACACTGCTCTCCGCGTTCAATCTGCTGCTCTCCCGCTACTCCGGTCAGGAGGACATCGTCGTCGGCACGCCGATCGCCGGGCGCAACCGCGTGGAGATCGAAGGATTGATCGGCTTTTTTGTCAACATGTTGCCGATTCGCACCGATCTGGCGGGCGCAGGCGATTTTCACGAGCTGGTCGAGCGCGTGCGCGAGGTGACCTTGAGCGCTTTCACCTATCAGGACATGCCGTTCGAACAGCTGGTGGAGCTGGTGCAGGCGGAGCGAGACCCGAGCCGCACGCCGTTGTTCCAAGCGGTGATGATGCTGCAAAACATGGAGGAGAACACGTGGAACCTGCCTGGGCTGAGCTTAGAATTGCAGCCTTTTGAGGGAGGGACATCCAAGTTCGATCTCAGCTTTTCGCTGACGCATCAGGAAGATCAGCTTACGGGGACGGTCGAATATTGTACCGATCTGTTCGAAGCGGAAACGATCCTGCGCATGATCATGTCGTGGCAGACACTGTTGGAGGCGGTCTGTGACGATCCGACCAGACCGCTCCACGCCTACCCGCTGCTGGCACCGGAAGCGGAGCGGCAGATGATCGGTGAATGGAACGAGACGCAGCGGGATTATCCGCGCGACCTCTCTTTGCAACAGCTGTTCGAACAGCAAGCAGCATGCGCTCCAGATGCGATCGCGGCGATGTGCGACGATCGGTCGATCACCTATCGGGAGCTGAACGAGCGAGCGAACATCGTGGCGCATCGATTGCGCAAGGCTGGGGTGATGACAGAATCGCTGGTCGGCCTGTGCATCGAGCGCTCCTTCGAAATGCTGGTCGGGCTGCTCGGCATTCTCAAAGCGGGCGGCGTGTACGTTCCGCTCGATCCGGACTACCCGACAGAACGGCTGGCGCTGATGATCGAGGATGCGGAGCTTGCGGTGATCGTGTCCGATCGGAAGATGGCGCCGCTACTGCCGCCGTCGACTGCTGAACTGCTGCTGTTGGATCAGATCGAACAGGAGATGCAGGAGGCGGGTGCGGAACGAGAAAATCCACCTTGTCTGACCACTGGTGACCATCTTGCCTATGTGATCTACACGTCCGGCTCGACCGGTCGACCGAAAGGGGTCTGCATCACGCAGCGGGCGATCGCCCGCTTGGTGCTGAACAACGATTATTTGACGATCACGCCGGAGGATCGGATCAGCCAAGGAGCCAACTCCGCTTTCGATGCGGCGATCTTTGAGATCTGGGGCGCATTGCTTCACGGGGCGCGGATGGTGATGTTGACCAAGGAGATTTTGCTGAACCCGGCCAAGCTGACAGCGGAGGTCGATCGACAGCAGCTCAACATTCTGTTTGTCACGACCGCGCTGTTCAACCAGCTGGTCGATGAAGTGCCGGAGATGCTCGGCGAGCGGCGGGCGGTGCTGTTCGGAGGGGAAGCGTGCGATCCGAAGCGCGTGAGGTCGTTGCTCGAACAGGGCGGGCCGGAGCGGCTGCTGCACATGTACGGGCCGACGGAGAGCACGACGTATGCCACTTGGCATTTGATCGAGGAGGTGCCAGCCGGCGCGCTGACAGTTCCGATCGGCAAGCCGATCGCCAACACGACCGCCTATGTGCTCGACAGTCATCAGCAGCCGGTGCCGATCGGGGTGCCAGGCGAACTGTACCTCGGCGGCGACGGGCTGGCGCGCGGTTACTACAATCGTCCGGAGCTGACGGCGGAGAAATTTGTCCCGCACCCGTTCTCCTCCGATCCGCAAGCTCGCCTGTACCGGACGGGCGATTCGGTTCGCTTCCTGGCGGACGGCAGCATTGAGTTTATCGGCCGGATCGATTATCAGGTGAAGATTCGCGGTTTCCGCATCGAGCTGGGGGAGATCGAAGAGGTGCTGCTGCGCCACGAGCTGGTTCGCGATGCGATCGTCTTAGCGCGTGAAGATGTGCCAGGCGATAAGCGTCTGGTCGCCTATGTGGTTGCAGACGAGGAGCCTGAAGCGGTGAATCAACAGCTGCGAGTCTACTTGAAAGCGCAGCTCCCACCCTACATGGTGCCCTCTGCGATCGTCGCGCTGCGAGCATTCCCGCTGACCGCAAACGGAAAGGTTGACCGGCGCGCGCTGCCAGAGCCAGCGCACGAGCGGCTGGGTAGCGAATTTACCGCACCGCAGACCGCTCAGGAGCTTCAGCTGGCTGCGATCTGGTCAGATCTGCTGCGCGTCGATCCGGTCGGCATTCATGACAACTTCTTTGAACTGGGCGGCCATTCGCTGTTGGCCACACAGCTGATCTCGCGCATGCGCCATGCGTTTGCGATCGAACTGCCGCTCAGCGCCTGCTTCGATCGGCCGACGATCGCCGAGATGTCCCAGCTGCTCGAACCTGATCGATCGGAGCGCTTGGAGGAGCAGATCGGCAGACAGGAGCGCGGGGTCATCTTGCCGATGTCATTCGCCCAGCAAAGGCTGTGGTTTATGCACCAGCTCGACCCCGACAGCCCGATGTACAATATGCCGCACCTGTTGCGCTTACAAGGCAGGTTGGATCTATCCGCCTTAAAGCGGAGCCTCGATCAGCTGCTGGATCGCCATGAATCGTTGCGCACCGCGTTTGCCGCAGATGGAGATCAGCCAAGACAGATCGTCTTGGCGACTGGATCGCAGCGGATGCAGGTGATCGACCTCTCCTACATGCAGGACATGGAGCGCCAGGCGGACGTCGAGCGGCTGTTGCAGGAGGAGGCGAATCGCCGTTTCGACCTGACTGCAGGCCCGCTGTTTACCGTTTTGCTGATCAGACTGGCGGAGGAGGAGCACCTGCTGCTGCTGAACAAACATCACATCATCTCAGACGGCTGGTCGTTTAGCGTGTTGACCCGCGAGCTGTCCGCCTTGTATGAAGCGGAAGTGACAGGAGCTGCCTGCCACCTCGATCCTTTGCCGATCCAGTATACAGACTTTGCGATCTGGCAGCGGAACAGACTGCAGGGCGAGGTGATCGATCGACTGCACAGCTATTGGCAAGAGCAGTTGGGCGGGGAATTGCCGATTCTCGATCTGCAGACAGACCGCCCGCGGCCACCTGTGCTCAGCTATCGCGGGGCAGTCTTACCGTTTGAGTTGTCGGAGAACGTGACCGCACAATTGGTCAAGCTGAGCCGCGAAGCGGGAGCCACCCTGTTCATGACGCTGCTGGCAGCTTTCAATACGCTGTTGTACCGCTATACCGGCCAGGAGGATATCGTCGTCGGCTCGCCGATCGCGGGGCGCAACCGAGCGGAGCTGGAAGGGCTGATCGGCTTTTTCGTCAACATGCTGCCGCTGCGCACCGACCTGTCGGGCGACGTGACGTTCCGCGAGCTGATCGGGCGGGTACGCAAAACGACCCTCGATGCGTATGCGCATCAGGAGGTGCCATTTGAACAGTTGGTCGATCTGCTCAAGGTGGAGCGCGACCCGAGCAGAAGCCCGCTCTTCCAAGCGGTGATGATCCTGCAAAACATTCCAGATCAAACGTGGCACCTGCCGGGGCTCACGATGCAGCAAGAGCCGTACACGGGCCAGACGTCCAAGTTTGACCTCACCTTCTCGATGCAAGAGAGCGGGGAGCGAATCGGCGGCATGGTCGAGTACAACACCGACCTGTACGATCGGGAGACGGTGGCGCGGATGATCGAGCATTGGCAGATGCTCCTGCTTGCGATCGCCGAGGATTCGGACAGACCGATCCACAGGCTGTCGATGCTCGGGGCGGAGGAGCGGCAGACGCTGCTGTCCGAATGGAGCAAGGTGGAGTCAGACTATCCGAAAGACAGCTGCGTGCACGAGCTGTTCGAAGCGCAAGTGAAGCGAACGCCAGATCGACCGGCCGTCTTCTTCGGCGCAGAGCAGCTGACCTATCAGGAGCTGAACGAGCGTGCGAATCGACTGGCGCGCCGTCTGCGCAGCAAAGGGGTCGGCCCAGATCGCGGAGTAGGCATCAGCGTCGAGCGGTCGTTCGATCTGATCGTGGGGATGCTGGGGATTCTCAAGGCGGGAGGCGCCTATGTGCCGCTCGATCCGGAGTATCCGCAGCAGCGCCTGGCGATGATGATCGAAGACGCGGAATTGTCGATCGTGTTGACCCAGGAAAAACTGTTGGCAGATCTTCCCCCGACCTCGGCGGAGATGATCTGCTTGGATCGCGACTGGGCGTGGATCGAGCAGGAGGACGGAGACGATCTGTCCTGTCAGACCGGACCGGAACAGCTCGTCTATGTGATCTATACGTCAGGCTCGACCGGCCGACCGAAAGGGGTCAGCATCCCTCATCGAGCTGTCAACCGCTTGGTCAAGAACACCAACTTCGCTCAGTTTGAGCAGACCGATCGGATCGGACAGGTCGCCAACTCCGCGTTTGACGCGGCGACCTACGAAATCTGGGGAGCGCTGCTCAACGGCGGCAGTCTGGTCATCCTGCCGAAAGAGGTGGTGTTGCAACCGCAAGAGTTTGCCACCGCGATTCGCGAGCAGGGCATCACCTCGATGTTCTTGACGGTCGCGCTGTTCAACCAGATGGCGCAGAGCGTACCTGACGCCTTTGGCACGATGCGCGATCTGATCGTCGGAGGCGATGCGCTCGATCCGAAATGGGTGAAAGAGGTGTTGCGCAGCGGTGGGCCAGAGCGACTGCTCAACGGATACGGCCCGACGGAGAGCACGACGTTCGCCGTGTGGCACCTGATCGAAGCGGTGCCAGAAGGAGCGGTGTCGATTCCGATCGGGCGACCGCTCGCCAACACCGAACTGTACGTTTTGGATCGCAACTTGCAGCCGGTGCCGATCGGCGTGCCGGGCGAGCTGTACATCGGGGGAGACGGGTTGGCGCTCGGCTATCTGAACCGACCGGAGCTGACGGAGGAGCGATTCATTCCCCATCCGTTCACCAGCGATCGGAGCGCTCGGCTGTACAAGACGGGCGACCGGGTGCGCTACTTGGCGGATGGCAACATCGAGTTTATCGGCAGGGTCGACTTCCAAGTCAAGATTCGCGGGTTCCGGATTGAGCCGGGCGAGGTGAAGGAAGTGTTGCTCCATCATGCGGATGTGCAGGATGCGCTGGTGATGGTGCGCGAGGATCGACCGGGCGACAAGCGGTTGGTCGCCTATGTGGTCACCACAGGTGCCGAAAGCGCAACGTCCGCTCGCCTGCGCGTCTGGCTGAAAGACAAGCTGCCCGCCTACCTGGTGCCGTCGGCGATCGTCGTGGTCGAGTCGTTCCTGCTGACGCCAAACGGCAAGGTCGATCGCCAAGCGCTGCCAAAGCCGGAAGATGTGCAGATCGTCGCAGAGGCGGGGCTTTCGGTACCGCAAGCAGGTCTTGAGCATGAGCTGGTCAGCATCTGGCGCGAAGTGTTACAAGTCGAACGGGTCGGGCTGGACGATAATTTCTTCGACCTCGGCGGGCACTCGTTGCTGCTGACGACCGCGCATCAAAAAATCCAAGCGGCAGTCGGGCGCACCTTCCCGCTGGTGACGATGTTTAAGCACTCGACCATCCGCTCGCTGATGAGCTATCTCGGCCACGATGCGGAGTCTCGTCCCGCTGTGGCCAAGCGATCGAAGCCACGCCTCGCCGCCTCCGACTCGTCGGCAGTCGCGATCATCGGGATGTCGGGACGCTTCCCCGATGCGAACGATGTGGAGCAGTTCTGGCAAAACATCGTGGGCGGCGTCGAGTCGGTGCAGTTCTTCCCCGAAGCGAAGCCGGCGCTGGACATCCCTGGCATGGTGATGGCAGGTGCGATGCTCGACCGCCCAGAGGAGTTTGATCCGGAATTTTTCGGCATGAGCCAAGCGCAGGCAGAGCTGACCGATCCGCAGCAGCGCCTGCTGCTCGAATGCGCGTGGGAAGCGCTGGAGAGCGCCGGCTACAATCCACGTCGCGGAGACGAGCGGATCGCCCTCTATGCGGCGAGCGGGGAAAACACGTACAGCCAGCTGGTGTTCGCCAACCCGAGCGTGCTGGAAAACCCGGACAACATCCTGCACGTCTCCTGGGGCAACGATTCGAACTTCCTGACGACGCGCATCTCCTACCTGCTCAACTTGCGAGGCCCGAGCCTCTCGGTGCAGACAGCCTGCACCGGTTCGGCGGTGGCGATCCATCTGGCCTGCAAGAGCCTGCTCGCCGGGGAATGCGACATGGCGCTCGCCGGAGGGACCAACGTGAAAGTGCCGCAGAAACAAGGGTACTTAGCGTTTGAAGGCGGGCCATACTCGGTGGATGGCCGCAACTGCAAACCGTTCGATGCGACCACGGCGGGCGCTTTCACCGGCGAAGCGGTCGGCACGCTCCTGCTGAAAAGGCTGGAGGACGCGCAAAACGATGGCGACACGATCCACGCGGTCTTCCGTGGGACGGCGATCAACAACGATGGCGCGGAGAAGGTCGGCTACATGGCGCTGAGCATGGAGGGGATCGAGCGAGTGGTGACCGAGGCGATCGAGCAGGCGGGCATCGAACCGAGCACGGTGACGGCGATCACCGCGCACGGGATGGGGACGCCGCTCGGCGATGCGATCGAAGCGACCGCGCTGACGCAAGCGTACGCAGCGGAAGGGTGGACGCCGAACACGGTCGCCCTGCACTCGATCAAGCCGAACATCGGGCATACGGCGGTCTCGGCTGGCGTCGCCAACGTCATCCAGACGGTGATGGCGCTCAAGGCGAAAACGTTGCCGCCGACGCTGCATTTTGAGCAGCCCAACCCGCAGATCGACTTTGCGAACAGCCCGCTCTATGTGAGCGCAGCAGCGCGGGAGTGGAAGACGGCTGACGGCGTGCCGAGGCGTGCGGGCATCAACTCGTTTGCGATGGGCGGCACCAACGCCCACCTGATCCTCGAAGAAGCGCCCGTACAGCAGTCGGAATCTTCAGAGCGGAACAGCCATCTGCTGATCCTGTCGGCCAAAACGCCGAGCGCTCTGCAGAAGATGGCGCAGCGCCTCGCCGACCATCTGACGGTTGCTCCAGAAATCGAGCTGGCAGATGTGGCCTATACGCTCCAGCTTGGACGAGCGGAGTTTGAACACCGCTTCGCCGTTCGATGCGCCACCCGCGAGGAGGCGATCGAGCGACTGCAGGCACCGCAACAGGAGATCGACGATCTTGATGTTCAAAAGTGGCTGCTGGGCGAGACGGTCGATTGGACGGCGCAGTATGCGGAGGAAAGGCGACGCCGCATTCCGCTGCCCACCTATCCGTTCGAAAAGAGAGCCTGCCTGGCAGGACAGTAACAGCTTTCCATACAAAAAGGGCGAGGCTTCCCAAGAGAAGCCTCGCCCTTTCATTTGATTGCTGCTTTCTAAACAGATGTCCGGCCAAACTTATGCCAGCACATCGCGCTTGGTAAACGACAGGAAGGAGAGCGCCAGCGCCGCAGCCGACCAGATCGCCAGCGCCGCCAGCGAATAGTTGAGCGTCAGCCCTTCGACGGCGACAGGCACGCCGTTAATATAGTCGGTCAGGCGCAGATGCGTGGTGAACACATATTTGGTCAGCGGGAAATCGCTGGCCATCTGCCCCATGATGCTCCCACCGATCAACAGGGCGAGCATCACGCCCATCCCGGTCGCAGTGCCCCGCACCAGAACGGATACCATAAAGGAGAGCGTCGCCACCGCGATCGCGGCGATCCAGCCGAGCCCATAGTTCATCAACAGCAGGTGCCAGTGCGGGATCATCTGCACAGCGCTCGTATCGAACGTGCCGTTGACGATGGTGAAGCCGGTAAACATCGGCGCATCCCATCCCGCGTAGCCGAAGAAGAGCCCGGAGACGAGGAAGGAGATCACCCCCATCACGACGACCGTAAGCGTCGTGAAGATCATCAAGGTCAAAAATTTGCTCAGCAGAATCTTCCAGCGCTTGACCGGTCGAGTCAGCAGCAGCTTGATCGTCCCATCCTGTAGCTCCGACGAGACGATATCTGTCGCCACGACGACGACGAGCAGCGGCAGGAACAGCGAGATGCCAAACTGCATGAAAATTCGCGTGAAAGAGGTGGCGCCAGGCTCGGACGGATTGATGTTGCGCTCAAGGTAGTATTTGTTTTGCTCAAGGCGCATCTCCAGCGTTTTTCTCCGATCGTCCTGCATCGTGGGTGAGGCGAGACGTCGCTCCGTCTCGACGATCTCCTGTCCGAGCTCCGCCCGCCAGTCGGTGACGCCGCTTTGCGCCTTGACCCGCTCCTGCTGGGTGTACTGCCCATAGGCGAACAGGGGAATCAGCACGGCGAGGATCAGCAGGACGACGAGAAAGCGCTTCTTGCGCAACACTTTCAGCGTCTCGTTGCGCGTCAGCAGATAGAGGTTACGCAATCGAATCACCTCCCGTGATCTGCAGGAACAGCTCTTCTAACTGACCTTGCACCTGCACGCCGTACAGCTTGACGTTCGCTTCGATCAACAGCTGGTTGCACGCTGCTGTCTGCTCAGGGGTCAACAGGGCGACGAGCTTGTTGTCGCCCAGCGGCTCGACCCGATCGGCGCCGACCTCTTCGGCGAGCAGGCGCATGGCGAGGTCGCGCGAATCGACCGTCCACTCGACGCGGTTGGTGCCGGTGTGCACGATCTCCTCCACCGTCGCCACCTTGACGATCTCCCCGTTGGAGAGGATCGCCACCCGATCGCACATCATCTGCACCTCAGCCAGCATGTGGGAGGAGACGAACACCGCCAGGCCTTCCGCCTGTGCGAGATGGCGGATAAACTCGCGCAATTCGCGAATCCCCGCCGGGTCGAGCCCGTTGGTCGGCTCGTCCAAGATCAGAAGCTTCGGGCGGGCGAGCAGCGCTTGGGCGATCCCTAAGCGCTGGCGCATGCCGAGCGAATACGTCTTGACTTTGTCATGGATGCGACCTTCCATGCGCACCAGTCGCACGACCTCGTCGATTCGCTCATCGGGCAGGTCGAGCATGCGGGCGAAGTGCTCCAAGTTTTGCCAGCCGGTCATATACTTATACAGTTCAGGGTTCTCGACGATGCAGCCGACACAGCGCATCGCCTCCAGAAAATCCTTTTGCACATCATGGCCGCCGATCAGCACGTGGCCGGCAGTCGGCTTGATCAGGCCGACGATCATGCGGATGGTCGTCGTCTTGCCCGCTCCGTTCGGGCCGAGAAAGCCGAACACCTCTCCTGCAAACACGTCAAACGTGATGTTTTTTACGATCGTGCGCCGCCTGATCGTCTTTTGCAAGTTGCGCACAGACAGGGCGACTGGACGTTGTTTATCGTTCAAGAGCAGATCCTCCTAGCTTGTGAAAAGTTGCGAAAAGGTGCTTCTTCTATGATACACTAAAGAAAGGAGGTGCCCTATCATAAGATGAAGAAAAAACGTTCTTTTCTCTGGGGCAGCGTGTTGACGCTCGCTCTTGCCAGCGTGGTGGTGCTCGGTGGAGGGTTTTTCCTCGCCCTGACCCAGACTGGCGATGTGACCTCGTCGCTCCCAGCTGCGGAAGCGCCCGCTGGTCAAGATGTACAACCGACCGTGGCGACAGACGCAAAAGGAGCGGACTCCAACCTGATCGTCGCGATCGGCGACTCGCTGACCAAAGGGGTAGGCGATACGTCGGGCAAAGGATATGTGGGCAATCTGAAGTCCCGCCTTGAGGCGTCCGGTCAGCAGGTCCAAGTCCAAAACCTCGGCATCAGCGGGCTTGAGTCTGCGGAGCTTGCGAAGTCGGTGCAAAACCCAGGCGTCCAGCAGTATTTTCACGATGCAAAGCTGATCATGGTCTCGATCGGAGGCAATGACATCACCCACTCGATCGGTGGAGTGGATAAAATTATCAACCTGAAGAGCATCGACGAGGCTGCCATCCTCGCCACGCAAAAAGAGTATACGAAAAATGTGGAGCAGGTGTTGACCACCATTCGCAAGAGCAACCAGAAGGCGCCGATCATCATCCTCGGTCTATACAATCCGTTTGAAGGGCTGTTTGAGGATCAGGGAGCGTCGGAGCAGCTGCTGCTCGGGTGGAACGACAACCTGCGTCAGCTCGCGCAATCCTTCCAGCAGGTCAAAGTGGTGCCGATGTTCGATCTGTTCCAGTGGAACAACGATTCGCTGCTGTCGTTCGATCATTTTCATCCGAACAATGAGGGATATGACAGGATGGCGGAGCGAATTTTCAATAGCTTGCCGAAAAGCAAATGATGAGCATCCCCGGCTGTGCGGGGATGCTTCTTTTGTTGCGGGGCTGTGTTAGAAGAGATCGGCGTTTTCTGGAGCGAGGCATGAGCATTGTTCGATACTGGAAAAAATACATCGAGCGCGGCTTGGTTATTGAGGCGATCCAGCGCGCAGATCATAAAAAAAGACCGCCAGCTGATCTCTGGCGGTCTTGCTCGTTCGTGGGTGACTTACTGCGGTTTGATCTCTTCCACGCCGTTCATGTAGGGGCGCAGCGCCTGCGGAATGTAGATCGTGCCGTCCGGGCGCTGATGGTTCTCAAGCAGCGGGATCAGGATGCGCGGCGTCGCCACCGCCGTGTTGTTCAAGGTGTGGCAATAGTGCAGCTGTCCGTTCTCATCCCGGTAGCGGATGTTCGAGCGACGCGCTTGGAATTCGAGCAGGTTGGACGCCGATTGCGTCTCCCCGTAGCTTTCGCGGCTCGGCATCCACGTCTCGATGTCATACTTTTTGTACACGCCCTGCCCGATGTCCCCTGTGCAGACGGCGACGACGCGGTAGGGAAGCTCCAGCAAATGCAACAGGTCTTCCGCATTTTTCAAGATCTCCTGCAGCATCTGCTCCGACAGCTCCGGATCGTTTTTGCAGAGGACGACCTGTTCCACCTTGGCGAACTGATGCACGCGGTACAGCCCGCGCACGTCGCGACCTGCCGAACCTGCTTCGCTGCGGAAACAGTTGGAAACGCCAGCCAGGCGCACCGGTTGTTCCACATCGATCACCTCGCCGCTGAAGTAGGAGATCAGCGGCACTTCCGAAGTGCCGACCAGATATTTTTGATCCTCCAGCGCGTAGGTCTGATCCAAGCCGAGCGGGAAGAAGCCGGTGTTGGTGAACATCTCTTCACGCACCATCAGCGGCACGTCCATCGCGGTAAACCCGCGCTTGGTCAGCAGGTCGAGGGCGAGCGATTGCACCGCCCGATGCAGGTAGGCACCAATTCCTTTTAAGAAGTAGTTGCGGGTGCCCGCCACTTTGACGCCGCGCGGGATGTCGAACAGGTCGTACTTCTCGCCCAGGGTCACATGGTCGAGCGGAGGCGCTTCAAACGTCGGAACCTCGCCCACGCGGCGCAGCTCCACGTTGTCCGCATCCGACTCTCCGATCGGCGTGTCGGGCGAGATGATGTTCGGCACGCGCAGCATCAGGTTGCGCAGGTTGGCTTCCACCTCGCCGAGCGAGTTTTCAAGCGACGAGATGTGCACGTTGATGCGGCGCACTTCCTCTTTCGTCTGCTCCATCTCCTCTTTCTTGCCCTGCTTGGCCAGTTGCGGCATCGACTGCGACAGCTGGTTGCGCTGCATGCGGTACTGCTCCAGATCCTGCAGGATGGTGCGGCGCTCCTTGTCGAACGCCAGCAGGTCGGCGATCGAGATCTCGATGCCCTTTTGCTGCGCGATCTGCTGAACTCGCTCCGCCTCTTCGCGAATCAAACGAATGTCTAACATGATCCTCACTCCTTTTCCCAATATAAAAAGCGCCCTCATCCTGTTGGGACGAGGAGCGCTGTCTCGCGGTGCCACCCAATTTGATCAGACTCGATCGGCCCTCAGGCCGAGCGAAAATCTGATCCTCTCGCACTGCTGTAACGGGCAGTACCCGGTCCGCTTAGAGGGACGATCCACACGAGATCGACCCCGGTCACAGACACCTCCGAGTTGGATGCTCTTCACCGGTATAATTCCGCTCTGAACTTGATTTTTTCTATTATACGGTAGGATGCTATGAAATGACAACGGTTATTCTTTTTCCCAGCGATTGTTTCGCCATTTCGGGAAAACATGTACAATAGATACGCTATGAAGAGAGCTAGCAACAGGAAGGATGAAATAGATGAAAAAAGACCTGAGTCGTGAAGATATCGAACTGCTTGCGCCTGCGGGGAATTGGGAAGCGATGCGGGCGGCGGTGGCCAACGGGGCAAACGCTGTCTACTTCGGCGTGGAGAAGTTTAACGCGCGCGCTCGAGCGCACAACTTCCTGATGGACGAACTGCCGGCGATCATGGAGTTTTTACATATGTATGGCGTGAAGGGCTTCTTGACGTTTAACATTCTCGTCTTCGAAAACGAGATGGAAGAGGCGAAAGAGCTGATCGATGCCTGCATCGATGCTGGCGTGGACGCAGTGATCGTCCAAGACCTCGGCCTGGTCAAGCTGATCCGGGAGATCTCGCCCGATTTCCCCATCCACGGCTCGACACAGATGACGATCACCTCCGCGGAGGCGGTCGATTTTGTCAAGCCGTATGATCTGGAGCGCGTCGTGCTCGGCCGGGAGAACTCGCTCAAGCACATCGAGAAGATCTCTGCGGAGACGGAGAAGGAGTTGGAAGTGTTCGTCCACGGCGCGCTGTGCGTCTCCTACTCCGGCCAATGCCTCACGTCGGAGATGTGGGGCGGGCGCTCTGCCAACCGCGGCGAGTGCGCCCAAGCCTGTCGCTTGCCGTACGACATGATCGTGGAGAACGAGCAGAAAGAGATGGGCAACATCGCCTATCTGCTGTCGCCAAAAGATCTGGCGGCGCTCGAACTGGTGCCGCAGCTGATCGAGGCGGGAGTGACCTCGTTCAAGATCGAAGGGCGGCTGAAGTCGGCCGAATATGTGGCCAATGTGGTCGCCAAATACCGCAAAGCGATCGACGCCTATTTTGCTGGGGAGCAGTACGATCCGAACGTGATCGACATTCAGGAGCTGGAGCAGAGCTTTTCGCGCGGTTTTACGCACGGCTTTTTGTCGGGCACCAACCACAAGCAGCTGGTCGACGGCACCTTCCCCAAGAAGCGCGGCGTCTATCTCGGGCAGGTGAAAAAAGTGTACCGCGATGCGCTGCTGATCGATCTGCAAGCACCGCTCAAGCGCGGGGATGGAATCGTGTTTGACGCAGGCGATCCGACGCAGGATGAAGAGGGCGGACGCGTCTATGACATTCGCATCAAAGGGCAGAAGATCGAAGGCAAGGTCGAAGGCGGTCTGTACGAGATCGTGATGGGCCGAAACGATGTCGATCTGCATCGGGTTCAGGTGGGCGATAAGGTGTGGCGCACTTCCGATCCGGAGCTGGATCGCCGCTTGCGCAAAACGTTTGAGACGGAGAAGCCGTATCGCACGTTCCCGGTCGATGTCTCCGTACACGGCCGTCTCGGCGAGCCGCTGGTGAGCATCTGGACAGATGTGAACACGGGAAAAACGGTGACTGTCGCCTCTGAAAAAGCGGTGGAGACAGCGATGAAGCGCCCGCTGAACGAAGAGGTGTTGCGCGACCAGCTGGGTCGTCTCGGCGGAACGGTGTACTATCTGGGAGATCTGCATCTCGACCTCGACGGCGATCTGATCGTCCCGATGTCCGAATTGAACCGGATGAGACGGGTGGCGGCCGAAGAGCTGCTCAAGCTGCGCATCGAGCCGCGCACCTATCAAAAGCGCGACCTCGACGTCTATGAAGACACGGTGGCGGTCGATCCGGCGACGGGCGACACCGCCAATCTGATCGCGCTCTGCCGCTCGCTTGAGCAGATCGAAGCGGCGGGGAAGACAGATGTGGACTACATCTACGCAGATTTTGAGTTTGTCCGCGACTATCCGAAAGCGGTCGAAGTGGCGCGCGCGGCTGGCAAGAAGATCGCGCTGGCCACACCGCGCATCCTGATGCCTGGCGAGCGGGGGATCTTGCTGAACATCATCAAAGCGAAGCCGGACGGGATTCTCATCCGCAACACGGGGGCGCTCTACTTCTATGAGCAGGAGCGGCCGGAGGGCATCGAGCTGATCGGCGACTTCTCCTTGAACATCGCCAACCACAAAGCGGCTCGCCTGTTCCTCGAACGGGGCATCAGCCGCATCACCGCCTCCTACGATCTGAACACCGAGCAGATGGTCGACCTGCTCTCCCAGTCTGATGCGAGCAAAGTCGAAGTGGTCATCCACCAGCACATGCCGATGTTCCACACCGAGCATTGCGTCTACGCGACCTTCCTGTCAGAAGGCACCGATTATACCAACTGCGGACAGGTCTGTGAGCAGCATCGCGTGTCGCTGCGCGACCGCGTCGATTTTGAGCATCCGGTGCGCGTCGACACAGGCTGCCGCAACACCGTCTACAACGCGGTCGATCAGTCGGGCGCCGAGTTTTTGAAGGAGTTTTTGCAGTACGGGGTGAACACCTATCGCGTCGAGTTTCTCGAAGAGGACGGCGATCGCGTGCAGGAGGTGCTGAAGCTGTACCGCCAAGCGCTGGAAGGGGAAGTGACCGGCACGCACGTCTGGCGGACGCTCAACGCGACCAACCAGCTCGGCGTCACGCGCGGTCAGCTGACCAAGACGGGGATCACAAGAGGATAACTGCCTGAGGCAAGCGACCAAAGGCTGGCGATAAGAAAAAGGAGGCTGTCGATCATGCTCGGCAGCCTCCTTTCGCGTGGAAAGAGAGCACAGGTTCGTGAGGATTAGCGTTGGGAACGCCACGGGTCAGGACAGCCAGCGCAACCCTTTCGGATAGTGGTTCTTGATCGTGCCGCCTGACTGTTTGCCAAAGCCTAAGGGGAAGTTGTCCACCGTCAGCACGACCCATCCTTTGGCGCAGTCCATGCTGATCGTCTCCCCGCGCAGATACTGCCTGATCTCCTGGCTGTCAGCAGCCAGCGAGACGGTGTGCAGGATCTCTTCGGCACGCAGTCCGAGCGCGAGCGCATGGCTTGGTTCAAAGCGATTTTTTTTCAGCGTGCCCAGATGCCAGCCTGGACGGACCACCTTGAGCCCTTTTAGCTGATGTTGCAGCTCGCTCGGGATCAGGTAGAGGTGGTCGCCAAACAGCAGATAATCGCCCTCCGGCACTCGGCGCAACGTCGCTTCGGCAAACTGGCGGTAACTGCTGATCACATCGGCTGGAAGCCGCACGCTCTTGCTCTCCTTTTTCCGCGGAGCCGGTTCACCATCGCGCTTGCGCAGATGGGCGACATAATGCCCCTCCCCGCGCAGGCGATGCGGCCAGAGGCGCGCCGTCTTGGCCAGCTCGGGTCGCCCGCCTGATGTCCACTCGGGCCGTCCTGGTGCGAAATGTTCGAACGTGTGTATGTCGATGATTTCAAATTCCGGATGTTGCCGCAAAAACGTTTCGATCAGCCCTTCGTTCTCTTCCGGCGCAAACGTGCAGGTCGAAAAGGCGAGCGTGCCGCCAGCGCGAAGCATCGCAGCGGCTGCCTGCAAAATGTCGAGCTGGCGCAGCGCACAGCCGGTCACATGCTCGGGGCTCCACTCACCGCAGGCGTCCGGATCTTTGCGAAACATCCCTTCCCCAGAGCAAGGGGCATCGACCAAGATCTTGTCAAAAAAGGCGGGAAACCGCTCCGCCAGACGGTCGGGCATTTCGCTTGTGACCAGCGCGTTGGTCACGCCGCAGCGCTCGATGTTTTCGGAGAGGATCTTCGCCCGTTGCGGATGGGGCTCATTGGCGATGAGCAGCCCAGTGCCTCCTAGCTGTGCGGCCAGATGGGTCGATTTGCCGCCCGGTGCGGCGCAGAGGTCGAGCACGCGATCGCCGGGCGCAGGTGAGAGCACAGCGGCGACAGACATCGCGGAAGGCTCTTGCATGTAATAGACGCCAGCCGCATGGTAGGGATGTTTGCCAGGTCGATCTGACGCTTCATAATAGAATCCTTCCTCGACCCACGGCACCGCTTGCAGTTGAAAGGGAGCGAGCTCCAAAAAGCGCTCGCGGCTCGTCTTCAGCGTGTTGACCCGCAGCCCGAGGGCGGAAGGAAGGGAAAACGTGTCATAAAACGGTTGATACTCCGCTTGCAACAAATCTCGCATGCGAGATAAAAAGGCGTCAGGATAGGGTGTCCGATCGGTTGTCAAGGATATCAGCTCCCGGCCAGGAATGTTTTCAGGACTATATCTTACCACGGAGAAAGGCAATTTTCATTGCAAGTGAAGGGGAACATATACTACAATTCGCGTAGAGAATGATCAGGGGGAGCATACGCTTGGATACTACTATTTTGCAAACCTATCGGGAACAGGGATACCGCCTGTATCCTGTGATGCGCACCTATCAGGGGCTGAACCTCGACCCCGCCGCGATCTATGAGCGTTTGGGCTGGCAAGGCCCGCATCACTTTTTGTTAGAATCGGGCAAGATGGGCGAGTTTTCTTTCGTCGGTGGCGCTCCGTTCGCAGTGCTCACCGCCAAAGATGGCCAAGCTGTCTTTGTGCAGGGTGAGCAGCGGGAAGCGTGGAGCGGCGACCCGCTCAATCTGTTGCGGGAGAAGATGCGCGAGTTTCGCGCGCCACACCTCCCCGGACTGCCGAAGCTGCGCGGCGGGGCTGTCGGCTTTCTCGCCTATGACACGGCGCGCTATATTGAGCGCTTGCCGACGATTAGCCAAGACGACCTCGGGACGCCAGACCTGTATTTTGTTTTTGTCGACCAGCTCTGCGTGATCGACCATCGGCGCGAGGTCGTACACCTGATCGCCCATATCGATCTGCACCGAGCGGACGGAGTGGCCCGAGCGGAAGCAGCGCTGTCGGAGTTGGAGCACAAGCTGTTAAACGGCACGTCGCAAGTGCCAGACTTTCCTGCGCGTTCTGCAGCGGAGGACTGGAGCTATTCCTTCACCAAAGCAGGGTTCGAACAGGCGGTCACCGCAGTGCAAGAATACATCTCGCGCGGCGACGTGTTTCAGGTGAACCTGTCAATGCGGCAAGGGCGCACGCTCGGCGCAGCACCCTATGAGATCTACAAGCACCTGCGCCAGATCAATCCCTCGCCTTACGCGAGCTATCTGCACTTTCCAGAGCTGCAGGTGGTCTCCTGCTCGCCGGAGCTGCTGGTCAACCTATTCGCAGGGGAAGTGAACGCCCGACCGATCGCCGGAACTCGCCCGCGCACAGGCGAAGAGGAACAGGATCGGCTCGCGGTGGAAGAGCTAAAAAGCAATGAGAAAGAGATCGCCGAACATATCATGCTGGTCGATCTGGAGCGCAACGACCTCGGTCGCGTCTGTCAGTTTGGCTCGGTCGAAGTGAACGAGCTGATGGTGATCGAGGCGTATTCGCACGTCTTCCATATCGTGTCCAACGTGCGCGGCCGCTTGCATGGTGGCAGGGACGCATTCGATGTGATCCGCGCGACCTTCCCCGGCGGCACGATCACCGGCGCGCCGAAGATTCGCACGATGGAGATCTTAGAGGAGTTGGAGCCGACCCGCCGCGGTCTGTACACCGGCTCGATCGGCTGGATCGACTTCGATGGGGATATGGAGCTGAACATCGTCATCCGCACCTTGCAGGTGCAAGATGGCGTCGGCTATGTGCAGGCGGGAGCGGGCATCGTCATCGACTCGGTGCCGGAGCGCGAGTACCATGAATCGATGCGCAAAGCGAAAGCGCTGTGGGTGGCGATCGAAAATGCGGAACAAGCTGCAAGCGAGGGGAGAGAACGCCTGTGATCCTGATGATCGACAACTATGATTCCTTCGTCTACAACCTCGTTCAATACTTAGGCGAGATGGGACAGGAGTTGGTCGTAAAGCGCAACGATGAGGTGACGGTGCAGGAGATCGAACAGCTCAACCCGCGCGTGATCGTCATCTCACCCGGGCCCTGCTCGCCGAATGAAGCGGGCGTGTCGCTTGAGGTGATCACCGCTTTTGCCGGAAAAATCCCGCTGCTCGGCGTCTGCCTCGGCCATCAGTCGATCGCCCAAGCGTTCGGCGGTAACGTCGTGCGAGCGGAGCGCCTGATGCACGGTAAGACGTCGCGCATCGAGCACGACGGGGAGACGATGTTTCATCAATTGCCTTCTCCGCTCAACGTCTGTCGCTACCACTCGCTGATCGTCGAGCGCGAAACGTTGCCCGACTGTTTTGAGATCTCCGCTTGGACAGATGCGGGGGAGATCATGGCGATTCGCCACAAAGAGCTGGCTGTCGAAGGGGTTCAGTTCCATCCGGAGGCGATCTTGACCGAACATGGCAAGGCGATGCTGCGCAACTTCCTCGAAAGGCAGGGGCTCTCATGTTCGTCTATTTAAACGATCGCGTCCTGCCGCTGGAACAGGCGAGCTTGTCCGTCTTGGATCACGGTTTTTTGTACGGGGCAGGGCTGTTTGAAACGATGCGCACCGCAGGCGGCGCTCCGGTGTTTTGGCAGGAGCACGTCTGCCGGCTGCGCGAGTCGGCAGAGTGGCTGGGCATTCCGATTCCCTGGAGCGATGAACAGCTGGAACGGGCGATCCATGAGACGGTGCAGGCGAACGAACTGGAGGAAGCGTACGTGCGGCTGACAGTCTCCCGCGGCGTGGGAGCGCTCGGCCCGAGCGGAAAGAGCTGCAGCGTCCCCACGCTGGTCATCTATGTCAAGGAGCTGGTCTTGCCGCCAGACAGCGGGCGCGACCTGATCGTGCTGGAGACGGTGCGCAGCTCGCCGGAGACGCCAGTGCGGGCGAAGACGCTCAACTACCTCAACAGCTTGCTCGCCTATCGCGAGCTGGAGCTGCGCGGCGCTGCCGAAGGGATTCAATTGACGAGCGATGGGGCGATCGCAGAAGGGGCGGTCAGCAACCTCTTTTTTGTGATCGATGGCGAACTGTGCACCCCGCCGCTCGACGCTGGCATCCTGCCGGGCATCACGCGGGATTGGGTCAAGAGACAGCTTCCGGTGCGGGAGAGGCGCTTGACGCTCGCCGACATCGCGCATGCGTCAGAAGCGTTTACCACCTCGTCGGTGGTCGGCGTGCTCCCGGCGACCTCTGTCGAAGGAGCGCCGATCGGTGACAGGCAGGTCGGGCCGATCACGCGAGAGCTGATCAGCAGATGGAAATCGCTTTTCCAGAAATAATCTTAAAATACCCTCTTGCACTCTACCACTCAGCATGATATATTATCTCTTGTCGCCGCCGCAACACTGGCGAAACACGAGCCATTAGCTCAGTTGGTAGAGCAACTGACTTTTAATCAGTGGGTCGAAGGTTCAAGTCCTTCATGGCTCACCATCAGTCGAGATGGTCGACGCGATGTCGACAGTCTCACGTGCGGAAGTGGCTCAGGGGTAGAGCATCGCCTTGCCAAGGCGAGGGTCGCGGGTTCGAATCCCGTCTTCCGCTCCATTTTTACAACTTGATCAGCAGCACAGATCGACATGCGGTCGTGGCGGAATGGCAGACGCGCACGCTTGAGGGGCGTGTGGGGTTTCCCCGTGGAAGTTCGAGTCTTCTCGACCGCACCAGATGTTGGGGGTATAGCTCAGTTGGTAGAGCACCTGCCTTGCAAGCAGGGGGTCAGCGGTTCGAATCCGCTTATCTCCACCAGCGCCTTCATAGCTCAGTAGGTAGAGCGCATCCATGGTAAGGATGAGGTCATCGGTTCGATTCCGGTTGAAGGCACCACGTTTGGCCCGTTGGAGAAGCGGCTTAACTCACCGCCCTTTCAAGGCGGCATTCACGGGTTCGAATCCCGTACGGGTCACCATGTTTCTTCTACAGATTTTGGCTCGGTAGCTCAGTCGGTAGAGCAGAGGACTGAAAATCCTCGTGTCGGCGGTTCGATTCCGTCCCGAGCCACCATGTTTTTTGGGCCCATAGCTCAGTTGGCTAGAGCGCACGACTGATAATCGTGAGGTCGGAAGTTCGAATCTTCTTGGGCCCACCATCTATGCTGTACAAGGGTTCAGCCTATAAGAAATGCGTTTGAAAGCGGTGTCTCATGACACCGCTTTTTTGTTTTGGCATACGTTGTTGATAACGGAGAGGGGGAAGGATAGGTGCCGATCGGTGGAATCAACATCATGGCGTTCAAAGTCAACAACGTTGACAAAGGATATGTCAACATCGGCCCTCTGCTCGTGGCCGACTGGAATGGGCTTTCCAAACAGAACTATGGCGCAGGGGAAGCGAACGGAGATGGCAACGGAATGTTTACAGGTGCGACGATGATTCAGGACAGCGACGCGCTCGATGCGCCCGTCATGAAAACGAGCATAATTTAGTAAAAAATCGTCGGGTATTCGCTCCCGGCGATTTTTTATGGTGGTGGGTTGCGCTGAATCGGAATCCGCTTCTTCGATTCATTCGGTCGTTTGCGAATGAGCGGCAAGGTGATCTCCAACAGACCGTTGTGATACCGAGCGCGAATCTGGTCTTCTTCGACCCGGTCGGGCAGTGGAATGGCGCGTTGGAACTCCCCGAAAAATCGCTCTGATACCAAAGTTTGTTCTGGAGGGAAGCGACGCGGCATCTGACCGCTCACCACCAAGTGGTTACCTTCGACATAGAGATCGACCGCATCGAGGTTGTGGAGACCTGGCAATTCGACATGCACGATCACTTCGCGCTCCGTTCGATACATCGCCACCGCAGGCGCGGTTGCCCTCTGTGCGGGCGCTGGTGGTGCTGCTTCCTCATATGTTGTAGGTTCTGCATTTTCATCGGGAAATACCGAAAGCATATCCTCCCAAAAATCATCCCCGAAGAACTGCCGCGCGTGCGATTCCCATTTGCCAAAAGAGCGGGAGTTCTTCATCGCATTCCCTCCTTCGATGCGCCTTCCATTCACCATATGCGCCCATCTCACATAGCGTAACAACATGAGAGCGAAGAGGTGGTTGCGATGTCTTTTACGATCAACATCTTCAGCATCAAAGTGAACAACATCGAAAACGCTTCGGCGATGAACGTCGGACAGAATCTGTTGAACGATTGGAAAAACAACTCCAAATACAACCAAGGCTATGGTCAGTTGATCGGAGATGGCAACGAGCAGAAGCGCGTGAAGTCGAAGATCGATGACCGCGATCGGATCGATGCACCGAGCCGCGACACTTCGATCACCAAACTTCCATCCCTTGTGAGGTGAGGCAGGATGCCAGTGGAGATTCATGTGGGCAATGTGAAAGTCAACACCGTCGATCGCTCCTTCGTCAACATTGGGCCGAGCATCAAGACAGGGCTTAGGGCCAAGTCACGGATGAACCAAGGCATGGGCGAGGTGATGGGAAACACGAATCAGGTTTTCTATCAATCGAAGGTTGACGATCGCGATCAGGTCGATTTTGTACAGCAGAAAAAAGCGTGGAGCTCGCGATGAAGATGAAAGTGCGCTTTGACTTACAAGAGCTGAAGGTTGGTGAGCTCAGCGACAGCATGATCAACATCGGAAAAAACTGGGTTGTGACGCCGAAGCGAAAGAATCGTGGTGATCAGGGTGGAGTGGGACGTATGGGGGGCGATGTGCCAACTGCAAAGGCGTATCGAAGCGCTGGAAGAGGAGAACCTACTGATGAGGCGCCTAATCGCCCAGCAACAGGGTGTGACGAAGATTAGGAAGCTGGTCTATCAGGTGCAGTCCCTGCACATCAAAGAGATGAGCGGCACGATGAACATCGGGATCATCGCGCCGCTCGACGAGGAAGCAGTAGAAAACATGCCCTTTGAGATGCCAGGTTCACCGAGATGAAACTGCCCGCACTTTTCAGGCAGTTTCTTTGGCATTTCGGCTCGATTTCAGCTATGATAGGGAGGAAGGAAGAATTATACTTGATAGCGAAATCATACTTGGTGTGTCGAAAGCGCTTACCAGCCCTAAAGTTCTGAGTATTCAGGGACATACATAAGGAGGTACTACCGTGATTAACAAGGTCTATGACAGTGTACAAGAAGCGATTGCAGATATTCACGACGGCGCGACGCTCATGGCAGGCGGTTTCGGCCTGTGCGGCATTCCGGAGAACCTGATCATCGCCTTGCGCGACAAAGGCGTAAAGGATCTCACCGTGATCTCCAACAACTGCGGTGTGGACGAGTGGGGTCTGGGACTTCTGTTGCAAAACAAGCAGATCAAAAAGATGGTTGCGTCCTATGTGGGCGAGAATAAAGAGTTTGAGCGCCAATTCCTCTCCGGCGAGCTGGAAGTGGAACTGGTGCCGCAAGGGACGCTGGCAGAGCGCTGCCGTGCGGGCGGTGCTGGCATCGGCGCCTTCTTCACGCCGGCCGGAGTCGGCACGCCGATCGCAGAGGGCAAAGAGACCCGCGTGATCGACGGCAAAGAATATATCCTCGAATACCCGCTGAAAGCAGACTTTGCGATCGTCAAAGCGTGGAAAGCGGACAAGATGGGCAACCTGATCTACCGCAAGACCACCCAAAACTTCAACCCGATGATGGCAGCAGCAGGCAAGATCACCATCGCAGAAGTTGAGGAGATCGTCGAAGTCGGCGAGCTTGATCCGGATCAAATCCACACCCCGAGCGTCTACGTTCAGCGCGTCGTCCAAGGCAATTTCGAGAAGCGCATCGAACGTCGTACCACTCGTCAAGGGTAATCGGGAACGGAGCAGAAAGGGGAGCTTACAATGGCATTGACTCGTGACCAAATCGTTCAACGTGCAGCGCAAGAAATTCAAGATGGCTTCTACGTCAACCTCGGCATCGGCATCCCGACCTTGGTGGCCAACCATATTCCGGAGGGCTTAAACGTCGTCCTGCAATCTGAAAACGGTCTGCTCGGCATCGGGCCATACCCGTCCGATGCAGAAGTGGATGCGGACCTGATCAACGCGGGGAAGGAGACGGTGACCGCGATCCCAGGCGCTGCGTTTTTCTCCTCGGCAGAATCGTTCGCGATGATCCGCGGCGGTCACATCGACATCGCGATTCTCGGCGCGATGGAAGTATCGGCAGCTGGCGACCTGGCCAACTGGATGATTCCGGGCAAGATGGTCAAAGGCATGGGCGGCGCGATGGATCTCGTGCACGGCGCGAAGCGCCTGATCGTCACGATGGAGCACAACAACAAGCATGGTGACGCGAAGATCCTGAACGAGTGCAAGCTTCCGCTGACCGGCCGCGGCGTGGTGCACCGCATCATCACCGATCTGGCGGTGCTCGATGTGACTGAGGAAGGTCTCGTCCTGCGCGAAGTGGCGCCAGGCCATACGGTGGAAGAGATTCAGTCCAAGACGGAGCCGACCTTGATCATCCCGGCAGAAGGTGTCAAGGAGATCACGATCTAGGCTGGTTGTTGGTTGGAATTGTGGTTCGGTTTGTGGTTTGGCTTGTGGTTTGCTGGAAGAGCCTCGTGGTGAGCGAGGCTCTTTTGCTTTGAGTGGGGTATGCGAGTTCAGCAATCGATTCTCTCAGCAGGTGTTGCTTTCGTGACAACGATCCTGAGTATGTATTCTATAAGCATTGCTATGCAGATTTCCATTAGGCATGGTGTGGGCACGCTCAGTTTGGTGCATTCGTTATGAAATGCATCTCTGCTTTGGTGCTATTTTGGTGGTGAAGGGCATGAGCATTAGTGGCCACACGTCTGCTACGCTATTGTTTGCTATTCTCCGCAGGCATGAGGATTGGCCGGTCTTCTAAGGCTGTACCCATCATTTTCATGAAGCGATTTCGATGAAAAGTATTGCATTCATCGAAGAGAAATGATATATTACATTCTGTCGATGCGCTTCCTGCGCTGTACGACACGGTTAAAGTTTCCATGATATATAGCAGCATGACAGGAGCCATTAGCTCAGTTGGTAGAGCAACTGACTTTTAATCAGTGGGTCGAAGGTTCGAGTCCTTCATGGCTCACCACTTGTTTTTATCTTCCTTATGAAGGTAGTCCAACTAAGAACGCGACGTCCTGTCGCAACGTTGGACGCGGTACATCCTGTACGCGGAAGTGGCTCAGGGGTAGAGCATCGCCTTGCCAAGGCGAGGGTCGCGGGTTCGAATCCCGTCTTCCGCTCCATCTTTACAACTTGATCAGCAACACTTTGACATGCGGTCGTGGCGGAATGGCAGACGCGCACGCTTGAGGGGCGTGTGGGGTTTCCCCGTGGAAGTTCGAGTCTTCTCGACCGCACCATTTTTATCTTTTCATACGCGGAGAGGTACCGAAGTGGTCATAACGGGGCGGTCTTGAAAACCGTTAGGGGGCAACCCCACGCAGGTTCGAATCCTGTCCTCTCCGCCAATTTGTAAGGGTTCATGAGGTTTTTCCACAGATGTGGATAGACCGCATGGACTCTTTTTTGTTGTCGAGTTAGCAAGGGTGTGTAGTCGATATGGATATTCTATATAATAATTTTTAAAATGCCGTTGATGTGGGAGAATGTTCTTAAATGTTATAATCAAAGAAAAGAAATTTTACTAAGGAGATAGACCTATGCCAAATATCATTTATTATCCAACTATTTCGATTCCTGATCGAGCGTGGTTGAAACGCACCTTACTATATTCAAGACAGATTGGTTCAATTGTTCCATTCGGCAGTGACTACTTTTATAAAGGCTTGAGTAATGAACCGGATATCGAATACTTGATAAATGAGGGGCAATTCAGGGCATTTAATCCTCAAGATTTCCTGTATCGAGGTGATTTTCGATTGAGGGAGAATTTTGAGCATGAATTCTTTGAGTTTTTGACTTCTCCTCAGTATTCTTTATGGAAAAGAAGATATGGAGGATTTAAACGGGCCACTAAGGGTTCCCGAACTGTTTTACATAATGAAAAAGCTAAATGGATCGAGAGAAGAGCGGTCAAGAATTTAATCCATGAGTCAAAACTTTTACCCGAAGTCAAGGAGGCGTTAGAAAGTATCAGCAAATTATCGGGAGTAGAAAATGACGGTTGGCATGAAATTGACGAAAATATTGCAACTGTTTTTGTTGGACTAATGGCGAAATACATAGGTTTGGAAGCAGGGTTTACCCCGGCAACTCATAGTCAAGTTCATGAGAAAATATTGTTCGATGCGATAAATGGAGATCATGATATTGCTAAACCCGCAATTATGGTCTCCTTAAGGAACTGTTTGCCAACTCCAGCTCCCCACGTTTCGATTCGTGATATTGTTGCTTTCAAAAGGAATCGGAAAGATGAGTTAGCTCATTTCCTGAAAGAGTTGAATGCTGTATAGGGGAAATTAAGAAAGGCAGAGAGTCGAGAGGAAATGAATGAGATTTTATTTGATTACAAAGAGAGCATGGAGATGGGATGCAATGATTTGACAAGACTTTTGGGAGAAAGCAGGATCAGCTCAACTCTTACATCATTAAAGAGTATGACAGAACTAAGGAATATGGATGGTCTAGCTCTGCTAACATCAGGAGGTGCTGTAGCATTTAGCCAGTCAAGCAATGAAATGAAAGTTGGATTTCTTGCTGGTGCCGGTGTGATTGCAGTTGCGACTGTATTAATTCGTGGATATAATGAGCGAAAGCGTGAGATACGAGAAAACCCGTTTTCTTATGTATTTTATGTGAATCGATGGAATGGATTTAAGTGAAAAGAATATTTTTTATAGAAGGAGGTATTCTATGCAGTTCCTGCTTGTTGAGAATGTCACAAGAGCGGTGCACTTTGAGTAAAGAGTTCATTGGAGGATTTCATCGAGTCCTGAGATTAAGTTAGTTGTTGTTGACACCCACTGGTTACTGCCAGTGGGTGTTTATGCATTTCCTCTCATGCATAGCGGCGATGAGGAATACCGCACTACATACCGACTTTTTGTAGTAAAATAGTACTAACGGTAGTTTACAACTTGGAGGTCTCAAAATGTCACAATTGACGTTGCAGCAACTTGAATCCCATCTCTGGGAATCTGCAAATATACTACGTGGAAGTATCGATTCGTCTGACTATAAAAACTATATCTTTGGTATGTTGTTCTTGAAGCGTCTTAACGACGTTTTCGTAGAGAAAGCCAAACAAGTTCAAGTGCAGTATGGGGATGACTATGGTTGGCATGACCACGACGAACACCAATTCTTTGTCCCTGAACGTGCACGATGGTCACATATTCGCTCAATCTCACAGGATATTGGAGCGGCAATCAACCATGCTTTTGAACTGTTGGAAGAAGAGAATTCCAAACTACAAGGTGTATTAGTGTCAATCGACTTTAACGATAAGGAACGTCTGCCTGACGAAACTATTTTACGGCTAATCCAGCATTTCAGTGCCATCGACTTGTCGAACAGCAATTTACCCGAACCTGATATGTTGGGTCGTGCTTACGAGTATCTCATCAAGATGTTTGCCGATGACGCTGGCAAAAAAGGTGGGGAGTTCTATTCGCCATCGAAGGTAGTTGAACTTATTGTAAAGCTCATTAAGCCACAAGAAGGTATGCGGATCTGCGATCCAACGGCTGGTTCAGGCGGTATGCTGATTCAGTCTGTCGATTACATCAAGGAGACTGGTGGCGACCCAAGAAGCTTGACGTTACACGGTCAGGAAAAGAACTTGAATACTTGGGCGATCTGCAAGATGAATCTGCTGTTACATGGACTGGGCGATCACTTTATTGCTAAAGGTGATACTATTCGTGATCCTAAGTTGCTTCAAGACGGTGAATTGATGTTATACGACCGTGTGATTGCGAATCCGCCATTTAGTCTAAAGGGATGGGGACGTGAGAATGTTGAATCAGACGGTTATGGACGGTTTCGTTTCGGGTTGCCACCAAAGGACAAGGGAGACTTTGCGTTTGTTCAGCACATGGTTGCGACATTGAACCACGAAGGCAGAGCTGGCGTCATTATGCCACATGGTGTTCTGTTCCGTGGCGGTGCGGAGGGTACGATTCGGCAAGGAATTTTGGAAGAAGACTTGTTGGAGGCAGTTGTCGGGATGCCATCCAATCTGTTCTACGGGACAAGTATTCCAGCATGTATCTTGATATTTAACCGTAAGAAGGATGCTGACAAACGTGGCAAAGTGTTTTTTTTAGATGGTGCGAACGACTACCAAGAAGGAAAGAACCAGAACTTCTTACGTGACGAGGACATTAAGAAGATCGTTGCTGTGTATGATAAGTGGCAGAATCAAGACAAATACTGTCGTGTCGTTGACTTGGATGAAATCCGCAATAACGATTACAACTTGAATATTGCTAGATACATTGATGCTAAAGAGGCTGAGGAACAGATTGACGTTGAGGGCGCTATTGCAGAGTTACGACGACTTGAGGAAGAACGTCGTCAGGTGGAACTGGTGATGACTGGCTACCTGAAGGAGTTGGGCTATGGTGAGTAAAGTTCAATTACAGTCAGCTGATAAAAATGCCGATCTACCATTTGGATGGTCTGTTGTTCCTCTTGCTAAAATGGCTGACAAAGATAAGGTTAATTCCTTTATAGATGGGGATTGGATTGAGGCACGTTATATCGCGTCCGAAGGTATCCGACTTATTCAAACGGGAAATATCGATGTGGGTCGTTTCAAAGACAAAGAAAAGAAGAGATTTGTCTCGGAACAGACATTCGATGAACTTAGATGTAAAGAAGTCTATCCTGGTGACATTCTGATTTGTCGACTTGCCGACCCAATCGGACGTGCGTGTATCGTCCCAAATACGAATGAGCGGCTAATCACGGCTGTGGATGTTACGATCTTTAGACCTGAGGAATCGAAGTACAGTATCGACTTCTTAATTCAACTACTGAATTATCGAGGGACATTAAAGGAAGTGTCATCTTACACATCAGGGTCAACAAGGCAGCGTATTAGTCGCAGTAACCTTGGAAATGTGGTTCTGGCAGTTCCACCACTCGCTGAACAAAGTAAAATCGCGGCTATCCTCAAATCTGTTGACGATATCATTGAAAAGACAACAGCAATTATCAAGCAAACGGAAATACTCAAACGTGGCTTGATGCAGATGTTGTTGAAGAAAGGCATCGGTCACACGATGTTCAAGCAGACTGAGATTGGCGAGATTCCGACAGAGTGGGATGTTGTAAAGTTATCTGAATGTGCGAACATTAAGTCTGGGGTTACAAAAGGGCGAAAGGTCAATGGACAGCAACTTATTTCTGTCCCTTATTTACGTGTGGCAAATGTTCAGGACGGCTATTTGGATTTAGACGAAATCAAGTACATTGAAGTTACAAGTGAAGAACTTCATCGGTATAAGCTTTATGACGGCGACGTGCTACTTACTGAAGGTGGCGATGCTGATAAATTGGGACGTGGATATATTTGGCATAACGAAGTGCCTAACTGTATTCATCAAAATCATGTGTTCAGAGTGAGAACAGATGCTAGCATACTGCTACCTGAATACTTCACATACTTGGCTGCAAGTCCCTATGGAAAACGCTATTTTATGGGGTGTGCGAAACAAACTACGAATCTGGCATCAATTAACTCTACTCAATTGAAGGATTTTCCCGTGCCATTACCTTCACTGACGGAACAAAAGCATTTAGCATTCATTTTCTCAACACTGGACACAAAGATGAACATAGAGCGGAAAACTCTTAAAGGATTGAAGACAACCAAACAGTCCTTAATGCAAGTTCTTCTCACGGGAAAAGTCCGTGTCAACGTTGATGAACCGTCCGAGGTGACCCTATGACGACCACGCAGGTTTGGAACGAAAAACAGCTCGTTGAAAATCGCATCATCGACCAACTGAAAAAACACGGTTACACATACATCCACGGTTCATACTTCGAAGGTGAACGTCGGACGCTACGAGACGTTGTTTTACAGCAACGTCTCAGTGTTGCTATTAAGAGTATCAACCCGTGGATTTCCGATGACAATCTACGGAAAGTCATCCGTGACATTACTCACATCGAAGCCTCCAGTTTAATGGAAGCAAATGAAGCAATCCATCATGAAATTGTCCATTACATTTCTGTTGAACAAGACTTAGGGCATGGCAAAAAAAATCAAACCGTCCGCTTGATTGACTTTGACAATGTGGACAACAACGAGTTTCTTGTCGTCAACCAATTCAAAGTCAGTGGAGTGACCGACAGCATCATTCCTGATGTGATCGTCTTTGTGAATGGACTACCGCTTGTTGTCATCGAGTGTAAAAGCCCGTTCATCACCAATCCAATCGCTCAAGGTGTCAAACAGTTGGAGCGATATCAAACAGATGCAGATCGTCTGTTCTACTACAACGAAATCCTAATCAGTACGTGCGGACAGCAATCGAAGTATGCGACCATCGGGGCGAAGTTACGTCATTACGGCGAATGGAAAGATCCGTATCCTATGACTGATTCGGATATAGGTGACGAAGTGAACCCTCAAGACATTCTGATCGCAGGGATGTTGACTAAACGTCAACTGCTGGATTTGATTCAGAACTTCATCGTCTATGAACCTGAGGGTGGGCGGACAATCAAAAAGTTGGCACGTTACCAACAGTTTCGTGCTGTCAACAAAGCGATCAATCGAGTAATAAATGCTGAATTGTCAGAAGAACGTGGCGGTGTTGTTTGGCATACCCAAGGAAGCGGGAAATCGTTGACAATGCTTTATTTGGCGGTCAAACTTCGAAGACAGGCCGAGTTGGGAAATCCTACGATTGTTGTTGTAACTGACCGCAAGGATCTGGATCTGCAGATTTCCGCTACGTTCAGACGCTGCGGATTCCCGAATCCTAACCGGGCTGAAACGGTTGCCGATCTGCGGCGTCTCCTGCGTCTAGGTTCGGGTAATACCATCATGACGACCGTTCAGAAGTTCCAAGAGGCCGATTCGGAAGATGACAAAGTGCTAAGCACGGATCATAACATCTTTGTCTTGGTAGATGAAAGTCACCGTACACAGTACAAAGGTCTGGCGGCAAACATGCGCACAGCATTACCCAACGCTTGCTATCTTGGCTTTACAGGTACTCCTATAGATAAGAAAGACAAAAGCACCACACGTACGTTTGGAACGTACATTGACACGTACACGATTCAGCAAGCGGTTGATGACGGAGCGACCGTCCCAATTCTGTACGAGAGCCGTATGCCTGATCTACAAATCGAAGGACGTTCACTGGATGCTATCTTCGATCGAATGTTTGCCAATTACGAAGAAGAAGATCGTGAACGAATCAAGCAGAAGTACGCGACATCAGAAGCGATCACGGCTGCCCCCAAGCGCATCGAAGCGATATGCATGGACATCATTGACCATTACGAAAAGCATATAGCACCAAATGGCTTTAAGGCTCAAATCGTAGCGGTTAATCGTGAGACGGCCATTTTGTACAAGAAGATGTTAGACAAGTTGAATGCTCCAGAGTCTGTTGTGATCATTTCGGGGAACAACAATGACGCGGAAGAATTAAGGAAGTTTCATTTGCCGGAACATCAGCAAAAGAACTACATCGAGCGATTCAAGAATCGTGATGATAATTTGAAGTTTATCATCGTCTGTGACATGCTATTGACCGGATTTGACGCTCCGATCGAGCAAGTGATGTACTTGGATCGACCGCTACGTGAACACAATCTGCTTCAGGCAATTGCAAGATGCAATCGTACTTGCGACGGCAAAACATACGGTTTGATCGTTGACTATTACGGAGTCTCATTGTTTCTGAAACAGGCGTTAGACGTGTTCCACGAGAAAGATGTTCGAGGTGTCATGATGCCCGTCGAGTCAGAACTTCCACGGTTGCAAAGTCGTCATCGATCAGCGATGCGTTTCTTTGACCATGTAAACAGTGACAATCTGGAGTCTTGTATCAAAGTATTAGAACCGGAGGACATTCGGACAGAATTTGACCTTGCTTTCAAACGTTTCACAGAAAGCATGGACTTGGTGCTACCTAGTCCATTAGCAAATCCGTACCGTGACGATTTGAAGTTTTTAGGAAAAGTTCGTCTAGCTGCAAAACAGAGATTCCGTGACGAGGCATTGGATATTTCAGAGTGTGGGGCAAAGGTAAAGGAATTGATTGAGGAACATGTTCGAGCCAATGCAATCGACGTTTTGCACGATCCGATCGACATCCTATCTAGTAAATTCAGTCAGTATGTTGAAGGAATGTCTTCGGACGAAGCGAAAGCGTCAGAGATGGAACATGCAATCCGTCACGAAATCCGTATCAGATTGGACGAAAACCCTGTTCATTACATGTCCCTCAAAGAAAAGTTAGAAAAGTTGATTTCGGAATGGAAAGAGCATCGACTGGAAACAGTCCAACTGGTTTTACACCTACAGGAGTTAATTCGAGCGGATGTTCAAGGGTACAATTCAGACCAATCGACGCCTGGAATTACCCGTGAGCAACGCCCCTTCTTCGACCTGTTACGAGCTAAACTGTCGAACGAAAGCCACAAGGACGAGCAATTAACAGACCTCACACAAATCATCGTGGAAGATGTTTCAGGACTACAGAAGATTCGGGATTGGACGACAAAAGAGGACGTTCAACGTGAAATGCGGAGCCGTGTCAAGGGAATTCTGCGCGCAATAAAGTGTCCAAACGATCGTTTAGAAGTGATCACACAACAAGTCATGAATTTAGCAAAGGTACATTTTAAAGCATGATTTCTCCTTGGTGTCTTGAACTTGTAGAAAGGGTGAGTGCCATTGGATCCAAAGTCGACCTATCGAGATGCAATACTGACCGCGGTACAATCCATCGTGGCAGCAAAAGGAAGAAACCTTTTTACAATACCGGAAGTCATCAAGCATTTGGCGAAGAAAAGCACCCATTACAAAGAATCGACAATACGGACTCATATCACATCTCGTTGTTGTGTGAATTCTCCTAATCATCACGGTGTAGTTTACAATGACTATGAGAGGGTTGATCGTTGCGTATACAAAATACTCAATGTCAAACAAACAGATTGATATCGACTTCTTAATAGGGTATAGAACGTAGACTTACAATTCGAGCGTCGCTCCATGTACTCTGAGCCAGTCTTTCCGTTGATCGTAGTCAGGCATAATTGATGCCACGACTGTCCAAAAGTCGGAAGAATGGTCAGGGTGAATCATATGTCCCAGTTCATGAACAATCACATAATCTACAATTCGCATCGGAGCCATTAATATTCGCCAGTTGATATTGATGGTTCCATTTTTTGTACAGCTTCCCCAACGCGCCTGTTGTTCCTTGATGACGATTTTGGAAGGATTCACACCCAAGCGTGGAGCAAATCGTTTAATACGTTGCTGAACTTTGTTATAACCGTGAGTAATGTACCAATCGCGAAAAGCAACTCTCAAACGCTCCTGACGCCAAGCGGGAGTTGATAATCTCGGAACGGACGCAATGAATCGACCATTCTGGAATGCCAAAGATACGTCGGAAATATCCTCCGCTGCAATTACCTTTAGACGATATTGTCTCCCCAAGTAAGGAAACTTTTCTCCGCTAATAAACTCATGATGGGTAGATAACGACTTTATCTCCCGCAATTCGACGAGTTTTCGTAGAATCCAGGGTGCTTTACGTTGTAAAGCGGATTGGATGCGTTCTTGATCGATGTTTTCAGGTACAACAACAGAAACGCCTGTAATCCAGTCGATCGAGATTGTAACTTCTTTCTTCGAAGGACTGTATCGGATGCGGTAGTCAATTGATGTGGTGCCGTATTTTATCGTCGGCATGTCAGGCAGCCCCTTTCAAAGTAATACACAAAACTAAGTATACCAACCGTCGAATCAGTTTTACAGGTCTTTTGAGTGTTTTTCTCCACCAGAAGAAAAAGGTCAATCCCGTGGAAAGGCAGTAAGATTTCTTTCCGAGAGGAACAATTGTTGTTGTCCGGTCCGGCTGTCTCCGAAAGTTCGAAACTCCAGGAAGTAATCGATGAGTATCTTGAGCACACTTTAAAGCCAGCTGTTTGGCGCTATTATCAGGTTTTAGATCAAATGGCTAAAGAATTTCAGTACGATGGTTTCCTTCACATGATCGACTATCTACGACGATACAGTGCGACTAGTCTCGTCAAGGAAGTCGAAAAATTCCTTCCAGTAGGGCACGACATGTTTCGGGGACTCAAGGTAGAAGTTCCTCTGGATTTTTCCAATACCGATACAGGATTAGGAGCGAAGAAAGCAACAGATGAAATGATGCCTTGGGACTAGCGATGGATTGGAGCCTTGCGGGAGTGCGTGTGGAGTGGAACGGTGGTGGACGAGGGGTGGCGTTTGCTTTCTGTGCACCACTTCGAATACCGGGGGATATTGTGCTGTGTACGGGAGCAGGGTCTGGCTATTTGCCACATCGCCTGATGTACTATGAGTTGGGACAGGGCTTTTATTATGCGAACCTAGACCACAACCTCCCATATGAGTTTCGAAGGATGGGAGATCATGCTGTATCTGGCGCATACTCTGTCCTGTTTGAAAGTCTGTTGTACAATCCAAAGTGGCTGGAGCATTGTGGATAGCCATCATATCTTGCACGAACAGCAACACTACACCGTACATATCCGGTGTTAAAGTATTGGTCGAAATTAGGGGCGGAAGTGGAAATTCACAGCCAACGCTTGTACAATGCACAAAGCGATCACGTTCATGAAGCGTGGATGTCTCGAGGTTTGCCAATGCAGGTAAAACAGTCAATTTCGCCTGTGGAAATGGATGATGAGTTGTTTACCGCACATCATTTGCGCTCTTGGTTGTTGCCCGCTCAATTACGTGAACTGCTCTATCACAAGTTTTGGAATGCTTGGTTTCCGCTATTCGGAAACTAGATAATTGCCAAAAATGTAGATTAATCGATGTGAAATTTTTAAAAATGATAACTATTTGTCCGATTTATATGATTTGTATTATAATGTATATATTGTGGAATTTCATAGAATGGTGGAGATGTAAATGTCAGATGCAAAGGAAACCCTCTACTATCTCATTGCTGGCCTAGAGGAATGGGAAACAATTAAAAATCAGATCCCAGCTACACTTCAGAAAGGCCATCTTTTGCTTTCAAGAGCCTTGATGGAAGCAGAAATTTCTCCTCCACCTGATTACGTTGCACTTCTAGACTTGTTACAGAAGCCTGTTACACAATGGGGGCTACCTGAATTTGAAAGACATCTTATGGATCAGCCTCTCGTTGTACCTTACATAGGTCTTTCCGCAGCTGCTAGAGAGTTTAAACTGATCTATGATTCGCCAGAAGAAGCGCATGCTAAGGAGGTTTTGTCGATCCTTCAGTATTGCCGTAGCAACGTACCGCAACTGGATGAACAGTATCGCCAAATTCGTATGTTTCTGATTACCAAACCTGTTGTGACGTACAACGAACTCAATCTTTTTGTAACCACTTTGGGTGATATATCTCTATATAATTCAGTTCGAAATTGTTATGAAGAAATTACGCAAGTAGCATCCCGGTACCGCAAATGTCCCAGGTGTGGATGGACGCTGGAACAGCGTAATCATCAATGGCTTTGCGGCATTGATGATATTTGTGGTCAGATACAAAGTCGGGAACAACAATTGCTCAGTTGGAGTACTACTGAACGATTGTTTCGCTTACGGACAGGTGTCTATCGGTATACGATGCTCCCAGGGCTAGCCGAACTGCGTGCCCATGATGAGTTAGTCAAGCGTGGGTACGAGGTCAAGATGTTCCCAGATGTTGACCGATTTGATTTGGAAGTGAAATTGGGTCAGCGGTATATCTATCTCGATATGAAAGATTTTAGCAATCCATTTTCATTAGCCAAATTCTTTAATGATCAGACGGCATATCAACTCCAGAAATTTAGCGGAAAGGGGATTTATATCGTCATTCCTGAATATCGCACCAAGCGATATCCTGGCTTTGTGTCAACACTTCGAAAAATATTAAGCCCACACGCCAATCATATTCGCATATTGGATGAGAAGCACATACTTAAGATGTTGAAGGAAGAGGTGGAGTGTTAGATGAGAGTGTCGTACTGGCACCGAGATTATCGAAAACATTTCGAACGCAAACTTTCATCCTCGGGCTTATCCTCAGAAAGCCTTCATACTATGTACACCGTCGAGCTCTTTATAACAGGCTGTAGGCTCATTGATCCGAATATGCCTATCGCTGAAGCTAGCTGTCTTATGGCGGGGTACGACATTCCGGTACTTCCTCAAGAGGCAAATATCGATATTGTACATCGGATTCGGGTGTTATTTCGAGATCTCAGATCCAAGCGGTTGTGGAATCAAATGTTTCGAATGTACCGCTTGCTTCCTTCTGAGTACTGTTTATACGAACAAACAAATGGTAATTGGTATAGGCGAGTCCCTTCGCTCTTTTCAGATCGTCAGTTATGGTATGAACAGTTGTTGCAAATGCCCATCGAAAATGTAGTGAGGGACTATAAGTTTGCGTCGGTCGGTCCTTTCCGATATGAAAGCAAGTCGCCCAACACTGATCCGATTCTCTATGAAGGGCAAATCCCGTATGTTCCGAATCCACTTCCTCAATTCTCGCGTTATCGGGAGAAGAACATCTTCCAGCTCGAGATTTCAGATGGGCTGTTACACCCTTCTGCAGCAATCAAGGAAGCGGCCGCTAGTTCGGAGTGGAAGGATCGCGACGGGCAAGCTATATGGCTTAAGCCTTTACAAGATCAATCAGCCAAAGTGCTGACGTATAAAGGGACCCAGCATATTATCGGTGGCTTAGGCGCTGGAAAGTCGACTTTCATGGTGGCTGAGACTGTTCGGTTGGCTCAACAAGGGGCCAAAATTGGATTCATTGAGGGAAGTGTTCCCCAGGTGCTCAATCGAGTG
Source organism: Tumebacillus lipolyticus (assembly GCF_042682745.1). NCBI lineage: Bacteria > Bacillati > Bacillota > Bacilli > Caryophanales > Alicyclobacillaceae > Tumebacillus > Tumebacillus lipolyticus. Next base: position 226,325 of record NZ_JBHUIO010000008.1, on the reverse strand, counting down.
AAGGAACTTAGGCAGCTTGGTGTAAACGCCATTCCGATTATCGGGAAGACCAGCCGAACTAAACATCGCGATGATTATTTAGCGGCGAAGCAACATGAAATCTATGATGTTGCGGATTGGAGCCATAATGAGCATCGTGAGCTTCAGCATCTATCTGACCACTGTTTGATTCGATCACTTGCTAACGACAGGGATCTTAGTACGGACTATCCGTGTCGCAGAATACAACAGCTGCCTAACACAACTACTTGTCTATGTCCATTTGCTTCACAATGCGGTGTGTATCAGGATTATGCCAAGCTTATCGATGCTCAAGTGTGGGTGACCACTTCAGCAAGCGTTTTACAATCGAAGCTACCAGGAATGATTGATCCATACGAGCGAACGATCTATGAAGCGATGTATGATCTGCTGGACATTATTTTTATTGATGAAGCGGATGCGGTGCAAAAGCAGTTTGATGATGCATTTCTAGAAGAACACGCTCTATTTGGAACATCCGAGCATTTCTTTGAAAAGCTACTAGTCGAGACAACGCTCAAAACAGCCGGTCAATATGGCAATAGCGAAGACACAATTGTTCAACAATGGATCGATGGATTGCATCGATTATACAAAACCATTCGAGGCGGCGTTTATCGCAAGTTGCTCCGTTACCCAGAATTTGCGTCGTCCTTAGATCGACGGTTGGTTCAACTGTCGACAGAATCTTTTAGGATTAGTCGAGCTTTTACGCGTACTGATGAGGCACAGCAGAGTTTCGAGGATCGGCTTCGACTGTTTACAGAAAATCCTCTTCAAGATGAGCTTTACGATGAAGTCATAAAATTACTAACAGCGGAGTCAGTGGAAGAGCGCAGAACCATATTAAGACGGGTCGTTGTGAATCTAGGGGGTAGCGAAGAGCCGAGAGGGTCGTATCGATATCCGTATGACTGGTTAGAGTTCTATTTGTACCTAAGTGTGGTTGACTACGATTTAGCAGAATTGAAAGAGTTGTACCCCTTCATTCGTACAAAAATAGGACTATTTAGTGAAGTTAACATCTTTCAAAGCAACCAACGCGGCTTTATTCCATTTCTTAAGGAAGCCATGACTGGGAGGCTAACCGGATATATTTACGAAGTGATGCGGGATGGCGTGCCTGGAACCTTCAAAACAGTCCATTATTCAGGTATTGGTCGTCTCTTGTTAAAAGACTGGAATCAAATCTTTAAAAGTTCGGATGATCATCAAGGTCCAGCCATTGTACTTCTGTCTGGTACAAGTTTTGCCCCGGGTTCCCCACATTACGATGTGAATGTTGAACCTACATGGTTGATTGAATCAAGTTGGGCACCGCCCAAAATTTATCAACAATTTTATCCTTTGTTTGAGAGCGGTTCAGCAGATCCGATTGTAGTATCCGGTTTGAGAGATGAATTTCGCAGCGCAAACTTAAGGCGGATGACAACATTGCTACTTCCTAAGATCGAGCAGGAATTGGCGGAATGGAAGGCGGGTGGGACCAAACGCAGGGTGCTACTTATTGTCAACTCTTATAATGATGTCGAGGAAGTGTCAGAAGCCATAAAATTAAAGGTCGCATGGGTTGGCCGTTTCCGTAAACTCAGTAGAAATGCGGAAAGTTTTGATGAATCCGTGTTTATGCGCGCTGAACTGGAACGGTTTGTTCATGAATCGGCTGATCTGTTGATCGCGCCGCTACTCGCAATCAGCCGAGGTTATAATATTTTGGATGAAGAGAAAGGCTCACTGTTTGGCTCCGTTTTTTTCTTGGTGCGTCCGTACCCGATTCCAAACGATATGGCTTATTTAATTCAATTGCTTCACTCGAGGCTTCCAGTGATGTTTGAGCAAATACAACATGAAAATCTACATTACCAAAGAGGGGTAACTTTGATTCGAAGGGAAAGCAATAAGCTTTTCCATCGGTTATACCGTAAGCCGGATTATTGGGCATCTTTGGAGCCTGAGGAGAGACAGACTTTCGCATGGTTCACATTTGTTCCTATATGGCAAACCATTGGGCGACTGCTTCGCAAAGGAACGAGTGCCCGCGTGTTCTATTGTGATAGTAAATTTGATGCACAACCAATGAATGTGAAAATGGGAGAGTCGATGCTCGATTATTGGCAAAAGATCATGGGGGATCATGAATCAAATTTTGCTTTTCGGAGCTTGTATGGACCTTATATTGAGAGTATTCGAGAAATGATGAAGGAGGAAGACAATGAGTCGTAAGAAAGACACTCAACTGCAGCTATTCGCATTTGATATGGAGCTTTCCAAGTGGGAAGGGGAAATCATTTACCAGCTGTATATACCTGAGGCTTGGAAGACTTGGGTGCTACAGTTGCGAAAGGGAAGTCAAGGGAATGATTATACTCTTAAGAAGAGAATTAAGCCGCTTGGTGAGAAGCTGAAAGGTATTTTCCCAGATTTAGTTATGGTCGATAACGAGTTTTATAAGGATACGAAAAAACCGTGGCTACTTGCCGTGCGCCCCATATCAATTAGTACTTTGATTCTCCTTGTTAAAGCTTGGTTTCTAAAAACTGCCTCTGAAGTAGGCATCCCTGTGCCAGATGACGTTCAATCTTCGGAATTGGAGTGGAAAACGATAACGATAAGTCAAGCATGCAAAGAAGCTAATGACCTTTACTTCAACCTTTTGCCTTCTCTTGTCGCTCATCGATTTTGCCAAAGTGAAAAAACACTGCAATTAAAGGAGGAAGATGAACCTCTCATCCTACGATTTTCGAAAGTATTTGCAACGCGGGAAGTCGATTGTATGTCCCAACCGATTTCAACAAAAAGGGGCCAATTTAGCTACGTTGTACGTTTTCGTTTAAAGACCAGAGGTGGAGAGCCAAATCGATATATGCTTCTTATCACCTTCGGTGTGCGTCGTATCATTACGAAACCGGTCAACACACAGAAACTAAAAGGCAAGATTCACTGTACATTGCTCGTATCGATCGACAATCCGTATACGGAGATGAGTCAAGAGAACGTACGCTCCTTTGCTAGTCTTTCCTATCGAAGACAAGGTAACCAGGCACCATATACAAGATGGAGAGAGGGGTTGGATGAACTGTTTTTTGATTTGTTATGGGATCAACCGTTTACGCCAGAGGAGATCCTAACAAATCCAGAGCGATTTGGCGAAGGATGTAACCCTCGGGTGATGGTCATTCACAATCAACAAGTCTTTCGATCACATCTGATTGGTTCTGGAGTTAGTATAGGGGAGAAAAGACAGTTTTTTGAGATTTTAGTCGAGGAGCTTGCACAATGGACACCCCTTGCTCCAATAGCCTTCATCCCAAAGCCAAAATCCGTATTTGAAAAAAATAAAGACAAGGGGAATCTGCTTCCCATGCTGGTGCCACATGCGAAGGACTTCATTCTAGAGATTTGGGGGCCAGATGCGCTTTATGATCAAGTTATTAATGTGCTTCGAGATAAGAAATATAAATTGAATGCAATTGTAGAAGAGGAAGATGAAACTGTTTTTCGATTGGTATCGCGGACAGGGAATCGAATGACTTTGATGAAAAGGGAGCGGCAAGGCTATGTAGATGCTTTAGAGGCTGTTCATGGCAAGGAAGCATATACGCATCGGGTCAATATCATTGAGCGAACACTTGAGGATGTCATGTCTACAGAACAAGTAACCTTATCATTAATCGAAATTTTACCTAAAGAGAATTGGGAAAAGATGTGGGAGGGTGCCGATCCTAAATTAGCGATACGTGAAGGATTTCGAAGAACAGGTCGTTTGACGCAGTTTATTTATCCTAAAGGTTATGTGGAGGATGGGGACGAAGGGCAAAAAGGATCCAATTATAAACATAAAGTGTTTAACGCAATTCTAGATCTCCTGTCAGATGCCGGAGTTGTTGAATTCAAGCCCCTTTTCGAAATGGGTGAAGTTCCTCCTATTGTTTCATTTGATTTGATTCATGTCGATCACGGTGATTTTCCTGTGTTAACCAAACTTCACCAAGGTAAGCTCTTTGTAAGAGGCGATGGGATGGAGGAATGGCTACCGCTTCATCAAGCTATTTTAAACAGTCATATGCTGAAGCCTGCTCCTTATCTAAAGAAAGATCAATCGTGGCTTACACGTTGGTTAGATGAACAATTAAGGCGAGAGAAACTTAATACCGAAGCGTTCATACTCCTTATTGGTGCTCACTTGAGAACGAAAGGAATATCAGCATTAACGAATGGCAGAGTATCAAAAGAGCAGAATCCGCCGATTGCTTCGTGGATTCAGGAGGATCCGGATATTAAGGTGATTCGTATTAATACTACGGATGAACTTCCGGCGTATGGTTTCATCCCGCTGTCCCTATCTACAGGTGTCTATTCTGATGGAACAAGTGGCATATATTATGGAGTGGGAACGAAAGGACTCTCACAAAGAGGGATCAGAAAAGACATGACAAAGCTCCATGATCCCTCCAAAACATTTCAGCAACCCCGTGCCGTAGAATACATGCCTTTGGGGAAAATGGAAGAATCGGAACGCGACCGCCTCGCTTGGATCGTTCACTTAATGAGAGAGATGTGCATTTCGTTTGAAATAACGCAAACTCTCCCGTATCCCCTGAAAATGATGAAGTCGATAGAGAAGTATATAAAGCGAAAATATATAGAGTGGAATGAAAGTGAAGCAGAATTTGTCTAAAAGGTCTAAATGTGGAAAGAGGTTTTTGGGAACTAGTAAAGTGCAACGAAGCGAATAATAGCGAGCTTAATCCTCCATACGTTGAACAGCAAGGGTTCATGAGGTTTTCCACAGTCTGCGGAGAGACCGCATGGACTCTTTTTTGTGATTGGGGTTGCGGGGGTGGAGGGGGGATGGTAGTAGGTCATAGAGTGAAAAATGATGACAGTCCCATCTCTTAAAACTTGGATTGGGTCAATTCTTTTTAGGATATGCTGGGACAATCATACTCCGGCGGAAACAGGCAATCTGAGGGGAGGCGAGTCATCTCTTCTCCGCCAACTCTTACATAACGCGAATTACGTGCTGATAGTTAATCGACTGTCAGCTTTTTCTTATCATTTTTTGTGGTTGTTAAATTTATCAAGCAAGTGCTACTCTGGAAAAGAAGAGGAGGGAAACGGGATGACGAATGAGCAACTCTTGATGGAGATCGGGCGTATGATGGCTAACACTGTTCGGGATGCCATCCAAGAAAGTGAAGTGCGGATGAAACGGTACGTTCATGACGTCGTTCACAATGAAGTTCACAGTGCAGTACAGGCAAGCGAGGGACGAATGAAGCAGGAAATCAGATCCTGTGAAGAACGCTTGTCTAAGCAGATTCAGGAAGTGGACGATCGATTGTCTACCGCAGTTGCAAACTTGCAAGGTACTGTGCAGCAGGCGATGGAGGATACAGAGAAGATGGCACGACAACTTGCGGTGACTGTTGAACGAATTGAGAGACTCGAATCAAATTGTATGGTAACTGACCATAGATGAAACCATGAACCCACCGGCTTGATGTGCGCCTCTTAAAGTAGACATTGGAAAACCCCTAGGTGTTCCGAAAGCTACTTTAGGGGGCAAATCATCAAGATGGACGCGATTCGGCTTCATGAATAGATGAACTAATCAGCTATGTCCAAATGTTTGCAGTTACTCACACTTTTCGTCCCTCAAACCTTCATGGATAATTAAGTGCCCTTGGACACATCGACTTCAAAGAGCCGATGATCGTGTCCGAGGGCTTTTTGTATTGCTGAGTGATGCGCAGCAGTGATGCCATACTTGCGATGAGGGCAATGAGCATGTAAAGCGGATATTGTCTGCCAGCAACAACCAAAACCACTACCCTCAACGCCTTAGCGATTCTCCCTGCTAATAAACCGATCGATCGAAGCGGCCAATCGTTCGGGGCATTGCTCCATCAGCACATGACCGCAATCCTCGTAAACCTCGGTGAAAAGGTTGGGGATGGAGTGCTGATATTGTTCAAAAACCCGTTTCGGAATCATCCGATCCTTTGTCCCGTAAATCAATTGGGTTCGGGCTGTTATCAGACTGATCTGACCAGCAATAATCCCCGTATCATCGTCCGCCAAAGTTTTCTCGATAACATGCGGCAAGTTGGGGTGATCGTACGGTTTTGTCCAGTTTTCCATGAACTCCGGCGTAATCTGTTCGACAGGGAGGCCGAGCATTCTCGCCAGGACTTTCGGTTTCATCTGACTGCGCATCGCCCTGCGGAAGATTCCGTTCATCCAGCCTTTTCGGGCGGCCCATTTCAGCAGCGGTGAGACGCCTTTCCTGAAGCCATCTGGCGCAATCAACGTAACGCTTCGGATCAGTTCAGGTGATGCCAAAGCGATATGAGCGGCGATTTCTCCTCCCATCGAATGTCCGACGAGATGGACGGGCCCACACTCCAGAGCTTTCAGCAGGGAAATGATCCGCAACGACTGCGCGCGTTTTGAATACAGGGCATCCTTTGGCTTGTCGCTGAAACCGGCACCCAATAGGTCTGGACAATAGACACGATAATTGTCGGCCAGCGCGGTAGACACATTTCGCCAGCAATAGTGATAGGCTGCTGTGCCATGAAGCAGAACGATGGGGATGTCATTCGTTTCACCGTGGATGGAGATGTGCAAGTTGCCTTCCGAGACGGGGATGTTCAAGGAGGCACTCATGGGTACGTTCAAGGATGCGCTCACGATGAAACACCTCTTCTCTTCAAAGCGTCAGGATGATCGATCAACCATTCTGCTGTGGGTTTGATCATGCTTTGCAACTGGGCATAAGGGTTGAGCGAGGGATTGAGCGTGAGGACAAGCTCCCACCATTTCTCCAAGCGAGCGGACGTCATCTTTTCAGCAGTCTGCAGGAACGTCATCAGGTTGTCGAGCAGTGACGACGAGCCCGAATTTTGAAACAACGAGACGTATGCGAGCACAGCTTCTTGCATCTCCGGATCTGTTTCCTTCTTTCCCGCCTCGATTAAAGCGAGGATGTTATCGGTGATTTGATTGTATTTACTTCCCCACGGCGATGCTTCGAGATTTTGATCTTGTACAGCTTGCCAAAATGGGCCTAACTTCTCCCTGATCTCTTGCGTGAAGGAAGGGTCGTTCAGCAAGGTTTGAATGTTCGTCCACGCTGCAAGCTGTGTCGCGCTCAGATCTTCCTCTTTGGGAACGAAGCCGATATAGGTGACAAGAAACAGCTCGCGCCAATCTTCCGGGAGTTGTTGCTCCACAATCGCATTCTGCATTTTGGAGGCGATAAAGTGCTCCCGTTGTTTTTGACCTTTGTTCAAAACTTCTGCAAGATCGTGGAGATAGTGGAGCTGCGTGTGCGGATCTCCTTGTTGGTTCGCTTGGATCAGGATGTCCTGTACGCGCTGAAGATGCTCAAGCTGTTGTTGAACTGCCTCGATCTGCCATTGAATTGAAGTCGACACAGGAAGCTCGTGGTGCAGCATTCCTTTAATATCTTTGACTTTGAATCCCAGGTATCGAAGGAACAGGATCAGCTCAAGTTGCCAGATATCCTCGTGGCTGTAGTATCGATAGCCGTTGGGGCTTGTATGGGAAGCGGGCAACAGGTTGATTTCATCATAATAGCGAATGGTTTTGACCGTCGCTCCTGTTATTTTTGATACTTCTCCGATCGAATAGTAGGTGTTCATCGTGGGGCACGCCCTCCTTTGCCCCCATTATAAAGTCTCCAGTAACAGGAGGGTCAAGCGGTTACGCCGAAGTGATTATAACCGCGGCGGCAGGTTTTGGGATGATCGAATTGAGCAATTCAAACGCTATGTAATTCGTAACCTATCGCCTGACCGTGCTGAAGGATGGGGAAATGTAGCTCGAATCGCCTGACCATGCTGGGAGATGGGGAGTAGCTCGTATCGCCTGACCATGTTGGGAGATGAGGAGCTGTAGCTCGAATCGCCTGACCATGCTGGGGGATGGGGAAATGTATCTCAAATCGCCTGATCATGCTGAGATGGGGGACTGTAGCTCGAATCGCCTGAGCGTGCTGGAGGACAAGGAACTGTAGCTCGTAAGTAGAGCATGTTATCTCACGAAATACAGGATTTAGACGACACGCATAGGCGATGCCTTCAATATTTGGCTTTTCTCACAAGGGAGTGTCCAGTGACAATAAAAAAGCTGACACCTGTTGGCTACAGATGTCAGCTGGTCACTGTGCTATTAGTAATAATATCCGTAGTAGGTGCCTATGTACTCCCCATTCGGGAGCAGTTGAACGCCCACGAGCCAACCATGGAAACCACCGTCATTGCTGTAATTACTCGGTGGATAGCTGGAGAAGTACAATTCCACTTTGACCATCCCCTCATCCAAATCGGGTTTGATCACCGAGTGTGTGGTAGCTTGTGCAGGAACTGCGTAGGCTGCCACACCTGCAAAAACAGCGACTGCGGCAAGCAGAGCGAACGAAGCTTTTTTCATATCATTTTTACCCCTTTCTTATTTTGATAATTAATTATATAATGATTATTCGTAATTTTGCAATTGTTTTTTCTTGAAAGAATGATAGGTACAATCAGAGGGAAAGCTCGTTCTGATCTGGAGCTTGTCTGGTATGGTACCTGTCAGCACATAAGCTGGTTATTTCTAAGAAGAGGGTGAAGTCATGGAGAGGATCACAATTGAGGTTGTAAAGGATGGAAACATTGAGCAGCTTCGTGAGCTTTGCAACGAACTGATGGCATTTCAAAAATCATTGGCAACGATTGCACCGGAGAAATTTGACGAGATGAACTTTGACAGTCGAATGAAAAAGAGCTATGAAAGTTCGTTAGCGAGTCATGTGATTGTTGTGAAGGACGATGGGCTTCCAGTCGGGTATGTTTATTCTACCGTAGATAAAGTGGAGAACAGCAAGAACTCGTATCCCGAATGGGCTCCAAGAGATAACATGGAAAACAGCAAGGGTTTTTATCCAGAATGGGAGAACTTCCCGAACAAGATCGGATGCTTAAATAATTTATATCTACGTGATCAGTATCGCGCGATGGGGCTGGGCTCCAAACTGTTCGACATGTCGATTGAATGGCTCGAAAGCTTTAAAGACGTAGATGTGGTGTTCATCTATATTTCAAATGGCAACGATGCTGCGCTCGATTTTTATCTCGGTCGAGGATTCACTTTCAGTCACGATGTATTTGGCGGATTTATCAAGGCTGTCTATAAGTACAAAAAATAGACTTGAGCGTTGCGAGTGAAGGCAATAACGGCTAGAACTTGAATTTCGACAATGGCGAACCTTCGCGCAAACTTGTCATGGCTGGTTGGCCAGCAGATGAACAGCAAGGGTTCATGCGAGTTTCCTCAGCTGGTGGCGGGGTCGCATGGACTCTTTTTGTTGTGAAGACCTCGAAGGTGTGAGTCGTCTCCTAGAGCGGGCTCATTGCTGATAATATGTGCGAAGAAAATCGACCGAAGACGATATCAAAGCGATCCACTTGACTGGAAACGAGATGGAGTTTCGGGGCGTGCGATAGTCACCAGGATACAATCGACGTTGTAGTCGCGATCTGATCGTCGTCCAGATCATGGGCATGTAGTTGAAACTTTTTTCAGAAAAGGAGACGCTTATATTGCGAGAGGTGGTGATAGGGTGGTTGACCGAAACGCGAAAGCCGTTTTTCACGAGATCTATGATTCGACAAACAGGAAGGTGCTTGTGTACATCACAGCCAAGTGTAGCAACACGGCTGATATCATCGATATTTTCCAAGAAACGTATATAGAATTATATTCTGTGATCACAAAGCGTGGCGAAAATTACATTGAGAACAAGGAAGCATTTGTAATGAAGCTCGCAAGGCAAAAAGTATATCGTTACTACTCGTTGCTTGACCGCCTCAAAGCGGTGCTCCCCTTAACTTATCCGATTCGAGATGGAGAAGAGTTTGATATATATGGTCTGGACATCCAATCATTTTCGGTGGAAGACAACATTGTGAACGAAGCTTTGATTGAGCAAGTGAACACATTTCTCTCAAGCAAGCCAGAAGTAATTAAAAAAATATTCTATCTGTTCTATCAAATGGAATTGACGATACCAGAGATCGCCACGCATTTGTCGATGAGTGAATCGAATGTCAAGAACCGACTTTATCGCACGCTGAAAGAGCTGAGGCAACTCTATCAATGAACAGGAGGGTGTTGGCCATGAAAGAAAGGGATTTGATTAAAAGATCGATAAATCGGAACATGCCTAACATTGATGAAGTGCGAAACTCATGCATCGCTCAAAATGCAGGAATCTCCAACTCCAAATCAAATACCAGGGGTGGTTTGGGGAAGAAGAGACATGTGTCTGCAGTTGTCTTCGTTGTAGCTATTTTGGTTGCGGCCGCCGTCTTGTCCAATGTGTTGCCGAGCGCCTCAACTTATCTAAGTGATGGTAAGCCCGTTGGTATTGATGATACGATCGACAGAACCAACAAGGATGTTCCGCCAAGCGATCGAATGGAATCTGTCTATTTTAATCAAATGACGGATGAGCCGATGTCAGACAGCAAGCTTTATTTTGACCCGGAAAAAACATACGAGGAAATGCTGACCTTAGAGCAAGTGTGGAAGTATCTGGGCAGGGATATTCGCCCGAAGCATCTTCCAAACGGCATGAATGCAGCGACTGCACAATCAGATGAGCCGCATTATCGGATGATCTATCATAACGACGGGTCGGTTGCTTGGGATCAGTTTCATTTTATTTACAGCGAGAGTTTCGAGGGTTATGATCCGTTACACAAGACGCTTCGGATAACAGTTTCGAAAACAACCGTCCAGAGTGATGTTCTCTATGTCTGGTCAGAAGACATGAACGAATCCAAAATTAACGGAACAGAAATGAAGATCGGTGCACGAAAGATGTCATTTGGTCCGTATACAGATCATCAGCCTGCAGGTTATTATGATTTGTTCATCGCTGAGTTTGGATTTCGAGGGGTCGATTATCAAGTGGTCGGTGAAAATCTGTCAAAAGAAGAATTTATTGATACCCTATCATCTATGGTTGAATAGATGATGTGCAACAAACAACTTGTTGAAGTTCGGTTCGAATTCGTAAAAATGTGCTCGACATGATCGGCGCACTGCGGATCGATTCCTGATAAAATTGGAAAAGAAGAATGCAACTGTAGCGAAGGAGGCTCGAAAGATGACAATGTCCGAACTGGAGAAACAATTCTACTACGCGATGTTAGAGATCTGTTCCACAGCGGAAAAAGAGTGCAACTACAGACCTGCGAGATTTAAACAAATGATCGCCAATGAAGGGGGCGTGGCAACAGCAAAGAAATTAATTGGCTCTGCAACACCGTCAGACGGATTTGTCCAGCTGTGGGAGCACGGTCGACTGGATCTGACAGCAGAAGCACTTGTATTGAACCCGCAGTTCCAATCGCTGTTTTGTCCAGAAGAGCGCGACATTGCATTGAATCGGTTGCGTGCGTACGGGTATGTGGTCGAGTATGAGTAAAAAGGAACTTTGGGATGAATTTTGCGATGCACACCAAGTGCGAGATCGAGGGGTTCCCTTATTTGAAACAGACGGGCGACATGTGATTACTATCCCTTATGGGAAGGATCGACGTTCCGTATTGAAGAGAAGCGGCCAGATGGACCGACTGGTCATCGGTGAAGTGAACAGGGTGATCGCGGACTTCGAGTCAGAGGCAGGTCGTTATGATGGTGTCATCTATATGATGTATCGGGAAAGACAAGGAAACGTGGTTCCACTGTACATCGGAAAATCTGAAAAGTTAGGCAAGAACGGTGGGAATTTATCTGCAAATATCAAAAATATCGAAAAGAACCCCAACTTCTGTCGCTGGGGATACAATTATGCCTATCATCTCGGGGATTTGAGTGCGGTCATATGTCCCGGTCATGACGATACGCGACACACGCGCAAATATGAGAAATGGGCAAAGGCGCTCTTCGAGATGATTCCGTCCGATCAGCCGACCTTGAAGGAACCCATTTTTTTCTGGATGAAAGCATGGTCGCCTGAATGGACAGGCGTTTGGAAGGAGTTCGGCCCCACTTCGCTGACCTTCCTCGAATATCTGTTGATCGGCTTAGCGAGCGATCTCTATCCAGAGCAGTTGCTCAACGATGAGGGGGTAAATCGAAAGTAGCGATGACAGGCACGAGAAAATCTGTCAGAAAAACAAGTATCGCTTGATCAAATAGAGAACAGACAAATCGAATACCTCAAATGAATTTCAGCAGATCTGATATCTAAAAATGCATTTTGCTCAGCATACATTATTTCATCCACATCGATCACAGCTGTCGATTGCTTCTGCCGATCGCTCGTCTCTGTGGAAAAAGCTCTTCTTGCAAAAACTGTACAACAACCGCATACCCAAACTTTCCAACCCGCTTGCTCGCACTAGCAAGCGGGTTTTTCATCGGCAAAATAAAAAAGAGTACAAAATGTAATGTTTTACATGATTTAAAACAGAAACTATTGTATCATGTTAATATACATTATTTCGGAGAAGTGAGTTGATGAAAATGTTCCAACCACCGGTGCAGACGCCGAGCGGTCAAAGTGCAACGAATGCGCCGATTCAGGGCCAATCTGAACGCTCGTCGCAAGGGATGCGTGAACGGAGAGCACCGAGTGGTGGGACAGCACCGCTTTCGGCGGCGCATATTTTACAACTTCAAAAGACGGTGGGGAATCGGGCGGTTGTGCAGATGTTGCGGAAGCAGGAGGCGATGCGACAACAGCAAGCTCAAGCTGCTGAGCAACAGGCTCAGACGAACGCTCCGGCGCAGATGGTGGTACAGCGTGAGGAGGAGGAGGAAGACAATTCGCTCCTCGCGCTGGGAAGCGGTATCTTTCAGGATCTGAAGTCAAAATATATCGTTCCCGAGCTGATCAAATATGGAAAAAGCTTAGGGGTAGATGCGTTCTTCAAAGTGGTGGAGATCTTCATCACAGCCATGCTGGAAAGTGTCCCGCAGTGTGTAAAGCTGATGGCGCAGGTGCTGATGTCGTTTCGCCAGCTCTTAGACAAGTGGGAGCAGATGAACCCGAATTTAAAAGCGGGTATCAAATTCATGGTCGGCTTGGCGATCAATAAGTTTGACCAGTTCATGGCGTCCTATTGGTCGACATCTGTGCTGTCGAATTACGAATCGTACGCAGCAGATGACGGCGAGTTTCCAAAAACGGTCGAGAAGTGTCTTGAGCTGTTCCAGTATGTGCCCTTCGTTTCCTACTCAGACTTGCTGACGAGTGCAAAAGACTATCTGAAAAGAGCGATCGGGCTTGAGACGTCCTCCACCCCTTCCTCCTCCGATCAGCAAGGGCAAAGCAACCCAAAGGCGCAGGAGCGGGTGAATGGCATCTCGGTCGATCTGAAACTGATCAAAGTCGATATGCAGAATTTGGCGATCAGCAAAAGCAAACCAGGTGATCCTGACCGCAGAGGCGGCCTGGACTTGAAGAGCCAGGTCACGTTCCGGTTCTTCGGAAGCGAATTTAAAGTGGATGAGTTGCACGCGCACCTCGATTGGGATCTGAAGTGGTCGATCGATGCTGCGATTGAAGGGCTGGAGATCATCGACAGGTACGACTTCCTGTTTTTTGAGATTGAGAAACTCTACTTGATGCACTTGAATGTAGGCAACAAGGGACTGAACGCTCTGGAAGTTGCACTTGGAAAGTTCAAAGCGGGAGATCTGCTGGAAGTGAACGAAGTCTTTGGCAGTTATCACAAGGGAAAAGGATTCCTCTTTGAAGCGGGTATGATCGACCTCCGCCTGCCGAGTCCGTTCGACTCGAAGATTCAATCATCGGCGAGCCTGATGCTCGATGAGGACGGAGCATTCAAGCAGGTGAAGCTGGAAAATTTCCAGGTCGGCAAAAAGGTCAAGATGAAAGAAGGAACCTTGACCCCCGATTATCTGCACATTCAAGAGCTGGAATACAATTTCGGCAGTGGATCGAAACAGCTCACGCCTAAGCTGTACGACCTTTTGATCACCAAGGACAAAGAGATCCAATCGGTGCGAGGCGGCGTCGAGATCAAAGACTGGGAAGTGTTCGACGGGTTGGTCGTCGACGGTGCGGCGTATGTCGGCTATGAGAAGCAGTTCTATCTGGGTGTGCAGGGCGCGAAAGTTCGTCTCGACAAGGGGCTCGTGCATGGCTATGGCGCGATCAAACGACTGCAATACAACGAAGACCGCACGTTTGAAGGTGAGATCGACCGCTTGGCCTTCTCCCTCGGGGTATTTGCGCTCGATGCGGAAGGTGTGAAGATCGAGAAGGACGGCAGCCTGTGGATCGACGAAGCGGAAGTTGTGCTCGGCAAGCAGGACGAAGTCTCCTCGAAGGACATGGAAGCGATGTCCCAAGGCGGCGGCAAGGACAGCTTGATGAGTTCGCTCGGCGTGCCGAAGAAGAGCGGCGGATTCAGTTCGCTCGCCTCTGTGCATCTGAAAGCGCACGGTGTTCGCATCAAGGACGGCAAGTACGAGGTCACCAAATACGAAAAATGGATCGGACCGAGCAAAGTGTACAAAGTCAGCCTCTTTGGCGGGGCTGTGCAAGGGATGATCGATCAGGAGAAGAAAAAGGCGAACCTCTCCGGGCAGGTTGAGCTGCCGAAAAGCAGCGCGTTCTGGCCGCTTAAGTTCGGCGCTTCGCTGCCGGTGCCGCCGACGCCGTTGTCCCTGTTTGTTGAAGTGGGCATCGGTGGTGGCATCAAGGCGATGATCGCAGGCGAGATTGCGCAAGATCAGGAACATCCGGACGAGTCGCTCTATAATGTCGCCGGACTGGCCTATTTGGAAGGAAACTTAAAGTTTTCCGTCGGGGCAGGCGTGAAGATCGGCACCGAGTTCCTGCTCGCGCTGCGAGCCTATCTGGAAGCGTCAGCCACCTTGCGCGCAGCTGCGCGCGCCGAGTTGAAAGGGCAGGTCCGCTTAAATCCAGACAAGGATCGAATTGAACAAGATGAGCGCAAGAAACTCAGCTTTACCTATGACTTAGAGGGAGAGTTGACGGCGAAGATCGAAGCGCTGGTCGACTTTGTCGCCTTCTTGGTCTATCAGAAGAAGCTGTATAGCAAAACGCTCGGCTCTTGGACGCTCGGTCACTATCGAATGTCAGGTGAGGTTGGCGAGGAAGGCGGCCGATTGAAAGACGAGATCAAAACGCCGCAGGCGGGAAGTGGTGTGGGCGATACGTTGGGCGGCGCGTTGTCGAGCCCGATCAAACTTCCGGAAGATCAGGCGATGGAGCAGCTGATGCACTGGAATGATCCGATCAATAGCCTGCAAGGGAAAGAAAAGCTGCCCAACGATCCGCACCTGCTGTATCGAACCGCTCATGGCTTGTTGTCGAAGGAGACCGACCTGGATCAGAGAAAGATCGAACAAGTGAAAGAGCAACTGAAACAGGTTGCCGCGCAACCGAGAACGGTCGATGCGATCGTTCGTGAAGCGGCAGATTCGATCCTTGATCGCCGCGGACGGAAGCTGACTTCCCATCTGATGACCAAAGAGGAGTGGATCAGGTACTCGACAGTCGATGCGCTGATTGGCGTCAAAGATCGCGTGTCGATAAAGGAAGTAGACAAGCTGCTGGACAGCTACCACAGCAAGTCAGACGCGCTACAGAAAAAAGAAGTGCTGCTGGATTTGCGCGATGAGCTGAACAAATACCTCTTGATGAAAGGAAAGAGCAGAAAGCAGATGGCGCTCAAGCTCTTGATGGAAATCGATAAGGAAGCGAAACTGTTGGGCGAGCCGGAAGAAGTGATCGCTGAGTAAGATTTTCTGCCAATCGCTCAGGATGGCCGCTCGGGCAACCGCATCGACGATTTGAGCAACCCCTCCACTCCGCGCAGATCGGGGATCGTTTCGAGAATTGCTTTGTTGGATTCATTTGATAATTGTGATAATGTATTGATCTGGGAGGAGGGGGAATTGTGCTTTATCTTATTGGTGGTGGAATTTTGCTGCTTATCATTTCTCTTTGGTTCGGCATAAACCCGTTCAAATTGATTCTCTTTTGTATTTTTCTCTATATTCTTTGGCGAATCGGTGTTCTCAATATCGCGATGTCAATCTTACGCTGGATTGCAGCCAGAATCATCTACTATGGTGAGAAAATATTTGGCGATGATGACTCAGAAGCTACCTCCTTTTTTCAGGTAATTGACTATCTGGAAGTGTAGCGTCTACGATATACACTGATGCTTGAAAAATCGATGGTTCCGCCGACATCTATCAAAAGTTGACGGAACTATCGATTGCTCCATTCTGCACCTGTAGGAAAGACACTGAACGCCCCTGCGCAAACCGCTCACCAGATCCCGATCATTTTCACATTCGACCCTCTGTCACCTGGTGGTCGAGCGTGAACTTCCAACCTCTGTGCCTCCTATTTTGTCGTCCCCATCGCAGCGATATTTACTTTCACTTTCACGTTCACATCCGCCTTGGCGAGCGTTTCTCCCCAGCGCTTCTGAACAGGTTTCCAGTGATCATACTGAAAGGCGCGCGCATGTAAGCCAAACCCGAACGGATCGATCTTCGCCTGTTGAACTTTCTTGATCAACTTGTCGAACTTTTTTTCAAACTGCTGTTCGATCTCCCGTGCCAGCTTTTTATCCTCTTTCCTCACGTCGATTGGAAACATCAGTTCTGACAACACCACTCGAATTTTTACATCGATGTCAAATTTGAATTTGTCGTCCGCATAATTTGTCTTCGTCTTCACAGATATCTTCTCGGTAGCAATACTGTACGCATTTTCTGGGAAAATTTTTCCGCGAGGTTGATCGGCAGCTTTATACGTAAATAGAAATTCCCCTTTCGTCTGCTGCTGCAAGATGCGAAGCAATCGGTTCTCTTCTTCCCCGATCGAAAGCTTGTACGTTCCGTCCTCATGGAGTAGAGCGGAGCCGGTAACAAACAACCTTCCCTCTTTGCGCAGTTCGGCCACAGATGCGGTCATCCCCTTCTCAAAAGTGGCCCGCCTTAGATCTTGGAGCGTTGTTTTCACGCAAATATTGCGTTTCGCAGCTGTATCGATCAGTTTCGATAGATAGAGCGGAAGACGCGGTTTATCCTTTGGCGCATATTGAAGGACTTCGTAGGAAAGCCCGTCCACCATCACGATCCGCACATTCAGCGTATTTTTGGGATCCCGCAAATAGGGTTCGAGCAATTTGAACCAGTCTTTATGCTGCATCACGCGCTTTCCGATCAGCAGAACTTGTGTTTTTCCTCCGGTGGTTAAGGCCATCACAGTTTTGTCGTCTTCATCTCTCGATTTTCGCAGCGTGATCGCTTCTGTCGCATAGTCTTCCTCCTTCTCTTTCGCTTCTTTGCTGAATACCGGACTGGATGACGAAAAGACCAATTTGTTTTCTTCATCGAGATCAATTCCGACCAGCAGCGATAAGGAGATGTCTTCGATGTCGATTTTGTCCTTGTATCCCATCATCAACAATAAGAGCGCAGCCAATAGAATCAGCAACCTCTTCATCCGGCTTTCCACCTCCTGTACTTTTCAAAGCTTGAAGTATAGATGAGCAGGAGAACAGGCAATGCGTACATCATGCCGATCGCAGCATTGCCTAACAGCGTCATCCATTGCTCCGTCTGATTCCACGTCGGCTTTACAAAATAGACACACACGATGGCCAACACAAAATAGACGAAGGTGTGTGAGCTGTGATCCTGCCTCTTGAAGAGAAAGCTCGTGGAAAAAACGGCACAGTAGATGTAGGCGTTCCATGCCCTCGACACGACGATCAGATAGATCGCCAGAAAGATCATATCGACCCGTTCGACAAAACGAAATTCGATCGTCTTGAGCAAGCTCAACACCGGTTGGTTCAAAGTCGTGATTCCGTCTGGCGTGTAAAAAACGAAACAGATGATGGTGACGTACAGATATAAAAACATCGTCATGGTGTTCGCGATCAACATTCCGTGAACAGCATATTGTTTTTTTTTCAGGAACGGGTAAATAAAAAAGAGAACTTCATTTCCAGCAAAAGCGAACACCGTCTTTGGCAAACCGTGTAGGATGGGCTCCCAGCCTTCTTTGAACACGGGAAGCAGATGGAGCCAGTGCCCGTGCTCAAGCGTCGCCAGAAAAATCAAGGGTACCCACATCATCAAGTAAAAAACGAACTCTGCATATCGGGCTTGAACGCGCAATCCATGCTTAACGACAAGATAACCTGGAATCGCCAGCAGAAGCATCACCAAATAGCCGGGCGTTTTGGGTAAAAACCACGCTTTGATGAAGAGCGTTGTATTGATCATGATGATCCAGGCAAAAAAGGCGTAATAGGCGATCAAAGGAAGGAGCAGCAGCTTGCCAATCCATTTTCCAAACAGGTGATCGAACAGGTCGGGCAACGCAAAGTCTGGGTACTTTCGAAGCGTTAGCAAGATAAACCATCCGGCTAAACAATTGATCCCCCAAGCGATGAGAATGTTCACCCATCCATCCGTTCCACTTTTTTCAGCAAGCACCCTCGGGAGCGATAATATCCCGGTTCCCACTTGCGCTCCTTGGATCAGAAAAATGTACTGCATCAAGGTGATACGATTCATCGCATATTTGTTCATGATTCGTCCCCTTTCGGCCGTTTTCTGCCCATCCTTATGTCCTGAATCGGTCTGGCGCTTTTGGGGCGATCGGTCATCTGCGAGAGTGGGAGCCGGACAAACGTATCTTTCATATCCGACCAACGAAAAGGAGCCAACGGGCTTCCGTAAGGGGTACCGAGCGATTCTAAAGCGACCAGATGGGCGACCAGGGCCATGAATCCGATCACCATGCCGATAAACCCAAACAGCGAAGCCATCAACATCATCGGAAAACGCAACAACCTGACGGCCATCCCCATGTCGTAGCTGGGAAGAATGAAGGAGGCGATCGCAGTCGAGGCCACGATGATCACCATGATGTTGCTGACGATGCCAGCTTGCACGGCCGCCTGGCCGACAACGATGCCCCCGACGATGCCGATCGTCTGTCCGACCGGCGCAGGAAGTCGAATTCCAGCCTCGCGCATCATTTCCAAGGTGATTTCCATCAGCACCGCTTCCAAAAGCGGCGGAAAGGGGACGCTTGCCCTCGATTCGGCGATCGACAGCAACAATTGAAGCGGTATGATTTCATAGTTAAAGGAAATAACCGCGATGTAGAGAGCTGGCAGCAGCATGGCGACCATAAAAGCGGTGAAGCGGAGCAGTCGAATGAACGATGCGATCTGCCAGCGCGTGCTGTAATCATCCACACTTTGAAAAAAGGACGTAAAGGTGGCGGGGGCGATGATCACGCTGGGGGAACGGTCGACGATCACGACGAAACGCCCTTGCAGCAGCTGGGATACAGCAGAATCGGGGCGTTCGGTCATGATGAACTGAGGAAACGGCGAATGCGGATTGTCTTCAATATATTGGGCCAACTCCCCCGTGTTGATCAACGCATCCACATCCACTTTTTGGATCCTCGTCTCCAATTCCTGAAGGACTTCCGGATGAGCGATATCTTCCAAGTACAAGATCCAGACTTTCGATCTTCCGCGCTGACCGACCGTTTGTTCCTTGATTCGAAATTCCTTGTTGGGAAGATACCGGCGAAGGAGCGCAATATTTTGCATGCCAGTTTCCACAAATCCTTGATGGGCACCTTTTAGCGAGCTTTCCAATTGGGGATCTTCGATTGCGCGCTGTGGCCAACCTTGCGTATCGTAAATCCATGCTTGCTGCTGCCCTTCGAGGAGCAGCGCGCTTTCACCATCGAAAATTGCAGCCACTAGATCGTCCCATGTGGAAACTGTCCGAACGCCGCTGATCGACGGAACTGGCATCGCCCGATTCGCATCGGGTGGATTTTGCATCATCGGGCTCAAGATGTGGTTGTTGATCGAATTTTTGTCGGTTAAGCCGTCGAGATAAAGCAGAGCGACAGGCGTTTTCTGTGCCCCGGCAACAAAGCGGTAGATGACCAAATCGGGAGATGATGGGAATAACAGTTTGACTTCTTCGATATTCTGAGTCAGATCTTGGTAGAGCGAGTCTTGTTTTGCAAACTGATCTTGTGGCAGGTTGGCTTTTGTTTGAGCTTCCTTTTGCTGATATCGATTTCGATTGAGGATTTTGGAGAAAAAGAACATGACTAACGATCCCCCACTCCCTGCATTTCCTTATTTTGTATAGAATGGGTCGGGAGGAAGTGATCTATGCATGAGATGGGGGCAGTAGATCAGATGGATGAAAGTCACCCAGCGAATCAGGGAAGTGAGCCAAAAAGTTATGCGAAAATCGTCTATCCAGTAAAAAATTGGGAGACCCTCTAGTTGTACAACTGTTTTCAGTTCTGGAGGTGTATCCAAGCATGAATCATGATGCAGCAAGCGAAAAACATGAACACGAAGACACGCTCACCAACCGTCAGGGCCATCCGGTTACAGACAACCAGAACGTGCGGACAGTCGGGAACCGCGGCCCGACGACGCTGGAGAATTACGATTTCCTGGAAAAGATTTCGCACTTTGACCGCGAGCGGATTCCGGAGCGGGTCGTGCACGCCAGAGGTGCGGGGGCACACGGATATTTTGAAACGTACGGCAAGGTCGGGGACGAGCCTGTCGCCAAATACACGCGAGCGAAGCTGTTTCAAGAAGCGGGCAAGCAGACGCCCGTGTTTGTGCGCTTTTCAACCGTCGTCCACAGCACCGCCTCCTCCGAGACGGAACGCGACCCGCGCGGGTTTGCAGTGAAGTTTTATACGGAGGATGGCAACTGGGATCTGGTCGGCAACAACTTGAAAATTTTCTTTATCCGCGACCCGATGAAATTTCCCGATATGGTGCATTCGTTCAAACCTGATCCGGTGACCAATCTGGACAATCCGGAGCGGATGTTCGACTTCCTCTCGCTCAGCCCGGAAGCGACGCACATGGTGACATTCCTGTTCTCGCCGTGGGGAATTCCGGCGAACTACAGACAGATGCAGGGCTCAGGGGTCAATACATACAAGTGGGTCAATCAGGAGGGGGAAGCGGTGCTGGTCAAGTACCATTGGGAGCCGCTGAAGCATGGGATTCGCAACCTGACGCAGCAGGAAGCGAGCGAAATCCAAGCCAAGACCACCTCCCATGCCACACAGGATCTGTACGAAGCGATCGAGCGCAGCGACTATCCGGAATGGGAGCTGTGCGTGCAGATCATGAGCGATGATGAGCACCCGGAGCTCGACTTCGATCCGCTCGACCCGACGAAATTGTGGCCCCAAGAGCAGTTCCCCTTCCGCAAGGTCGGCAAGATGGTGCTGAATAAAAACCCGGAAAACTACTTTCATGAAGTGGAGCAGGTCGCGTTCGGCACTGGCGTTCTTGTCGACGGGCTGGACTTCTCCGACGACAAGCTGCTCCAAGGCCGCACGTTCTCCTATTCGGACACGCAGCGCCACCGCGTCGGCACGAACTATCTGCAACTGCCGATCAACGCGCCGAAAAAGCGGGTTGCAACCAACCAGCGCGGCGGACAGATGGAGTACCATGTCGACAAAGCGCCAGGGCAGAACCCGCATGTCGACTATGAGCCATCTTCGCTCGGCGGGTTGGAAGAGGCGCAGCAGTCTGGCAAACTGAATGAGCCGCATTATGATGCGAAGCTGGTGCGCCAAAAGATTGACCGCGCCAACGACTTTAAACAGGCGGGCGATACGTATCGCGCGTTTGAGGATTGGGAGCGCGACGAGCTGATCTCCAACTTGGCGGGGGCGCTGTCCGTCTGCCAGACGCAGATTCAGGATCGGATGATCAGTCATTTCACAGAGGCTGATCCAGAATACGGCAACCGCGTGCGGGAAGCGCTGGAACAAAAGCTCGCGATGAACAAAGGCGATGCGCACACCAGCAGCCGTGCTGCAGACGAGATGACAGATCAAGCGAAGGGGATGGGGCAGAAGACGGACGGCTACTAAGCCGCTCCGTGCAGTTCCTACCTCTACATCGAGCAGCATGTATGGCCATTCGTTGGCTGTGCATGCTTTTTTATTTGCAGGTGAGAAGCGAATGTGTTTGGTAAGCTCAGAGTTTCCGGCGGCAGGTGAGGGGGAGGTGAGGACAAGTTGAGAAATCCCCTTTCGGCGAGCAGCCGGAAAGGGGATGGTTGACTAGATGGCGCGACGAGCGTTGTTGTATTTCGGAGCCCAGTAGCTGTTGGTGATAAACTCGACCTCTTTTACCAAGTCACCTGTGCCCGGGCAGTGGATCATCTTGTCGTTGCCCGAATAGATGCCGACATGAGTCACGCCGCTCTTCCCGGCAACGGTGCTATGGAAGAACACCAGGTCGCCCGGCTGCAGGGACGATTTCGCAACGGCTGTTCCAAATGTCGCTTGATCAGCAGAAACGCGCGGGAGGCTGATGCCATGTTGGTTAAATACGTATTGGGTGAACGCGGAGCAGTCCCAGCCCGAGTTTTTGCCGATCTGCGCCCGTGCGGTCGTCACGATCTGCGAGCCGGTCACCATGATTGAAACGAGGGAGTTCGGGTAGTAGCTGGAGATGCCTTCGTTCGCGACAACAGATACGACAGCATCTGTTGTAGTCGTAACGGCAGGAGTCGGTGCCGTCTTCTCTGCGCTGGCAGCTGCCGAGAAGCCACCCATCAGAAGTGCAGTTGCTGTAAGTGTGAGAAACATCTTTTTCATTTCGGAATTACCCCTCTCATATTTTTAATTATTTACTTCCTGCGCTATATAATTTATTATACATAAGCTAATATCGTTTGCAATACATGATCAAAAATAATATTAAGTGAATCCTTTCCGCCTCCACAATGTATTTATAGCTCGCGCGCTCTCGGCCGGGCGTGGGAGCTCCGATCAAGAATCTTGGCATTCGGGCTGCCTCAGCTTGAGAAAGCGGTGTGAACAGAGGGGAGGAGAGCAGATTTTTTCTCTCTTTTTTGGTAAAATAATGAATGCAAGATCGAAGCCTTCACATCGAAAATGAGAAATGAGGGAGACAGATGGAAGAGTTGAAAGAACAAGGGGTAAAAGGCGAGAATTATGCTGCACTCCATGTCGGAGATTGGACGGGGCTGTTAGAAAAAGGGCATCAGACAGAGACGGGAAAACTTGGCAAGCTGTTCTTGAAGGAATTGCTCGGACTCACCGGAATGGAAGTCTCGATCGGCGTCATGCCAGCCGGCAGTCAGATCCCGTTCTCACACTCGCACATCGAAAACGAAGAGCTGTACCTTTTTATCAAAGGGGCGGGACAATTCTACATCGATGGGGAAGTCCTCGACATTCGCGAAGGCACCGTCATCCGAGTCACTCCTGCAGGCGTCCGCGCATGGCGGAACAACTCCTCAGAAGACCTCCACTATCTCTGCATCCAAGCGAAGGAAGGCAGCCTCCAACAATACACCGCCACAGATGGGAAAATAATCGATCATCCCTTCAAGTGGCCAGAGAAATAGAACGAAGCTAGCTCGCCTCACAGGACGCGGTTTGCCCTCCGTTGAGGAGGTGGCGAGCAAAGGCATGAAAACTGCAATCGGCGACCGCCACCCGACTTTCTAGGGGGGCAAGGTCGCCGATTTTTTAAGGTCGATCGATGTGAAGCTCAGGGAAGCGGTCGATCTTACAGGTGCGCTTCTTGTTGTTCTTTCGCCACGAGGTATTCGATCAAAACGCCATCTGGCCCCGTGAAAATGACAGCATGGTTCGGATCGTCAAGCATGTCCCGCGTGTATTTCAGGATGGGCACACCCCGCTCGATCAATTTGGCACGCATGATGTCCACTTGCTGCGCATCTTCCGCGTGAAAAGCTAAATGGTTGAGGCCCGTCTTGCGGCGGTCGTAGACGGGGAACAGGTGGTCCGATTCGGTCTGTACAAAGACGATATAGGTCGCCCCCATCTTCCAGCTGCGCCCGCTCGGCCAACTTTGGTAAGCTTCATACCCGAGCTCGGGCAAAAACCACCCCCAGAAGCTTGCTGCTTCCTCTAAATTTGCAACGTTGATCTCCAGATGATGTAACATCTCAAGCCATCCTTTCGCAACGAAAATGTGAGGATCGACGTCACCCACGACCTCCTGATCTGTAAAGCAGAAGACCATTCCAATCATACCAAAGAAAAGGCAAGAGTCGGTGCAGGCTCTTCGCAAGTTGCGAACCCCGCACAGACTCTTGCCTTTTGTGAAAAATTAGTTAGCAGCCACAGCCACCACCAGCAGCATAGCCTGCACCGTAGCCTGGAACGAGCAGGAAGAACAGAACGAAGATGATCAGAAACACGACTGCCCAACGGGTGTAGCCTCCGAAGATTCCGTACATCAGCCTCACCTCCTCACTTCTACCATCACGTGATCGGTCGTTAGCAGCAGCGAGTTGTCGTCGTGGTCACCGGATAACAGATCGGAACGAGCAGGAAGAACAGAACGAAGATGATCAGAAACACGACTGCCCAACGGGTGTAGCCTCCGAAGATTCCATACATCAGCCTCACCTCCTCGCTTCTACCATCACGTGATCGGTCGTTAGCAGCAGCGAGTTGTCGTCGTGGTCACCGGATAACAGATCGGTACGAGCAAGATGAACAGAACGAAGATGATCAAGAAGACAACCGCCCAACGAGTGTAGCCACCAAATACGCCATATCCGTCCATAATCTAAAGTTCCTCCATTCGGTTGTGATTTGAGTTGAGAGATCGGCAGAGTTCAAGTTACCGCTTGATCGGTTGAACGTTTGCATTCACAACTGCTATGTTGTCACCAGGCAACATGGTTACCACCACAGGCCTCCTCCCCAGAAACCTCCGAGAGCTAACCAGGGCAGAAAAGCCAGACCGAAGAAAACAGGTTCTGCTTCGACCTTTCCTTTTGTGTGCAAGTCGGAGTGAGCGAATGCGTTTTCCGCTTGATCGGCAGAAACGTTTTGCGGCCCATACTGAATGTACATTCCGTCTGGCGTGACCGAGTGTAAGACGCCACGATGAATCGTTCCGTTTACGTGATGTGCAACGATCGGTTGACCCACGTAGCGCATCGCGTGTTGTCTCAAATCCATTCTGTTCGTTACCCCCTTTCTTGTCACCACTAAGCGTGATCTTCACTTGAACAAAACACTTGATTGTGAGTAGCCGGAAGTACAAGTCAGCGAGAGCCAGGAAGACAGCAGTTTAGCGATTGTAACGGCATAAGCCAGCTTCAATCTCGCCAGATGCCCTTCCTGTCTGGGGATTACTGCATGTTATGAATGCGGAGTAGTACAAGAAACGGCTTTCGACTAGTGCGCAGATAAATGTGTGAATCGCCTATTCAAGAAATGGGCAAATGGGGTGAGCTGCTCGCGCTTTAGTTTGCGCGACAAAATGATCACCAGGATGATCGCACTGACCAACGAAGCGACCATAAACAGCAGAATTGCGTCCCTATGTAAGCGAAAAGATCCCTGTCGTCTCCGGTCCGCTCCGACCGACAAACGCAGGGATTTGATAGAGGGGTAGACAACCCATCGGCTGACTCAAGCGCAGATCAAAAAGGCTCCTTCTGCTCCGCTAGAACTTTCACATACGATGTATCGGGAATCGAGTAGTCGACAGGGGCAGATTTGACAACATTCACCCACTTTTTGAAGTCGAATTTCGAATAATCGACGCTAAACTTGAAGAGGTTTGAAACAGCCTCTTCCTGATCGGCTCTCGTTTTGAGCAACCCGTATTTGCCGAACAGGTTGGGCTCCTCTTCAAAAGATTGAGCGGATGACCTCTTCGTTTCGAGTACCTGCTGGTAAATGTTCATCGTCAGATCGTAGAGCGTTTTGGACGAATAGCGAACTTTGCCTCGGTTGGCTGCGTTTGCGGCCAGTTTGAGACGGAGCTTTGGATCATTCATCAATTTCAGCATGCTTTCAGCCAACTGAACGCTATTTCCCGTTTCAAAGATCAGGCCAGTCTCATCATGTTTTACCACTTCTGGGATTCCGCCAGCGTTGGAGGCGACGCAAGGTTTCCCCGCAACTTGCGCCTCCATCAGCGTGTAAGGATGCATATCCTGGATGGAAGCGAGCACGACGATGTTCGCAAGCTTTAACAGCGCGGGTACGTCCCAGCGAGCTCCGAAAAATACGATATGATCGATCACTCCCATCTGCTTCGCTTGGAGCTCCAACTCAAATCGCAGATTGCCATCCCCGATGAACCAGCAAACGAAGTCGTCCCGTTTTTCCTTCAGCAGTTTTAAGGCGGTTATCAGCGTTTTGTGATCTTTCTCCGGTACCAGTCGCGCGGGGCAAGCGATCACCGTTTTCATCGGATGTTTTTGATCCTCTCTCAAGTGCGGGTAGGGAAGGCTGTTCAGCTGATGAAGAAAAGGCTCCAGGTTCATTCCGTACGGGATGACGTTGATTTTCTCTGCGGGAACTCCGTAGTTTGTGCTCAGTTGCTCTTTTTGCCAGTTGGTCGGGACGATCGTCGCATCGGTCGACATGTGCCCAAAGTACTCCTCGGCCACCGCGTATTTCCAATTCAGACTGTCCTTGTCTGTAATCTCACCCGAATTGATATATTCGGTCGCGAGAATCCCATGGATCGTGGCCACGAGGGGCGTATCTTTGGGCTTTACTCTCCACAAGGCGCGTGTCGACAGGACATCGTGAGTGTGAATCAAGTCGTAATCGTTCACGTTGAGCAAAGCTGCCGCCACTTCGAATGTATACCGCTCGATCTCCCGCCAACGAATTCGAGGATCGACGTGCGACAGTTCATTTTCGTAGTACCGGAATACCTGATGGTCGATCACATCCTTGATGGAGAGGTGATCCTGCTGAACACTCGTGGTCTTGTCGATCTCAGCACCTGATACGTTCCACCCAAAATCGTTGGGGATGAAGTTGAATTTATAGATTTTATTCATTCCCTGATGATGAGACAGGATGTCAACATGATGTCCGTGATCCTCAAGTTCCTTTTTGAGTGTGTAGACATATTGGCTCAATCCTCCATAGTGCGGAAGCTCGAAGTAACAGACGAACAAGATTTTCAACGCGCAACAGCCCCTTCCCCATTTTTCTACATGATATGTATGCGGATCGATTCTGGAATAGGCGGATCACGAGTTCTTGTTTGAACATTCGTAAAAGGAGAGATTTGTCTACCATCACTACTTTATTTCTCAAAGGCAACAGAAACGTATTCTATGATTCAACGAAAAGTTCGTGCGTTTAATGGAAGAATAAATATGAATTGTACGAGAGGATCTGTCCAATCATTTCTTGTTTTACTTTCATACTATGGTTGAAGAAAGGGGGGAGTGTCATTCATGGAAAATAGAGAGTAATTACTACCATATAGATCATAAGTCCTCGACATCATGCTTTTAGAGGAGAGAGGGTGGAGAAAATGATTGAGAACTACCGAAAAGTACAAATTAATTATGATCAGTTGGATACTATTTCCTTGCCGAATGGGGAGCCGATCGTACTCACAGTGAATTGGAATGAGGTAAAATACGAATTTTTAATTCGAAAAAAGGACCATTCCTCTAATCTGCTTATTTTTGGGGCAGGCGCCATGTTTGATCAGATCGGACTGCCGTATTTTCAAAGGCATTCATGGATGTATGATTTGGAGGATTCCACAATTTATTACAACGACCCCACGCTTTATTTATCGAATCTACCGGCTGCTTGGGGTCAAGGGACTTGGGACAGATTTTATTTAAAAGACATTGCTGACATTCTGACAAAACTTATTGCAAAAGTAGGAGTGAGTCCGAAACAAGTACTGTTGTATGGGTCTTCTGGCGGAGGGTTCATGTCATTGATTCTGGGGGGATTTATCAGAGAATCATCAGTTCTTGTAGATTGCCCCCAAACCTGTCTGATTAGATGGATTGAGGATTATGTAAAACAAGTATTTAACATTTCGTACCCTAGTTTAAGCGTGCAAGACGTCATGCAAGCATTCCCTGAACGAATCGATGTGATGAAGTTTTACAATCAGATAAAGTACGTGCCCAAGATCTATTACTTACAGAATGCTGCCTGTGAGTTTGATGTCACCAACCATTTGCTTCCATTCCTTTCGGAGCTGCAGTTTATGGAACCTGGATGTGTTGTAAATAAGGTGATTGTTGATCTGTACTATGACAAGCAGCCTGGTCCTGATTTTCTACCAGCACTTGGTGGACATGGAGCGCTTGGCAAATACGAGACGATCAATTATATCAATCAGATCAAACCGAAATAGTCGATTCGCAGCGAAAACGAACCAAGAAAGAACGATGGACAGAGAAGCAACTCTGTCCATTTTGTTTTGTCAGGAGAGAGGTTCACAAGGCAAAGAGGGCGCATCGGGATGGTATTGGTATCGCTCCAGATCGATCAGGTTGCCTTTTTGCACGTCTACGCCTTCCATCTGAAGGGATAGTTTTTGCACGTTGAGAGACTCATCTTCGGTCAGGGCGATCTTCCCTTTGGCGTTGATCACTCGGTACCACGGAAGCTTGTGTTTTTTGCTCATCGAGTGGAGGATTCGCACCACCTGCCGCGCTCCTCTCGGGCTACCTGCCAAGCAGGCGATCTGGCCATAGGTCATCACCTTTCCTTCAGGGATGCTCTTGATGATTGCGATCGCTCGCTGTGTGAATGGGGTCATCTGTCGTACCTCGCTTTTTCCTTATCTTTTGCACCAATAGAAAGATCATCAGCGTTAACGGGATCAGCGGGAGAAAGAGCGCCCAAGTAAAGATGGGGTATTGACCGAAAAAGCTAGTGATTGGAGCCATTGCAATCCCGATGATCAGCATTCCAAGCCAGGATCTCTTGAGCCAAGCGAGCACGATCGGAATCAGGAACATACCGGACAATATTGCCAAAAAATAGACGTTTGCCAGCAAAGCGATCCCTCCCTTCTTATTTATCCTATCATGATCGTTTCAAATGACACAGCATATTTTTACAAATGTGATCGCCCGCATAGTTCCACCGCTGTGGGGGACAGCTAATGAGGAGATTCACGCACGAGTTGACGTGACACCCAAAGGTGTCATATAATCAAAAGCGACACCTTTGGGTGTCACATAAAATTCTTTGGGGGAACGATCGATGCAAGAGAACCAACAAGGGACATTATCAGATATTCGCAAACAGCTCGTCTTTGACGCTCCGATCGAAAAAGTTTGGAAAGCGGTTGCGACTTCGGATGGCATTGCCGCTTGGTTTATGCCGAACAATTTTCAACCGATCCTAGGCTATGAATTTGTGCTCAACGCCGGCAATTTTGGCGATTCGCCTTGCAAAGTGACGGTGCTCGAACCTCCTCATCGCCTCAGCTTCACTTGGGGCAAAGATTGGACGCTCAGCTTCGAATTGAAAGATCTTGACGGGAAGACAGAGTTTACCCTCATTCATTCCGGTTGGGATGCGGACAAGGTCACAGAGTTCGGAGAAAGCCATGTGGTGATCCGCGGTAGAATGGACGCAGGGTGGGGTCAGTTGGTCGAGAAGCTCCGCAATCAAATCGAGGCGTAAATGGACGCTTCCGCTCCCAAATATGATGTGTTTCAAGCGATCGCCGATCCGACCAGGCGGACGATGCTGAAGATGCTCGGGGAGAAGGAGTTGTCTGTCACGCAGATCTGCGGGCATTTTCCGATCACTCGCACCGCTGTGAGCAAACATTTGCACATCCTCACCGATGCGGGTCTTGTGCGCCACCACAAAGCGGGAAGAGAGACTCGCTACCAGCTGCAGCCGGAGAAACTTCTCGAACTGAGAAAGTGGCTCAACTATTTCGAACAGTATTGGGAGAACAAGTTGGCGATGCTCAAGCATTTTGTGGAACAAGAGGACGGGTCAGATTCTGCAGGTCAGGAGCTTCGGCTGATCGATCAAGAACCGAAGCGCGACAGGTGAAGTTTCCTCCAGTTTCAGCCGAGTCGTGCAGGCATGGCGGACGCTGAGATCGGACGTTACAGGTGATCTGGACATCCTGTTGCTCTGTTGGCTGTCTGCTAGGGCAAATAAGGTTGATCGGCAGGCGATTTGGAGCAGGAGTCGCAGCGACACCCGAAGCTGAATACAAATAACGTCATGATCGATACCCCGGTTCGGATGAACCGGGGTATTTTTGTGCATTCGGATGTGAGGGAGATGCGGAAAGTCTGCTTTGCTACTTCGCAAGCAGAGCTGTTTACAGCTCTTGGCGCAGGACACATCGCTTGTGCAGCTGTGGATACAGGACATGTTTTAGCGAGGGCTGATACTCATTTTTACTGCTGATTACAGCTTGTGCTGAACCAAGCTCTGATGACAAGCATAGGATGCATCAAAGTGATTCACAAGGAGTGATTCTGAGCGTAAAAGCGTTTGGAACTTACACTCGCTGAGGCAGCCGCTTTCCTACTAGAAGAGCGCTGTACAGTCTGTCTGCTCCTGCTGAAGGATTCACTTCAACGACTCGGTGAAAGGGGGTACAACAATGGACGGTTGCTTCGGTGCGTTCACCCGTTGGGCAGTCGTATTTCTGATCATCTTCGTTTTGTTCTTCCTGCTGATCCCCAACTGCTATCCTGTTCAAACGACCACCATGCAATGCTACTAGTGTCAGCAATTGTAGCGTGAGGGCGAGAGCTCTTCATAGCAAGGAAATAAAAACGGTAGTCTTGTTGACTACCGTTTTTTTTCTCACGACAGGGCAGAGGAGGGTGAGCGATGGACCTTGTTTCATTCGGAATCGTTTACAATCGGGAGGATGATGGCGCAGGAGATGTGCATGCGCACGATGTTTTTCTGATCATGTGGGATGGTCGACAGATTCATGTCCACAATTTTTCTGGCGTCACCTCGTATGATGTGGGACATCAACATCGATATGCGGGGACGACCGATCCGGCGCCAAACGGAGTTCCGCACACGCATCGCTATGTCACGATCACATCGCTTGACGATGGTCATACGCATACGCTGCGAGGGATCACCGGCCCGGACATTCCACTGCCGACCGGTGGGCATTATCACCTCTTCCAAGGCGTCACGACGGTCAACGGGCGAACGCCGCACAAGCACTCCTACAGCGGAAGAACATCGACCAGCTGATCGGATGGCGATGATCTGTCACCTCGGCACTGGGATGAGTTGTTCCGCATCGAACCAATCGCAGATCCGATCGGGCGTGCCATCGCGGATGGGCAAGAATTCTTGATTTGAACAATATCTGATCGTCTGGATAAGCTATGATAGAGGAAGGCGTACTCGATCCAAATACTGCTGAACAATCTGTACATATTCAAAGGAGAAACGCAGATGATCTATGATTTGTTTATCAAGCTGGGTCTTGCCCTTTTTCTTGGCATGCTGATCGGAGTGGATCGGCAACTGAAAAACAAGCCGCTCGGCGTAAAGACCAGCATGGTGATCTCTGTCGCCAGCTGTCTGATCACGATCGTCTCGATCGAGTCGGTCGGTCGATATTCGGTCAGTGGGCATACGAACATGGACCCGATGCGCTTGGCGGCACAGATCGTCAGCGGAGTTGGTTTTTTAGGAGCGGGCGTGATTCTCAGAAGAGGGGATGATGTGATCTCGGGACTTACGACCGCTTCGATGGTCTGGGCGGCATCCGGACTGGGAATCGCGGTCGGGGCGGGGTTCTATCTGGAGGCGGTCACGGCGGTGCTCCTGATCATCTTGGCGATCAACCTCTTTCCGAGCTTGATCAAGTCGATCGGCCCAAGCTCGCTCCGAGAACGGGACTTGGCGATCAAAATCGTCGTCGATCAGGACAAGGAGCTCGACCATATTTTCAAACAGATCAAACATTTGGACATGCATGTCAAGCGAGTGCGGATCAAAGATTTTGACGAAGGGTATCAGCAGGTGGCGATGATCTTGGCAGCTCCCAAAGACCGCTACACGACAGAGGTATACAAGTCGCTCAAGGCGATCCCACATATCATCTCGGTGGAAGTGGAGAGCAGGTAATTTTCACATCTCATACTTGATCAGCAGAAAGCGTCATCGACGATTCGGTCGGTGACGTTTTTGCATATTTTTACAAGCATGCACATGTAATGAGGAGTGGCAAGTGAAGCGAAGGAGGGTAACCCAATGTCAAGAATCATCTGCATCGACCCTGGACACGGCGGATATGATCCGGGGGCGTGCGCCGATGGGGTGCGAGAGAAAGAGATCACCTTGCAGATCGGGCTACAGTTGCGCGACCTGCTGCGCCAAGCTGGATTTCAGGTCATCATGACGCGCGATTCGGATGCGTCGCCCGGCGGATATCGGCAGATCGATGCCGATCTGCGCGAGCGCTGTCGCATCTCCAATACAGCGGGGGCGAACGTTTTCCTCTCCCTACATGTAAACGCCGGTGGCGGTCGCGGTGCTGAACTGTATGTCTACGAGGATGGCGGCGCGATCGCCAAGCTGGCGAAAGGCGTGATCCACAATGTGGCCACCATCTGCGGAACGCATGGGCAGGCTGTTCGCGATGGTGGGCCGAACGGCACCGGATTTGCTGTGATCTGCAAGACGGAGGCGGACGCGATGCTGCTGGAGATCGGCTTTATCGACTCGGAAGACCTCCCGAAAATCAAGGCGCACATTCGCGAGTTTGCGCCGCTGATCGCCCGCGCGTTCTGCGATTTTTACGGAGTGTCCGCTGCGAAGCCAACTTTGCCGCAAAAACAGACGAGATCACCAAGGAGCCTTGAGCGAGCTGCGGTCGATCAGGTGATCGCACAGCTGGGGGCGCTGACGAAGACCGGAGCTGCCGATGTTGTCATCGCTTGCAACTATGCGGCCAACTCTTTGCGCAAGATGCTCTCTTTGCCGGTCACACAATCGCTGGGCAACCCGAGCGCGCAGGCGGCAGATCGGGTGATCGGCGTGCTCGGCGCCCTGTGGCAGTGCGCAGACGACCGAGCGGTGCAGGATGCGTACCATCATGCGGCAGATGCGCTGCGCGAGCTTCGATGACATTTTGTTTACGAGCAAAGAGCGGAGCATAAAAAGCGGCAGAGCCTAATATCTTTTGAGTGCAAGTAAACTTTATTAACCTCCTGTGCGCAATGTGGGGGAAAGGGGTATTTTAACGATGGCTCAAATGAAAGACAAAAACATTACGGCAGATCAGGCCGCACTTGATACGCCGGTGGAAGAAAAGATCCCGACCAACTTTACCGAATCGATCTACTATGCGATCACGAAAGCTTTTGCGTCTGGCAACCCGAAGCAGCTGTTCTGCTTGAGCTGGCCGGGCACGGTGCTCGATCATGAGCGCCTCGCTTGGGACCCGGACGACGAGGTGGCGGGCATCATGCCGGAGACTCAGTTTGTGCGCAGCTCGCAGATTTTAGATCAATATGTACCGCCGTCCCCGATCACCCAGCCGGACGGAACGCGCGTCTCTGACCGCTATGCCAACGCGATCTCTGCGCTGGGCCCGCGTCCGAACACAGAGCTGATCAAACTGCAAAGCGTGATCCGCGAGCGGTTGCGCACAGAGATCACCAAGACGATCGACGGCAAAGAGCAGACGTTCACGCTCGTCTCTTGGTTCAACTTTCTCTACACCCAGTGGAGCCAGGAAAAGGAGCAGTGGTCGCGAAAGCAGACGGAGATTCAAGCGGAACTGCGCGCCAAGCATCCGGATGATGACGAGAAATACTGGAATGCTTACCTCTCTTGGTATGAGGAAAATGCGGACGCGTACGTTCAGGACATCAACAGCAAATGGGATCAGCTGCTGATCGAGTTTCCGCTCACCGAATGGCAGGATGCGCTGGCCATTCTCGACACCCATGATGATGGAGGCTTAAATGCGGCGAAAGATCTGATGCAAAATGTGCGTCTCCCGCTTCCTCGTCAAGAGGGGATCGACTATGTACCGACCAGCGCAATTCCCTATGACTGGCCGCAGGAGCTGCGCCCGACCACCAAGCACATCGACCTGCTCGCCGATCCGATCGCGCAAAAGATGGCGCTCGATACGGCGATCACCAAGCTTGAGGATGAAGTGCTCAACTGGATGGCGATCCTGCCGAAAGTGGACAGCGAAACGGTCGCCGCCTCGACAAAAACGTTTAATGAGGCAATTCATTCTTTCAGTCGCGCCCAGACCGAACTGCTGACCCAATACTCGGCAAACGTGCTGACAGCCGTTCAGATCTATTGCGACATTCAAAAGTCGCGCGGGCTGCAGCTGCACGAGGTGAACGATGGCGAGTCGCAGAGCAAGCTGGTCAGCGGAGTCCAGAAGCTGGTCGACAGTTTGGCTGCTTCCTCGACAGGAGGGGGCGCTGGACCGACTGTCAACTGGGATCAGATCAAAGAGGTCGCAGAGAAGCTGCACAAAGGTCAAGAGAGCCTGATCGGAAAACAGCAGGGGCTGATCGATGCTGGGCTGAACCTGGCAGATGCGGCGAACGACTATTTGGAACACCAAGCGAAAAGCACGCTGCTGACGTGGCTTCCGACCTATGTTGAGCAGTTGAAAAGCAAGCTGAAAGACTTGCAAGAACAGCAAGCGAACCTCGCCGCTGCGGCGAACGTCTACTATAAATACCTGACCGCCAAGCCGAAAGACCCTGAGGAGTCGCCCGAGGAAACGTTCGGACAAAATGCGTTTGCAACCAAGTTGGAACATCCGGCGAGCGACCGCTGGACAGAAGTAAACATCGCCATCGATGCCAGCGAGATGAGCTCCGATTCCCGCATGAACACGTACTTCCAAGCGCATCAATGGGGCGTGGATTTCTTCATCGGCAGCGCGGGCGGAAGTTCGCGGCACAGCTACTCGCACTTTGCCAACACCTTTATGAAAAAAGGCACGAAGATTCAGGTCGGCTTCCTGGCGACCAAAGTGTTGATCCAACGACCGTGGATGAAGCCGGAGATCTTCAACAACAGCGCAAGCTACTTCAGAACGCTGGAGAAGCCTTTGTCGCCAGCCACTCAGGTGACGCAGAACACGGTGCTCAATCCGGCCAACCAGAATATAGTCGCCGAGTTGGCGCAAAATTACACTTTGCCTGCTTACCCGGTGGCCGTCCTGCTGGTCAAAGATGTCACGATCAAAGTGCAGATCGACTCGACCAAAACGGAAGATGTGCGGACGCTGGCCAAATCGATTCGCAGCCAAGGCGGAGGATTCCTCTGCTTCAGCGTGTCGAGCGTCGAGACCAGCCAGTCGCAAAGCGAGAAGATGAACTCGTTCTGCATGGCCGGTCAAATGATCGCCAAAGCGACCGCGCCGCAGATTATCGGCTACTGGGTCGAATTTACCTCGCCTGACAAATCGATCAAGATCGATCAGGCGACCGCCACGCAGATCGCCGAAGCGATCGGGTTTGTCAACAAGCTGCAAACGGTGCATCAAGCGATGAAAGAGCGCAAAGAGGCACCGCTTCGCTGATCGATCAAAAGCCAGCTTCCAAAACGGAGGCTGGCTTTTGTCATGACGAGGAGCTGCATCTCACCGATCGGGATGCTCCCCTCCAAACTGGTGCAAACTACGCTCAACCGTTCAACGAGCACGGGCGGATGGCGCTGGCCCACGAGCTGGATCAGAGGGGAAGCTCGAACGGCTGTGGCAGATCCACACGCATTGAAAAATTACGCAGCTGCAGAGAGCGAGCAGCTGGTCGATCATTTTGGCGCAAATTGACTGTTCAGGATGATAGAATAGATCTGTGAGACACAAAGAGAAGGTGTGAACTATGGATCTACAACCGTATCAACAGGTGATTCGCTCGATCAGCACACTGCTGCCACAGGAGACGTCGATCGCTTTAGCCGACCAGTCTCAATATATTTTGTATCGCCCGAGTGGCGCGATCGACCTGAAGATCGCGCCGGGAGATCTGCTCAAGCAGGGCTCGATCGCACATCAGACGCTGCGAGAGGGCAACAAGGTCGCCCATTTTATCTCACCCGATCTGTTCGGGGTGCCCTACTATGGGCTGGGAACGCCGCTGTATGACGAAAAGGAGCGGCTGATCGGGGCGATCACCCTGATCGTGCCGCCGGAGCGCTCGCATCTGTTGCCAGTCCCACCGCGCACCGAATATGTGATCGGCCAGACGGAAAACAGATTCGTTCCGGTCCATGAGCGCGACATCGCCTACTTTTCCAGCCGCGATGGCACGACGCTGATGCACACGAGATCGAGCGTCTATAAAATCAAACAAACGCTGCAGGCGCTCGAATGGTCCTTGCCAGGCAATCAATTCCTGCGCTGCCATCGCGCGTTTTTGGTCAATATTGCTTGGATTCAGGAAATTCAGCGGAATTTCCACTCTACGTTTCTTCTGGTCATGAAAGACGATGCGCAGACGAGGATCTCGGTCAGCCAAAAATATGCAAGTTTGTTTCGAACTAAGCTAGGGTTTTAAAAGGGGCGATCAGCCCCTTTTTTGCTGCTCCAGCGCCGGATCTTCTGCTTTGGCGCAAAAGAAATGCGGACAAAATTGCGAGGTGATAAGATGATGAAAGCGTTGTCATATAGTTGTCACAAAGATCATAGGGGGGATTCAAATGATCGAACAAAGAATCAGAAACGCCGCCTATCGAGATAAAATGATGAGCCCATCGCAAGCTGCCAGCCTGATCCAAGATGGCATGACTGTCGGCTTGAGCGGTTTCACCCGCTCGGGGGATGCAAAAGTGGTACCGCTGGCCCTGGTGGAGCGAGTAAAAGCAAGCGGAGAGGCGCTAAAGATCAACCTGTTCACCGGAGCGTCGATCGGGGATGAGGTGGATGGCGTGCTCGCCGAAGCGGGCATCATCAACAAGCGGCTGCCCTTTCAAAATGAAAAAAAGATGCGGGCGAAGATCAACGAGGGCGAGCTGCTCTACATTGATCAACACCTTTCCCATACTGCTGAACAACTGCGAAACGGGTTCTTGCCGCCGATCGATGTTGCGATCTTAGAGATTGTGGCGATCACCGAAGAGGGAGGCATCGTGCCATCCACCTCGGTGGGGAACTCTTCGATCTTCGCTTCGATGGCGAAGCAGATCATCTTGGAGCTCAACCTCGCCCAACCGCTCGGCCTGGAAGGAATTCATGATATATATGAGCCGGAGAAGCAAGGGCGTCGCCAGCCGATCCCGCTGGTCGGGGTGGATCAACGAATTGGCACACCTTATATTCAGATCGATTTTGAGAAAGTGGCAGCTGTTGTACTTACAGAAAAATCGGACCAGACGTCCGCAATCGCTGCACCAGATCATGAGACCGAACGGATGGCAGAGCACCTGATCGAGTTTTTCGAGCATGAGATCAAGCGCGGTCGCCTGCCGAGAAGTCTGGCTCCGCTGCAATCGGGGATCGGCTCGGTGGCGAATGCGGTGTTGCACGGGTTTTTAAAATCGGAGTGTACCGATCTGGAAGTATATTCTGAAGTTTTGCAAGATGCTGTTTTCGACCTGATGGATGCGGGGAGGGTGAAGTTTGCTTCCGCCTGCTCGATCACGCTGTCACCAGAGCGTGCCAGAGAGGTGATCGCCAACATCGACCGCTATCGGGATCGGATCTTGCTCCGGCCGCAGGAGATCTCCAACCATCCGGAGATCATCCGCCGCTTAGGCCTGATCTGTATCAATACGGCGATCGAATGTGACATCTATGGCAATGTGAACTCGACACATATCATGGGCAGCAAGATGATGAACGGAATCGGCGGATCGGGCGATTTTGCACGCAATGCGCTGATGGGAATCTTTGTGACCAAATCGACCGCTAAAGGCGGAAGCATTTCCAGCATCGTCCCGTTCGTCTCGCATGTCGATCACACCGAGCATGATGTCGATCTGATCGTCACCGAACAAGGGCTTGCTGACCTGCGCGGCTTGGCTCCGCGGGAACGGGCGCGCGTGGTGATCGAAAACTGCGCACATCCGATGTACAAAGACGCCTTGCTCGACTACTACCGGGAAGCGCTGAAGCGCGGTGGTCACACTCCGCATCTGTTGGAGGAAGCGCTCGCTTGGCATGTTCGCTATGCGCAGCAAGGAACGATGCAAAACTGATCATCGATCGGCGGGCAAAGGTCGATATTCAAATCGTATCAAGCGTGAGTTTGTGATGCAAACGCTGTAAGTTTTCACCACTTTGTAACCCTCTCAACTGGTGAACATGGTAATGTTTTTACTAGAGAGCCTGAAGAGAGGAAGACCAGAGATGCAGCAGATCAACAAAAAGCCCAGAAAGCGCAAAGGTATCATGATGGCCGTGCTCAGCCTGTTCGTCCTGACTGGCTTGTACGGCGCTCTGGAGTATGGGAAAGGCAACCAAGTTCAGCACGCCAAAACGACAGAGAAAGAGAATCGCCCGCTCGATCTTGCCGCCACAGACGATGGGGAGCCCGAGCCGATCGATGTGGAGCGGGAAGCGGGCACAGAAGTGGAGCCGGTCGAACAGCAGGGCGGGAAGCAGCCGGAACAGCAGGTGTCAACCGAGCAGAAGCCGGACAAAAAACCGCCTGCCGAGCCGAGCAAAAAGCCACCGGAACAACCGGCTGGCGAGAAGCCTCAGCCGAGCGTGCCGATCAAGCAGCCGGAAGTGGAGAAGCGGCCAGACCCACAAGGCACCAAACAGACGGGGCAACAGGTTGCCTACCTGACGTTCGATGACGGTCCGACTCCGTTCACACCGCAGATCCTCGACCTGTTGAAA
The DNA here is from genome assembly GCF_042682745.1 of Tumebacillus lipolyticus. NCBI lineage: Bacteria > Bacillati > Bacillota > Bacilli > Caryophanales > Alicyclobacillaceae > Tumebacillus > Tumebacillus lipolyticus. Next base: position 187,575 of record NZ_JBHUIO010000008.1, on the reverse strand, counting down.
GCGGCAGATGTGAAAGCGACATTCTTTCTGCTCTCCGGACAGATCGAGCGTTATCCAGATGTGGCCAAGCGAATCGTGGCAGAAGGCCATGCGGTCGGGTTGCACGGCGTCACGCATGTGGCGAGCAAGATCTACCGCTCTCCGCAGACCGTCTTGCAAGAGATGGACACCTGCAACGACGTTTTGCAGAAGATCACCGGCGTCCGCACCGACTTGATCCGCGTCCCCTTTGGCAGCTATCCGCATCTGACCCTGCCATATCGGGAGGCGATCGCACATTCTGGCTACCAGCTGTGGGATTGGAATGTGGACAGCACCGATTCGAGCGCGCTAAGCGTACCTTCCGATCAGATCTATCGTCAGGTTATCGAACAGGTTACCCATTTAAAGCATTCGCCCGTTATCCTCTTTCATGATAAGAAAACGACATCTGAAGCTTTGCCGGGTATTTTGCAGCAACTGCAAGCGAAAGGGTATGGCATGCATAGATTGAGCAGCGACCTGCCGCCCGTCACCTTCTGGAATTGATCTGCTGTTCTCTCACATCTAGGACATCACATCAGCGCGATGGCAGACCTGCCCGACCAGCCGCGGGAGGCCCAGTGGCCGAGAACGTCAAAAAGCTTGGTTCCTCGTGAAGAGTACCAAGCTTTTTGTTGTTTCGATCAATATATGGAGAACCAGATTCGAATCCCGGAAACATCGCAAGCCCTACCTCTCTTGCGACCATATGGCTCCGAGGCCATGCCTGTTTGAATCCTAGTTCACTTGTTTTGAAGCATTTCGAGCAACGAATGAGACACCTCGTCAGGTTCTCAGCAAAATCCTTCGCGATCAATCCGATTCTCAATGATCGTGCACATGCGTGTAGATGGGAATGTTATTTCAGCAGTAGTTTTAAACTATATCACGAAAAGAGATCAGAGTCAAGCGATCGGCTCGCTTTATCGATCGAGCCGGGCAAGCGCTGTAACCGATCGCTTGAACAGATCGTCTATTCCAAGCAAGAGGAGCGAATCGACCGCATCTGACGGTGGAGGATCGCTCGAATCTGTTAGAAAGAGGGACAACCAGATGCAAGATTATGTGCGAGACATACGGGAGCTGGTAGGGAGTCGCCCGTTGATCTTAGCAGGGGCGTGCGTCATCCTGCAAAATCAGGAGGGACACATTCTGATGAACCTCCGATCGGATAACGAATGCTGGGGGTTGCCTGGCGGTTTTATGGAGATCGGAGAAGATCTGGAAGCGACGGCGAAGCGGGAAGTATGGGAAGAGACGGGGCTTGTGATCGATCGATTGACTTTGCTCGACGTTTTCTCTGGAGCGGAATTGTATTATGAGTATCCGAACGGAGACAAGGTTCACAATGTGACCGCCGTCTATCTCTGCCAAGATTTTGCCGGCGAGCTGAGAGCAAATGAAGAGAGCTTCGAATTGCGTTTTTTTGATCCGGAGGAACTGCCCGATCGTGTTTCCCCGACGATGAGGCCGGTTTTAAAAGCGTATCGTGATCTTGAACGAGCGCGGCGGTTGGCGTCATCAAATCGTTAAAAATTCAGAAAATTACTCCCGGCGCCCGATTCTACTCCTGTTGTATAATAGACAGTGTGTTATACTAAATAGAGACAATGAGAGAGGACGGGTTGGGGTGGCAGTTCATTTGACGCAAGGTTGGGCACGAGTGTTTGCATACAGTGGGTTGAAGGAGGAAGATCTTCGCATCCTGCACGATCATCAAGCACTGTTCGAAGCGAGCAAATTCGAGATTGTGGATGATTTTTATAAGGAGCTAATCAAGCATCCCGCTCTGCAGACGATCGTTGATGACCACAGCACGATCGATCGTTTGAAAAAAACGCAAGTCAATTATTTTGTTTCGCTCGCCAGCAACATGATCGATGATCAGTATGTGCAGTCACGGGAGAGAATCGGACTGGTGCACGCTCGGATCGGATTGACGCCCGACTGGTTCATGAGCTCGACCAACGTGTACGTCAGCCTTTTTTCCAGGCTGATCGAAGGACACGAGCAGGAGAACGCGCTGTTGCGCGCTTTTACCAAGCGTCTGCTGTTCGACTCCTCGATCATCCTGCAACAATATGACAATACATACCGCAGCAACATGGAGCAGATCTCCGCAGAGATTGAAGAATCGATGAGCCATGTCTCGACGATCGCGACACAATATGCGCGCTCTGCCGAATCGCTGTCCCAAGCGCAGGAGAACATTTCCGATTCGATGAAAAACCTGACGAACTACAGCGAAGAGATCGAAGCGGTGATCAAGCTGGTCATGGGGATTGCCAATCAGACACATCTGCTCGGGCTGAATGCGCAGATCGAATCGGCGCGCGCCGGCGAGCATGGCCGCGGCTTTGGCATCGTCGCCAACGAAGTGCGCAAGCTGTCCGAAGAGGTGAAGCGCTCTTCGAAAGACATCCAGAGCGCGGTGGAGCGGATCATCAAGCAAGTGGCGGAGATGAATGAACAGACCGCTTCCACGTTGAATATCGCCACCGATCAGGCGGCATATGCGCAGCAGCTAAACGCGCTGATCGAAGAGGTAGAGGCGGCGACCAATGAATGGAACCAACAGGCACGGGGGAAAAAGCGCCAACACTCGGAGCATGGAGTCCCCAGAAGAGTATGATCACAAGCTGACAGGTGCGCCTGTCAGCTTTTTTGTGCTTCCAAGAGACTGACATTTCAAAATTATCCTAACAAGGAATCATTTGGAAGACTTTATACCTAGAGCAGAAGCTGTTTTTCCTACAAATTACCTATTCAAAAAATAGGCTTTCCTCATTTACAATTCTATACAGTCATTATGTATAAGTGTTCATTCACGATATTTATTTGAATCGAGGTTAGTTCAGATGAAAAAATTGATCGCAGCAGGTTTAGTGGTGATGATGTCGTTTGGCGTGACAGCATGCGGGGACAAAGAGACATCAGGGAAACAGCAGGAACAAGCGAAAGAACAATCTCCGAAGCAAGTGGTCGATGCGTATTTTGAAGCAGTGAAGAAGGCTGACTTTGAAACGATGAAAAAGATGAGCGAATCCGCGTCAGAGGATCAGATAAAATTTGAATCGCCTCAAGAAGAGAAGTATGCGAAGTTTATCTTTAGCAAGATGAGCGTCGAAGTGGGCGAGGAAAAAATTGACGGTGACAAGGCGACCGTACAGACGAAAGTGACGTCGATCGACTTTGGGCAGCTGGTCGGGAAGATGTTCAGCGAGGCGCTGAAGCAAGCGCTCGCCAACGGGGGGCAGGAACAGAGCAAAGAAGAGATGGATCAGATGCTCGAAGCGATGATGAAAGATGAGAATGCGCCGACGGCGACGAGCGATGCGACGGTGCATTTGGTCAAGAAGGATGGCAAGTGGGTCTTCGCCGAGAAGAATGAAGAGCTGGCGAAGGCGTTGGTCGGCACGCTTCAAGACGCCGCTCAGCAGTAGTGGCAGGCAGATCGCACGATCGTCGCTGACACCGCAGGCGAGGCGAGCGATCGAGAGCTCGTAAAAAGCTGACAGGCAGAAGCCTGTCAGCTTTTTTATCGCGCTTGATACGTGTGGAGCATCGTCTTGGCGGTGTGGTCATTCAGCGTAGGCACTTGGTACATGCCGCGAGCATTCAAGTAGTCGAACACCTGATAGGCCTGATAGTTGCAGGAATTTGCTCCGTTTAGCAAAAGCTGGCGCACGTATGGGTCGGCGCATTCGAGCGAAGCGGCCATCAGATTTTTGGCCGAATTTTTGTGACAGAGCAGCAGGGCGCGCGCGATCTGCGCATCGTACAGCTGCCCGAGCTCGACCGGGGCGACAGGCGCGGGATTGCGCAGGCCGTACCTGATCTCGTTTGGCGAGGTCACCTGTGAGAACTGCACCTCTGTCGGCACGACGGCGCGATAGTCGTGCGTATACTGCGCGAGTTCATTGTAGTGGCGCAGCGCGTGGGCGCGCTGATGGTCGATCATCCCGCGCAAGACCGGATCGCTGCACATCTCTTTGTACAAGGCGAGGTGGTCGATCATACAGATCTGTTCATTCAGTACGTCTTGGACTTCCATCGCTTCATGAGCTCCAAAAGGCATGCTACGATCTCCTTTCCAGTTCGACTGTCACAGCCGCATCTCCGCTAGTTTGTCACGAAACGGCAAGTCTCAGCCAACAAACGGTACACAATCTGTTCCCAGCACTCGATAGATGCGACCAGATAGGATACAATGGCATCATCGATTCTGTTGGACGTGATCGTCGATCAACAGTCAGTCATCATGTTTTTCGTGAGAAAGAGGAGGAATTGTCATGAATGAGCAAACTGCGATCGAGCGGGTGAAGCTGCCGCGCACACGGCAGAGCATTGCGGAAGATCTGCGGGTGTTGGGTGTTCGGGAAGGGATGACGTTGATCGTCCACTCGTCGCTCTCCTCGCTCGGTTGGGTCTCCGGTGGACCGGTAGCGGTGGTGCAAGCGCTGATGGATGTGCTGACCGAAGCGGGGACTTTGATCATGCCGACGCAGTCGGGCGATTATTCAGATCCGGCTCCGTGGTCCAATCCGCCAGTGCCTGTTGAGTGGCATGCGATGATCAGGGAGACGATGCCCGCCTATGATCCACAGATCACGCCGACGCGCGGCATGGGCAAAATCGTCGAGACGTTTCGCACCTTCCCGGGCGTGATCAGATCAACTCATCCGCAGCTGTCATTTGCCGCGTGGGGGCGAGACAAGCAACAGGTGATCGAACAGCAATCGCTCTCCTATCCGCTTGGCGAGCACTCCCCGCTCGCTCGCATCTATGAGCGGGATGGCCATGTGCTATTGCTCGGCGTCGACCATGACAACAACACATCGCTCCATCTGGCGGAGAACCGCGCGCCTGGCAACCAGATCGAGTTGCTCGGCGCTCCGATCCTCCAAGCTGGCGAGCGCGTGTGGACGACGTTTGAAAACATCGTCATGGATGCCGATCAGTTTTTGGAGATCGGTGCAGCGTTCGAGCGGGAGCATCCGATTCAAATCGGTCTGGTCGGCTCTGCGACCGCCAAGCTGATCCCGCAGCGCGAGTTGGTCGACTTCAGCACGCAGTACCTGACGAAAAAACGCGGTCTGTAAACGCGAAAACCCTGCCGACACTCGGGCAGGGTTTTTTGCAGGATTGCTTATTTGCCGATCAAGGCGAGCAGGCCGTCGGCGAACGTTTCCCGCCAGCAGACCCAGTCATGACCGCCTTTAAATTGATGAAAGTGAACGGAGGCGCCCCTTTCGATCAGCAGGTCGCGGATGGAGTGATTGGCGCCTATGATGTCCTGCTTTTCACAGCTTCCGACATCCATGTAGATGTTGAGCTCGACCTGTTCCCATCGCTTCAACCGTTCGAGAAACCAGTCTGACTCGCCTTCATATCCCCAAGCAAACGCACCGGATTGAGAGAGCACGTTGCCATAGAGCGTCGGATGCTTCAGGGCGACGATCAACCCCATCAGACCACCGTTTGAACAGCCGCCAATGATCGCGCGCGACGGGTCGGTGCTGACATGATAATTTTCTCGCACAAACGCAGTGACTTCTTCTGCGGCAAACTGAGCAAATCTTGCGGTGCCGCGCATCTCCTCGTTGCGGTGTTCATTCGCGTTGACGAGCACCGCGACGATCGGGGAGATCTTGCCGTCGGCGATTAGGTTGTCGAGGATGGTGGGCACGGAGACGATTTTGTCATACTCGAATCCATCGAACAGGACGAGCACATCATATGGATCGCCGTCTGCTCGATAGCCGGGCGGGGTGTATACCCAGACGGATCGCTCGTTCTCTAAGATGGAGCTTTTCAGCCGATGCTGTTTCACTTCGCCTTGCGGGGCAGCGGAGCGCACCGCGCGATAGAGGTTGGGTGCGAAGCCAGGATATTGCAACACGGCAACAGCCGTATCTTTGGTAGCAGGTTTATCAGGATTGGCAGGATGGATGAGAAATGTTCGATTCAACGGGTCTTCCTGCAGGTTTTGCAGGCGAGTTTCCCAATCATCGCCAAACGTATCATGCGGTGAAACATAATATTCGGCAGCCAGACGATTCGGCGTTTGCAGCGTGCGATAGTAGAGGTCTGTGTCGAGCAGGCGAACCAGCTTGGACTGTTCGAGGTTCCAACCTGCCGGACCGCCGAGCATCAAAATGCTGTCCTCTTCTGCACGATCCGATCTCCACAGGAACGTGACCAACACGTCCTCCTCGTTGTCAGCCTCTTCGATCAGCGGAGCGCCTTCCTTTTCCACATAGTCCCAAAAAGCATGGAGAGCATCATCATTTCCAGCTCGCAGCTCTCGTTCAAGATGCGCAATCGTCGGGCTTGTCATCATATCTGTCAATCTGATTGACCTCCATTTTGACTGTTATTGTGATCGTTCGTTTAGGCATTAATTCTATTTGATTTTACGAAATCCTTTGTTTTTATCGGAAATCTCCACAACTTCTTGATATCTTCTTGAAAGGATGTGAAGACAGACCCCCTATCATGAAGCTATCAACAGATGTTTTAGGAGGGATGGACGATGAAACCGGTGTTAGAGGTGCGAAAGCTGAGCAAGCAGTATGGGGAAGGGGAGACGAAGGTCACCGCTTTGCAGGAAGTGGATGTGGCGCTGCGCCCAGGTGAGTTTGTCGTGATCATGGGGGCGAGCGGTTCGGGGAAATCGACCTTCCTTCATCTATTGGGCGGTCTGGAGAGCCCGACGAGCGGCGAGATGTACATTGAGGGAATGCAGGAGCTCAATTTTTTTCTGGAACCGCATGCCACTCACTATCGGCGAGAGAAGATCGGCTTTGTCTTTCAATTTTTCAACCTGGTATCCGCATTGACCGCCGAGGAAAATGTGGCGTTGCCACTCTTGCTGGCCGGACATGAGAAAAAGGACATTCAAGCGCGCACCAGCGAGATGTTGCGATTGGTCGGGCTGTATGAGCGTCGCACCCATCGGCCGACGGAGATGTCGGGCGGACAGCAGCAGCGCGTCGCGCTTGCCCGGGCGCTCGTGCACCGTCCGCAGGTGTTGCTCGCCGATGAGCCGACCGGCAATCTCGACTCGCAAACTTCTGCCGAAATGTTAGAACTGCTCTTGAAGATGCGCGCAGAGCTCGGCCAATCGATCATGCTGGTCACGCATGATCCGATGGTGGCGACCTATGGCGATCGGGTGCTCTTTTTCCGCGACGGAAAGATCGTCAAGGAGCACTACAATCGAGACGACCAGAGTCGTCGCGAGCGAGCGTTCGCCCTGATGGATCAGCTGCGGGATGTGACGGAGGTGGAGGTGAGATGATCGGCAACCTCTTCGGCCTCGCTCGCCGCACTCTCCTCGGCAAAAGATGGCGCACGATCTTCACCGTGCTCGGCGCGACGTTTGGGATCGGGTTGCTCGCGGCGATGCTCGTGCTCTACAGCAAAGCGGATCGCGCGCTCGACCAGCAGATGATCGAGCGCTATGGAGACTCCGACCTGATGGTGGGCTACCGACATGATCGCTTGATCATCGACTCGCCGCTGTTGCAGAAGGTGATCGACACGCCGGGGATCGCCGAGCATGGGGTGCTTTTGGTCAACCCGCAACAGTATGACGAACAGCAGGAGGAACGCTCAAACGGCATCTTCTATGTTGGAGCTGACAATTCTGCACAGGCAAAGCGCTTCTATAAATTTGCCAGCGATCTAGGCGCGGGGGAAGTCGCGTTGACCGCTAGCTTGGCGGAACGGCTCGGCGTTCAGGTCGGCGAAACGGCAGAGATCCCCTTTCCGAGCGGCAAGACACAGCGGTGGAAGGTGGTCGAACTGCTCTCAGACCGAGCGGCTGCGACCAGCGCTCCACCAGAGATGGCGATCTTCCAGCTGCAATCGCTACAGGAAAAGTTCGGGCTGGAAGGGAAGGCGAACCTCGTGCTGCTGAAGCTCGCAGCTGGCGGCGACAAGCAGCAAGCTCAGATGCTGCTACAAGAGGTGGCTGCCGACCTCGACATCGATCTGATGAAAGGGTTGGACGAGGGGCGCAAGATGATCGCCGTCTTTAAGGGGATCGGCTATGCGCTCGGCGTGTTGGCGCTGATCGCCTCCGCGCTGTTCCTGCTCAACAATTTTCAGCTCTCCGTCCAAGAGCGGGTGCGGGAGTTGGCCGCGCTGCGAGCGGTCGGGGCAAGTCCCAAGCAGGTGTTTCAACTGGTGCTGATCGAAGCTTCCTTGATCGGCGCGGTCGGAGCTCTCGCCGGGCTTGGGCTCGGCGTGCTCTTTGCAGAGCTTGCGAGCGGCTGGATCGCACAGACGCTGGGCGTGGCGCTGGTCGATGCCCCGCTGCCGTGGATTGGACTGATCTTGACCGCAGTGCTCGGATGGGGGTTCTTCCTGTTGCTCTCGATCATTCCGGCTCGCAAAACGGCACGAATCCTGCCGATCCAAGCGGCGCGAGAAAGCGCGATGGACGTCGAGAAGAGCGGAGAAAAAACGGTCAGCCTGGTCGGAATGAGCATCTTTTTGCTGATCGGTCTAGCCTGCTTTATCATCGGGGCGATGGGGGAGCAAGGGAGTGGAATGCGCGCGCTGTTCAGCGTGCTCGGCGGATTGAGTGCGGTGATCGGCGTGTATACAGGTGTGCCCGCTTTTGTCCCGCCGCTCTTAAAGCTGCTCTCACCGCTGATGGAGCGGGTGGGTGGCAGAGAGTCGTTCGTCGCGGTGAAAAATCTGATCGCCGAGCGCAAAAAGAGCACGCTGACCATCTTGGTCGTCTCGATCAGCATCACGCTCTCCCTTTCGGTGACCACCGTGTTGAACATCGTCTATGACAGCTCGATGGACAATCTGCGCAAGACGTACATCACCGATTTTGTCGTCACGAGCGATCGAAGCGTCAACTCTGCCCTGCCGCTAGAGGTGACAGCGGAGATCGAACAAATCACAGGCGTGACTTGGGCGGCGGGGATCTCGTTTGGCGATCGCGTGCTGGATCTGGTCGACTACGACTTCACCCGCAGTCAGAAAAAGTGGTTGGCTGAACATGAAGAGGTAGATCCATTCCGTCAAGATCCCGCTTACAAGCAGATCGGCTATTCCAGCACATCTTTGCAGAAGATGGTGCAGGCGGGGCTGATTCCAGACTTGGCGGGAGAGTTGAAAGAGGCGGCCGTCTTTCCAAAAAAATACGCGGAGGGACTGGGCGTGCAAGTGGGCGACCAGGTGCGGGTGAGCGCTCCGCCCGCTTTTCCGAACGGAGGAGAAGTTAAGAGGGGAAGCGTGACCGCAACCTTTACGGTGGCGGCGATCGTCGACACACTGCCAGGTGAGCCCTACGAGTCGCGATACGTTTATGTCGATTACAGCCATCCGGTCGTAAGCCAATTGGCAGAGGCGAACCCGGTCGGAAAGGTGCTGGTCGAGATCGATCAAGCGAAACGGGAGGATGTCGTGGCAGGGCTGAAAGGGCTGGCGGGCAAATATGCGGAGCTTCGCTACACCGATTTGGACACAGAGGTGGCGAAACAGGAGCAGGGCTTTGCGATCGAACTGTCGATCCTGTGGTCGGTTGCGATCACGGTGATGCTGGTCGGCATCTTGGGGATGATCAACACGCTGTCGGCGAGCATCCATGCTAAGCGGCGCGAGTATGCGATCTTGCGCGCCATCTCGATCACGCCACGACAGCTGATCAAGCTGGTGCTCGTGCAAAGCTTGCTGTTTGCCACGCTCGCCGTGCTGTTCGGCTTGGCGACCGCCGCGCTGATGGTGTTCGGTTTTGTCCGGGCGCTCGGCATCGAAGAGATCTTCCTCTCTTGGGGGACGATCGGAAGCGTCGTCGGAGCGGTGCTCGCGCTCTCCCTGCTCGTGTCGCTCCCGCTCGCATGGCGGTTGGGGCGCCAGACGGTGACAAGCGGATTGAGCGCCGAGTAGCGGTGGAGGCGCTTTGAAAAATCGCTTGCGGCGATGCGGGCAAAACCTGTTCTGCTCTCCACTTTTCCTCTATGCTAGAGAAAAGTGAAAGCAGGAAGCAGGTGATGTGAACGATGGGTTCCAGAATCATGCATTTGCTGATTGCACAGGAGGCGGGGAGCAGGATCGGCGTGAGCGACCTCCCCCGTTTTCTGCTCGGTGGCATCGCGCCGGACGCCCACCATCTGATGGGCGTCGCCAAAGATCCCTCGCACTTTTTGCGCTGGGACGAGCAGAGCAAGCGCAAACGGGTGGATGTAGAGTGGTTTGCAGAGAAATATGAACAGCACCGCGAAGATAGCTATTACCTCGGCTATTTGACGCACTTGATCGCCGACGATGTCTGGCTGACCACTCTGTTCGCCAAGTACATCCTTCCGCTCTCGCAGGCGGAGCGTGCGCCGATTCTGCCCGCCTACTACCAAGACTTTCGCCTCTTGAACGGCAAGCTGATCGAGCATTTTCAAGCGCATGAGCTGTTAAACGAGCTGATGGCAGCTGATGAGGGGATCGAGCTTGAAGAAGTGTCGTTCGATGCGGTCTTGCGGTTGAAAGAAGAAGTGCGGCAAGACTATCGATACGAAGCGAGCGTGTTGGACGAGCAGCTTCGCCTCTTTTCCTGGGACGAGATCTTGACCTATCTGGAGCGTTCGGTCGATCGGGCGCTCACATTGCTGGAGTCGCGCGAGCTGCGCAAGCAGGTTCACTTCTGATCGAGCAGCAGAGCGTCCAGCTTCTTCTGGCGCTCTCGCTCTTTTTTGCGCCGCTCTCTGTCCTCCTGTTCAAGCGCTTTGAGCACCGACCAGCACATCAAGACCAAGATCACCGCAAAGGGCAAGGCGGTCACGATCGAAGCGGTCTGCAGGGCTTCAAGCCCACCGCTGTAGAGAAGCACCAGCGCGATCAGCGATTGCAGCACGCCCCAGGTCAGCTTGACCCGGTTGCTCGGGTTGAGGTCGCCTTTGCTGGAGAACATGCCGAGCACAAAGGTGGCCGAGTCGGCAGATGTGATGAAAAAGGTGATAATCAAAAGCGTTGCCAGACCTGCTAAAAACGTGCCGAGCGGCAGATGGTGCAGCGTGGAGAAGAGGGCGGACGTCATATCCGCTTTGACCGATTCGACGATGTCGTACCCGCGAAACAGCTCAAATTCGAGCGCGGTGCCGCCGAAGACGGAGAACCAGATAAAGCTGAGCAAGCTCGGCACGAGCAGCACGCCGATCATAAACTCGCGGATGGTGCGCCCTTTGGACACGCGGGCGATAAACATGCCGACAAACGGTGCCCAAGCGATCCACCAGGCCCAGTAAAACAGCGTCCAGCCTTGTATCCACTTGCCCTGCGAGTACGGGGTCATGCGCATGCTCATCTGCACGAGGTTGTTCAGGTAGTTGCCGAGCGATGTGGTGAACGTGTCGAAGATGAACGATGTCGGACCGAGCAAGAGGGTGAACAGCAACAAGCAGAGCGCGAACAGCAGGTTCACATTGCTCAGCGTCTTGATGCCGCGATCCAATCCGGTCTGTGCTGACAGCAGAAACAGCACAGTGACGATCGCGATGATCACCGCCTGCACGAGAAAGGTGGCGGGCAGGCCGAACAGGTAGGTCAGCCCGCCGTTGATCTGCAACACGCCAAAGCCGAGCGAGGTCGCGACGCCAAACGCGGTGGCGAAGATCGCCAGCACGTCGATCGTCTTGCCGATCGGGCCGTTGACCCGTTCGCCGAGCAGCGGGTAGAAGGTGGCGCTGATCAGCCCTTTGGCGCCTTTGCGGAATTTGAAATAGGCGAGCGAAAGCGCCATCACCGCGTAGATCGCCCACGGGTGTAGACCCCAGTGGAAAAACGCATAGGGCATCGCCACTCGCGCTGCGTCGATCGATTTGCCCTGCAGTTCCAGCGGCGGGTTCATGTAGTGGTTGATCGGCTCTGCTACGCCCCAGAAGACGAGACCGATCCCCATGCCGGCGGAAAACAGCATGGCAAACCAGGTGGAGTTCGAATACTCAGGCTCGTCCTCATCGCTGCCGAGCTTGATTTTTCCGTATCTGCTAAAGGCGATGGAGAATGCGAAGACCAGAAAGAAAAACGTGGCGATCAGATAGAACCAGCCGAACCTTTCGGTGGTGAAATTCAGCATGCTCGTCGTGGTCGCAGACAGCGAGTCAGGGGCGATCGCCCCCCAAGTGACGAACAGTATGACGATGATGATTGCAATCCTGAAAACCATGATCTGCCTCCCCCAGCCGGATGTTGCCGGAACTTATTGTAAGTATCACCTGTTGCTGGTGCGGTATGCGTGGGGGGAGGGGATCTTGGTCAGCGAGAGAAACTATTTATGTTGATTGAACGAGATCAATGTTCGTTTTAGCTGAATTTGTAACAGCTCATTCTCCAACTGTTTTTGATGCAGTTGGAGTTGTAACTGTTCATTCTCAAATTTGCTCTCGCGCAGTTTTACCATGTAAAAGCATGAGGGATGACAGGGGGAGTTTGCCTGTCTTTGATCCAGTTTCTTCCACCATTTTTTATGGCACATGATTTGTTCCTCCTTTAATATCAATGTTGAAATTCATAGTTGATTATATATACGCGTATCGAAAAAAATACTAAGAAGTTTTAAAAACAAGACACCTGACCATTTCGAAATGGTCAGGTGTCTTGTGTTCACGTATTAATCGAGAAAAAAACTAAGTTTCAATCCTCATGCCATTTCAATCCTCATATCGAAAGGACATGCGAGTGCTAATACATGTACGAGGTTCTGGATGTTGCATGCCTCTGCTAACTATCATATGTGCTACTTATAGAGACATGCAAGCAATCTTCGAAAAGAGGGTATGACCTGGGTAGTGAAAGGTGACTGATGGGGCAATAAACCAGTATGGGGATGGGTGAATTTTTTATTCAACAATGTAGTCGAGAGCATATACTTATCATATGCTACTTGTTATAATTTGAAAAGAAAGAAAGTTCACATATGATTTAAAATATGCAAATATTGTTCATGGAGGGTCAAAACCATGTCAACGATTGAATATACAGAGACAATAATAATTGGAAAAATCCCGATTGGGAGACGCATCTCTGAAATCATGCAGGAGAAAGGAAATGCTTTCTCTATTCGCGCGTTTGCAGAACGACTCGGAGTTAACCGAGAAACCTTTCGACTTACTCTTACAGGGGACCGACCCATCACTCTGTCATTGATTGAGAAGATAGCATACAGCTTAGGGGTGACAGAGGGACGTTTACGACAATTGGATACCTTCAAAAAAGAGGAGGAGCTCGTTTCTCTGCTTAAGACCAACAAGAGAACCAAAGTCATGCTGATACGAGCGCATACACTCGCCCTTGAGTTGGTCGAAGTGGCCCTTGGGGCAACGGAACGGGGATTTGCGTATAACAACCTTGGTAGAGTACAGTTTCTTCTGCATGAACACGAGGAGGCGCACGAAACTTGGAAAAAGGCTCTAGCTTTTGCCAAGACGATGGGAAAGGCATTTGACGATACTCGATTATTAAAAATCGTTTCTGAAAACTTGATCTTAACAAGCGTGAGTCAAAGAGACTACGGGGGAGCGGAGGAAATGCTTCAACTCGTTGAAAAGTCCTCTGCTGACGATCCTAACGCTCTAGGAATGGTCGCATTTGCAAGAATGGTGATGTCAAGTGAGCGCCGCAAGCTCGACCATTCCAAAAAGTATGCCTATCTGTCACTTGAGCATTTCAACAATACAAACGATAAAAAACAAATTGGACACGCGCTCATCAATGTAGCAAAAATTGAATATCTCTTGGGAAACTACGAAGAATCTGCGAAAGTATTGCGTTCTGCGCTAAATGTCATTAATGATTTCGAAGATATCCTCGTATTGGCGGTTAAGAACTATGTCAGATCGCTGATCAAGTTGCACGATTATAACGAAGCGATACGAATCGTGGATCAGTACGAGTCAATAACAAAAGAATACCTTGAATATTGGCAGAAAATGCAGATCATGTACACCGTATTAAAAGATGATCCCAAATATGCAGAACAAGTCAGTGCTGACATACATGCAACAGCAGCAGTTCGGGCTCTCGCATGTAAATGCCTCTTCGAGTTTTTCGCGAAACATGGTGATTCTGAATCAGCATTGCGTTACTATGAACTTGAGCGGAAATACTCGCGAGATAATTCTGATTTTCTGGATAAGGAGGGTTTTTAAGGTGAAAAAATGGGTGGCGTGTACGCTTTTGGTGGGGATTGCGTTTGGATTCGCTGTTGGCGGTTCAACTGTATCGGCAAAAGCCGAATGGTCTTATCCAGAGCCATCTGGTATTATCGCAAATCCAAAGTGAAATTTCCCCCTCATGCTTTCTGAGGGGCTTTTTTTGTCACACACTAAATCGACAATATTAATTGCTGGATACATTCCAACAAATTTTGAATAGGGAAAATCACCTCATTTCTTTCGAGGTGATTTATTATTTCTATAACCTATTATTGTTTCATGGAGGTGTCAAGATATGTTTTCTCTCGGGCAAAGAATTCGTGATCTTCGCGTGAAAAAGGGAATCACCCAAATCGAACTAGCAGGTGGTATGTGTACGCCGAGCATGATCTCACAGATTGAATCTGATCGCGCAAAACCATCGTACAAAATCCTGACGAGGATCGCTGACCGCTTGGAGGTTTCGATCGAGAAACTTCTGTCTGATGTCAATCTTGATCTTGAATTTACAAGCAAATTCAAAATGGGTATGGGGCTTGTTCAGGCAAAGGAATTCAGAACGGCGATTCCATTCCTTCAAGAGTTGCTCGACAGTCCCCATCACCGGATAAAGAACAGTGAAATATTGCTCGAACTCGCTACCTGCTTTCTGGAACTAGGAGATGTGGAAGAGGCAATCTCACAATTGAATGGCGTGTACGAGGTCGCAAACATGCGGCACGATCATGAAATGCTCGCTACAACTTTCATGCGTTTGGGAAGCGCTTATCAGAAGCAAGGAGAACTCGCCTTATCTTTATTCCACTCAAAACGAGCAATGGAGGAGCTGGAGAAAGTGAAAGCGCCAGACCCGAGCTTACGTTCAAAAGTGCTCACGCGCCTGGGCAGAATTCACGAGGCGATGGGGAAAGCGGCCGATGCGGCGAGGTATTATGAGGATGCGCTACAGCTAACTCAAGGAAATATCGAAGAACGGGGTAGCGCCTACCTCCGGCTTGCAGAGATGCATCACCGAGCGCAAAGCTTTGAAAAAGCGGAGGAATACGCAAGCAAAGCTTTTACGATCTTGGAACAATTGTCTAACGTCGAAATGAGAAAGACTTGAAGTATCAGCTGGTCAAGCTGAAAAGCAATAGGGGAAATCGGAAGCAATCTATCGATGCGCTGATGCAGATCGCCGAGCAATTCGAGGCAGATTCAAAAAAGGAAAAGGCCGGAGCCGTCTATGCGGACATCGCCATGCTCTGTTCGGAACACGGTGAATATGAAGAGGCTTGGGCTTATGCGGAGCGGGCGAGACTTACACTTTCGGATCTTCATCCTGCGATGGGAATCGTGCATCAAGTTCTTGCCAGCGTTTTTTTGGATCGCTGTGATGATGAGAAAGCTGAAAAGCATCTCTGCAATGCGATCAACATTTTTGAACAGCACGGCAAAGTGAGTGAGCTAGAGGAGACACAGTTACTGATGTGCCAGCACCTGATCAATCAAGGCCGACACAGTGAAGCGTTTCGTCAGATGGAAGCGTTTCACATATTTATCAAGCGAAGGCTCGAACAGCGTGGGATTGTGCTTTGAGTCAGTGTTTGAATCGCAAGGTCGGACAGGGTCGGCTTTTTCGAGCTTTCAAGTGGTATCAAAGGAAGTGTATTCCTCCAAATCCGCGAGGCGCTGTGTAGAAAACAAATGTGATCAAGCAATCATCCACTTGATTAGGATAAGTCAATCTGAACAGAGCGCCATAAGGGCGCTCTATTTGTTTTGTTATTCGAAAGTGTCCTTAAAATGAATATATAGTATTGTTGATAAAAATATATTTTGTTTTTTAGAAGGAAAATGTTATAAACATCGTGAAATATTTATATAGAATAGTGAAATAGTTAGTTTGATGAGGTGATTTTCTGTACGCACACACCCCAAATGACATGAATCGCTGGCATCCTCTGCTTGAACATTTGCAGTTCACCGCGGACATGGCAGAAAGGTTTGCCAATGAGTTGGACATTCACCATGTCGCTTATGTGACTGGACTCTTGCACGATCTCGGCAAGTGTCACCCAGATTTTCAAGCCTATCTGGAAAATCCCAAGATGAAGCGCGAGGTGCGTGACCATTCGAGCGCTGGTGCTGTGTACGCCTATGAGCAGCTCTCCCTGCTCGGCCAATTTGTCGCTTGGATGGTTGCGGGGCATCACGGCGGCTTGGCAGATCGGGTGAAGCTGAGAAATCGACTGGAAGACAAGGTGGAGTGCCCACACGTGCAAAAGGCGATCGAACTGGCTGAGCAAAAGCTTCCCGAAGTTTTTCAGGAATTACATAAGCTTCCGAGCGAGCTGCCGCCCAGATGGGAGCACTTGCTTCGAGAGCCACATGCGATGGAAGTTTGGATGCGGATGCTATTTTCTTGCCTGGTCGATGCTGACTACCTCGACACGGAGGCGCACTTTTCGCCGGAACAGACCGATTGGCGAGCTTCTTGGCAGACAAGCCTTGAGCCATTGTGGGAGGGATTCGAAAGTCACCAGCAACAGTTTCAACAACATGCGCTCGACACTCCGCTCAACCGAGCTCGTTCTGATGTGTATCAGTCCTGCTTACGCGCGGCGGAGGGACAGACTGGCATCTATCAATTGAACGTTCCGACCGGGATGGGCAAGACGCTCTCTGGGATGGGATTTGCCTTGAAGCACGCACTGGCCTCGCAAAAAAAGCGGGTGATCGTCGTCGTCCCCTACTCCTCCATTCTTGATCAGAACGCGAAAGTCTACCAAAACATCTTCGGTGAAGAGGTTGTACTCGAACATCACAGCGCGATGGAGATGCTGGATGACAAGGAACAGGAGAACAGGCGGAAGCTGGCGACAGAAAACTGGGATGCTCCGATCGTTGTCACGACGACAGTGCAGTTTTTTGAAAGCCTGTTTGCCCGCCGCACATCGAAATTGCGCAAGTTGCATCACATCGCCAACAGCGTGGTGATCTTGGATGAGGTGCAAATGTTGCCGCTCGAACTCCTAGAGCCGATTTTCTCGGTGATGCGGGAGTTGACCTTGCACTACAATGTGACCTTTCTGCTCAGCACGGCGACTCCGCTAGCCCTCGACCTGACGATCTCCAAATCGAAAGCGATGCTTCCGTCGGTCACGCAGGTGGTGCAAGATGCAGGAAGGCTGTTCGAGGAGTTTCGCCGCGTATCGTTCGACCTGTCGCCGCTTGAAGAATCGTGGACATGGGAGCGGACAGCCGAGCAGATGAGACAACATGAGCAGGTGATGGTGATCGTCAATCGCAGAAAGGATGCGGGGGAGCTTTTCTCCTTGCTTGCAGACGAGCCTCACGCGTACCATCTGTCTGCGTCGATGTGTCCTGCACATCGCAAAAAGGTGTTGCAGGAGCTTTCGGAGCGGTTGCG
The DNA here is from genome assembly GCF_042682745.1 of Tumebacillus lipolyticus. NCBI lineage: Bacteria > Bacillati > Bacillota > Bacilli > Caryophanales > Alicyclobacillaceae > Tumebacillus > Tumebacillus lipolyticus. Next base: position 169,974 of record NZ_JBHUIO010000008.1, on the reverse strand, counting down.
AGGTGGTCTGCCAGTTTGGTTGGTTGCGACACAGGTAGTCGAGGCGGGAGTCGATCTTGATTTTCCTGTCGTGATGAGAGCTTCAGGGCCATTGGATCGCATCGTGCAAGCGGCAGGGCGATGCAATAGGGAAGGGCGACTGGAACGTGGGACGATGATTGTGTTTCGCCCTGAAGATGGCGGGCTGCCGCGGGGCAATTATCAGAAGATGACAGCAACAGCCGAAAACTTCTTGCAGCGCGATCCAGAATGTCTCTATCGGTTGGAGACGTTTGAAAATTATTTCCGCCGAGTTTATACAAATGTGGAGACTGATGCGCGCAAGGTGGAAGAGATCCGACAGAGCGACGAACATCATCTGAACTTTGAAGAGATTGACAAACGGTTTCGGATGATCGACACAGACACGGCAACTGTGCTGGTTCCATACGAAGAGGGGAAAGCGTTAGCAGAAGATGTGATAGGTGGTATGCCATTGACCCGATCGTGGATGCGGCGGGCACAGCTGTACACGGTAAGCCTGCATCTGAACGGAAAGTTTTATCGGGAGCAGGCGGCGAACTTGGAGCAGATCGGCGAAGGATGGTACATCTGGAACGGTCAATATGATGAGCGAAAAGGGTTGATTGCGGGCTTGGTCTATGAGCCCGATTATTTGAGCCTTTGTTAGAAAGGAGGGATCGCTTGATGAAAGAGATGCACCCCGTTGAGGTGAAGGTGTGGGGACAGTATGCGCTGTTTACTCAGCCGGAGATGAAGGTCGAGCGGATGTCCTATCCTTGCATGACGCCTTCAGCAGCTCGCGGCATCTTGGAAGCGATCTTCTGGAAGCCGGAGTTTTGGTGGGAAGTGCGTGAGATACAGATTTTAAAGCCGATCCGCTTTCAGTCGATCTTGCGCAACGAAGTCTCGCAGGTGGTTCCGGAGACGATCAAAGGGAAATACCGATCTGACTATTATGCGGACGAAGATCGCACGCAGCGCCATTCGATGGTGCTCTATGATGTAGCCTACCTGATTCGCGCTCAGATTCGACTGCTGGAACATGCGACCGATGATGTGGCGAAATACAGAGACCAATTTCGCCGGCGTGTGAAAAAAGGGCAGTGCTTCCACCGACCTTACCTAGGCTGTCGGGAGTTTGCCGCTTATTTTGCTGAACCAAACGGCGAGGAAAAGCCGGAAAACCTCACGCAAGAGGTCGGCACGATGCTGTTCGATCTGCAATATGGGAAAACGGAGAAAGACCCGACGATTCCCCACTTTTTTCACGCCCGCATTGAAAACGGCACCTTGCATGTTCCAGAAGAGAAATATCGTCTGTTAGGGAGGTGAAGGGATGCTGATTCAACGTTTGATTCAATACGCTGACCGATTGGAGAAAACTCCGAAATACTACGAGAAAAAGACGGTCAACTGGGTGATCGAGGTGGAGCCGGATGGAAGGGCAATGGGCAGTGCGTTTTTGTCGATGGAAAAGCGGTTTACGAAACTAGTACCTTTTCTTTCTCGTGCTGGAACCAAGATCAACCCGATCTTGCTGTATGAAAAGGCAGAATATGCGCTCGGTTTCACCGCAGAGGAAGCAAGTGAAAAAGACCGAGCGAAAGCGCAGGAGAAGCATCGGGGCTATCTCGATCTGCTTGCGGAATGTGCCAAACAGACGGGCAATGCGGATGTGTTGGCGGTACACCGTGCGCTTTCGGAGATCGACCATCGCAAATTGTGGCCACCTGAGCTGAAGGCGGGGGATTGGATCGTCTTTCAGGTGGACGGTAGATTCCCGCATGACGATGTGGATGTTCAAACGTATTGGGCAGAGTATCGGGATCGTCAGAAGCCGACCGAAGGCGTGACCTTCACCTGTATCGGATGTGGGCAGGACTGCATTCCTGCACAACGCCACGATCTACCCATCCCGATCCGCGGGGGGCACAGCAAGGGGGCGAAGCTGATCTCCGCCAACGACCGCGCTTACTTTTCATACGGGTTGGAAAACTCGCTGATTGCGCCCACTTGTGAAGAGTGTGCGACCAAATATGCAAAGGCGCTCATTCACCTGCTCTCTGACGAGTTTTCACACGTGGTGCATCGCGATCTTAGCTATGTGTTTTGGACGAAAGAAAAGGCCTCTTATAATATCGCGGGTCTGGTCAAAAATCCAGAGCCGAAAGAGGTTCAGGAGTTCTTAACTCTGCAAAAAGGGAAACGAACAGAACGAGTCAAAACGAACCAATTTTATGCGGCTGCGCTATCCCCATACATCTCGCGCATCGTCGTCCGCGACTGGATGGAAACGACATTGGAGCGCGTGCAAGAGAGTTTGGTGCGCTGGTTTCGGTTGCAGATGGTGATCGGGGGTGGGGAAGAGCGATTCTTTGGAACCTATACGCTGGCTGCCAGTCTGTATCGCGATGCGAACAAAGAAATGGAGAGCAATGTGCCGATGTATTTCTTGAATCACGCCATGCATGGCAAGCCGTTGCCATCCTCCTTGTTGTTGCAGGCGGTGCAGCGATGTAAGGCAGAGCAACGTGTGACCGCTCCACGTGCTGTGGTGATGCAACTTTGTCTTTTACAAGATGCGACAAGTGAGGAGGAGAAACTTATGAAACATGAGCAGCAAAAACGAGATCCGGCCTTTCTTTGTGGTCAGTTGTTCGCTCACTTAGATCATGTACAGCAGGTTGCGATCGGACCGAATGCCACATTGGTCGATCGCTATTATGGTACTGCTTCGACAGCACCTGCTTCCGTTTTTGGCTTCCTGGTGCGAAATGCACAGAATCATTTAGGCAAGATTCGCAAGTTGCGCTACAACCAATATGTCAATTTGAATCGGGTGATCGGTGAAGTAATGGATCAGATTAAAGATCAGATCGAGGATTTCCCAAAACTCTTAAAGCCGGAAAAACAGGCGCTGTTCGCACTGGGCTTCTACCATCAACAACAGATTCGATTCAAAAAAGCAGAAAAAAAGGTTGCAGGGGAGGAATAGACGATGAGTGTGAATGTAATGGATCAAAAAGTGACCGATGTGAAGGTACGGCATGATTTTGTTTTGCTTTTTGATGTGAAGGATGGAAATCCGAATGGAGACCCAGATGCGGGGAATATGCCGCGAGTTGATCCAGAGACGATGCAAGGGATCGTCACCGATGTAGCGATCAAGCGGAAGATCCGCGACTGGGTGTCTGTCACACGTGAAGATGATCCTGCTTGTCAGATTTATGTACAGCACCGAGGCATTTTGACTCATCAGCAGAAAAAAGCGTTCGATGATCTCGGAATCAAAGATGAATTGAACAATCAATCAGATGCGCGAGCGTGGATGTGTGAACATTTTTTTGACATTCGCATGTTCGGCGCGGTGATGTCGACCAAAAAATACAATGCGGGACAAGTTCGTGGGCCAGTCCAGCTTACGTTTGCTCGTTCGATCGATGCGGTCACGCCGCAGGATCTCTCGATCACGCGTGTTGCGCTGACGAAAGAAGATGATGGTGCGGGAAGTGTGGACGGAGAAGCGCTGTCCGGGCAAATGGGCCGAAAAGCGTACCTACCTTATGGGTTGTACATGGCGTATGGATTTTACAACCCGGTGTTTGCCGCCAAGACAGGCGTGAAAGATACAGACTTAGAACTGCTCTGGGAAGCGCTGGTGAACATGTGGACGATCGATCGTTCCGCATCGCGGGGCATGATGGCATGCCGAGGGCTGTATGTTTTTTCGCATGACAACGAGTTTGGCAGTGCGCCTGCGCAAGACCTATTTGATCGAATCACGGTTAATCGGAAAGGTGATGTAGAGGTAGGACGTCATTTCCGAGACTACGAGGTGACGATCAATCTTGAAGAGTTGGAAGCGGGAGTCACCTGCACCAAAATCGTCGGATAGGTCGTTTTTGCGCGAACCCCCTGTGGGGGCGAAAACCCCGGGGGGTTCGCGCTTCCCCTTGAGCCCTTGTGCCGTAAGGGATTGTATGTTGGAGCGAATGAAAAAAGGAAAGGAGGATGACCGATGAAACGGAGGTTCGCGCAATATGCCTTGGAAAGCTTGTCACAACAGGGCCAAAATCGCGAGCCCTAGCATCCAACCTTCGAGTTGGATGAGGATTGAAACTTTTCGGGTCGTGTACAGCTCGACCTGATAGTTGTCTAGCATCCAACCTTCGAGTTGGATGAGGATTGAAACTCACTTGCGCGGTCGTCCAGCTGACCGAACTTGCTAGCATCCAACCTTCGAGTTGGATGAGGATTGAAACATTTCAAGATTAACCCAGACCCTCAGCAGCCTTGCCTAGCATCCAACCTTCGAGTTGGATGAGGATTGAAACCGCGACAGAGCTTTTCGACGGTCGGGGCTCTGAACTAGCATCCAACCTTCGAGTTGGATGAGGATTGAAACTTTCAAGTGAATTTGATGGGACCCGGACAGAAGAACTAGCATCCAACCTTCGAGTTGGATGAGGATTGAAACGAGCTCCCTTGCCCGCGTCTGCCCTCTGGCAGGTGCTAGCATCCAACCTTCGAGTTGGATGAGGATTGAAACATCAGACCTCCCGCAGCCCCTGCTAAGCTCCCTCTAGCATCCAACCTTCGAGTTGGATGAGGATTGAAACTTTTTGCCGTAGACCCGAATCATTACTCGAGAATCCTAGCATCCAACCTTCGAGTTGGATGAGGATTGAAACATCGAAATCATCCTCCTTAGCAAATCCCGTCGATTTTCTAGCATCCAACCTTCGAGTTGGATGAGGATTGAAACCAGAATGGCATGTTGACCAGTGTGTTCGGCCCGCTTCTAGCATCCAACCTTCGAGTTGGATGAGGATTGAAACTTAATAGGCAAGCAACAAGAGTCAATTTTAATTGACTCCTAGCATCCAACCTTCGAGTTGGATGAGGATTGAAACAAAATTGTTTTGATTGAGATGAGTTTTTAACTGTGCTAGCATCCAACCTTCGAGTTGGATGAGGATTGAAACTGTCTTAAACTGGCCGCGTTGAAGGTCATCTTCGATCTAGCATCCAACCTTCGAGTTGGATGAGGATTGAAACAAAACGCGGAGGGGGAGTTGGCCGAGTCGCAGGGCTAGCATCCAACCTTCGAGTTGGATGAGGATTGAAACCATTCCTGCTGCGACCCAACCGGTCGCGAAATCGATCACGACCTAGCATCCAACCTTCGAGTTGGATGAGGATTGAAACTGGTGTGCTTGCGGCGATCCTCGTCGGCGATCATCTAGCATCCAACCTTCGAGTTGGATGAGGATTGAAACTTCCTGTTCCGCAAAAAGACAACTGCATGACCGGCTAGCATCCAACCTTCGAGTTGGATGAGGATTGAAACAATACAGACCCTTGGCGGCTCTCAAGAACTGCTTTGCGTATCCTAGCATCCAACCTTCGAGTTGGATGAGGATTGAAACTGTCTGCGGGCTGTTCGCTATGCCCGGATACATCGTCTAGCATCCAACCTTCGAGTTGGATGAGGATTGAAACTTTCTCTGCGATCGATCCCAAGAATGCGATCAGCCTAGCATCCAACCTTCGAGTTGGATGAGGATTGAAACGGAATTGTCCGTCCGTCTGCATCAACTCTGAACTAGCATCCAACCTTCGAGTTGGATGAGGATTGAAACCAAAGCCCGGACGCTGACCACCATGTCCGATCAATCCTAGCATCCAACCTTCGAGTTGGATGAGGATTGAAACGCACTCACAACGAGCACCAACTCGTTTACTTCTGCTAGCATCCAACCTTCGAGTTGGATGAGGATTGAAACTTTTTAAGAACGACCGTCTTGATCTCGCGCAAGTCGCTAGCATCCAACCTTCGAGTTGGATGAGGATTGAAACCAGAGATCAAGCCCCCATTGATCAATCTGATTTTGACTAGCATCCAACCTTCGAGTTGGATGAGGATTGAAACTTTTGTCGTCCTTGCCCTGAACCTTAACCGCCATGACTAGCATCCAACCTTCGAGTTGGATGAGGATTGAAACATCATATTGATAAGCCATAGCAGGGTAGGGGGTAACTAGCATCCAACCTTCGAGTTGGATGAGGATTGAAACGCAGGAGCCGCTGTCTACGATGTCAAGATAGACCTAGCATCCAACCTTCGAGTTGGATGAGGATTGAAACGTCCAAACGGAAAAGGTTAACAAGGAATCAGTCACCTCTAGCATCCAACCTTCGAGTTGGATGAGGATTGAAACCGCGCAACTCCGCAACTGTTCGATAGCCCGGCGTCCTAGCATCCAACCTTCGAGTTGGATGAGGATTGAAACAGGTTCAACACGCCCATCAAGCTCGACCAGGCGTACTAGCATCCAACCTTCGAGTTGGATGAGGATTGAAACATTACGGCTACGATCTCGCCGATGCTGTCGTCGCCTAGCATCCAACCTTCGAGTTGGAAGAGGATTGAAACTGGAAGGTTTGTGAATCGCCCGCCAGCAACTCCAACTAGCATCCAACCTTCGAGTTGGATGAGGATTGAAACTCGCCACGCTGAAGCAAATAGCTGCAACGTATATGGCTAGCATCCAACCTTCGAGTTGGATGAGGATTGAAACCCGAATCGCCAGCCCGAGATCGATCCCCCACAAGCCTAGCATCCAACCTTCGTGTTGGATGAGGATTGAAACACTATGCTATAACTTGCACAAAAAAGGGCCAGTATCCAACGGTACGCTCGATAATAATCCAAGCTTCTGTAACAGCGCTGGATGCTGGCACTACACATCTCCAAATGAACCAGCCCCACCAAAGAAAGGAGTGTACCGACATGGAAACGCTTGAGCAGCATTGGGAAGAGGAAGATCTGGTAATGATCTCCGGCATTCAACATTTCAGCTACTGTCCGCGGCAGTGGGCGCTGATTCACCGCGAGCAGGTTTTCGAGGAAAACGTGTTTACCCTGCAAGGGCGGTTCGCTCATGAAAACGCGGATGAGGAAAAGGTCAGGATGGAAGGGACGAAGCAGATCGTCAGCGGGCTGGCAGTCTGGTCAACCCGTCTCGGCCTCACAGGGAAGTGCGATGTGGTCGAAATTCAGAATCGCGACATCTTTCCGATCGAATACAAACACGGCAAACGAAAATCGCAGGTTCATGACGAACTCCAACTGTGCGCCCAGGCGATCTGCCTCGAAGAGATGTTTCAAACGAACATCGAGACAGGCGCGATCTATCACATCAGCTCGAAAGCTCGCCGCGAAGTCCCGTTCACCGCAAGTTTACGCCTTCAAGTCGAGCAGGTGGTTCAACAGATCCGCGAATGGTCTCAACGAGAAGAGCTGCCCCCTGCGGTCAACGACAAGCGGTGCACACACTGTTCCTTGCAAGACGCATGTTTGCCACACCTTACAGACGGCAAGCGCACAAAAAACTGGAAGCGGACGATCGGGGAGGCGGAATAGTCGGTGGCACAACAACTGTTAAACACGCTCTATGTACAGACGGAAGGCTCGTTTATTCGACTGGATCATGAGACGGTCATCGTCGAACAGGAGCAGAAAAAAATCTTGCAAGTGCCGCTCCATCATCTCGGCGGCATTGTGGCGATCGGCAGAGTGACCACGTCCTCTCCGCTGCTTGCTCGGTGTGCGGCCGAGTCGCGGTCGGTTGTGCATCTGGATGCGTCTGGACGATTTCTCTATCGGATTGAGGGGAAGCGCTCTGGCAATGTGCTGCTCCGCGTCGCTCAACAGCAAGCTCGCCAGCAACCGGAGCGTGTCCTGCCGCTGGTGCAGGCGATGATCGCCGGCAAACTGTACAACAGCAGACAGATGTTGTTGCGCTGCGCTCGCGATGCGGAGGACGAAGCAAAACGGTCGCCGCTCCGCGAGTGTGCGGAGGAGATTCGAAAGGATCTCAAGCGACTTCAGGCGGTGACAGAGCTAAACGAACTGCGCGGCGTCGAGGGCAACAACGCCAAGCGCTATTTCGCTCAATTTGCCAATCGGATCAAGCAGCCGGGGGACACGTTCGTTTACAATGGGCGCACGCGCCGCCCACCTCGCGATCCGGTAAACGCGCTGCTCTCTTTTTTGTACACGTTGCTTTTGCATGACTGCATCGGCGCTCTGGAAGGGGTGGGGCTCGATCCGCAGATCGGATATTTACATACGTTGCGACCAGGCAGGCCAGCGCTCGCGCTCGACCTGATGGAAGAGATGCGGCCGATCCTAGCGGACCGACTCGCGCTCACCCTGATCAACCGCGGACAACTGCAAGCATCCGATTTTGAAGAGATGCCTGGCGGGGCGGTATTTTTGAACAAAAGCGGAAGACAGACGGTGATCCTCGCCTACCAAAAGCGTAAACAGGATGTGGTGACACATGCGGTGTTGAGCGAGAAGATGCCGCTCGGCCTGGTCATCCATCTGCAAGCGCGGCTGCTGGCGCGCGCGATTCGCAAAGATCATCTTGAGTATCAGCCATTTTTATACAAATAACTGTGAGGTCGAACGATGAAAAACATCTATCTGCTGATCGCCTACGATGTTTCCACCGAGTCATCAGAGGGGAGGCGTCGCTTGCGAAAGATTGCCCAGACCTGTACCAACTATGGACAGCGCGTGCAAAAGTCGATCTTTGAGTGTCTCGTCAGCGAGACCGAATATACGACTTTGAAACACCAATTGTTGCGCGAGATCGACGAAGCGGAGGACAGCTTGCGCATCTACCGGCTGCGCGATCACAGTGAAAAGACGGTGCAGCATTATGGAATCAACAAACCGATCGATTACACGCGACCCTTAATTCTCTAGCCAACGTCAAAAAGATGAAAGAAGCACCGATCCGCAAATCGATGCTTCTTTCATTTGGTTCACTTGACTAGATCATTCGACGACGGCAACGAACAACAGCAGTTTGGCCCGGGCGGAGAACGACGACAATAACACGACGACGACGACGCATATAAAACCCCCCTCTCTCTATAAGGGATTACTACAATATATGTGGCAAGCTCTCTCTATGAAAGGGACAACTTTCCTGTGCAAAGAACTATTTTTGTTGGAAGTTTAATTTCGTGATGGTAGAGTGAAGTAAATCAATCATTCGTTGAAACCTTTCCTAATAATCCTTCGTCATATAGGTACATACTTTTGATTGGAGATGATTGGCTGTGAAAAAAGCGATGTATATGGGAGCGCTCTTGGTCAGCGCAAGCCTCTTGCTATCAGCATGCGGTACGTCGTCGTCAACCGGTGGAAAGGATGGCTCGCCGCAACAGCCCGCTTCCGGTTCGCAGTCGCCATCTGCGAACGATAAGAAGCCGGAGGAGAGCACCGAGCAAGTCACCGTCTATCGTGGCAATCAGGATGCTTCCGATGTGGTCAAAGAGTCGGCGACCATGCCGAAGACGACCGATGCGGAGAAGCGTGTGCTGCAACTGCTCGATTTATTGAAGGAACAAGGTTCGAACTCCGTTCCGTCGTTTCCACAGCGGGTGCAGGTGCTCGGTACTCCGATCGCAGACGGTGTGCTGACGCTCAATCTCAGCCAAGAGGCGCAAAGCATGAGCTCGGCCGAGGAGATCATGTTCCTCAAGGCGATCCCGCAGACCATTTTCGACAACGATCAGCAAGTAAAGACGATCAAGTTTCAAATCAACGGCAAAGATGTGGACACGCTCACCCAGATGGACGTGTCGAAGGGCATCAGCAAATAGTGCATCCACCTGCACGGCATGAAAAAAGAGACCTCTCGGGGTCTCTTTTTTACGCTTGAAGCGAGCGCGGTTTGTTGTTCGTTTTCTTCTTCCGGTAGACGCCGCCAAACGGGACGGTGAGCGGGACGAACGAAGCGATCCAAGTCAGCAGGCAGGTGACGAGCGTGACGAGCAGGTACATCATCACCATGCCGAAACTTCCGTCGAACAGTTCGCCATATCCATACTTTTTCAGTTGGTTGCCCATCAGGTTCAACACGAGCGGATGCAGCAGGAAGATCAGGAACGACTGCGCGGAGAGCCAGTCGAACATTTTGCCCCAGACGCGCTTCGTCTCCGCCACGCGCAAAAACACCGCGTAGAAGAACAGGAAGGAGAGCAGCGTATACAGCATCACAGACGGTTTGACCGAATAGGCCCATTTGTCGCTGAGATATCCATCGAGAAACAGCAGGCCGAGCGAGCCGAGCCAGACCAGGCCGATCCATCCAGCACGACCGGACAGCTTCGCACGCCAGCTCTCCAGATTCTGCGCGAAGTACATGCCGAACACGAAGAAAAACAGCCAGTGCGGGAAAAAGGTGATGCGCCAGCCCAGATCCCAATGCATGTAGGCGGCAGTTTGTGCAAACGCGGTCACCAGAAACGAGCCGCCGAGCAACCACTGCGGCTTGCGGATCATCGCATCGCGCAGCAGCGGGTACAGCAGGTAGAGCTGGAAGGTGATGATCAGGAAGTAGAGATGGTAGAAGGCCGTGCCATAGTAGAGATGGTCTAGCGTTGGCGAGTACAGGCGCGGGATTCCTTCCCAACCGTTGTCTCGCAAGAATTGGCGGGCGATGTACAGGACATAGAGCAACGTCCAGAGCACATAGGGGATCAACACTTTGCCCATCCGCTTGCGCTGGAACTGTAAATAGGAAAGCGGTGAGCGCCCACGCTCGCTGTTGAAGAGCACAAACCCGGACAGGATGATAAACAGAGGCACCGCATAGCGCATGATCTCGTTCCATGCGCGACCGAGCGTCGTATCGGAGACGTAGCTGGCCGTGATATGGATGGCGATCACCGATAGAGCGGCGAGAGCACGAATAAAATCAATTTCTCGCAATCGCATGATTTTGTTCACCTTTCGAATGAAAACTAGAGTAATAAAGGTAGAAATCGAATCTATTATACCAGCTATCGACAAAAACAAGGACTGGAATTCCCAGTCCTTGTTTAAAAATAGCGCTGTTTTGATCGCTTGGGCGATCGGAGCAGTGCTAGTTGATGAAGTTGACCGTCTTGAGCATCCGATAGAGCATATCGGCAGCCATCGCGCGATCGGCCGGCTTGGTCGCTTGGAAGTTGCTAATCGTCGGTCCGATCAGGATCTTCTCTTCGATGCAGAGGGCGACTGGCGCTTCAGCATAGGTGAAGAGTCCGGCGGTGCTCGGCAGCTGCATCAGCCGTTCCACCTGAGTGGTGCTGTCCAGCGTTTTCGTAAACCCAGCGTAGCGCAACGCCGTATTGACCATCGTCGCCATCTCCTGGGCGGTGATCAGATCTTCAGGCGCAAAGATTCCCGCGCCGCGACCGGAGATCAGCTTGGCTTGATAGGTGGTATTGACGACGCTGTTGTACCATTTGTCAGCTCCCACATCGGTGAAGGAGGAGACGGCAGACGTGTTTTCTTTGATCCCGAGCGCTTTGACCAGCATCGCTGCGAATTGGGCGCGAGTCACCGTGTCCTGAGGGCGGAAGGTGCCATCTTCAAACCCTTGGATCACCGACTTCGCCGCGAGCGATTGGATCGATCCGTACGCGTAGTGCGAATCCTGAACATCGGGGAAGCTGACCGATCTTTTCTTGACGGCGAAAGTGGCAGTCCCCTGATAGCGATAGGTGGCAGTCAGGCTGCCGTCCGCATTTTTGCGGAAGAGAGTGGGGACAGGCGTGGTCGCACCGTTCTGATCGGTCAGCCGCACGCCCGACAATGCGTAAAGATCGGTCGCCGAAGCGGCTGGAACGGGGACGGAAAGCGAGAAGTAAGCCCCGCTGTCTGTCAGCTCAATCGCCTGCTTGTTCTTGTCGATCAGCTTGATTCCCAGCTGCAAGGGAGTGGTCTCAAAGTCGGAAGGACGGGCAGCAGCCGTCTGTTTCAACACAAATTCGATCGAATGATCGGCGAGCGTGAGCGAGCGCGCCTGCGCCATCAGCGCGATCTGTTGCGCAGGGATCGACAGCGAGCCGATCGGCGTGCGCACGCGCAACTCGGACGACTTAGCATGGCGGAGCAACTGCTCGACGATCTTGCCGTGCACTTGTACAGAGAGATCAGCACCTTCCGCCTTCACCGGAACGAGCATGTTGTACAGCGTCGAGTTGGCGCTCAGCTCGCCCAGCACTGACGCTTCGTTCACCTGCACGTCTGTGTGCAGCGCATAGTCGGTCGTCACCGTCGTAACGGTCATGCTGTCCTGTGGCACGACGTACAGGTTGTCTTCGAGCACATATTCAACGCTGGCAGACTGAGCGGAGTCTTCAGACGAGCTGTTGTTCGCCCCGAGCGTCTGAATGCGGATGTAATACTCACCGCTGGTGCGAATCAGGTTGCTCAGATCGAGCTGTGTGGCATCCTTTGGCGCCTGCAAAAAACCGACGATCGCGTGTGTTCCCGCTTGATAGACGGTGATGCGGTAGCCGTTGTTCCCCTCGACCGCATCCCATTTTGCCAGCCGCTTCTCTGTCAGCGACATCGAGCCAGGTGCGCTCAAACGCTTCGCAGGTGCGAGCTCGCGTGCGTTCGACGCGGACGACTCAAGGGAGTCTTCCATCTTGGAACTATCGCCTCTGGCGATCAGCTTGACATAATACGAGCCAAGCGCGGGGATCAACGAGGTGATATCGGTGCTCGTCACATCTTTGTCCAGCGTTTTGCTGGCGACGAGCGTCTGACTCGGCGCATGGTAGAGGTTCAGCACATACCCGTTGTTCGTTCCCGCCTTCCACGTGACCAGACCTTCTGGCGAGAGCACAGGCGTCTCCGGGGCGGGGAGCGTCATCTTGATCGAGATGGTCAGCGTGTTCGACTTTGCCGACTGTTCGGAGTTCGTGTGCGTATACGAGTTGCCGATCGCGATCATCCGCACATAGTAGGTGCCGTTTTGAAGCAGGAAATCGTTGAGCGCATACTTGGTCGAGCCGTAGCTTGCGGTGCGCTCGCCGATCAGTTTATCGTTCGATGCATCATACACGTTGATCTTATAGCTGGACGCCTGATCGACCGCTTTCCAGGTGACGGTGCGGTCAGGTTGCAACAGGACTTCTGTCGGCGCTGCTAGCTGGGTTGCCGCATAAGCAGACTCTGCGCCGATCATCGGCACAGCAGAAGTCGTGAGCAACAGGGCGGCGAGCAGAGCGGAGATCTTCTTTTTGGTCATTAGTATCCTCTTCCTCCATATCCTTTTCTGCCCAGTCTCCATTCGACAAATCGGTCGAAAATCCTGCATCGATTGCCAAAAGTTGCTATAATGAAAGCAGAAGCTCTTCCATGTGGGAAGTGGTTTGATCGATCGCATTTCAACTGCTCTTCCGTTTGGGAACGAGCAGATGGGAGATAGATGAAAGTGACAGCTGCAAGGCTGCAAGCGACCGCTGCAGACGTTTGATCTGGAGTCAGTTCGGATCGCTGGCAACAAGTTGACGAGGAGGTAGGCAGGATGCAAACGGCGATCACATTGGAGTATAAGGGCAAGATCTTGCGCGGCATGGAGCACGTTCCCGCTCAGAATGAGGGCGAGAGAGTTCCGGCGGTGATTCTCTATCATGGTTTTACAGGCACCATGCTTGAGCCGCATCGAATCTTTTTGAAAATCTGCCGCCGGTTGGAGGCGATGGGCATCGCCTGCTTTCGCTTCGATTTTCTTGGCAGCGGGGAGAGCGATGGCAATTTTGAAGAGATGACGGTGAGCGGCGAGATCGCGGAGGCGCATGCGATCCTCGATCATGTCAAGCGTGATCCGCGCGTCGATCCGGAGCGGGTCACCCTGCTCGGCATGAGCATGGGCGGTCTGGTCGCTTCTGTGGTGGCGGGCGAGCGGGCAATTGATGTGCACAAGCTGATGCTGTTAGCTCCGGCGGGTGAGATGTACGAACTGATCCGCGACCTGGTGGACGGTGTGCTGGCCGTCCCAGACCTTCAGCTCTATGACTACAACGGTAACTTGATCGGGCGGGCGTTTGCTGAGGATGTCAAGACGCTGAACGTCTTCCAGCGCGCGGAGAAGTTCCAAGGGGATGTGCTGCTGATCCACGGCACCAACGACCCGACCGTTCCCTCGCGGATGTCCCATACGTACCAAGAGCGCTCCTACGGAGGGCGCGCCGTTCTCCATCTGGTCGAGGAGGCGGATCACACGTTCAACAAGACCGCTTGGGAGCTAGAGGTGATCGAGAAGATCTGCGAGTTTATGGGAGATGTGGGCACTCTTCCATCTTGACAATCGATCGTTTCCTTTTGTACGATGTGAGGAGTATAGAGTTAGTTGCTGTTTGAATTTTTAAGGACAGCCGAGTTGTTAGAGTGAGTGATTGAGAGAGTTTTTTGAGCGAGTGACAGCAGAACATCCAGAGTGAGAAGAGAGCAGGGCAGTTGAGCAGAGGGGAGATCAGGTGAGCCAAGGACGGGTGTCGTATGCCTTCATACGGGAACCTGTAACCGAGTGCGCCTTCTGCGCAGTCGGTTTTTTTGTTGAGCGAGAGTTTGTTGAGCGAGAGCAAGAGTAGAGGAGCTGAGCTGAGATGATTTTGGTGATCGACAACTATGATTCGTTTACGTACAACATCGTGCAGTACTTGCAGGAGTTGGGCGCCGATGTGCTGGTCAAGCGCAATGATCAGATCTCTTTGGAAGAGATCGAGCTGCTGTCCCCGACGCATCTGCTGATCTCGCCAGGGCCGGGCACCCCGGATGAGGCGGGAATTTCGCTGGAGGCGATTCGCCGCTTTGCCGGACGAATCCCTGTGCTCGGCGTGTGCCTCGGGCATCAGTCGATCGGTCAGGTGTTCGGCGGTCGCGTGGTCAAGGCCAAGACGATGATGCATGGGAAGACATCGCGCGTGCGCCACAAGGGGGATGGCATCTTTGCAGATGTGCCCAACCCGTTCACTGCGACGCGCTACCATTCGCTGGTCGTGGAGCGCGCCTCGCTGCCTGCCGCTTTGGAGATTCTCGCCGAATCGGAGGATGGCGAGATCATGGCGCTGCGACATCGCGAGCTGGCTGTGACCGGCTTGCAGTTCCACCCGGAATCGATCCTGACAGAAGGCGGCATGAAAATGATGCAAAACTTCCTGACCGACCGGGTGGGGGTGCTGGTATGAGCCGCAAGATCGGAGTCAAAAGCAGAGCGAAGACCTATCCGCGCATCTGTGAATCGTTCGAAGTGTTCCAAGCGCTCGGCAAAGCGTACGGCGAGCAGAACGCTTTTTTGCTCGATTCGATCAAGGATATCTATTCTCGCTACTGTCAATCGAGCATCGCGCTGTTTCCCTTGCTGACCGTCAAGGTCAAGAAGCGCAACTTTTCGCTGGAGGGGAACCCGCTTCTAGTCGAAACGATTCGCACGAATCTGACAGCGGACGGCACCCAGTTGCACAACTTCTCAGGGAGCGTGTCCAAACTGCTCTCCGGCGTGATCGACTCCTTTGACCTGCAGGATCGGGCGAAGATGGGCAAGTATTCGTTCGGCTTTGTCGGCCATCTGTCCTATGATGCGATTCGATATTTTGAAAATATCCCCAACACGACGCTCGATGATCGCCAACTGGATGATATCCGGCTGCAAGTTCATCAGGTGGTTCTGCAGTTTGAGCGCGACATCATCCGTGTGGTCATCAACGAGATCGAAGGGTTGCCCACCCCGTCGTTCGCAGAGATCGAATCGTTTTTGCACCCCGATCAGGAGCTGATGTTCGACGGGTATGATCCATCGCTTCTGCAGGTGGAAGAAGATGTGACAGAAGCTGAGTATCGTCAGCGCGTCGAGCGGTGCAAAGCGTACATTCGGGAAGGTGATGTGTTTCAGGTCGTGCTCTCCAAGCGCAATCGGGTCATCGGCAAAATTGACACGATGCAGGTTTACCATCGGCTGAAACAGATCAACCCGTCGCCCTATATGTACTATGTCGACTATGGCGACTATAAAATTTTTGGCACGTCGCCCGAGATGCAGATTCGCTTGGAGGACGGTGTGGCGCAGATGCGTCCGATCGCTGGCACCTCCAAAGGAAAGGGCAAGCGTCCCGAAGAGAATGTGCAGCTGATCGAACGGCTGCGCAATGATGAGAAGGAGCGAGCGGAGCATCTGATGCTGATCGACCTTTGCCGCAACGACTTAGGGCGCATCTGTGAGCCGGGTTCGATCTTTGTCAAAGATTTTATGGTGATCGAAGAGTATTCGCATGTCTACCACATGGTCTCGACGGTGGAGGGACGCGTGAAGTCAGATCAGCGATTGTTTGACGTCTTTCTTGCCACCTTCCCGGCCGGCACGCTGTCTGGCACGCCGAAAGTGCGGGCGATGGAAGTGATCGACGAGTTGGAAGATTATGATCGTGGAGCATATGGGGGAGTGCTCGGATTTTTTGATTTCCTGGGCAATATGAACACAGCGATCGTCATCCGCACGATCATTCACCAGAACGACGTGTCCTATTTTCAGGCGGGAGCGGGGATTGTCGCAGATTCGGATACGCAGCAGGAATGGAATGAGTGCGACCACAAGCTGCGCGCGCTGGTGTCCACCGCCTTGCAAATGGAGGAGAGCGCAGTTCGCAAATAATGGATAAAGATGAAACCGATCGGGAAGTGTATGCACACGGGGGTGATAGACGATGCGCCTGGGCAGTGCAATCCTGATCGGTTTCTTTTTATTTGCCAATGTAACCAGTTTGCCATTCAGCACGTCCTATATAAAGATCGACAAGTCGGAAAACAGGTTGGTCTACTATTCCTACCATGTGCCGATCCGCTCGTTTGCTGTGGCGACAGGCAGAGAGCATGATGATACGCCAACTGGCACGTACACGGTGGTCATGTTGGTCAAAAAGCCGTGGTATTTGAAAAAAAACATCCCCGGCGGCGATCCGAACAATCCGCTCGGCGAGCGCTGGATTGGCCTGGATGTGCCGGGCACAGATGGCTCCAAATATGGCATCCACGGGACGAACCAACCGGAGCTGATCGGCCAGCATGTATCGGCCGGATGCGTGCGGATGAAAAACGAAGAGATCACTTGGCTGTACGATCATGTGCAGGTCGGAACGATGGTGGAGATTGTGGAATGAACTTCTCATAGACAGCGGTTGTTTCTTTCGATAAAGTAGGAAAAAACACGGCTTGTGGCAGTGTTCTTTTTTTCGACATTGTACGAGTTTTGTAACAAAAGCAGATTCGATCCTATGATATAATTTTTGCGTCTTGATTTTTTTTACAATTCGACAAATAGAGAGGTTTGGATATAGATGGAGAGCAGAAAAGACAGAGGGAAGAAGACAAAAGAGAAAAAATCGAAAGAGAAAAAAACTGCTGCCTCGACCGGAAAGAAAAGGTGGTGGAAGACGAAGTCGTTCAAATGGACGGTGGCGATCATCGCCGTGCTGTTGGTGGCGATCGTCAGCGTCTACGCCTACTACATCGGAAGCTTTATTAATGGTATTCAACAGGAGAACAAAAATTCAACCGACAAGATCGTCGAAGTGGAAGAGTGGACAGGCACGGAGCCTGTCAACATCGTGCTGCTCGGCGTGGACAATCGAGACAATGATGAGCACCCTCGCTCAGACAGCATCGTGATCGTGTCGATCGATCCGGAGACGAAGAAAGCGAAAGTGATGTCTGTCATGCGGGACCTGTGGTACAAGATTCCGGAGGGGCATGGGTTTGACAAGATCAATGCAGCGCACGCGATCGGCGGGCCCGACCTGACGATCAAAACGCTGAAGGATATGCTGCAGATTCCGATCCATTACTATGCGAAAACAGACTTCCAAGGCTTTATCGGCATCGTCGATGCGGTCGGGGGTGTGGAGCTCGACGTGGAGAAGCCGCTTCACTATGCGGATGACGGGGTCTACGACATTCATCTCGAACAGGGGCTGCAACAGCTCGACGGCAAAAAAGCGCTGATGTATGTGCGCTTCCGCCATGATGCGCTCTCCGATTTCGCCCGCACGGAGCGCCAACGGAAATTTATGGTCGCGCTGGCAGACAAGATGGCAACGCCTGCTTCGATCGTCAAGCTGCCGAAGATCCTCGACGCGATCAAGCCGTACATGGAGACGAACATCAAGGGTAGCGACATGTTGAAGCTGGGTCGTTTGGCGCTCGAAGTGGACACTTCGAGCATGGAGACGCTGCAAGTCCCGCCGGAGAACACGTTTAAAGGCGGCTGGGCTGGCGGTGGACAATCGGTGTTGTTGCCAGACGTCTATGAGATGCGCAAAGCGGTCTATGAGTTCTTAGGCCTCGATCCGAAGGATCTCAAAGAGGACGTGGATACACAGCCGCAAGAGTATTACCAACCGGACCCGATCGTTCCGAGCAACCCGAACATCGAGCCAGATCAACCGGAGGAGCCGGTCGATCCGAACAAGGTCAATCCGTTTCCAGGTGGCAGCACCTCGCCAGGCACCAATCCGGGCGGTGGCACGAACCCGGGTGGCGGCACGAACCCAGGCGGAGGAACGAATCCGGGCGGTGGCACCAATCCAGGAGGCGGGACCAACCCCGGCGGTGGTACCAATCCGGGCGGAGGAACGAACCCGGGTGGCGGCACCAATCCGGGGGGCGGCACGAATCCGGGCGGAGGCACCAACCCCGGGGGAGGAACCAATCCGGGCGGAGGCACCAACCCGGGAGGCGGAACCAATCCGGGTGGAGGCACCAATCCGGGCGGAGGCACCAACCCGGGCGGTGGCACCACCCCAGGCGGAGAGACCAACCCGGGTGGAGGCACCAACCCACCGGGCACCGCACTGCCAGGGACTGGTGGCGAAACGAATCTTCCCAACGCTTCATGATGAGCGAAGGCCCCTTGTTGCAAGGGGTCTTTTTTGTGTCGAAAACTCATAAACATGGGGCATCACAGTGGTGAGGGGGCGGCGGGGGAATGGACGATCTGTTGCGTTTTCTAGGTGTGATGTCGGCGCTGTCCGCTTCGGCGCAGACGATGACACAACAACTGCGCAAACGGTTCAACTGGCTGGTGGCAACGCCTGGCGACCAAGAGTTGAAAGGGCAGCTGATGACGGTCAGCGAGGGGACTGTCCATGCGAACGTTCATCTGGTCTGCGGCGTGAACGGAGCTCTGCTCGCCGCACTCGGCAACATCCATCCGCTCTCCTATCTCGGACTGACGCCGATCTGGACGCTCGCCAACTCTGCTTGGATTGCCAACACGATGGACTATCTGTGCGCGGGTGTGTTGGTCGCCTATGGTGGGCCGTGGTTTCATGAAATCTTAGGAATCTTACGCGAGTATAAGCAAAGCTTGCGAGGTCAGCGCTGAGCGCCGACCTCGCTTCTTTTTTTTTCACGGGAACAGGTGTATCATGAAGGGATGAAACGACTCTGCTAGGCATTAAAAGTAATAGGAGGAATCGCTTTGTACGGCCTACGGTTCCACGCGGCAGTGTTCGCCGCAAAAATGACAAAAAAACTGCTGACGCTCACAGGCCGCAAAGGGACGACGCTGCCTGGGCAGATCGCCCTTCGCATCTGTCCAGACCTGTTGGCAGTCTACGGCAGAATCCTCGGACAGCGCACGATCTTCATCACGGGGACAAACGGCAAGACGACGACGAGCAACCTGCTCGTGACGTTCTTAAAAGCGGATGGACGAAACGTGATCTCCAACAGCTTGGGGGCTAACTTGATCCAAGGGATCGCCACGACGCTGATCGAAGGCGTCGATCTTGCTCACGATCAGGATCAAGCGGTCGTTCTGGAAGTCGATGAGGCGACGATCGGCAATGTGATCGGGCACCTGCAACCGAAAGCGGTGGTGGTGACCAACTTCTTCCGCGACCAGATGGACCGCTATGGCGAACTGGATACGGTTGTCGATATGGTCGGACGAGCTTTGCAAAAGGCGCCGAACAACACGACGGTCATCTTAAACGCGGATGATCCGCTCGTCACTTCGATCGCGCCAAAGGAGAAAAACGTTCTCTATTATGGGATAGATTCGAGCCAGTTCGACTCGGAAGCGCATTCGGAAGTGCGCGACGGGAAGTTTTGCCGCAAGTGTGGCAACCATTTGGACTACACGCTCTATCATTATGGACAGCTCGGATTTTATAGCTGCTCGTCCTGCGACTTCACGCGCCCAACCCCTTCGGTGGTCGCAGAAGATGTGGGGCTGTGCAGAGAGGGCATCTCGTTTCAGGTCGGCTCTGCCACCGGGTTTATCAACTCTCCCGCCCTGTACAACGTCTACAACGCATTAGCTTCGATCACCGCATCGACCGTCTTCGGCGTGCAGGACGACGTGCTGGTGCGCGGCATGAGCGAAATGAAAACGCAACTCGGGCGGATGGAGCGCTTGACGGCTGCCAACGGGCGCGATCTGATGCTGACGCTGGTCAAAAACCCGACCGGGTTTAACGAAGTGTTAAAAGTGGTCGAGCACGAAACGCGCCCGGTCGAACTGGTGGTCATCTTGAACGACCGCTATGCGGACGGGACGGACGTCTCGTGGATCTGGGATACGAACATCGAGCGACTGCACCAGCTTGCCGACCTTCGCCGCATCTATTGTGCGGGAACTCGCGCGGAAGACTTTGCGATCCGCCTGCGGTATGCGGACCTCGGGGAGATCACCGAGATCATCGAAGGGGACATCCAATGTGTCGAACAGTCCCTGCGCGATCTGCCAGACGGCCATATGCTCTACATTCTGTCCACCTACACCTCGCTTTACAACATCAGAGATCATCTGCTCAACGAAGGAGGGACCGAGCTTGCAACTGTCAATCGCGCATCTGTATCCTGATCTGCTCGACCTGTACAGCGACCGCGGCAATGTGATCATCCTGCAAAAGCGTGCCGAATGGCGCGGGCTGCGCGTCACGGTGGACGAGGTGACCGTCGGCCATGAGCCCGATCTTTCCAGCTATGACATCTTGGTGATGGGCGGTGGCATGGATCGCGAGCAGGGCATCGTCGCGGAGGACTTGCAAAAGCGCCGCCAGAACTTGGAAAAGGCGGTGGCGAAGGGCACGGTCATCCTCGCGGTCTGCGGTGGCTACCAATTGCTCGGCAACTATTTTGAGACGAGCGGTGGGCAGCGGATCCCGGGGCTTGGGCTGCTTGACATCCACACGGTCGGCGCGAAAGAGCGCATGGTCGGCAATGTGGTGGCCGAGATGGAGATCGACGGTGTGAAGACGAACGTGATCGGCTATGAGAACCACTCGGGCAAAACGTATCTCGGCGCACAGGTGCAACCGATGATGAAGGTGATCAAAGGGTATGGCAACAGCGGTGAGGATGCGTTTGAAGGTGTTCGCCAAGGCTCGATCTTCGGCACCTACCTGCACGGTCCGCTCCTTGCGAAAAACCCAGCGCTGGCGGATCATCTGATCACGCTTGCGCTTCGGCGCAGAGATCTGTCGTTCACGTTGGATCGGATCGACGATCAGCTGGAAGCGCGCACACAGCAAAAATTATATAAGCGCCTGGTCGAGTCCCGTTAGGAACAGGGCGAGGCGTTCAGGCGAAAAATGAAGCTGTTCGGTCATCACTTGAACAGCTTTTTTTCTGCTTTTCAAAATCGACTGAACTGACATATAATAGAAGCTATTACGCAAAAGGAGGAATTTCAACATGTCAATCCACAATCCGGTATCTGAGGTAGCAAGCAAATAACCTCCGAAAACAGGATGAGATGAATAGCAGTACCTGTTTTTCGGAGGGATTGATGAAAATCGTTCCGAAACAGGAGGAAGTAGTCGATGAATCAATTACAAATGTGCTCGCGTGCAGACCACAATATTCGCATCATCTTTTGGGCCACTCTGTTTGGCAGCGTCAATTTTTTAGAGCCGATCTTGACGCTGTTCTATTTCGAACGGGGGTTGTCCGAAGCGGGTGTGCTGTGGATCACCTTGTGTTGGTGCAGTTCTGTCTTGCTGTTTGAAGTGCCAACCGGTGTGGTGGCAGACCGCTTTGGGGCGAAAGCGTCCTTTTTGGTCGGCACGTTCGTCGCGATGATGAGCACCGTCGTGCTGTTCTTCGCCGACAGCCTGTTGCTCTTCTGTCTGAGCAACGTCTTGAGCGGAATCGCTGTCACCTTTTTCTCGGGGGCGGAGGAAGCGCTCGTCTACGAGTCGCTGAAGCAGGAAGGCCGTTCAGATGAGATGAGCGGTGTGATGGGCAAGATCTCGTCTGCCATCTATGTTCCGGCGATCGTCACGACGCTGTTTGGTGCTTATTGGGCGCGTGATCTGGCAGAAGATCAGTTTCGCCTGCTGATTCTGTTAGGTTTGATCGCACAGGCGGTGCAGCTGCTGTTGATGATGCGAATCGTCAACAGCGATCAGGAGGAAGGATTCCGCGACAATCCGTTTCAGCATGTGCGCAACGGGTGGAATCTGATCAGAAAGACTCCAGATCTGATCAAGCTCTTCATCAACTTTACGGTCGTGTTCATCCCGACCGTGGTCGTCTTCGGGAAGTTTGAGCAACCGTTTTTAAATCAAGCGGGCCTTCCTGTCGAGTGGCTCGGCCTGCTCTATGCGGGAGGCGCGTTGCTCGCGCTCTTCTTGTCGCGCAAGATCGACTGGTTGACCGATCGGTTCTCCCGCTTGTCGCTGATGCGGGTGACCGGGCTGCTCTCGTTCCTGATGGTGCTGATTGCCACGTTTGTGCAGAGCAGTTTAGCGGTGGCGATCACAGTCTATTTCGTGCTTCGCATCGCGCGCACGGTGCGCTACCCGCTGTATTCGCATCTGGTGAACGGATATATACCGTCGGGCAGCCGGGCGACCACGCTGTCGCTGCTGTCGATCGCAGACTCGATGTTCGATCTGC
The DNA here is from genome assembly GCF_042682745.1 of Tumebacillus lipolyticus. Lineage (NCBI taxonomy): Bacteria > Bacillati > Bacillota > Bacilli > Caryophanales > Alicyclobacillaceae > Tumebacillus > Tumebacillus lipolyticus. The sequence goes on along the minus strand of NZ_JBHUIO010000008.1, from coordinate 147,209 downwards.
TGATCATCGGTGCGGTGGCGCTGATCGCATCGTTCGGCTGGGAAGGCCTTTCGACCACTTCGATGACGGTGATCTTCGGCGTTTGTGCGCTGGTGATCCTGCTGGGCAACCTCGCGCCGATCCGCGAGCCGAAGGGTGCGGCGGAGCTCGAATCGCACACAGAGCGCTCCTGATATAATTGCTGAAGCTGACAAAGCCCCGTTCCTAGAGGAACGGGGCTTTTTGCTAGGCGTATGATTCGGCTGCGCTCTTGCCAGCGACATAGCCGGTGGAGAAGGCGACGGTGATGTTGAAGCCACCAGTATACCCGTGCAGGTCGAGAATCTCGCCGCTGAAGAAAAGGCCGGGCATCAGCTTCGATTGCATCGTGCTCGGCGTCACCTCTTTCAGGTGTACGCCACCTCCGGTGATGAACGCTTCCTCGATCGAAAGCGTGCCGCTGGCGGAGATCGGTAGCGCTTTGAGCAGTTCGGCCAAGGTTGCGAGCGGTTTTTTCGGCAGGTTGGCGAACGTGGTGTCTTCGTCCAGCTCCGACTTGGCCAGCAGGAGCGGAATCATGCGCTCAGGGATAAATCCTTTGATCACGTTTTTGAACGCTTTTTTCGGCTCCGCTTCTGCTCGGCGGTACAGCTCAGCCTGGAGATCCTCCAGTTTCTGCTCGGGGAAAAGGTCGAGCTGCAGCTGTACGGCGGTCGCGCCCTTTTTCAACTCTTTGACGACAAACTGCGAACAGCGAAGCACAGCAGGCCCGGAAATGCCAAAATGAGTGAAGATCATATCGCCTTCATGGGCGATGATCTTCTTCCCTTTTGCATTCTGGACGGTCAGCACGATGTGGCGCAGAGACAGCCCTTGCAATTCCTTGATCCACGGCTCTTTGGATCGGATCGGAACTTCGGTCGGATACAGATCGGTGATCGTGTGTCCGGCAGCGCGCGCCCAAGCGTATCCGTCTCCGGTCGACCCGGTCTTCGGCACCGACATGCCGCCCGATGCGATGATCACGGCGGGGGCATCGATCTGCTCGCCGCCGCGGAGCTTGACCCCTGCGACGGCACCCTGCTCGTAGCGCACGGAGGCGACCGCAGTGTTCGTCTTGATCACAACGTCCAAGTCGCGCATCTTGGTCAGCAATGCGTCCAGCACAGACTTGGCCTTGTCGGAGACGGGGAACATGCGTCCGCGGTCTTCCTCTTTCAACCGGATGCCCAGCTCTTCGAAGAAGCGGACGATGTCACGGTTGTTGAACACAGAAAACGGCCCGTACATGAAGCGGCCGTTGCCCGGAATGTGCTGGATCAGCTCGTCGATCTCCTTGTTGTTCGTCACGTTGCAGCGCCCGCCGCCGGAGATGAGCAATTTGCGTCCGAGCCGATCTCCTTTTTCCAGCAACAGCACTCTGGCGCCATGCAGGCCGGCTGAGATCGCAGCCATCAGGCCGGACGGTCCACCGCCGATGACGATGCAGTCGTACTTCATGGATCTTGGTCCCCTTTAAGGCGTTTTCGATATGAAAAAGCCACTGTTCGAAAACAGTGGCATTTCGATTACTCTTGGTCAGCCATCTTTTCGTAGGCTGCGACGACACGGTTCCACTCTTGCTCATCTTCGATGTCGATCAGGTACTCTTCGCCCTCTTCATCTTCTTCGATACGCATGATGAAGCCGTCATCATCAGTGCCGTCAGCTGCAACGAGGATCGCGTAGTGCTGCTCTTCTACTTGCATGGTCTCAACGATGATAAATTCACGCTCGTTGCCCTCGTCATCTGTCAGGATAACGACTTCTTCATGCTCGTGATTGCAGTTCTCGTCATGCACATGTTCGTGTTCGGACATGAGGTGATCCCTCTCTTCCTTAGGTAAAAGTCTTGGATAATAATAGCATGCTCGATTTTCCTCGTCAAATTCAGGAAGACTTTTCCACGATGGTGGCGGCGATCTTGTCGGTGACCGCTTTCAGCAGATCATCCACCGTCTGCATCGCCTGTTTGTACGCCTGAACTTCCGGATAGGTGTCGAGCTCCGCCTGAAGCTGTTTCATATCTTTGCGCAGGCCGTCCAGATGCGCGCCTTGCGAGTATTCGGCCAGCCGATCATACTGCTCTTGCATCTCTTTGAACTTGGAGACCTTGGCACCTAGCTCCGGATGGGTGAGCATCGCCTGCTCGCACTGTTTATAGTGATCGACCTCTGGCGTGCGCAGGATCATCTCCCCGAGTTCGAATGCCTGTGCCCAGATTTCGTTGCGGTCGAGTGTGGTCATATCAAGACCCTCCTGTCTGAAAGAATCCACACCCCGAAACGGGATGTGGATGCTGCTTAGTGCTTGTATTGGTGGTTGGCGTTGAGGTGCTTAAACTTCTCATCGCGACGGTTGTCATAGTACTCGGTGATCAGACCGACGATCGTACCGGCGACAAAAGAGAGGGCGAGAAGGGTATATGATTGCGAAACGATTCCGACGATCACCAGAATGAAACAGATCGCGTAGAAAAAGTAACGATTGAGTATCGACATCGTAAAGCCTCCTTTTCTCCTTCCCCTATTATAGACGAAACCCCACATTTGTCGCAAATGTGGGGTGAGCGATTCAGTCGGTGTTGTTCACAAATCCAAAGCTTTCGATGATCCCGTGCGGCCAGCTCTGCTCAGCAGCATGTGCCAGCGGTTCGCTCGTCTCAGCTGGCGAAGACGGCATGTAGATGCCTTCGAGCACGTATTTGGCCGTCTCCAGACAGCGGCGCGCGTTCGGAAGCGAGTCGGGCAGGCTCGGATCGTTCAGATAGTACAGAGCGGTGTTGATCAGGCTGCGCGTCGACTGTTCGATGTGGCCGACCTTTTTTTGAAAGATCTGCGGTGCTTGACTCATCAAAAGAACCCCCTTTGCGTATCTTCGCTAGTTTCTGCGATTTTGTTCAAGAGATATTCACTTGACGCAGTACGGGGGTTTTTTTATGCTAAAGGGGGTATATGTATAGCGCTTTCTTGTAAAGGGTATATGAAAGATTGGAAAGGGGGCGACGCGCGATGATCGGAACGATCGCTGCCGTAGCCGCAGTTTTCGCACTGCTCTTCATGTGTGCTTCGATTACGAAGGAAAACACCGAGAAAGCAGTTCGGAAGCAATACGAATCCTGGGAAAATTAATCCCAACCTCTGAGCAGCAGGGCCGTGCAAGCAGCCCTGCTGTTTTTCCCAGAAAGGAGTGTCACGCTTGGAACATCACAACTTTCGGTTTTTAAAAGGCCGTGAATATGCGTTTTTCCACGAGGACGTTCATCTGCTGATGATCGACTTTGAACGCGATGAGAAAAAGGAGATCTTCCGCATCGACGAACAGGATGAGGATGGAACATACATACTGGAGTACCCTGGTGAACTGTACATTGAGCAGATCAAGGAGATCATCACGTCGATCTTCTTCGTGCAGGTCAATGAGGAGCATCGCGAAGGGCGCTATGCGCTCGGGGCTTATTTTACGTGGCAGCGCAAAGAGTATGCGCTCTACTATGATCGCGAGAACTTGGTGAATCAGGAGCTGGTCTTCTTCCGAGCTGCTGCGACCGGCACCGGCGATTATGAGCTGTCCAACATCACCGACGAAGATGAGTACCGCGAGGTTGTCGAGCACATCCAAGAGCGCTATGCTGACATTCTTGGCGGAGAATGAATGAGCGGGAGCGTGGTGGAGATATTGCCGCCGGCTGGAGCGATCTCTATCATCCTTGTCCATAAAGAAAGGCATGTCGTTTCGAATCGAAAGACATGCCTTTTGCTTATTGTGGCAAGTTGGCGAGCAGGAACTCGGCCAGCTCTTGTACCTCTTCTTCATCAGACAGGGCGAACTGCTCGGCGAGCAGGTGCACTTTGTCTTCGGAAAGATCGTCCTTGTCGAGGATGGCGCTGCGCCCCGATTGAATGTTGATGACGAGGCTCTTGCCATAAAAATGTTTGGTTTGCGTGATCGCCAGGTCCCAGCGGTGATTGCCGACGAAGCCGACAAAGCGGGTCATCGTCTCTTCTTGTTCGTCATACATGTTGATATACATAGAAGGAACACCTCATCTTCCTTGGTATCTGTTTTGGAATGCACGTTACCATAGTACGATTTTCGATCTGCTTCTACAAGTCCTGTCGTCAAGGGTTTATAATTGGAAGAGATTTGACAAGCGACGCTTCACAAAGGGGGGAATCCAGGATGTCGACCTATCAGTTGCAGCTGTTTCCGCTGCACACGGTGCTGTATCCACAGGGGAGCTTGCCGCTGCACATCTTTGAGCCGCGCTACAGAACGATGATCGAGATGTGTGTCGAGCATGACGTTCCGTTTGGCGTCGTGCAGATCATCTCCGGCCACGAGTCGGGCGGACGTGCGACGACCGCAGAGGTGGGCACCGTCGCCAGAATTGAAAATCTGACCCGTCTGGAAGATGGGCGGATGCTGATCACCACGCGCGGCGAGGGCCGCTTTCGAATCTTGACCAGCTCCTATGATGGAGAATGCTTGACGGCGATGGTCGAGCCGTATGAGGACGAACCGGCACCTGAGCATGTGCTCGTCTCCACCTCTGTCGAACAGACAGATCTGGGTACCCTCTTTCAGCGCTACTACAAGCTGCTCTCGATCGCCCTGCACTATCCCTACGAAAAGATCAATCTGCCGAGCGACCCGGTCACCCTCTCCTGGCTGATCCCATCCTTTTTGCACATTCAGCCGGAGCTGAAGCAGGCGATCTTGCTCAATCGCAACCTCGGGAAGCGGTTGGAGCTGGTGCGCGAACTGCTGGAAGAGGAGACCGAGAAGCTGGCGGAGATGATCCGAGAAGCGCAGGGGAAGTAACTATGTTATAATAGTTTTCGTTTAGAAGGGACACGATAGGAAACGGGAGGGAAACGTGCACATGGCAGATCGCAGAGCAGAGCTTCTCAAGCTGATCGAAACGATGGATGAATACATCGCGCAAGCCAAGATGGGCATGAAGAAGAATCACGAACAGATCGAAGGCATGCGCGCCGACCTGATCGAGCGCGGCTTCGGTGAAGCGCTGGAGGAGATCGAGGGAGTCATCGAGATCACCGGACATCATGGACAAGCGCTTGGCCGCCTGACGATGGCAGGCATGATCAGAGGAGAGCTGCAAAAGATCGTCGAAGGGCTCGAATCGACAAAATAACGTCATAGACTGTCCACAATCTCCAATTTACAACTTGCTTGTTCTTTTGATACCATAGAAAAGAATATGAACTGCTGGAAAGGTGTGGGTCGATCATGAAAAAAGCATTGCTGATCACCGATATTCAATCTGATTTTCTCGGCAACATGGATTACATATATCCGCTCTGTCAAAAATACCTCGACCAGTCTGGCGATCAGTATGACCTGATCATCCTGACGCATTGGAAGCATGAGGAGAACGAGAACGAAGATACGCTGCTCCTCAAGCATCCGAAAGCTCATATCGTCGAGAAGCGCGGCTACTCGGCGTACAACGACGAGGTGAAACAGCTGCTCGCGGAGAACAAGATCGACACGGTACACCTCGGCGGCGTCGACTCTGACATGACCGTTCTTGCCACGATGTACAACTTGCTCGACGCTGGGTTCAAAGTGCAGGTGCTGGAACGTCTGCTCGCTTCTTTCTCGACCAGAGGCTGGGAGTCGACGACGATCATGCGCTTTGTGCTGGGCGATGAGAACGTGCTGGCAAACGGCGGCGGCCGCGTCTGGGTCTAAGATTTATTCGGTCAGAACCTGCTCGGGAACGGCTCGGGCAGGTTTTTTCTGTCAGGATTAGCTCTCTCCGCTTGCGGCAACACTAAGCTCGACCTCGGCTGGAAGGTCGATGTAAGGTCGATCATCGAACCTTTTCGCAGGCTTAGGATTGAAACGGAGAGAGGTGAGGAACTTGTCTTGGGTCTATTGGGCAGGATTGTATGACAGCAAGTTCGAGGCCTACTGCGCGGTGATGTGGGTGGAAGGTGACAAGCGGATCTATGGGCAACAACCTCCGCAAGAAGTGGAATTATATCGCACCAATCGCGGGAAATACGGAGTTCGTTTCAAATAGCCAGTCTAAATCGATGCCTGAATGGTCAAACTGAATCTGTGAAAGAGCCCGCTTGTGTGTTCCACAAGGGGCTTTTGTACGAGAGGGGAAACATGATGAGCAACGAGCCTAAGATCGTGCTGGACATCCGCAGTGAAGAGGAATACATAACAGGTCATATCCCAGGTTCGAAAAATATCGGGTTGCAAGAATTGTCGTATGCGCTGTCAGATGTCGAATTGGACGATAAGATCTTGATCGTCTGTCGGATGGGAAAGCGCGCCGCGCAAGTGAAGGTGCTCTTGGAAGAGGAAGGGTATCAGCAGGTAGAAATTTTGGTCGGCGGGATGGAAGCGTATAAAGGCGAGATTGAGCAAGGAGAGTAAGCGAAAGAGTCAGTTACTTCTCATTTTTGACCAAATTTGACCTTTGTTGACCTTCTGACCGTCTTTGACCGTTCGGTTGAAATCGGTATACTGTAAGAGAGAGGTAACAAACAAACAAATCGTTTGACGTGTAAAGGAGGATTTTCTGATGAATCTCGTCCCGTACGTAATTGAACAAACTTCGCGTGGTGAGCGCTCATACGATATCTACTCGCGTCTGCTCAAAGACCGCATCATCTTCTACGGCAGCGAGCTGGATGACAATGTGGCCAACTCGATCATCGCGCAAATGCTGTTCTTGGCAGCAGATGATCCTGAGAAGGATATCCACCTGTACATCAACTCGCCGGGCGGTTCGATCTCGGCAGGGCTTGCGATCTATGACACCATGCAATACATCAAACCTGACGTTTCGACGATCTGTCTCGGCATGGCGGCGTCGATGGGTGCCTTTTTGTTGATGGCAGGTGCACCTGGCAAGCGCATCGCGCTGCCAAACGCAGAGGTGATGATTCACCAACCGCTCGGCGGTGCGCGCGGTCAAGCGACCGACATCGAGATCGCAGCGAAGCGCATCTTGCACACCAGAGAGCGCATCAACCGCATCATGGCAGAGCATACCGGTCAGCCGATCGATAAGCTTACGATCGATTCGGATCGTGACAGATGGTTCGATGCGCACGAAGCGCTCGAATACGGTCTGATCGACAAAGTGATCCAAAACATCAGCGAAGTGAAATAAGGCTGTTCTTTCGGACGGCAGGGGACCTTTCTCCTGTCGTTTTTGAGTTGGGAAGCGAGGGAAGCGCATTGACAGAGCTGGCAAGATGGATTCGTGAACAGATCGAGGTGGAGGTCAGGGTGCCCTTTGCCCGCTTTATGGAGTGGGCGCTGTATCACCCGGAGCTCGGGTATTATACGGGGGAGAAGCGGAAGTTTGGCAAGGCGGGCGATTTCTACACCAGCCCGGGGATCAATCCGGTGTTTGCCGAGGTGCTGGCCGATCAGCTGGCGGAGAAGGCAGAGCAGCTAGGCGAAGGAACGATCTCCCTGATCGAGTTTGGCGCCGGGGAGGGGATGTTGGCTCGCGATGTGCTCGATCGTTGGCAAAGCGCGCATCCGGTGCTGTATGAGCGAGTCGACTATCGAATCGTCGAGATTTCACCCAGCTTGCAGCAGGTGCAACAGGAGATGACAGCTGCGCATTCGCGCAAGCTGAGCTGGACGTCAGAAGCGGAGCTGGCAGCGGGCGCACCCTATCGCGGTGCCGTGCTGACCAACGAGTTTGTCGACGCGTTCCCGGTGCATCGCGTGGTGCAAACAAAAGCGGGTTACGCCGAGCTCTATGTGGCGTGGGATCGGGAGAGCAATTCGTTTGTCGAGACGCCTGCTGCGCTGTCTGATCATCGTCTGCACGCCTACCTCGCTCGCTATGCGCCGGAGATGATGGTCGGACAGGTGACAGAGGTCGGCTTGGCCGGTCTCGATTGGTACGAACGGGCATGTTCGCTGTTGGCGAACGGATCGATGATCACGATCGACTACGGCTTTGATGCTCAGATGTTGCATCACAAGAGCAGGAGGAACGGCACGTTGCGCGGATTTTTCCAGCATCGGTTGATCGAAGATCCGTTTGCGAACATCGGACTGCAAGACCTGACGACAGATGTGAACTTCACAGCCCTGCAGGAGCTTGGGGAACGAGCGGCAGGCAGGACCGAGTTTTACGGTTCTCAATCCAGCTATCTGCTGCAGGCGGGGATCTTGAATCGCTTGCAAGATGTGCAGTCTGCCGATCTGTTTCGCGATCCGGTCATGAAGCGGAATCGCGCGATCAAGCAGCTGATCCTCCCCGGCGGTATCGGCGATCACTTTAAAGTGTTGGTGCAAGGGTTTTGAAACTCTGTGTTATAATGGACGGGTATGGGGAGCAAAGGAGTGTCGGGCATGTTTTTAAAGCGATTGTCTGTCGCGTTGTTTATCTTCTGCGCTTTGTTTTTAGCATTAGGTCTTTGGTTTATGAAAAGCGGTAGTATGATCGGTGGATAAAAGAAGAAAGCCACGGCCTTCCTGGATGGGGAAGCGTCCGTGGCTTTTCTTATTTAGTCTTTGGCAACGTAGAGCAGGCCGGTCGTGCCCAAGCCGACATGCGTTCCGACAACGCCGGAGATCTCGAAGATCTCCGTGTTGGTGATGCCGCGCTCGTGCATCAGCTCGCGGAGCTCTTCCGCTCGCTCAGGCGCTGCGATATGACCGATGCCGAAGGTGATCTCCGGGTCTGGCGGATGCGTTTCCACAAAGCGCAGCAAGGTGTTCAGCGCATTTTTTTTGCCGCGCACCTTATCATATTGTTGTACGATGCCATCGGTGTCGAGCATCAAGATCGGCTTGATCGCAAGCAGCGAGCCGAACAGGTAGGACAGGTTGTTGATCCGGCCGGAACGGCGAAGATTTTCAAGCGTCGCGACAGAGAACACCAGCTTGAAGCGCTCGCGAATATTTTTCAAACGCGCAGTGATCTCAGCTGCCGTCTTGCCGATCCGCGCCATCTTCGCCGCTTCAAGCGCAAGCACGCCCTGACCGAACGAGACATTTAACGAGTCGAAGATCGTCACGCGCTCCGGGTGGGTGACCATGTCCCGGCCGATGCGCGCAGATTGAATGGTGCCGGAGAGCGTGGAAGCGATCCCGATATAATAGACATCGTGACCTTGGTCGATGATTTTCTGAAAGCGCTCCTTCATCAGCGCAGGGCTGGGCTGGGAGGTGGTCGGAAGGACTTTCGATGTGGCCATCTTCGCGTAAAACTGCTCTTTGGTCAGATCGACGCCGTCCGCATATGTGTTACCTTCGAAGATCACGTTGAGCGGGGTGATCGCAATCCCGTACTCTTGAACTGTCGAGGGGCTTAGGTCTGCAGTGCTGTCAGTCACAACATGAAGCATTTTCATCCGCCTTCCATTTCACGAATTTTTTTATTATATCATAGGAAACATAACTTGAGGACTCCGATTGTTGACTTAATTGTGACATACTTTTTTGGAATTTGGACGAATATAGTGTGGATTATTGGTTTGATGTTGTGTACAATAGGGTAGGAACTAACGCACCTGACTGCTGGGAGGTACTAATAAATATGTCGATTAAACTTGCAATCAACGGTTTTGGTCGTATTGGACGGATGGTGTTTCGCGCAGCAGCTCTCGATCCGGAAATCGAGATCGTAGCGATCAACGCAACTCATGATGTGAAAGCACTCGCACATCTTTTGAAATATGATTCCGTACAGGGCAAATTTAATGCAGAGGTCGAGACGACGGCCGATAGCATCATCGTAAACGGACGCGCGACGAAGATCGTCGGCGACCGCAACCCGTTAAATCTGCCGTGGAAGGAACTCGGTGTGGACATCGTCATCGAGGCGACTGGGAAATTCCGCTCCAAAGAGACGGCAGGTCAACACATCACCGCCGGGGCGAAAAAGGTGATCATCACCGCTCCTGGCAAAGATGAAGATGTGACGATCGTGATGGGCGTCAACGAAGGCGTGTACGACCATGAGAAGCACGACGTGATCTCCAACGCTTCTTGCACCACCAACTGCCTCGCTCCGGTGGCGAAAGTGCTGCATGACAAGTTCACCATCGTGAACGGGCTGATGACGACGATCCACTCGTACACGAACGATCAGAACAACCTGGACAACCCGCACAAAGACCTGCGCCGCGCGCGCGCGTGTGCACAGTCGATCATCCCGACTTCGACAGGTGCTGCGAAGGCGGTCGGCCTGGTGTTGCCGGAGCTGAAAGGCAAGCTGAACGGCTTCGCGATGCGCGTCCCAACTCCGAACGTTTCGGTGGTCGATCTGGTCGCCAACTTGGAGAAAGATGTGACGGTCGAAGAGCTGAACGCTGCGCTGAAAGAAGCGGCAGAAGGTTCGTTGAAAGGCATCCTCGGCTTCTCCGATGAGCCGCTCGTCTCGATCGACTTCGTCGGTGACGCTCGCTCTTCGATCGTCGACGGTCTCTCGACGATGGTCGTCGGCGAGAAGACGGTCAAAGTGGTCGCATGGTATGACAACGAGTGGGGCTACTCGGAGCGCGTGGTCGACTTGGCTCGCTTCGTCGGCAAGAAGATGACAGAAAAGGTTTCCTGCTAATCGATTTTTCAGATTGAATGACAAATAGAGTCGCCACAAGGCGGCTCTTTTTGTATAATGGGGAGCGGAACAATCGGGAAGCATAGTAACACTGCGGGCTGAAGTGCCCCGCGAAGTGGGGTGAAGAAGATGAAGGAGATCTATCTGGACAACAGCGCAACCACCAAGCCGTATCCAGAAGTGGTCGCAGCGATGGTTGAAATGTTGGAGAACAACTATGGAAACCCGTCCTCTTTACATAGAAAAGGCCTGCTGGCCGAAAAGGAGATCGACAAGGCGAGAGAGCGCATCGCCAAAGCGCTCGGTGTGAAGAAAGCGGAGCTTATCTTCACATCGGGAGGCACAGAGGCCAACCAGCTCGCCATCTTTGGCGCAGCAGAACAGTATGCGTCGCGCGGCAAGCACATCATCACCACAGGCATCGAGCACCCCTGTGTGTATGAGGCGGTTGAACAATTGGAAGCGCGCGGCTATCGAGTGACCTTTCTCCAAGCCGGAGCTGGCGGCGCGATCTCGGTCGACGATCTGATCGGAGCCTGGCGCGAGGATACGATCTTGGTCTCGGTGATGATGGTGAACAACGAGACGGGAGCGATTCAGCCGATCGGTGAGATCGGCGCGTTTTTGCGCGACAAGCACAAGACGCTGTTTCATGTCGATGCGGTGCAAGCGTTTGGCAAAATGCAGGTGAAGCCGAAAGAGGCGGGCATCGATCTGCTGACGATCTCCGCGCACAAGATTCACGGCCCGAAGGGCGTCGGAGCGCTGTATGTGCGCGAGGGTTTGAAGGTCGCTCCGCTGTTTTACGGCGGTGGCCAAGAGCGGGGTGTGCGCTCCGGCACGGAGAATGTGCCCGGCATCGTCGGCTTCGGCATCGCAGTGGAAGTGGCGATGAAGGAGATGGCGCAAGCGAGCTTGAAGATGGGGGAGCTGCGCGATCTGATCATCGAGCAGATCGAATCGACGATTCCAGATGCGCGAATCAACACCCCGCAAGCGGCCGCTCCCCATGTGATCAACGTGTCGTTCACAGGCGTGCGCGGCGAGGTGCTGATCCACTCGCTGGAGACGCAAGGCGTCATCGTTTCGACCGGCTCGGCATGCTCGTCGAAAAAGAAAATCTACTCGCGCGTGCTCGCGAGCATGGGGTTGGCAGAAAAGCATTTGGAAGGTGCGATCCGCATCTCCTTGCAGGCGGCGACAACGCAGGAAGATGTGGAAGCGATGCTTCAAATCTTGAAGACGACGGTTGAAGAGTTGCGACTGTTTTCACGGAGGTAAAACTTATGTATACAACGTTTATCGTTCGGATGGGCGGCGAGATTGCGATCAAAGGCAAGAACCGCCCGCAATTTGAAAAAGCTCTTTTGGAGAACATGCGGCTGGCGGTCAAAGGGATGGCTGTGAAGATCGTTCGGATGGGCGGTCGGATCGAAGTCCATGTCGAAGGAGCCGATCCGCAAGAAGTGGCAGACCGTCTGACCCAGGTGATGGGCGTGTCATCGATCTCGCCGGTGGCCGAGGCGGAGCTCGACATGGACAAGATCAAGGAGACTGCGCTGCGCGTCGTGCAGGATGCTTTGGCGAAGCGCTCGACTCCGGTGACCTTCAAGGTGGAAGCTCGCCGCGCCAACAAGCTGTTCCCGCTCGAATCTCCGCAGATCATGCAAGAAGTGGGACGGTATGTGCTCTCTCAAAGCGGCCCTGATCGCTTGAAAGTCGATGTGCGCAACCCGGAGTTGACCCTGATGGTCGAAGTGCGCGAGAGCAAGGCGTATGTGATGTGCGATGTGATCGACGGCCCTGGCGGTCTGCCAGTTGGCACCGCTGGACGCGTCATGCTGTTGCTCTCAGGCGGTATCGATTCGCCAGTCGCAGGGTGGCTGGCGATGAAGCGCGGCGCGACGGTGGAAGCGATTCACTTCCACTCCTTCCCCTTCACCAGCGAGCGCGCACAGGAAAAGGTGAACGACCTCGCGAAGATCCTCGCCACACACGGGGGGCGTGTGCGCCTGCACAACGTGCATTTTACGGAGATTCAAAAAGAGATTCGCAAACATTGCCCTGAAGAATATTCGATCACGATCATGCGTCGCTTCATGATGCGCATTGCAGAAAAATTGGCGCATCGGCGCAAGGCGCTCGCGCTGGTTACCGGGGAGTCGCTCGGACAGGTCGCCAGCCAAACGCTGGAGAGCATGAACACGATCAATCACGTGACGAACATGCCGATCCTGCGCCCGCTGGTGGCGATGGACAAGCGCGACATCATGGATCTTGCGAAAAAGATCGGTACCTATGAAACATCGATCTTGCCGTATGAAGATTGCTGCACGATCTTCCTGCCGAAAAATCCGAAGACGCGGCCAAAAGTGCACGAGGCGCTGGCAGCTGAGGAAAAGCTGGACATCGACGCGCTGATCGAAGAAGCGCTGGAGAAGACCGAGTCGATTTTGTTCACGCGCGCAGACAGCATGTAAGCTCACATAGTGCATCTCACTCCCGGACACACTACGTTCAGAACCAATTCTTGTCGGGGGGGAGTGTGAGACGATGGCAGTCAAAGTGATGCGGGCGATACGGATCGTCTCGACGCTTGCGGAGCTGGTGGCGGGCTTGATGGAACTGCGCAACATGTACGATCGTCGGAAGCGCATGTGGCACGTGCTGCGCCGGCTGATCAGGCAAGTCGGGTAGGTGCGATTCGGTTAGTTGCATGCAAAAGACCCCGTTCACGTGAACGGGGTCTTTTGTTTGTGGTTTCCTATCTTTGTTGTTTGAAGAAAAGATCAATGCGCTTTCGAACTGTCATCATCGACAAATTCGATCGCATCCAACTGGTTGCGGAAGCTCTTGCGGAACGATTCGAGGTATTCCTCGCGCAGTGCTTTCTGTTCTTTCGCTTCTTCTTCAGTCAAGGTACCCGCCTTCTTCTTGCGGGACAACTCGTTGATGCGTTCAATTCGATCAGGGGTCAGCATATGCTGCCTCCTTTCTATCGGGCAATATCTATCGGGCAAAACCGATCGAGCCAAATTGACACCGTAAGTGTACAAGAAAAAGAGTTGGGCGTCAAAAGGAGCGCTCAACTCGACAGATCGCTATGCTTCTGGGTTCCAGACATACGGGTTTTCCCCGCGGTCGCGAACCGGGTCGTACTTAGCCGCTTTGAAGCCGAGCTTGAGAAAGAAGTCCTGTGCACCCAAGCGGACGCTCGTCTTGATCGGCAGCCCTTGCTCTTGCGCATATTTTACCAGCATGGCGCCATAGCCTTTTCCTTTATATCCGGGAAGCACCTCCAGCTTCATCAGCTCGTGGTACGCGGTAGGCGGTTCGAAGTAGCGGTCATACTTTTCTTGAATCTGGTATAAGCTCATGCGGGCGACCAGCTTGCCTTCCTCGTAGATTCCGTAGAACGGTGAGACGGAGTGATCTTCCACCAGATCTGCTTTCAAATCCTCCAACATCGACAGCTCTTCTAAACCGTTTTCGCGGAATTTGCGAAATTCCTCAAGGGTCTTATAGTTGATCTGCAATTTTTGAACATGCGGCGTCATGGCTGTCCCTCCCTTCAGCATTTTGAGAACGCAGCCTCTTTCGTCTTATTATATCGGAAAAAGAGAAACATTTGCCACCTATTGTTCGTCAAATAAAAGACAGGGGATCGAGCTTATGCAACTCGGAGCGCGAGAAAGGCGCTGACGATTTCTGAGAGGTGTGCGGTGGGGCTCTCCTGTAGTCGAAAGTGATCGCCCTGTGCGTTCACGGGAGGGGTGTGATCGGCTGTGGTCAGCAGCAGTGTCGGGATGTTTGTGGCTTTCGACTGCAATCGGGCAGGCGGGTTGAGCAAGAGCAGACCTGCCACGCGATCTGGCGAGCAGGACGCCACAGTCATGGCCATTTCACAATCGACTCCTTCTGCTGCGAGAATGACATGCGTGAAGACCAGGGAGTCGAGCAGCCGGGTCGCTTCGATCGCGGAGTCGATCGTCAACAGCGCGGTCGCATGGTCGGCGATCGGATCATTGGCGATCCAGTGCAGAAGTTTGGAGTCCGCCTCTTTTTGTAAGATCAGGATCGGTTTTTGTGCCATCGTTCATCCTCCGATTCTAGCGAGCAGTTTATCAGATTGATATGCTCGCTCGATGCGAGATATGCGGAGGAGTTGGCAACAGATAATGCGAAGATCGGCAGTTGAACGAGACCTAGCTGACCGATCTGCGTCAAAATAGGCAGGCAAGCGGGCGCGCATCGCCCTGTTTGGAAATAACATTTTTGTTACAATCTATTTGTTTGTGTCTATTGTCGGCTGGCTTGGTATAAAATAGTAGAAAGTTCTACCCGCATAACGATCTGATTGGATACGTATTACGTATATGATAGCCCGCAAGATTGTTCGCTGATACGAGCGGGTCAGACGACGGGGGGATTGACATGAACGAGCGAATCTTGGCAGGTCGCTATCGGTTGCAGGAGGTCATCGGCGGCACGTCCGATCTGTTTTTGGCTCATGATGAATCTTTGCGACGCAAAGTAGCGGTGAAGCGTCTGCCGGGAAGCGTGACCGATTCGAACCGCCATCATTGGGAGCAGGAAATCGCGAAAGCGGCCGGACTTCATCATCCGCATCTGCTTGGGGTGTACGATGTGGTTGTGGAGTCGGAAGGCATATATTTGATTACGGAAGACTTGGATGGGGATACGCTGAGCCGTTGGATGCGTCTGCAGGGAGCTCTCCCGGTGGAGAGGGCGATCGACATCGCCAGACAGCTTGCGAGCGCCATCGTGCAGGCGGAGAAGCACAAGATCGTGGAGATTTCGATCGACCCGAGCACCGTGCTGATCAACCAGGACGGATTTTTGAAGGTGATCGGCTACGGCCCACTCCTCTCTGGGCGTGCGCAGACGGAGCGCGATCTGCAGAAGACGATCGGAGTCTTGCTGTTCGAGATGCTGACAGGCAAGGCGTACTCCCATCTATCGCCGATGCAACAGGTGGTAGCCGATGTGCAACAAGCGCTGCAGCAATCGGGAAGCGAGCACAGCTGGCTGATCGAGCGAACGGAGCGCATTGTAATGCGTGCGCTGGGCAATATGGATCAGGGCAGCTTTGCGACGATCCACGAGCTTCATCGCGATCTGAAGGCGGTGCACCATGCGCTCGGACAGCAGGTCGAGCGTCCGACTCAGCAAGCGGAGAGCACCTCCGCTGTCGGGCGGATGAAAGGCTCGATGGTGGAAGCAGCGCAGGAGGGGATCGAAAAGGTCGCACAGCTTCGCCATCTTGAATTTGCGAAGCGAGTGGCGGAGAAAAGCGCGCCGAAGCGTTTTTCTCTGTTGCCCTACATCGGAGGTCTCGTGGTGGTCGTGCTGGTGATCGCGGGGCTTTGGTGGTCGCTCGGAGATGAGACATCGACAGCTTCGAACGATGGGAAAGGGACATCTGCCCATCAGTTCACCATGCCGAGCCTGATCGGCAAGACGGAGCAAGAGGCGTTGCAGGTGCTCGCCGATAATGGCTATCCGGAAGGCAAGATCCAATGGGTGTACAGCGCGAAGGATGATGCGGAGACGAAGGGCAAGATCTATCGTCAGTCGGTCGATCCTGGAAAGAGCGTGGCCAGCCAAGAGGGCATGATCATCCTGACGATCAACAGCGCTGCTGATGCTGTCAAGCCTGGCGAGGGACAGGGCAAACCGAGCGATCAGGGTGCGAACAAACCGGTCGCAGAAGGGGAAGTGCCCGACCTGCGCGGCATGAGTCAACAGGATGCGGAGCAGCTGATATTAAAGCTCGGGTATCACTACAAGTTTTATATCAGCAAGGGCGACACGCCATCTGGCACCGTCTACAGCCAGATGCCAGAGGCGGGAGCGAAAGCTGCGCAGGGTGCAGATGTGACGTTTTACGTGTCTCAATAAAGGTGAAGGCAACCTGCAGATCGCAGGTTGCCTTTTTGATCGCTTAATCAAGATGCGGCTTTAGCAACTCTAAGACTTCTCCATCGTTCGGGAAGCGACCCAATTCCTTTTTGGAGTAGATCAGCTCTCCGTTCAAGGTGACTTCAAAAACGCCGCCGCTCGATGGGATCAACGTCCATTCTCCGATCTTTGTGCCAAAATGTCCAAGCAGTTCGTCCGTCAACCTGACGGCTCTGGGCAAATAGTTTCACATGTTGCAGTAGGAGAGTGTGATCACCGGCTTTTCCACAATAGTTCCCCCTTTTAGTCGATTTACTTCTAGTTTAGCATAGAAGGGAGATATTGACACCATCGTTTGTTTGTGCTTCTCAGAAGGGACTGGCTGAAACTTCGACAAACTACAGATACTAGTGATAAAATTCTGTGCAGTGTGCCTGTTGAGCGCAAGGAGCAAGAACGGAGGAATCGGATGATGGAATCGCTTGAGATGTTTGAACCGATGAGTGGGCTGGAAGAGTTGGTGCAGCTCGTGGAAACGCTGTATGCGGATGAACGCGTGGCAGTGCGGCTGGAGATGCAGCTGGAACGGGATGGCGCGGTGACCGATCTGGTGCTCACTCAGTTTGATGCTTCCCTCGATCTGTGCGATATTGTGATGTCCGAATCAGATCGGGAGATCGCCCTTGAATTTTTATTTCAGGAGTTGAGCGGTCTTGGAGGGGCGGAGGAGCAGAGCGTCGTCACGATGCCGATCGACCCGCAGGATGTGGAAGTGGATCTGCACGAGAGCATGATGACGGTGGAGAGCGGTGCGTTCACATTGACTTTGCAAGTGTTCAGGGGCTGAGCTCCTAGCAGAGCGAGCGACCGGGGGAGTGAAAGTCGCTGTGCGTGTACTTGCCGGCCAGCTCGGCGAAGCTCAAATGTCGCAGGTCATAGAAGATCGTGGGAAGATCGTTGCCGACGTAGAAGATCGGATTGGACGCATAGCGGAGCTCATACTCGCCTGGGTCCTCTGTCGCTGTTACGAGGTGGACTTCGACATGCGCATCGAAGATGGCGAGAGCGGTGTTCGCTGCGACAAGGCAACCGGGGACGTGAAAGTGACCGCCCGTCTCTTCGTCTGGCCAACGGATCAGAATCAGCGATTGCATAGCGAGATACCTCCTAGCAGGAATGTGGTCCTCTTGGTATAATGGGTGCCGCAGAGGGTGTTGTTGCTAGGATTGATTATAGGTTGAAACTATAGTGTTAGTCGAAAGGATCGGGAGTGAAGGGGCGAGAAGAGGTTGTATTTGCTCGTCGTGGCGCCCTTTTTTGCCTGATTGGGTAGTTTTTATGAGAACTCTTGTTCGGGGGTGTGGCATGTCTGAGCTGGGGGATCGTATTCGTCGCGCACGGCAGCACCGGAAGATCACAGGGGCTCAGCTCGCGACGAGCATCGGCGTGTCGGCGACCTACATCAGCGAGTTGGAGCGCGGGGTGAAAAAGAATCCTTCCATGCAGGTGATCGCCGGAATGGCAGAGGTGATGAGCTACCCGATCGATTATTTTTTCGGCGTGGAGGAAAAAAAGCTCCGCGATTACATACCGGATGATTTGAGCGGTTATGTGCGGGAGCGGATCGTCGCGAAATACTGTGCCGAACAGCGGGATTTGCATGAGCTGGATGACGCGGAGATGATGGGCGCTCTCGTCGAATATCTGCGAGCGATGAAGAACAGGTCGGAAGGATGAGATAGCCATGAAGAAGCGCTTCTTCTGGGGCGGCGCTCTGGTGGGGGAGCTGGCGTTGCTCGTCGCGCTCTACCGAATGTACAAAGATGTGGAATGGAGAATTTTCCTTGTGCAAGGTCAGCAGGCGGAGCGCTATGCTGACCTTCATCAGGAGTGGTTGGCCTATGCGGGCGGCATGGTCTTGGTCGGCTTGGCCTTGCCGTTTACGATCTATTTTTTGGTCGGTGCTCTGCGCAGGAAGTGACGGGCATGAGCGCACGGCCAGCGCGAGGGCCGGGCAGAACCGCTCGGCAGTTTGCCGGCGGCGGTCGAGGAAGCGGCGAGCGCGATGCGGCTCGGTCGGTCATCTATCCTCTCCACCTGAAAAGATTCGGGTGCTTGGGTGCAGATCGGTGCGCTCCTCTCATACAATGACTTCGTAGAACAATTCGATGGAAGTCTGCGTCAGGACGGACATCGGGATCGGAGCGTGTGGCATGGGGGGGTCCGATTATCAGGAGTTGCTCGCGTTGTTCGGCATCGGTGGAGCGCATCCGGGCGGCATTGCGCTGACGGAGGAAATTCTTTCAGGCGAGCGGTTGAGCAAGCGCACTCGCGTGCTCGATGTCGGGTGTGGCACAGGTCAGACGTCAGCATTTTTGGCGCGGAAATACGGATGTGCGGTCACCGCGATCGATCTGCATCCGCTGATGCGCCAAAAGGCGAGAGAGAGGTTTCGCAAGGAGCAGCTTGCTGTCAAGTTGCTTCGCGGCGATGCGAACGCGCTCCCGTTTTCAGATGGGGCGTTCGATCTGCTGTTGGTCGAGTCGGTCACCGTGTTTACCGATCTGGCCAAATCGCTCCCCGAATATGCGCGGGTGCTGAAGCCGGGTGGCGTGTTGATCGATCTGGAGATGACGGCAGAGCGCCCGTTGGCAATCCAAGAGTTGAAGGAATTGCAAGATGTATACGGGACGAAGAAAGTCCCGACAGAAGCGGAGTGGATCGGTCGGTTCAAGCAGGTGGGCCTGCGCGATGTGCAGACGGTCAAAGGGGGAACGGTCGCCTCCGCCCTGCAAGGTGACCCATCGGTCGAAGGCGCATGGCCGGAGTTTCAACCCTCTCCCGATATCGACCCGAGCGTATACGAGATCTGGCACCGCCACCAAGAGGTGACCGAGCGCTTTAAGCTTCGGTTGGGCTATCGCGTCTATCGGGCAAAAAAGCCATCGAAATCAACAAGTTGAAGAGAGGACTTTACAGAATGTCACAACAGTCGAACACCATGAACAGAACAGAGACTCCGATGTTTCAGTCGTACGAGCAAGTCGAACAGGCCGTGATGGCGGTGGTGGAAGAGAAGATCATCAACGGGCGCTTTTTGAAAACGCTCCGCGATGGCGGCTTCAGCAGTGCGCAAATTTGCGAATTTGCGCTGCAATACAGCTACTACAGCCGCAATTTCCCCCGCGTTCTCGGCGCTGCGGTGGCGGCGGTCGAACCGCTCGATCGCTGGTGGGTGCCGCTGGTGGACAACATGTGGGATGAGGCGGGCCGCGGCAATCCGAAAGGGTACCACTCCAAGATGTACCGCACATTTTTGGAGAGCACCGCGCCTGGTGTTGCGATCAGCGATGAGCATGTGCCCGACTATCCGGTTGGAGAAGCGACGAAAAAGGCGGTCGAGTCTTTCCTCTCCTTCCTGCGATCCGCATCGACGCTGGAGGCGATGGCTGCTGTCGGGCTCGGTTCGGAACTGTTTGCCGGTCTCGTGATGGGAGAGATCGGGCAGGGGTTGCGCCACCCGAACTACAACCGGGAACAGCGGCTGAACGTCAGCTTTTGGATGGCGCACGCCGATACGCATGAACCGCGCCATTACCAGCTCTGCAAAGATGTTTTGCTCGATTTTCACTCCGAACAAGACCTGCAGGCGATCTACCGAGCAGGCGTGATCATCGCCAGCTCCGAAGCGAGATTTTACGATGAGCTGTACGATGAAATGATGGCAAAATAAATAATCGCGAATGGAAAGGTCATCCTATAAGCACAGAGGATGGCCTTTTCCTATGTTTTGGCAGTCAGGGGGGAGCAGGATTGGGGCGATTCGGCAGAACGCGAAGGAGCAAGGAGCAGCGCAAGCAAGCGCTGATGGACCGTCGGCTGGAAGAGAAGATCGAGTCGTTGTGTGCGGACCACCTGTCTCTGGCTCTGGAGCAGAACGTCGCATGGATTCGCCAAAAGCTGGGCAATGCGAGCGACTTGGTCGTGCGTGAGTTTATTTATGATGCGGATCGAGAGCTGCGGGCGACGCTGCTGATGATCGACGGATTGACCGAATCGGAGCGCATCCATGATGACATCCTCAAATCGCTGCTGTTCACGCTGCAGAACACGAAGCAGAACGCCGCTTTCCAAGAGGCAGGGGCGGCCCGCTATCTGTTGAACTATGGGCTTCCCCTCTGCGAGGTCAGGCTGACCGAAACGCTCCGCGATCTGATCGACGCGCTGCTCTCTGGCGACACAGTTATTCTGTTGGAGCGTTGTGGCGAAGGGCTGATCGTCTCGACCAAAGGTTGGGCCAAGCGCAGCGTGGAGGAGCCGAAGAGCGAATCGGTGGTCCGAGGCCCCCGCGATGCGTTCGGGGAAACGCTCCGCGTGAACACCGCGCTGCTCAGACGACGGATCAAAGATCCTGACATGCGAATCAAATCGATGAAAGTCGGAGCGAGAAGCAACACCGATGTGGCGGTCATCTACATTGAAGGCGTTGCGCGGCCGAGCGTCGTCGAGGAGGTCGAGCGACGAATTGGTGAGATCAAAGTGGACGGGCTTTTTGAGGGCGGGTATATCGAGCAGTACATCGAGGACAATCACTGGTCGCCGTTTCCACAGATTCAAAACACGGAGCGCCCAGACAAAGCGGCTGCCAACCTGCTGGAAGGCAAAGTGGTGATCCTTGTCGACGGCTCGCCCTACTCGCTGATCGTCCCGAGCATCCTCACCCAGTTTTATCACAGTCCGGAAGACTACTATGAACGGTTTTTGATCTCAACTCTGTTGCGCTTTATCCGCGCCCTGTCGATGACGATGGCGCTGTTGCTGCCATCGCTCTACATCTCCTTTTCCTCCTTCCATCCGGAGATGATCCCCTCCAAACTGGTCATCGCGATGGCGGCCGGGCGCGCTACCGTTCCGTTTCCCTCGGTGATCGAGGCGCTGGCGATGGAGATCTCGATCGAAATCTTGCGCGAGGCGAGCGTGCGTCTGCCCGGGCCGATCGGCCCGACCATCGGCATCGTCGGCGCTTTGATCGTCGGGGAAGCGGCGGTACAAGCAGGCATCGTCTCCCCGATCATGGTGATCGTCGTCGCCTTGACGACGATCGGATCATTTGCCGCTCCGTCTTACAACGCAGCGATCGCGCTGCGCATGCTGCGCTTTCCGGTCATGTTTCTGGCGGCGATGTTCGGTCTGTATGGCGTGATGCTCTTCATGATCATCATCGTCGTTCACCTTTGCTCGCTCAAGTCGTTTGGCGTGCCCTATCTGACTCCGTTTTCACCATTCACTTGGCGAGGCTTGGGCGACTCGATGATCCGCATCCCGCTCTATCGCATGACCAAACGGCCAGATGTGTTCAGCCGAGACGAGGAGCGCGAGCGGGTTAAATCTGCATCGGCGGAAGGTGTGAACCCGGATGGTAGAGGAAGCAAGACAGAAAACGAACCAAAAGAATCGTAGCGGCACACCCTTTATCATCACACCAGGGCAGGGTTTGTGTTTGAGCGCCTCCACGCTCATGGGCGTTGGAGTGCTCGTCTTGCCGCGCACATCGACAAAGGGGGCAGATCAGTACGGCTGGATCGCCGTGTTGATCGCGATGCTGATCGCTGTGTTCGCCGTGATCATGATCAACTCGCTTTCCGCTCGCTTTCCGGAAAAGACGCTCGTCGAGATGTGCCGGGAACTGCTCGGGTCAAAGAAAAATCGGTGGGTTGGGAAGATCCTCGCCGTTCCGGTCGTTCTTTCCTACACGACCTATTGGTTGCTCTTCACCGCTTTTGTCGCTCGAATGTTCGGCGAAGTGGTCGTGACCGCAGTGCTGGTCAAGACGCCGATCGAAGTGATCATCGGAACGATGCTGTTCTTATGCCTTTTCCTCTCCTATTACGACAGCGAGGTGGTCACCAGGGTGAACCAAGTTCTGTTGTTCATCATCGTGGTGCCGGTGCTCTTTATCTCGCTATCCGCCTATCAGGGTGCCAAGATGGAAAATCTCATGCCGATCCTGCCGCGAACTCAGCTGACGGGCATCCTGATTGCGACGATTCCGGTGCTTGAATCTTTCGTCGGCATGGAGGTGATGCTGATGTTTAACCGCAACGTCAAACACAGCAAGGTCATGCATCGCTTCCAGATCTACGGCGTGCTCCTGCCTGGCATCATCTACCTGCTGATCGTCATCGCAGGCACGATGAGCTTCGGGTATGAGGAGTTGGCGTTGCAGACGTGGCCGACGCTCGAACTGGTCAAGTCGATCAATGTGCCGGGGCTGATCTTGGAACGGTTGGAAGCCGTTTTTCTCAGCGTCTGGGTCGCCGCGGTGTTCACCACTTGCGGCAACTGGTATTACTGCGCGATCTGGTCATTCAGACAGCTGTTTGGCATCCGAAAGAAGAGATGGCTGCCGCTTGTTTTTTATGTGGGCTGTTATTTGATTGCGATCAAAATGGCGCAAAACATATTTGATCTGTTC
The DNA here is from genome assembly GCF_042682745.1 of Tumebacillus lipolyticus. Classification (NCBI taxonomy): domain Bacteria; kingdom Bacillati; phylum Bacillota; class Bacilli; order Caryophanales; family Alicyclobacillaceae; genus Tumebacillus; species Tumebacillus lipolyticus. The sequence continues at coordinate 124,218 of NZ_JBHUIO010000008.1, read as the reverse complement.
TGGTATTTTGAAAAGATCGGTTATCTGGGGCTCTTGATCTCCGTCGTGTTCCCCTCGTTGCTGCTGATGCTCGCGATGATCAGGAAGATCGATGGGCGCAAGTTGCAGTCGGTTGCGGAAGGGGAAGCAGCGCATGAAGCGTCTTAAAAAGCTGCTGTCGCTCGTGCTCGTGCTCTGTCTGTCCTCCTTGCTGATCAGCGGTTGTTGGGATCGAAGGGAGTTGGAGGAGCGCACTTCGGTGGTCGCGATGGCGATCGATCTCGCGGATGGCAGAGAAGGGTTGCAACCGCTGATCAAACTGTCGGTGCAAATCCCTATCCCGATCAAGATCACAGCTTCAGGCGGAGGTGGCGGACAGGGAGGAAAGAGCGCGGTCAAGGTGATGAGCAGCACCGGCTATTCTCTGGCAGACGCCATGCGCAATCTGCAACAACGACTGAACCAAGAGCTGTTTTATGGGCACACGCGCGTCGTCGCCATCTCGGAAAAGATGGCGAAACAAGGCCTCGAAGATGTGCTGGACAGCATCCGTCGCAGTCCGCAGATGAGGCGGTTGTTGTGGATCTTGATCACACCCGATCAGGCGGTCGATCTGCTGGAGACAGATCCAAAGCTTGAGCAAATTCCGATCGTCTATGTGATGGATCTGATCGAGAATGGGGCCAAGGCGGGGACAGTTCCAGACATCTCGCTCGGGAAGTGGTTTATCGATCGCTCTTCCAGCGGGATCGAGGGGACTGCCAACTTTGTCGTAACGGACAAAAAGGAAGTCAAATGGCATGGGCTGGCACTTTTTCAACAGGACAAGATGGTCGGGACGCTGGATGAAAAGGATGCTTGGGTGTTGATGCAGATTCGGGATGGGGCGATCGGTGGCGAGATCAGCATTCCTTGTCCGGAAAAACAAAATCTGGAGAGCGGGACGCGCAAGTATATCACCGCCCATCCCAAAAAGGTGCACACCAAGTCGACAGTCGAACCGTGGGGAGGATCGTTTCGAATGAGCGTTCAAGTGCTTTTGGAGCTCGATCTGATCGAGTCGATGTGCCATCTCGATTATCGCGAAAAGGAAACGATCCAAAAGATTGAAAAAGCGTTCTCAGCCGAACTGAATCGACGAGCGAAAAAGCTGGTGGACAAGTGCATTCACACCTACGGGGTGGACGTGTTCGGCATGGGCAACAAAGTGCGCGCCAAATACATCGAGCGATTTGATCCGGCGAATTGGAACAAAGACTTCACCCACATGTCGATCGATGTTGTCTACCAAGTCGAGATTCGCCGGGTGGGAATGAAAACGACATGATGGGCGAACGATAAGAGGAAAGGAGGGGAATGGTCTGATGAATCATGAGGATCAGAAGTTACAAGAGCGCAAGCAAGCGGACGATAAATTTGAAGAGAACATGCACAAACAATACACAGATATCGAAGAAGAATACCATGCAGCCTATCCAAACACGCCAGCTCCCTGGACGATGGGCTTTTTGACCGGCCTCTTTTCGCGCTATGGACGGGGCATGTTGCTATGGGCTTTGGTTGGCGCTGCGGTGGCGGTCGGCCTGTGGATCGCCTATATGATTTTGAACCCGTTTCCCGCCTGAAAGCGGATTTCCTCAGTCTTGTTCCCCGGCGACCACTCGGCTCGTCGGTTTTTTCATTTCTGGACAATGATCGAAGGTTTTCATTATAATGAGAGAACCTATCGAAAGGAGGGAACGCAGCATGGAACAGCATCTTTTATTTGACCTTGATGACACACTTATACATTGCAATCGGTTTTTTAATGAGGCGCGTGAAGAATTTTTGGCTGCGATGGCCGATTTCTTTCGAGAGCATAAAATTGATCTCAAGATGGTCCAAGAAACGCAGAACCACATCGACCTTTCGGGCATCGTTCAACACGGTCTGGGCAAAGACCGCTTCCCCGAGTCGCTCGTCTCGACCTATCGGCTGATGTGCGACAAGTATGGCAAACGGCCGAGCGAGCCGGAGGAGCGCGAACTGCTGGCGATCGGATACGGCGTGTATGTCAAGCCGGTCGAGCTCTATCCACACGCTCATGAGACGCTGGAGCGACTGAAAAATGAAGGGCATGAACTGTACCTGTACACAGGTGGCGATGAGGAGATTCAGACCTCCAAAGTGGTCAGGGCAGGACTTGAAGATATTTTTCCGACAGATCGTCGCTTTATCTCGGAGCATAAAAACCGCTCCGTCCTGCAGCGCATCTTGGAAACCACACCGCTTCGTCGCGAGCACACTTGGATGATCGGCAACTCGGCAAGAAATGACATCCGACCAGCGCTTGAGGAGGGCATTCATGCGATCCATCTGCCGGACAAGGGGGGCTGGGCGTTCGACAGCGCCGATCTCGACGTGCCGGTCAAAGGTCAGTTTCTGACGCTGGATGCGATCGAACAAGTGCCGGCTGTGATCAGAAAGTATCTGGAAGAGCAGGGGCAGAGGGAAGGTTCAGGTCTCCTGCAACCATGACGATCTGGATCGATGGCGATGGTTGCCCGAAAGGTGCTGTTCGCTTTGCGATCGAGACGGGGGAGGCGCGTGAGATCAAGGTGGTCGTCGTCACCAATATCCATCATGAGCTAAGCGCCGCCCATCGCATCATCGTCGACGGCAGCTCGCAGGCGGTCGACTTGGCGATCGCCAATCGGATGCGTCCAGGCGATGTCGTGATCACTCAAGATATCGGTTTGTCGGCGCTGGTGCTCAGCCGCCGAGGGTATGCGATCTCCCCGACCGGTCAGGAGTATTCGAGCGAAGACATGGGGCTGATCCTCGAACTTCGCGAGGCGGCAGCGAAACACCGCCGAGGCGGCGGGCGCACCAAAGGTCCGAAGAAGCGGACCGCCGAAGACGAGACGCGCTTTCAACTCGCCTTGATCGAACTGTTAGATCGCATCGATTCGAAACGAAATGATGAATGACTAAAACTCTGGCTAGCAGCTGCCAGAGTTTTTTTTATTGCGCTCGCTCTCTAGCAAAATCGTTTGGGAGATTTCTATCTCTTGTTGGTATATCGATGGGACATGGCTCATAGAGATGAACTAACAACGAGAGGACAGGAGGGAGGGAGAGAATGAGCGCACGATCGACACCGAGCGCAAGCGGGGTGATCACCGCGATCTGCGAACAGATCGCCTGCGGGTTGCCCGCGCGCATCAGGCAAGCGATATTGAACCTGCCCAGCGAGGTGCTGATGCAGATCGAGGAGATCAGGCTCCGCTTGGGCAGACCCTTGCAGATTCTCTATGGCGGGCGCGATCAATTCGTCACGCTGCAGGGCAAGGTGACGCGCGAGCCGGAAGCGGGTCACATGCTGACCGAAGAGGACATGGCGCAGACGCTCAACCTGATGAGCGGGTCCTCGCTGTACGCCCTGGAAGAAGAGCTTCGCCGCGGCTATATCACGATGGTGGGCGGACATCGAGTCGGCATCGCCGGACGCATTCTGCTCGATGGCACAGGCAACGTCCGCGGGATGAAGGAGATCGCCGCGTTTAACATCAGGATCGCGCGCGATGTGCAGCAGGTGGCTGATGGCTTGGGACACCTGCTGATCGACTCCGCTTCCTATCGACTGCACAACACGCTGCTGATCTCCCCGCCCCAGTGTGGAAAAACCACGCTGTTGCGCGACTTGGCCCGCAAGATATCCAAAGGGACGCTCCACCCGAAGATCGCTGGACAAAAGGTCAGCATCGTCGATGAGCGCTCGGAGATCGCCGCCAGCTGGAGAGGAGCGCCACAGCATGATCTCGGCCCGCGCACCGACGTGCTCGACGCCTGTCCGAAGGCGGAGGGGATGACGATGATGATTCGCTCGATGTCCCCGCAGGTGCTCATCACCGATGAGATCGGCCGCAGTGAAGATGGACACGCACTGCTGGAAGCGATCCATGCGGGCGTCACGGTGATCACAACCGCTCACGGGTTTGGCATGCACGAGGTGCGATCGCGCCCGCTGCTCAGACAGCTGTTCGAACTGGGGGCGTTTACGCGCTACCTGGTGCTCTCCCGCCGACACGGTCCCTGCACGGTGGAAGGCGTCTACGACAAGCGGGGCGATCTGATTCAAACGGGAGCGGAAGTCGGATGATCAAACTGTTCGGGAGCCTGCTCGTCCTGTTGGTCGCGACCAGCTTTGGTTTTAAAAAGGCGAGCCGCTTTGCGGAGCGCGCAAAGCAGCTGCGACAGTTCATCACCGCGCTGAAGCTGTTGGAGACGGAGATCTTATATGCGGCGACACCGCTCTCTGAGGCGGCCAGCAAGATCGGCGCGCGCATCCGGTCGCCGGTGGGGACATTTTTTGCAGAGCTTGGACATATGCTTCGTGAAGGACAGGGTGTCAGCGCAGGTGAGATCTGGCGAGAGACGCTTTCGGCACAAAGGAGAACGCTCGCGCTGCAGGAGGTCGACCGCGATGTGCTGACCACCTTCGGACAGACGCTCGGCATTTCAGATCGCCAAGATCAGATCAAACACATCCAGCTCGCCATCAGCCAGCTCAGCTCTGAAGAGCTGGTCGCGCGCGAAGAGCAGCAAAAAAACGAAAAGATGTGGCGGTATCTAGGCGCTTTGATGGGGCTGGCACTCGTGATCCTCTTGGTTTGATCATCGACGTTTGCGGGCGAGGAGGTAGGGCTATGAACTCTGATGTGAACACGATCTTCTTTATCGCCGGCGTGGGCATTCTGACCGCTGTGATCCATACGGTGCTCAAGCAATCGGGCAAAGAGGAGTTTGCGCACTGGGCGACACTCACAGGATTTATCGTCATCATGCTCACCGTGATCACGTACATCAGTGACCTGTTCGACAAGGTGCGCAATGTGTTCTTGATGAACTGACCGCAGGCGGCTGCGGAGAAGGGGTACGACACATGGAAATCATCCAACTCGTAGGTCTTGGATTGGCAGCCACCATCTTGATCGTCGTGCTCAAGGGGCAATCGCCTCAAACCGCTTTTTTGATCTCACTTCTCACCGGCGTGTTCATCTTTATCTTCTTGCTCGACAAGATCGCGATCGTCATTCATCTCTTGGAGCGGCTGTCGGTCCAGGCCGGCGTCGAGATGATCTTTTTGCAGACGATCTTAAAGATCATCGGCATCGCCTATATCGCCGAGTTTGGCGCCCAGATCGCCAAAGATTCTGGTGAAGGAGCGATCGCATCGAAGATCGAGCTGGCAGGGAAAGTTTTAATCCTCGTGCTCGCACTGCCGATCATACAGCGCATCATCGAGCTGGTGATGGGACTTCTGCCCAATTGAGGAAAGGGGTGAGGCGATGCCCAAACGATTTTATCAGTTGCTGTTTTTGCTCGCACTGCTGGTCGCCGCAAGCTATAGCAGCCTCACCGCCTTTGCGGAGGGAACTTCACCGCCAGGCGCGGTGCAGAACATCCCGCAGGTGCAGACGAATGGGGGCACCGGGTCTGCACCTGGGGGAAGCTCGATCACCGATCCCCTCGTCGAACAACAGCTCAAGCAGCTCGATCTGCAAGAATTTGACCAATTTTTACAAGCGCTCACCGAAGAGTATCGCGAATATCTGCCCGCAGAGATCAAAGGGCGCATCATGGAGCGCATCCTGAGCGGAGATCTCGGGGTCGTGTTTAAAGGCCTGCTGATGGGAATGCTCAAATTTCTGTTCCACGAGCTGTTCCTCAACTCGCGGTTGCTCGGCACGATCTTGGTCTTGGCGGTGTTTGCCGCCCTGCTCGAATCGATGCAGTCGGCGTTCGAAGCGAACAACGTCTCAAAGGTTGCTCATGCGATCTGCTTTCTGGTGTTGATGATCCTTGCCGTGCAGTCGTTCGCGACGGCGACCTCCTATGCGAAAGGCGCGATTCAGACGATGGTCGATTTTATGATCGCCTCCATCCCGATGTACCTCGCCTTGCTCGCGGCGACAGGAGGTATGGCATCTGCGGCGATGATCCACCCGCTGATCGTATTTTTGATCAACGTGATCGGCGATCTGATCATGTATGTCATCTTCCCGCTGATCTTCTTCTCCGCGATCCTCACGCTGGTCAGCCAGATCTCAAGCCGCTATCAGGTCACACAGCTCGCAGGGCTGTTGCGAGGCACCGCCGTCTGGGTGCTCGGCGTCTTCTTCACCATCTTTCTCGGGGTGGTCTCCGTGCAGGGGGCGGCAGGTGCGGTGGCGGACGGCGTGTCGATCAAAGCGGCCAAGTACGTCTCGTCCAACTTCGTTCCGGTCGTCGGGAAGCTGTTCTCCGATGCGGCCGACACGGTGGTCGGGGCCAGCCTGATCGTCAAAAATGCACTCGGGGTCACCGGGGCTGCGATCGTGCTGCTGATCTGCGCGTTCCCTGCGCTAAAAATTCTTTCGCTCGCCTTGATCTACAACATGTCGGCCGCGCTGATGCAACCGCTCGGCGACTCGCCGATCATCCGCTGCATGTCGACGATCGGCAAGAGCTTGACCTTGGTGTTCGCGGCGCTGGCGACGGTCGGGCTGATGTTTTTCCTCGCGATCACCGTGATCATCGCGGCGGGCAATCTGTCGGTGATGGTGAGGTGATGAGCGGATGATCGACTTTTTAAGCGAATGGATGCGAGGTTTGATCCTGATCATCTTCCTCGCGGTCGTGCTCGACATGATCTTGCCCAACAACGCGATGCAGCGCTACGTCAAGCTGGTGATGGGGCTGTTAATCATCCTGCTGATGTTAAGCCCGTTGCTCAAGCTCTACGGCACCTCCGTCTACGAGATGGACTTCACCCTCGAAAAGATGTTCGCCAAAGAAGGGGGTGAGATGAAGTCGCTCGACGAGATCGCGCAAAAGGGTGCGCTCCTGCAGGAGCAGCAGGCGAACAATGCGCTTGAGCAGTGGAAGGCGATGGTCGCCGAAAACGTCAAGAAGTCGGTGGAGGGCAAGCATGAGGTCGCGGTCGATGCGGTCGAACTGGAAGTGACCAAAAGCGAAAAGGCGGAACCGTTTTCCATCGAGCATCTGTCGGTGGCGATCATGCAGAAGCGGTCAGCAGGGGAAGTCAAGCAAGTTCGGGAGATCGAACCGATCGCGATCGGCGAGCGAAAACAGGACGAGACGGCGTTCGCGTCAACGCGGGTCCAAAATGAGCTGACAGCTAAAATCTTGGCGCAGCTCGCCGATGAATATCAGGTGCCGAAGTCGAAGATCAGCGTCGTCTGGCAAGAGCGCTAGGGGGGTGAGGAGATGGAGAAGCAACGGATACAAGAGCGCGTGCAGCAGCTGCTGAAAAACAGAAAGATGCTGCTCGCGCTAGGAATTCTCGGCGTCGTGCTCCTGCTCAACCCGTTTGCCTGGTTGAAGGGCACAGACAACTCTGCAGAGTCGAAGCTTGGGGGGGAGAAGGGCGCAGGACAGGTGATCAGCAACACCGATCGATCGGCGCTCGGAGAATATGAACAGATCTATGCAAGCCGCCTCACCGAAATCCTCAACATGGTGGTCGGCGTCAGCGACGCGACGGTGATGGTGACGATCGATTCGAGCGAAGAATCGATCTACGCAGAAAATCTGCAAGAGAATCGCCAGAGCAACAATGAGACTGACACAAAAGGTGGCACGCGCGGCGTCACGCAGGTCGACAAAAACGGTCAGCTGGTGATCACGCGTGAAAACGGCCAGGAGCAGCCGGTGGTGGTCAAGACGATCAAACCTCGCGTGCGCGGCGTCGTCGTCGTCGCCCGCGGCGCGGAGCAGATCAAGACGGTCGCTCTGATCAAGGAGGCTGTTCAACGGTCGCTTGAGGTGCCGCCGCATAAAATATCGGTCCTGCCGAAAAAGTAGCGCAAATTTTCGAGGTTGAACTAAAAGGAGGAGCTGTACAATGGCAAAGCGTCAAACGATCTGGTTGTCTACGATGATGGTTTTGTCTCTGATGTTGATCGGATTTTACACGGTCAACAATAACGTTGAACCGGTCAACACCGATCAGGGTCAAACTTCCAATCAGGGAGAGAAGGAAAACGAGCGGCCCACTTCGGCTGCGGAAGGCGACGATTTCTTTATCAAGCAACACCTCGACGCACAGGAGAAGTTTTCCCAGCGGGTGGAAGAGCTGAACAACCTGATCGCCTCGGGCAAAGATGCGGGTGAAGTGGACAAAGCGAAAAAAGAGCTGGAGGCGATGAACAACCTCGATGAGAAGATCGAGAACACGATCGAGCTGATCACCTTGGAGGGCTACCCGGACGCTTTTATTGAAGCGAAGGAGAACAACAAGTTCCATGTGACCGTTCAAGCGCAAGATCTCGATCGAAATAAAGCGGTGAAGATCATGGGCATCGTGGCAAAAGAGATGCAGATCTCCTCTTCGAAAGTAAGCGTTGCCGCACACGAGTGATCTGATGATCGTCGAGCATAAATCCCCCTGTTGAGCACGCCGGTGCAAAGGGGGATTTTTGTCGTTTGATCCAGCCTGACTGAAAAGTAGAAAGTAAAACTTAGATTATGATATACTACTAAGGATGTTGTGTTCAAAGGAACTACATAAATGCACGAGGAGTGTGACATACAACATGTTCAAACTCAATGAAATCCGCGAATTGGTGCGGTTGCTCGATGAGACGAGCATCGCAGAATTCAACTACGAGATAGAGGGTGCAAAACTGTCGATCAAAAAGACGGCAGAAGGTGTGCAGATCCTCTCCCCAGTCGTTCAGGCAGCACCGGTAGCTGCAGCGCCTGCTCCGGCGGCGCCTGCTCTGACGCCCGCTCCGGTCGAAGCGCCGGCAGCAGAGGTGAAAGCGGCCGCTCCGGCGCCTGCTGCTGCGCCGAAAGCGGACGACCCGTCGTTACATAAGATCGTATCTCCGATGGTCGGCACGTTCTACACATCGCCCGCCCCAGATGCGGCTGCGTATGTACAAGCTGGTGCTCGCGTCGAAGAGAAGACGATCGTCTGCATCTTGGAAGCGATGAAACTGATGAACGAGATCGAAGCGGACGTGCGCGGCGAGGTCGTCGAAGTGTTGGTAGAAAACGGCCAGCTGGTCGAGTACGGTCAACCACTCTTCTTGGTAAAGCTTGACTAGAACGGGGGACTGACTACTATGTTTCATAAAGTGCTGATTGCAAACCGTGGAGAGATCGCGGTGCGCGTCATTCGCGCTTGCAAGGAGTTGGGGATTCCCACCGTCGCGATCTACTCGGAAGCGGATCGCGAAGCTTTGCATGTGAAGATGGCGGATGAAGCATACTGCGTTGGACCTACTCTCTCCAGAGACTCCTATTTGAATATCAAAAACATCCTGTCGCTTGCGACGTCGATCGGCGTCGATGCGATTCATCCGGGATACGGCTTCTTGGCGGAGAACTCCGACTTTGCCGAATTCTGCAAGGCTTGTGGCATCACCTTTATCGGACCGAGCGTCGAGGCGATCGAGAAGATGGGCGACAAGGCGGTCGCAAAAGACACGATGAAAAAGGCGGGCGTTCCGATCGTCCCAGGCACAGATGGCCTCGTTGAGGATCTGGATGAAGCGATGCAGATCGCAGACGAGATCGGTTATCCGATCATCATCAAGGCGACTGCAGGCGGCGGCGGCAAGGGCATCCGCATCGCGCACTCCAAAGACGAGCTGCGCCGTCTGATCCAGATGGCGCAGACAGAGGCGGCGACCGCTTTCGGCAACGCCGGCGTCTACCTGGAGAAATACATCACCTCGATGCGCCATGTCGAGATTCAGGTGATGGGCGATTCGCATGGCAACGCGATTCACTTGGGCGAGCGCGACTGCTCGATTCAGCGCCGTCTGCAAAAGCTTATCGAGGAAGCTCCGTCCCCCGCGCTGTCGCCAGAAAAGCGCAACGAGATGGGGATGGCGGCGGTGGCTGCTGCGAAGGCGGTCAGCTACTGCGGAGCTGGCACGATCGAGTTCATCTATGATGAAGATGGCAACTTCTACTTCATGGAGATGAATACGCGCATCCAGGTGGAGCATCCGGTCACCGAGATGATCACCGGCATCGACCTGATCAAAGAGCAGATTCGCGTGGCATCCGGACTGCCGCTCTCGCTCACGCAGGAGGATGTCGTGCTGGATGGCTGGGCGATCGAATGCCGCGTGAACGCGGAAGACCCGGACAAAAACTTCATGCCGTGCCCTGGCAAGATCGTCGAATATCTGCCGCCGGGCGGCTTCGGTGTGCGCGTGGACAGCGCCGCATTCGAAGGCTATACGGTCACGCCGTTCTATGACTCGATGATCGCCAAGCTGATCGTCTGGGCGCCTTCTCGCGAAGAAGCGATCAACCGCATGAAGCGCGCGTTGAGCGAGTTCAAGATCGAAGGCATCAAGACGACGATCCCTTTCCACCAAAAGGTGCTCCGCCACGAGAAGTTTGTCTCTGGCGATGTCACAACCAAGTTTCTTGAGCTGTATCCTTTGTCATAATTGGACAGGAAGTTTATACTAATAGAAACAGGGACAAGATGATGGAAGGGAGCGAACACGCCATGAATATGGAGTACGATACGACCGATATGGGCAACATTCGCATTGCCAACGAGGTCATCGAGATCATCGCAGGGCTCGCAGCGACCGAAGTGCGAGGAGTCGCAGGCATGTCGGGCGGCGTTGCCGGTGGCATCGCTGAATTGCTCGGCCGCAAGAACCTCGCCAAAGGCGTGAAGGTCGAAGTAGGTCAAAAACAATGTGCGGTGGATGTGTCCATCGTTGCCGAATATGGGGTGCGCATCCCGGAGGTCGCAGGCGAGATTCAGGAGAACATCAAGCGTGCGATCGAGAGCATGACTGGCCTCGAAGTGGTCGAGGTCAACGTTCATGTGCTCGGCGTCACCTTTAAGAACAAGGATGAGGATGGCAAATCGGATGATAAGACGCCGCAGTTGCCACCGAGTCGAGTGCTGTAAGGATCGATCATCGAACCCCCCTGATCTACAGGGGGGTTTTATGGCTAGGAGAGGAGGACAAGCTTTATGAAACTGGTTCCACGCATTGTTCTTTGGCTGTATGCGCTCGGGGTTGGCGCAGCGAGCGTCTTCGTCCTGTTGCAATATGCAGGGCTTGAGTTGCTCGGTCGCAATTTTGTGGTCTACGACGATGGGGCTGCCGTTGCTGCGGTCTTCCTATTGCTCTCCATCTTTTTCCTTTTCTACCGCTCGACCCCGACAGAGCGCGAGCCGCAGACGATCATGCACAAGCTGGAAAACGGGGATTTGAAAATCTCCTATGACACGCTGGAGCAGTTGACGCTGAAGGCGGCGGCAGGTGTGCGCGGGGTGAACGATCTGAGAGCTCGCGTGCATCTGAACGAAGGCGGCACGATGCGGATTGCGGTCAAGTATTCGATCGAAGCGGGCTTAGAGATTCCCAAGACGACAGCCGAGCTGCAGGGTACGGTGAAGCAATTTGTTGAGCAGGCTACAGGCATCAAGGTCGAGCAGGTGACGGTGTACGTGATGGAGTTAACCCAAGCGCCGACCGTCGCCAAGAAGCGGGTGGAGTAGGCCATGGATAAATTGCTGAAGCTGTACGAAGCACTCACTCAGAATCTGAAGTTGCTCGGCACTGTGATCGGCATATTGCTCGGACTTTTCTTCCTGATCTTCGGATTGTTCAAAACGATCATCTTCGGCTGTTTTGTCATCGGCGGTTTTTATGTTGGCAAAATGTTAGAAGAGCGTGAAGGCTGGCGCGATGTGATCGACAAGATCGTGCCGGATAAATATCGGGAATAACCACCAGCGCTTGGTGGTTTCCTTTTTGTCCTTCGGGAACACTAGACCATAAGACAATACATAAGGAGTGCGAGAGATGAGCCGTAGAACTTCTCGTGAGTTTGCATTGCAAGGATTGTTTCAAATTGATGTCGCAAAGGCGGATGTACACGAGGCGATCGAACACGTTCTCGAACAGGAAGGCGCGGAGATCGACCCGCTGTTCGTTCGGGATCTGGTGAGCGGAACGAGCAAACATGTGGATAGGATCGATGAGATCCTGAAGACCAACACGACAGGATGGGACCTGAAGCGGATGGCAAACGTTGACCGCAACGTGTTGCGCATGGCGCTCTATGAGATGTTGCTCCACACGGAGACGCCTACCTCTGTCGTGCTCGACGAGGCGATCGACATGGCGAAAGCGTTCTCCACACCGGAGTCGGGTAAGTTTGTAAACGGGGTTTTGGCCAAGATCGTCCCGGTGATCGACAACCTGCGCGTCGAGTTCGCTCAAGGTGAGTGATCAGATGTACGTGCTCGGCATCGACACCAGCAACTATACGACCTCCGTCTGCTTGATCGACGAGGCGGGGCAGATCGTCAAAGAGGCGAGAAGGCTGTTGCAAGTGGAACAGGGGGAGCGGGGGTTGCAGCAGTCGGCCGCCCTCTTTCAACATGTTCAGCACCTGCCAGCTCTGGTCGAGAGCTTGGGCGATCTGAGCGGTTCTTTGCGCGCGGTCTGCGCATCAGCAAGGCCGCGGCGAATCGAGGGCTCCTACATGCCGGTGTTTACGGTCGGCAGCGGGATGGGCAGAGCGCTTGCTGCCACCCACGGGGTTCCTTTTCTGGAGACGACGCACCAAGAGGGTCACATCGCAGCAGGCGAGGGCAGCGCGGGCGTTGTGCCTGCCGACCATTTTCTCGCCGTGCACCTCTCGGGCGGCACGACCGACCTGCTGGAGATCAAAAGGCTGGCAGACGGCTACGAGATCGCCGAGCTTGGGACGAGCATCGACTTGCACGCAGGCCAATTGGTCGACCGCGTGGGCGTAGCGCTCGGCTTGCCGTTCCCCGCCGGACAGCATCTGGAGCGTCTGGCGCGGGAGTCGGCGGAGGAGCAGGTGACCTTGCCATCTCCTGTGGATGGATACAACCTCTCCCTCGCAGGTCCGGAGAGCGCCGCCATGCGATTGATCGCGGCGGGGACGAAGCCTGCCGATGTGGCGCGCGCTGTAGAGGGATGCATCGCCAAAGGCCTGGAGAAAGTGTTGCGCAAGGCGGTGGAGGAAAAGGGCGTCAAGGCGGTGCTGATCGTCGGCGGAGTCGCTGCCAACCTCTACATCCGCGAGCGGCTGATCAAGCGGCTTGAACATCGAGCGGTCGGGGCGAAACTGTATTTCGCACTGCCCAACTATTCGACAGACAACGCGTTCGGGGTGGCGCGGCTCGGGCTGCAACATCTTTCGTAACGGCTGTTGGTTACATGCTAAAATTATAGTATAATAGATTTTGCTCTTATCAAAAAACTTGTCGAAAAATAGCGTGCCTTCATCGGCAGGCGTTCATTTTTTACCGGGAAGAAGGAGGAAGCAAGAGCATGGCAGACGTACAAGAGTTGAAGCACGACGAAGAGATGTTTGATATCACGATCGTTGGTGGCGGTCCTTGCGGCCTGTTCACTGCGTTTTATGCGGGAATTCGCGACGCGAAGACGAAGATCATCGATTCTTTGCCGCAGCTCGGTGGCCAGTTGGCAGAGCTGTATCCGGAAAAATACATCTATGATGTCGCAGGCTTTCCGAAAGTGCTGGCCCGCGATCTGGTCAACAACTTGAAAGAACAGGCTGCTCAATACAATCCGACCGTGTGCTTGAACGAGCGTGTGATCGGCCTGCAGAAGCTCGAAGACGGCACGTTTGAACTGACGACCAACACGACCGTCCACCGTTCGAAGACGGTGATCATCACCGCAGGGATCGGCGCGTTTACCCCGCGCTCGCTGCCGGCAGAAAACACGAAAGACTTCGAAGGCAAAGGCATTCACTACTTCATCGACAACCTGCAAAGCCATCAAGGCAAAAAGGCGTTGGTCGTCGGCGGTGGCGACTCTGCGGTCGACTATGCGCTGATGCTCGAAGAGGTCTGTGAGCAGGTCAGCCTCGTGCATCGCCGCGACCAGTTCCGCGCACACGAAGAATCGGTGAAGAAGCTGTACGATTCCTCTGTCGACGTCAAAGTGTTCAACGAGCTCAAGTCTGTGCATGGTGACGGCGCTGTGGAAAAAGCGGTGCTGGTCAACAACAAGGACAAGTCGACCGAAGAGATCGATGTGAACCTGATCATCGGTGCGCTCGGCTTCTCCGCGTCGCTCGGCCCGATCCTCGAATGGGGTCTGGAAGTGGAAGACAACATGATCAAGGTCAACACCAAGATGGAGACGAACATCCCAGGCGTCTATGCGGCGGGTGACATCGTAACCTATCCGGGCAAGGTCAAGCTGATCGCAACCGGGTTTGGCGAAGCGCCGACAGCTGTTAACAACGCGAAGATGTACTACGACCCGTCTGCTAAGCTTCATCCGGGCCATTCTTCCAACCGCAAAGAATAGTGATGAAAAGTTCTAAAGTTCACGCCCTCAGGCGTGAACTTTTTTGTGGTATGATTAGCCTGTAATTCTAGTTGATAAAGCGAGTTGAACAACAGATGGTACGATCGCGGGAAATCATTCCGACCGTGTCCCAATTGACCGCCAAGATCAAAGGGATGTTTGAATCGGACGCTGAATTGCAAGACTGTTTTGTGCGGGGCGAGATCTCCAACTTTACGCACCATAGCAAAGGACATATGTATTTCACCTTGAAAGATCCGCAGAGCCGGATCAAAAGCGTGATGTTTGCGGGCAATAACCGCTATCTTAAATTCATCCCGAAAGAGGGGATGAAAGTGATCGCGCACGGATATGTCTCGGTGTTCGATCGCGATGGCGCTTATCAGCTCTATGTGGACGAGCTGCAACCGGACGGGCTCGGGTCGCTGTACCTGGCCTATCAACAGTTAAAAGATTTTCTGGAGCAGGAAGGTCTTTTTGACCCGCAAAGAAAAAAGGCGATCCCCAAATATCCGCGCGTCGTCGGTGTGATCACCTCACCGACAGGCGCTGCGGTGCGCGATATTATCACCACGATTCGCCGCCGCTATCCGGCGGCGCACATTCTGCTCTATCCGGTGCTGGTGCAAGGGCCGAGCGCTGCCGCTTCGATCGCGGCGGCGATCGCGGAGATGAACGACGTAAACGGAGCGGACGTGCTGATCGTCGGCCGCGGCGGGGGGTCGCTCGAAGAGCTGTGGGCGTTCAATGAAGAAGCGGTCGTGCGGGCGATCTTCGAGTCGACGATCCCGATCATCTCGGCGGTCGGCCATGAGACAGACACGACGCTTTCCGACTTTGCGGCAGATGTTCGCGCGGCGACGCCGACTGCGGCGGCGGAGCTCGCAGTCCCCAACCTCTACGATCTGAAGCATCGCGTTGAACTGCTCACCGCTCGGTTGCATCGGGCGATCGAAGGTCGATTGCGGGATGGGAAACTGCGGATGAAGCGGATCGAGAGCTCGATCGCCTTCACGCGCCCGACCCATCAGCTCCATCTGCGACAACAGCTGGTCGACAGTGCGGAAGACCGGATGCAGCTGGCGTTGACCAAGCTGGTGAGCAGCAGGTCGCGGCGATTTTCTCAGCTGGAAGGACGTCTGTTGCGGACAAGTCCGGTCGAGCGAGCCAAGCGGATGGAGCAGTCGCTTCAGTATTTGGGAAATCGATTGCAACGAGCGGCGGCCGACCTTGTGGAGCGGGATCAGAGCAAGCTCGATCGCATGCTCGACAAGCTGGAGGCGCTCAGCCCGCTGGCGGTGATGAAACGGGGTTACTCGTTGGCCTACGCGGGAGACAAAGAGCGATTGATCAAGAGCATCGAGGAGGTGCAGCTCGGCGAGCGGGTGCAAGTACGCGTCGCGGACGGCTGGATCGATTGCTCCGTCTTTGGATTGGAGGAGGAGAAGCAGGATGGCAGAAGCTAGAGCGGAAGAGCAAGAACAGACATTTGAACAGGCGCTCGAACGTCTGGAGACGATCGTCAGCGCGATGGAGGCGGGAGATCTGCCGCTGGAGAAGGCAATCGCTGAGTTCCAAGCAGGCATGCAGTTGGCTCGCATCTGTCGAGAGAAGCTGGATCAAGCGGAGCAGAAGATCGAAATGCTGGTGCAAGAAGCGGGTGGATTGACCAAGAAACCTTTTCAGACGGAGGAATGAAGACAGGGACATGAGCGCATACATCGATCTAAACGATTACCTTCAGACCACAGGCGCTCGCATCGAGCAGGCGATGGATCGCTTGGTGCCGCCGAAGACGCAGTATCCAGAAGCTCTGTATGACTCGATGCGCTACTCGCTGTTCGCAGGTGGCAAGCGCCTGCGCCCCGTGTTGACGCTGGCGACAGTCGAGGCGCTCGGCGGCGATGTGGAAGCAGCCTTGCCTGTCGCGTCGGCGCTGGAGATGATCCACACCTATTCGCTGATGCACGATGATCTCCCGGCGATGGATGATGATGATTATCGGCGCGGGAAGCCGACCAATCACAAAGTGTTCGGGGAAGCGACAGCCATTCTCGCTGGCGACGCGCTGTTGACGCAAGCGTTTCAACTGCTCGGCACGATGGAGGCGAGCGGGCGTGAGGCGGTGATGCTGCGCATCGTCGGCGAGCTGGCGACAGCAGCCGGTTCGGTCGGCATGGTCGCAGGCCAGATGGCCGACATGGCAAATGAGGGCATGAAGGCGAACGAAGAGCGGCTCGCTTTCATTCACGCCCACAAGACGGGCGCTCTGCTGACCGCAGCGGTGCGCATTGGCGCGCTGTTTGCAGATGCGAGCGATCAGCAGTTGCAGGCGCTGACCTGCTATGCGCAAAAGATCGGGCTTGCTTTTCAGATCGTCGATGACATTCTCGACGTGGTCGGCGAAGCGGAGAAGCTCGGCAAAGCGGTCGGTGCAGATGCGGCGCACGGCAAATCGACCTATCCGGTGCTCTACGGCTTGGAAGAATCGCGCGAGATGGTGCGCCGCTTGACAGCAGAAGCGCATCAGGCGCTCTCCAGTGTCCCGCTGCAGACGAACCGCTTGCAGGAGATCGCCGATTGGTTGGTCAACCGCGAAGTCTAGGCGGATCGGCAGAGAAAAAGCACAAGGACTTGCTCCTTGTGCTTTTTCTGTTCATAGAGATGATCAAAACAACGCAGACTAAGGTTACAAGGTTTTCCAAATTTGAAAAATGGATCGCACCAGAAGCGCAGCCAAATCCTGAAAATAGTGCAGGCGGATTGGCAGGTATGATATAATATTGTCGTTTAAGCAAAGGAGACCTGACGTGTGTCTACACTACAGAAAAAGCGAGGCGGTAACTGCATGTTGCTCGACAAGGTAAACTGCCCCTCCGATATAAAAGATTTTTCGGTGGATCAACTCCGCGTCCTCGCCGAGGAGATTCGCCAATTTTTGATCGAAAACCTCTCGATCACCGGTGGGCACTTCGGTTCGAACCTCGGTGTGATCGAACTGACGCTCGCGCTGCATCAGGTGTACAACTCCCCGGTCGACAAGATCATCTGGGACGTGGGTCATCAGGCGTATGTGCACAAGATCCTCACCGGGCGGAAACATCTGTTTCCCACCCTGCGCAAATACAAGGGGATGTCCGGCTTCCCCAAGCGGGCTGAGTCGGAGCACGACATGTTCGATGTCGGTCACTCCAGCACTTCGATCTCCGCTGCGCTCGGCTATGCGATCGCGCGCGATCTGAAGCGGGAGCAAAGCAAGGTGGTCGCGGTGATCGGCGATGGCGCGATGACAGGCGGTATGGCGTTTGAAGCGCTCAACCATGCCGGCCATGTGAAATCTGACATGGTGGTCGTGCTCAACGACAACGAGATGTCGATCGCGACGAACGTCGGCGCGATCACCAACTATCTGACGAAGTTGCGCGTCGATCCGCACTATTCATCGTTCAAAAAAGACCTAGCTGGCATCTTGCAGAAGATCGGCAGCGTCGGCAATAAAACAGAAAAATATTTGAAGCGACTGCGCGATTCGCTCAAAACGCTGCTCGTGCCAGGCATGCTGTTCGAAGAGTTTGGGTTCACATATATGGGGCCGATCGACGGCCACGATCTGGTGATGCTGAAAAAGTATTTGGAGCAGGCGAAAAACACCAGAGGCCCAGTGCTGTTGCACGTCGTCACCCAAAAGGGGAAAGGCTATGCGGTCGCAGCAGATGCGCCCGACAAGATGCACTCGGTGTCGGTCGGTTTTAACGAGAAGCGAGGCAGCGCACCGAAGCTCAAGCCTGCCGCCCTGACCTATACGAAAGTGTTTGGCGATACGCTGATCAAACTGGCCAAGCAAAACGAAGACATCGTGGCGATCACGCCGGCGATGTCGATCGGCTCAGGTCTCGTCAGCTACGCGGAGCAATTGCCAGATCGATTCTTCGATGTGGGCATCGCCGAACAGCATGCGGGAACGTTTGCGGCCGCGCTGGCTTGCGCAGGGAAGAAGCCGGTTCTCGCCATCTACTCGACGTTCCTCCAGCGGGCGTACGATCAGGTGATCCACGACATCTGCATTCAAAACCTGCCCGTCGTGATCGCCATCGACCGTGCGGGGCTGGTCGGCGAGGATGGGGAGACTCACCAAGGGGCGTTCGACATCTCCTTCCTGCGGTGCATTCCGAACATCACGATCATGATGCCGAAGGATGAGAACGAGCTGCAGCAGATGCTCTACACGGCAACCGAATACAAGGACGGCCCGATCGCGCTTCGCTATCCCCGCGGCACCGGCGTCGGGGTGAAGATGGACGGGGAGTATAAGCTGATCCCGATCGGTCGATCGGAGACGGTTCGCGAAGGCGATGATGTGGCGATCTTGGCGCTCGGTCCGATGGTGCACGTGGCGGAGCAGGCTGCGGAGATGCTGAGCCATGACGGGGTGAACGCGCGCGTCGTGAACATGCGCTTCGCCAAGCCGCTCGATGAATCGCTGCTGGTAGAGCTAGCAGAGCGCAGAATCCCGATCGTCACGGTGGAAGAAGCGGCGATCGCAGGTGGACTCGGCTCTGCGATCCTCGAATTCTATGCGCAAAAGCGCATCGCCGGCGTCGAGCTGTACCCGATGGGATTGCCCGATCATTTTATCGAACACGGGTCACCGCAACAGCTGTTAGATTCGGTGGGGTTGAACGCGCAAACGCTGGCAGACGATGTAAAATCGATGGTGCCGCTCAAGCAGAAACGCGCCTGACCAGGTTGAAACTGTTCATTCTTGCGGGTGGGACGCATGTCCCTCCCGTTTTTAGTGAACGGTACTAGTGGAGCCATCTGAAGAAAAACGAGGGAAGAAGATGACCATACGTAAGCAAGGTGCAAAAGAGCGCCTCGATGTATTGCTCGTCGAGAACGGGCATTTTGAATCGCGTGAAAAGGCAAAGGCGGCGATCATGGCCGGCCTGGTGCTCGTCGATCAAGAGCGGGTGGACAAGGCGGGAACCAAGGTCAAGGTTGACGCGCGGATCACCGTCAAGGGGGATTTGCATCCGTACGTATCCCGCGGCGGCCTCAAGCTGGAAAAAGCGCTGCAAGAGTTTGACGCCTCGCTGGTGGAGAAAGTGGTGATCGACATCGGCGCATCGACAGGCGGGTTTACCGATTGCGCATTGCAAAACGGTGCGAAGCAGGTCTATTCGGTCGATGTCGGCTACGGTCAGTTGGCCTGGTCGTTGCGAAACGATCCGCGTGTCGTCGTGATGGAGCGCACCAACTTCCGCCATCTCAAGCCGGATGATCTGAAAGGGGAAGTGCCGCAGGTCGCGGTGATGGACGTGTCGTTCATCTCGATTCGGCTGCTGCTTCCGGTGATCCATGCGATCTTGGCAGCGGAAGGAGAGCTGTTGACGCTGATTAAGCCGCAGTTTGAGGCGGGGCGCGAGCGGGTTGGGAAAAATGGCATCGTCCGCGATCCGGACGTTCATCGCGATGTGCTGCAGCATGTGCTCGGCACAGCGGTCGCCCAAGGTTGGCAGGTGCGGAAGGTCACCTATTCGCCGATCACCGGCGGGGATGGCAATATCGAGTTTTTGGCGCATCTGACCAAAAGCGGGAGTGGACTCGCACCGGAGGAGCTCTTGGCGAGCATCGAGCAGGTGATCGAACAGTCGCACAAGACGCTGGAAAGATAAAAAGGATTTTAAACTGTTTTCTCGAATTGTTTGCATACAGTTGCATCTTATACATAATCGGTTGGTCGTGAGAGTTGCACATAGAAGAGCAGTTGAAGGCGCGCAGCGAAGGAGGAGCCGGAGATGAAGGTGATCGGTCTGTTGGTCAATCACACCAAGCCGATGGCAAAAGATGTGGCAAGGCGTCTGATTGGTATCATCGAAAAGAACGGTGCGATCGCTCGCGTGGACGAGACGACCGCCGCTGTGATCGGGCGAATCGACCTGCTGCTGCCCCAAGCGGATTTTGCCGACCAGGTCGATCTGTTGTTCGTGCTGGGCGGAGATGGGACAATTCTCGGTTTTGCGCGCAAATTTGCCAAGACGGGTCTCCCGCTGCTCGGGATCAACATCGGACACCTCGGCTTTCTGTCAGAAGCGGAGCCGCAGGATTTGGAAGAGTCGGTCAAGCGCGTATTAGAAGGCAATTATTGTTTGGAAAACCGCCTGATGCTCGAAGCTCAGGTGGAGCGAGACGGTCAGGTGATCTATGAAGACCTGATCGCCTTGAACGAAATCGGCATTTCAAAAGATCGATTCGGCACGATGGTCACCTGCCGACTGTTCGTGGATGACATGTATGTCGATCAGTACACAGGTGACGGATTGCTGATCTCCACCCCGACCGGTTCGACCGCCTATTCGCTTTCCTGTGGCGGCCCGATCGTGTCACCTCACATCGACGTGATGCTGATCACGCCGATCTGCCCGCACACCCTTCATTCGCGGCCGCTGGTCATCGCAGCCGATCAAGAGGTGCGGGTAGAAGTGAGCGGAACGCATGAAGAGATGGTGCTGCTCGTCGATGGTCAAGATTTCCGCACCTTGGAAAACCACGATATCATCCGCGTGAGACAAGCACCTTACAAGACGAAGCTGATCAAATGGCGCGACCGCGAGTTTTTTGATGTGCTACGCCGCAAGCTGCACTGCGCACCGTAAACCGAGAAGGAGAATGATCGGAACATGAAAGGCCAACGCCTGTTAAAGATTCGAGAGATCATCTCGACGAGGGATATTGAAACGCAAGAAGAGCTGGTAGACAAGTTGCGTGAGGCAGGCTTTCAGGTCACGCAAGCGACCGTCTCTCGCGATATTAAAGAACTGCACCTGGTCAAAACGCCGACGCTGAGCGGGACGTATAAATACTCCTTGCCCGCCGAACCGAGCTACAACCCAGAGCAGAAGCTGCGTCGGATGTTGCTCGACTCGTTCGTCTCCATCGACCGAGCGGAAAATCTGATCGTGATGAAAACATTGCCAGGTAACGCACACGCGGTCGGCGCGATCGTCGACGCTCTCGATTGGCCAGAAGTGCTCGGCACGATCTGTGGAGATGACACGATCTTGATCATCGTGCGCAACAAGGAAGTGGCACCAGACATCGTCGGTCGCTTTCTCTCCTATGTCTAGGGGGCTAACACATGCTTTTGGAACTGTCAGTTAGGAATTTTGCTCTGATCGAAGAGGTGCGCTTGTCGCTGCAAGCGGGCCTTTGTATTCTCACCGGGGAGACCGGTGCTGGCAAATCGATCTTGCTCGATGCGGTGAGTCTCATCTTAGGCGGTCGCGCCTCGTCCGATCTTGTTCGGCAGGGCAAAGACAAAGCTGCGATCGAGGCTCTTTTTGCCATTGAACCAAGTCCAGAATTTCTCGAATTGATCGGCGAGTACGGATTGGAGCTTGAAGATGACAACGTGCTGATCGTCCGCGAGATATCGGCTGCCGGCAAAAGCGTTTGCAGAATAAACGGAAGAATGGTCACCGTGCAGATGCTGAAGAATTTTGGGCAATACTTAATCAACATGCACGGACAACATGAGCACCAGACTTTGCATGAAGTGCGGGAACAGCTCGCCTTGATTGATGCGTACGGCGGCGAAGAGCTGCTCTCCTTGCGGGCGAAAGTAGAAGCTGCCTATTTCGACTATCGCGACGCGAAAAAAGCGCTTCGCGATGCGAAGCTCGGCGAGCAGGAGCGTATTCAGCGATTGGACATTCTGCGCTTCCAGCTGCAGGAGATCCGCGAGGTCGGAATGCGCGAAGGGGAGGACGAGCGGCTGGAAGAGGAGCACCAGAAGCTGTCCTTCGCGGAGAAGCTGTTCGATGCGTCCAACTCCTCTTATGAGGTGCTCTACCACGGAGAGCGCGGGGGCACGTCCACCCTTGACAGCGTCAACCGCGTCATCCGCGAGCTGGAAAGCGTTGTCCGCTACGATGAGACTTTATTTCCGGCGCTCGACCTGATCAAGTCATCCTTGTATCAGTTAGAAGAGGTAGCGCACATGATGCGCGATTACCGCGATCAGATCGAGTTCAATCCGGCGCGTCTGTACCAGATCGAAGAGCGGCTGAACACGATGAACCGCCTGAAGAAAAAGTATGGGGATTCGGTGGCAGACATCCTCGCATTTGCAGCGAAGATCGAGGAGGAGCTGCATGCGCTCGAACATCATGAAGAGCGTCTCGAACAGTTGAGCGCAGTGGCGACGCGCAAAGGGGAGAAGCTGGCCAAGCGAGCCGTATCGCTTTCCAAAGCGCGGCGCAGGGCGGCAGAAGAGCTGTCCCATGCGGTCATGGATGAGCTGACCGAACTGATGATGCCGAAGACGCAGTTTGCGATCACCTTTACCCAGATTCAAGATGCGGACGGTCTGTTGATCGGTTCGCGCAAAGTGCATGTCAGCGAATGGGGCATCGATCGGGTCGAATTTCTGTTCTCGCCAAACGTGGGCGAACCGTTGCGGCCGTTTGCGAAGATCGCATCAGGCGGGGAGCTCTCGCGCACGATGCTGGCGATCAAGACGATCCTCGCCGATGTCGACAATGTGGGCACGCTGATCTTCGATGAGGTGGACACGGGCATCTCCGGCCGCGCTGCCCAAGCGGTGGCGGAGAAGTTGGCGCTGATCGGTGCTCGCCGACAAGTGATCTGCGTGACCCATCTGCCGCAGGTCGCCTCGATGGCAGATGCGCACTTCCTGATTCAGAAGCATCAGGATGATGTGCAGACGAAAACGGAAGTGAACCAGCTGAGTCAGGAGGAGCGCATCGAGGAGATCGCGCGGATGCTCTCCGGTGTGGAGCTAACCGAAACCACCAGAAAACATGCGAGCGAAATGCTCGACCGCGCCAGTGCTATTAAGGCTTGAGGGCGATGGGCAGAGTGCCAAAAGCGAGTACTCATGCCAGATGTTTCGCAGGATAGGCGCTTGGCGTGAGAGGTATTCTAAAGCTATCACTCCAAGATGACACTGTCGATTGACAGAGGTATACGGAGGTGCAGACAGGGAAGGAAGGGGAGCGTGAGATGGTTTGACAAAACACACTCGCAGAAAGCTCTTAGGACTTTTCGTCGCAACATTGTTTGTCGCTTTGTGTTGGTTCACACCTATTCATCAGCTCGCAAGCATTCCCCAAGAATTGCGGATCTTGCAAGGCACCAGTACAGCGCTTGACTTTGGGATTCCCTCCTTTGCGACGGTGATCACCTCGCAACCAGAAGTGGTCTCGCTCGGCGGGTCCCCTGCGTCACAAGTTGCTGCTCACCTCAAACAACCTCTCAAGCTCGATTCAGGAAAAACTGGCACAGCAGACTTGCAGGTTAAACTTTTTGGCATGATCCCGGTCAAGTCGGTTCATGTGAATGTTGTCCCCGACTTGAAAGTCATTCCGGGCGGACAATCGATCGGTGTGAAGCTGAAGTCTTCAGGGATTATGGTCGTCGGGTACAACTTGGTCAGGACGGGCGGCAACTCGGTCTCGCCTGCGGAACAGGCACAGGTAAAAGTGGGCGACATCATCACCGCGATCGACGGGCGCAAGGTCGCTTCTGTCGAACAGGCGGCCGAATGGATCAACAAGGCGGGCAAGGCGCAGCGCCCGCTAGAATTTACGATCAAGCGCGCCAAAGAACAGCTGAAATTGAAGGTCAAACCGATCTATGACAACGATGGGGAGACGTATCGCATCGGACTTTACATCCGCGATTCGGCTGCCGGCGTCGGGACGCTGACCTTCTTCCAGCCGGAGCAAAAAGTATTCGGTGCCTTAGGGCATGTGATAACAGATGTGGACACCGGACAGCCGATCGGTGTCGGAGAAGGCCAGGTCGTTCACTCCCGCGTCACTTCGATCGATAAAGGGGAGAGCGGGACACCTGGTGAAAAGCGGGGCATCTTTATCGACGAAGAGCGTGTGCTCGGTTCGATCACCCGCAACAGCGATTTTGGGATCTTCGGCAAGATGGAGTCGTTGCCAGACAACGCCAAGGTCAAGAAGGCGATGCCGGTAGCGCTGGCAGAGCAGGTACACGAAGGGAAAGCGACGATCCTCACAGTCGTCAACGGTCAAGCTGTCGAAGAGTTTGAGATCAAGATCGTCAATGTGATGCGCCAAAAATATCCGGCGACGAAGAGCATGGTGATCAAGATCACCGACCCGCGCCTGCTGGCGAAAACGGGCGGGATCATCCAAGGGATGAGCGGAAGTCCGATCCTGCAAGATGGCAAAGTTGTCGGGGCGGTAACGCACGTTTTTGTCAACGATCCGACGCAAGGGTACGGGGTTTTCATCGAATGGATGCTCAACGAAGCGGGTGTAAAAACGAAGACGGCTGCCGCTTCCTGATGTGACAGCAAAAAACGCCCAGCAGATGGGCGTTTTTTGCATCGTATCAATTTGAAGCGAGAAGGTCTTGATCGATGACCGTTCCTTTCTCATTAAGTGAGTAGGCGAGAATCTTCCCCGAGCGGTTCGGTTGCTCCCATTCGACGAAGAGATGGAAGTTGAGCGCTCCGCTCTGCAGTCCAGCCTCGTCAGGGCGAGCGATGGTGATGTCCTCATTTTGATCGGACGAAGCGGGGTATTGATAGGGCTGATCTGCAAAATCATACCGCCACATCTGTCGACCGCTCGTCGCATCCTCGACGATGTAATGTCGCTTGCCAAACAGCGCTTCCACTTCCCCTTCGGTCATCGCCAGCTTCACATTCTTCTTAATCTGCTCGATCGTCAAGTTGGAGATCGTCGCGCTTCCGAGCTCAAGAGCTTGCGTTTCCAGCGGCTTTGGCGGTGTAGTATCTATTTGGGGTCCATCTGCAGTCGTGGGTGAAAAAAGGCTTTGAATGCTCGCCTGCTGCTGGTAGATGAAACTGCCGGTCAGGACCATCAGAGTACCGATGATCAGCAAAAGCACTTTGATTTTTCGATTCATCGCATTCGCTCCCGAGCGTTCCAAATGATTACTAGGATAGACGAAGGCAGATCCGGTTAGGTTTCAGCAAGTTGCAATATCTGTGGGACTATTTAGCTATTTTGCGTGTACGATTGAAAAACTTTTCGACAAAAGTGTCTCCTTTATAAGAAGATTCGCACTGATTGTGTTAAAATAGATGTTAATGGACTCGGAATTTGTTGAAACAAGTCAAAATGTTTATTAGGGGCTATTAGAGGAATAAAAAGTGCATTGTCGAAATATCTTTTCAGTTGGGTGAGCGTACACAAGGGGGTTTAATCTCAGTGAAGAATATCAAAGTTCTGATCGCAGATGACAACCGCGAATTCGCGGAGCTCTTAAAAGAATTTGTCACCGAGCAAAACGACATGGAAGTCGTCAGCGTCGCGTATAACGGAAACGAAGTTCTGGAACAGTTGGAAATCCAACAACCAGATGTGATCATTTTGGACATCATCATGCCTGTGCTTGACGGCATTGGCGTTTTGGAAAAGATTCAGGGCATGCAACTCTCGTACGACCCGAAAGTGATCATGCTGACAGCTTTTGGTCAGGAGAACATTACGAAGCGAGCGGTGGAGTTTGGGGCGGCCTATTATATCTTGAAACCGTTCGATATGGATGTGCTGGCGAACCGCATTCGCCAAGTGGTTCGCGTTCCGGGGGTAGCGCCGAAGCAGCAGATGACTCGCGGCAAGAACGTAGACGCTTCGATCACCAACATCATTCACGAAATCGGCGTGCCGGCGCATATCAAAGGCTATCACTACCTGCGCGAGGCGATCGGGATGGTCTACAAAGATGTCGAGATCCTAGGCTCGATCACCAAAGTGCTGTATCCGAAGATCGCCGACAAGTACAACACCACCCCGTCCCGAGTGGAGCGTGCCATCCGCCATGCGATCGAAGTGGCATGGGGCCGCGGCAACGTCGACTCGATCCGCAACCTGTTTGGCAACACCGTCAACGTGGGCAAGGCGAAACCGACCAACTCCGAGTTTATCGCGATGGTGGCGGACAAACTGCGGATTGAAGCGAAGATTTCGTAAGCGGCAGTGCAGCCTTATGTAACAACGGTTTTCGGGAACGCGGCTCTCATACATCCCAATCTTGAAAAGCCAACCAACTTGTTCTGAAGTCGATAAACGTCTTCCATCTCACCCGATAAATCCTCGTGATTTATTGGGTGTTTGTGTTTGGAGCAAAACAAGAAAAGGATATGTCAAAAACATCTCCTTTTCTTTGAGCTATTTCGACTACTAGTCGTTCTGACCGCAGCGGTACTTGAATTCCGGCTCAGTTTGAATGTAATAGGCAGAGCGCAATTGTGCTGTCCAATTTTGGAAAATCTCTTTCCACTCTACACTTTTGAAGAAAGCGTCAAGCGGCAACGAGGAATTCCATTCGATGATAAAGTAGGGTTCGACGGTGGGACTCCACATCCCGAGGCTTGCGACACCACTTTCCTTAATCAGCAGGAGTGGCAGACCACGTTGGAATGCCATTGCGGGTTCAATCTGCAAAAACGGCGTGCCTTCCCAGGAAGGGGGAGGCGGCGGGCTACCGGTGTTGGTTTGCGTATACGTGGCGAAGACTTGTTGCATATTGACTGCGATCAGTCCATAACTGGATAAAACGATGCGACGCACGCTGGTCAGTGTTTTTTCCGGGTATTGCTCCGTATCAGGAAGTGTGCGCGGGAACAGCAGAGCTTTTTCTAAGTGCTCGGATGGCTTAAAAAAACGGGGATGCGAAAGGCTATCTCTGCGGAATCTTTCATTGAGTCTGTTGGTTTTGCCCATTGATCTTTTTATTTCATAACATTACTCCTCTCTTTTTCATTGATATGAAGAAGAAAGGAGAGCGGTGTGGACAAGTACGGAAGTGGTAGCGCATATTTTTTGTGCAAACCTGTCGCTTGTGAGGTGCTGCTGATCTTTTTCACAAATTCGCAAAGGTTATGGAAACAGAAACCTACTAATAGGTAGAGGATAAAATCTGTAAATTAGAAACCAATACATATCAGCCACTAGTAGTAGTGTTGAGGAGAGGCTAAATTAGTTGTATATGAGATTGCTACCAGATATGTCGATTCGATCCGCAACCTCTTCGGCAACAGGGTCAACTTGGGCAAGGAGAACTTGATCCGGAGTTCATTGCGATGGTTGCAGATAAGTTGCGGATTGAGGCCAAGATTTTGAAATCTTTCACGAAGCCAGATGTATTAAGGATTTGGGGGACATTGGCTATCATACATCCTAATTGTGAAAAGCCGAAATGCCTGTTTTGAAGCCTATAAACTTCTTCCATCTCACCTGATGATTTTTTCATTGTTTCTTTTGTTCGGCGCAAGACGGAGGCAGCAAATCGCTGAGATTCTGGTTTGATGAATGAATCGACAATAGCCTCGGAAATTGATAAAGTATTATTATCTACTAGCTATAATTTACAGTCTTCCTATTATTTGAAATTAATAAGGTGGAGAATCTGCTATGAAATCTGTAAACAAGTTGATTGATTCCGAACTCGATCTAATCGTTACCTACCACTTGAGTTGTTTTCATGATTTTCCAACTGTAGATTATGATACTGATACTATGCCAATCTCTCATACTGTTCAATTAGAGTCCGATTACGAATTTCTGCAAGACAAATTGGGTATTTCGGATGAAGATAAGAACAATTTTACCAGTAAATCTATTGAAAACGTAATTCTTGCAGAACTAACGATCACAGAATTCCCCAGTGAGTGGAAAGAAGAAATTGGCGAAAGCTGGTTTTGTTGGCTTGATGCCCTTGATGGGGATCATGCTGTAATTGGAAGTAGAGCAGACCAGATAGAGGAAGAGGAATTATATGATGACCCTTTTCTTGTCGGCAGTTTATTCTACGTTTCGCGCCTAGATGTCCACCCGTTCTTAAGGGGAAGAGAAATCGGTATCAAGTTAATACAATATTCTTTCAGGAATTTAATAAGAAATGCGAGTGGAATGATTTTCTTGATATCCAAACCTATGCAGTCTTCGTTTTCGAAAGATGATGCAATATTTAAAAGCTCTAGCAGATTAGCTAAATAC
Organism: Tumebacillus lipolyticus; assembly: GCF_042682745.1. Classification (NCBI taxonomy): domain Bacteria; kingdom Bacillati; phylum Bacillota; class Bacilli; order Caryophanales; family Alicyclobacillaceae; genus Tumebacillus; species Tumebacillus lipolyticus. The sequence goes on along the minus strand of NZ_JBHUIO010000008.1, from coordinate 95,858 downwards.
TATGAACGTGTGGGCTTTACAAGGGTCTCAAAAAGAAAAAGTAAAGATGTATTAATGGAGGTTACGGTTGAAAAATTATTAACTTCTAGTTTCTGTTTGGGGAGTAGTGGTAACTATACTGTATCAAAACGTAAATAAGGAGAGCGTCAATATGCCGAGTATATTTCTCAGCTATGCAAACATCGATAAACCATTTGTTGAAAAATTAGCAAGGGACTTGAAAAGGATTGGAGTAGATGTATGGTTTGACAAATGGAAAATGAAGGTGGGAGATTCAAGGATATGGGAAACTGAGGATGGCATAAGAGAGAATGAATATCTTGGATTAGTATTAACTCCTGAGGCTCTTGAATCAGAATGGGTAAAGAGTGACTTAGAGGCGGCTTGGGTTAAGCAAATGCAAACAAAGAAGGTATTTGTATTACCGATCCTCTATAGGGATTGTCAAATTCCGCTTTTTTTAGCAGATCGGAAATTTGCCGATTTTAGAAATGAATATGAAGACGGCTTTAATGAAATTGCCGCACTCTTCGGGATAAAGGATACGGAAGCGATAACCCAAGATAATTGGCGGAAATTCACTAAAAAAAGAAATGTTAACTGGAAAGCATTTAAGATCAGGGAGTTCGAGGAGGTGGTAACCTCCCTTGTTGATAAGGCGATAAGTAATAATTGGAGTGTTTGGGTGGGAGGGACTGCAAACGAGTTTTCCCTCACTCTTTCTGCTTATACCAAACAAACGAGCAAATCAGTCTCAATCAAGCTTGTAGGTAATCGCAATGCGTATATGGCAACATTTAAACCAGAGTACAATCCTAATAATCTGAAAGTCAGTGATTTTGATATTTATGTAGGCAATTCGGTTAATGCTTGCGAGGGCTTTGTATGGAGAGTTATGAGAGATTTCAATGAAACTTATGGTAAGCCTGTAAGAAAAGCTACTTATTTTACAGAAAGATTCTCAAGGGGGAATGAGATTACAGAAGCAGCAAAAGAAATGATAAAGAGATTCAATTGGTATAAAGGAGATAACATACCTAGATGAAAGCGGCTACACACATCGACGATACTGCTACTTGTAGCGAAAACAGACCCTCTTTTTAACGCTCTAGAATGAATCTTGTGGTGGACTGGGAACAAAGAAGCATCCGAGACGCATTTATCAAGCTGTGGGAATGTGGATTCGATCCGTGCGCTGTTTGGGGATACGGTGAACGTGGGCAAGGCGAAACTGACGAATTCGGAGATCATCGCGTTGGTTGAGGATAAGCTGCGGATTGAGGCGAAAATTTTGTAGGCGGCAGTGCAGATGGTATCTTGGGAAGAAGCATTATTTGATCGTGATTGGGGATATTCGTTCCACTTGTCCTGATCACTCAATGAATCCAAGCGATTGGTTAGTCTGAAGCTGAACTGATAGGGAGTGGGAAATTGATCAAAGTGATCAGAGTTATTCTAGGGATTGTTGTTATCGTCCTATCGAGTTATAGTCTGCTCACGAAAGACTTTGAATGGATGCCTTATTCAATGTTGTTTTTAGGGGCATTTTTTTTATCCAGCGGTGTTATCGAGCTTCAAAAAGAGGGAAAAAGATTTCTTGGATATATGACGATTGTTGTTTCACTCTTTATCTTTTTTGTATCCATTCAGGGGTTTTTGTTGCAGTAAGGGATCGCATAGGTTCGAGTGGATGGGAGCGGTTGCAAATCTTTTCGTTTCGTCAAAGCAATCGGACAACCTACTCGACTAGACAGACAGTCGGATAAAATGCTCAACCATCACTCGACCTCATCAGGTTCTTACATGATGAGGTCGAGTGATTTTTTGTACCTCAGCAGAATGCAGATCGGTCTGAGCGATGCGGATTCTCTTGAACCAGTTTGGACAAAAGTGGGAAGGAGAGTGGAGTGGCATAACGAATGATAAACATTAAGAGGATATTTAAAACGCGAGTGGGAAGAGAGGAGGGAATCGATCATGACAGCAAGTAAGAAGACGTCAAAAACTGCCGACAAGAAATCGCCGAAGCTGTCCGGAACTGAGCAGGTTGTACAATTTTTAGAAAACCTCGAACATCCGCTCAAGCAGGAAATCGAGGAAGTTCGAAAGATCATATTAGGTACGAACGGACACATAACCGAACATATCAAATGGAATGCACCGAGCTTCTGCTACCAGCAGGAGGATCGCGTGACCATGAATCTGCAAGGAAAAGGCTTTTTTCGGCTTGTCTTTCATTGCGGGGCGAAGAAAAAAGAGCCTGCGAGTGAAGGCCGGCTGTTAGATGACACGACTGGGTTGTTAGATTGGGTTGCCGACGACAGAGCGGTAGTAAAAATCACCGATATGAGCGATGTGGAGAGCAAAAAAGACCGGCTTGTGGAAGTGGTGACGAGGTGGCTTGAAGCCACAAGTTCATAGAAGTTTTTTGAAAACGCGAGAGAACAAAAAACGAGAAGAGACTTCCCATTCAAAAGGATACGGCTCTTCTCGCTTTTTCAATGTGTTGATCTGCACGAAGCAAGAGAGCAAGAACAGTTCGAATCAAACATGACAGCATTGCCACTCTGACGTCATCGCCTAGCTCATTTCAGCTTCTGATCGGGTGGGCCGATTTTCAAAGTCTCGGTGATCGGCGTTACTTCCTTAGCATATTGTCTAGCGTTCATTCCATAAGCTTGTTGAAAAACTTCCGGTGAGGTGAGCCGCAAGACATCGGAGCCCTCGACCGACTCGATCTGACCATCGTTAAAATTGACCAGCAGATGGGCTTGATCTGTCATCGGGGTGATCCAGTGCCACCAGCCTTTTGGAATGAATGCCACCTGTCCAGGTTTTACAGGATAGTTGTGCAATTTGAGCGTAAACGGGTTGAGGATGGAAACGGTCACTTCGCCGGAGATCACATAATCCAATTCATCTGCGTTCGGATGCCAGTGAGGTTCGCGGATATGGCCTTTGGTCAGGTAAAGGTCACCGAGTGACAAGTTGTGCATCATCGGGATCTGGTCACAGGTGACCTCGTAGAGAAAGCTGTGATCGCGTTGAGCGCTCAGATTTTGCTTCAGTTCGAAAAAGAGGTTGGGAGTGCCAGCGGAAGTGTCTTTTACTGCCAATCTATTTCCGGACCGCTCGCTCTTCTGCACGGCATCTGGCGATCCGATGACCACAGTTTTTTGAATCGGTGCGACCATATTGGCGAACTGTTTGGCGTTCACGCCATAAGCCAATTGAAAAACTTCGGGTGGCGTTTTCCGCAACACGTCGGAGCCTTCGATGATTTGGCGGTCTTCATGGCTAAAGATTTGGACGATGTAGACTTTTTTCGTAACAGCGGTGATCCAGTGCCACCAATTGATCGGGATATAGACGACCTGACCTGGCTGCACATGGTAGGTCAGCAATTGGTGTCGGAACGGGTCGAGGATCGAGATGAGCACCTCTCCCTCAACCACATAGTCGAGCTCCGCTGCGTTCGGATGCCAATGCGGCTCCCGGATGTGTCCTTGTGTGAGGAATAATTCATCCAATCCGATTCGGTTCAGCACGGGTAACTGTTTGGAAGTTACTTCGAAGATCATATTTCCAGCATCCTGCTTGAAGAATAGGCTGCTGCTTTTTAAGAACAGATTGGGCGATTTTGATGTTGCTTTTCTCTTGCCAACCTTATGTTTGAAACCGAACATGAAAGATGTTCCCCTCTTTCTCCATAGCTGCGATAGGGTGAGCCAGCTCCTCGTGTCGGCTGGAAGCGATCGCTTCTGCTCAGTTGCGCTTAAAATTGGCTAATTTGCATAGCCGGGCTACAGGCACTTTATAGATGTATTCATGCGGTTGACGAATAGAAGAAATGTGCAGCTTGGAGGATCGGGTCAAATGGGGTCAGTCCACACAGCCGATGATGAAATGATGCTTTCAGCAGAACGTGTGAAACCGAACGAGGTGGTAAGCTCGCCCAGCTGAGTTTACAATAGGGGTGAAGGAATGACTTTTGTTCGGAGGCGAATATGACAAGCAATCTTTTTATCAACAACGTCAAGCGGCTCGTCCAGATGCATGCAGAGGGACTCCTCGGCGGTGAGGTGATGCCAGAGGATGCGCTGCTCGGGGTTGTTCCAACTGACGAAATGGCAAACGTGTTGACGCTGGGGATGTCATTAAATTACCAACGAAACTCCTATACGCTTTGGCAGTCGATCGCGCAGGCGTATCTCGATGATCGTTCAAGGTGGATTTTTCACCCTCATGCTGCATCCAGCAGCGATCTTGGCGACTTGCGAAATACGTTGCTGCAATACCGAGTGGCGTTGCAACCGAATCGTCATCCAGATATTTGGCAGCGAGTCGCAAAGGGCATCGCTCAATCCTCGCCAAGCGGTGATGTTCTCGGGATGATCGCAGCTGTTCAATCTGACATCGCCACCCTCAAGAGCATCATGCAGGGAACGAGGAAGTCGGAGTTTCCCTATCTCTCCGGGCCAAAAATCTTCAATTACTGGCTGTATGTGATGGAGAGCTATGCGGGAGTTGGCTGGAAGTCGCGTGAACTGATCACGGTCGCTCCCGATACGCACATCTTGAAGGCGACTGTAAAATTGGGACTCTGCACGTCAGACGTACTAAGTGGTACTGCTGATGATCGGCAGGCGGTGGCAGAGGCGTGGGAGCGGGCGCTGACTGGAAGTGGGCTGGCTCCGATCGATGTTCATACACCGCTATGGCTCTGGAGTCGCGCAGGATTCCCTGCACTTTCCGGCACGGAGGAGATGGTACGATGAGCGTTTCATGGGCGGAGAGCTATGTTGGGCAACTCAGGGAAAAAGTAGGCCATATCCAACTGATCGTTCCTTCGATACGCGCGATCTTGCGAAATGAGCGTGGGGAAATCCTGTTCATCGACCGAAGAGGGGAAAACTCATGGGGCATGCCGGCCGGTTCGATCGAATTGAATGAATCGATCACCGATTGCCTGAAGCGAGAAGTGTTCGAAGAAACAGGGCTGATCGTGGAACATGCAACTCCGATCTCGCTTTATTCGGGCGCCGAGCATGTACAGACCAACCATTTCGGAGATGCGTACCAAATGTTCGAGTTTGTGTTTCTGGTCGAGCAGTGGAGTGGAGAGATCGTCACCGAAACGGATGAAACCACAGATGCAAAATTCTTTCCGCCCGATCAGCTCCCGCCGATTGATGATGCATATTGGCTCCAGCATACGATCGATGTGCTCAAGGATTTGAAGAATTTCCGCGGCTCGCTGATCCTGAAATGATGCTCCGGATGGGAGCTGGAAGCTGGGCAGAGAAGTTGACAGCCGATGAATGGAGACGCTTATTCGAATCTGAAGGACAGCTTACCGGCTGTCCTTTTTACTTTTCATCACTTGACGGGCAGGTTGTTGCAATACTCATCTTCCTTTGCTAATATATCGTGTAATACGATACATCGAGAGGGGGATTCGTTTTGTTGACCAGAACGATCAACGAAGCGTTGACCGATGTCTACTTCTATCTGCATTACAAACATGAGGAAGCGCTGACTCACCAAAACATTCGTTGTATGCAGAGCATCGAGAAGAATAAGCGGACGACGATTCAGTTTATTGCTGAAGTGTTAGGTGTTTCTCATAACACAGCATCTGAGCATGTCAAAAGATTGATCCAGAAAGGTTATATCAGGAAAGGGAAAAATGAAGAGGACAGAAGAGCGGTGCTGCTCGAACTCACAGATCTGGGGAAAGAGGTATTGCGGAGAAATACGGAGCTCGATGAACAGAAGCTGCAGACGATCTTAGATCGGTTGACAGATGAGGATAAAGCGCAGCTCATCAGATCGCTAGAGCTTCTGCAAAAGGAGACGATACATGTATTTTCTTCTTAAGTCGGCCGTTTCAGGTCTTGTGATCGGCACGATCACCGTCGTAGCCAAAATATCCCCCAAATTCGGCGGGATCATCGCGGCGCTCCCGCTGATCAGTCTGTTAAGCCTGATCTGGCTCTATGTACAAGGTGGGAAGACAGCCGAACTGAGTGAGTTTTTATTCGGGGTTCTATATGGATTGCCATCGACCATCGGATTAATAGCAATTGTTGCCTTCGCACTGAAATATTCGATGCCGCTTTTTCTATCGATCGGGTTGGGGATTCTTGGCTGGGGTTTGCTGCTGTTTGTTCAGAAATTGCTGTTGCCAAACTGATCTGGGTCAATGACCTGCCAACTGAACGGCTCTCACCCGATAACGATTCGAGTTGTCGGGTGCTTTCGTTGTAGCCAAATCATCTTGCCATCTCCACAGAGGAGATCCGCCCGATGCTAACCGGCGTGATTGCGAGAGCGGTTCTCTCTTGGCTGGAAGAGATGTGCAGTTTGAGCAGGTACCTATTTAATGTAGAGATCGAAATTTATTGATTCGAAATGTTTATAAAAATATAAAAATATCCATTTTTTTGAAGTTTTAAATATCTCTCGTAAAGAAATGTTGTACCACATGCGATCCTTTGACGATTTTTTGAACACCTGCAGTTCTCGGTTGATCGAGCGAGCGGATCACCGTATGATATGACTATAGTCAAAAAGTGACTACGGTCATATTTAGGAGTTGATGCTGCTCTATGTTGCGTAACATCAGGAAAGAAGAGCTAAAGGAACAAATTTTTTTGCAATCGATGGCACTGTTTCAGGAAAAGGGATTTGACAATGTGACGGTGGAAGAGATCACACGAGCATGTGGAATCGCCAAAGGAACTTTCTATAACTATTTTCCCAAGAAGGAGGCGATTTTGTTACATCTTGGGATGTTGCAGATGGAATCGGCGAAAGAAAGCTTGAAAAGGTATGACAACCTGGAGAGTTTGAAGGAAAAACTAAACTTCTTGTTCCAAGATCTGTTCGCGAGATTTTCGATCTATCCTGACTTGGCAAGGCTGACGATCGCCGAAATGATGCGCTCATCGCTGCTGATCAAAGCGGAATTGAGTATGATTGAATCATTTCAATCGGAACTTGAGGTGTTGATCGAGGAAGGGAAAAAGAAGGGTCAAGTCGTGGAACAGCTCACTGCGAGCGATGTGGCAGCTGTCGTTGCCGGGGTCTATTTTTACTGCTTGATGGTCTGGGCTTCCTCAGATATGAGTGCTGATGAGATGCGAGCGACTTTTGAACGCAGGTTTGAAGTGGTTTGGGGTGGGATTTGCCCAAAACTAGACGGGGAAGGGGAATGAGCATGAGCGGGACAGCTTTGATCATCGGTGGAGGGATTGCCGGTTTGACAGCAGCGGTTGCCATGCAACAGCTTGGTTTCGACGTGCGTGTCTATGAGCGATACGCTGAAGTGCGCCCGGTCGGAGCGGGGATCATGGTGGCGCCGAACGCTTTGCAAGCGCTCGATGTGCTCGGGCTTGCTCATGCGGTTCAGACGCGAGGGCGCAGAAACAACAGCATGATGATTCTCGATCGTCAGGGGAGGACGCTCTCGAAGATTGCCGCATCTTGGCAGGGGCGTTCGATCGTCACGATTCATCGCGCAGATCTGCATCAGATTTTGCTCGATGCATTAAAGCCGGGCACGCTGATCTTGGGAAAATCATGCCTGCGCGTCGAGCAGGATGGGAAGCGGGTGACGGCGATCTTTGCTGATGGGAGCACCGATTCTGGCGATCTCTTGGTGGCGGCAGATGGCATCCATTCGCCGATCCGCACACAGCTGTTCCCTGACATAAAGCCGAGGTATGCAGGCTACACTTGCTGGCGGGGGATTGCGCACAACGTTTCAGCTCAAGGGATCTGCGAATGGCCGACGGAGACATGGGGAGGCAGCGGGCGCTTCGGCATCGTGCCATTGCCTGATGATCGCATCTATTGGTATGCGTTGCTGAACGGTCCGGCGGAAGACAGTGCGTTCGCCCAGTACAAAGTTCGCGACCTGTCCGAGAAGTTTTCCGGCTTTCACTCGCCGGTTTCACAAGTGCTAGCAGCCATGACAGATGAGCAACTGATCCGCAATGACATCTATGACTTGCCGCCGCTGAGCCGCTTTGCCTCCGGACGTGTTTTGCTGATCGGCGATGCAGCTCATGCTGTTACGCCCAATCTTGGACAAGGCGCCTGTCAAGCGATCGAAGACGGCGTCATGCTGATGAAGTGTGTTGCCCAACAGCCATCGATCGAAGCGGCATTTCGATCATTTGAGCTGTTGAGAAAACAGCGGGTGGCGATGATCGCCAAGCGATCGCTCTACATCGGCAAGCTCGCTCAGCTCGATCGACCATTGCTCTGCCGCCTTCGCGACGGGATGATGCGGATGATTCCCGACTCGATGCAACGAAATCAGATGACGTCTTTGTACAAGGTCGATTTTGCGAAGTAGTTTCAACAAGCCATGCCCACGTTCGGCATGGCTTGTTGGCTGTCAAACGAGGATTAATCATTGCGCAGGATGCGATGCTTCTGTTTGTATTCGGACCTGCGGCTGATCTGGTAGCTTTTCGCATTTTTGCTATGGCCTTCTTCCACCTGTTCAATCGCGTCGTACCCGCGCGAGGCGACCCAGATCTCCCAGAGCACGGAAGCTTTGATGTCGATCAGGATAAAGAGCAACAATCCCCCGAGGATGATCAAGTATACTGCGGTCATCTTCGATCAACTCCTTCTCTCAATTGTTGAAGCCCGATCTGCACGCGCTCTTCATTTCCGGTATCAAGTCCGGACAGGATGGCGTGGAAGGGGAGGCGCTGTACATAAAAACCGGTCACACGTTGCCAAAACAGCTCATCTTGGGGCAAGCCATACCGTTTTACCACCTCTTTGGTAAACTCAGCGCCATACGCTGCAAACAGTCCAACAAAATCGTAGGCAGGATCTCCAAGGCGCACATCGCCAAAATCGATCACCCCGGAGAGCTCACCTGCCTGATGCAACAGGTGGTCTGCGCTAAAATCTCCGTGTAACAGCCGCGGCTCATAACAAAAATTTCTCGAATCTGTCAAAAAGCTTTCAAAAGATCGTTTCGTCCAGTCGCGCTCCGCTCGGTTCAATCGAGAAAATGCTTTTTGTTCGATCTCCTGATAAAAAGCTTCCCAACTCTCTTTTCCGACGGTAGGCAAGCTGATCTGTGGTCGATGTGTATGTAAAGTCGTTAAAAAGCTTGCCAATGTTACAGATAATTTTAATTTTTTTGCTCGATCTAGCTTTTGAAAGTGGGCTGGTGTAAGCGGTGTACCTGGGATCTGTTGGTAGCCGACATATGTGATCTCTTCATCCAGAGGGGATTGATACAGAAACTGCGGCACCTGTACGGGTAACGAGCGTGCTAAGTCTGGTAGCAGCAGCTGTTCTCGCCGCAACTCCTGCTTGCCCTCTGCTGTGCGGGGAAAGCGAAACACCAATCGCTCTCCGACGATCCATACTTGATTGGCCCAGCCGTGCGCGATCACTCGCGCCGATTCACCGCGCAATTCTGGGTGGTGGCGATAGATGGTCTCGATCATGTTCTCACTCCTTCTCTCCCCATTGTACAGTCGTTTCGCAATCTGGATAGAGGATTCCACCGCTTCCATCAACACCACAGTATTCGATCCTGTAGAAGTGGCATTCTATAAACACCACACGATGAGGAGGTGAGACAGATGGCTAACAACAACTCCAACCAAATCTTGGTCAACGGTGCTGCTCGTGCGCTGGATCAGATGAAGTATGAGATCGCTACCGAGTTCGGTGTCAACTTGGGCGGGGAAACTCCGTCCCGTCTGAACGGCTCTGTTGGTGGCGAGATCACCAAGCGCCTGGTCGCCTATGCAGAGCAAGCGATGTCTGGCAGACAGTAACCAACCGCATAGCGATGTAAAAGCGAGAGGGCTTCTGAAGAGAAGCCCTCTTTCCTTATCGTATGCATCGCAGGTCGATCATGTCCAACAGCATTTTCCATCCTGACGGGTGCATGGAGATCGAGCGATGCAACCATAATAAGATCAATCCCATCAAGGAGGTGACCTACAGTGGCAAACAACAACTCGAATCAAATCCTCGTCAACGGTGCAGCACGCGCCTTGGATCAAATGAAGTACGAAATTGCTTCTGAGTTTGGTGTCAACCTGGGTGGTGAAACTCCGTCCCGTCTCAATGGGTCGGTTGGCGGTGAAATCACCAAGCGTCTCGTCGCATATGCGGAACAGGCGATGTCTGGCCGTCAATAGTCGAGCGCTGCAATCGTGAACGCAATCACTCTTACATCTCATACAGGAGGTGCCGATACAATGGCAAACAACAACAGCTCCAATCAAATTCTGGTCAATGGTGCGTCTCGTGCACTGGATCAAATGAAATACGAAATCGCAACTGAGTTTGGTGTCAACCTCGGCGGCGAAACTCCGTCCCGCCTGAACGGGTCGGTCGGTGGCGAGATCACCAAGCGTCTGGTCGCATATGCGGAACAAGCGATGAGCGGTCGCCAACAGTAAGCAAAACTGAATAGATGATCATCAGGGCCTTCTCTTGTGAGGAGGCCCTTCTCCTGCGTGATTCTAGCGGTCAAATGATTCTTGACAGCGCTTTGTGAGAGGATAGAAAATAGAGTTCTACCCTTGCACGAACGGGATTTCTTTTACGGAAAGATGGGAGTTGCTCAGGAGATGACGACACAGACGATAAAGATCGAACAGATCGTGAAAGGTCTCAATCCCGAGCAGAAGTTGGCGGTTGAGACGACAGAAGGTCCCTTGCTGATCCTAGCTGGAGCAGGATCAGGCAAGACGAGCGTGCTGACGCGGCGGATCGCCTATCTGCTCGGCGCGCGCGGGGTATCGCCGTTTCAAATCCTCGCCATCACCTTCACCAACAAAGCGGCCAAAGAGATGAATGAGCGCGTGAAAAAGCTGGTGGGCGAAGCGGCTGAGGACCTGTGGATGAGCACCTTTCATTCGATGTGCGTGCGCATATTGCGCCGAGAAGCGGATCGCATCGGCTATCAGAACAATTTTACGATCCTCGATGCGGACGATCAGACGGCAGCTGTCAAACAGTCGATGCTCGATCTGAATCTCGACATCAAAAAGTTTGACCCGAATCAAATCCAGTGGCGCATCTCGGCAGCCAAAAACGAGCTGTTGACGCCAGATGAGTTTGCCAAGACGGCGGGGAAGAAACTTCAAGATGTTGTGGCAAGCCAGGTATATCGAGTGTATCAGCGCAAGTTGCAAGACTTTAACGCGATGGACTTTGACGATCTGATCATGAAGACGGTGGAGCTGTTCGAAACGAAGCGGGACGTCTTGGAGCAGTATCAAAACAAGTTCCGCTATTTGCATGTTGATGAATATCAAGATACCAACCGCGCACAGTATAGGCTGGTCAAACTGCTCGCCGAAAAGCATCGCAATCTTTGCGTGGTCGGCGATGGGGATCAGGCAATCTATGCATGGCGCGGCGCAGATATCTCCAACATCATGAACTTTGAGAAAGACTATCCGGAAGCGACTGTGATCAAGCTGGAGCAGAATTACCGCTCGACGTCGACGATCCTCGAAGCGGCCAATGCGGTGATCAGAAACAACAAACAGCGCAAGGATAAAGCGCTGTGGTCGCAAAACGGGCAGGGGGACAAGATCTCGATCTATACGGCGATCGACCAGGAGGATGAGGCGCATTACATCGTCCAGCAGGTGAAAAACCATGTCGACAACGGAGGGTCATTCGGCGATTGCACCGTGCTCTACCGCGCCAATGCGATGTCGAGGATTGTCGAGGAGGCGTTTTTGCAGGCGGCGATACCGTACAAGATCTTGGGCGGTATGACGTTTTATGACCGTCGGGAGATCAAAGATGTGATGGCCTATCTGAAGTGCCTCTGCAATCCGCAGGATGAAATATCCCTGCTGAGGATCATCAACGCTCCCAAGCGCTCGATCGGGCCAGGCACGATTCAGAAACTGCTCGATTATGCGCACGGGCGGGACTTGACGCTGCTTGAAGCGATGGGATTTCCTGAAGAGAACGGGCTGCCGGCGAAGCAGGCTGCCACCTGCAAGGAGTTTCACGATCTGATGAAATATCTGAACGTCTGTCAGGAAGGGCTTTCGGTGAGTGAATATCTGTCGGAGGTGCTCGACAAGACAGGATATCGTCAGATCTATGCACATTCCTCAAAAGAGGAAGATCAGATGCGGCTGGAAAACATCGAGGAGATGTTTTCGATCACCAAGTCGTTCGATCGCAGGCGCGGCGGATCGGTCGGCGACTTTTTGGCTGAAGTATCGCTCCTCTCCGACCAGGATAAAGAAAAGGGGGAGAACGGTGAGGCGGTGCTGATGATGACGATGCATGCGTCAAAAGGGTTGGAGTTTCCGACCGTCTTTCTCATCGGCTGCGAAGAGACGATCTTTCCGCACATGCGATCGATGGACGATGTTCGCGGGATTGAGGAGGAGCGCAACCTCGCCTATGTCGGCATCACGCGCGCTAAAGAAAAGCTGCACATGATGCACTGTGCGGAACGCACGCTGTTCGGGAATACGCAGCGCAATGACCCCTCTCGTTTTCTCGATGAGATCCCCGAAGAGTTTGTGGATCGCACCGTCGGGTATGTTCAGTCTGACATCGTCTGGAAGTCGGGCGATATGCTCAAGCATCCGCAGTGGGGGCAAGGGATGGTGTTGGACAAGCGGGGCGAGGAGGAGACGCTTGAGTTGACCGTCATGTTCCACCCGTCGATCGGAGAGAAGAAAGTGTTGCCACGGTTTACACGGCTAGAAAAAATTGTATAGAATATTTCAAAAGATCTTCCAATTTAGGAAGATCTTTTTTGTTTCGCATTAATCGATATCTATTTTTTCAATAAAAAGGTATTGCGTAAATCTGATTTGCTTGCTATATTGGATTCGAAGTAGATGTTTTCAGAAACATTACAGGAAGATTACGACAATGTTACGCGAACTTTTTATAGGGGGTTGTACACGATGGCGAAAAAATGGATTCCGATCGGGTTGGCTGCAACGATGGTAGCCACCTTGGCGGTAGGCTGCGGAGACAAAAAGACGGATGGTGGCAGCAGCGACGATTTGAAAGAAAAACAGGAGCTCAACCTGATTCTTACAGATGAACTCCCGACGATGGACCTTTCGAAAGCGACCAACACGCTCTCCTTCACGATGTTCGCACAGGTGAGCGAAGGTCTGATCCGCTCGGGCAAAGATGGCAAGCCGGAAGCGGGCGTCGCTGAAAAATGGGAAGTGTCACCAGACGGTTTGACCTATACGTTCCACCTTCGCGAGGATGCAAAATGGACCAACGGCGACAACGTTACCGCCCATGATTTCGAATACTCCTGGAAGCGCACGCTCAACCCGGATACCGGCTCCCAGTACTCGTTTATGGTGGCGTGGGTGAAAGGCGGTACGGAGTATAACGCAGGCAAAGGCTCTGCAGACGATGTTGCGGTCAAGGCGAAGGATGACAAAACGCTTGAAGTCACGCTCGATCACCCGATTCCGTTCTTCCTTGAGCAGATGGCGTTCCCGATCTTCTACCCGCAAAACAAAAAGTTCGTCGAAGCGCAAGGCGATAAATACGGTGCTGATGCTGCGACCACGCTGTACAGCGGCCCGTTCAAGATGACCGCATGGGAGCATGAGCAATCTGCTGTCATCGAGAAGAACGACACCTACTGGAACAAAGACCGCGTGAAGTTGAGCAAAGTGAACTTCCAAGTGGTAAAAGACTCGAACGCCTCTGTCAACCTGTACGAGTCGAACATGGTAGACCGTACCGGTCTGGTGCGCGACCAAGTGGACAACTACAAATCCTCCACCGAGTTTTCTACCGTTCCGGAGCTGACCACCGTCTACTTGCAATACAACCAACGCGTCAAAGCGCTGCAGAGCGCGAAAGTGCGCCAAGCGCTCACATGGTCTGTTGACGGCGATGCGTACGCTGATGTTATCTACCACAACGGTTCTGTCGGGGCGAAAGGATACAACCCGCTCGGGATGTCGAACGGTCAGGGCGGCGATTTCACGAAGGATGTCGGCGATCTGATCAACCGCAAGGATAACCTGCCGAAAGCAAAAGCGACGCTTGCGGAAGGTCTGAAAGAGGCGGGCGTCTCCGAGTTCCCGAAAATCAAGCTGCTGGCAGATGATGGCGACGTCGGGAAGAAAGCGGCCGAGTTTGTTAAAGAGCAATGGCGTCAAAATCTCGGCATCGATGTCGAAGTTGAAAACGTTCCGTACAAACTGCGTCTGGAAAAATCTCACGGTCATGACTTTGACATCGTCATCTCGCTGTGGGGAGCAGACTACAACGATCCGATGACGTTCCTCGATATGTTTATCTCCGGCGGTGACTTTAACGATCCGCAATGGTCGAACAAGGAATATGATGAGCTGATCAAGAAGGCGCAGCTGGAATCTGATCAGAAGAAGCGCATGAACTACCTGTACGATGCTGAAAAACTGATGATGAAAGAGATGCCGATCGGTCCGGTGACCTGGCGTGGACGCGCATTTATCACCAAGCCTTACGTGAAAGATTTCCGCATCCTGTCCTACGGTCCGGACTACGACCTGATCGACACCTTCATCGAAGGCAAAGAGTAAGCTTGCCCGCACGTAAAAAGAGTCGCCTTCGCTGGCGACTCTTTTTACAATACGACCAAGACCGGGTTCTCATACCAAGACTGAATGGCGCCCATCAGCTCTTCTGACGTCGCAAAATGTTCCTGTCTCCCGTAGGGGTTGCTAAACTTGTAACCGTTCAAATCCTGCTGCACGGTCCAGATCTGACCATCGATGCTGAGCTGAATCGCATCGTCTTCCAGCAACCGCTGTTCAAGCTGTTCCATCCAATCCATCGGTTCACCACTCCTTTCACCGGTAGTATCTGCAGGGGAGCCAATTTTTATCTGCTCGTCCGCTCACGGGGGGAACTGCGGCCGTTTGCCTTCGGTCAAGCGCTGGCAAACAAAACAAATAGATTTATTTTTTTCGGTTTTTTTAATGCCTCTGAATAGTTTTTTAAGCTATTGCTATACATGTCGAACTATGCTATATTATCAACAAATACAAATAACAAAATTGTCTATGTATTTAGACAAAGACTTCCCTTAGGTCTAGGCCCGCTGGGAAGAGAACTCGAAAATGGGGGTATTACAAGATGAACACGAAAAAGTGGGTTGGTCTTGGCTTGGCAGTAACCATGCTGTCCAGCGTAGCGCTCGTCGGTTGCGGCGACAAGAAAGAAACAGGTGGCGAATCTGGCACCAGCGAGAAACAAGAACTGAACCTGGCTATGTCTTCCGAAATCCCGTCCCTCGACCCGTCTCTGGCGACTGACACGATCGGTTTCACCGTTCTGGGTCAAGTAGCTGAGGGTCTTGTTCGTCTGGACAAAGACGGCAAAGCTGCTCCTGGTGTTGCTGAGAAGTGGGAAACTTCTGCTGACGGCAAAACCATCACCTTCACCCTGCGCGAAGGCGCAAAATGGACTGACGGTTCTGATGTAACCGCTCAAGACTTCGAGTACTCTTGGAAGCGTACCCTGAACCCGGACACCGCTTCTCAGTACGCGTTCATGGTAGCTTGGATCAAAGGCGGCGCTGAGTACAACGCTGGCAAAGGTTCCGCGGACGATGTAGCTGTTAAAGCGAAAGACGCGAAAACTTTGGAAGTTACCCTGGAAAACCCGATTCCGTTCTTCGTCGAGCAGATGGCGTTCCCGCTCTTCTACCCGCAGAAGAAAGAAATCGTTGAAAAATATGGCGACAAGTTCGGCGCAGAAGTTGGCAACACCCTGTACAACGGTCCGTTCAAACTGACCGAGTGGGTGCATGAGCAATCTGCAGTCATGGAAAAGAATGATACCTACTGGGATAAAGATGCTGTAAAGCTTGAAAAAATCAACTTCCAAATGGTAAAAGACTCCTCCGCTCTGGAAAACCTGTACCTGTCCGGTCAGATCGACCGTTTTGGTCTGGTACGCGACCAAGTGGATCGCTATAAAGACTCTCCGGAATTCTCCACTCAAGCGGAGTTGACCGTTGGTTACCTGCAGTTCAACCAAGGGAAAGTAAAATCTCTGCAAAACTCGAAGATCCGTCAAGCTCTGACCGTTTCGATCGATGCTGATGCATGGGCTGACGTTATCTACCACAACGGCTCCATCGGTGCTACCGGTCTCGTACCTCCGGGCACTTCCAACGGCCAAGGTGGTCAGTTCCGTACAGACAACGGCGACCTGGTTAACCGTAAAGCAAACGCTCCGAAAGCGAAAGAATTGCTGGCAGCAGGTATGAAAGAACTTGGCCTCGACAAAATGCCGACTCTCAAACTGCTGATGGACGATGGCGACGTTTCCAAAAAATCTGCTGAGTTCATCAAAGAACAATGGCGTACCAACCTGGGCATCGACATCGAAGTTGAGAACGTTCCGTTCAAACTGCGTCTGCAACGCTCCCAACAAGGTGACTACGATATGGTATTCTCCTTCTGGGGCGCAGACTACAACGATCCGATGACCTTCCTCGACATGTGGATCACCGGTGGTGACTTCAACGAGAACGGTTACTCCAACACCAAGTACGACAAGCTGATCAAGGATGCTCAAGCAGAGACCGATGCGAAGAAACGTATGGGCTACCTCTACGAAGCTGAGAAAATCCTCATGGAAGATATGCCGATCGGCCCGATCGTTCACCGCGCGCTCGCTCGCGTAACTCGTCCGTATGTTAAAGACTGGGTTGTTCGCAACTTTGGTCCGGACTACGATCTCAAGTTCACCTACATCCAAGGCAAAGAGTAATCTTTGTACAGGATTGATCAAAGAACCTCCTGCAGCTTGCAGGGGGTTCTTTTTTTGCTATACTCGAAGTGAAGAGGAGGGGATTGCAATGCATGTAAAACTGACGTTGGTGATGAACGATGGCAGCCTGCAAAAAGCGCGAGTGACCGATGCGACTTCGGTTGAGGAAGCGATCGATTTTATGAAGACGATGCGGCCGGGAGTTAAAGATGCGGTCGAAGGTTGGGAGCTTGCGGAACAGTTGGAGCAAGAGCAGGAAAAAGGCACACGCTGAGGTGTCTTTTTTTGTTTCGTCCATCTGGGAGCAGCAATTGACGAGTGGGACGATTATACCGATCATAGGGCAAAAGTTTCATTTTATCTGAATGATATTAGATCAAACGACCTATAAAATTAAGTCAAATTATTGCTAGCTATTCCTATTTTTAGAAGGTGAAACGACTTCTCTGTAGAATATTCAATGCAAAATCCTAGTGCGATCTCATATATATACGCCTAGGTGCAGGGGATTACTCTTTGGAGACGGAGGATGAAACCTGGTGAAGTTTAGTGGGAGATGGTGGGGAATTACAGCAAGATCGTTTGAACTGTTGTTGATCGGGACGGCACTGGTTGTTCTGTTCCAGCATCCTGTTGAGTTGACCGCAGATTTTGGTGGAGTGCTGTTGATCGCTGTGCCGCTGATCGCTTTGACCGTCCTTTTTCCTGTCACCCTTCCGTCGATGCTGGTCAGCTTAGAGCTGGTGTTCCTGTTTTACTTTGTGCTCGCCTATGATGTCACGACCACCCTTTGGGTTAATTTTTTTGGAGAGTTGATCGCTTCCCTGGTGCTCTTGCGCGGAACTCGCAAGACGACTGTGTTGCTGAATCCGGCGATCAAAGTGATCTGTTTGCTTGCTGGATTCTGGGTGTTCGCCGCCCTTTTCTCTCCTTCTTTCACAGCACAGACGGGAACGGTCAACGCGATTGCCAAACTGTTCACCGTCGGAGCGGTATTCTATATCCTCAATCATCTGATCATCAACCTGATGCTGTTTCTGGAAAGCTCGCACTTCAATCTCAAGACGTGCGTCGAGGCGCTGCGCTGGGAGGTGCTCGTCTATCTGGTTGTGTTTCCGCTCGCCTTTGTCGGCTATGTGATGCATCCGTTTGCAGGCATTTGGACGCTTTGTATTCTGATGGTTCCCGTCGGCATTATGACCTATCTGATCAGATCGTTCAACCGCCTGCAATGGGCGAATCGAATCAACCAGTCATGCTTGGATTTGGCCAGTTCCAAGGAGCTGCGTTCGATCTATCAGGAGACCTTCCAGATGGCTCAAGAGTTTACCGACTCACCGAACGGCTTGCTTCTGGAGCGTCAAGCGGACGGTTCCTATCGGGCGGTGGATCAAGAGGGGAAGGTGTATGAGCAGATCGCTCATCCGCTGTTGGAGCGAGCGGTCGCTTTCAACGCGGTGCAGATCCATCAGGAACTGCAAAACATCGACTGGTTGCTTCCGGGAGCGGAAGCGAAGTCGATGTTGCTGATCCCGCTGGCCGGGCAGTCGAAAGTGTTTGGCATCATCTGTCTGTGGAAGCGAAGCTCGCATGGCTTTCGCAAAGCTCATCAGGATCAGTTGCGATTCCTGGCCAGCCAGGTCTCGATCATCCTCGATCGAAATCATGTCTATGAGGAGTTGGAGCGGGCAGCCGTTACCAATCAGCTCACCGGATTGTACAATTACCAGTATTTCTACGATCAGCTACATCAACGCTTTCAGGCGGGGGATCGATCGAAAAAAGATCTGTGCTTGCTGATCTTCGATATTGACCACTTTAAAACGTATAACGACATCTATGGTCACATGGTGGGAGATGAGGTGTTGCGCCAGGTCGCCAAGGTGATCAGAGCGGTGCTGGAACCGCATGATCTGCTCTTGGCTCGCTATGGCGGGGAGGAGTTTGTGGCGATCGGTCGCCTGAATAGCCAGCAAGCGTTGGCGCTGGCAGAACAAGTGCGGCAGAAGATCGAAACCCACCAGTTTTCCTATCAGGAGCACACGGTGAAAAACATCACCATCTCTGGCGGCATCGCGCATCAGCTTGAGCACGATGCGATCTCTCCGAGCGATCTGCTGGAAAAAGCGGATCAGGCGCTCTACTGGGGTGCGAAGGAGATGGGGAGAAATCGGATTGCCCAGTATATGGGGGAATACGACCAGCGGCTGTTTGTCGACAGCCAGACTGGACTTTACACGATGCATTACCTGCGTCGCAAGCTGCGCTCGCTCTGTGATCAAGAAAAAAATTATCCGATCTCGTTTCTGCTGGTCGATATTCGTGGCTTGCGGCAGATCAACGAGCGGTATGGATTTGAAGTTGGCAATCAGGTGTTGGTCGATACAGCGTTTGTGCTCAGGCGTACGATGCGCACCGATGATCTGATCTGCCGGTATCTGGACGATGAGTTCCTCGTCATCGTCAAAGGGCTTACCGCCAAGGAGGTCGAGCTGGTGCAAGCTCGGATTCAAGACGCCTGCGCCGGACACGCGTTCTCTCCGGCCAACCTGCTCGTCGCCTGTGACATCAAAGTCACACAGATGAATTCGAGCGAGGAAGAAGCGAGTATTTTCGAGCGCATCGATGGATTGCGTGCACATTATGATCACGATGAGCAGACGAGTTGACCGTCAGACCCACTTAGGTGGGTCTTTATTATTGGAAAGCGAGCGTTTTGTCGCAGACAAACTCCTGAAAAAAGGCGTTCGATTCTGTACAATTGGGGCAGGAGCACTTGAAGAGGATGTGAAGCATGAAACGATACTCGGTCGAAGTGGATGGTCGGGAGGTAATGGTGTACGAGCAACGGGGGCAAGGAAGCCGAACCGCCCTCTTTTTGCCTGGAGTTGGGGGTTCGGCAAAAGTGTGGGCCTATCAGCTGAGAGGTTTGAGCCGATGGGGGCGCATGATCTCGATCGAAGTTCCCGGTCTCTGTGGCGAGGGCGAATTGCCGGAAACGGTTGGTGATCTGCATCAATTGGCTCCGTTTGCCTGTCGGGTGCTCGATGCGCTCGGAGTTGCAGATGCGATCTGGATCGGCAACTCGTTGGGCGGAAGGATCGCACTGGAGGCGGCGCTCCAGACTCCTGAGCGCGTGTGTGGGCTGGTGCTGATCTGCACGTCTGGCGTTCAGCTGTCAGAGGTGCAGTTGCCCGCTTGGCCTGTGCTGACAGATGCGGAGAAGGACGTGCGGATGTTTTATCAGCCCGGGAGGTTTGTCGGGCTGCGGACAGATCAAGCTCGTGCGGCAGATCGTACGGCGAGGCGCCTGTACGAGCGTTTGTTAGCTGCCACAGAGGAGCAAAATCTGCTTTTCCGCCTTCAGGAGATCAGCGTGGCAGCGCTCGTGGTCTGGGGAAAGCATGACGGAGTGATCCCCCGAGAGATCGGTGAGGCGATCGCAGAACGCATACCGCAGGCGAGGTTGGTCGTGCTGGAGCGATCGGCGCATGTCCCGCAGATTGAGCAGCCGGAACAAATGCTACAGGCGCTGACAGACTATTTTTCCGAGCGGTTCGGTGCAACTGATGCGGTCGCGAAAGGATGAGCGAAGCGGTGACTCCAGACGAGTGAGACAGCCCGTCTGCCTGAGGATGTGGGTCACAAAGCTGAGCGGAGCCGCTTCTAGGCGATGAAAAGCATGCGTAAGGTAGGTAGGGGAGGTGCGACGATGGATGCTTTGAGAAAGTGGATTCGCAAAGTGATGACCGGCGTGGCCGCCTTTTTGCTCGTCTGCTGGCAAGCGTTAGGCTCTGTCGATCTGTCACACCACATGATGGTGCCGTTTGGCGGACCCTATTCCTACATGTGGACAGATCAAGGCATGCGCGTCTCACTTGAGGAGCAAGAGCGGCTCGCGCGACTGGAAGAGGAGGTGCGCGAGGAGAGGGTCGCAAGCAGAGCGAGACGGGATCGAGAAGAAGATCATGAAAAGGCCGCTTCCTAAATGGAGCGGCCTTTTGCGATCAGTCTGATCTTATCCGCGAGCGAAGAGCGGCTTGCCATCGTTGACAAAGCTGACGATCGGCTTGCCGTCGTTGACAAAACAGACCTCTTTTTGCGAGAGAGGTTTCCCATCGTTGATGAATGCAGTTTTCTCCGCGTTGATGACAAGACCGACGGAGAGGAGAGATGCGAACAGAAGTGTGGTAATCATCAGTTTTTTCATAACAAGATCCCCTTTTCTCGAAAAAAATGTTGTATAAAGTGTTGGGTTTCTTCCAAGATCTCGGTGGAAGACTTGTAGTCGCCCAATGTTTTGAACAGGTCGCTGATGTGAAGTCTCATCTTGTGATACTCATGGATCATTTCCAATTTGCGAAAGATCCCTGACCCTTCTCGTGCCGCTTCGATCGCTTCCGCATATTGATGCAGGCTGGCATAGAGGAGCGAGCGCACATTGCAGCATTGTGCGTAATACATCGAGTCTGGTTCGCAATGCTCGAACGCTTGGTTCAAAGCATCGCTCGCCTCGTCGGTACGCCCGAGACGTATCAACACTTTGGCAATCTCCGCAAATGTGTTGGACAGCTGCTGTTCCAGGCCGAGCTCACGATAATGTTTGACGCACTCAAGAAGAATCTCTAACGCTTCCTCATTTTCTCCGAGCTCGCCTCGCAGGATCCCGAAGTTCTCCTTCACCTGAATCGAATATTGGATGTGGTCGAGACTCTTGAAGATCGTGATCGCTTCCTGCCAGTACTCCTGCGCCTCTTTGTACTGTTTCTTGCCATAGTGAGAGCGCCCGAGCCCGAGATAGTTGGTCGCCAAGTGGTACAGGTTGGACGAGTTCTTCAACAGATCTTGCGAATTGAGGAACAGGTGGGTCGACCGATCGTAATAACCAAGACGGTTGTAGGTCAGCGCGAGGTTGGTGGTGATCTCCGCCCGCAGGAATTGGTCGCTCACGCCGGCTTCGAGCAGATAGTCGTAGGCTCGTTGCCAATAGTGCATCGCAAGCGATGTGTTCTGCTGCTCAAAAAACACGAGGCCAAGTCGATGCAGCGCCCACACGTGTGCGCGATGATCATCCGCTTTCAGCGACATGGTGATCACTTTTTCCAGCAGTTCTTTGGCGGTGGTAAGCACGTCTAAATGAATCAGGCAAGTGGCTAGATCCATCAGCAGATCGAGCTCCTCACCAGCGTTTGAAGTTAATAGATTTTCTAAAATCGGAACGGCGTTGGCATATTCTTTCGCCATGATGAGCGTCTTGGCAAGCTTATGGGAAGTCACCTGCTCCAGATACTCCCCCGTCTCAGACAAGAAATAGTCGAGAGGAACCTCAAGACGTTCCGCGATCTGACAGAGTAGCTTGTAGGACGGGTTGATCTTGTCCCCTTCGATCTGTGAGATCGCGCTGGCGCTAACCAAACTTTCGGCGAGTTGGCTCTGGGTGAGTCCTCTCTCCAGCCGACGCTGTCTGATCTTTTGGCCAAGAGATTCCATATACAACCTCCAATGTCTATCGCTATCTGAGTCTCATTATATAAGGTTCATTATGCAAACGAAAGAGAGGTTTAGTTATAAATATAAATCACGTTAACGAAACGAAACTTGGAGTTAGTTTAGGTGATAAAAATCATTGGATATAAGTATTTTGTGTAAGGTTATCTGACATCTCTTTTTTCCTCATATACGGCACAGCTTTTACATATGTATCGAAGTAGGACAAACGCTGAGGGGGAAGTCAGGATGCTACATATCGTGGTCTGCGTGAAACAGGTGCCGGACTCGCGGGAAATCCGCATCGACCCGAAGACGAATACGCTGATTCGCGACGGGGTGCCGGCGATTGCTAACTTTTATGACATGCATGGACTTGAAGAAGCGCTGCGGATCAAGGAGACGCTCGGAGCAAAGGTGACGGTGGTCTGCATGGGGCCGCCGCCAGCCGTGAAGTCGCTCAAACAGTGCATTTCGCTCGGCGCGGACGAAGCGGTGCTCATCACCGACCGCGGGTTTGCGGGTGCCGACACGCTCGCAACCTCCTACGTGTTAGGACTTTCGATCCGCAAGGTGGCAGAAGTGTTTGGGCAGGTTGACATCGTTTTCTGCGGCAAGCAGACGCTCGATGGCGACACGGGACAGGTTGGGCCGGGCGTCGCTTGTCGCCTCGATCTGGAGCAGCTGACCTACGTGTCAAAAGTTGAGCAGATCGATGTGGAGACTGGACGCATCACCGTAAATCGCCTGCTCGAAGACGGGGTGGAAGTGGTGGAGGCGAAGCTGCCCGTCCTGATCACCGCGCTCAAAGAGTTGAACGATGTTCGTCGCGCCCCGCTGCCAGGCATGATTCGGGCAGCTCGTTTTCAGCCGACGATCTGGACGACTCAAGATTTTCCGGAGCTTGACAGGAGCAAGATCGGGCTGAAAGGATCTCCGACGATCGTCGCCAAGACGTGGGTGCCGGAGTCGAAGCAGGTGAGCACCGAGTTTGTGGAGGGACAGACTGCCGAAGTGATTGCGGGCAAACTGGTGGCGCAGCTTTGGAAGACAGAATTGCCAGTGCGCTTCGGCTGGTGAGCAAAAGGGGAGGTGTCAACTCACATGGTGGAAGAGAGCAAGAAAGAAAGCAGCAAGCAGGATGAGATGCCCGACTGGTCAGAATACCGAGGCGTGATGATCTTTATCGAGCAGCGGGCAGGTGAGGCAAAGAACGTCTCTTGGCAGTTGCTCGGAGAAGGGCGCAAGCTGGCCGACAAGTTAGAGGTTGAACTGATCGCGCTCGTCATCGGACAGAGCGTCGATCGATTGGCGACAGACGCGATCGCGTACGGGGCGGATCGCGTGTATCTGGCAGATGCCCCCGAGCTAAACGAGTATCGCACAAGGCCCTATTCTCGGGTTGCGCTGCACGTGATCCGGGAAGTGAAGCCGGAGATCGTGCTGTTTGGTGCAACAGCCACAGGACGTGACTTGGCGGGAGCGATCGCCACCCATCTGCCGACCGGGCTCACGGCCGATTGCACGATCCTCGATGTGGAGCCGCATCCGAGCCGGCTGTTGCTCGCCTCACGCCCCGCATTCTCCGAAAAGATGTTGGCGACGATCCTCTGCAAGCGCTATCGACCGCAGATGGCGACTGCGCGCGCCGGCGTGTTTGAAGCGGCGCCCTACGACTCCGCTCGAAAAGGGGAGGTTCAAAAAGTTTCTTCTCTGCTGTCTGAAGAGGAGATTGAAACGAGAGTGCTCCAATTTATCGAAGCGACAGATCGCTTTCACCTCGAAGAGGCGGAGATCATCGTCGCCGGTGGTCGGGGCCTCGGTGGCCCAGAGCCGTTCAAGCTGCTGCAGGAGCTGGCCGATGCGTTGGGCGGCGTCGTCGGGGCATCGCGCGCGGCGGTCGATGCCGGCTGGATCGGACATGCGCATCAGGTCGGGCAGACAGGATACACGGTGCGCCCCAAGCTGTATATCGCGATCGGGATCTCCGGAGCGGTGCAACATTTGGTCGGCATGCAAAACTCCGACTGCATCATCGCCATCAACCACGATCAGGATGCGCCGATCTTCAAAGTGGCGAACTATGCGATCGTCGGAGACCTGTTTCAGATCGTCCCCGCCTTGACCCAGGCGGTCAGAGCGCAGCGGTCTGCAGCTCTCAGTCAGCAAGTACCACATGAGGTTGTCGAGTAGGAGGGGAAGCGGATGGAAAAGTTTGATGCGGTGATCGTGGGCGCAGGTCCGGCTGGCGCTGCCGCCGCGCTTGCGATGGCGCGGGCAGGACTGTCTGTCGTGCTCTTGGAGCGCGGCGAGTTCCCCGGTTCGAAAAATGTATTTGGCGGCGTGCTCTATCGAAAACAGCTGGAGGATATCGTGCCAGAGTTTTGGAAAGAGGCGCCGCTTGAGCGCAAGATCATCGAGCAAAACTTATGGATCATGGGCAGAGACTCGGTGACGAAGCTCGGGCACCGAAACGAAGGCTTTAAGGAGCCGGCGAACTGCTGGACGGGGATGCGCGTCAAGTTTGATCAATGGTTTGCGAACAAGGCGGTAGAGGCGGGTGCTCTGCCCGTCTATGAGACGGTCGCGCTGGAGCTGATTCGCGAAGGCAACAAGGTGGTCGGAGTGCGCACAGACCGCGAGCATGGCGATCTGTACGCAGATGTGGTGGTCATCGCAGATGGTGTGAACTCCTTGCTTGGCAAGTCGCTCGGCATTCATAAAGAGTGGGCGCCCGATCAGGTATCGCTCGCGGTGAAAGAGCAGATCTTCCTGCCCAAAGAGAAGATTCTCGATCGATTCGGGCTGGAGGGGGATGAAGGGGCGACGATCGAGTTTGCCGGGGAGACATCAGCGGGAATGACCGGCCTCGGCTTCCTCTACACCAACAAAGAGTCGATCTCTCTCGGCATCGGCGTGATGGTGTCCGACCTAAAAAAGAGCAGGGTCAAGCCCTATCACCTCTTGGAGCAGGTCAAAAACCACCCGGCGATACGTAAGCTGATACAAGGCGGGGAGACGAAGGAATATGCGGGTCACCTGATCCCGGAGGGCGGGTTGCAGGCGGTGCCCCAACTGTCTGGAGACGGTTGGGTCATCTGCGGCGACGCGGCGCAGTTGGTCAACTTCGTCCATCGAGAAGGAACCAATCTGGCGATGACCTCCGGCCGCTTTGCTGCTGAGGCGATCATCGCAGCCAAAGAGCTGAGCGACTTTTCCAGAACATCCCTGTCGTTGTATGACCGCAAAGTCGCTCAATCGTTCATCCGCAAAGATCTGAAGAAGTATCAAGGTCTGCACGGGCTGTTGAACGAGATCGACCCGAAGCTGCTCTTCTCCGAACTTCCGCGGGCGATCAACGAGGCGGCGTTTGAGATGCTCAAGGTGGACGGGAAGAGCAAGGTGTCGAAACAGCGCTTTGCGATCGACCATATCAAGCAGACGGCGGGCGGCACATGGGATCTGCTCAAGCTGGGCTGGAAAGGATGGAGGGCGATCAACGGATGAGTGAGAACAAAGGCGCATCGATCGAAGAAAAGCTGTATACGATTCGGTACAAGGTGGACGACATCTCACACCTGATCATCAAAGATCAGCAGGTGTGCGCCAAGTGTCCGACGAAGGAGTGCAATGACTTCTGTCCGGCAGATGTCTACTCCTGGCGCGATCTGACCACGCAGGTCGCGTTTGAAAACTGCATCGAGTGCGGCACCTGCCGCCTCGGCTGTCCCGACTACAACATCGAGTGGGTCTATCCAAAGGGCGGTCATGGCATCACCTACAAGTTCGGTTGATGTTCGGAGAAAACAGTGGGGCTCTCGTTTCCAGCGAGGGCTCTTTTTGTTAAGATGAAAGGAGTGGTATGAAAAGGGAGGAGCCAATCTGATGAGAATCCGCACAGAGCAGATCATGACAGAAGAACAATTTCAACATGCGCTGGAGATCAGGATGATCGTCTTTGTTCATGAACAGGGCGTACCTCTGGACATCGAAGTTGACGAGCATGAAAATGAGGCGACCCACGTGCTCGCGTTTGATGAGACCGGCGTTCCGATCGCGACCGGCCGGATTCGTCAATATGCGGAAGACACGGGGAAGCTGGAGCGCATCGCCGTCCGCGCAGAAGGGCGCGGCAAAGGATATGGGGCGGCCGTCATGCAGAAGCTGGAAGAGATCGGGCGTTCGCGAGGCTATTGTAAATTCGTCTTGGAAGCGCAGACGCACGCAGAGAAGTTTTATGAGAAGCTCGGGTATACGACCGTCTCAACAGAGCCGTTTTTAGATGCGGGCATCTGGCATGTGCGAATGGTGAAACAGGACTGAGCAAAAGGTTCGACAAAGAGGAGGGGCGAGAGGATGAACAGAAGCCAGCTGGTGTTTTGGATCTCCACTTGCTTCGTCTTCGCTGTCGACCGGGTGACGAAAGTATGGGCGGAGCGAACGCTGCAAGTCGGCGAGAGCGTGCCGGGCATCGACGGCTGGTACGATTGGACGCTCTACTACAACCCGGGGGCGGCGGGTGGCATTTTCAGCGGTCAGCTCGGATTTTTGATCATCGTGTCCAGCTTGGCGATCCTCGCGCTCATCTGGTATATGCGAAAAGGGCAGCATGACAACAACCTGGTGCTGCAGCTCGGCCTGGGGATGATGCTCGGCGGCGCGATCGGGAATCTATTCGATCGGGTGTTCTATGGCCATGTGATCGACTTTATCAATCCGATCGACAAGAGCTATATTTTCAATTTGGCCGACAAAGGGATTCGCTATGGGCTGTACCTGGGGCTGATCGGACTGTTGCTGGTCAGCTGGAAGCGGAGGCGGGCGGCGAAACGACTCGCCGCTGAACGGTCTGCCGAATGAAAATCAAAAACACCGTTGTCAAACGGAAA
Organism: Tumebacillus lipolyticus; assembly: GCF_042682745.1. Taxonomy (NCBI): domain Bacteria; kingdom Bacillati; phylum Bacillota; class Bacilli; order Caryophanales; family Alicyclobacillaceae; genus Tumebacillus; species Tumebacillus lipolyticus. The sequence goes on along the minus strand of NZ_JBHUIO010000008.1, from coordinate 68,697 downwards.
AGTATGGAGTATACTGATCGTATCTATTTTGTAAAGGGGGTGAAGGTAGGATGAATACTCTGTTCATCAACGATCGTTTGAGCCAATTGCCACGTGCAATGTTTGGCAAATTTGCGGATGTGACGATTCACGGGATCAGTCTGCCCATTTTTAACAAAACGATTGTTGATCAAATTGAGAAATGACTCCTGCCTTGACCACAACGGATGGTATGACGAAGGCCGCGGGGAATTTCCCTGCGGCCTTTTGCTTGTTCGTTCGGGGAGGAGCATCACCCGAAGGAGGAAGTTTGAGATGATGGTAAGCGTACAACACGTTCAAAAATATTATGGTGCCAATTTGGTATTTGCTGATATCACGCTGGAGATCAGACAGCGTGAGCGCGTCGGCTTGATCGGACGAAACGGAGAAGGGAAGACCACGCTGTTCAAGCTGATCAGCGGCGAGCAGGCGCAAGATGGCGGACAGATTCATATCCGCAAAGGAACGAAGATCGGGACGCTGTCACAGATTCCCGACTATGGAGATCGCACGACCGTCTACGATGTGATCGCTCGCGGCTATGCAGGGTTGCGCGAGTGTCAGAGCCAGATCGGGGAGCTGGAAAAGGCGATGGCCGACCCGGCGATCTACGAACAGGCCGCCAAGCTGGAGGCGGTGTTAGCAGAGTACGACCGCCTGCGGGAGCAGTTTGAGCGCGAGGGCGGATACGAGATGGAAGCGAACATCGATCGAGTGGTCGAGGGGCTGCGCGTGCCGAAAGAGCAGCTGCAGCGCCCCTTTGCCTCGCTGTCGGGCGGAGAAAAGACCAAGATCGGGCTGGCGGCGCTCTTGCTGGAACAGCCGGACCTGCTGATGCTCGATGAGCCGACCAACCATCTGGACATGAAGGCGATCGAGTGGCTGGAAGGCTATCTGCGCGACTATCAGGGCACGATCATCGCCATCTCCCATGACCGCTATTTTCTTGACAAGGTGGTCACCAAGGTGATCGAGATCGAAGATGGTGAAGCGTTCACCTATCACACCGATTACAGCGGGTACCAGCAGGAGAAGGAAGCGCGGCTGCTCAACGAGTTTGCCGACTATCAGGAGCAGCAGAAGAAGATCAAGAAGATGCAGGAGACGATCAAGCAACTGATCGAATGGGGACGCCGCAACCCGCAAAACCCCAAGTTTCACCGTCGAGCCGCTTCGATGCAGAAGGCGCTCGACCGGATGGAGAAATTGAAGCGCCCGAAGCTGGAACAAGAGGCGATGGAACTGAGCTGGCAGATGAAAGACCGCTCCGGTCAGCAGGTCGTGCTGCTGGAAGAGGCGGAGAAGGCGTTCGGCGAACGGACGCTCTTTGCCGGTGTGAACGATGTGCTGGCCTATGGGGAACGGGTGTTTCTGATCGGTGACAACGGAGCGGGAAAGAGCACGCTGTTCAAGATGATTCTCGGCCTTGAGGCGCCGAGCTCCGGCCTTGTCCGCTTGGGAGCGCGGGTGGAAGTGGGCTATCTCGCTCAGGAGGAAGCGCCAAAAGAGGAAGCGAAGAGCGTCTTGCAGTTCTTCAAAGAGGCGGTCAGGATGGAAGAGGGGCAGGCGCGGGGGCAGCTCGCGAGGTTCCTGTTCTATGGGCCAGACGTGTTTCGTCAGGTCAAAAACCTGTCGGGCGGCGAGTGGAGCCGCTTGCGGTTGGCGCTGCTGATGTTTCAAAAGCCCAATCTGCTCCTGCTCGATGAGCCGACCAACCACCTTGATATCGTATCGCGAGAGGCGCTGGAAGAGGCGTTGGACGATTTCCCCGGCACGCTCTTGGTGATCTCGCACGATCGCTATTTTATCAACCGTCTCGCCCACAAGATCTGGGCGCTGGAAGGCGGCAGTCTCACGCGCTATCTTGGCGATTTCGACTTTTACAAGGAAAAGGTGGCGGAGCGGTCGCTGTCCGTGCCTGAGCGACCTCTGTCTGTGCCAGAGCCGCCGGCAGTCCCAACAGCTCAGCAGGAGCGGGAGAGCAGTCTGACCGAATCGAAGCAGCTGAAAAAGGTCAACCCCTATCGAAAAGCGCAGCTGGAGGAGCAGGTCATCTCGCTGGAAGCGGAGTTGAACGAGCTTGAGCAGGCGCTGCTCGACCCGTCGATCAGCTCCGATGCAAGTAAGCTGAACGAGCTTTGCGCTGAGCGAGACAGCGTGCAGGCGAAGCTGGAAGATGCTTTGGCAGCATGGTTGGCATCTGAAGAGTGAACAGGAGCATGTGAGCATCTGAGCGGATCGCGTGCCCGCCGACAGAGCGGTGCGATTTCCTAGCGCCTGCAGGCGAGACGGGGTTGCATGAGCAGCGATGCGACGCACATCTTATGCAAAATCGCGAGCGTACCTGCGAGCTGCAGGAGCGCACAGCCTGTTGCCTACATTGGTATCACTTGGTAAGATCAGACTAGCAAACGACCGAGCGAGGAGTGTCTGTCTGACATGATGAAAAAATCATTGCTTTTCTTTTTGCTCACCGCACTGTTCGCCTGGGGCTGCTCGTCCCCGGAGGCTGCACCGGAGAAGGTGGAAATTCTCCTCTCGGCGGCTGCCAGCCTGGCAGAGCCGCTGCAGGAGATCAAGAAAGATTTTGAAGCGGAGCACCAAAACGTGACGATCTCGATCAATCTGGGCGCGTCAGGCACGCTGCAGAAGCAGATCGAGCAAGGTGCTCCGGCCGATCTGTTCTGGTCGGCTGGCAAGGGGCAGATGGACGCGCTGGAAAAACAGAGTCTGTTGTTGGAAGGGACGAGGCGCGATGCGGCAGTCAATCAGTTTGTGCTGATCGTGCCTGCTGACAAAGAGCTGAAATTGAAAGCATTCCCCGACCTCGCCACCCCCGATGTGAAAAAGATCGGGCTGGGTACGCCGGAGACTGTTCCGGCCGGCAAATATGCTCAGGAGGCGCTCACCTTCTATCAGGCATGGGAGGCTGTTCAGCCGAAAGCGGTGTTTGGCAAAGATGTCAAACAGGTGCTCACCTATGTGGAGCGCGGCGATGTGGATGCGGGGCTGGTCTACCGCTCCGACGCGCTCACCTCCGGTAAGGTGAAGATCGTCGCGACGGCAGAGAAAGATTCGCATTCCCCGATCGTCTACCCGCTGGCTGTGCTGAAGAACAGCAAGCATCAGGATCAGGCGAAACAACTGCTCGAATACCTCAGCAAGCCTCATGCGCAAGAAGTGCTGAAAAAAGCTGGATTCGCGATCGAGGAGACCAAGTAGAAAGATGGGGGATTCGTTCTGGTCGCCAGTCTGGCTCTCGCTGCAGGTGGCCGGATGCTCCACCCTGCTCACCGTGCTGCTCGGAACTCTTGCCGGAAAGTGGATGGCGCGCAAGCAGTTTCGGGGCAAATCGATGATCGAGTCGCTCCTGCTCCTGCCGATGGTGATGCCGCCGACCGTCGTCGGCTTCGGTCTGTTGGTGCTGCTGGGCAGCTCGGGGATCGGTCGATGGATGCCCGACAGCGGGGGCCTGCTGTTTACGTGGTATGCGGCGGTGATCGCAGGTGCGGTCGTCTCGTTCCCCTTGATGTATCAAGCGGCCAAGCTTGGCTTTGAGCTGATCGATGAGGAGATGGAGGCGATCGCGACAACGTTTGGGGCAAACGGTTGGCAGGTGCTTTGGCATGTGACGCTACCCCTCGCATGGCCAGCTCTTCTCTCTGGCATCCTGCTCAGCTTTTTGCGCGCGTTGGGCGAATTTGGCGCAACGCTGATGGTCGCAGGCAACATCCCGGGGCGGACGCAAACATTGCCACTCGGCATCTACAATGCGGTCGAAAGCGGTGAAAATCAGCTCGCCTACGCCTGGGTGCTCTGCCTGTTTCTCTTTTCCTTTCTGATGATGTGGTTGATAAGACGGCTTGGGGCTAAGACTATCTAATGCCCCAGCTGTCTTTTTCTGATGGATTTGTAGTGGCACGAATTTAAATTCTGTGGCAGAATGGGAAAGGCGTTTCTGTATGCAGGCTATTATGTAGGAGGAATTTATGAAGCATCAAGAGGCTCTTCGAAATATTGCGATCATTGCCCACGTCGACCACGGGAAAACCACCCTTGTCGACAAGCTCTTGCAACAATCTGGGATCTTCCGTGCAAACGAACAGATCTCGGAACGCGTGATGGATTCTAACGATCTTGAACGTGAACGCGGCATCACCATCTTGGCGAAAAACACTGCCGTGAGCTATGGTGACTACACGATCAACATTGTCGACACCCCCGGCCATGCCGACTTCGGCGGTGAGGTTGAGCGGATTTTGAAAATGGTTGATGGTGTATTGCTCGTCGTCGATGCATTTGAAGGCGTCATGCCGCAGACCAAGTTCGTCTTGCGCAAAGCGCTCGAACAGGATTTGAAACCGATCGTCGTCATGAACAAGATCGACCGTCCGACCGCTCGCCCTGAAGAGGTGATCGACGAGGTGCTCGAACTGTTCATCGAGCTCGATGCGAACGAAGACCAACTGGAGTTCCCGGTGATCTACGCTTCGGCGCTCAACGGCTACGCGATGCTCGACTACAATCAACCGGGCACCGACATGAAGCCGCTCTATGACGCGATCATCGAGCACATCCCGTCGCCGAACGTCGATCCGGATGAGCCGCTGCAAATTCAGGTCAACATGCTCGACTACAACGACTATCTCGGTCGGATCGGCATCGGCCGCGTTCACCGCGGGAAAGTCAAAGTGAACGAACAGGTAGCCGTCATGAAGCGCGACGGCAAGGTGGAGCGCCAGCGCGTCGTCAAGCTGTTCGGATTCCGCGGTCTGAACCGGATCGAGATCGAAGAGGCGCAAGCGGGCGATCTGATCGCTTTCTCCGGCCTCGGCGAACTGAATGTCGGCGAGACGATCTCCGACCTCAACACGCAGGAGGCGCTGCCGCTCTTGCACATCGACGAGCCGACCTTGCAGATGACCTTTATCGTCAACGATTCGCCTTTTGCGGGTCAGGAAGGCAAGCATGTCACCTCGCGCAAACTGCGCGATCGCCTGTACCAGGAGCTGGAGACGGACGTGTCGATGCGCGTGGATGACACCGACTCCCCCGACGCATTTGTCGTTTCGGGGCGCGGTGAATTGCACCTGTCGATCCTGATCGAGACGATGCGCCGCGAAGGGTATGAGCTGGCAGTCTCCAAGCCGCAGGTCATCTTCAAGGAGATCGATGGCGAGAAGTGCGAGCCGTTCGAGCATCTCTTGATCGACGTTCCAGAAGATCACATGGGACCGGTCATGGAGCGTCTCGGCCTGCGCAAAGCGGACATGACCAACATGATCAACTACGGAAACGGCAACGTTCGCCTGGAGTTCTTGATTCCCGCACGCGGTCTGATCGGCTTCCGCACCGAGTTTTTGACGATCACCCGCGGCTTTGGGATCATGAACCACTCTTTCCACAGCTACCTCCCGACCAAAGGGCTGATCGAAGGGCGTCACGTTGGCGTGCTTGTCGCAGCCGAGACCGGAACGGCGAGCACGTACGGAATTGAAGGGCTGGAAGACCGCGGCGTCATGTTCATCCACCCGGGCACAGAAGTGTACGAGGGCATGATCGTCGGCGAGCACAACCGCGATTCGGACCTGACCGTCAATCCGTGCAAGACGAAAGCGGCGACAAACGTTCGCTCGGCGACGAAAGACGAGACCACTCGCTTGAAAGTGCCGCGCATCATGTCGCTGGAAGAAGCGCTCGAATACCTGAATGATGATGAATATTGTGAGGTCACGCCAAAATCGGTGCGCCTGCGCAAAAAATATCTCAAGAAGAACGAGCGCGACCGTTTTGATAAGGAGAAGAAATGGGCGAAGATCAACGGATAAGGCTCGACTTTTGCAATGGGAACTTAATGTCCTTCACGCAGGAGCTCTTTTTGAAGCTGCGTGAAGAACACCCGGAGTGGATCGTCTCGCGCTATGGTTGTCTCACCAATTGTGGAGAGTGTGCCGCACGACCGTTCGCCTTTGTGATGGATGAGCTGGTCGCAGGCGATGATCTGCAAGAATTTGAAGAGAAGCTGCGCGCCTGTCTGGCGAAAAAGACCCTGACATAAACTGTCAGGGTCTTTTTCTGTCGCTGTGAACCTGTGACGACGCTCAAGCCATTTGTTCGTCCATACTGACAAGAGGTACTGCCTCTTTTGCTCGTTGACGACCCGCCTCAAGCCAATCCTCTTCCGCGAGATGGTTCGCCGCCACCGGATCCTCGTTCCAACACGGGACGATGTCATCGATGCGAGAATGCGTGGTATGCACCGCAATACCTCCTTTGGGATGGAATCGAAGGTCGCTTCGTTCCACCCGTTAGAATGTGAGTCGAGCGCACTTCCTATTCGTGACAGATTCTGTTCACCCACGTATGGGAAAAGACAAAAGGTGCTATAATGACTTATAGAAAGTCTTGGCAACACCAGCTGTGAGAGGAAAGGGGCGCTTTTGGGATGGCTGAACAAGTATCAAACCAACTCGATGAGAATCTGGTGAATTTTCTGCAAGGAGAGCGCATCGTTACGCTCGCTTCGATCGATGCGGAAAATGGTTCACCCAATATCCTCTGCATTTCGTGGGTGCTCGCCACCGACTCGACCACCTTGCGCTTGGCGATCGACGGACGATCCAAGCTGTTGCTCAACATCGCCAAGGATGATCGCGTCACCGTGACGGTGCTCGGTCTGGGCACGGCGACAGCGGTGACAGGCCGCGCCAAAAAGTATGTCGACAAGCTCGAAGGCTGTGCACTGAACATGGCGGGCGTGGAGATCAAGGTGGAAGCGGTTCGCGATGTGATGTTTTACGGTGGGAAGCTGACGAACGAATTGGTTTTTGACAAGACGTATGACAAAGCGCTGGCAGAGAAATATGATGCTGAGATTTATTCGGCGTTGCGCAAGTAGTTGAGGATGTGAGGAGAAAATGGGCAGTTCTCAGCGATGAGGACGTGCCTTTTTTTCCAAGCACATCAAGTATACATAACATGTCACACCCTGAGGAGGGACGGATGTTGGAAAAGCCTTTTTCATATCCACTGACGATGAAAAACGGAAAGGTGTTTGACGCGGCCGGGAAAGATGTGACGGAGCTTTATCAGGAGTACAAGCAATCTGAAGCGGCGGAGAAGATGGTGTCCGCCATCGAGAGATTGGCGGAGGTGAAGCAACAAGGCTTGTTAACAAAACATATGATGTTTATAGATTCGGCGTACAAATACTCGGCGGTGATCGAAACGTTTGTCGGTGACGATCTCTCCGACCGCCTCAATCTAGCCTATGCGGGAAAGGTTGAGGAAAATGAGTCGGGTGAGTGGTATCTGAACAAAATGAATCGCAAGATCATCGAGATCGAAAGCTTGGCACAATTGTACAGTCTCGTCTCGCGAGGTGACATCACGATGGAGATGGCAGAGGTTGCATGGGATAACCGAATGTCGTGCTTCTACATGATAAAACGCTAAAAGTGGTCGCTTTTGGAGGGGAAACTGTACATTTGCCAGCATATCGGGTATGCTGAAGAGGCAATATTAGTAGAGGAGGTGAGTCACATGGTAACCTTGACCGAAACAGCAGCAGAGAAGGTTTCGGCCCTGTTGGCTCAGAAGGACAACCCGAACTTGGCGCTTCGCATCTTTATCAAATCGGGCGGATGCTCTGGCTTCAGCTATGGCATGGCTCTCGATGAGCGCAAAGATAACGATGCAGAGTACGAACTGAGCGGCGTGAAGGTTGTTGTCGACGAAATGAGCGGTCAGTACCTCGATGGTGCGGTCGTTGACTACGTCGATTCTCTGATGGGCGCAGGCTTCAAAATTGAGAATCCGAACGCAACTTCGACCTGCGGTTGCGGTTCTTCTTTCCGCACGGCAGGAGATGGTGGCAAACCGGGATCCTGCAGCTAAGCTTTCGCAATGCCACCGTACGCATCTTGCGTGCGGTGTTTTTGTTTCTGTGAAAAAAAGCCCGTTCCAAGGCGGTGATCCTTCATCGCTGGAGCGGGCTTTTGTTGGACAGAGCCAGATTATTTCGCAGCTTTGGCAGCGGCGATCGCAGCTTCGTAGTTCGGATGGTTGGTGACTTCCGACACGTACTCGACGTGAACCACTTTGTCGGAAGAGTCGACGACGAACACGGAGCGAGCGAGCAGGCGCAGCTCTTTGATCACAACGCCGTAAGCGAGGCCGAAGGAAAGGTCGCGGTGGTCAGAAACGGTCTCCACCTTGTCGATCCCAGCAGCTGCACACCAGCGGCCGAGCGCAAACGGCAGGTCGACCGATACGGTCAGGATCGTCGTGTTGTTCAGGCTTGCAGCTTCCTCGTTGAAGCGGCGAGTCTGTGCGTCGCACACACCTGTGTCGACCGAAGGTACGACGGAGATGATGCGCACGGTGCCTTTGGAGTCTTCCAGCGTCACCGGTGCCAGCGTTTTCGCCAGCACGCTGAAGTTCGGAGCTTGATCGCCCACTTTGATCTCGTTGCCTTGCAGGGTGACAGGGTTCCCTTTAAATGTGATGCCTTGACGTTCTGCTGCTGTGGTCATAAGTGAAGAACCTCCTCGATATCTGCTTTTTCTATGTATCCGATACTATCATACCCGATCTTGCAAAAATGTTCATCCGCTGCAAGATGAAATTTAGGTGACAAGCCCACCGTTGGGAGAGATCACCTGTCCGGTGATGAACGAAGAGGCTGGCATCGTCAAAAAGCGAACGAGGTGCGCGATATCGTCTGGCGTGCCGATGCGTCCGATCGGCGTTTCGTCTGCGATCCGCGCGATGTCCTCTGCGCTCAGATTGCTCAGCATGTCGGTCATCACCGCGCCTGGTGCGACGCAGTTGACGGTGATGCCGGAGGGCCCGACCTCTTTGGCGAGCGCTTTGGTAAACGAGATGATGCCCCCTTTGGCGGCCGAGTAAGGCACTTCGCAGGAGCCGCCGGTGATCCCCCAGATCGACGACAAGTTGATGATCCTTCCGTACTGTTCGCGGATCATGTGTGGCAACACGGCGCGGGTGCACAAAAAGGGCGCTTTCAGATTGGCATCGATCAGTTCATCCCACGCTTCGACAGACGTGTCGATCAGGAGCCCTGTCCGCGCGATGCCCGCATTGTTGACCAAGATCTGCGGCGTGCCAAAGCGGCGAACTGCCGCCTCCACCAGTTGTGCCGCCTGCTCGGGGCGGCTGACATCCGCTTGCACCGCGAGCGCCTGGCCCCCTGATCGGAGGCAAGCTTCGACCGTCTCCTCGGCAGCTGCAGCAGAACTTTTGTAGTTGACGACGACGCTTGCGCCCGCCTCGGCAAGCGAGATGGCGATCGCTCGCCCGATGCCGCGAGCGGCTCCGGTCACGATCGCATGTCCGCCCGCAAGCGGCTTTGATTGAAGAGATGAGTGGTTCATCGAATGCACTTCCTCTGCTCACATGTCCCTCGATTGTACCACACTCAATAAAACAGGAGGGAGTGATCGCGAGGCAGCTCGATGCGGTCGACAAAATCTTGCAAGATCGAATTGAAAGCGGCCGTCGTGCGCGTGGCGACAGCATGTTTGACACCTTCGACGACGGCGATCTCCGCGTTGGGCATCCGTTTGACAAACTCGCGGGCAAACGTTTCGGTCGCTTTGTCTTTGTTGCCGTTGACCAGCAACACGGGGCACCGAATTGCCGAAACTTCGCGGGAGGAGACAAAGTGATTCGTGGCTTCGATGATGCGAATCGCCTCTGTGGGCTCCACCCGTTTGGCGATGCGGTAGAAAAAGCCGCGCTGGACCAGATTTTCCGCATTGGAATGGGCGACCGAATAGGCCATCAGCTTGTACATCTTCGCTTGCACAATCCATTTCGACAGGGTGGACTTCATCACCATCGGAACTCCGTGCACTCTCGCATGGGCGCCGATCAGACAGAGGCCGGCGATCATGTCCGGATGATCGAGGGCAAATTGCTCGGCGATCAGCGTTCCTGAGGAGTAGGCGACCAGAAACGCCTTGCTGATCTTCAGATGTGCGCAGAGGGCTCGCAAGTCTTCGCTCAGATCCCTGATCTCGATCGGTCGATGTGAGCTGCCCGTCCCACCATGTCCGCGAATGTCATAGGTGATCACCGTGAACTGCTTGGCGAACACCGGGACTTGACCGAGCCAGTTTTGATGGTTCAACCCCAGCCCGTGGATGAAGATCATCGGAAATCCGGCGCCGATGATCGTGTAGTAGTGCGAGATACCTGCATGTTCAAAGCGGGGCATTTGGCATTCCCCCTAGGTTCTGTTTTCGGGTGGCGCCATGTCGTCCTGCTCCTGCAGGATGGGAACTCGAAGGTCGTAGCTGCCCAGCCCGATGTTCGGATCGATCCACCCTTGGGGGGATAGCGGCGTGATCGGATCGAGATCGTAGCCGCTTGCAGCAGGCGCAGCTCGATCGGCCTCCACCTCGCTCGCGCTCTCCTGTGCGCGAAGGCGATCGTCTGTGTCATCTTCCGGCAGGGATTCGGGCGAGCGCGCGACCTCCAGCGCCTGGTGATCTGCAGACTGCAAACAGACCTCGCCCGACCGATTGGCGCTTGCGATGTAGCGCGTTTCCGCATCGGGAGGCACGTAGCGAATCTCCTCCTCCGCTGGAGAATCATCACCGCTCGGATCGAGCAACATCTTCGACACCTTTCCCCCATGCTGTTCCATCACGTTGGTCACAAAATCTGCCTCTTCCTCCGTAAACGTATCGACCGCCAAAAAGAAAGAACCGGTGGCGCACTCGCCATCAGCAGCTTTTTTCCGCGCGGGCTGAGGGCGGTTTGCGCGCCGCGCTCGCTCGTCACGCACTTCGCTCATCTCCGAGCTCAGGTAGTATCCCACCGTGTCGCCGACCGCTTTTCCGACGATCGGGCCTCCGGAGAGCACAGGGCCAAGACCGGGCACCAGATAGGCGACCGTGCCGAGCGCGATGCCACCGATCTCCGAGAGGTTCTCCACCATGCTCGCTTCAGCTGCTCGGTCGCGAATCTCATATTCCTGATTTTCGCGCGAAACTTTCGGCGTTTCCTCCGCGCTTTGCATCGGGTTGGAGGTCATGATCGAAATTCTTCCGGCAAAATAGGGAGTCAAGTCCTTGACGCAATCATGAGCAGTCCTATACGATTGAAAATGAGTGATGATTCGTTCATTTTTCATAATCCTAATCACCTCTTCATGCGGTAGGTTTCCCATCGCAGGGGACAACTACACATACAAGGAAGTCGTCACAAGGAAGTCGTCCGTACGAACAGGTTAGAGGAGGGCATATCAAAATGTTCCGTAAAGTGTTGATTGCGAATCGCGGCGAGATCGCCTGCCGCGTCATCCGCACATGCAAATTGCTCGGCATTTCAACAGTCGCGATCTATTCGGAAGCGGATGCAGAAGCCCCGCACGTCAAGATGGCGGATGAAGCGTTTCTCGTCGGCGCGCCTCCGGTTGCGCAGAGCTATCTGAATGTTGATCGCATTTTAGAAATCTGTCAGGAGACAGGTGTAGAAGCCATTCATCCAGGCTATGGCCTGCTCTCTGAAAACACCGGGTTCGCACTGCGTGCCCAATCGGCTGGCATCACATTTATCGGTCCGTCGGTGGAAGCGATTGCAGCGATGGGCTCGAAGATCGAATCGAGAAAAGCGATGATAACGGCGGAAGTTCCGGTCGTGCCAGGCATCGCCCGTCCGCTCGCAGATGAAGAAGAGGGCGTGAGCGTTGCCAACGAGATCGGCTATCCGGTCATGCTCAAAGCTTCGGGCGGCGGCGGCGGCATCGGCATGCAGGTCGTCCATACGGATGAGGAGCTGCGCAAAGCGTATGCGGGCAACCAGAACCGCGCCAAGCAGTTTTTCGGCGATGATGCGATGTACATTGAGAAATATATCGAGGAGCCGCGCCATGTGGAAGTGCAGATTTTAGCCGATCAGCAGGGCAACACCGTCTATCTGTGGGAGCGCGAATGCTCGATTCAACGCCGCCACCAAAAGGTGGTCGAAGAAGCCCCGTCGCCTTTCCTCGACGCACAGCTTCGCCAACAGATGGGAGAAGCGGCCGTTCGAGCGGCGAAGTCGATCGGGTACAGCAATGCGGGAACGATCGAGTTTTTGGTCGACAAGCACCGCAACTTCTATTTCTTGGAGATGAACACCAGGCTGCAAGTGGAGCATCCGGTAACCGAAGCGATCACTGGGCTCGACCTTGTGGCTGAGCAGTTGCGCATCGCAGCTGGCGAAGCGCTCGGCTACTCGCAAGCGGAGATCAAGATGGATGGACACGCGATCGAGGTGCGAATCTACGCAGAAGATCCGAAGACCTTCTTCCCGAGCCCCGGCCAGATCATCGCATTCGAAGCGCCGCAATTCGATTTTGTGCGCAACGAGCTCGCGGTGGGGCCCAACTCGAAAGTCACCCCGTTTTACGATCCGATGATCGCCAAGCTGATCGTCAAGGGGAAAGACCGGACTGAAGCGATCTCCCGCATGCAACAGGCGCTTGATCATTACCGGGTGGAAGGGATCAAGACGAACATCCCGATGCTGCGCGAAGTGATGGCACACGCGGCGTTCCACGCAGGGGATACGACCACCGATTTTGTGGCAAAACACATTCAGAAAAAATAGTGATGTCAAACGAAACCGAACGAAAACTGAGGAGGAAAAACAGATGACAGAGATCACCGCAAGCATGGCAGGAAACGTATGGAAAGTATTGGTGAAGCCGGGGGATACGGTCGAAGAAGGGCAAGACGTTGTGATCCTTGAGTCGATGAAGATGGAAATTCCGATCGCGGCCGATTTTGGCGGCACGGTCAAGGAGATCAAATGTGAAGAAGGCGGCTTTGTCAACGAGGGCGACGTGCTCGTCGTCGTAGAAGACTAGTCGAGACAAACTGCGCCTTTGCCGGGTAGAGAGGTGTGATGGTGGATGATGATGAACTTGCCCTCTGCGGTCACGATCAAAGAGGTGGGACCGCGCGACGGTCTGCAGAACGAAAAGGAGATCGTGAAGACGGAGGATAAGATCCAATGGATCGATCGATTGAGTCAAACGGGTCTCAAGCACATTGAGATCACCTCTTTTGTCAATCCGAAATGGATTCCAGCACTGGCAGATGCGCTTGAGGTGGCGAAAGGGATCACGCGCGCGCCTGGCGTGACCTATTCGGCGCTCGTGCCGAACATGCGCGGGCTGGATGGCGCCTTGCAGGCAGATCTCGACGAGGTGGCCGTCTTCATGTCGGCGACCGAGTCGCACAACCAGAAGAATATCAACAAGAGCATCGATGCGACCTTCCCGATCTTGCAAGAGGTGGTCACCGAGGCGAAAAAGTCGGGCAAGATCGTTCGCGGCTACCTCTCCACCGTCTTCGGTTGCCCCTATGAAGGGGTGACCGACAGAGCGCAGGTCGCCTATGTGGCGGAGCAACTGCTGGCGATGGGCATCGACGAGTTGTCGCTCGGCGACACGATCGGCGTCGCCAATCCCCGCCAAGTGCAAGAATTGCTCGCCCTGCTCTTGCAGACGATGCCGGCCGAGAAGCTGGCGATGCATTTCCACGACACCAGAGGGACGGCGATGGCGAACGTCCTCGCTTCGCTGCAGATGGGCATCACCACGTTTGACAGCTCGCTTGGCGGTCTTGGCGGTTGCCCCTACGCGCCGGGCGCATCGGGCAATCTGGCGACAGACGATCTGCTGTACATGTTGCACGGGATGGGCATTTCGACAGGCGTGGACGGCGAGAAGATCATGGAGGCGGCCAAGCTGATTCAAGCGAAGATCGGGCGATCGCTCCCAAGCCATGCGTTGCAGGCTGCTGCGGACGCTTGTCCATCGTAGGAAGGGGGAGAGCAGATGCCATTCGATCCGAACATCCGCAATTTTCGTGAAACGGAGCTGCAAGAGGAGCGCAAAGGGCTGGTGCAGACGGAGATCAGCGCAGGTGTGGCGACGGTGACTTTGAACCGCCCTGCAGCGGCAAACGCATTTTCGGTCGAGATGCTGGAGCAGTTCCTCGATGCGCTGTACGATCTGAAATTTAACCCGGAGGTGCGCGTGCTGATCATCACCGCCGCCGGAGAAAAAGCGTTTTGTGCGGGCGCCGACCTGATTCAGCGCGGCCAGATGGATCTGGCGCAGACCCGCCAGCACATCAACCTGATTCGCTCGGCGGTCAATGAGCTCGAAGCGATGCCACAGCCGGTGATCGCAGCGATCAACGGTGTCGCGTTTGGCGGTGGAACGGAGCTGATCTTGGCGGCAGACATTCGCGTCGCATCGACAAAAGCGCAGTTTGGCTTGACGGAGACGGCGCTGGCGATCATCCCGGGGGCAGGCGGCACGCAGCGCTTGCCGCGTCTGATCGGCGTGGCCAAAGCGAAAGAGCTGATCTTGACCGCGCGCCGTATCTCGGCAGAAGAGGCGGAGCAGATCGGTCTGGTCAACGCGGTCGTTCCGCCAGCAGAGCTGTTGCAGAAAGCACAGGAGTTTGCGCTTTTGATCACCAAAAATGGCCCGCTCGCGGTGCGCCAAGCAAAGCTTGCGATCAACAAAGGAATTGAAGTCGATCTGGCGACCGGCCTTTCGATCGAGCAGAACGCGTATGAAGTGATCATGCCGACCCAAGACCGCTTGGAAGGGCTGAAGGCGTTCAAAGAAAAACGTCCGCCCGTCTACAAGGGCGAGTAAAGGGCGCTGGAGAGGAGCAACAAGAATGTCTTTTGATAAAACATTGCAAGAGAGGCTGGAAAAAGTCCAGCAAGGCGGCGCACCCAAGTATCACCAGAAAAATGGGGAGCAGGGGAAGATGTTCGTTCGCGACCGTCTGCGCCTGCTGTTTGACGACGAGTTTGTCATCGAGGACAGCGCGTTCGCAAACTTCATGGCTGGAGATCTCCCGGCTGACGGCGTGGTGACTTGCCTCGGTCGCATTCATGGCCGCACGGTGGCAGTCATGGCGAACGACTCGACTGTAAAAGCGGGCTCTTGGGGCTCGCGCACAGTCGAGAAGATCATCCGCATCCAAGAGACGGCCGAAAAGATGAACATCCCGATGATCTACCTGGTCGATTCGGCCGGTGCGCGCATCACCGATCAGATCGAGATGTTTCCAGGCCGCCGCGGAGCGGGGCGCATCTTCTACAACCAGGTCAAGTTCTCCGGCCGGATGCCGCAGATTTGCGTGCTCTTCGGTCCATCGGCAGCAGGTGGCGCGTACATTCCCGCATTTTGTGACATCGTGATCATGGTCGACAAAAATGCGTCGATGTACCTCGGCTCTCCGCGCATGGCCGAGATGGTCATCGGCGAAAAAGTGAGCCTTGAGGAGATGGGCGGCGCCCGCATGCACTGCCAAGTGTCCGGCGTTGGCGATGTGCTGGCGAAAAATGAGGAAGAGGCGATCCAATCGGCTCGCAACTATCTGAGCTACTTCCCGCAAAACTATGGCGAGCTCCCGCCAGCAGCAGAAGGGAAAGACATCGCATCGTTTGAAAAAGCGCTCGGCGAGATCATCCCGCAAAACCAGAACGCTCCATTCAACATGCACGACCTGATCAACCGCTTGATCGACGAAGGATCGTGGTTTGAGATCAAGAAGCTGTTCGCGCAAGAGCTGATCACCGGACTGGGTCGCATCGACGGCAAGGTGGTCGGCATCATCGCCAACCAGCCGCGCGTCAAAGGCGGAGTCCTCTTTGTGGATTCCTCCGACAAAGCGGCGAAGTTTATCACCTTGTGCGATGCGTTCAACATCCCGCTCCTGTTCCTCGCCGACGTGCCTGGCTTTATGATCGGGACGAAAGTGGAGCGCGCCGGAATCATCCGCCACGGGGCGAAGCTGATCTCCGCCATGTCGGAAGCGTCGGTGCCGAAGATCTCGGTCGTCGTTCGCAAAGCGTACGGTGCAGGCCTGTATGCGATGGCAGGCCCGGCGTTCGAACCGGACGCATGTCTGGCCCTGCCGACCGCCTCGATCGCCGTCATGGGCCCTGAGGCGGCTGTCAACGCGGTCTATGCGAACAAGATCGCCGAGCTGCCAGAGGAAGAGCGCGCCGCTTTCATCGAAGCGAAGCGTGAAGAGTATCGCCAAGACATCGACATCTATAAGCTGGCGAGCGAGATGATCGTCGACGCGATCATCGATCCGAACGAGCTGCGCGGCGAGCTGATCCGCCGCTATGAGCTGTACAGCAGCAAGTACGCACCGTTTACCGATCGCAAGCACCCGGTGTATCCGGTCTAAACGAAAAACCCCTTCTCCGCGGAGAAGGGGTTTTGTTATGTCTCACTTCTTGTTGGTCGATCTATTTTTTGCCCTCGATGTAGGTCTCTTTCAGATCGTATTCGATCGCAAAGGGACGCCAGAGGAAGTTTTTCACATAAGGCTTGGTGACATATGCGCGAGCGCGGAAGTTGTTCGGCGCGATCGGCATCTCTTGGATCAGCAGCTTTTCCGCATCCTGTAGGAGCGAGATGCGCCGCTTGGTGTCGGGCTCCTGCTGCGCTTTTTTGATCAGCGCGTCATACTCTTTGTTGCTCCAACCGCCGTAGTTGATGCCACCGTCGGTGACGAGCAGGTCGAGGAAGGTCATCGGGTCGTTGTAGTCGGCGATCCAGACGCCGAGCGAAATGTCAAAATTGTGCTCCCGCGACTTTTGCAGGCGCAATTTGAACGGCAGCGGATCGATCTCCACGGTGATCCCCAAATTTTTGCGCCATTGTTCTTGGATAAACTCCCCCGACTTCCGCCCGGCATCCCCTTCATCAACCATCAGCTTCAGCGTCGGGAAACTGCTCACGCCTACCTCTTTCAGTCCGGCAGCCAGCGTCTCTTTCGCTTTTGGTCGATTCTCTTTCAGCTTGAGCAGGTCGCCCACATTTTTGGCAAACTCTCCCCCTTGTCCGTCAGACGTGCCGAAGGGGGTGAAGCCGGTCGGCGCTTTGGAGCCGTTGTGGTAGATCACATCCGCATAGGTCTCCCAGTCGACCGCCCAGGTTAGCGCCTGGCGCACTTTGGCGCTCTGAAGCGCTTTCACGCTTTGGTTGTAGGAGAGATAGCCGGTGGCAAGCTCCGGCTGTTCAGCATAGTCGGGCTTCCCTTTGTAGTTGTCAACCTGGTCGCGCATCAGCGAGGTGCGATCGACTTGGCCTGCTTCGTACAGGTTGACAGCCGCGTTGCTGTCTTTGACGATCTGCAAAAAGACCTGTTCGAGCTTCACCTTGTCGCGATCCCAATAGCTATCGTTTTTCTGCAGGGTGACCGATTGTTCATGCGTCCAGTCGGTCATCGTAAAAGGACCGTTGAAGAGGATCTTATCCTTCTCCGAGCCGTACTTGTCGCCCGATGCTTCGACAAACTTTTGATTTTGGGCAAAAAAGGTGGGAAATGCCATCTGCTCAATGAAAAAGGGCAACGGGTTCTCAAGCTTTACTTCGAGCGTCTTCTCATCGAGCGCTTTGACCCCGACGTCCTCGACCTTTCCCTTGCCTTCGTTGTATGCTTGTCCACCTTTTACCCAACCCACCATAAACGCGTACTGAGCGCCAGTATCTGGGTTTAAGGTGCGCTTCCATGAGTATTCAAAGTCCTGCGCGGTCACCGGGTCCCCGTTTGACCATTTGATGTTGTCGCGCAGATGAAACGTATAGGTGAGGCCGTCCTTGGAGATTTCCCACTTTTCGGCCAATCCTTCCGATGCTTTGCCATCTTTGTCGAGACGAACGAGGCCTTCGTTGACATTGGAGAAGAGGGTGAACGCCAAATTGTCGGTCGCCTTAGATACGTCCATCGTCGGCAGTTCATCTGAAAGCACTAGATTTAAAATTTGTTGGTCTTGGCTATCTTTATCTTTTCCAGACTCCCCAGTTTCGGAAGAGCTACAGCCGATCAGCACTCCGGAAAGCAGGGAGCAGGATAGCCCGATGGTGAGCCATTTTTTTGCCCGCATGCACAAACCCCCAGTTACAATGTCTTGTGAGATTTCCTTTATATAGATTACCATATTTTAATGAACTGTGGATGTGAATTTGGAATCAGGCGGCCGAGTGAGCGGACGGGACGATCGGTGACGCTCCAAGCTTGATCTCCTGTCAGTCTTTGGCTAGCATCGAAGATAGAAGCGATCGTTTGAGGAGGAAGCTTATGAAAAAAATTGGCGTGATCGGTCCAGGTGCGATCGGCAGGCTGTTCGCATTTTTCTTGGCCAGCGCAGGACATGATGTCCTGCTGGTCTGTCGGCGGGAAGCGCAGGCAAAAGCGTTCTCTGAGCAGGGGCTGACCTATGTGGATCTGGAGGGGAGAGCCCATCATCTGGCGGTCGAGGCGACGACAGGGGGCAGCGAGCGTCTAGCTGAGGCGCACGGTGTGATCGTGACGGTGAAAAGCTATGACACAGCGGCTGCTGCACGGCAGATCGGTGCCTTGAACCGCAAAGTGCCTGTGCTCTCCTTGCAAAATGGGCTTGGCAATGCGCAGACGTTGGCGCGCGATGTGGCGCAGGAGCAGATCGCGGTGGCGCTGACGACGCACGGCGCGATCGCAGAAGGGGAGGCGAAAGTCTGGCACAAAGGGCGAGGGCAGACGGTGATCGGCGCGATCGAAGCGGGGAGCGAGGTGGCAGACTGGTGGGCAGATGTGCTCGCCAGCTGTGCGCCTGTGATCACGCCGTCTGCCGAGATTCAGCGAGAAATCTGGCGCAAAGCGATGGTCAACATCGGAATCAACCCGTTTACCGCGCTGCTCGGCGTGAAAAATGGACAGCTGTTGCGCGAGCCAGATGTGCTTCCGCTGATGCGGGCGGCGGTGGAGGAGGCGGAAGCGGTGGCGAAGCTTGCAGGAGTTGAGCTGAGCGACAGCATGGAGCGCGTGCTCGACGTGTGCAGACATACGGCAGAAAACACCTCCTCGATGCTCCAAGATGTGCGACTCGGTCGTCGCACAGAGATCGATGCGATGTGCGGTGTTATCGTGCAGATCGCAGAAGCGGCGGGGCTTTCTGTACCGCACAATCTTTTTCTCAAAAATTTTATCAAAAAATGTGAAACAAATCGCTTCGAATTGACATCGTTAGAGTTGAAGAGGTTGTTCGAGGCGTTTCGCGCAGATTTGTAGCAAGTAATTGCGATTTATTTAAAATATCACCCTGAATTTCACTCGGGTTATATACTGAATAAAATTCAGGATTGGCTATTTACAACTCGGAAAACGGACTGTATAATGACCGTATGTAAATCGTAAACGTTGCGATTTATAAGTGACCCCATATTGAGATCGATGAGCATTCGTGCTTGTCGATCGCTTTTTTTGCAAATAAAGGGCAGGCCTCCTCGTGAGACCTGCCCTTTTCGATATGCTTTAGAAATAGTCGATCAGCATCGGTTGCTGAGCGGTTGCCCACAAACTGCGCAGAAAGGGAAGCTGTTCCGGGTCATGCAGCGATAATTTCCCGAGAAATAGTGCTTGATCGATCGAAAGATAGCCGTAGAAAATTTGCGTCCAAGTCCCGATGTCAGCACTGGCGCATGGACTGCTGTCGGTGGCAGATACTGCCGCCTCCCCAGGCTGTTGCACCGACACCTGCCAGATACCTTCGTTCCACGGTGCAAACGAATCGATGACCTGCAGGTTGATCTTGCCGATCTTCGCTGCTGGGGAAGTGATCTCCCACGCGCGACTCACATCGACGATGCGCGCCATAAACCAGTTGACCGACTTCGACTCCATTTGCTTGGGGTCGTGGAGCAACGAGGGCAGAATCGAGTCGAGATTCGTCTCCCACTCCCAAGAGCTGAGCAGATTGTCGCGCTCCAGCAAGGACAGGAGCCCGCGAAGGGCAGCGCCGGTCAAAGCGATCAGCTCGGTGATCTCAAGCTGTTGTTCCTCCTGCTGTTGCAGGATCAGGTAGCCCTGTGGCTGTTCTTGCTGATCGAGCCAGAGGTAGATGCGCGGTTTCGTTTGCGTGAACGGGTTGTCCAAGATCTTGAGCCACTCCTCATCTCGGCGCTTGAGGTAGCCGTTCTGTTCGCTCGCGTGGCGCTCATAAAGTTTTTTTAGCGTGCTGTGATCTTCCTCACCGCCGCGAACGGCACGTCCGTCCGCCTTGTCGGGCGCTTGTGAGAGCAGCTTCGTTTGGAAAGGGAGCTTAAAATGCCTTTTTTCACAGGCGATCTCATAGCCGAACTTGCGATACAGCTCATAGGTGCTCGGGTGCAGACAGGAGACGGGGATTCCCTGTTCTCTCATCTCGTGCAGCAGGGCGGAGAGCAAGGCCCGGACATGGCCTTGCCCGCGCGCTTCCAGCTGACAGGCGATCGCCGCGATGCCGCCCATCGGCAGTGCGCGACCATGTAGATATTGTGTGAATGGGTAGAGACGTCCTGTCATCTGCATCTCCCCGTCGACAAACAGGCAGCGCGTGTCGGCTAAGTTGGTTCGACTGCGGAGCGACAGCGCCTGTTCCGGGCTGAGCTGGTGATACGACTCAGAACGGATCAGACAATAGCGCTCCCACTCCTGATCTTGGATCGGGCGAATCTCAATCGTCATGCGATTCCCACCTTTTCTATTCGTTGTTGTTAAGTTCGGCAAACAGGATTTTTTTACCTCTCCGAATCTGCCGGCAGCGCTTTGCTGTCGGGGAAATTTTGCAAGGCATTCGATAAAAAGTGCAGTTCAAGCTGCGGGTAACGGTGCTCGATACGATCAAATGGGCGATCAACCAGCAAAAAACCCGCTGCCTGGCGATTGCAGACAACGGGTCATTGCGCGTTATTTTTCCTGGTTACAATGGGCAGTATAGTGGCTGGCTCCCCAATTTCGCAGGGCGTCCAGAACGGTTGAGAGCGTCTTGCCACTCTCGGTAAGGGTGTATTCAACGCGCGGCGGAATCTCTGGGAAGAGGGTCCTGTTGATGATTCCGTGCTCTTCTAATTCTTTGAGTCGTTCGGTCAACAGCTTCGATGAGATCGGCAGGCTGGCTGAGATTTCGGAAAATCGCTTTTTGCCGTCAAAAAGCTCGCGGATGATAAGAACGGTCCACTTTTTGCCGATAATACCGAGGGTCACTTCGATTGGGCAACAGTCATTTTGTTCCTGTGCCATCGTTCCCCACCTTCTTTTTTGTGTAGTATATGGAGTAGTATAGCACGAAAGACAGTGTACTATCTAAAAAAATGTTACTTTACTTAGAAAAGTTATTTTGCTATTTTTGTCTTAGGTATAGAGTACCAATCAGAGAGGGGTTTGGCAAATGGCAGGTTTGTTCGACTCATATACGATAAAAGGGCTGGAAATTAAAAATAGAATCATGATGTCCCCGATGTGCCAGTATCAGGCGCAAGAGGACGGAACGGTGACACCGTGGCACTTTGTGCACTACGGAGCGCGCGCGATCGGCGGGGTGGGGTTGGTGATGATCGAAGCGTCTGGCGTCGAGGCGCGCGGGCGGATCTCCACGCGCGATGTGGGCATCTGGTCGGACCAGCACATCGCCGGGCTGAAAGGCATCGTCGACTTTGGCAAAAGCTATGGAGCGAAGATGGCGATCCAACTGGCACACGCCGGGACGAAAGCGGAGACGCCGGAGCAAAATGTTGCCCCTTCCGCCTATACGCGCTTCGAGCGCTACCAAACGCCGCACGCGTTGAGCCGCGGCGAGATCGCCGAGATCGTGGAAAAGTTTCGCCAAGCTGCGGAGCGGGCGGTGACGGCAGGGTTTGATGCGGTGGAGATCCACGGTGCGCACGGGTATCTGATCCACCAGTTTCTCTCGCCGATCACCAACAAGCGCGAGGATGAGTATGGCGGATCGATGGAGAATCGCCTGCGCTTCGCGAAGGAGGTCATCGCTGCGATCAAGGCGGTGATACCGGAGGAGATGCCTCTGCTGATGCGCGTGTCGGCGGTGGAGTATTCGGAAGAAGGGTACTCGCTGGACGAGATGATCGAGATGGTGAAGCACTTCAAGGCGGCGGGTGTCGATCTGGTCGACGTCTCCTCGGGTGGATCGTTGCCGGAAGCACCACCTGCGATCTATCCTGGCTATCAGCTGTCCTTTGCAGAAGCGATCAGACGCGGCGCGAACATCCCGACGATCGCAGTCGGCATCCTCGAACATCCGGCTCTGGCAGAAGAGGCGGTGCGAAACGAGCGCGCCGATCTGATCGCCATCGGTCGGGAGCTGCTGCGCAACCCGCATTATGCCAAATCGGCGGCGCTGGAGCTTCGGGCAGAACTTGAGCTTCCGAACGTATACAGCAGAGCTTTTTAATCGAATGGAGCATCGTGGGATGAGACGAACTATCGTCTCCTGCGATGCTCCATTTTTTCTGTTCGCATCTGTTCGTCAACCTCAGGTCATAAAACTCGAAAGTATGTTCGTGCGACTAGAGAATCATTTTTGTTGACAAGGCAAAAATCATGCCAATCTGGCACTGGCGAAGGAAGGATTTCTATATGGTGGACAGAATATACGTCGAAGTGGTGGGAAGTGGGGGAAAGTGGAGTATCTATCCGTAAAGTGGGTGAACAGACCATGTTCATGGGTGAATTTCAACACAGCATCGACGAAAAAGGACGATTGATCGTCCCGGCTAAGTTTCGGGAAGGACTTGGTGCGTCGTTTGTGATCACCCGAGGATTGGACAACTGTCTGTTCGTATACCCAAGAAGTGAGTGGGAGACGATAGAGTCGAAGTTGAAAAGTCTTCCATTTACCAGAGCGGATGCACGCGCCTTTTCCCGTTTTTTCTTTTCGGGTGCGACCGAGTGCGACCTTGACAAGCAAGGGCGTGCCAACATTCCGCCCAACCTGCGCGAATATGCGAAGCTGCATCGCGACTGTGTCGTGATCGGCGTCTCAGGCCGGGTGGAGATTTGGGCGAAAGAGGTGTGGGAAGCGTACGCGGAACACGCAGCCGATACGTTCGGGGAAATTGCAGAAAAACTTGTAGATTTAGATCTGTAATCACGACACATCACCATTGTTAGAACAGAGGTGGATAGCATTCCCATGACAGAAGAAACCACATTTCATCATGTATCCGTTTTTGCCAATGAGGCTGTGGAGGCTTTGCAACCGAAGCCTAACCATATCTATGTAGATTGCACGCTCGGTGGAGCGGGACATTCGGGGCGCATCTTGCAGACCAGTTCGCCGACTGGTCGCCTGATCGCGATCGACCAAGACCTGACCGCCATCGCCAATGCTGAAAAAGTGCTCGCGCCGTACGGCGACCGCTTCACGATCGTCCACTCGAATTTTCGCCGATTAGAGGAGATCGTACAGGAGCAAGGTCTGTCCGGCGTGGACGGGGTGCTTTTTGATCTCGGCGTCTCCTCGCCGCAGCTGGACGAGGGAGAGCGTGGTTTTTCTTACCAACACGACGCACCGCTGGACATGCGCATGGACAAGACACAACCGTTTACCGCGCATGATCTTGTGAATTCGTATAGCCAAGATGAACTGTCAAAGATTTTGTTCGAATATGCGGAAGAGAAATGGTCGAAGCGCATCGCAGAATTTATCGTTCGCGAGCGAGCAAAAGGATCGATCGAGACGACCGGACAGCTGGTCGAGATCATCAAGGCGGCCATTCCTGCCGGCGCCCGCCGCGAAGGTCCACATCCGGCCAAGCGGACGTTTCAAGCGATCCGCATTGCGGTCAACGATGAGCTGAACGTGTTTGCCGAAGCGATTCAGCAGGCGATTCGGGTGTTGAATCCGGGTGGCCGCGTTGCGATCATCACCTTCCATTCGCTTGAGGATCGCATCGCGAAACTCGCGTTGCAGGATGCGGCAAAAGGGTGCATCTGCCCGCCGCAGCTACCGATCTGCCAATGCAACAATGAACCGAAGGTGAAGCTGGTCAGCCGCAAGCCGATCCTGCCTTCTGAAGAGGAACTGGCGCACAACCCTCGGGCGCGCTCTGCCAAATTACGGATCGCCGAGAAACTCTAGACGGGTCGATTGGGAGAAGAGAAGGGAGTCATCAAGATGTCGATGTACCGAGATAATCTCGCGCGTCCTTTGCCCAAACAGCAAGAGACGGTGCAAGTGAAACCGAAGACGGGAGTCGCTCCCCGCTCGGAAAGATCGAAACAGGAAGCGAAAGAAAAGTTGAAGTGGTTGGGGACCATCTTGGTCTGTATCGTCGTCGCGCTCGGACTCGTCTCGCGCTATGCGTCGATGGTCGACATCAACTACGCGGTGGAGAAGCAAAAAGGCGAGCTGCAGACGCTAAAGGATGAACAGCTGAAGCTGGAGCAGCAGATGCTGGAATTGGAATCGCCGGAGCGCATCAAAGGATATGCATCGAACAAGCTCGGGATGAAGATGGTCGGAGATGACAATCTGATCTTGCTGCCGGGGAGCCGCAACTGATGAGCGAGCCGGTTTTTAAAAAGCGGGTGCGGCTGCTGCGGTTCGGTCTGTTTGCCGGCATGCTCACGCTTGCATTTCGGCTGATGTACATCCAAGTCGCTCAAGCGGACGATCTGTCGCAGCGCGCGGAAGACTGGATTCAGTCGACAGAGAAAGTTCCAGGGCTGCGCGGCACGATCTATGACCGCGACGGCAACAAATTGGCGCTCACCGGCGTCGCTTACGAGATCAGCGTCTCGGTCAACACGAAGACGATGACAGAATGGGAAGAGACGCCGGAGATGTACGCGCAGTTTCTCTCGCCTCTGGTCGGCATGACCGAGGCGGAGCTGATGGAGTATATCGACCCGGCCAAACATGCGGCCGAGAAGACGGCTGCGGTCGGCATCGGTCCGAAAGGGATGAAGGTCGACTCTTCCGTTCATGATGCGATCGAAGAGATGCACAAGCAGAAGAAGATGCGCGGCATCTCCACCATTCGCAAAGATATTCGGCGCTACCCCAACGGGAATTTTGCTTCCCATGTGCTCGGCTACTTCGGTGTCAACGAGGAGGCGCGTCAAGAGACGGGCCTTGCGGGCGTCGAATCGTTCTACAACGAATACTTGACCGGCAAAGCGGGGGAGCGGGTGTTTTACACCGACCGTGATGGCAACCCGCTGCCGAGCTATCAGCCGGAGATCACCAAGCAGGCTGTCGACGGTGAAGATCTGGTGCTGACGATCGATTCGATGATTCAGCATTTTGTCGAAGAGGAACTGGACAACATCGTCACCAAATACAAGCCGAAGCATGCATCGATCATCGTGGCAGACCCGAACAACGGGGAGATTTTAGCGCTTGGCAATCGGCCGACCTACAACCCGGCCGAATATGCGAAGGCAGAGCCAGAATCGCTCTGGAACAACTGGGCGTTGCGCGCGTTCGAGCCAGGCTCCACCTTTAAGTCGTTCGTGCTGACCGCAGCCTTGGCTGAGCACAAGCTCGACCTGAATGAAAAGTTTCAATCGGGCTCGATCCTCGTCGGCGGTGAGAAGTTCTCCGACTGGAACAAAATCGGCTGGGGCGAGATCGATTATCGCAAAGGCGTGTACGTCTCCTCGAACGTCGGTTTTGTCAAAATCGGCCAGAAGTTGGGCAAAGAAGCGCTGTACCGCTATCTGTACGACTTCGGCTTTGACAAGAAGACGGGGATCGATCTGCCGGGCGAAGAGCAGTCCACCCTGTTTAATGTGGAGAAGATGCGCGATGTAGACTTGGCGTCCACCTCGTTCGGGCAGGGCGTTTCGGTCACTCCGATGCAGCAGGTGGCTGCGATGATGGCGATCGCCAACGGAGGCAAAGTGTATCAGCCGCACGTGGTCAAGGAGTTTCGCGACCAGAAGACGGGAGCGACTACGCGTGAAGTCAAGCCGAACGTGCTGACCGAAGTTGCCAGCGAAGAGACGATCAGCACCGTTCGCGACGTGATGGAAGAGACGATCGCCAACGAAGAGCAGTCGCACGGCTACATCAAAGGCTACCATGTGGCGGGGAAGACGGGGACGGCCGAGGTGCCCGACCCGAAGGGCGGTTACTTAAGCGATGCGTATCGGCTGTCCTTCATCGGATTCGCACCGAAGGAAAAACCGAAGTTCCTCGTCTATGTGACGGTCGACCAGCCGTCGCAGAACGCGCCGTTGATGTACGGCTCCTACATTGCCGAGCCTTCGGGGAAAGTCGTGTTGGAAAATGCGCTGCGCTACTATCAAGTGCCTGCTGATCTCAGCGATCAGGGGCCAGGCAAGCAGGCCGATCCGAGCAAAGTGCAGCAGGATCCTAAACAGCCGGAGGCGCCAAAGGCGTTCGTCGATGTGCCCGACTTTGTCGGTTCGACAGCGGAGGGGGCGGCGAAGACAGCGGAGAAATACAAGCTGAAGCTCGATGGTGTCGGCGACGGTGCGAAAGTGACCGGTCAGTGGCCGGAAGCGGGCAGTGGACAGGTGCCGGTGGGTGCGGTGGTCAAGCTGTACTACGGCTCGGAAGACAGCGCCCAAGGCAAAGTAAAAATGCCTGACCTGAAGGGGAAATCGCTGCGAGAAGCGATCGAGACGCTGTCGCTCTTGCAGCTGAAGATCGACCCGACCGGTTTTGGCTATGTAACGAAGCAAGAGGTTGCCCCCGGCACTTTGGTACCGTTTGGCACAGCTGTAAAAATCACACTCAGCCCGCAGTCTTGACGCTGCGGGCTTTCTATGTTGAGATGTACAAGTTGTGACGTTTCGGACAATATGTACTTGTCTGCTGCCTTTTTGCATAACGTTGGTAATGGTTGTACCAGATCGTACCGATGTTTTTGCAAAAGGAGGCGTCCTGTTTTGCGAGTGTCCAACGTAGTGATTCGCAAGCGACTCGTGATCGTGCTCATAGCTTTGGCCGCGGTGTTCTGCGCATTGGTGCTTCGCCTTGGCTACGTCCAGATGATCCAGGCGCCCTGGCTGACCGAGCAGGCGGAAGACCTTTGGCGGAGGAACATCCCGGTGGAAGCGAAGCGGGGTGTGATCACCGACCGAAACGGCGAAGTGCTCGCCTATAATGGAAGCGCGCCGACGATCGTCGTGATCCCATCGCAGGTCAAAGACAAGGAGAGCACCGCCAGACAATTGGCACCGGTGTTAGACATGACGTATGAAAAGGTGCTGCAGACGATTTCGAAGCGCACCTTGCTGGTCTATCTGCAGCCGGGCGGGCGCAAGATCACCGATGAGAAGGCGAGGCAAGTGCGCACGATGGGCTTGCCGGGCGTCCATGTGACCGAGGAGGGCAAGCGCTACTATCCGCATGAGGGGTTGGCTGCGCATGTTCTCGGGTTTTCCGGCGTGGACAATCAAGGTCTGACCGGGATCGAGCGCTGGTATGATGATCGCTTAAAAGGGGAAAAAGGTCGCATCTCCTTCTTCGCCAATGCGAAAGGGCAGGAGATGCCGCAGGAAAACGATGAATATGTGGCGCCAAAAGACGGCCAAAAACTGGTGACGACCCTCGATGCTGAAATTCAGACATTCGTTGAGCGAGAACTGGAGAATGTGGTCGCCAAATATAATCCGGACGGCGTGATGGCAGTTGTCGCCGATCCGAAAACAGGCGAGATCTTGGCCTTGGCCAACTATCCGACCTACAATCCGGGCAACTATCGCAGCTATCCGCAGGAGACGTATAACCGCAATCTGTCGATCTGGAAAAACTTTGAGCCGGGCTCGACGTTTAAGATCGTCACGCTGGCAGCCGCCTTGGAGGAGAAAAAAATCTCGCTGACCGATCGATTTTACGATCCTGGCTATTATGAGGTGTCGGGCAGAAAGATCCGCTGCTGGAAGGCGGGGGGGCATGGTTCGGAGACGATGCTCGATGTTGTTGAGAACTCGTGCAACCCGGGCTTTATGCTGATGGGAGAGCGATTGGGCAAGGAGACGCTGTTTCGCTATATCGATCAGTTCGGCTTTGGGCAAAAGTCGGGGATCGATCTGCCCGGCGAGGGAAAAGGCGTGATGTTCCGACTGGAGAATGTCGGTCCGCTGGAGCTTGCGACCACCTCGTTCGGTCAAGGTGTTGCGGTGACGCCGATCCAGCAGGTGATGGCGGTGTCGGCGATCGCCAACGGAGGCGAGCTGATGAAGCCGCACCTGGTCAAAGAGTGGCGCGATCCTGAGACCGATCAGGTGATCGAGCAGGTCCAGCCAGAGGTGGTGCGCCGCGTCGTTTCGGAGAACACAGCCAAACAGGTGCGGGAGACGCTCGAATCGGTCGTGGCTCGCGGGTCTGGTAAAAATGCGTTCTTAGAAGGTTTTCGCGTGGGGGGAAAGACGGGAACTGCGCAAGTTGCAGAAAACGGCGCTTATAAATCGGGCCATTACATCGTATCTTTTATCGGGATGGCCCCTGTCGACAATCCGCGGCTCGTCGCCTACATCGCCATCGACAATCCGAAAGCGCCACTGGTGTTCGGGGGCGTGATCGCAGCTCCGGTCGTCGGCAACATCCTCGGCGATTCGTTGCATTATCTCGGTGTGGAGCCGAGCAAGGGCGGCTTGAAGCGCGAATACCAATATACGGACGTCAAGCCGGTCGAAGTGCCGCCGATCGCTGGGATGACCGTGCAGGAGGCGCAGAAGGAGATGTACGGTTCTGGCTTGCAGCTCAAAGTGGAGACGGCAGGCACGGGGAGCTACATCGTCGAACAACAGCCTGCTGCGGGGACGAAAGTGCCACCTGGCTCGACGGTACGGCTGTACCTGTCCGATAAACCTGCCCGATAAGCCTTGTGCGAAGCGAGTGGTTTGGTTAATAATGAGAGTGTTTGACAGCGCGTATTTTTTTGTAAGCAAGAGGAGGAACTCCGGTGCGGCTCAGAGAATTGATCTCTCCGATTTTGTTCAAAAACGTCATCGGTCAAGATGATGTCGAAATCATAAATGTGACGGCCGATTCGCGCCAAGTAGGGCCGGGAAGCTTGTTTCTTGCACTTCGCGGCTATACGGTGGACGGTCATGAGTATGTCGAGCAGGCGGCGCGAGCGGGCGCTGCTGCTGTCGTGGTAGAAGATGCGATCGAAGGAATCTCCGCACCGCAGGTCATCGTCCCGGATACACGGGCGGTGGCTGCGGTGCTTGCGTCCGTTTTTTACGGTCATCCTTCGAAGGAGATGAAGGTGATCGGGGTCACCGGCACCAACGGGAAGACGACGACCACGCTGTTGATCGATCAGATCTTGCGCGATGCGGGAAAGCGGACCGGTCTGATCGGCACGATCATGGCTCGAATCGGCGATGAGGAGATCCCGATGGCGAATACGACGCCAGATGTGCTCGACCTGCAGCAACTGTTTTATCGGATGCGCGAGGTCGGTACCGAATATCCGATCACCGAGGTGTCCTCGCATGCGCTCGATTTGAAGCGCTCAGCAGGCACCGACTATCATATCGCGATCTTCACCAACTTGACCCAAGATCATCTCGACTTCCACGGTTCGATGGAAGCGTATCGGCAGGCGAAGGGGAAGCTGTTCGCTCGCCTGGGCAACACCTACCGGGACGAGGCGCACAGCAACAAGCTGGCTGTGCTCAATGCGGATGATCCAGCATCTGAGTGCTTTCGCGATCTGACGACTGCGCAGGTGATCACCTACGGGATCGATCAGCCGGCCGATGTGCGCGCGCTCGATGTGGTTGTCGAAGCTGCTGGCGTGTCGTTCAACGTGGAGAGCCGCTTTGGTCGCGAGCGCTTTGCGCTGCAGTTGACCGGGAAGTTCAATGTGTACAACGCTCTGGCTGCGATGAGCGCATGCTTGGCGGAAGGGATCTCGCTCGCCGAGATCAAACGGTCGCTGGAGTCGATCTCTGGCGTCAACGGCAGGTTTGAGACGGTGCAGGCCGGGCAGGACTTCACGGTAATCGTCGACTACTCGCACACTCCCGACTCGCTGGAAAATGCGATGAAGACTGTAAGGGAGTTCGCCAAGCGCAAGGTGTTCTGCGTCGTCGGCTGCGGGGGAGATCGCGATCGCACCAAGCGGCCGTTGATGGCGCAGATCGCCGTCTCCTACTCAGACCTTGCCATCTTGACCTCCGACAACCCGCGCACAGAAGATCCAGATCTGATTTTGGACGATATGGAGGCTGGCGTGAGCGATGCGGCCGGTCGATATGTGCGCATCACCGACCGCGCCGAAGCGATTCGCTTTGCGGTGGCGCAGGCGGAGGCGGGCGATGTGATCATGATCGCTGGCAAAGGGCATGAGACGTATCAGATCATCGGCAAGACGAAATCTCATTTTGATGACCGTGAGATCGCGCAGCTTGCGATTCGAGGTGCAAAATGATCAGCAAAAGCGTTGCAGAACTGACAGAGATGGTGGCAGGAAGTCTGTTGCAAGGCTCGCCAGAGTTGATGGCGAGCGGTGTGGCGACCGATACGAGGAGCGAGATGACCGGCAAGCTGTTCATTCCGCTGGTGGGAGAGCGATTTGACGGGCACCAATTTTTGCTGCAGGCGGAAGCGCAGGGCGCGGTGGTCGCGCTCTGGCAAGCGGGGCGTCCGCATCCGTCCACCTCGCTGGCCCTGATCGAAGTGGACGACACGCTGCTCGCCCTGCAGCGGTTGTCTGCCGCCTATCGCCGCTCGCTCGATGTGCGCGTCATCGGCATCACGGGGAGCAACGGAAAGACGTCGACCAAAGATATGATCGCAACCGTCCTCGCCGAAGCGTTTCGCGTGCAGAAGACGCAGGGCAATCTGAACAACCATATCGGCCTGCCGCTGATGCTGCTCTCGCTTGAGGAGAGCACCGAGGTCGCGGTGCTGGAGATGGGCATGAACCACGCCGGTGAGATCGAGCTGCTGACACAGCTGGCAGCGCCAGAGTTTGGCGTGATCACCAACATCGGAGAAGCGCATATCGAATATCTCGGTTCACGGGAAGGAATCGCTGCGGCGAAGTGTGAACTGATCGAGGGGCTGCCTGCGAGCGGCAAGGCGATCCTGTTTGGAGATGAGCCGCTGCTGCGCGCGTCTGCTGGAAAGACGAAGGCGGAGCGGATCTGGTTTGGCTTTGAGGATGGAAACGACGTACAGGCGGTCGAGGTGGAAAACCTCGGCGTTCGCGGTTCTCGCTTCTCCGTTTTCGGCGATGAAACGCGCTATGAATTGCCGGTGATGGGGCAGCACCAGCTCGGCAACGGGTTGGCAGCGGTCGCGGTCGGACGCGCCTTGGGCATGAGCGGTGAGCAGATTCGGGCGGGGCTTGCCAAAGCGTCGCTGACCGCACGTCGACTCGAAGTCAAACGGGCACGTCTCGGGGGAACGGTCATCGACGATGCGTACAACGCATCGCCCACATCGATGCGAGCAGCGCTGTCGATGTTCGCATCGATGACCGGCGGTTTTAAGGTGGCGGTGCTCGGGGGCATGCTGGAATTAGGGCCAGATTCGGCGCGTATGCATCAGGAGATCGGCGCTTTTTTAGCCGAGATGCCGTTTGACCAGCTGGTCTGCGTCGGCGAGCTGGCTGCTGACATCGCGCTCGGCGCGCGACAGAGCGGTTTCCCTGCGGAGCGCATCTATCATTTCCCGGAGCGAGAGGAGACTGTCGATCATCTGCAGGCGGTGTTGCGCCAGCATGCGGACGATGAAGGGGATGGAGCGATCTTGCTCTGCAAAGCGTCGCTCGGCATGAAGTTTGTCGAGATCGTGCGAGCTTTAGTCTGATTGGTTGTAAAGGTAAGGGAGGACCAGAGGTCATGGATATGCAAATTTTGCTGTGGACGACAGGGGTTAGCTTTGTGATCGCCCTGCTGCTCGCTCCGCTGTTCATTCCGTTTTTGCGCCGCTTGAAGTTTGGGCAGGCGATCCGCGCAGAAGGTCCGCAAGGACATCAGAAAAAAGCGGGCACCCCGACGATGGGGGGCGTGATCTTCCTGATCGCCATGTCGATCACCGCGATCAAATTTTCCGAACTGTCGCCTGAGCTGTGGCTGTTGCTCTTCGTGACGCTGGCGTACGGCACGGTCGGCTTCTTAGACGATTACATCAAAGTTGCGCTCAAGCGCAACCTGGGACTTCGGGCGCGGCAGAAACTGATCGGTCAGATCTTGGTCGGTGTCGTGCTCTATGTGGTGATGTATTATACTGGCATGATCGATATGACCATTTCGATACCGTTTTTCGATGTGCAGTGGGATCTCGGCTTCTTCTATCTTCCCTTTTTGGTATTGATCGTGATCGCCTCTTCCAATGCGGTCAACCTGACCGACGGTCTGGACGGTCTGGCTGCCGGGACGACGGCGATCGCGTTTGGCTCCTACGCGATCTTGGCATGGTGGACGTCCAACATGGAGGTGGCGATCTTCTGTGCGGCGATGGTCGGCGGGCTGATCGGATTCCTCGTCTTCAACGTGCATCCGGCAAAAGTGTTCATGGGCGATACGGGCTCTTTGGCGCTCGGGGGCGCGCTCGCGACGGTCGCGATTCTGACCAAGACGGAGATCTGGCTGGTGCTGATCGGCGGGGTGTTCGTCGTCGAAGTGCTTTCGGTCATCCTGCAAGTGATCTCCTTTCAGACGTTTGGCAAGCGCCTGTTCAAGATGAGCCCGCTGCATCACCATTTTGAACTGCTCGGCTGGTCGGAGTGGCGAGTGGTCGGCACGTTCTGGACGGCAGGCCTGTGCCTCGCCGTCTCTGCGCTCGTATTGTATCTCAAATAAGAAGGTGAAGAGGACGTGAATTTTCAAGGGAAGAACGTGCTCGTGCTCGGTGTGGGCCTCTCCGGCGTAGCGGTGGCTCGACTCTTGCACAAACACGGCGCGCACGTGGTGGTCAACGACCAAAAGACGCTCGCGGAGATGGGCGGCGATGCGAGCGAGCTCCAAGCGCTGGGCATCGAAGTGATCGGTGGAGGGCACCCGGATGGCATCGTTCATCCGGGGCTTGATTTTGTGGTGAAAAATCCGGGCATCCCGTATCGGGTGGCGACGATTCAACAGGCGTTGCAGGCGGGCATTCGCGTGCTGACAGAAGTGGAGATCGCCTATCGCCTGTCTGCCGCGCCGATCATCGGCATCACCGGAAGCAACGGCAAGACGACGACGACGACGCTGGTCGGCGAGATGCTGAAGCAGGCGTCGCTCGCGCCTGTCGTCGCTGGCAACATCGGTCGCGCCATGAGCGACGCGGTGGAAGAGGTGACGAGCGAGCAGTGGTTGGTGGCAGAACTCTCCTCCTTTCAGCTGATGGGGACGGAGCAGTTCCGACCGAAGATCGGCGCGCTCCTCAACATCTATCCGGCACATCTCGACTATCATGGGACGCTGGAAGAATACCGCGACGCAAAATATCGCCTGTTTGCCAATCAGCAGGCAGACGATGTGGCGGTGATCAACTGGGATCAGGAAGAGGTGCGCGCTGTCCGCTCGTTTGCGAAGGGCAGAATCTTCCCCTTTTCGCGGCGCGATGTTTTAGACGAGGGCGTTTTTGTCAAGGATGGGAACATCCATGCGCGTATGCACGGCAAGGAACTCTCTCTGCTCCCCGTCGGTGAGGTAGCGCTCAAAGGGGAGCACAATCTGGAAAATCTGCTCGCTGCGACGGCGATCGCGCTTTCGGCCGGCGCAGATCCGGCTGCGATCATCGAGGTGGCACGCTCGTTTTCCGGCGTGGAGCACCGCTTGGAGCATGTGATCACCAGAGCGGGCATCAGCTATTACAACGACTCGAAATCGACCAATTCGACCGCGGCGACGATGGCGATCAACACGTTTGCCGACCGCAGCGTGGTGTTGATCGCAGGCGGTCTCGACCGCGGTGTCGACTTTATGGAGTTGGTGCCCGTCTTTGCCAAAAAGGTCAAACATCTGGTGGCGATCGGGCAGGCGGCCGACAAGATGCGGACGGTTGCGACAAAGGCTGAAGTCAGTTCGGTTCAGGTGGACACGCTCGAAGAGGCGGTGAGGGCTGCGGCCGCTCATGCGGTCTCAGGCGATGTGGTGCTCCTCTCTCCCGCCTGTGCGAGCTGGGATATGTTCGCATCCTTTGAAGAGCGAGGAAGCATGTTTAAAAAAGCTGTGCATACATTATAGCGATTGGACGAGACCGAGCACCGGGGGGGAACTTTGCCTTGAAAGGCAAGATCAAATCGTATCCGGACACGCTGATCATCCTGTCTACGCTTTTGCTTCTGGGAATCGGCGTCATTATCGTCTATAGTGCCAGTGCAGTGCTTGCTGTTCAAAAGATGGATGGCGATGCTTTCTTCTACGCAAAACGCCAACTGATGTGGGCCGTGCTTGGGATCATCTCGATGTTTGTCATGATGAACTACGATTATCACAAGCTGATGCGGATCGCGAGACCCCTGTTGATCATCTGCTTTCTGCTGTTGATCGCCGTTGCGATCCCAGGCATCGGAACGGTGCGTGGAGGATCGCGCGCATGGCTTGGCATCGGCTCGCTGGGGATTCAACCCTCCGAGTTTGCCAAGCTAGGGATCATCATCTTCTTCGCCTACATGCTGTCCAAAAATCAGGAAAAGATCGTCGAATTTAAGCGTGGGTTGCTGCCACCGCTAGGAATTGCCATCGCAGCTGTCGGCCTGATCATGCTGGAGCCCGACCTCGGACAGAGCACCGTTCTGATGGGCACCGTCATCATCATCCTCTTCGCCGCCGGCGCAAAAATCAAACACCTGCTCGGTTTGGCCAGTCTGGCAATTCCTGCATTTATTGCGCTCGTCGTGGTGGCACCCTACCGCTTGAAAAGGATCGTCGCCTTTATGGACCCGTGGGCCTATCAGTTGGACGAGGGGTATCATATCATTCAATCGCTCTATGCGATCGGACCGGGCGGACTGTTAGGGCTTGGGCTTGGTCGAAGCAGGCAGAAGTTTCTCTATCTGCCAGAGCCGCAGACCGACTTTATCTTCTCGATCCTCTCGGAGGAGTTGGGCTTCATCGGCGGTGCTACGCTGTTGCTGCTGTTTTTGCTGCTGGTCTGGCGGGGACTGCGCACCGCGATCACAGCGCCCGACACGTTCGGCTCGCTGCTCGCAGTCGGCATCACCGGCATGATCGCCGTCCAGGTGATCATCAACGTCGGCGTCGTCACAGGCTCGATGCCGGTCACGGGGATCACGCTGCCCTTCATCTCCTATGGGGGTTCCTCGCTGACCTTGGTCTTGACTGGGGTGGGAATCTTGCTGAACATCTCAAGGCAGACGAGGTGACGCTCTCAGCGAGGCGTTATATAATGGACGTAAAGTTCGCAGCGATACCTGAGCTTTGCAGCTCAGGTTTTTTGTTCGTTTAGGCAGATGTCACATATTTTCCGCCGCCTCCATATCATGGGGGTACGACGGCGGAACGAGAGCTTACTAACTTGTCAGGTTTGGTGCTGGAGGTACGACATGAACAAAGAGCAGATACAATCCCTTTTTGCAAACGAAGATGTAGGAACGGTGTTGCCAGAGGAATCTCTTTCGAAGCATACCTCATGGAAGATCGGCGGGCCTGCAGATGTCTTCGCATTGCCGACCACCGTAGAACATCTCGTGCGAATCATGGAGATCGCCGATCAACATCAGATCCCGTGGTATGTGATCGGGAAGGGTTCCAACCTTTTGGTTCGCGATGGAGGGCTGCGCGGGGTCGTGATCAAGCTGGCCGACAATTTCGCAGACCTTCAGATCAGCGGGAATCTGTTAACTGCACAAGGGGGGCGCTCCTTCGTTTCCGCAGCCAACCACGCGATTCGCAGCGGTCTTAGCGGTCTGGAATTTGCGACAGGAATCCCGGGAACGGTCGGCGGTGCCGTGATGATGAACGCAGGAGCGCACGGCGGAGAGGTGAAAGATGTGTTGGTCGAGTGCCGCGTGTTGACCCCGAAGGGTCAGATCGTTCGTCTTTCACATGCAGATCTCAACTTCGACTATCGCTACTCCTGCCTCAAAGACCGTCCGGCGATCGTCTTGGATGCGTCCTTCGAACTTCATTCTGGAGATCCTGTCGAGATGAGTGAGCGGGTGCGAGGGTGGCGCGAGCGCCGCCAGACGACACAGCCGCTTTCGATGCCGAGCTGTGGCAGCGTTTTTCGCAATCCGGATGGCGCGCACGCTGGCAAGCTCATCGAGGAGGCCGGCTTAAAAGGAACGCGCATCGGAGGCGCACAAATTTCTGAACTTCACGGAAACTTCATCGTCAACACCGGGGGAGCAAAAGCGATCGATGTGATCCAATTGATTCAACTTGTGCAGCGTACGATCTTGGAAAGATACGGCTATGAACTTCACCCTGAAGTGCGGATCGTTGGAGAGGAGACACGATAGGGGGTGACACGCGGTGCAATGCTTGGCCATCGAGGGCGGGCATCGTTTATCGGGGACACTGCGGGTTCACGGTGCCAAGAATGCGGCATTGCCGATTCTTGCGGCAAGCGTGATGGCAGTCGGAGAGAGCGTGATCGAAGACGTTCCCGATCTGCAGGATATTCGCGTGATGACAACGATTCTTAGGCAGTTGGGCGCAAAGGTGAAAGCGGAGGGCGCGACTTTGCGCATCGATGCGACGCGCATCAACAGCACCGAGGTGCCAGAACATCTGATGCGATTGATGCGCTCCTCGATCTTTTTGATGGGCCCGATCCTGGCGCGCTTCGGACGCGTTCGCGTCTCAAAGCCGGGCGGCTGCACGATCGGTTCTCGGCCGATCGACCTTCATCTCAAAGGGCTGCGGGCGCTCGGTGCGGTGATCGAAGAGAAGCACGGCTTTATCGAATGCACAGCCAATCGGTTGCGCGGGGCGAAGATCTATCTCGATCTGCCGAGCGTCGGCGCGACCGAGAACCTGATCATGGCGGCCATCTTTGCTGAAGGTGTGACGGTGATCGAAAACGCGGCGAGGGAACCGGAGATCGTCGACCTGGCCAACTATTTGAATGCGATGGGCGCAAACGTACAGGGCGCCGGGGAAGCAACATTGATCATCGAAGGGGTCGGGCGCCTTACAGCGGTTCGATATCGGGTGATTCCCGATCGGATCGTCGCAGGCACGCTGATGGCAGCGGCGGTCGTGACGCAAGGGGACGTGTTGCTGCAAAATGTGGACGCTCGCCATCTCGGCGTCGTGATCGACAAGCTGCGCGAGGCGGGTGCTGAGATCAGCGTGTACGATAGCGCCATCCGGGTGTGGATGGTGGGGAGGCCCAAGGCGATCAGCATCCAAACCACCTACTATCCAGGGTTCCCGACCGACCTCCAATCGCCGCTGATGACCTTGATGTCGATTGCCGACGGTACTTCGATGGTCACCGAGTCTGTCTTTGAGGGACGGTTTAAACATGTGAGCGAGCTTCGGCGAATGGGCGCGAACATCAAGGTGGATCTGCGAACGGCGCTGATCGAAGGCGGATCGGAGCTGACGAGCGCTGTGGTGGAAGCTTCCGACCTGCGGGCAGGCGCTGCGCTGATCCTCGCCGGCCTTGCTGCCAAAGGAACTTCATACATCGAAAACGTGTACCATATCGACCGCGGCTATGAACAGGTCGAAGAGATGTTTGCGCAGTTGGGCGCCAAGATTTGGCGCGTGCAAAAAGACCAGCTCGCCACCGCTTTTGAGTGAGTTGCCAACCCAGTTTCGATCCAGAGGCGAGACGATGCATCAA
This sequence comes from Tumebacillus lipolyticus, assembly GCF_042682745.1. Classification (NCBI taxonomy): domain Bacteria; kingdom Bacillati; phylum Bacillota; class Bacilli; order Caryophanales; family Alicyclobacillaceae; genus Tumebacillus; species Tumebacillus lipolyticus. The sequence continues at coordinate 31,113 of NZ_JBHUIO010000008.1, read as the reverse complement.
AGCTGATGCATCGTTTCATTTTCGCTAAAAAGAGTTTGACTGTTTTTGTAAAATTTGTATCCGATTATGAGACTATCAGCATATTGAAAACCAGTTTAAACATGCTATAATGAATAGCAAAATCGACGGCATATCTCTCTAGAATGCCGTTTTTCTTTCGAATTCGGAAATAAAAGCAGAAGAAAAGGAGTCGGTCATTCTCATGCCTACTACGCCGCCGCCGACCGTCTTGGAATCGTATGCGGAACAGAATCAACCCAAGACCAGAAAGCGCCGCCCGAATTGGAAGGCGTTGCTTTTTGTTGTCATCTTTTTCGGCGGGCTGCTGATCGCAGTCTTTCTGCAATCGCCGCTGTCGTCCGTCTCGTACATCGAGGTGCTGGGCAATCAGCATATCCGCTATGACGAGATCTTGCGCACAGCAGAGGTTGAGAAGGGGATGAGCTTCCTTGCGATCGACAAGGCGGAGGTCAAGGAGAAGATTCTCAGAGCCTATCCGCGCGTGCTTTCTGTTGATGTGCAGGTATCGTGGCAGGGAGAGGTGACCATCGCGGTGGTGGAAAAGGCGCTCGCCGGCTTGATCGTTCAAGATGCTAGCATCTACCATCTCCTGCAGGACGGCACGGTGTTGGCGGGGACGGAAAAGCTCGGGGTGGAGCGCGTTCCTGCGATCTCCCTCGACCAGCCGACACCGTTGCAAAACGGACAAAAAGTGACCTCGCCCGACCTGTTGGAGCTGGCCAAGCAGATCCCGGAGGTGGATCGGGCAGTCCTCGACAACATCTCAGAGATTCGCATTGCGAGCGACGGTCCTTGGAAAATCTATATGTGCGACAAATTTGAAGTACGCATCCCAGCGCGTCAATTTGCAGATAAGATGAAATCGTATTTGGAGTATCGAAATGCTCTGGCATCCGATACCGCACCGGGCATCATCAACGTGTTCGATGCGATCTACATGGAGAGCTTCAAGCCGCAGGACAAGAAGGGAGAGTAGAGATGACCAAAAAGACGAACCCACGAGTCAAGCTGACCGTATCGCTTACGATGATCTCCGTCATTCTCGGACTGATGCTTTCGATGCAATATAAAAACACTCGCGCTGCGGCCGAATTTCAACTGAACACAGAGCGCGTCTACGATCCGCGCGCGCAATATACGGCCGAACAGCTCAACAAGGTCAAAGAGGCGAACAGCCAGTATGAAGCCAAGCTGGAAGAGCTGAAGAAAAAGATGTTTGAGCTGGAGGAGAAGGCGGGAGAGATCGCCAAGCAGGAATCTCCCGATCTGAAGGAGGAGCTCGGCAAGTATCGAGTCATGTCTGGGGTTCTTCCTGTCAAGGGCGAGGGCATCACGTTTGTCGTCGATGACAGCACGCTGAAAGAGGTGCCGAAAAACACCGATCCAGAAGTGCTGATCGTCCATGATTACGATCTGATGAACATCACCAACGAACTTTTGATCGCAGGTGCGGAAGCTGTGCAGATCAACGATCAGCGCATCTCTTCGACAACGGGGATCATCTGCATAGGTCCGGTGATCAAGATCAACGGGCAGAAAGTGTCCCGTCCCTATGAGTTCAAAGCGATCGGCAACAGAAATCGGCTGGAGGCTGCCTTGGAGATCAAAGGTGGCATCCTCGACCTGCTTCGCCATCGCACGATCGCGGTGCAAGCGCCGAAGTCGAGCTTAACCGTCTCGATCAGCGGCTACACCGGCAACTTTAATGGATTGATCAAATAGAGAGGGTGGGGAGAACGTTGAAGACGAAAAACAAAATCAGTCTGCTCGTGATCTCCGCAGTGCTCGGCTGCATGCTGACCATCCAGTTTTCCTCGGCCAACCGCCCGAAGGCGGAGTCGAACGCGGTGGCAGACACGATGCAGTTGACTGTCGAGCTTGCACAGCAGACGGAGCGCCAGCAGTTTCTGCGCAGCCAGATCCGCGCGCTTGAGAGCCAGATCAACGCGCTCGGCACTCAAAAGGTCGACCAGAACCAACTGCTGCTCACCCTGGCGGAAGAGCTGGACAAGGTCAAGCGAGCGGCAGGGGTGAACGAGGTGCGGGGCAATGGGGTGATCATCACCATCGAAGACAACGTGAACTTGATCGCGTCTGGCCCGGTGGAGATGGATCTGTACCGCCGATCGTTCGGGGATTTCTTATATCGACTCGTCAACTACTTGAAAGGGAACGAGGCAAATGCGATCGTCGTCAACAATCACCGCATCGTCTCGTTTTCCTCGATTCGCTCGATCGACACCAACAATCTACAGGTCAACACGGTGATGATCTCGCCGGACAAGGTGATCATCAAAGCGGTGGGCAATGTTGAGCAGATGAAGCTTGGGATGAGCCTTTTCCCGACCTATTTTGAGATGATGGGGAAAAGCTTCAAGTTCGAAGCGGTCGAAGATGGGAGCCTGGTCATCCCGCCGTACGATGATCCGGTCAAATACGAGTATGCAAAACCTGAAGGGGATAAGAAGATATGATCTGGATTCCGGTGATTGGTCTAGTTCTCGGCGTTTTTATCGGACTGTCGTTCAACCTGTCGGTGCCGCTGCAATACAGCAGCTACCTGTCGATCGCAGTCCTCGCAGCGCTCGATACGGTGTTTGGGGGGATTCGCGCGAGCTTGGAAAAGCATTTTGACAGCAGCGTGTTCATCAGCGGTTTCTTCTTCAACACTTTGCTCGCAGCGCTTCTCGCCTTTATCGGGGTGCAGCTCGGTGTCGACCTGTATCTGGCTGCCGTTTTCGCCTTTGGCGTGCGACTGTTCAACAACATCGCGACGATTCGCCGTCTGATGGTAACTCGTTCCCGTAAACAAGGTGAAAAAACTTTATAAACAGGACAATTTTTTTAGAGAAAATCGTTGCGAAAAAAAGGGAATCGACACAAGACGTTGAATTTAAAAACTGGTATAAAGAATAGATTGTCACAGAAATCAGGGAGGTGCCACCGCTTGACAAACGGCGAGATTATCGTCAGCTTAGACATAGGAACATCCAAGGTTCGGGCCATCATCGGCGAAGTGACTGGCACGGAGATACAGATTATCGGCGTTGGCTCTGCTGACGGTGACGGGATACGTAAAGGTGCAATCGTTGATATAGATAAGACTGTTCAATCCATTCGGGCTGCAATCGATCATGCTGAGCGAATGGTCGGCATTCAAATCTCGTCTGCGTACATCGGCATATCTGGCAATCATATCTCCCTTCAAAACAGCCACGGCGTCGTAGCGGTCAATTCACCGAATCGAGAGATCGGTGAAGAGGATATCGAACGCGCGTTACAAGCATCTCGCGTGATCGCGATCCCACCGGAACGGGAGATTATCGACGTGGTTCCCAAAGGGTATGTTGTCGATGGTCTGTCAGACATCTCCGACCCCCGCGGCATGATCGGGGTTCGCTTGGAGGTGGAGGCGTATATCATCACAGGATCGCGCACAGTCATCCACAACTTGGTGCGCTGTGTGGAGCGAGCAGGCATTCAGATCGCAGGTCTCGTGCTGTTGCCTTTAGCTGCCAACACGGTCGCGCTCACCAACGACGAGAAGAAGCTCGGAGTCGGGCTGATCGATCTCGGTGCCGGACAGACGACCGTTTCGGTCTTCAAGGAAGGCATCTTGGAAGCGACTTCTGTCCTTCCGGTCGGTGGAGATCATGTCACAAACGATATTGCGATCGGTTTGCGAACGCAGACCGATGCGGCCGAGGGTATAAAGCTTCGTCACGGCACAGCGCTTGTGAATGAAAGCGCTGCTGACGAGACGTTTAAAGTCTCCCGCGTGGGAAGCAATGTTGACAAAGAGTTTTCGCAAGTGGATCTGGCCAGCATCATCGAGCCGCGCTTGCAAGAGATCTTTATGATGGCGCATCAAGAGATCGAAAGAATGGGTTACAAAGAGTTGGCGGGCGGATATGTGCTCACTGGCGGCGGGGCGACCCTACCGCTTGTGGACAAGCTCGCGGAGTTCGAACTTGATTCCTCTGTGCGGGTTGCGATTCCGGAGTTTCTGGGCGTCAAAGATTCTTCATTTATCAACGGTGTGGGAATCATCCGCTATGTTGCGCGAAACTTTACGAACAAAGTGGAAGTTGCAGCAGCGCCGCGTCGAAAAGCCAGTAGCAATCAAGGAGGCGGCTTCGTCGACAAGATCAAAAACTGGTTTAACGAGTTCATCTAGACAAGCACAATCGTTACAGCTTGTGTTTCGTAGTGAGGAGGATCAAGATATATGTTGGAGTTCGATCTCGATGTAGAAGCTCTGGCTCAGATAAAAGTAATCGGGTGCGGTGGCGGCGGATGTAACGCTGTCAATCGAATGATTGAAGCTGGAATTAAAGGTGTTGAGTTTATCACGGTCAACACAGACGCGCAAGCTCTCCATCTTTCCAAAGCGGAGCACCGCTTGCAAATCGGGGAGAAGCTCACTCGCGGTCTCGGTGCGGGTGCGAATCCGGATATCGGGAAGAAAGCTGCCGAGGAAAGCCGTGAATTGATCATGAACGCTCTGCGCGGCGCAGATATGGTATTCGTTACCGCAGGCATGGGCGGCGGTACGGGTACAGGTGCTGCGCCTGTTGTCGCCGAGATCGCCAAGGAGCTCGGCGCGCTCACCGTGGGCGTTGTCACCAAGCCGTTTACCTTTGAAGGTCGCCGTCGGATGAACCAGGCGGAAACTGGCATCGCGAACCTGAAGGAAAAAGTGGACACGCTGATCGTCATCCCGAACGATCGACTGTTGGAGATCGTTGACAAAAACACGCCGATGCTGGAAGCGTTCAGCCAAGCGGATAACGTGTTGCGTCAGGGTGTGCAAGGTATCTCCGACCTGATCGCAGTGCCTGGCTTGATCAACGTAGACTTTGCGGACGTGAAGACGATCATGACGGAGCGCGGCTCTGCCCTGATGGGCATCGGCGTTCACTCTGGTGAAAACCGTGCGGCAGAAGCGGCGAAAAAGGCGATCTGTTCGCCACTTTTGGAAACGTCGATCGACGGCGCTCGCGGTGTCTTGATGCACATCGCAGGCGGCAACAACCTGTCGCTCTTCGAAGTGAATGAAGCGGCAGATATCGTCTCCTCTGCTGCCGATCCGGAAGTCAACATGATCTTTGGTGCGGTCATCAACCCCGATTTGAAAGATGAGATCGTGGTCACTGTGATCGCAACTGGCTTTGAACATAAAGAGCGTCCCGTGCAAGCGAAGCCTGTATTGAACAAGGCGGACATCAAATCATTTGGCACGAGCAACCAAGCGGGATCTGACAATCTGGACATTCCTGCTTTTCTTCGTCGAAACAATCGCTAATTGAAGCTGGGAACGCTTGCTCGCAGAGCGAGCCGACCGGAGCATCTAGCAAAGCAAACAGCACCCAGCTTGGGTGCTGTTTGCTTTGCCTAGTTAACCGGTTTTTGTGTTCATAAACTGCGGTGAATGGACAACCGCTCCGATCGCCGAAAGCGGATCAACCAAAAAGGCTAGCCTCCTTTGCGAAGGCTAGCCTTTTTGGTTGTGAGCAACGGTGCGCTGGCGATTCTCCTTCCACGATTGTGGAAGGGAAAGCAGCTCTTGCCGACATCGATCGATGCTCAGGTCAGCGTCGGGCGATCATGCAGCTTTTTGCTGCTGCCCGTGCAGTCGTTTTTTTCGCTCTGCTCGCACGGCGCTCCACAACACGACGGCGAGCACGACCAGTTGGGGAATGGTGGTTTCCCAAGAGGCATAGATGCCCAGCGAAGGCAGTTGTGGCAAATTGTCTGAGAGATGTGACGGCAGCTGACCCGCAACTTGCAGCGCATGCACGCTCACACCGACAAATTTGAACGCCAAGTAGTAGAGCAAAAGACTCGCGACGAGAAAGAACGGTCGGATCGGAATGCGCACGCTCAAGCGAAGGATCGCAAAGGCGATCACCGCAAGCAATGCGAGCGCGCCTCCGATGCCGAGCAGCAGTTGAGAAGTCGCGATCGTCGACGCCATGCCGAGATAGAAGATGATCGTCTCGGCACCTTCGCGAAGCACAGCCAGACATGCGGTCGCAGCGAGCGACCACAGGGCGCCCCGAGCGATCACAGCTCCCATCGTGCGCTCGATGAACTGGTTCCAGATGCGCAGGTTCGATTTGTTGTGCAACCAGGCGCCGACTGTGATCATAAAGATCACGGCGATCAGGCCGGTGTAGCCTTCGAGCAGCTCGCGTGAACTGCCCGCCGTAACGTTAGAGAACACGACGCTCAGGATGATCGCCAGCACGCCAGAACCGAGCAAGCCTGCACCTGCACCTGTCCAAATCCACTTGCGCTTGTCCGCGTTGCCGGAGCGGCTCAGGAAGGCGAGCAGTGCTGAGATGACGAGGATCGCTTCTAAACCTTCGCGAAAAAGGATCAGCCCTGCATCCCAAGCGGTGTACGACTGAGCCTCGACAAAAGGTTCCAGCTCGCTCTGCAACTCCTGAACCAGGCTGCTCGCTTTGGTCAGGTCAGGCGGTGAAGAGAGCAACAAGCTCGGGATGGCGGTCATCTTCGTTTCGATCTGCGAGTACGCTGCTGGCGATCTCGTCAGCACTTGGAATTCCACCGACGGCCAGGCGGTCATGATCTGATCCATCTTGGTGAGCGCATCGGTGGCCTGTTCCGCCGCCAGATCTGTCTCCACAGCGTTCAGCATGATTTTGATGTCGGAGATCGAAAGGGTCGACTGAACGTCGCCCCCGTCAGACGCTTTTATGTTGCCCGCCACGTAATCCTGGAAGAGCGAGATCAGTTCCTGCAGGCTCGCCTCCGCACGCTCTTGGTTTGGAGGCTGTGTGTTGAGCGCGATGCGAGCACCGCTGATCTTCGACTCGGTTTTGCTGTACAGAGAAAAGTTTTCCTTGCGCAGCGGTCCTTCTGCCTTCGCCCAAGCGCTGATAAATCGCTCATACGACTTTTTCGCTGTCGCAAAGTCTCCTGCTTGGACGGCAGTGAGGCTTTTTTGCAAGTCGGGGACCAACGCGTTTACCTTTTCTTTGGCGGCCTCTTGGTTGCTTTCCGCCTGGTGTGAGGACACGTAATCGTCGACCGTCTTGGCTAACGCGGAGACCGCCTTGTAAGCCTGCTCGCGTTCAAACGGTGATTGTGCGGTCGCGCGTTCCGCTTCGGCGAGCGCTGCCTCCACCGCTTTTCCTTCTGGCGAGGTGTCTGTCACCGTCGACCAGAGTTTCACCATTTCGCTCAGATCCGCTTTTGTGCGCTCCCAATCGTCGCTTCCGGCATTGACCAAAGCATCGCTGGCCAGTGCGATCAGCGGGTCATCGTGCATTGCTGCTGAGGCGAGGGTTGTTGAAAACAGCAACAGGCAGATCAAAAGTGAGGATAGAAATGATTTCATGTTGATGCCCCCTGCTTAGAATAAAGTTTCCCCGATATAGCCGCCCGCTTGAACGCCGGGCAGACAGGCGAAGATCGCGCTGCCGACATGTACGATGTACTCATTCAACTTGTCTTGTCCGGCGAGTGCTTTTTGCATCGGGATAAACTGTTTGCGGGGATCGCGGTTGAAGCAGATGAACAGCAGTCCAGCATCTAGCTGACCTGTCTTGGCGTCGATGCCGCTCGAATAGGAATAGCCCCGGCGGTGGATCTTCACTTTGCCGCCCATGTGAGCGAGGGCAACATGGGAGTTGACCGGGATCTGCGGTTGACCCTGCTCGTCTTTTTTCTCGACGTCGAGCGTTGCAAATTCGTCGGTTTCGCCAAGCGGAGCTCCTGAGACGCGATGGCGGCCAAACGTCGCCTCTTGCTCGTTGAGCGGAGTCCGATCCCAAACTTCGATGCGCATGCGGATGCGGCGCACGATCATGAAGCTGCCATCAGCCAGCCAGCCTGCTCCATCGTCAGGCTGAACCCAGACCACTTCGTTTGCCAGATCGGCATCTTGAACGTTCGGGTTGTTGGTGCCATCTTTAAAGCCGAGCAGGTTGCGCGGCGTCGAGCCGCTCGGATCGGCGGTACGAGTCCGCTGGAAGCCATCTTGAACCCAGCGCAATACCGCTTTTCCCCGAGCGATCCGGGTCAGGTTGCGCAGCGCATGAAAGGCGACTTGAGGATCGTTGGCACAAACTTGCACCGCGATGTCACCGCCCGACCATTGGGGGAGCAACTCATCGCCGCCAAATGGGGGGAGATCGGTCAACGCGGCTGGTCGCTTGCCCGCCAGACCGAAGCGGTCATCGAACAGGGAGGGACCGACTCCGAAGGTGATGGTGATCCCGGTGGCTGCCAGCCCCATCGCCTCACCCGTATCGACAGGCGGCAGATTAGGATTGTTGCTCTCTTCCCCAACACCTGCACCTGTGCTCAACTCGGCGGCCGCCTGCGTCCATTTCTGAAACAGCTTGCGCACATCTTCACGACTGCTGGTGGTCAGATCGAACGCGCCCAGGCAGATAAAATCTTGAGCTGGCGTGATGATCCCCTGTTGATGCTTACCGTAAAACGGAACGACCTCTTCATTCGTCTGAGCGGTGGTAGATTTTGCGGTGTTGATCATGCCGCTACCAGCGAGCACGCCGGTGATTCCACCAGCTCCGAGCAGCAGTCCAACACCGCCAGCCGCCCCAAGTTTCAACATCTCGCGGCGGGAGATCGGCTTTTGCATCAGTTCATCTTTCTGTGAGTCGCTCATTCGATCAGCCCCCAAGAACGGTGCCCATTTGAGCGAGCGGTTCGGCCAACGCATCGACCGCTTGAGCGAGCTTGGTGGTTTGTTCTTTGCTCAACTCGTCATACAGCACGAAGCCGTCCCCTTTGCGATATGGCTGAAGTGCTTGCTCAAGGGCGGTGAACTGTTCTTCGATCTCTTGTGCCAACTTCGCATCTTTTTTCTTCAGCTCAGGGCTGATCACTTTGAAGATTTCCTTCGCACCTTCCACGTTGGCAGCAAAATCATACAGGTCGGTGTGCGAGTAGCGTTCCTCTTCGCCGGTAACTTTGGTCGCCGACACTTCATTGAGCAGTTCCACGGCACCGGTGACGAGCAGATTCACATCGATCTCTACGCTCTCCACTTTGACGCGCAACAGCTTGACATCTTGGAGCAACTGGTCTGCAACTTTTTCTTGACCTTTGACCGATTTGTCAACCCACAGCGCTTTCTCTAATTTGTGAAAACCGCGCCATTCGCTGTCTGGCACATCGTTTTCCCGTGCGTCGATCCACGGGTCGAAATCGCCGAGCGACTCAGCGATCGGCTCGATGCGCTCAAAGTACATGCGAGATGGAGCATAGAGCGATTTCGCTTTTTCGATATCACCCGCTTTGACAGCTTGTGTGAAAGCGTCGGTCGCTTTGACAAACTGGTCAGCTTGGTCGATGACAAATTTGCGATATTCGGCTACTACACCGGACAGATCGGCAGTCGTTTCGTTTTGGACGGGCTTCTCAGGCTCAGGTTGTGAGACAGGTGTTTTTTCGTTGCCGCATGCGCTGAGCAACAGAGCAGAGCCGACCACGACGGCCGAAAGGGTGAGGTGCATTTTTTTCATCAGTCCTACATCTCCTTAAATGCTTCCGAATAGAATCATTGATAATCATTCTCAAATATAGTACATGAGGAGTGGCACCTTCTACAATGGAAAAAAATAGTGCATCACGTACAAATTTTCAATCGATCTTTCGTTGAAACGAGCAGATCTCAATCGGGATGCGGATCGCGGTGATTTGCAGTTTGTGTGAACGAAAAAGCAGAGTGTTGCTCACACCCTTATTAAGGGGAAGAGATCGAATTGAGGGGCGAAGGGTCGGAGAAAATGAGAGGTGACCAAGACCTACGCGCTCATGTCCTGCTCTCCAAGTGGAAGTCGCACAGTCTGTTCGAGAAGCGATCAACATCATAGATTAGCGCAGAATTGTTTTGAATAGAAGAGAAGAAGAGAGATAATCATAGATGATCATCATATTTGGCTGTTTTTGTGTACAAGCATGTATTGAATGAAGTTCGGGAGGCATGATATATTACTATCTGTCCCTCGCGAGTAACGCTAGGACGCTGAAGGTGTGGAGGAATGTCCGAGTTTGGTCGAAGGAGCTTGACTCGAAATCAAGTAGGCGGGAAACTGTCTCGGGGGTTCGAATCCCTCTTCCTCCGCCATGATGAGCCATTAGCTCAGTTGGTAGAGCAACTGACTTTTAATCAGTGGGTCGAAGGTTCGAGTCCTTCATGGCTCACCACTTCAATTTAATACGTGCCCTTAGCTCAGCTGGATAGAGCGTTTGACTACGAATCAAAAGGCCAGGAGTTCGAATCTCTTAGGGCACGCCAGTTTGGCCCGTTGGAGAAGCGGCTTAACTCACCGCCCTTTCAAGGCGGCATTCACGGGTTCGAATCCCGTACGGGTCACCAATTTTATCTGGAGCTGTGGTGTAGAGGCCTAACATGCCTGCCTGTCACGCAGGAGACCGCGGGTTCGAATCCCGTCAGCTCCGCCATTTTCAAACTGCAAGGCTCGGTAGCTCAGTCGGTAGAGCAGAGGACTGAAAATCCTCGTGTCGGCGGTTCGATTCCGTCCCGAGCCACCATTTGTTTTATTGGTAGTCCAACTAAGAACGCGACGTCCTGTCGCAACGTTGGACGCGGTACATCCTGTACGCGGAAGTGGCTCAGGGGTAGAGCATCGCCTTGCCAAGGCGAGGGTCGCGGGTTCGAATCCCGTCTTCCGCTCCATCAAGGGCCCATAGCTCAGTTGGCTAGAGCGCACGACTGATAATCGTGAGGTCGGAAGTTCGAATCTTCTTGGGCCCACCATTCTTAACTTCATTCTCTGGAGAGATGTCCGAGTCCGGTCGAAGGAGCACGATTGGAAATCGTGTAGGCGGGAAACCGTCTCGGGGGTTCGAATCCCCCTCTCTCCGCCATGTGGCGGCGTAGCTCAGTTGGCTAGAGCAATCGGTTCATACCCGGTGGGTCGGGGGTTCAAGTCCCTCCGCCGCTACCACAATCAATGGGGAGTCGCCAAGCGGTAAGGCAACGGACTTTGACTCCGTCATGCGAAGGTTCGATCCCTTCCTCCCCAGCCAACTTGCCGGAGTGATGGAATTGGCATACGTGCACGACTCAAAATCGTGATTTTGTGGGTTCGAGTCCCACCTCCGGCACCATCTTCTTCTAACCACTTTGGGGGTATAGCTCAGTTGGTAGAGCACCTGCCTTGCAAGCAGGGGGTCAGCGGTTCGAATCCGCTTATCTCCACCATCTCTTTTTTTCGTTTGTTGATGATCCGCATTGATTCGCATCGACTTTTTAGATTTCATGATTTTCGCCATATGCTAGCCCGATCCTCGTTGGATCGGGCTTTTTTGTTCTGCAAATTTCTTGCGATAGTCAGCCGGACGATCTTTCACTATACTACGTATGAGAATGATTATCATTATTAAAGTTAGAAATGTCGGCGAGGTGAGATCATTGAGTCGGGCTGACTTTCACCACAACTTCAATCTTTTTTTTGATTGTCTCGATCTTGGGCGTCAGAAAGCGGATCGTACAGAACAGATGCGCTTTCACTCACAGATCGGGGAGGGATCGATTCATCGTTTTGTCCCGCGCAACGATCTGGATGTGGCGCTATCCGATTTCACATTTTATCGAGATCGCACGTTGGCGCTGTCCACCGAGACGGCGATGGTGGAGCTTTCTTTCTGTTTGGATGGAACGAGGGGGGTCAGCGTTGAGGGAGCACAGCATGTATATGCTCCTGGCAGTTGTGCGCTCCAATTTATCAATCAAACGAGCGTTCGCTTTGAGTTTGCTGGAAATCGACCGCTCCGCATGCTTGGCATCGCCATCCCCGTTTCGACCTTTCATCATTTTATGGAAGGCGCTGACGGGACGAGATCGGTCGATTTTTCGCAACTGCTCGGAGCGAGATCGTTTCGCATCTTGCAGGCGCCGATCCATCTGGAAGCATCGATCATTCTCGATCGGCTGATCCGATCGGCTCAACAGCCAAACATGAGAAACTTAGAGCTGGAGTGCAGCATCTTTGAGCTTTTGTCGATCGGGTTTCGGTCGTTTTTGCTCGATCGCCAGTCAGAATCGCCGAAGCTATCGAAAAGCGATCTGCAAAAGATTCGGGCAGCGAGGGACATCATCGTGGATCGCATGGCTGATCCGCCTTCGTTGATCGAACTCTCGCGGATGATCGGGTTGAATGACTACAAATTAAAGATCGGGTTCAAAGCGGTGTACGGTACGACCGTCTTCAGCTATTTGCGAGAGCGGCGCTTGGAGCAGGCACTGCTCTTGTTGCAACAAGGCATTTTGAATGTAGCCGAAATTTCCTGTGCGGTCGGCTATTCGAATGCCAGCTATTTTGCGGAAGCATTTCGCAGCAAATATGGTGTCAATCCAGGAAAGTTTGTCCGACGCTCGTCTCAATTGCTGTGGGCGCGCGAGACACATACCGAACAGGATCATTCGTAAACCGCTTTTCGAAGCGGTTTTTTGTTTTGTGAAATGGCTCCCTCGAACCAGTAAAGTAATCCGTCTACAGGTAGAGGGAGGGCAGGAGCGCGTAGTATGATCAGTTTATTGATAATGAATCTCATTTTCATCAGTATCTTGATGGAGCGCCTTCTTTCACTAATCTCCTCGCTGCGGATCGCTGAAGGAAGCGGGTGACGAATCATCTGCGACTACAGCTTTCCTTCGTCTCGATTCGATTCGCTGGTCAGGGTATGCCGTCTCTTGGATGGAACAGAAACCGACCGAACGATGAATCTGGTGAGCGAGTTGGATCGTCAGCAAGTGTGTGACAAAGGAGATGGACGGGGCAACGGTTCGATCATGATCAGCTGCGACACGAAATAAAGTAGCATGGACAGCAGCAAGTGCAGTGAAGGGAATGGTCGACAAAGCTATGGAAAAGGAGCGGGTAGTTTTGAAATACAGGTTTCCGATCATGTTTCTTATCGTCTTGTGCGGCATGATCTCGATCGCCGCGTTTAACCCGATCATCGGTCCTCTCGCGCGCAATATCGGGCTGAGTGAGTTTCAATCTGGGTGTTTGGTGTCTGTTGCGGGGCTTTGTTGGCTCCTCGGCGGGTACTTTTGGGAACGGCAGACCTTTTTGAGCAGAAAAAAGCGGTTGGCCGCGATCATGTTCGTCTATCTGGTGACCCTGATCGCCTTTGCCTTGCTGGCCGATGCTGCGGAGGCCAATTTGTGGGAGACTTCCACACTGTTTTGGATCTTCTTTCTGTTGCGTGCCCTCGCTGGGTTCTTTTTCGGAGGAATCCCCTCGATCGCCCAAGCGTATGTGATGGGGTGGACGACGAAGGAGACGCGCACTCGGGGCATGGCATTGTTCGGAGCGGCAAATGGGCTCGGGTTTGTGTTGGGACCTGCGATGAGCGGAAGCATGGCTGCGATCGGTCTGACTGCGCCGATGTATGCGGCAGCCTTGCTGCTGTTGATGATCGCCATCCTGTTTTTGGCAACGATTCCGGAAGAGCCTGCTCAAGAGGTGCTACGCCATTCATCTGCACTTTCTCCTAATGATGCGCGGATTCGACTCTATCTGTGGATTGGGCTGTTGCTCTCGTTTGCGTTAAACATCGTGCAGGTCACGATCGGCTTTTTTGTGCAGGATACGCTCGGATACAATGCGCAAGAAGCAACTCAACTGATCGGGCTCGGATTGGCCATCTCAGGAGTCATGGTCGTCCTCTCGCAAATTGTGATCAGCAAATACATCAAGTGGCATCCGGTGCGAGTGCTGCGCTTCGGGCTGCTGTTTGTCGTGCTGGGGCTGTTCGGTCTGCTTGCGTTCCTTCGCTTCGCCTACTTGGACTTTGCAATCTTAGGAATCGGCATCGGATTTTCACTGTTGGGCTATAGTGCGGGCGCGTCGCTTGCGGTGCAGGATCATGAGCAGAGAAGCGTCGCCTCGTTCATCGCCGCTTTGCAAGGGGGTGGCTCTTTCCTCGGGCCTGTTGCTGGCACCGCGATGTACACCGCTCATCTGGCACTCCCTTATTCAGCCTGTATGCTGTTTCTGGTGCTAACCGGCATCTTTGTACGCAGAAAGCGGACGGCGGGCGAGTCAATCTCTGTTTGAGCATGCAGGGGATGCGATTGGTTTGATACGACATCCTTCGCGATGGGAAATGTACCCTTTCGAGTGGACGACGGGCAGAACTTTTTCTGTCAATCGATCGGCTTGAAGGGGTGTTTTCTCATTTTTAACAAGATGGAAATGGTGTACAGATGCACGAATAGTGATAGGAGCGGTAGGGAGCGTGCGAACGGGCTGACGAAAAAACGGGCATAACCGTTGTTCGAAGCCGAGCGGAGCAAGCGATTGCGATCTTGAATGAGCAACTCTCAAGGAGAATTGATCTTGGATTGCAACCAGATTATACTTTTAATTATTTCCGATTAGAGGAGACGAGATGATGGTTCGTGGACAATATCCTCGTAAGATGTCCAAAGGAGATTCCGCTGTTCAACGAAACTCGGCACCTCCTAGCTCTGGGTCACATTTACTTGCTCCTGAACAGCTCGTTCAAATGGCAAAAGTCTCACCCCACGCGCTCAACAAAGATCAGATTATGCAATTGCAGAGGACGTTTGGGAATGGGGCAGTGCTCCAAATGATGAACAACTCGTTGGCTCAACAGAAGCCGGGCAAAGAGAAAAGGGAGAGCGATCATCAAATCAATAAGGCAACAAAGAAAAAGATGAAATTGGACACGGACGATGAGGAGAGCAATATTGACCTGGAAGAGGATGTGCGGGCAAAGGAAAAGCGGATCGAAGCGGAGCTCGAAAAGATTGATTTGATCCACCACGACGAGCTGAACAAAGCAAAGGTAGAACTGCAAGAAAAATTGAAGCTGATCGATACGCCAGAAAAGCCGGTGGACAAAAGTTTGCGTGAAAAAGTCGGCGCCTTGAGTGATCGGATCGCAACAGCAGCTCTTGAAACCCAAAAGACACGCGCTGAGCGGGTAAAGGCGATTCTCGCGAAAGAAGAGGAGATCAAAGCTGCTGATCGTGATGTTGTAAGCTCTGAAGAGGATTATGACCAGAAGTTGAAATTGAATACGAAACCATTGACACGCGCAGATATGAAGAAAATTGATAAGGAATACGATCGCCAAGCAGTGATCGATAAATTGGCTGAAGCTGAGAGAGAAGCGTTTGACGAGTTGAAAGCTGCAGATAAAGAGAAGTGGCACAAGCAGCAGATCGAGAGTTTGGTCAACGACAAGGCTGCGGAAATCGAGAGCAACAAGGAAGCGATCAAGAATGCGAAACTGGATGTAGAGGAGAATCTTGCGATCAAAAATGACCTGCAACGGGAAATGGAATCGCTCTCTGTTCAGATGTCTCCTCCGATGGCACTCGTACAAAAGGAGATTGCCAAATGCAAAACGGAACTGTATTGGCTGCAAAATCCGAAAAGCACCGCCGATTTTAAACACAAACTGACCGATCTGAACGAAAAAGATTTGGAAGATTGCAAAAAGAGATTGACAGACGTGGAGAGTGACCTGTTCAAAAAACTCCTGAAAGTCGCGGGCCTGGCTACGCACCATTTTGCCGCTGTGCCAGACGATCAAAATGAGATCGACATCGGGAGTGCAGACACGACGAATGCGCAACAGGTCGGCATCTTCGGATATGGCACGAACAGAGTGGGGAAGACGGTGAAAGTTAACAGCGGCTCTGCGACTGCAAGCATTCCCTCTTCCAAGCTGGAGAACGCAAAACCGTGGGCACTGCCTGGAAATATTGACACGAAGCCGAAAGACACGACGCGTCCCAATCTGAGTGGGGTGCAAATCGGCCCTGCGATTGCCAGTTACGAAAGCGAAAGGAGTCATTATGATAAGGTCATGAAGAACGATGTGACCGACCAGCAGTTGGCGACTCTGTTGTTGTCGGACAGCATCGCCGAAATGGACAAGCATCTAACTAGTTTTGGAACCCCTGACGCTCAGCGAGATGAGATCAAAAAATATGTTATCCCAAGACGGGTTTTGCTGAACTTGGAAAGTGCTCGCAACCGCTCTTCCGCTCCCTTTCATGCGCTCGCGATGATCGGGGTGCGCGATGGTTGGAGAGGAGTTGCGTCAAAGGAAAAATACAGCGATCAGCAATTCCATCTGCCCGATTACTACTCGAAAGATGGGCTCTTGAATCCGATGGCACCTGTGGGCGCGACAGCAAAAGGGGGCTCGCACGCAGAAGCGAAAAGTCATCGCCGCAACACGCAATTCCATCTCTTGAAAGACATGCTTACATATTGCATCGAACGGGTGAAGGCCAAGCCTGAGAAACCTGAGATCCCGGTGCCGGTGTCCAATCTTGCCAAGGCAATTGTGAACTATATGAAAGGATCGGCAGTGGATGAGGACTCGAAAATCGTAAAGGATGCGTTTCATTATCTGTTAGAAAATCGGAATTCCTGAAGGCGGATCGACGGGCAACATCAAAAAGCCTCCACGTCGCGTGGAGGCTTTTGATGTTCTGCTCGATGCAAACCGCTTCGATCACTTTCCGATCAATCGAATCCACTGCGCATCGTCGCGATCTTCCATGTTGATCCCCAGAAAAACGCAAGTTTCCTCTTGATGTGCCAAATAGTGTTCCAACATCTTGCGGTTGGTTGGGATCAAGTCCAAGTTCAGCCAATCGCTGCGCGATACCCAGCGAAGTTCGCCTTCTTCCGTCTCGTTCACTTCTCGCACGCGGGTCTTGCCAAAGTAGACGTATAGTTGGCGCAGTTCCCCATCGCGCTCTCTGATCATGATGTATCGCAGCAACAGATCATCGATCGCATCAGCGGAGAGACCGGTCTCTTCTTGAATCTCCCGCAGGACAGAACTGCGCAGATCGTCATGCTCATGCGCTTCCACATGGCCGCCTACTCCCGACCATTTGTTGGGCCAGATCTGCTTGTGCGCCCCGCGATGGATCATCAGTACATCATCGTCATGGAAGAGAAAGGCTAAGTTCATCGTCCGTATCTTGTTCATTTCCTGCATGCGTGTTCACTCCCATTTTTCGACTGTCCCGATATTTCGACTCAGGGGAGTCTGATCCCTTTTGGCCCGATGTCTTCTCTGCCAAAAAAGGGAGTGAGGAAAGCGTCGTTCCATCGCATAGTAAGCATCGCGGGAGTTTAGGTAGGCACCGTACATCTGTCTGATGAAGGACTGGTACTCGTCAAGCGCAGTCACGTCTCCGCGCCAAACGGATTGCAGCGCTTCTGTCGCCTCGATCGCGGTGCCGAGCGCCATCAGCATGCCTTGTGAGGAGAGCGGATCATAGGCGCATGCAGCATCGCCGATCGCAAGCCAGCCTGCACCGATCGGAGTTGGCAGGCAGGAGCTGTTGGCGTTGACGATGCGTGGGGGCGAGATCAGAGCACCCGCATCCTTGCGGACGAGCGAACTGATGTGTGATGTGCGATCAAGCTGCCTCTTCCACAGATGCGGCAATCGTGCAGAACGGGTCTGCGGCAGGTCCGCATCGCTCAAAAATGAGACGACGCGCTGACCTTCAGGAAGCAAAGAGGAGTACCACCAACCATCCTCGACAGCTTCGAGCACCGTCTGGGAATCCTGATCGGCAGAGTCGGCAGCAAACCAACCGGTGATGCAGGCGAGCCGATCAAAGGCGATGCGCTGCATGTTCAGCCGACGGGCAAGGTGGCAGTTTCGCCCCGTCGCATCGATGAGAAAATCGGCTTCGACTTCAATCCCCTGTGTCAGATGCAACCTCCACCCGACATCCGTCTGGCGCAACTCTTTTAGCTCGGTCCGGTCGAGGAGAAGTGCGCCCTGCTGGATGGCAAACTCGGCCAGCATCGCATCAAACTTTGCTCGATCGATGTGCCAGCCGTGGCCGTTCGCTTCAAAGAGGAAGTTATGCTCCGCACATGATGTCGATCCCCAAGCGGAACGATTTCCGAAAGAAGGCAGGTGGCCGTCCTGCAGAAAGCGCTCATAGAGTCCGAGCTGGTGCAGCAGAGCGGTCGAGGAAGGGGGCAATCCTTCCCCGATCATCCATCCGCTCGCTCTTCCTCGCTCGATGATCAGCGCGGAAAAGCCTGCTCGGGCGAGCAGATAGGCGGCTGTACAACCTGCAGTTCCGCCGCCGAGGATGGCGACATCCGCTCTGTGTTTCACGATTTTTTTAATTCATTCCACATTTCCACATGGATTGAGGGCGGAAACCGTTTCGTGTCGGCAGGACCTTCTTGGCGAACGATCATCCCCACTTTGTACCACTCCTCGATAAAGCGGTTCAGGTTTTCGGTGGAAGATGGGAACGCTTCGAGCCAGTCGTTCCGCGTGTCGAACGCGTCTTGACGCTCAGGCATCGTCAGCTGTGCATCCATCACCTTCTGGTAGTTCGCTTCGCTCAACACGTGGTTGGGCACGCGCGCCGGCCAGAAGGTGGGGAGGTACTTGTTGATCTTGGGCTCGTAGCCGGAGCGGCAGCTAGCCGTATCTGTCTGCCAAGGCACGGCCATCCATCTGGTCAGATCCCCGGGCAGACTGCCGCCGCTGAGCGGGCCTTGCGGGCTGAGGGCGATCTCCGGCGTGAGGACAGGACCGTAATCTTCCGTTCGCCCGCAATCGTCCGCGTGCTTGATCCGCAATGGGGCGCTATAGAGGGAGGCGATGCGCAGCGGCCATGTGGCTTCACATCCCGGATGAAATGCGCCGCCGAGCGTCCACTCCAGTGCCGCTTCATCGAGGGCGTGAGGGCGTTTGTCGATCGGCAGTTCCTCAAGCGTTTCGACCGGAGTGGAAACTTCTGCATTGTCGGCGATAAAATCGCCCTGCGCCCATCGCTTGAGCCATGTGTATTGCAAGTGGGTCATCGCCAGCCAGTTGCGCGGGTTGTTGGCCGGGATGTCCATCCCATCGCCATACATGGGCGGCCAGGCGTCTCGCTCCATCTTCTCGTAGCTCGGGTGGCGAAACTTTTCAAAAATTTCTTCGCGGAGCGGTCGATTTGCCGGCGATGGATCGGCCAGATGTGCGAGCAGATCTGGGTTGAGGAAATCCCACGGCGCTCTGTAGCCGAACTCTTGGTAAAATCCCTCGTTCACCCACTGGGTCGAGGAGAAGCGCTGTAAGATCGGCAAGATATGTTTGCGGAACGAGACCTGAATCGGCTCCGGGTTGAAGGAGTGACCCACCTCGTAGGCGACATCGTACATCGACACGATGCCGGCGATGCCGGGCGCGTAGTCTGGCGGCGCGACGATCACCCAGGCAGGCTCGACTTCGATTGGAACGCCTGCGATCACCACCTGTGCGCAGACGGGGCCGTCAGACGTATCATCATGCCAACCGTCGTTGTTGGCAAACGTGTAGACTTCGTTTCCACCCGGAGCGCTCGAATGGCCGAATCCGCCGAGCACCAACAGATGGCCATCCTCATCTGCGCGGATCTCTCCGAGGTTCACCTGCTGATCGAGAAAAGTTCCCGTATCAAAATGAGCGCGTTCGTTCGGTCTGCTGACGGTGCGCGAGCCTGGGTCGATGATCAGCTTTTTCCGCTCCTCAACCGTTTGCAGATTGGCGTTGCGACGATTGGAGCGAATCCCTTCGGCTGCCGGTATGTCGAGCGCAAGATCGAAATCATACCAAGCCGCTTTTTTGTTGGCGAGGTGTACGCTCCAACTGATCGAATCGAGATCTGGATCGCTCATCTTCAGCTCGCGCACCACCTTCCCTTCACTGTCAAGACCATAGATGCGAAATTTGGCCGCCTGTCGTTTGATTCGGCCTTGGGTATCTTTATAACCGGACTGTGGAGTCGGCATGATGCCGGGTACCTCGGGCCCGATAAAATATTCTTCAGGGCTGTTCCCGACGCGTGCTATTCCGATCGCGGGATGGATTCTACATTTCACTATTTTTTCAGATTGCAATTGAATAAGCCTCCCTTATATTATTCGACACAAATTTACATTTAAAATATGTCACAAAGCTGGGAAAATGGCTAGTCTTTTTAATTAAGTTTTTTATAAACTTTCAGAAATGTGGAGGAAAAGCGAACACAGCTGCTGCTGAGCGATCGCTGCTCAATCGCCAACCGGCAGTTCGCGTGGCCAGATTTTCGCTGTGATCTTCCCGTCCGAACCGCTCGGCGGTCAACGAGGAGTGGGCAAAGGCGACCGGGAGGCAATACTCGGATGCTGTCGGATTATTTTGTGAGTCAGGTGTCAAGTTCTGACACCCTCTGCAATAGACTTGTACTATACTGATGGCAATCGGCGAACCTTTTGGTGGTGAGTAAATTGCCCGTCATCTATCTGGATGTTGTCTGGTTGATCAATTTTGGTTTGGACGGGTTCATCCTGTTTGTGACGGCCTTTTTAGCGCGCCGTCAGCTCTCATGGTGGCGGACGATCGGCGCGTCTGCTATCGGAGCTTCCTATGCGCTTACATTGTTTTTTCCCGCCCTCTCTACCCTCTTAACGTTCTTTTGTAAACTGCTTTTTTCCATCGTCATGGTCTGGGTAGCGTTTCGACCGAAAGGGCTGTTCGACATTGGCAAGATGCTCGGCCTGTTCTATCTCGCTTCCTTCCTGACAGGTGGAGCGGCTTACGCGGTCAACAGCTTTTTTGGCAGCGTGTCGATGCAGAACGGTCTTTTGCTGATGGAAGGAAGTGCGGTGTGGCATCAGCAGACGAAGCTTTGGCTGTTGCTGCTGGCCGTTCCGTTGACTTGGCTGCTCGGCAAAGGCGCGTGGAACCGCTTGACCAGAAGCAAGCAGCGCGAATTTAATTTTTGGGAAGTAGAAGTTCGATTCGATCAGGAATCGATCGAGTTCGTTGGGCTGTTGGATACGGGAAACGCGCTTGCCGATCCCCTGTCGAGAGCTCCGGTGATGGTGGTCGATTGGGAGTTGTTCACCGACTATCTGCCACCTGCGCTGGTCGGTGAATTTCGCCAAGGCGGGGACATCTCGCTGTCGATCGGCGAGTTGGAGCTCGATGAAGGATGGCAGACAAAATTCCGCTTGGTACCCTATCGCGGCATCGGCGGAACGATCGGGATGCTGCTTGCATTCCAACCTGATGCGGTCGTGCTCAAACGCCAAGAAGTGCGTCATGCGTGCTCGCGCGTCCTGATCGGGCTCAACCCGAAGGCGCTGGCGTCAGACGGCTCCTACCGTGCGATATTACATCCGGCGATGTTAGAAGATCGGCTGGAAGAAGAGGGTGAGTGGAGCTTGGGCAGTGCTGCGAGCTGATGGTGGGAGGAAAGGAGAAGATCGCATACTATGAAGTTGCCATTGCCACTCAAGATGCGTCTGCAAGCTCGCATCTGGTTCTTGAATCTCCTGTTCAAGATGGGGGGAACTCCGGAGGAGATCTATTATGTTGGGGGCAGCGAAGCGCTCCCTCCGCCGTTGACACGAGAAGAGGAAGAGTATCTGCTCGGCAAGCTGCCGACCAAGGATGAGGGCGTGCGCGCCGTCTTGATCGAACGCAACCTGCGGCTTGTCGTTTATATCGCACGCAAGTTTGAAAATACGGGAATCAACATCGAGGATCTCGTTTCGATCGGCACGATCGGGCTGATCAAGGCGGTCAACACGTTCGATCCGGAGAAGAAGATCAAGTTGGCCACCTACGCGTCGCGCTGCATCGAAAATGAGATCTTGATGTTTCTGCGACGAAACAACAAGATCCGCTCCGAAGTGTCGTTTGACGAACCGCTAAACGTCGATTGGGACGGCAACGAACTGCTCCTCTCCGACGTTCTGGGCACGGAGAATGACACGATCTACCGGAATATCGAGGAGCAGGTCGATCGCAAACTGCTCTACAAGGCGCTAGAAAAGCTGACCGAGCGCGAGCGCAAGATCATGGAGATGCGCTTCGGCCTGACCGATGGAAAAGAGATGACACAAAAGGATGTGGCAGACCTGCTCGGCATCTCGCAATCGTACATCTCCCGCTTGGAAAAGCGCATCATCAAGCGGTTGCGCAAAGAGTTCAACAAAATGTTGTGATGCATATTTCTCCCTCCCCTGGTAATACTGTCTACAACCGTGGCGGACATCATAGGGAGGGAGCAACATGAAACGTAACAAAGTGGAAATCTGCGGAGTCAACACAGCCCAACTTCCCGTTCTGACCAACGCAAAGATGCGAGAGTTGTTCGTGAGTCTACAGTCTGGCACGCTGTCTGCCCGGGAAGAGCTGGTCAATGGCAATCTGCGCTTGGTGCTGTCTGTGATTCAGCGTTTCAACAATCGCGGGGAGTATGTGGACGATCTGTTTCAGGTCGGATGCATCGGACTGATGAAGGCGATCGACAATTTCGATCTCTCCCAAAATGTGAAGTTTTCGACCTATGCCGTTCCGATGATCGTTGGCGAAATCAGGCGGTATCTGCGGGACAACAACCCGATTCGCGTCAGCCGAAGCTTGCGAGACATCGCCTACAAAGCGTTGCAAGTCCGTGACAGCCTGACCAATCAAAACCTGCGCGAGCCTTCGATCGTGGAGATTTCACAGGCGATGGATGTGCCAAAGGAAGATGTGGTGTTCGCTTTGGATGCGATCCAAGATCCGGTCTCGCTGTTCGAACCGATCTATCATGATGGCGGCGATCCGATCTATGTGATGGATCAGCTGTCCGATGAAAAGAATCAAGATACGCTGTGGGTGGAAGAAATCTCGATTCGCGAAGCTTTGCAAAAGCTGAACGAGCGGGAAAAGCGCATCTTGTCCATGCGGTTTTTCGAAGGCAAAACACAGATGGAGGTCGCGGAGGAGATCGGCATTTCTCAGGCACAAGTGTCGCGGCTGGAAAAGGCGGCCATCCATCATATGCACAAGTTCATACGAACCTAAATAGATCGCACGAAGTCGCGCCGGCAGAGCGCGACTTTTATTTTGCCCATATTTTGTGTGCCAGACATATATATAAGTAGGCCAAACCGCAAGTGGGGAGCGAATGCCTAGATGATGAAGATTTCCGAACTGCAAGCCAAAGATGTGGTGAGTATCTCGGACGGGAAGCGGCTCGGCCAGGTCTGCGACCTTGACATCGACATGGAAAACGGGATGATTCGAGCGATCATCGTGCCGGTGGGCGGACGATTCTTGGGGATGTTCGGCAATTCACAAGATCATGTGATCCCGTGGAGCTCGATCATCAAGATCGGCGCCGATGTGATTTTGGTCGACCTTCGCTCCGAGCCGAACTATGTGCCGCCAAGCTCAGGCTCAAGTTCTGGCGGATACTGACGAAGAGGGATTTCATTCTTGTTTGCGCGATAAGAATGGAGTCCCTTTCGTTTTTGAAAGCGGTTGTGGTACGATTTGGTGGATACGACGAAAGGGTGAGAGCTGTGAGCAATAAGCGAATCGTCGCTTCATTTACCACTCGACAGGGCGGAAATCTTGGTCTGCATGTCGGAGATGATCCGTTGCGCGTGATCGAGAACCGCGCGCAGATCGCAGAGCGGATCGGAGTTCCGCTCGATGATTGGGTCGCGGGCGACCAGGTGCATGGCGCGACTGTCACCGTCGTCAGAGCGGAGCATCGCGGTCGAGGGGCTCGCGAGCAAAAAGACATGCTGCCGGCGACAGATGCGCTGATCACAGACGTTCCGAATCTTGCGCTGAGCACCTATGCGGCAGACTGTGTGCCGATTCTGTTCGCCGATGAAAAGCGAGGGGCGGTCGGCGTTGCGCATGCCGGGTGGCAAGGGACGGTCGCCAAGGTTGCGGCGAAGACGGTTCAGGCGATGCAGGCGGAGTACGGCTCTGATCCCGCTCAGATCATCGCGAAGATCGGGCCGTCGATCGGACCTTGTTGCTATGAGGTGGACGAACCGGTGGAGCAAAGAGTGCGCGCCTCCTTTGGCGACCTTGCAGACGAGCTGTTGACTCCGAATGAGAACGGGCGGTGGCAATTCGATCTCTGGAAGGCGAATGCGCTCGCGCTGCTCGAAGCGGGCGTGCAGTTCGATCACATCGTGCGGGAAGATCGCTGTACGAGCTGTCAGGTCGATACTTATTTCTCCCATCGAAAAGAGTGCGGAAAGACGGGAAGACATGCGGGAGTTATCGCGCTGTTGCAGGAGAACGAGGGTTGCTGAGCGTATATATACCTATTGTGTATCGTACGCGACGCGTCAGGAGGAGATCATGGTGTATCAACAGCGGCTTGCTGAACTGAAAGAACGCATTGCGCAGGCATGTGCTCGCGTCGGCCGTGATCCGCAAGAGGTGACGGTCGTGGCGGTCACGAAGTATGTCGGCGTAGAGGAAACAAAAAGTTTGATCGAGGCAGGACAGTATGACCTCGGTGAAAATCGGATACAGGTCGCCGCTCCGAAACTGGAAGCGATTCCGGAAACTGCTGGGGTGCGCTGGCATTTTATCGGGCAGCTGCAGACCAACAAGGTCAAAGAGGTGCTCGGGCGCTTTTTCATGATCCATTCGCTCGACCGCCCTTCGCTCGCACAGGAGATCGACAAGCGGGCGTTGGCTGCCGGTCTCACAGTTCCATGTCTGATCCAGGTCAACGTGTCGGGTGAGGAATCGAAGGGCGGATTTTCTCCTGCGGAGCTTGCGGACTTCCTGCTGGTTGCTCGCGAGATGCTCGGGATCGAAGTGCGAGGTCTGATGACGATGGCTCCGATCGCTTCCGATGGGGAAGCGGTGCGCTCTGTGTTTCGTCAGCTGCGCGAACTTCGCGATGATCTGCTCACGCGAGGCATTTTGCCGCCGACGGCGAAAGAGCTTTCGATGGGGATGTCAGGAGATTATGAAGTGGCTGTCGAAGAGGGGGCGACCATCGTTCGCATCGGCAGCGCGCTGGTCAAACCATAGCGGAGGTGGGGGACGATGTTTTCAAAAGTATTGTCATTTCTCGGCTTGGTCGATGAAGAGCCGCGGCAGGAGAATCGAGAAGAGGAGCATGAAGAGCAGGCGCATCAAGCGCAGTCTGATGGAGTCGTGCCTTTGAAGCGTCAGGGCACGGTCGTTTCTTTGCACACGCAGAAGCAGGTTCGGGTCTATCTGGCCGAGCCTGAAAAATATGATGATGCGCAGGCGATCGCCGACCATCTGCGCAACCGCCGACCGGTCGTCGTCAATCTGCACAAAACATCGCATGAGACGGCAAAGCGAATTGTGGATTTTATCAGCGGTTGTACGTATGCTTTAAATGGGACAATGCAGAAGCTAGGCTACAACATCTTCTTGTGCGCACCAGAAAACGTGGACATTCAGGGCACGATTTCGGATCTGATTTCGGAACAGCAGCAAGAGCAGCCGACTCATAATAAATTCCAATCGAGGTGACCGAATGGTTTATCAAATCATCAGTTATGTGTTGCTGGCGATGAAGTTTTATACATATGTGCTGATCGCCCGCGTCTTAATGTCTTGGGTACCAGATGTGGAGCGCACATCGTTTGGCCGTGTGCTGTACAGGATCACAGAGCCATATTTGGGGATCTTTCGCCGGTTCATTCCGCCGCTGCCTCTGGGTGGCGGGTATATGGACTTTTCGCCGATCATCGCGATCTTCGCCTGGTCGTTTGTCATTGAGGGCGTGGCGATCGTCTTGAAATGGCTGTTCCTATAACGGGGTTATTTGCATGAATCGACAAGATGTGATGATGCATTATCGGCCGCAGGAGCGGCCGTTTGTCGACCGCACGATCGACTTAGTGGCGCGGGTCGATCAACGGCAAGCGCCCGTTTTGACCGATTTTCTCGATCCGAGGCAACTGAAGATCGTCGAGGCGATCGCCCATACCGCATCCGAAGTGTCGCTATTCCGATCTGGCGGGCATGAGCTGGCAGAACGGCAACGCGCATTGCTCGTCCCTTCCTATTGGGTGCCGGAGACGGATGAGTTTGAGCTGTCTTTTTTGCGGTTTTCAACGATCGGCGACCACGGGAAGCTGAAGCATGGGGATTATCTGGGCGCGTTGGTCGGCCTCGGCCTGAAGCGCAGCAAGCTGGGGGATCTCGCTGTGCATGATCAGGGGTGCGATCTGGTGACGACGAAGGAGATCGCCGACTATATCCGCCTCTCGCTGTCACAGGTCGGGCGATCTGCCGTTCAGGTGCAGGAGATTCAGGGTGAGCAGTTTGTCGCGCCGCAGGTGGAGTATCAGGAGAAGGAGTTCACCGTGATGTCGCTGCGCGTGGATGCGGTTGCTGGCGAAGCGTTCGGCCTGTCGCGCAGCAAGGTGGTCGACCCGATCAAAAGCGGCAAGCTGCAGCTGAACTGGCAGGTGATCGACAGTCCGGCGACGGCGGTGGAGGAAGGGGATGTCATGTCTTTGCGCGGTCATGGGCGCGCAAAAGTTTTGGCGATCATCGGCCAGTCGCGAAAGGGTAGGACGATATTAAAAATCGGCAAATACCTTTGAGTTGTGGCAGGAGTTCCTTATTTCCCGTCGAACTATTTTTGAAGAACTATGGCGAATTTTGGCTCTTTTTTTGACTTATTTGAAAGTACAGGAGGTCCCGAACAGCATGCCTTTGACTCCGCTTGATATTCATAACAAGGAATTTGGCCGTGCATTCCGCGGGTATGATGAAGATGAAGTCAATGAGTTTCTTGACCGTGTCATCAAGGACTATGAAGGTTTGATTCGCGAGAACCGTGACTTGGAAGAGAAGTTGGCGACGATGGAAGAGCGCCTCTCCCATTTTCACAACATCGAGGACAGCTTGTCGAAGTCGATCATCGTGGCGCAGGAGACGGCAGAAGAAGTAAAATCGAACGCCCGCAAGGAATCGCAGTTGATCGTCAAAGAAGCGGAGAAGAACGCCGATCGCATCCTCAACGAAGCGCTGGCGAAGTCGCGCCGTGCGACGATGGAACTCGATGAGCTGAAGAAGCAGGCGGCCGTGTTCCGCGCGCGCTTCCGTTCGCTGATCCAAGTTCAATTGGAGCTGATCGACAGCGAGCAATGGGATGAGATTTTGGACAGTAAGACGATTCGCGTCGGAGAAGACAAACTGGAAGTATAGGCTTGCTTTTGTTTGACAATGCTAGATCTAGTGTCATATAATGACTGAAAAATTATCATATCCTTGACGTTGATCGGGAAGAGTACCTCGTGAAGTCCTTTACAGCGAACCGGGTTTGGTGTGAGCCGGGAAAGGGGAAGCGAGGGAAAATCACCCGTGAGTTGTGTGCCGAACGCCTTATTGCAAGCGAATGCTTCCGACAGGTCAGTAAGCAACACCGCCTTGCCCTCGTTACTGGGCAACAGAGTGGTCATGGCTTTTTTGTCGTGACAACTAGGGTGGTACCACGGAAGATACTTAGAAGTCTCTCGTCCCTGTTTTGGGGATGAGGGACTTTTTTGATTGTCAAGACTACATTGGAGGGAAAACGATGGAGAAGCCAGACTATAGCAAAACGCTCAATCTGCCAGAGACCGAGTTTCCGATGCGCGGCAATCTGCCGCAGCGCGAACCGTTGATGCAACAGAAATGGGAAGAGATGGACCTGTATGCGAAAGTTCAGGAGATGCAGCAGGGCAAGCCGAAGTTCATCTTGCATGACGGACCTCCCTATGCGAACGGGGATGTTCACACCGGACATGCGCTGAACAAGATTCTGAAGGATATGATCGTCAAATCGAAGACGATGGAAGGTTTTGATGCGCCGTACGTTCCGGGCTGGGATACGCATGGCATGCCGATCGAGCATGCGATCATCAAGAACAAGGGCATCAACCGCCATGAAGTGCCGGTGACCGACTTCCGCGAGATGTGCAAAAACTATGCGCTCGATTTTGTCGAGCGTCAGAAAGGGCAGTTTAAGCGTCTCGGCGTGCGCGGCGATTGGGAGAATCCGTACATCACCTTGCTTCCAGAGTATGAAGCCCACCAGATCCGCGTGTTTGGCGAGATGGCGAAGCGCGGGTACATCTACAAAGGCTTGAAGCCGGTGCATTGGTGCGCATCTTGTGAGACGGCGCTGGCAGAAGCGGAAGTCGAATATGCGGATAAGAAGTCGCCGTCGATCTATGTGAAGTTTGCGGTGAAAGATGGCAAAGGCGTGTTGCCAGAAGGCTCGTTCATCGTCATTTGGACGACGACGCCGTGGACGCTGCCCGCCAACATGGCGATCGCGCTCGGTGCCGATTATGAGTACAGCCTGCTCGATGTGAACGGTGAGCAATTGCTGGTGGCAAAAGAGCTGGCCGAAGCGGTTCTGAAAGCTGCCGGAGTGGAAGGCGAACCTGTGGTGATCGCATCCTATCTCGGCAAGGATCTGGAGCGAGTGGTTGCACAACACCCGTTCCTCGATCGCGAGTCTTTGGTGATCGTCGGCGAACATGTCACGCTCGACTCCGGCACAGGCTGTGTTCACACAGCGCCAGGCCACGGGATGGACGACTACATGGTGGGGCTGCAGTATGAACTGCCAGTGCTCGCACCGGTCAACGCACAAGGTAAATTTACCAAGGATGCAGGTCCGTACGAAGGGCAGTTCTATACGAAGGCGAACAAGCAGATCATCGAAGACTTGCAAGCGAGCGGTCATCTTTTCGCTCATGCAGATATTGACCACAGCTATCCGCACTGTTGGCGCTGTAAGAATCCGGTGTTCTTCCGCGCGACCGAGCAGTGGTTCGGCTCGATCGACAAATTCCGCGATCAACTGCTTGAGCAGATCAAACAGGTCACGTGGAGCCCGGAGTGGGGCGAAGTTCGCCTGCACAACATGGTCGCAGATCGCGGAGATTGGTGCATCTCTCGCCAGCGCATGTGGGGCGTGCCGATTCCGATCTTCTACTGCAACGACTGCGGAACGGAGATCATCAACGATGAGACGGTCGATAAGGTTGCCAATCTGTTCGCGGAGCACAGCTCTCAAGTTTGGTTTGAGCGAGAAGCAGATCAGCTGGTACCAGAAGGTCTGACCTGTTCCTGTGGCGGCAAATCGTTCCGCAAAGAGACCGATACGATGGATGTTTGGTTCGACTCTGGCTCTTCGCACATGGCGGTCGTAAACGCGCGCAAGGAGTTGCAGTGGCCGGCCGATCTGTATCTGGAGGGGTCTGACCAGTATCGCGGTTGGTTTAACTCTTCGCTGTCGACCGCAGTCGCAGTTCGCGGCCAAGCTCCCTATAAGATGGTTGTGTCTCATGGCTTCATGTTGGACGGTGAAGGGCGCAAAATGTCGAAGTCGCTCGGCAATGTTATCGACCCGCTCAAAGTGATGGAACAGGTCGGTGCAGACATCCTGAGACTCTGGGTGGCATCTGTTGACTACCGCTCCGACTTCCGCGTTTCGGATGCAATCTTGAAACAGGTGGCAGAAGTGTATCGGAAGATCCGCAACACGTTCCGCTATCTGCTCGGAAACTTGAATGGGTTTGACCCGAAACAACATGCTGTTCCAAAAGAGCAGTTGTTGGAGATCGACCGCTTTGCACTGAATAAGTTTGAACAAGTTCGCAAGCGCATCGTAAAAGGGTATCGTGACTTTGATTTTCATATCGTGTACCAAGAAGTGAACAACTTCTGCACGGTCGATATGTCCGCCTTCTACTTTGATGTTTCGAAAGATCGCATGTACACGGTGGCTCCAGACGCGCTTGAGCGCCGCTCTGGACAGACGGCCATGTATGAAATCCTCGTCGGTTTGACCCAGCTGGTCGCTCCCATCCTGTCGTATACGGCAGATGAGGTATGGCCTTTCGTACCTGGCACGACTGAGGAAAGCGTGCAGTTGACCCAGTGGGAAAATGTGGATCAGTATGAGATCGACGATGCGCTGGAGAAAAAGTGGGATGCGATCCTGAAGGTGCGCGATGAAGTGTTAAAAGCACTGGAAGTGGCGCGCAAGGAGAAGGTGATCGGCAAGGGGCTGACCGCTGCGGTCGATCTCTATCCGGATGAGAACGCGTTGCGAGTGTTGAAGAACACCCCTCGTCTGGAGGAGGTGCTCGGCGTTTCGCAGGTGACAGTAGCAGAGCCGGGCGCTGTCGTGCCGGAAGACGCAACCGCATATGCGGGCTTGTCGATCCGCGTTCGTCCAGCAGAGGGTGAAACGTGTGAGCGCTGCCGCATCGTGACGACTCAGATCGGACAAAATGAAGAACATCCGACGCTCTGCCCGGTGTGCGCGGAGAACGTGATTCATTTTCTCGGCTAATCTCTATAGATAGAACGAAATCCCCTTCGTCGCAATTCGTTGCGAGAAGGGGATTTTTTTCTGCTACAGAAAGGGATAGGGTCCATAGTAGGGTGGGTAGATCGGTGCTGGAAAGGGAAGCGGTGCCGGAAAGGGAAGCGGGACGGGAACCGGGCCGTAGATAAAAGGACGTCTGCGGCGGCGTCTGCGCGGACGGCCGTAATAACCGTAGTAGGGGTATTGACGATATTCAGGTTGCTCATCCTCTTCCTCAGCGGCGAGTGTGCTGTATTGTGTGTTGATGTACGAGTAGGAATTCGGATCGCTGTAGAGCGGGGTCGCTCCCTGCGGGATGTACCTGTATTCGATGTTGTGGATTGAGGGATCATATTCGTAATACGGAATCAGTTCGACATCTGGCGCGACACGGTATTGATTTGCCATGCTTCGACACGCTCCTTTGTGCTGTAGTCACTTATGGATATGTGTCCACACCTTGTGCTGGTGCGGATTTTGCGAAAAACGGGCAGATGCCTAGCGGCGAAGAATGAGGAAGGATGGGCAGGATAATGACTAGTAATGTATGATTTTGTTGCATTTTTGATTTTGATATTTTTGAGCGGTATGGTATGATAACACCTGTCGCTGCGAGAGTGCGGCGGACGAGATGAAAACTTCATCACTTGAATTGTGGAGGAATGTCCGAGTTTGGTCGAAGGAGCTTGACTCGAAATCAAGTAGGCGGGAAACTGTCTCGGGGGTTCGAATCCCTCTTCCTCCGCCATGATGAGCCATTAGCTCAGTTGGTAGAGCAACTGACTTTTAATCAGTGGGTCGAAGGTTCGAGTCCTTCATGGCTCACCAGTTTCATCTTCGCATTGATCCTTGAAAACTAAACGAGTGTTATGAAGAGAGATGCGAGTCAAGATACAAACTTTTATTGA
>NZ_JBHUIO010000007.1:0-9670 GCF_042682745.1 Tumebacillus lipolyticus | reverse complement strand
GCAGAGCCGATGGTACTTGGACCGCAGGGTCCTGGGAGAGTAGGTCGCCGCTAGGCGTGATGAGACCCAGATCTGAGATCTGGGTCTTTTTCTTTTTATATGTGAAAAGGAAAATGAAGAGGCGCCATGCTTGAAGATGAGATCCGAACTGAGATCGAGTCTTTTTCTTTTGAATGCGAAAAGGACATAGAAAAGGTGCCGCGTTCGACGCGGAGCGGAGAACCACCGGAGCGAAAGCGGAGGTCTGGTACTTGGACCGCAGGGTCCTGGGAGAGTAGGTCGCCGCTAGGCGTGATGAGACCCGATCTGAGGATCTGGGTCTTTTTATTTAGCTCTTTTCTAAAATATTGTTGCTTATGCACTCTGTCTGTTTTTCTGATATAATGAATGCGAACGTAAGTTTGTATTCAAGGGGATGTACGCATGAAATGGGCGAATGTTTATGAGCTTTTCGTTGCACAAACATATGAGCAGGAACGCAAAGAAACACTCAATCGTGCTTGAGTCATGTAGGAATGCCATATTCCCCTCCCTGTGTGGTCATTCAAGATGGCTTGAGAATTGCACTAACCAGCAGTATTGTTTATGTAGTCAAACTACATATATGAGTATTTTGACTTAAGAAAGTATTACATTTTAAACAAAAGGAGCTTGTGGTTGGTGAGTGACTTGAATAACGAAAAAATACCGAAGGAAGCGATCCAAGCATTTAAAGTTGTAGAGGAGTTGCTTGGCAGTGCAATAGTCGGGGTATATCTATTTGGTTCTGCAGTAACTAGTGGCTTACGCATTAATAGTGATGTAGATGTCCTAGTGGTTGTAAATAAAAGTTTGACTGAAGTGATTCGCAGAAAACTGACAGACAGACTAATGCATATATCCGGAAAGATAGGAAATTCAGATTCTGTGCGACCACTTGAAGTCACGGTAATAAACCATGGAGATGTTGTCCCCTGGCGATTTCCGCCAAAAAATGAATATATCTATGGTGAATGGCTCAGGGATGAGTTTGAGAATGGACAGATTCAGGAACCAACTTATGACCCTGATTTGGCTATTGTTTTAGCACAAGTGAGAATGAATAGCGTTTCTCTTTTTGGTTCTGATGCTTCTGATATACTTGAACCCGTGCCGATGACACATATTCGAAGGGCGATTATGGAATCTTTGCCAGGATTAATTGAGGGCATCAAGGGCGACGAACGAAACGTAATTTTAACCCTTGCACGAATGTGGCTGACAGTGGCTGTTGGTGAAATCTCATCAAAAGATATGGCTGCAGAATGGGCTATACCTCAGTTGCCTAAAGAGCATGCGATTTTACTCAACTTAGCAAGAAAAGCCTATCGCGGAGAGTATGTTGATAAGTGGGAAGGACTGGACAGCGAGGTAATAGCACTCGTTAATCATATGAAAAACTCTATAGAGTCACATCTTAGTATCTGAACGTGTTTGAAAGACTTAAAAACACGAAAATAAGAAGAGATTGTGAAGCAATGTACTTAAACAAATGGGTGCGGTAGTTAGAAAATTGAGCAAAACCAATAACGGATGGTGGGTTTTGCTTTGCTTTTCTATGGAAATCAAGTGAGCAACAATATTATAGAAAAGAGCCTTTTATTTTGAATACGAAAAGGAAATAGAAAAGGCGCCGCGTTTGAAGCGGAGTGAAGAGCCACTGGAGCGAAAGTGGAGAGATGGTACTTGAACCGTAGCGTTCCAAAAGAGTAAGACGCCACGAGGCGAGATGAGACCCGATCTGATGACCGGGTCTTTTATCTTTTGGCAAGAGGAAATATATGGGATCATAAGCTCTTGGAGGTTGGCAGTCTGCAGATCGAGAAGAAATGAGCTAGATTTGATAGCTGATCCCTCCATTGCAAATGACAAAAAGCTGTTGCGTCTTGAGGGGCGCGACAGCTTTTTCATAATTTCTGTAGCAGAGGCTCTCCTGACCATAGTCACACAGTCGAACCGTTAAGTTGAGGGGAGCGAAACAATAGATCACAACTACCCCCGGGGACGAAACACGAGCGCACCGAGAAAGCCGAAGACGATCGCAGCTGAGATGCCTGCGCTCGTCACTTCAAAAATGCCGGTCAATACGCCGACCAATCCATCTTTCTGCGCTTCCTGCAGCGCACCGTGCACCAGCGCGTTGCCGAAACTTGTGATCGGCACCGATGCGCCTGCTCCGGCGATTTTGATCAACGGATCATACAGCTCGAACCCTCCTAATATCGCCCCGGCCACAACGAGCGTCGACATGGTGTGGGCGGGGGTAAGTTTCATCACATCCATCAAAAACTGGCCGACCACGCAAATGGCACCACCGACGAGAAACGCCCACAAAAAGATCATTGCACTCCCTCCTCCGATTCCGCTTCGATGGAAACAGCATGGGCGATGCAAGGTATCGATTCATTTTGCTGAAACGTAAGCGGAGATAGTAAAGCCCCGGTCGCAACCACCAAGATTCGTTTCCATTCCCCTCTTTTCATCCGATGCAGCAGGTGACCGTACGTGACAGAAGCGCAGCACCCGCAACCACTGCCCCCCGACCAGACATTCGGATTCTCTCCATAGATCATCATCCCACAATCTCTGTATCGCTCTGGTGGAATCTCGATCTGATGCTGTTGAAACATCTCGGAGAGGATGCTATGCCCGACACGCCCCAGATCTCCGGTGACGACAAGATCATAGGCGGTCGGGGAGATCTGCAGGTCGCGAAAATGGGACTCGATCGTATGAAAGGCTGCCGGAGCCATCGCAGCACCCATGTTGAACGGATCAGTCAGCCCCATGTCGACCACTCGTCCGATGGTGGCCGACGTGACGCGAAGACCTGCACCCTCACGTCCGACGACGGCCGCCCCGCTTGCTGTTGCCGTCCATTGCGCCGTGGGGGGTTTTTGCGCACCGTATTCGGTCGGATAGCGGTATTGTTTTTCGGCGGAGGAGTTATGGCTGCTCGTCGCGGTCAGCACATAGTCGGCAGATTGGCTATCCACGATTAAGGAAGCGAGAGCAAGGCCTTCCATCGAGGTCGAACACGCTCCGAACAGCCCGAGAAATGGAGTCTGTAACGTGCGGGCTGTAAAGCTGGAGGAGACGATCTGGTTCATCAGGTCGCCGCAGAGAAAATATTCGATCTGCTCTTTTGTCAGCCCCGCCTTCTCGATAGCTTTGTCACAGCACTCTTCCAACAGGGTCTTCTCCGCCTTTTCCCAACTGCTTTGGCCCAACAGCATGTCGCCGTGGAGCGTGTCAAAATCATCGGCTAGCGGTCCTTGAGCTTCAAGCGGGCCTCCGATCGCAGCTGAGGAAAGAATCACGGGCTTGCTCGGAAACAACCATGTTTGATGCCCTTGTTTCATCGATGATCAGCCTCCCATCGAGATCAGTGTCCGGATCACCCCGATGACGAATGCAGCGAAAACGCCAAAGACGATCACAGAACCTGCCAGTTTGAACATGTTGCCGCCGACCCCGAGCACATACCCTTCGCTTTTGTGTTCCAGCGCGGCCGATGCGATCGAATTGGCAAATCCGGTGACCGGAACAGCGGTGCCAGCCCCTGCCCATTGCGCAATCCGATCGTATACTCCAAACCCGGTGAGGAGTACGGAGATCAAGATGAGCACCGCAACGGTCGGATTGCTCGCTGTCTTTTCATTAAAGTCGAAAAAATGGATGAAGCACTCCTGAATACCTTGAGCGAGCACACAGATCATTCCGCCCACAAAAAAGGCGCGGAGAAATCGGCTGATGAAGGGGATTTCAGGTTCATGCTTTTTGGCAAGCGTTTGGTATTGCTGCTGAGTGGGGGTCAATTTCTGCTTTTTCTGATTTGCCATCGCCTTGCACCACCTGTGATTGATCTAGCGAGTCAAGAGAGGTGTAACGTCGTCCAAAACTTGCTTCAGCCGTGCTGCCTCTTGCTCGTACCTTTTTTTCGCTGCGGCGTCCTGTACAGATAGCGCGAAGATTTCCAGGTCAGCCTGACATTTTTGTAAGGTCAAGTATGTAAGCTTCAAGGTCTGAGGTTGCGGAACTTGAATCAGATCATCAAAGAGGTCGAGAAACAGCTGGCCGTTCGTGTCGACCTGGCCGATGAATACATTTTCCAGCAGTACGCCAGCTTTGTTGAGTTCGGTGTTCAGCCATCCGCGGTTAAAACCGCGCGTCGCGAGGGACTCGTCGAGAATCTTCCCGTCCATGATCACCGTTTGCGGCTCTGTCTCAGGAGCGACAGTCACGCCGAGATGCTTTGGCGTGATCGGTTGATTTTGTGATTTCATCAGGACGCTCACTTTTCCATTCGGTTCCATCAAGGCGAACTCGACGTCGGCCACGCGAAATGCATTTTTCAACCGCAAGTGCTCCAACAGTTCATCAGAAGACATCCGCTCTTTTTTGAGATTGTCTTCCATCACCTTGCCGTCCTTGATCAGAATCGTCGCTTTCCCTTCGACAAAATTGCGAACCGACTTGTTCTTGAGGGCAAGCCATCCGAGCAGGATCGGAAAGCCAGCGTAGACAGACATCGCGAGGATGCCTTTGTACATAGGGCCGCTGAGATCATCTGCGATCATCGCCGCCAGATCGCCGAGCGCGATCCCCACGGTGTATTCGAAAAACGTCATCTGGGAGAGCTGACGTTTGCCAATGAGCTTCGTGAGTATAAAAACGAAGACGATCGATACCAAGGACCGGATGAGTATATTCAGCCAATCTGGCATGCTACCTCCTCCTTAAAAAGGGAGAGGATCGTCCTCTCCCTCCATGTTCAGGCAATTTTAAAATCCTTTGTATTGCGGTTCTTCCTTCTCCAGCTGCGTGACACGCTGTTCAAGGTTTTGCAAAATGGTCTGCGTGTCTTGAGCAGCTTGTGTATACAGTTGTTTTGCTTGTTTGTTTTGCGTTGCGAGTGCAAATGATTCCAGATTCGCCTGAGCGCCTTTCAGAGAAGCCACAGTTGTTTTTACCTGTTGTGAAATCGTCATGACGGTCACCTCCTTTGACAAGTATAGAATCTACAACAGGGCGGTATTTATTCGTTTGCAGGTCAGATCGCGGTGGGACGCCGTCGCTCTGAACGCACGTTTTGCAAATGAGTGGCAGAGTTTGTTTGAAAAGCAAAGATGCGCGGACACAGCAAAGAGACCCTCCCGTTTTAGCGGAGGGCCTTACAAGGAAAGCTGGTCGACGCGGCCTGTTTGAAGGGCGCGTCGACCAGCTTGAATTTGTGGGAGTTAAAACGTGCGGAGACCCATCGCGCTCCTGACTTCTGCCAGAACCAGCTCAGCAGAAGCGCGCGCTTTTTGGCCGCCGATCGTCAGGATGTCCACAACATCATCGTCCGACACTTGCGCACGGCGCTCGCGAAAAGGTTCGACGATCGAGGTGAGCGAAGTGGCGAGATGATGTTTGCAATCTGCACATCCGATGGCCGCCTGTTGGCATTGAGCAGCAAGGCCGTCCAGCAGATCAGCCTCTGTGAAGAAGGAGTGAAGGTGATAGATGTTGCATCCTTCGATCGTCGGATGACCGGGCTGATGCTTATAGACCCGAGCGGGGTCAGAGTACGCTTTTTTCACTTTTGCTTGAATCTGATCGCTCTCATCTCGCATCGAGATATACGAGTCGCGCGCATCCGATTTGCTCATCTTGCCTTGACCGGAGAGCGCGGGGATGCGAACAGCATTTTCAATCAGCGGTTGAGGCTCCGGAAAGAGGTCGCCATAGATCTGCTGAAAGCGGCGCACGATGGTGCGCGCCATCTCCAGATGAACCACTTGGTCTTCGCCCACCGGCACGAGGGTGCCCTTATGGATCAGGATGTCTGCCGCCATCAAGACCGGATAGCCGACCAGACCGTAGTTGATGTTGTCAGGATGCTTTTTCGCCTTCTCCTTAAAGGTCGGGCAACGCAACAGCTCTCCGAGCGGCATCACCATGCTGAGATAGGTGTGCAGCTCGCCGATCAGATCGGAGATCGAGCTCTGCGCATACAGCGCGCACTTTTCCGGGTCGAGCCCGGCCGCCACATAATCCCTTGCGACGCCGATCAGGTTGCGGCGCAGGTCAGCGGAGTTCGGATGCGTCGTCAGCGAATGCAGGTCGACGATAAAGAAGTAGGCGTCATACTGGTCTTGCAGGCGGGTCAGATTGAGCAGAGCACCGTAGTAGTTGCCGAGGTGCAGTTCGCCGGTCGGGCGGATTCCAGAAGTTACGATCTGTTTTTGTTGCGTCTGTTGGTTAGCCATCAAAATCCCTCCAAATTGTTGTTGGTTGTACAGTGTGAAAGAACCACCAGCCATCGCTCATGCGAAATCACTCCCTTTTGACATCGAAAATAAAAAAGGGCCTTCGTCCAAAAAAGGACGAAGAACCCGTGGTGCCACCTTTATTAGCTTGCGCAGCAGCGCAAACTCACTCTTCGGTACTCGACTACAATACCTAGTCTCTTGTATCGGTGAGACATCTCCGCCAGAGCCTACTTCTCTCGGTTCGGTCTGGGAGCTCCGAAGGCCATTCAGCAACATTTCCACACTGACTCGCACCGTCCGTCAGCTCTCTGAAGTATCAATGATGCTTACTCTTCTTCATCATCGCAAACATGTGAAATTGTTAGTATTCTACTCCCCATGCCGGAAAAACGCAACTGCATTTTTTCATGCGTGGTATACTGGGGGGAGAATGTTTGTTCGAAAGGATGTTGGGTTGACGTTGGCAAAACATCTCGTCATTGTAGAATCACCTGCAAAAGCGAAAACGATCAATTCCTATTTGGGAAAAGAATATATTGTCAGAGCTTCGATGGGACATGTGCGCGATCTGCCCAAAAGTGGGCTCGGCGTAGAGGTGGACAATCAGTTCCAGCCGCAGTATGAAGTTTTGAAGGAAAAGACGGCGGTCGTCAAAGAGCTTCGCTCGCTCGCCAAGTCGGCCGACCGAATCATCTTGAGCACCGACCCTGACCGCGAAGGCGAGGCGATCGCCTTTCATCTGGAGGCGCTGTTGCGCCCGAGCAATCGCAACATCGAGCGCGTGCTGTTTCATGAGATCAACAAAAATGCGATCTTGCAAGCGATGCGGAGCCCGCGCCAGATCGATTACCGCCTGGTCGACTCCCAGCAGGCAAGGCGGGTGCTGGACCGTCTGGTCGGCTATAAGCTCAGTCCGTTTTTGAGCCGCAAGATCAAACATGGGCTATCGGCGGGGCGCGTGCAATCGGTGGCGCTGCGGCTGATCGTGCAGAGGAGCGATGAGATCGAGCAGTTCAAGCCGGAAGAATACTGGGAGATCAAGGCGCAGGTGCACACCGATCCGCAAGCGCCGCTCTTCACCTGTGCCCTGGAGAAGATCGACGGCAAAAAGGCGAAGATCGGCCAAGCGGATCTTGCTGCCGCTGTGGTCGCAGAGGCGAAAGAGCAGACCTTTGTGGTGCGGAAGGTGGAGCGAGCGGAGAAAAAGCGCTATCCTGCACCGCCGTTCACAACGTCGACGCTCCAGCAAGAGGCGGCGCGCAAGCTTCGCTTCGATGTGGCCAAGACGATGCGAGTTGCCCAACAGCTTTACGAGGGGGTCAGCGTCGAGGGCAAGCCGACAGGGCTGATCACCTATATGCGAACCGACTCGACGCGGGTGGCGCCGGAGATGCAACAACAGGCGCTCCGGAAGATCGAGGAGTGGTTTGGCGCGGACTATCGCCCGAAACGACCGACCAACTATCGATCAAAAGGTGGCGCGCAAGACGCACATGAGGCGATTCGTCCGACCCATCTCGATCTGACCCCGGCGCGGGTTCAATCGCAGCTTTCACCGGAGCAGTACCGCGTCTACAAGCTGATCTATGAGCGATTTTTGGCGAGTCAGATGTCGGCCGCCATTTACGATACGGTGTCGGTCAGCATCCAGTCTGGACGATTCGACTGGAAGGCGAATGGGCGGACTTTGATCTTCGACGGTTTTCTGAAGCTGTACGAAGAGGGCAGGGACAGCAAGCACGCGGGAGAGGAGAAGGCGGATGAGGAGCCGATGTTGCCGCCTGTCGCAGAGGGGCAGCAATTGATCTGTGAGAAGATCACGCCTTCGCAACACTTCACGAAGCCGCCAGCCAACTTTACTGAGGCCAGCCTCGTCAAAGAGCTGGAAAAGCGAGGCATCGGACGGCCGAGCACCTATGCGTCGATCATCTCCGTGTTGAAGGCGCGCGACTATGTGACGGTCGAAAACAAGAATTTTTATCCGACCGACATCGGGAAGGTGGTCAGCCAGACGCTGGTGGAGAACTTCCCCGAGCTGATCAATGTCGAGTTTACGGCGGAGATGGAAAAACAGCTCGATCAGGTGGCGGAAGGCGAGCGCGACTGGCGGGGGATGCTTCAAACTTTTTATGACCCGTTTTCCAAAGCGCTGGAGCTTGCGATGAAGTCGGCTGAGCGAGTGGTGCTCGGTGAGGAGACGGTGCTGCCCTGCCCGGCGTGCGGGCAAAAGCTGTGGAAGCGATCGACGAAGTTTGGCCTCGTCTACGCATGCGGCGGATATCCGTCCTGCAAATTTATCGTTCCGGTCGGCGGGCAGACGGAGGTCCCCTGTCTCAGCTGCAGCAAGCCGCTGTATCTGTGCGATGTGACACCTAAAGGCAAGCGCAAGGCGGTGAAGCAGTATCATTGCTACCAATGCCGGGCGAAGTTTGCGTATGGAAAGGGTGGCAAGCCGGAGCCGCTGGCGGTGGAAACGGAGCATTCTTGCGAAAAGTGTGGGAAGCAGATGGTCTTGCGCAAAGGGAAGTATGGCGAGTTTCTGGCCTGCAGCGGGTATCCGCAGTGCAAGCATGTGCAGAAGGTGGACAAGGAAGGCAACCCGATGGCAAACGTTCCAAAGCTTGTGCAAGTGACCAACCAATGCTGTTCGAAGTGCGGTTCGGTGATGGTGTTGCGCGAGGGGAAGGGAGAAAAGTTTCTTGGGTGTTCTGGCTACCCGCGCTGTCGCACGACCGGCAAATGGAGTGAAAGCGTGCAGGTGATCGACGAGCTCGAATTTGCTGACGTGAAAAAGAGATATAAACAGGTGAAGAAGAAAAAATGATCAGATCCCGAGCAGCTAGTGCAACAGGTTGCTCGGGATTTTTATGACTACAGGTGGTGATGGGCGGCAGACCGATTCTATGCTGGCTTAGAGGGGCAAGCTATCTGAAAAGCGGATGTGCATCGAGGTTGGAGAGATGAGAGATGAGAGATGAGAGATGAGAGATGAGAGATGAGAGATGAGAGATGAGAGATGAGAGATGAGAGATGAGAGATGAGAGATGAGAGATGAGAGATGAGAGATGAGAGATGAGAGATGAGAGATGTGTTCCGATCGCGTTCCGAGCTTTAGATCGATCGGGTCAAACGGATCTTTATTGAGCTATTTCGAGAAACAAGTTATGGTTCTGTGCGATTTCTGTAAAGAGAGAACAAAATCAGGAGCTTGTTATGTCGGACAGGTTATAAAAGCTGATTACAATGAAATTTGTTCTCAAATCAGGGGAAGCATGCGTTGTATTGCCTCTTGGTGCCGTGGTAAGATAACTCTTGTCGCCGCGAGAGAGCGGACGACGCGAAAGAGCAAAACGATTGATCCTTGAAAACTAAACGAGTGTTATGAAGAGAGATGC
>NZ_JBHUIO010000006.1:145402-164128 GCF_042682745.1 Tumebacillus lipolyticus | reverse complement strand
TACACCTGTGTCTAGTGGCAATGTCGCGGAGGTCACACCTGTTCCCATCCCGAACACAGAAGTTAAGTTCCGCAGAGCCGATGGTACTTGGACCGCAGGGTCCTGGGAGAGTAGGTCGCCGCTAGGCGTGTTTTTCCAAACTTCATACGCGGTCATGGCGGAATTGGCAGACGCGCAAGATTCAGGTTCTTGTG
This sequence comes from Tumebacillus lipolyticus, assembly GCF_042682745.1. Lineage (NCBI taxonomy): Bacteria > Bacillati > Bacillota > Bacilli > Caryophanales > Alicyclobacillaceae > Tumebacillus > Tumebacillus lipolyticus. The sequence continues at coordinate 163,934 of NZ_JBHUIO010000006.1, read as the reverse complement.
GGGGCAACCCTGTGGAGGTTCAAGTCCTCTTGACCGCACCAGCCGTCTAGTGATAATGTCGCGGAGGTCACACCTGTTCCCATCTCGAACACAGAAGTTAAGCTCCGCAGAGCCAATGGTACTTGGACCGCAGGGTCCTGGGAGAGTAGGACGTCGCTAGGCAAAAGATAAGACTCGATCTGATGATCGGGTCTTTTCACTTTTCAAAAGCGAAAAGGAAGTAGAAAAGGTGCCACGTTCGAAGCGGAGCGAAGAACCACCGTAGCGAAAGCGAAGGTATGGTACTTGGACCGCAGGGTCCCGGGAGAGTAGGACGTCGCTAGGCAAAAGATAAGACTCGATCTGATGATCGGGTCTTTTTCATTTTTTATAGTCGCGAATCGTCAAGGTTCCTCTCACTCCGGCTGATCGAACAGCATGTTGGTCAAATCGAGCAACGAACATTTTGCCAGCGTCGGGGGAAGCACCGAGAGGCTGCGTTTCGCCTTGTTCACATAGCTTCGCATCACCCCTCGCGCGGAGCGGATCGAGAGCGGAGCGCTGTCGAGCGGACAGGCGGGCAGCACTTTGCGCCCGGCGCGAGCGGGGAGTTCCCACACCGACTGCAGATCCTCCTGCACTTGAAGCGCCATCCCGAGCGAATAACCGTATGCGGTCAACGCCTCCTCCACTTCGGAGGCGGCAGAACCGAGTCGAGCTCCGATCTTGCCACAGGTCGCAGCCAACAGAGCGGAGCGAAAATAGGCGCGCTCCAAGTAGGCGTGTTCGTTGATCTCCGGCCAATCGGGTTGCGCCCCCCGGCGTGGCTTTCTTTGGATCAGGCGCCTGCACAGCTCCGCATAGGATTGAACCACGGCAGCGGGGAGATCGGCACAGCGGGAAAGCGCTTCTGTCTGCAAGTAGCTTCCAGCCAACAATTGACCGTGGGAGATGATGCTCCCTTCCTCGATCCCTTCCAACAGCTTTGTGGAGAGCATCAGGAGCTCGATGCTGACCGCCGCCTTTTGTGCCTCCTCCTCCCGCGCATGGCACGCTTCCCCCGCGAGCAGGAGGAGCAAAGAGGTGATCCCACGCCGTTGTTGGTGCCACAGTTCCCCGATCGCAGAGTGCGGCAGTCCGACCAAGCGATCCAAGGTGGAGATCAGCTCTTCGTGAACCTGCAGGAGACGCTCTTGCCAAAGGTCGTAAAGATTGATTTGCGTGCTCATGAGAACGGTGCCCCCTTTGCGCCAGGGTTTCAAGTGTGCCCCTAGTATTGACCAACTCAGTGCGGATGATGAGGGGTGTAAAAAATCGTCTCTTCTTGGCAGAGCTCGTTGAGGATCAGGTTGGGATACTTCCGCATCGAAACGTTCAAAAACTCGTTGATCAAAAACGTATCGTGAGAGGAAAAGGTCAGGATCATCTCCCCCCACCGCTCCGTCTCGTAGCGACAGAGCATGCCGAGCACAAACATGATCAGATAGTGCACCGAAAGCTCAGGGAGCAAAAGTTGCTCTCCGTGCGGAAAGCGCAGGTGCGGACGTCCAGAGAAATCGAACAGGACGAGCGGATGAGCTCGTTCGTCCCCATCCACCCCCAGGCAAAACGTCCCCGTCTCGTCCGGCTCCTCCAGATAGCGAAAGCGCGTCCGCTCCTCGCCGAAGCGATTGAGCAGTTCGAGCAGTTCATCGCGGGTCAGATCACATCCTGCGACAAACGACCGCTGCACTCTCCAGCGCGCCTTCTGCTCCGCCTCGCGCATGACCTCAAGCATCCCGACCTTCGCCTGCCCGTACAAGCGCTGATAGGTCGGGATCAACTCTGGGATCACCGCCAGCAGTTCCTTCATCGAAAAGCGCTGCTGGTGAGCCAACAGCGACCCGCCGAGCGTTCGGTGCAAAACATGAAAGATACCGTCCTTTTGCACGCGCACCTCATCTTCTGCAAACGCGTACTCCTCGCGCTTGAGCTTGCGAGTTGACAGCCCATGCTTCAGCACGCTGGTCGTCGAGGGGTAGTCGGGGTCGTGCGAGGTGATCAGCGCTTTGGCGAGCGCCATCATCCCATAGTAGAGCAGGAGCGGCTTGGTCAAAATGTCGCACGTCTCAGCCGCCCGGTAGTATTCCCGCGCCTGCTTGATCGAAAAGATAAACTTGGGCGTCGCCCGATAGGCGAGCTTTTGAACCGAATCAAAGCCCGATTTTAGATAGCGAGCGCGCAAAAACTCGCTCGACGTCTGCTCGTTCTCAAAGTACACATATGTGTCCCACAGCTTTCGATAAGGCTGTTCGGTCGGGATGCGAACGGTGGTCTGCATCGTGAAAAACAATCCCCCTCTCTCCAAAGGATCCCATCATTCACGGCTTGACTGCGATATAGGCTATTGCTAAACTAGCCATAATATCCACGGTCAAGGGAAAAACTATACAAAACTTGGGGGTAGAACACGGAATGTGGGAAGACAAATTTGGTAAGGAAGGTCTCACGTTTGACGACGTATTGCTGATTCCGGCGAAGTCTGAAGTGTTGCCGCGAGATGTCTCCGTGGCAAGCCGAATCACCCAAAAAGTCAAGGTGAACACGCCGATCGTGTCGGCGGGCATGGACACCGTCACCGAGTCGAAAATGGCAATCGCGATGGCGCGCGAAGGCGGCATCGGCATCATTCACAAGAACATGCCGATCGAGAAGCAAGCCGAAGAAGTCGACCGGGTCAAGCGCTCCGAATCGGGCGTCATCACCAACCCGATCTTCCTCTCTCCCGATCACCACGTGTATCACGCAGAAGAGATGATGGCGAAATATCGCATCTCCGGCGTGCCGATCACCGACAACGACGGCAAGCTGGTCGGCATCATCACCAACCGCGACCTGCGCTTCGAGACGAACTTCAACCGCAAGATCTCCGAAGTCATGACGCGTGAGAATCTGGTGACTGCTCCTGTCGGCACCACCCTGCAAGACGCGCAACACATTTTGCAAATGCACAAAGTGGAAAAGCTCCCGCTCGTCGATGAGCACAACCACCTCAAAGGTTTGATCACGATCAAAGACATCGAGAAGGCGATCAAGTTCCCCAACGCTGCCAAAGATGAGGACGGGCGTCTGATCGTCGGCGCTGCTGTCGGCGTGACAAAAGATACCTTTGAGCGCGTCGAAGCGCTGGTCAAGGTGAGTGTCGACCTGATCGTGGTCGACACGGCGCACGGTCATTCCCTTGGCGTGATCAACACCGTTCGCGAGATTCGCGCGAAATACCCTGACCTTCAGATCGTTGCTGGCAACGTGGCCACCGGTGAAGCGACTCGCGATCTGATCGAAGCGGGCGCATCTGCTGTCAAAGTCGGCATCGGGCCGGGCTCGATCTGTACCACCCGCGTCGTCGCCGGCATCGGCGTGCCGCAGATCACCGCCATCTACGATTGCGCGACGGTCGCACGCGAATACAACATCCCGATCATCGCAGACGGCGGGATCAAGTATTCGGGTGATATCGTCAAAGCGCTGGCTGCAGGTGCAGATGTGGTCATGGTCGGCTCCCTGCTCGCCGGCACCGAGGAATCGCCAGGTGAGATGGAGATTCACCAAGGCCGCTACTTCAAGGTGTACCGCGGCATGGGCTCGCTCGGGGCGATGAAGGAAGGCTCCGGCGATCGATACTTCCAAGAAGATGCGAAGAAGCTCGTACCGGAAGGCATCGAAGGTCGCGTGCCATATCGCGGCTCGCTCGCCGACATCATCTATCAGATGGTCGGCGGTATTCGCGCAGGCATGGGCTACTGCGGCGTTGCGACGATCCAAGCGCTGAAGACGGACACGCGCTTCATCCGCATCACCGGGGCGGGGCTGAAAGAGAGCCATCCTCACGATGTGCAAATCACCAAAGAAGCTCCCAACTATAGCCTTTCCTAATAAAAACTTTTGTCTATCAAGTGAAACCGGAGTCGTTGAGACTCCGGTTTTTTTCGATCTATGCTATAATCGAATTTGCACGTTTTGAAGCAAAAAACAAGGAAACAAGCAAATAAAAGCTAGGGACGGGGGAACGCAACATGAAAAAGATGAACTTTTGGAAAAAGAGCGCCTCAGGTGCCCTGATCGCGGCAATACTATTGACATCCACGATGCCGGTCGCACAGTCGATCCTGCCACTGCCCTATCTTTCGGTCGCCCACGCGGAAGGGGAAGCCAAACAGGGGGCTAACTTGGAGATCCAATCTCCGGTCGGCCTGCTGATCGATGCGCAGACGGGGCAGGTGCTCTGGGAGAAGGACATGCATGCCAAGCGATATCCTGCCTCCGTGACTAAGATCATGACGATGATGCTCGCTTACGAAGCGGTGGAAAAGGGCGAGAAGAAGCTGACCGATATCGTTCCGATCTCGAAAAACGCCTACCTGGTCGAAGGTTCGAGCGTCTGGCTCGATCCGAACGAAAAGTTCACCTTGCAGGAGATGCTTGAGTTTATCGCCATCCAATCGGGCAACGATGCGTGCGTGGCGACAGCAGAGTTTATCGCTGGCAGCGAAGCGGCGTTTGTTGAGCGCATGAACAAAAAGGCAGAAGAGCTGGGTATGAAAGATACTCATTTTGCCGATACGAACGGCCTGCATCATCCTGATCATTACAGCTCCGCCTATGACATCGGAATCATGGCGCGCGAGCTGATCAGCAAATACCCACAGGTCTTAGAAGTGACAAAAGTTCAGACCAAGATGATTCGAGATGGCAAGTTCAAGCTGGAAAACACCAACCATGTGCTCGGTCAATACGATGGTCTGGACGGCCTGAAGACAGGCTTTACAGATGAAGCGGGCTACTGCTTGGTCGCAACCGCACAGCGCAACGGATTCCGCCTGCTCTCGATCGAACTTGGCGCTCCGAACGACGATGTTCGCGTGTCCGATTCGATGAAGATCCTCGACCACGGCTTCAACAGCTACAAGCAGGAGTCGGTGATCAAAAAAGGGGAAGCGGTGTCGGAGCTTGCACCGATCACCAGCGGCAAGGAGACTGAGGTAGGCACCGTCGCAGCTGAGGATCTGAACGTAGCCGTTCTAAAAGAGGGCGGTGCGATCGAGAAGAAAGTGGTCTACAATGAAGTAGAAGCACCTGTTGCAAAAGATGCGGTTGTCGGGCAACTGCAAGTCGTGCAGAATGAGAAGGTAGTCGCCTCTGTCGACCTGCTGGCGGCTGAGGAAGTGGAGAAGGGCTCTTGGATCCGTCTGATGTTCAGAGGGATCGGCAACTTCTTTAGCGGCTTGTTCTCGTCGATCGGTGATTTCTTCAGCGGTCTATTTGACTAAAACAAGTGAGGGATCGTCATGATTAACGTTCCGTCTTGGTATCTGATCACATCGTTGATCCTGTTCATCATCTTGATTCCGGGGGGATTCTTCATGTTCCGCGCCTTTTTGCGCCGCATGGCCCCCGAGAAACCGAATCAGAAACCAGAGTAATCCACTTAATTTAGGTGGAATTTATTCAACTCGTTTTCTTGTCACCCTGTCACCACTCATGTAAAATGAGAAACGAGTGAGCTTTCAATCTTTGCACTACGCGGCACAGGAGGAACCATAAATGATCGAAACCGGTACCACGCGTGTGAAACGCGGTATGGCAGAAATGCAAAAAGGCGGCGTCATCATGGACGTTGTCAACGCTGAGCAAGCGAAGATCGCAGAAGAAGCGGGCGCAGTTGCAGTAATGGCGCTGGAGCGCGTTCCAGCTGACATTCGTGCGGCGGGCGGCGTTGCTCGCATGGCAGACCCGACCATCATGGAAGAAGTGATGAAGGCAGTATCGATCCCAGTGATGGCAAAAGCTCGGATCGGTCACTTTGTCGAAGCAAAAATCCTGGAAGCGATGGGTGTTGACTACATCGACGAATCGGAAGTTCTGACTCCGGCAGATGATAAATTCCACATCAACAAGCGCGACTTTACCGTTCCGTTCGTCTGCGGATGCCGTGACCTCGGGGAAGCGCTCCGCCGCATCGCAGAAGGCGCATCGATGCTCCGCACAAAAGGCGAGCCGGGAACTGGCAACATCGTCGAAGCGGTGAAGCACATGCGCACCGTGCAAGCGCAAATTCGCAAGATCGTCGCGATGGCAGAAGATGAGATCGTAGCGGAAGCGAAAAACATCGGCGCACCGGTTGAACTGCTGCTGCAAGTGAAAAATGACGGCAAACTGCCGGTCGTAAACTTCGCAGCTGGCGGCGTGGCAACTCCTGCCGATGCGGCGTTGATGATGCACCTCGGCGCTGACGGCGTGTTTGTCGGCTCGGGTATCTTCAAGTCGGACAACCCGGAGAAGTTCGCCAAAGCGATCGTCGAAGCGACCACCCACTACACCGACTACAAACTGCTCGCAGAGCTGTCCAAAGACCTCGGCATCGCGATGAAGGGCATCGAGCTGTCCACCCTGCGCGACAACGAGCGCATGGCAGAGCGCGGCTGGTAAGCGGAGCGAGCTCCCATGAAAATCGGCGTATTGGCTTTGCAAGGTGCTGTCGCAGAGCACATCAAGAGCTTGGAGCAAGCAGGGGCTGATCAAGTCGTCGCAGTCAAATGGCCGTCCGACCTCGAAGGTCTCGACGGACTGGTGTTGCCAGGCGGCGAGAGCACGACGATCGGCAAACTGATGCACAAGTACGAACTGATGGAGCCGATGCGTGAGATGGCAAAGCGCGGCGTGCCGATGTTTGGCACCTGCGCAGGTCTGATTTTGCTCGCCGAACGGATCAACGGTCAAGACTGGTCGCACATCGGCGTGCTCGACGCGCTGGTGGATCGCAACTCGTTTGGTCGTCAAGTGGACTCCTTTGAAGCGAACCTTGAGGTAGCAGGTCTGGAAGGGGACGAGCCATATCCGGCCGTCTTCATCCGCGCCCCGCACATCATGGAGGTCGGCCCGGACGTGGAAGTGCTCTGCGCGTACGACGACCGGATCGTCACCGCTCGCCAAGGCAATCTGCTCGGCGCATCGTTCCATCCGGAACTGACAGATGATGTTCGCCTGCACAAATACTTTTTAGGCATGGTAGAAACAGCAAAAGCGTCCGTATAGAAGGGGGAGCGTCATTGTGACGCTCCTCTTTTCGTATATATGGAACCATCCGACAGAGATTGGGTGGAGGTTGCGCAGATGGAGCTCTACAGGTACAGCAGTGAGTTGATCAAACGGCATCAGGCGCCGAGCGGCGCGTTTGTCGCAGCACCCGCCTTCTCACAGTACCAGTACTGTTGGTTGCGCGACGGAACCTGGCTCGCCTACAGCATGGATCTGGCCGGAGAGGTGGAGGCGGCAGAGAAGTTTTATCGCTGGGTCGATCGGACGATCAGGAAGCAGGCAGCGAAAATCGACACCTTGATCGAACAAAAGCGACGGGGGGAGCGACCGACGCCAGAACAGTTTTTGCACACTCGCTTTACGGTCGAGGGGGAAGCGGGCAGCGAGCCGTGGGGAAATCATCAGCTGGACGGCTATGGGATGTACCTCTGGGGCTTTGGGGAGCACCTGAAGCGCCGAGCGGGTGCTGACATCTTGCGAGCGGAGTTTGCGCCGAGCCTGCGCGCGACAGGAGCCTATCTGCTGGAGTTCTGGTCGGAACCTTGCTTTGATTGTTGGGAAGAGCGGGGGGATCAGGTTCACCCGAGCACGCTTGCCGCCATCTACGGTGGGCTGCGCGCGCTGGCAGAGCTGTTTCCCGATCTCGATCTGCAGATCGAACCTGCCTGCCGGAAGATGCGCGAACTGGTCGAGCGCTCAGGGGTGGTGGAAGGCCGTTTTATCAAGTCGCTCGGAGATCTGAGGATCGATGCCAACCTGCTGTCGCTCGCCGTGCCGTTCGCGATGTTTGCGCCAGCGGATCTGCGGATGGTGCGGACGGTAGCAGCGGTGGAGGCAGAGCTTTGCACCGGCGGGGTACATCGCTATCGGGACGACTCGTTTTACGGCGGCGGCGCATGGCCGCTGCTGACCGCCTGGCTCGGCTGGTATCATCTGCAGAGGGGTGATGTGAAGCGGGCGACCGATCTGCTCACCTGGGTGGAGGCACAGGCGGATGCAGGGGGCAATCTGCCCGAGCAAGTACCAGAGGGGCTGTTCGTGCCAACGGAGCATCAGCGGTGGATCGAGCGCTGGGGACAGCCGGCAAAACCGCTGCTCTGGTCGCACGCGATGTATGTGGTTTTGAAGCGTCAATTTATGATAAACTAAAAAATATGAAAACAGGCTCTCGTCCTTTTGCGACGGGAGTTTTTTGTGGAGGGACAGCACATGTTAGATCCGAAAGTTCTTCGCAGTGAGCCGGAGCGCGTGCGTCAGGCGCTGCAAAATCGCGGTGAGTCGGCCGAAGCGCTCGATCAATTTTTAGAGTTGGACAAGCGGCGTCGCGAGCTGCTGGTCGAAGTCGAACAGTTGAAAGCGCGTCGCAACGCGGTGTCGCAAGAGGTGGCCAAACTGAAAAAGTCGGGGGAGAACGCCGATGCGATCATCGCCGAGATGCGCGAGGTGGGCGATCGGATCAAAGCGCTCGACGAGGAACTGCGCACGGTTGAAGAGCGCACGCATCACCAGCTGCTCTGCATCCCGAACCTGCCGCACGAAAGCGTGCCGATCGGGTTGACCGAAGAGGAGAACGTGGAGTTTAAGCAGGTCGGCACGATCCCGAGCTTCTCGTTCACACCGAAATCGCACTGGGACTTGGCGACAGAGCTCGGCATCATCGACTTTGAAGCGGCCGCTAAGGTGACGGGTGCGCGCTTCTCTTTTTACAAAGGGCTTGGAGCGCGCATCGAGCGCGCGCTGATCAACTTCATGCTGGACATTCATATTGACGAGCACGGGTATACGGAAGTCCTGCCTCCGTTTATCGTCAACCGCGCGTCGATGACCGGCACGGGCAATTTGCCGAAGTTTGAAGAGGATGCGTTCAAACTGGTCGACACAGACTACTTCCTCACGCCGACCGCCGAAGTGCCGGTGACCAACTACTACCGCGATGAGATCCTCACCGCCGAGCAGCTGCCCGTCTACTTTGTCGCCTACACGCCATGCTTCCGTTCGGAGGCGGGATCGGCAGGGCGCGATACGCGCGGACTGATTCGTCAGCATCAGTTCAACAAAGTAGAGATGGTCAAGTTCTCCCATCCTGATCGATCCTATCAAGAGTGGGAGGAGCTTGTCGGCCATGCGGAGACGATCCTGCAGCGGTTGGGACTTCCATATCGAGCGCTCGACATGTGCACAGGGGATCTCGGATTTGGCGCGGCGAAGAAGACAGACCTTGAGGTGTGGATGCCAGGTGCTGATACGTACCGCGAGATCTCGTCCTGCACGAACTTTGAGGATTTCCAAGCGCGTCGGGCGAACATCCGCTTCCGTCCGGAAGCGGGTGCCAAGCCGGAGTTTGTGCACACGATCAACGGCTCCGGGCTGGCGGTCGGCCGCACGGTGGCGGCGATCTTGGAAAACTACCAGCAGGAAGATGGCTCGGTGTTGATTCCGGAAGCGCTGGTTCCCTACATGGGCGGCGTGACGAAGATTGAGAAAAAATAGCGCTGTTGTTGCTGTTCAAGAAGCTGTCGGAATGGAAACATTTCGGCAGTTTCTTTTTTTTCTTGGTGACGACACCCAAAACATGCAACGATTCCTCGTAAAGTATAGCGAGTAAACACGAGACTGGTTGAAAGGATGAATATTTATCTATGAAAAGATCGAAAACATTGCTCACCTCCTCCGTTTTGATCGCCACCTTGGTGCTGTCGCCGATCGCAGCGCTGGCAAACGGTGAGAACGCTCCCGTAACCTCCGTGCTGACAGAGGGAGTGACCGAGTCAACCAGCGATAAGGTTGTGGTGACCGAAGTCACTCCAAACGCGGATGCGGATGCTGAGTCGGAAGATGTGGGGTTGACGCCAGACAACTTCTTTTACTTCTTCAAACAGCTGGCACGTGACATCAACCTGATGTTCACCTTCGATGATAAAAAAGAGGCGGAGCTGCTTCTGAAGTATGCCAACGAAAAGGCGGCCGAGCTGAAAGTGCTGGCGGAGCAGAAGATCAGCGAATATGATGAAGCGCAGATGAAAGAGATCGAAGACCTCCTTCAAAAAGCTGCCGAGCTGGTTGGCGGCGAAGAGAGCGCAGAATCGACTGCCGATGAGGATCAATCGGATGTTGCAGGTGAGACGGCTGAGAACGGCTCGACCACCGAAAATACGGGCACGACCGCTGAAGATGGTTCGACCGTTCAAGAAGATACAACCGATGGAACGGGCACCGTCACCGAGCAACCCTCGACGCCTGAAGAGGAAGCGAAAGATCCGACTGAGGTGGAGCAGCCCTCTGAAGGAGAAAAGATGGGTCTGTATCACGCGTTAGAAGTGCTGAAAGGATTGCTCGACAAGCTTCCCGAACAAGGTCGCAAAGGTGTAGAAAACGCGATCAAGCACATCGAAAAGAACATCGAAAAGCAAGAGAAGAAAAAAGAAAAGCAACAGAAAAAGCACAAGCATGAAGAGAAGAAAGAGCAACCGGTCGAACCTGTAGAACAGGACAAACAGGGTACGGCCGATCAATCTGCCAAACAGACGACCGGATCGACGCCAGGCAATGTGACGAATGGCACGAACCAAACGACAGACGGAAAGGGCGCGATCAAGCCGATCTCCAATCAAGCTTCGAAGAATGGCGAAGATCAGCAACGCAAAGCGAACAATCCGAAAGATAAATCTGAAAAATCGGAATACAAGAAAGAAAACAAAGGCAACCATTACGGCCATGAGAAGCAGAACGAAAAAGATCGTTCAAAGAAAGATCAAGACGATCATCAAAACCAAAAAGGTCGATCGGAAGGCGGCAGATAGTAATCATTGCTTTCCCAGGCCGTCGCGGTCATCGCTTGTGCGACGGCCGCTTTTTGTCGTTGACAAGCGGACGGGCAGGGAGCACACGCTATGCGATTTTGACACCCGCTTGCACCGCTGATGCAAAGCGCTGTTCAAACTCGACGCTATCTTGCATCAGCGGTGCATAGCACTGTTCAAACTCGACGCTATCTTGCACCAGCGGTGCATAGCACTGTTCAAACTTGACGCTATCTTGCACCAGCGATGCAACGCACCGTTTTTACTCGACGCCATCTTACGAAAGCATGGGGGAATGACTTGCTCGATCCTTTCGACAAGGTGTTTGGGAGCAAACAAAAGCCCCCATCTTCAGCGATGGGGGCGGTGAGTGCGGTAAATTCTACGACCGACAATCCATGGGGAGTCGGTCGATCTCGCTACGAATCGAGACGCAAGTTCATTCAAACCTGTTGATTCGAACAGAAGCGATTAGGCGCGCATCGTCTGGCGAACTTGTCCGATGCGCTGAGAAACTTTTTCTAGGACGTGCTGAATGGAGCCTTTGTCTTTGAGCAGGTCATACTCGTTGATGTTAAGGCGGATCACCGGGCAAGCGGTAAAGTTGTTGATCCACTCTTCATAACGGCCGTACATCTCTTCCCAGTAGGCGATGTCCGTATTTTGCTCCATCGGACGGCCGCGCTCTTTGATCCGTGCCAACACGTCTTCAAAAGAGCCTTCCAGATAGATCAGCACGTCTGGATGCGGGAAGTAAGGGGTCATCACCATCGCTTCGAACAGCGAGGTGTAGGTCTGATAGTCTGTCTGGCTCATCTTGCCTTGGTCGAAGAGCATCTTGGCGAAGATCCCAGTATCTTCATAGATCGAGCGGTCTTGAACAAAGCCGCCGCCATATTCGAAGATGCGCTTCTGCTCTTTAAAACGCTCCGCCAAAAAGTACACTTGCAGGTGAAAGCTCCACTTTTCAAAGTCTGCATAAAACTTGTCCAAGTACGGGTTGCTGTCCACCTTCTCAAGCGAAGTGCGGAAGCCGAGCGACTCGGCGAGCGCCATCGTGATGGTCGATTTGCCGACGCCGACCGTACCGCCGATCGTGATCACCGCATCCCGCGGAATGCCGTACCGTTCACAAAGGGTAGATTTAGGCATGTTCGAATTGCTCCTTGTTCATAGTCTCCTCAATCATCCGGAAGACGTACTCCAGATCTTCCGACCGCTCCACAAAATCGAGCTGATCCCCATCGAGCTGCAAGATCGGCACATCAGGGTGCAGATAGCGATGGCGCTCGAAGAACAGCTCGTAATCGTCGCTCAAGTTGCGAATGTAGTTGCGATCAATGTTGTTTTCGATCTCTCGACCTCGCTTGGCGATGCGCTGCATGATCGTCTCGACGCTTGCGCTCAAGTGGATGATCAACGTCGACTGCGGCATGTCGGAGGTGAGGATGTCGTAGATCTTTAAGTATTTGTCCAGCTCCGCCTTTTGCAACGTGCGCTGTGCGAAAATCGTATTTTTAAAAATATTGTAATCGGATACGACCGAATGTCCCTGCTTTAGATGTAAGTTCGAAATGTCGGCCAACTGCTTGTAGCGATTGCAGAGAAAAAACATCTCGGTCTGAAAGCTCCACTCCTCGATGTTGTCATAAAAGCGCCCGAGAAATGGGTTCTCCTCTACGATCTCTTGAAGGAGATGGTAGCCGTATCGCTGGTTGATCGCTCTGGATAGCGACGTCTTGCCGATCCCGATCGGCCCTTCAACCGTGATGAATTGGGGTATAGGCATCGGAGTCCCTCCTGCAAACGTTGTCAGAGTGCAATTGTAACACATTTCAAAGACACATAGAATGGCTTGGAAGAAAATGAACGAGGGGGAAGGAGGTTCGCGGTAACGAATAAAAAAGTGTATAATAGTCTAGGTAAATCGTCCGGCAGGGAGGAGCTTTTTGATGAGTCCGAGCATCATATTTATGATCAACATCATCGTGTTTATCGTTTGCATCGTGCTTCAATATATGGCGTTTCACCGCATGGCCTTTAACCGTGGCCTGTTCATCCAGGTCGCGATGTTCTTCTTCACCGGTCTGGTCTTCGTCGCGCCGAACGCGCCACGCGTCTTGGTTTGGATCGTCTTTCTGGCGACCTGGGCATTCACGCTGGTCATGACCGCCTACTCGATCAGACGACTCAGCCTCGGGAAGAAGAAATAGCATGAAATCGGTTGCAGAAAAGAGCATGTGCGAGCTAGCCCCTGCTCTTTTCCCATCATTCCCACTTGCAATTTAGAGCGACATTATGTAATATAAGAACTGTATTTTTGGAGAGGTGGCCGAGCTGGTCGAAGGCGCTCCCCTGCTAAGGGAGTATACTGGAAACAGTATCGAGGGTTCGAATCCCTTCCTCTCCTCCATCCTGTGCCCATAGCTCAGCTGGATAGAGCGTTTGACTACGAATCAAAAGGTCGGGAGTTCGAATCTCTCTGGGCACGCCATCTTGTTCATCGAACCTCACCTCGATCGGTGAGGTTTTTTCTAACTTGCACCCGTAGCTCAGGTGGATAGAGCGATCGTTTCCTAAACGATGTCTTGGGGGGGTTCGAATCCCTCCGGGTGCGCCACGTTTTTTGGAGGTGTATCCTTTTGAATCAAAGCCTGCTCTCACACGAGCGCTACATGCGCGAGGCGATCCAAGAGGCGAAGATCGCGCAGAGCTATGGCGAAGTGCCGATCGGAGCGGTCATCGTGCAAGACGGCGCCATCATCGCCCGTGGGCACAACATGCGGGAGATTTGGAAGGACCCGACCGCCCATGCGGAGCTGATCGCCATTCGCGAGGCGGCGCGCGCTCTCGGCGGCTGGAGATTGACAGGATGCACACTTTATGTTACCTTAGAACCGTGTCCCATGTGCGCAGGTTCCATCGTTTTATCTCGCGTTGACGAGGTGATCATCGGCGCGATGGATGCGAAGGGCGGGGCGGTCGGCTCGGTGATGAACATCGTCGAGACGGACGACTTCAACCACAGACCAGCCGTTTCCACTGGTGTTTTGGCTGAAGAATGCGGTATACTACTCAAGGAGTTCTTTCGAGAGCTTCGTCGCAAGCGAACGAGATAGCCTTTTGTTTCGGAGAGATGTCTGAGTGGTCGAAAGAGCTCGCCTCGAAAGCGAGTGTGCCTTTGCGGGTACCGTGGGTTCGAATCCCACTCTCTCCGCCATTTGATTTGTCAACAAGTTTGTCGTGCTAGACGGGGAGGTAGCGGTGCCCTGTAACCCGCAATCCGCTATAGCGGGGTTGATGTCTGGCCGAGGGTTTTCGTCTGTGAACCGATTGGTCGTAAGTGGTGTTGAGGATCGGGTCCTGCGCGACCAAGCCTCCTGAACCGTGTCAGGTCCGGAAGGAAGCAGCACTAAGGGAATCGCTTGTGTGTGCCGCAGGGGTGCCTGGTCTGAGCTAACTGCTACCGATTGCTCATCGGCGTGATTCGAAGCCAGATGCACGGCTACAATTATAGAATGACCTTTTGAAAAAGATCGGTGCGATTGCATCGGTCTTTTTCTTTTTTTGTGCCCTTCGATCACTTCGACAGAAACAGACATGGTTCATCAAAGGAATTTTAATAGATTAAGTAGAAGTTTTCTGATAGATTGGAGGGGATTGGGAGATGAGACTAACCTCCGAAATGGACGATCAAAATGTGCAGATGAGGACGCCGCTTTTTCGAGTTGAGGACCTGGATGTGGAATCGTATCACGACGGTGTGGTCATGCTAGATTTTGAGATGAAAGTGCTGGCTGCCAACAAGACGTCTGTCGAGTTTTTGCCAGGCGACTGGTCGGGCGAGTTTCCGATCGGGCTGTCAGACGTATTTCCCCAGATGTCGGAAGAGTATGAGTGGCTGTCGCGCTTGGTGCGAGAAAAGAGCTGTTTTCGCAACCATGTGGTCAACCTTTCGCGCGAGGGCAGAATGCGCACGCTGCTCGCCGACAGCTCCTTTTTGCGGGACAAGGATGGGGAGCAGGCGGGGATCTGCCTCTTTTTAAAAGACATCGGCAACATCGTATCGCTGGAGAAGAAGATTCAGCACAACGAGATTTTGGCGACCGTCGGCAAGATCGCAGCGGGTGTGGCGCATGAGATACGCAATCCGCTGACATCGATCAAAGGTTTTTTGCAGATCATGCGCCATGAGCTGGAGAAGAAAGGCATGCAGAAGGAGTTCAACTACACAGATGTGATGTTGAGCGAGATCGACCGGGTCAACGAGCTGGTCGGGGAGTTGCTGTTGCTTTCCAAGCCGCGCGAACTTCGCATGGAGCGAATCGAGATGGAAGAGCTGATCATGACGATGGCGCCGATCATCTCCTCTGAGGCGATTCTCAACAATATCGAATTTCATCTGAGCTTGAAGTCGGTGCCGCACGTGTATGCCGATCCGGAGATGCTCAAGCAGGTTTTTTTGAATCTTGTGAAAAATGCGATCGAATCGATGGCAGAGGTGCAGGGAGGGAAGCTGGTCCTCTCCACCGAGTACCTGCCCCAAGAGCGGATGGTGCGCATCGATGTGCAGGATACGGGGCCTGGGGTTCCGCATTATCTGACCGATCGGATCTTCGACGCGTTCTTTACGACCAAGGAGACGGGCACCGGTCTTGGGCTGCCGATCTGCCAGCGGTTGGTCAACGATCTCGGCGGGAGAATCAAGGTGAAATCGAAAGGGTTTGGCACGACGTTTTCGGTCTTTTTACCGACGATGTCCGCTTGAAAAAAAGCTGTGAATCGGCAGGCTCTCCATGCGGGGAGCCTTTTTGCGTTCGCCCAAAATCTGTGATACTCTTAAATTTGAACACCTATGTGCGTAGAAGGGAGGGGTTCGCTTACTATGGCGTATCTTGCTTTGTATCGGGAATGGCGACCCCAACTTTTTCGAGATATTGTCGGGCAGGAGCATGTGACCCGGACGTTGCAAAATGCGATTCGACAACAGCGCATTGCGCACGCCTATCTCTTCAACGGCCCGCGGGGGACGGGTAAGACGTCTGCCGCAAAAGTTTTGGCGAAGGCGATCAACTGTGAGCACGGCCCGCGAGAAGAGCCGTGCAACGAGTGTCACGCCTGCATCGGCATCACCAAAGGCACGATCCTGGATGTGATGGAGATCGACGCAGCGAGCAACCGCGGCGTCGATGAGATTCGCGACCTGCGCGACAAGGTGAAGTTCGCACCGACAGAAGTGCGGTACAAGGTCTACATCGTCGATGAGGTGCACATGCTGACGACGGAGGCGTTCAATGCTCTTTTGAAGACGCTGGAAGAACCGCCGTCCCATGTGATGTTCATCCTGGCGACAACGGAGCCGCACAAGCTGCCAGCGACGATCATCTCGCGCTGTCAGCGCTTCGATTTCCGGCGCATTCTGGGACGGCAGATCGTCGACCACCTGCGCCATATTGCCGAGGAGAAAAAGGTCGAGGTGGAAGAGGAAGCGTACTGGCTGGTCGCGCGCGCCGCAGAAGGCGGGATGCGCGATGCGATCTCGATCTTCGATCAGGCGATCTCCTTTGGCGGAGATCGGGTGCGCCGTGAGGATATCCTCTCGATGGTGGGGGCGATCGGCACCGAAGTGCTCGCCCAGATCGCGCGAGGCGTAGCGGAGCGAAACGCACCGCAGGTGCTGGGGGCGATCGGCGAGCTGATCGACAAGGGCAAGGATGTCGGGCAGTTGCTCTTTGACATCGTGACCTATTTCCGCGATCTGCTGATGTACAAGACGGTGCCGCATCTGGAAGAGGTGCAGGATCGGGCTCGTTACGATCAGGACTTCGCCGAGGTGGCAGCCGCGTTTGACACCTCGCTGTTGATCCGCCTGATCGAGCAGATGACACAGGTGCAAAATGAGCTGAAGTGGCAATCGCAAGGGCGGCTGCTGCTGGAGATGCTGATGGTGCGCCTCTGTCAGATGCAGTCGTTCGATCCGGAATCGCTGCTCAAGCGGATTCAGGAGTTGGAACAGAAGCTGGCGGGCGGCTTGCCCGTCGCGATGGCAGGGCAGCAGGTGGCGCCACCTCAGCAGATGCCCGCTCGGGTGGAGCAGCAACAGGCGCAACAGGTGCGTCCCGAACAGCGGCCAACCCAGCCGTCACAACAGCCAACGCCTCAACCACCGCCGCGGGCAGCAGACGCTCCTGTCGTCACCGGGGCGCCGCAGCAGGCAGAACCTGCGACCGCCCCGCAGCCTGTCGCCAAAGGTGCGCCAGCGCCGGTGGTCGGGATCAGCGCAGGTGGGATCGAGCGGATCGTGACACAGCCTAACCAGGAAGCGCTGGCGCACGTTCGCCAATATTGGACGCGCGTGCTCGATGAGGTCAAAGCGCGCAAGATCACCGCGCAAGCATGGCTGCTGGCCGGACAGCCGGTAGCGGTGGACAATGGGCACATCGTGGTGGCGTTTAAAAGCCCGATCCACAAGGAGACGGTGATGAAGCCGATCCACCGCGAGATCATCGAGCCGGTCTTTGCCCAGCTGATGAACGGTCAGCCACACCAGCTGTTCGCCGTCATGGAGAGCGATTGGGAGAAGTTCCAAGCGAGTTTCCAGGCGAGCGCTCCAGCGCCTGAGCAGGAGCGATCCTCTGCGGAGCGCGAGGAGAAGGATGAACTGGTCGAGAAAGCGAAAGCACTGTTCGGTTCTGAGCATCTTGAAGTGGTCGAATAACATACTCTGTGATGAGGTGACATGAGATGAAAAACATGCAACAGCTGATGAAGCAAGCGAAAAAGATGCAAGATGATATGATGAAAGCTCAAGAGGAGCTCGGCACCAAGACGGTCGAAGGCTCTGCGGGCGGCGGCGTGGTCACCGTCGTCGTGACTGGACACAAAGTGGTGCAATCGGTGAACATCAAGCCGGAAGCGGTCGATCCTGACGATGTGGAAATGCTGCAAGACCTCGTGTTGGCAGCGGTCAACGACGCGATGAAAAAGGCGGATGAGATGGCTGCCGCATCGATGGGCAAGTACACAAAAGGCATGAACATGCCGGGCCTGTTCTAATCCATCATGCTCTATTATCCAGAACCGATCTCCAACCTGATCGACGGGTTCTCCCGACTGCCGGGCATCGGGCCGAAGACAGCACAGCGGTTGGCCTTTCACGTGCTCGGGATGAAGGAAGACGACGTGATGGATCTGGCCAAAGCGCTGGTCAACGCCAAGCGCCATCTGCATTACTGTTCGGTCTGTCAGAACATCACCGACACCGACCCGTGCCGCATCTGCTCCGATCAGAGCCGTCGACGCGACGTGATCTGCGTGGTGCAAGATCCGAAAGATGTGGTGGCGATGGAGCGAACGCGTGAATATGGCGGGCTGTACCATGTGTTGCACGGGGCGATCTCTCCGATCGAAGGGATCGGCCCCGACCAGATTCGCATCGCCGAACTGCTGCGCCGCCTGCAAGACCCAGAGGTGGAATGCGACGAGATCATCATGGCGACCAACCCGAACATCGAAGGGGAAGCGACCGCGATGTATCTCTCGCGCCTGCTCAAGCCGGTCGGCATCAAAGTGACCCGCATCGCTCACGGTCTGCCGGTCGGCGGCGATCTTGAGTATGCGGATGAGGTCACCCTGTCGAAAGCGCTGGAAGGCAGACGCGAGCTGTGAGGCACGTA
>NZ_JBHUIO010000006.1:0-145349 GCF_042682745.1 Tumebacillus lipolyticus | reverse complement strand
TTGGGAAGGCAAACTTGAAAATCGGAATAGTGGATCGCCTCTACGAGTAAAAAACGGATAATTCGACAAGATGAGAGAGGAAATCGAACTCATTTTGTCAAATAAATTGATTTGCACTTACTTTTGTATATTATATTATTTATTATAATGAATTGGGCCCGAGCGTATGCTTGCACTACATACATCTCTACAAACGGGACGCCATCTGTGTAGAATTCATGCTTTGTCGAAATTCGCTATAATAACCGAAGAGAATGATAAAGGTCTGTCTGATAGGAGGAGGCCATCTGCAATGAAAGTGATCTTGGTTGACGATGAGCTTCTCGCGTTGAAGAAGCTCGAAAAGCTGCTCAGCGAATTTGACGAACTTGAAGTGATCGGTTCCTATCAAAATGTACAACATGCTCTGCGTGAGATCGAACAGCTTCGGCCAGATGTTGTCTTTCTTGACATCAACATGCCGGAGATCAACGGACTGCAGATGGCGAGAGTGATCAGAGAGCGTGCACCGCTCACGAGCATCGTCTTTGCGACCGCCTACAATTCCTATTTGCAAGAAGCGTCCGAACTCGATGCGCTCGACTATATCATGAAACCGATCCAAAAAGAGCGCCTGGTCAACACGTTGCAACGCTTGCGGTGAGCAAGCGCAACCGACCGACTGCCAACAGTGGCGAAAAAACGATCGAGGTGCGCTATATTCTGTCGACGAAGTGCGGTGTGCGTGCAGATGTCAGGGAGTGCGAGCGGTGGAGCGAGGAGGAACTAGCGGTGTGCATCGGGAAGAAGAACAGATCACATCGACGATTGGCGACAGCAGTTGAGCCGGACCTTGCCACCTGCTCGCTTCGACATTTCGCTGTTCGAAAATTCACTGAATGAAAGCGCGTGCAAAGCGTCAAATTAGATCGTTTGAAGACGAAGTATTAGGAATACTAAATCCATTCCGGAGTTATGAGCTGATGTCGAAAAAAAGGATTCTTCTCATCATTGGGTTGTTTCTGGTCGTGTTGACCGCTCTGCGTTTGGGCTGGTTTTACCTTCATCACCCCCCAGATCATCCAAAAGTTGTGCAAGGTGTATTAGATCTGAGAAATTGGGACTTTCCCGACGATCGAACGATCACCTTGGATGGGGAGTGGGAATTCATCCCTGCTCGCCTGCTGACACCGGGGATCGAAGGGGATCACACCGCTATAGCCGATGCGAAAAAAAGCTACATTCAAGTTCCTGGCAGATGGGACGACTCCTTTTCGGACGAGCAAGGCGCTCGTTTGCATTACGGCACATATCGGCTAAAGATTCTCGTCGATGATGACAACATGCAGACGTTTGGAATCAGAGTGGTCGACATCCAAAGCGCATCAGAAGTTTATGTCAACGGAAGATATGTAGAGGGAGCAGGTCGTCCGACGGAGCAGCGTGAACTGTACACGGCACGAAATGTGCCCTATCAGGGGTCTTTTCGCGCTGATCAGAATGAAATCGAGGTTTTGATTCGCGTCGCCGATCACATGGAGAGTGTGAAGGGGAGCGGAATTAAAAAATCGCTCAAGTTCGGCTACTATGACGCGGTTGTAAATGAGTCGCTTTTCTCGGTGGGCATGCAGCTTTTGCTGTGCGTCGTGCTGTTCTTGCACGGGATGTATGCGGCGATTCTCTATTTCTTTCGACGTCAGAACAGAATGCTGCACTTCTCTCTCTTGGTGCTCTCCACGATCATCAGCGTGTTGGTAGTGGAGAGCAAGCTGCTATTCGTTTGGTTGCCGATCAACTCGGAGTGGGCGATCAAGCTGCTCTACCTCTCCTATACGGGCGTTTCCGCCTTCCTGCTTCAACTGGTGGGACAGTTGGTGCCAGAATTTAAACGGATGAGATCTTTTCGCTGGCTGACCGCGCTTTGCATCCTGTTTGCCCTCTATATGTTGCTCGTGCCCTATGAGTACACGATGATGCCAAACATTATGCTGATCTTCGTGCTGATGTTGCCCGCTCTGGCGATCTGGAGCACCCTGTTCCGAGCTGCCGGCCAGGGCAAAGCGGACGTGATCTATCTGTTGCTCGCCGCCACCAGCGTCACGACCAACATCGTGTGGGCGATCACCCAAAGCAGAGGCTTTATCGAGGAAACATACTATCCGTTCGATCTGATCATCGCCTTCCTCAGCTTTGCAGCCTATTGGTTCAAGCGGTTTTTCTGGGCGAATGAGCAGACCGAACAGCTGGCCGACAAGCTGCAAAAAGCGGACAAAATGAAGGACGATTTTCTCGCCAACACCTCGCATGAGCTGCGAAACCCGTTGCACGGGATGCTCAATATCGCGCAGACCGTTCTTGACGATAACAGCAAGCGGTTGGATGAGAAAAACAAGCAGAGCCTTGAATTGCTGATCAAAGTCGGTCGGCGCATGTCGCTCATGCTCAACGATCTGCTCGATGTGACACACCTGCAGGAGCGCGCAATTCGCTTGGAGCTGCGGACCCTGCGCGTGCAGTCTGTCGCTGTGGGCGTGCTCGACATGCTCCGGTTTATGACAGATGGCAAGCCGATCCGGTTCATCGTCAACATTCCCGATTCGTTTCCCGCTGTCAGCGCGGACGAAAACAGGTTGACGCAAATCCTGTTCAACCTGCTGCATAATGCGATCAAATACACGCGGGAAGGTGAGATCACGATCGGCGCCGATGTCAAAGGGGGAATGGCGCATCTGCACATTCAAGACACCGGAATCGGCATCGCGGACGATGAGCTGTCCAGAATCTTTCAGCCCTATGAGCAGGCAGACTCTTCGATCACCAGCGCCGGCGGGGGCTTGGGGCTCGGGCTGAGCATCTGCAAACAGTTGGTCGAACTGCACGGCGGCAGTTTGCAGGTCAGGTCGACAGTCGGACAGGGGTCTGTGTTCACGTTTACCTTGCCGCTCTCCCGATCGGCAGACGAAGAGCAGTGGGCGATGAGCGAGGATGTTCAGGCGGATGCGCGGGCGGAGTCGGCAGCTGAAGCGATGCCGATGCTGATGGATGAAAGTCGCTCATCTGTCGTCACGACCGCTTTGGACAGGCCGAGGATCTTGGCGGTGGACGACGATCTGATCAATCTGAAAGTGTTGGAGAACCTGCTCTCTGCAGAGCAATACCAGATCACCGCGGTGACGAGCGGTTCGGATGCGATCGCCAAACTGGAAGCGGAGCACTATGATCTGGTCATCGCCGATGTGATGATGCCGCAGATGTCCGGCTATGAACTGTCGCGAACCATCCGCAAGCGCTACTCGATCTCCGAGCTGCCCATCCTGCTCTTGACTGCCCGCAGCCGCTCAGAAGATATCTATGCTGGATTCGATGCGGGGGCGAACGACTATGTGACAAAGCCGATGGATGCGTGGGAGCTGAAGTCCCGGGTGCGTGCGCTGACCGATCTGAAGCGCTCGATCGTCGAGCGGCTGCGCATGGAAGCAGCATGGCTTCAGGCGCAGATTCAACCGCATTTTTTGTTCAACACGTTAAATTCGATCTCTGCGCTCAGCGAGATCGACACGAAACGGATGCAGGCGCTGCTCGACGTGTTCAGCACTTATCTGCGCATGAGCTTCGACTCGCATATTTCAGACCGAGTCGTACCGCTCGATCGGGAATTAGCGTTGGTTCGCTCCTATCTGTACATTGAGAAGGAGCGCTTCGGCGATCGGCTGCAGATCCTCTGGGAGGTGGACGAACAGGTCAACCTGTTCCTACCGCCGCTGTCGATCCAACCGCTCGTGGAAAACGCGGTCAAACATGGCGTGTTGCGGCGCTCGCGCGGCGGCACGATCCGCATTCGGCTCCTCGATCATGCGACGCACGCTGAACTGTCGATTGAAGATGATGGTGTGGGGATGGCGGAAGAACGACTGCGCCAAGTGATGGCAGGGCAAGCGGAGCAGCATGCTGGCATCGGTCTGCGCAATACGGATCGCCGGTTGAACCAGCTATACGGAAAAGGATTGCAGATCGAAAGCGCCCCCGATCGAGGCACTACCGTCAGATTTGATATTCCCAAACGGTAGGTTCTGGCAGGTCTGCTCACCTTGCGACCACATCATCTGGGCATGCGTTCGCCTCAGTTGGCTGATGGCGCTGTTCTCACGCCACCAGCCACTGAAGAGGAGCAGCTTTTCACGAGCAAAAAAACAGGGTTGCCTGTCATATCACCGCACTCGCTTGACTATACTTCTACTACTAAAACCGTTTGAACCTACGAGGAGGGGTTTGGTGACGAGCGAGGCGGGGAAGCCGTGGATGCGGGTGACAGAATGGTTGCGAGGAAGGAAACAGGAAGAGGAACCGACGGAGCTTGAAAAGTTGCAGGTGGAGATCGAGCAGGCGCGCGAGGAGTGGGCGATCGCCAGACAGCATATCGATCATGTGTCCGATCCGGAGCTGATCGATCATGCGATCTATTATCTCGAAGCGGCGGAGCGCAAATACGGGTTCCTGCTTCGCGAAGCCAAGCGGTTACAAGCAAACGTACAGCAGCAGTCCAGAGCGCTCCTCGAATAGAGGGGCGCTTTTACTTACTCAAGATATTTTGGTGTGCGGGGAAGATTGGATGAAACGCAAAATTCAGATCCAATCGAGTAATTCATAAAATACATACAACAAATAGAGTTACAGCAAATCACCTAAATGTATAATAGAAGATAAAAAGGAAACTATTGACATATTATTGGGTTTCCTATATAGTGAAATACATAATAAAAAAGAAAATAAATCATCGGGGGGTTATGTATATTGTCAATTCTTATTCTGAATGTACTGCCAGCTCATTTAGCTAATTATCAAGAGTGGCTACAAG
The DNA here is from genome assembly GCF_042682745.1 of Tumebacillus lipolyticus. NCBI lineage: Bacteria > Bacillati > Bacillota > Bacilli > Caryophanales > Alicyclobacillaceae > Tumebacillus > Tumebacillus lipolyticus. The sequence goes on along the minus strand of NZ_JBHUIO010000006.1, from coordinate 140,515 downwards.
ATTCTAGTGAAGAACTGTACTTATTTACTGACGAACGAATTGTTGATCAATTTGATGGGTTTGCTTATAAAAAAGGATTTGTACAGTACCGAGACAATGGTCTCGTGGAGACCGAAGCTGTTCGTCTACATCAGGAAAAACAGTTCCGCGCAGTGATTGCCCTTGACGAACGTGATATCGAGAGGGCTGCGCGTATTCGGGAGTATTTAGGGCTTGCAGGACAAGGTATAGAGAGCGCTACCGCTTTTCGCAACAAAGTACGAATGAAAGAAATCGCCCGAAGAGCCAATCTCCCAGTTGCAAATTTTCAAGTGATTCCAAACGCTTTAGATCTGTATTCTTTTATCGAAGCAAATGGATTCCCTATAGTCGTTAAACCGATCTGTGGATTTGGCGCTGTCAATACTGAAGTGTTGCGTTCCTGGGAGGATTACGACAGGTTTGTGGAAGTGGGAATTCCTCAAGATATGATGGTGGAATCGTTTGTAGAGGGAAATATGATTCAATGTGATGGGTTGATGGTCGATGGCAAAATCGTTTTTGCTTCTGTGGGGAAACTGGTGCACTCTTGTCTGTCCTTTTACGACAATGAGGGGGTGATGATTACACTGATTTCCCCTGACAATCCACTGTTCAAGAAAGCGATGGATTTTACTACTACCACCATTCAAGCATTCCCTGTTCCAAGAGTGAGTTCATTCCACTGTGAAATGTTTGTGAGGCAGAACGGCGAACTGGTCTTGTGCGAGATTGCGTCCCGTACGGCTGGTGCACAAGTTGGCGAAAGTATCCGCCAAGCATACGGGGTACACCTTGATAAAGCATGGACTCGTCTTTCGCTCGGTTTAAATGAGGAGTTACCTCCTTTGAAAAACCCGAAAAAGCTTACGGGCATATATTTGATTCCAAAGCGCTCTGGTATATTGCAGTCGACAATTGACCAGTTTCCATTCAATTGGGTCACCGAATACAATCAGCGAGTAACACCAGGAACTGTCACTCGTCGTTCGTTAAGCGTAGTAGGGACGATTGGAAGTGTTGTATTCGAAGCAGACTCAGAAGAACAGATGGAGGAGCGGATCCACAAGCTTTTGAAATATGTGCGAGAACATATCACATGGGGGCCAGTTCCTGAATAGGTCTGAGGAGACAGTATGAACGTGAACCAACTCACTCTACTAAGAGCGAATAGGAATTTCAAAAATGTATTTTTGGGCACGATCTTGACTTCATTTTTCGGAAGAATGTTTACCTTTCTGATCCCTATCTGGGTGTATGAAGCAACCAAATCAGACGTTTACGTCTCCGCTTCAAACGTAGTTACGATGGTTGCCACGCTTGTTGTCGGTGTGATGTCTGGTGTTTATATCGACCGCCACTCGAAAAAAAACCTGTTGGTGTGGACTCAGCTTTTGACTGCCTTGGTTTTGCTATTGCCTCTCATCAGTGAAAATTTGTTTAACCAACCACTTCTGATCCTGAGCCTCATCTTTATAATCACCGGACTGAGTAGAATCATGTACACCACTCGTGTAGCAATCATCAACACGATCGTAAGTAAGGATGAGCTAATTACCGCTAATTCGATGATGGCAAGCCTGTTCTCTTTCTCCATGGTACTTGGCCCTTCTGCCCTTGGCGCTGGTTTGTTGATCATCGGATATCAAGGATTTTTTTGGGTCTCCGTTGCACTCTTTTTTCTCTCCGCTGCCTTCTCGCTACGTCTTGTACTAGACGAAAGCAAGGTCAAAATCAAGCCAAAAAAAGGTTTGATCACCGAAATCACCGAAGGGTGGCAACTACTCAAGGGGAATCGCGCGTTATTTGGTTCCTTGCTTTTTACAACAATCTTCATGTTTTCAGCAAGCATCATAAGTGGTTTGATCTACTTGTTTTTGATCGATCACGAGCCAGACTCTGCAAAAATTTTTACGATCAGTGCCAGCATCCAAGGAGTAGGTAGTATTCTAGGTAGTATTTTGGTCACGAAGGTTTCTAAACTACAGGTGCATCGAATAACAGCTGGTACAGTGTTCGCGATCGGATTGCTCGATATGGTTTTCCTACTCTTTTACAGTACTGCGACCCTACTGGTCGTTTGCTTCCTTAATGGAATATTGCAACAGGTCACAATGATATTGATGGGAACTCTCTATCAAAAAAACTGCCCGAACGAATTTGTTGGCCGGCTGGTAGGGTTTAGACAAACGTTCATCAATTTGTTCAGCATTCTCGCGGTGACAATCGCAATGGCATTACTAGTCTGGTTCAGTCCAACTTCTGTAATGATCGCAGCGTCTGTATTGATCTTGCTGTCGGCAGGGTTCGGTTTTCGCTATGTCCGAGATTCTACGACAACAGAAAGGTGAGGACATGTCCATCTTAATCTTTAATCGACACGCTAAAGAGAGAAAGCCTTATTCGGAATGGTTGGCTACGTTGCCAGAAGAATTATTCATGATTGGTAGTGACAAGGCTGTAGAAGGGTTTGAGGAATTTTCTGTTCGAATTGGTGTTCAGAATTTTCCTGAAAATGAGCTTGTCGAGGAAGAGGCACTACAACTCTATGCATCACGTCCCTTCCATACTTTGATTGCATTGGAAGAATCGGATCTGATCCGCGCTGGACGCCTCCGTACTCGTCTTGGACTTCGCGGGCAGTCTTTGGAGAGCGCGATAGCTTTTCGGGACAAGTGCGTTATGAAAGAACATGTAGAGCGTTCATCTGTCAAAGTGCCAGCTTTTGCTGCGATCGCCGATACAACGCTCACTAAATTTGTTGAAAAGCACGGTCTTCCCGTTGTGATCAAACCACGTACTGGCTTTGCCTCCTCCGATGTCCATTTGATTCGTACACAGGAGGAGTTGAACGATTTCCTCTCCAAATCTCATAATCCTAATCTGATGGTGGAGGCATTTGTTCATCATGTGAAAATGTATCACAGTGATGGTCTGATTGTTGGTGGAGAGGTGATATTTGATTGTTCGTTTGAGTACTTGAATGATTGCCTTTCTTTCAATCTAGGAAAAGGTGTGGGGGATGTGCTGCTTGAGCCGGATGATGCGATGAGCATACGTTTGAAGAAGGCAGTGCGTGAGGTGCTGAGGTCATTGCCGACACCGAATATCTGCGCATTTCACGCTGAATTTTTTTTAACACCACAAGATGAATTAGTCTTCTGTGAAATCGCTTCGCGAACAGCTGGTAGTTGGTCTCCACACTGCATTTATCACTCGTACAGGCTAGAAATGGATCGATATGTAACTCGTGCCCAGTGTGGATTGATTGATCCCATACCGCCTTCAAATCCGAAGGTAATAACTGCCCATTACCTCATGCCTCCTCGAACAAAGAAGCTGATCTCTATGCCTGAAAAGATTGACTACCCTTGGTGCGTGCGCAGTCGTCTAAACGGTATTGTAGGCAAAACCTATGAGCGACAAAGAAACTACTTTGATACGTTCGCTTCCTTCATGGTCGAAGGAAGCTCAACTGAGCAAGCTAAAAAACGTATTCTACAGGTTATCGAATACCTCGATCGGCAAACAATTTGGGAATAGAAGGTGAGATGATTTTGAGTAACGCATCAATTGTCCATAAGCATATTAGTGAACAGTTTGCTCTTCAATCCTTAAAATGGGGGTATCAGTCCCTCCCATCTAAAGACATCTTGTTAAACAAAGAAGTGACACCATTTTTTACATTTTCGCCGATGCTGAACGTGTTGGACATTTTTCTAAATGGTCAGGAAGAAACACCTAGGTCGATCAGCCAATTATGTGTGAGAAGTATGGGGAAAGTGAAAATTTCGCACAATCCAATTGTCACGAATTTCCAAAAGTTATTTGCATTATATAATTTTCAGCCTGAACGCTTAGATCACTATGTCGGGTTCGTACACGACTTCCTGATCGAAAGCTTAGGGCTTGTGAAAGAGCGGTTCTATTGGCAAATAGCGTCTGACAATGAGTCAATGATGCGAATTGTCAGAGCGCATGGTTTTACGAATATTATCTCGTCTGTAAAAGAACAGTTGATCTGTAAGATTCCAGAACTTACTCAGGAAGCCATCTATGTGAAAATCCTCTACCACTATAACGGGGGCCTAATTCCGATTACCAATCTGGTGTTGATCGGGCAAAAAGGCGAAATATCGATGCTCGATAGTGCGTTTTTTTATGATCGCCTTCTCTTTATTCTGGAAGGGGTAGAGTCATTTTTTGAAACTGAGAACTATCGGCCCGTTGCTGAGTGCTTGGACAAATTGTATCCAAATTTGCCTAAACCGGATCTACGTGTTCTCGGTTCATCACTTCGGCTTGCAACAGCACTGATGTTAACTGGCCTACAGCCTGGACCCAAAAAAGCAGAGTATGTGCTTCGCAAGTTGATCAGAGAAATTAGTACGATCCTCATGCAGCATGAATTGGAACCGACCAACTTTCATTGGGAGAAGATGTCATCTGCCATGCTCAAATCACTATACGAGTATGAACCAGACCTGTTCCGAGGGGAGATCATCGAGCAAGATCAAATGGTCAAGGTTTTTCAAAACGAATTTATTAGCTTCGCTAAAAACGTCGGTGCCCAAACCAAACGGCTGGTGAAAACTTTGAAGTCAAGAGCTCGTTTAGAAGTTTGTTTTGAAGAGATCAAAGACCTGCACGGTACTTACGGAATACCAGTTGAACTTATCGAAAAGATGTGCAAACAGTACGGATTTTCCTGTGAAGAAGATCCTGAGGTTGTAGGATACAAGAGCAAGCAACTTCCATATCCTTTTCCAGAGTGTCGCAATCCGAATTTCGACCCAATTGCTTGGTTCAAACAAAGTCGATTTACTGTCAGTTAAAATTGAAGCGCTACAACATTGTTCAATATTCTGGGCAACCAGTTTCTTGGACATGAATAATAATCAGTTTTGGGGGTTGTTACTAGTGAATAACAAGATTCAAGAACTAATTGATAACGGGATTTTGACACTTGGCAAAGGGGTTATCATCGAAGAAATGGTGTTGGTAGCGAATCGTGAAGAAACTAATGAAGGGGAGCTTCGTCAGATTTCAATTGGTGATCATACGATTGTGCGAGCTGGGGCCATCATTTATGAAGGCGTGACGATCGGTTCGGATTGCCGTATCGGTCACGGTTGTATTCTTCGTACTAATGCATCACTTGGTAACAATGTTGTTTTGTCACACCATGTGATCGTGGAACATGACAGCAAGTTAGGCAATTGGGTTCGAGTTTCTCCCCACACTCATATCACATCTTGTATGACAGTGGAAGATCGTGCATTCCTTGGAGCGGGTGTCATCACTGTAAATGATAAGTTTCTAACTTGGAAACGAAATGATCGTGAACCTAACCTTCTCCCCCCTTACGTTGAGTTTGGCGCACGCGTAGGATCTGGAACCACACTGCTTTCCGGCGTACGCATTGGCAAAATGGCAATGGTTGGTTCCGGTTCTGTCGTCACAAAGGACGTTCCACCATACACCATCGCTTTTGGCAACCCAGCAAAAGTACAGCGTGAATTGGATGAAGAGCATAGAACTCCAAACGGTTACGAAGAAGTGCTGACCGAAATGGAGTAATAAAAACTGAATGGGGCGAAGATATGAATTTTTCATATGATCAAAATGACGTTTATTGGCTACAAAAGATACGTCATTTCCTGATTGAACAGGATGTGAACAACGAGTTCGCAGTAGATGCAAGTGAGAAATTCCCATGGCATGTTCGGCAAAATGCGGGTCGCGCAGGGTTGATCGGATTGGACGTATCAATTGAGGGTGGAGGCCACAATCTAAACGCCTTAACGATGGGCTTGATTTATGAAGAGATGGGAAGATGCTCTGTCAACTGTCGTGAATTGTTTGGGGCAGGTCATGGCCTGATGATCGATCAGTTTGGATCAAAATATCAAAAAGAACGGTATTTGCCAGACCTGTTGAAAGGAGATATTTTGGTGGGTGTGGGCTTGACCGAACGGGACACTGGCTCTGATCTGTCTTCCACGAAAACCTTTGCGAGGCGAGTTGAAAATGGGTACGTTTTGCAGGGACGGAAAGAATGGGTGAGCCGGGTGGAAGAGGCGGGAGTTTTTGTCGTATTTGCAAAAACTAACCTGAACCCCGGTGTCAATGACCTTACAGCGTTCCTAGTTGATATGGATGATCCAAAGATAAGCAAGTATGCTTACAGTCCGATGGGGTTAAAAGGCTGGTCATACGGTGGCTTTGAGCTTAACGGTGTTTTTGTGCCGGAAGAGAATAGACTAGGTGCGGTAGGACAAGCGTTCGAGATCTTTAACCATCACTTCGGTTACTGGCGAATCCTAATGGCACTGATCTGTATCGGAAGTGCCAAAGAGGCAATTGATCAAGCGATCGCTTACTCGAAAGAACGCAATGTATTCGGTGGCCCTCTGGCACGCTTCCACTCGGTGATGCACAAAGTGTCGGAGAGCTTAACCGAACTAGATGCGGCGAAATTGCTGTGCTATCGTGCGCTCAATATGCTCGACTTAGGGCAACCCTGCATTCGTGAAGTCGCCATGGCAAAATGGTATGGAACGGAAGTTGCCCACAGAGCGATTGATCATGCAATTCAAATTCATGGCGCTCGTGGATATTGTCGAGAGTACGGCCTCGAACAACGCCTTCGTGATACTCGTGGATTGGTGATTGCTGATGGTAGCAACGAAGTAATGAAATCACTAATTGGTCGAGAAACTTTTGGGAGGTCTATTTATGACTCCATGTACGGCAGGGAAAAGCGACAAGAAGAGGATCTTCCTGCAGCAGCAACATTTATCTAACGAGAAACGGAGATCGAAATGTTCGTTCAGTCGATTGCAAAACAGACACTTTCGCTCGAGACCAGACTAAAAATTATCGGTGGCCGACCGCTTGAAGGTAAAACAACGATAGATGGATCGAAAAATTCGGTGCTACCGTTGCTCGCTGCCACTACGCTGATCGGAGAAGGATGGGCAACACTGAAAAACGTGCCTGCTATCACAGATACGGATGTAATGATCGAAATTCTTCATGAATTAGGCATGGAAAGCAAACGACAAGGTTCTACGGTAAAAGTATGTGGGGAATTGAAAAACGGAAAGGTTTCCAAATATCTTGCTTCCAAAATACGAGCCTCTTTGCTTTTCCTCGGACCTTTAATTGCCCTGTTGGGAGAGGCGGAAATACCGATCCCCGGCGGGGATATGATCGGTGACCGACCAGTGGATCTGCATGTTGACGCGCTGGCTGCACTCGGGGTCGAAACCACGATTCAAGGCGGATATATCTATGCAAAAGCAACCCGTTTTCCGCTGATCGGGGGGCGGGTCTACCTTGCCTTCCCAAGCGTAGGAGCAACGCAGAACGTTTTGATGGCTGCTGCTCTTGCAGAAGGGGTGACGGTGATTGAAAATGCTGCCCGCGAACCGGAAGTGATAGACCTTGTTCACATGCTTAACAAGATGGGTGCCAATATCAAGGGGGCTGGAACCAGTACGTTACACGTAAAAGGCACAGATAAGAAGTTACGGGGTGTCGAGCATGAAGTCATCCCAGACCGTTTGGAGGCGGGAACGATCTTGGCAGCCATGGTGATGACGGGGGGAGAAGGGATTATTAAAGGTGTGGTCCCAGCGCATAATCGATCCCTATTGTCCCTGCTTAACCAAATTGGGGTAAGATTGCATATCAGAAAAGATGGCATCGTAGAAGTGTTGCGGTCAACGTTAACTCATCCTATACGCGTCACTGCCATGCCATATCCAGGACTCCCAACCGACCTGCAGCCGATCATTACTAGTTTGGCTACGAAAGCACCGGGTGAATCGATCATCTCGGATATCGTTTTCAAAGAGCGGTTTGCGCATGTATACGAGCTTCGAAAGATGGGAGCGAACATTAGTCAGTCAAGCAATATCGTTCGCGTTCACGGCGGTACTCCTCTAACCGGCTCCAACGTTTACGGAAATGACATTCGATCTATAACCTCATTGGTCTGTGCAGGGTTGGCAGCCAAAGATGCTACGTATGTCCACGGTATTGAGCACTTACATCGTGGGCATGGGAACCTGATCCAAAAGCTCACCGATTTGAATGCAGTAATAGAGTATCAAAATTACTGAGAATCAACTTTCTAGTGGATTCGAGCAACTTGTGGATCAAGACCTTCTTTGCCTAAGAAACAAGTCTTTCACAGCAATACCAAGCGCTCCTCGAATAGAGGGGCGCTTTTTACATGACCCACCCCTACCCTTGTGTGTACATACGAGTCTCACGTGTGTAAAATGAGACGCGCATGCTCAACTCTGATGGCACGTCTGACTTTTTGGTAACTGAAAGCGGAGTACGGGCCGCAAACACGAAATATGAACACACCCCTGCGACAAGTTTAGCGGAGATTCAGAAGAATATATACACCTAGTATGTATGTTGATATAATTAATAAAAATAAAGTGTGATTTTTCGCTAAACATAGAATAGATATATTTGTCAGACGGGGGTATTCGAATGAGTACGCTTCTCGCACCAAAATATACAGAAGTAGACAAAATCCCGTTAGGGCAAAGAATAGAGGAAATAAAGAAGGAAAAGGGCGGCTATTATTCGAATGTGGCGATGGCAGGTCGCCTGGGGATACATACGGAGACTCTTCGGCTGATGTTAAAGGGCAAGCGGGAGATCTATACGTTCGAGTTAGAGAAGATCGCGAAAGATCTGAAGCTGCCGATCGATCGCATCATGCAGAGCGATATTCGGAACCAGACAGATGAGCTGAACGAACTGCTGCGGAAGCGAACGAAAGAGATGTTGCAACGGGCGTGGGTGATTGTGAACGAGCTGGTTGCCGGGGCGATGGGCCTTTCGGAGAAAGGCAACAGTCTCAACAGCTTGGCGAAAGTCCAATATTTTCAACGTTCTTTTGACGATGCGCACACGACTTGGTTGAAGGCGCTAGAATATGCGAAGAAACTGCACGAGCGGTATGCGAAAAAACATCTGCTGAACATCGTGACAGCAAATCTGATGATGACCTATTCGATTCGCAAAGAGTACAGTCACCTTGAGGAATTGCTCGATGTGGTGGAGCTGGCGTTTGCGAACGACCCGCTGAAGATGGGAATGGCAGAGTATACCCGGATGAAGATTCAGGAAGAGCGGGGGGATTATGAACTTGCCAAACAACATGCGCATCGCTCTTTCAAATACTTCGAAGAGACAGGGTCAAATGAGCAGATTGGGAATGGCCTGATCAACCTTGCGCATTGTGAATATCGGCTGGGAAACTATCGAGCATCTGCAAATGCGTTGGCTGAAGCAATCGAGTTTGTGAAGCCGTTTGAGAACATCCTGATTCTTGCGGTCAAAGAATATGTAAAATCATTGATGCAACTTCGAGACTACCCCACCGTTGTAAAAATGGTGGAGGCGTATCACACGCTCGCTTTAGAATATCCTGATTATTGGGCAAAGCTACAAATTATGTACACTTTTGCAAAAGATGATCCCTCGTATGCGGAGAGAATTGCATGTGATTTACATCTCGACGTTAACATTCGCTATCATGCTTGTAAATCATTAATGGAATTTTACTCGGAGAAACGTGACTTTGAATCTGTGGTGCGTTACTATGAAAAGAGTCGCCTGCTCATGGACAAAAAACGCACATTTCTCAACGAGGAGGGATTCTGATGAGAAGGAAAGTAGTCCGCGGGTTGTTAGCAGTAGCGATTGTAGCGCTGGTGATCGGGAATACGAGCGTCGACAGATTTGCTGCTGAAACCAATCCGCCTGGCCCTGCAATCATAGCCCCCATTAATAAGACATTACCATTATCTTATACCCCTTAGTTATCAATCGATTGAACGATCGAGTTAATTTTTATATTTTTCGGAAAATACGAGATCACACATTAATATCACGTTGCATCATATCGTAGGATGATAGCCAAGAATCCCACAAGTGTCCTGATCAGAAGCGACTGAGCAATCTCCACCTCGTCAAACTAGGACGAGGTTTTTTTGGAGGAAAAGGGAGGAAAAGGAAGGGGAAGCGGGCTGTTACAATGGCCGATTGCGATCTGAGCGAGCGCAGGCAGAACTGCTTCGCGAGGAGAATCACGCCCATTTTCATCGATTTCTCATTGCTTACAGCAAGGTGACTGTGGTAAGATAGCGATGTAAAGGTTTTGTGATAATACGGTGATATTTGATAATTAATCCCTTATGTAATTTATAGATGAGCAAGCAGATCGGATAACTGTAAGATGGTTGTGCAAAACGATTGCCAGTATGCACGCTCAACGATTTGATCATCGGTGAATATGTCCAGTCAGCGTTTGGAAGCGAGGGAAGCTACCAAGTGCTTTTTGTATTATGTAACATAATGGTAACAAATATCTCTGCATATTTCGTCGAAATTCTGATATACTAGGAAGTGACCACCAAAGTTTAACATTTTGGATGGCCTCCCAGGGCGGGGGAGAACGATGCCTCGCTCCCTTGAGCCGGTGACCTTTGTCACCGCTTTTTTTTCGCTTTTTTCTGCCGCTTTACCTCCCGCCCCTATCATGATCGCATGCGATGGCGCATAGAGTAGGGAGGAGGACAAGGGGGGGAAACGATGTCAGCATGGCAAGTGATTGGGATGCTCGTCGGAAGTGTCGTGCTCATCTATATGGTCGCCACTTTTTTGCGTGAGCCAGGTCCTGCGATCATCGGCCTGCTTCGCGGGTTGATCGTCGGCGTGGTCGCACTGGTTGTGATCAATCTGATCGGGGCATCTTTCGGCTTTCACATCGCCATCAACCCATTCACCGCCGCGACCACCGCCGTGCTCGGGTTGCCCGGCGTGGCAGCGCTGGTCGTTATCAACATCTGGATGGTTTGAGGCACACGATATGACGTATATGCAAGAAGCCGATGTTTCTATTCTGGAAATCAGAAACATCGGCTTTTTTTGCACGTATAAAACTCTTCGAAATCGTTATAATGGATTGCTAGAGAGACTGGCGGCGAAGGATGGTGAACAGGATGGAAGAGCTGAACGTGTTCAGAGAAAAAAGGAACGGTGGTATCTGTATCATTTGCGGGGAAGCAAAGCAGCAAGGCATTCGCATCATCTCGCAATTCCTCTGTCAGGACTGCGAGCGCGAGATCGTCGCGACAGATGTGCAGGATGAAAAATACAGCTACTATGTGGCGCGCATGAAGCAGATCTGGCTGGAGGCCATTTCGTAGCGGGAGGCCGATGATGGCGTCCCTTTTTTCATGGTGAACAGATGTCCGCCCCTCGCGCCGATTCCCTCGATCCTTTTTCTTCTACTTGCGAAATTTTTTCCGCAGCTCATAGGCGACCACACCGAGAATGCCCAGTCCGTCGAGCACGAGCGCCCAGGTGTAGATGCTGTTCGGGTAGACATAGACCATCAGCGCGAGAACTGAGCCGATGGCGGCGAGCAGGACGATGAGCAGAAGCGAGTTGGATGTGTTCATCGCAGTCTCTCCTCCGCCCTATTGCTTGTCGCTGTAGTCGCGGTATCGTCTGCGGGCGACGCCGGAGCTGTAGGCAGCTTCGATCACGCCGAGGCGAACCGCTTGGACGACCTTCTTGTTGAAGACGGACGGGATGATGTAGTGCTCCGACAGCTCTTCCTCGCTGACGACGTTGGCGATCGCATGGGCAGCAGCCAACTTCATCTCTTCGGTGATGTCAGAAGCGCGGCAGTCGAGCGCGCCTTTGAAGATGCCGGGGAAGCAGAGCAGGTTGTTGATCTGGTTCGGGTAGTCGGAGCGGCCGGTCGCCATCACGCGCACGTAAGGTGCCGCTTCTTCCGGGTCGATCTCCGGGTTGGGGTTGGCCATCGCGAAGACGATCGGATCTTTCGCCATCGACTTCAGGTGCTCGATCGTCAGCACGCCCGGTCCCGAGACGCCGATAAATACGTCCGCGCCTTGAATCACATCGGACAGGGTGCCTTCCAAATTCTCCGGGTTGGTATTGTCTGCATACCATTGCCACATCGGGTTGTCATACGTTTGCTTGCGCGAGATGACCCCCATGCGATCGACGCCGATCACGTTCTTGCATCCGGCCAACAGCACCATCTTGGTGCAGGCGATGCCCGCCGCACCGATGCCGGTGACGACCACCTTCAGGTCTTCCAGTCGTTTGCCGATCAGCTTGCAGGCGTTCATCAAGCCGGCGAGCAACACGACCGCGGTGCCGTGCTGATCATCGTGAAAGACCGGGATGTCCAGCTCTTCTTTCAAGCGGGCTTCGATCTCGAAGCAGCGCGGCGAGGAGATGTCTTCGAGGTTGATCCCGCCAAACGCTGGAGCGATCGCTTTGATGTGGGCGATGATCTCCTCTGTGTCCTTCGTATCCAAGCAGATCGGGAACGCGTCGACGCCGGCAAACTGCTTGAACAGCATCGCTTTCCCCTCCATCACCGGCATCGCCGCGTATGGACCGATGTCGCCCAGGCCGAGCACAGCCGTACCGTCCGAGACGACGGCGACCGTGTTTTTCTTGATCGTCAGCTTGAACGCTTTGCTCGGGTCTTCATGGATCGCTTCACAGATCGTCGCCACGTGCGGCGTGTAGACGCGCGCGAGCTCATCGCGGTTGCGAACGGGGATCTTGGAGCGGACCTCGATCTTGCCGCCCAAGTGCATCAGCATCGTGCGGTCAGACACGTTGACCACGCGGATGCCTTCCGCCTCTTCCAGCCGCTCGCGGATCACCTTCCCGTGCCGGCGGTCAAACGCGTTGACGTTTACGTCGCGGATCACAAGGTTTTTGTCCACGTGCACCACGTCGACCCCGATGATGTCGCCACCTTCTTCACCGATGATCTGGGCGACTTTCCCGAAGGTGATCGAGCTGTTTTGCAGTTCGAGCCGGTAGATCAGGGAAAGGCCGGCCATTTTTTCATTTGCCATCTATTTCGTTCCTCCTTTATGTACTCAGGCCAAAATTGAATAAAATCTATTCTATCACTCTCATCAGCAGAAACGAAAGATTGCAAAGGTAAAATTCCGTTGTATGGTGCGATTTGGCAAGACTATAATAGGAAAAAGGAACTCGCACGCACGATCTCGAAGTAATGATAGCATTGGGGGATTTTCTTTGACTTCATCTACTATTCCCATCTTGCAGGCGATCCTTTCCCATCTCAGGAGCCAGCCGGTCGGGTTTCACGTGCCGGGTCACAAGATGGGACGGGGGCTATCCGGAGAGTTGGGATCGTGGCTCGGCGCAGCCGGGCGGCTCGATCTGACGGAGATTCCGGGGCTTGATGACCTGCATGCACCAACGGGTGCCATCCGCGAGGCGCAGCGATTGGCGGCCGACGCGTTTGGCGCCGAAGAGACTTTTTTTCTGATCAATGGAAGCACGGCGGGCAACATCGCGATGGTGATGGCCGCCTGTTCGCAAAACGATACGATTTTGGTCCCCCGCAACCTGCACAAGTCTGTCATCCACGGCTTGGTGCTCGCCCGCGCGCTGCCCGCCTTCTATCGTCCGACGGTACACCCTGAGTTTGGCATCGCCGGCGGGGTGACGGTGGCGGAGGTCGAGCGAGCGGTGCAGGAGCACCCGGAGGCGAAGGCGCTTCTGATCACCTCGCCTACCTATCACGGCATCTGCTCCGACCTGGAGGCGATCGGCGAGGTGGTGCATCGCGCTGGCATGATGCTGTTGGTCGATGAGGCGCACGGGGCGCATTTCGCTTTTCATGAGCGCTTGCCCAAGACGGCGATGGAGTCGGGAGCCGATCTGGCGGTGCAGAGCACGCACAAGCTGCTCGGTTCGCTCACGCAGTCTTCGATGCTTCACGTGCAGGGGGCGCGCGTCGATCGCGTGCGGCTTCGCAAGCGGTTGCAGCTGATGCAGAGCACCAGCCCTTCCTACCTGCTGATGGCATCGCTCGACTGCGCGCGGCATCAGATGGTCACCGAGGGGCGAGAGATGCTGGAGCGGGCGCTGGCAGCAGCAGCAGCAGGTGCTGCGCGCCTGCGGGACATGCATCCGCTTCAACTGCTCGACGCGGACGATCCGCTGAAGTGGACGATCGGGGTGACCGGGCTTGGCCTGAGCGGGACAGAAGCTTATGACTGGCTGCACGGAGCGGGGCGGATGACGCTTGAGCTCTCCGACCCCTATAACGTGCTGGCGGTGCTGTCCTATGCGGACGGGCCGAGGCAGGTGGAGCGGTTGCTCACCGCCCTGTCCAAACTGCCGGCGAGCGGACAGCCGCTCGCGGTGCCGACCGCAGTCGAGCCGCCCGTCGGCAAGCGGGCGATTCATCTGTATGAAGCTTTCGATCTGCCGAGCGAGACGGTGCCGCTTCGAGAAGCGGCGGGAAGGGTGTCGGCAGAGATGGTGATCCCCTATCCGCCCGGCATTCCGCTCCTGATGCCCGGTGAGGAATGGACAGAGGACATGGTAGAATACGTGGAGCAGCTTCGCGCGGCTGGAGTTCGCTTTTCCGGCGCGGAGGATTCAGCGATAAATACGGTGCAAGTGATACGGCGATCGGCTGTTTCCTTGATAGATTGGAAGGAGTAACGGGACGTGGGGCTTTTTTTCACGCTGGAAGGGCCGGATGGCAGCGGCAAATCGACGCAGATCAAGCGGCTGGCGCAACGCTTAGAGGAGAATGGCATACGATATCGTACAACGCGGGAGCCGGGCGGAACGAAGATCAGCGATGGGATTCGCGCTTTGCTGCTCGATCCTGAAAACGGTGAGATGACCGCCAAGACGGAAGCGCTCTTGTACGCCGCATCCAGAGCGCAGCATGTGGCGGAGGTGATTCGACCTGCGCTGTCTGAGGAGATTGTCGTGCTGTGCGACCGCTATATTGATGCATCTCTCGCCTATCAGGCGACAGGCTTAGGGCTGTCGCTCGACTATGTGCGGGAGCTCAACGAGAGGGCGACAGAAGGCCTTTGGCCGACGAGAACCTATCTGATCGACGTGCCGGCAGAGGTGGGCATCGAACGGGTGTCCAAGAGCCGCGGCACCGGGCTTGATCGCATCGAACAGCGCGATCTGCTCTATCACGGGCGCGTGCGCGATCAGTTCTTGCAGCTGGCCGCTGTGGAACCGCATCGCTTTTGCGTCTTGGATGGCACCCGCTCAGTCGAGGAGGTCACCGACTTGATCTGGGAGGATGTGCGCCAGTTCCTACATGCTGACAAATAGGAGGCGTTCCCCATGAAACTTGTGATCGCAGTCGTGCAGGACAAAGACAGCAACCGCCTGTCGAACCAACTGATTCAAAAGGGGTTTGGTGCGACGAAGCTCGCCAGCACCGGTGGATTTTTGAAATCGGGCAACACGACGTTTTTGATCGGTGTGGAGGAAGAGCGCGTCGAAGAGGTGCTGCAGGTGATCAAGGACACGTGCAAGTCGCGTGAAAAGACGGTCACGCCGATGTCGAACATGGGCGGCAGCAGCGGGGAGACGTATGTGCCTTACCCGGTCACGGTGCAGGTTGGGGGCGCGACCGTGTTTGTGGTCGACGTACAGCAGTTTGCACATTTTTAAAAGGTAGAGGAGCGGTTTTGATGAAGATCGGGAACAACCAAAGACCTTTCGTCGAAACACTCGGATTGCGCGAGGATGCAAGAGCGGGAGATGTGAAATCTCCCGCTTTTCAAGATGTGTTTCAGCAAGCTAACGCCCGCTTGACCCGAGCGGAGCTGGACAAGCTGATGCGCCAGATCGACAACCTGGGCAACCACCTGGCCAAAAACATGACCTGGAAGGCGCTGCAGGACTACAAAGAGCAGGTGCGACGCTTTTTGGAGCAGGTGGTGAAAGGCGGGTTCGGCGCGAAGGAGAAGCAGGGCTTTGACCGCCGCGGGCGGATGCGGCTGTACAAGATCGTCTCGCAGCTTGACGATCTGATGGCAGAGCTTGCCGAACAGGTGGTGCGGGATGAGCAGGACCATCTCGACCTGCTCGCCAAGATCGGCGACATTCGCGGGCTGTTGCTCAACTTGTATTTCTAATCTTGACATAGCAGAAGGGAATGAGCGCGATGACTTGGCCAGTACCAGGCCCTGTGGCCGACATGTTGTCGCGGAGTGTGACCGGCGGGAAGTTGGCGCACGCCTACCTGTTCCTCGGGCCCGCCGGGGCAGGGCAGGAGGAGACGGCCGCCTATTTTGCCAAAGCGGTCCTCTGTGAGAGCGTCGGGACCAAGCCGTGCGGCAGCTGTGACCAATGCCGCCGCTTCGACTCGGGCAACCACCCGGATCTGCTGGTGGTCGAGCCGGAAGGCAACGCGATCAAGATCGCCCAGGTGCGCGATCTGCAGAAGGCGTTTTCGCGCAAGGCGATGCAGAGCGCGTCAAAAGTGTATCTGATCCATCAGGCGGACAAGATGACGGTGGAGGCGGCCAACTCGCTGCTCAAGTTTTTGGAAGAGCCGACGTCGCCGGTGGTGGCCGTGCTGCTCGCCGAGTCGAAGACGATGCTTTTGCCGACGATCATCTCGCGCTGCCAGGTGATCCAGTTTCCTCGCCGTCCGGTGCAGGTCGTGCAGGAGCAGTTGCAGGCGGAGGGCATTCCCGTTTCGAAGGCGCGATTCCTCGCTTTTATGAAACAGAGCGCAGGCGCGGCGAAACAGTTTGCAGACGAAGAGCGGTTTGCGGAAATCTTGACTGTGGTGTTACAATTGACAGAAGAGATTTCGGCGCGTCGCAACAACGCGCTGTTCACTCTTCAGGAAAAAGTGATCAAGCATGGCTGGCAGAGTCATGAGATCGAGGGATTGCTCGACTGCTTGGCGTGGTGGTATCGCGATGTGCTTCACGTCAGGCTTGGGATGGAGCGCGAAGTCGCGCATGACATCCATCTGGAGCGCTACCGCCAGCAGGCGATGAGCGCGACAGAAGAGCAGTTGCTCGCCATGATCGAGACGGTCATGACCACGAAAAAAAGATTGCAGAGCAATGCTAACGTGCAACTTTCGCTTGAGCATATGATCTTGCAGCTGCAAGGGGGATAGGAGCTATGTTCGCCGTAGTCGGAATTCGCTTTAAAAAAGCGGGCAAGATTTATTACTTCGACCCGGCCGACCTTCCTATCGAAAAAGGAAATTTTGCCATCGTGGAAACTGCGCGTGGCGTTGAATACGGAGAAGTCGTCATCGGCAAAAAGTATGTTTCTGAAGGAGATGTGGTTTTGCCGCTAAAACGGGTGCTTCGCATCGCCGACGCTAAAGATGCAGCCCAGGTGGAGGAAAATAAGGTCGCCGCGAAGAAGGCGTTTACGATTTGCCAACAGAAGATCTCAGATCATGGGATGGAAATGAAGTTGGTCGACGTGGAATACACGTTCGACCGCAACAAGATCATCTTTTACTTTACCGCCGATGGTCGCGTCGATTTTCGGGAGCTGGTCAAAGACCTCGCTTCCGTGTTCCGCACCCGTATTGAGTTGCGTCAAATCGGGGTGCGCGACGAGGCGAAACTGCTGGGCGGGATCGGACCATGCGGTCGCATTCTTTGCTGTTCGAGCTGGTTGGGGGATTTTGATCCGGTCTCGATTCGGATGGCGAAAGACCAGAACCTTTCGCTCAACCCGGCTAAAATCTCCGGTCTTTGCGGTCGTTTGATGTGTTGCTTGAAGTTTGAGAGCGACACGTATGATGCGGACCTTGAGGTGGCAGACGGAAGGTAGAACAGCTTGGGGAGGCCCATACGCTCGAGGGATTGCTAGTGGGGTGAACAGGTTTGGATAAACAGGCCGTTTTTGCACAAGTAGCCAGTGTTGAAGAGCGAATCGGCGAGCTCTATCGCGAGTTGGGGTCGCTGAAACAAAAGATCGTCGAACTGATCGAAGAGAACCAGAAGCTGCAAATGGAAAATGAGAATCTGCGCAAACGCCTCGACAATCAGGAGCGTGTTGACGAGACGGAAGCCGGTGACAAGGTCGTCCCCCTCGGGGAGGGCTATGACAACTTGGCGCGCTTGTATCAGGAAGGGTTCCACATCTGCAACCTGCACTATGGAAGTCTCCGCACCGAAGGGGACTGCCTGTTCTGTCTGTCGTTCTTGCATAAATAACTCGCGTCAACCGGTCAGTCATCCATGTTGAAGGAGGTGCGAACCTCATGCACGAGCAGGAGGCGTATCGCAACCTTCGCCACAATGTCAGAATCAACACAATACAGGGAATCTTTGCGGTGCTGGCGCAAAATTTGACGGCACCCTTCCTTCCCCTGTTTGCGATCAAAGTACTGGAAGCGTCCGATTCACAAGTCGCTTGGTTGTCGTCGTTGCCGGCGTTAACTGGGATTCTCGTCTTGTTGCCGGGCGCTCTTTTCATTGATCGACTTGTGGCGAAGAAGAAGTTTACCGGCACGATGATCTATCTTCGCGGTCTGTTTTTTCTGTTTCTTGCCACTCTTCCGTTTCTATCGCTCGACCTGTACTGGATGGCTTGGCTGTTCGTCCTGCTGGTCGGCCTGATGAACATCCCCTTTTCGGTCTATCAGCTCTCCTGGCAGGCGTTTATCGCCGATGTGATCCCTGCCTCGCAGCGAGCGCGGGTGTTCGGGATGCGCAATCGCATCACCCAGGGCATCGGCACGATCACGACCGTCTTGACCGGACTGCTCATCTACTGGTACGGGGGCGCCCCTTGGGCCTATCAGACGATCTTCGCCCTGTCGTTTGTCGTCGGCATGCTGGAGGCGTCGACCCTGATCAAGATCAAAGAGCCGATGCGCACCGTCGAAAAGAAGGGGCATTCGCTCTGGGAACTCTTGCAGGCGGTGCGCCGCGAACAGCGCTTCCTGATCTTTGCAGCCGCCTCGGCCGTGTTTCATTTCGGCTGGCAGATGGCGTGGCCGCTGTTCAACATCTATCAGATGTCGCCCGACTATGCGAACATGTCCGCCCTGTGGGTGTCGGTGATCACCGTCTGCAACTCGCTGATGGGCGTGCTGACCTATCCGTGGTGGGGCAAGGTGGCGCAAAAGATCGGGCATGGCTGGACGCTCTGCATCGGCACGGCCGGGCTTGCGACCGCACCGCTGCTGTACGCGTTGACGATGAACCTCTGGATGCTGGCCGCGTTCAACCTGTGGATGGGGATCTTTGTCGCCTGCACCGTGCAAACGCTGTTCAATCGGGTGTTGGAAGTGTCTCCCGATGATAAGCGAGCTCTGTTTATCGCCATGCACTCGCTGGTGATCGGGCTGACGGCGATCATCGCGCCGCAGTTCGGCGTGTGGGTGATGGGCCTGTTCGACATCAACGTGGCGTTCTACATCTCCTCTGGCATCCGCTTGCTCGGCTCGGTCGCGCTCGGATTGGTCGTCCTCTGGGAGATCAGGAGACGGCGCGCAGGTCGGCTGTGATCGCATCGCTTTTTCATTAGATGGGGAATCTGCTAGAAACGAATGTTCATGCTATCCTATATATTTTTCTAAATTTTTCGAGATGCGGGTGGTGAGTTTGGTGGGGGTGCGACCTTTTGGACGAGCCGATCAGGACAAGCCTGGGGGGAAGTTGCGACAGAGCATCGTCAAACAGATGAGCCTGATCATGGGGCTGTTGATTCTCTTCATCCTGATCGGAGGTGCGGTGCTCTACTGGGCGGACCGCTCGATGCTGGCCAAGTTTGAAGAGCAGGCCAACCTGCTGGAGAAGAAAGTTGCTCTCGCCGCCGAGATTTCCCAGAGCATGTCGAACTTGATGATCGAATATCGGGGGTATATCGCCTATCAGCTCCCGCAGTTTTTACCGCGCATCGATGCGAACAAGAAGCGGGTCGACGAGGGGATCGCGCAGTTCCGCCAACTGGCGTTGACCGAGGTGGATCGAGAGCACCTGACCTTTTTGGAAGAGGAGAGCCAAAGCTATATGCGCGACTGGATCGAGGTCGGCAAGCGAATGATCGAGAGCGGACAGCGCGAGGCGCTGACGACGATCACCGCCGAGGCGGGCTATCTGGACTTTTCGGACGAGCTGCGAACCAGGCACCAGCAGTTTGCCGAGCAAATGCTGGTCGCACAAGTTGAGCTGCGCACAGAGAACGACAGAAGGGTGAAGCAGCACACGCTCTACTATGCGGAATACTTGCTGTTGATCGCGCTGATCATCGGCGTGTTCGCCGTGCGCTTCGCCCGCGATGTGGGCAAGCCTTTGCGGACGCTCGCGCTGTTTTCGGAGCATTATGAGGATGTGAAGATCATCAACCTTCCCTATGACAAGCGCGAGGATGAGATCGGGTATCTGACTCGCTCTTTGAAGCAGATCTTTTTGCGATTCAAGGCGAATGAGCGCAGGCTGCTCGATCAGATGGAAGAGTTGAAACTGCAGCAAGATGAGATGATGGAGCAAAAAGAACAGCTGATCATGCAGCAGGACGAACTGCACCACACGCGGGCCAAGCTGCGGGAGATCGAGCAGCGGTTGGCAGACAGGCGGACAGATGAAAGACAGGGCGGGGAGTGACCATAAGAGCGTTGCAAGACTATTTTGCGACGTTGACCGACTGAGCAGCGTCTGTCGCTCTGCAGGAGCGAGTCGATCTGTTGTCCGCACCAGCAAAAGAGTGAGCGATCGCACCCCGAGCTTGGATGAGCGCGGGGTTTTTGTTTGAGATGTGCTATACTTCTTGCATAACTTTGCCTCTGCAGAAGGGGAGATCAGAACGCATGACATTTCAACTACAACCGGGAGAGCGATTGGATGATCTGCAGGTCAACAGCTACCGAATCATCCAAAGCCATCAGGTGTTCTCCTTTTCTTTAGATGCGGTGTTGCTCGCCCATTATGTCTCGCTGCGCAACAGAGACCGCGTGATCGACCTCGGGACGGGGAACGGCGTGATCCCGCTGCTGTTGGCCGCCAGGAGCAGCGCGGAGCGCGGCGAGATCGTCGGCCTGGAGATTCAGGAGCGCTTGGCCGACATGGCGCGGCGCAATGTGGAGGGGAACGGCCTGCAGCAGATGATCCGCATCGTGCATGGCGATACGCGGGAGGCGGTGCAGACGTTCGGCAACGAGTCGTTCGACCTCGTCGTCTGCAACCCGCCATACCGCCCGGCCGGGGTTGGCGATCAGAGCTTGAACGATCATGTGAAGATCGCCAAGCATGAGATCACCTGCACGCTTGAGCAGGCGGTGGCGGCCGCGGCAGGTCTGGTGCGCTATGAAGGGAAGGTCGCGTTTGTACACCGTCCCGACCGCCTGGCCGATCTGATCGCGACGATGCGCGCGCAGAAGCTTGAGCCAAAGCGAATGATGCTCGTTCATCCGCGGCCGGACAAGCGCCCGAACATCCTGTTGATCGAAGCGATCAAAGGAGGTCGTCCGGAGCTGCGCATCGACCCGCCGCTGATCGTTCATCAGGAGGACGGCTCCTATTCAAAGGAGATTTTGGACATCTACGCGGGACGAGGAGGATTGGTGAGAGGATGAAGCATCTGTATTCGTTTCAGGAGGAGACGGCAGGCGGAAAGCTGTATCTGGTGGCGACGCCGATCGGCAACTTGGCGGACATGACCTATCGCGCGATCGAGACGCTGAAGAGCGTAGCGGTGATCGCTGCGGAAGACACGCGCCAGACGCGCAAGCTCCTCACCCATTTTGAGATCACCGGCCCGCGGATGATCTCCTATCATGAGCACAACAAGAACAGCAAAGAGGAGGCGATCCTGTCTGTCCTGCGGGCGGGTGACAGCGTGGCCCTGGTCAGCGACGCGGGCACGCCGGGCATCTCCGACCCGGGTGCTGATATTGTGCGGGCAGCGGTGGAAGAAGGGTTTGCTGTCGTGCCGATCCCCGGTGCGGTCGCAGGCGTCACCGCGCTGATCGCCTCCGGATTGCCGACCGAACGCTTCAGCTTTGTCGGCTTCCTGCCCCGCGACAAGAAAAAGCGCCAGCGCGAGCTGGAGCTGCTCAAGCATTATCCGGACACGCTCGTCTTCTATGAAGCGCCCCATCGGGTCGAAGAGACGATCAAAGCGCTGCTCGAAGTGCTGGGGGATCGTCATCTGGTGATCGGGCGGGAGTTGACGAAGCGGTTTGAACAGTTTTCGCGCGGAAAGTTGAGCGAGTGTCTTGAGTGGTTTCGGAAAGAAAAACCGCGTGGGGAATTTGTGGTGATCGTGGAAGGAAGCGGAGGCGAACTGGAAAATCCGTTTGTCGAAAAAAAGTGGTGGGAAGAACTCAGTTTGTCGGATCATGTCGAAAAAGTGGTGCAGAGTGGCATTCCGAAAAAAGAGGCGGTCAAGCTGGTCGCCAAAGAGCGCGGGATGCCCAAGCGAGAGGTCTACAACGCGGTGATCGAAGCGGAGTTTGAATAGCGGGCAACAAAAAAAGCCCTGAATCGCTAGCCAGCGAAGATGGGGCTTTTTTTGTGTGCCGAAGGGCTGTTATCGGCTCATTTCCCCGATGCAGACCGAGCAGATGTTTTTGCCGCGGAAGTGGATGATATCATCAGCCGAACCGCAGAACACGCAAGCCGGTTCATATTTTTTCAGGACGATGCGCTCGCCGTCCACATAGATTTCCAAAGCGTCCTTTTCGCCAATTCCCAAGGTGCGACGCAGCTCGATCGGAATGACCACACGACCTAATTCATCAACTTTACGAACGATACCAGTAGATTTCATTTTGAATTCTCCCCCAGTTTTTAATCTTGAATTATATGACACGTGAATTCTACAATCTTCGACAAACTTTCGACATCTATAGCGTACCAATTACTCCCATAACAGTCAATAGGTTTTACGAAAAAATAGACT
Organism: Tumebacillus lipolyticus; assembly: GCF_042682745.1. Lineage (NCBI taxonomy): Bacteria > Bacillati > Bacillota > Bacilli > Caryophanales > Alicyclobacillaceae > Tumebacillus > Tumebacillus lipolyticus. The sequence continues at coordinate 117,715 of NZ_JBHUIO010000006.1, read as the reverse complement.
GTTTTGTATGGAAAATTTTCGTCTTTTATGACCATTTTTCGAAAGTGGACATAAAGGGTTTCTTTTTCGCCTCATTCTTGACACCTTTCCGTATATCGTGTTAGTTTGTGGTAAAGATATGTTTGGAAAGCAGATAGCAGTTGGCGATGAAGGAAAGAGTACTCGCAAACGAGCCGCACCAGAGAGTCGGGATGGTGGAAACCGACGCGGAGGCGCGCGAGGAAGATGGTTCCGGAGCCATCGTGGTCGAGCTCGCGCGCAAGGTCGGTCAGACTGTGTGCGCTGGTGTAGGCGACGGCGGGAGAAGCCCGTTACAGCTTTGGATGCGTCCGCTTGATGACGCACAGAGGTCGCTTTTGTGAAAAGGCGGCGAAGCAAGGTGGTACCACGGAAGCAACAGCTTTCGTCCTGGCAACGGGGCGAAAGCTTTTTTTGTGTTTTTATCAAAAGGAGGAACGAGAATGGCAAAATCATTTTATATCACGACGCCGATCTACTATCCGAGCGACAAGCTGCACATCGGTCATGCGTATACGACCGTCTGTAGCGATGCGATGGCCCGCTACAAGCGTTTGCGCGGAGATCAGGTGATGTTTTTGACCGGGACGGATGAGCACGGGCAGAAGATCGAGAAGCGAGCAAAAGATGCGGGGGTGACCCCGATCCAGTTTGTCGACAAGATCGTCGCCGGCATCCAAGACCTGTGGGGCAAGCTCGACATCTCCTACGATGATTTTATCCGCACGACAGAGGAGCGCCACAAGGCGGTCGTTCAGCAGATCTTCCAGCGCTTGCTCGAACAGGATGACATCTACCTGGCCGAGTACGAGGGCCTGTACTGCACGCCTTGCGAATCGTTTTGGACGGAGCGCCAAGTGGAAGAGGCGGGCAATGCCTGTCCAGACTGCAAGCGTGAAGTGGCATCTGTGCGGGAGAAATCGTACTTCTTCCGCATGAGCAAATATGCGGATCGGCTGATCCAATACTATGCGGATCACCCCGGCTTCATCGAGCCAGAATCCCGCAAAAACGAGATGCTGAACAACTTCTTGAAGCCAGGTCTGGAGGATCTCTGCGTGTCGCGCACCACGTTTGAGTGGGGCATCAAGGTGCCGAGCGACCCGGAGCATGTGATCTATGTCTGGCTGGACGCGCTGACCAACTACATCACGGCGATCGGCTATCTGTCTGACGATCCGGAGATGAAAAAGCGGTGGGAGACGTTCTGGCCGGCCGACGTGCATGTGATCGGCAAGGACATCGTGCGCTTTCACACGATCTATTGGCCGATCTTCCTGATGGCGCTCGATCTGCCGTTGCCGAAGAAAGTGTTTGGCCACGGTTTCTTCCTCTCGAAAGGCGATAAGATGTCCAAGTCGAAAGGCAACGTGGTCGACCCTGTCCCGCTGATCGATCGCTTCGGTCTGGACGCGTTCCGCTACTACCTGTTGCGAGAGGTGCCGTTCGGTCAGGATGGCGTCTTTTCGCCCGAGTCGTTCGTGACGCGGATCAACTCCGACCTGGCAAACGATCTGGGGAACCTGCTCAACCGCACGATCGCGATGATCGAAAAATACAACGGCGGCATCATCCCGCAGCCGGGAGCGGCGACCGAACTGGATGGCACGCTGCATGCGCTGGCGCTCGATTCGGTCAAGCGTTTTGAAGCGGCGATGGAGCGGATGCAGTTCTCGGTGGCGCTCGGCGCGGTGTGGGATCTGATCTCGCGCACCAACAAATATATCGATGAGACCGCCCCGTGGGTGCTGGCGAAAGAGGAAGGGCAAAAGGAGCGACTGAACACTGTGCTCTACAACCTCGCCGAATCGCTTCGCTTCTCCTCGATCCTCGTCCAGCCCGCATTGACCAAAGCGCCCGCCAACATCTGGGCGCAGCTGGGGCTGACAGCAGGTGAGGCGACCTCGTGGGAGAGCCTCGCTTCCTTCGGCAACCTGCCGAGCGGCGGCAAGATCGAAAAGGGGAACCCGCTGTTCCCGCGCCTCGATGTGGCGGAAGAGACGGCGGCGATTCAAGCGATGATGGGAGGAACGGCTGTGACCAACGAAGAGCAACAACATGTGGCAGCGAAGGCGGAGGCCAAGCCAGAAGCGAAACAGGAGGCGAGCGCTGAGGGCGTGGCGCTGATCGGCATCGACGATTTTACCAAGGTGGATCTGCGCGTCGCAGAAGTTGTCGAGTGCGAGCCGGTGCCGAAAGCGGATAAGCTGCTCAAGCTGATCTTGCAGGTGGGCGATGAGCGCCGCCAAGTGGTGTCGGGCATCGCAAAATATTATCAGCCGCAAGAGCTGATCGGACAGAAGGTGATCTTGGTCGCCAACCTCAAGCCGGTCAAACTGCGCGGCGTGGAGTCGCACGGCATGATCCTGGCAGCGTCGGCGGGCGAAGATCTGGTGCTGGCGACCGTCGCAGGCCCGATGCCGTCCGGGGCGAAGGTGAAGTAGATGTCGGAGCTCAATCTGTTCGATACGCACTGCCATCTCAACTCGCCAAACTTTCGCGGTGAGGAGGGAGATGAAGTGCCGCAGCTGATCGCAGCTGCCAGAGCAAACGGCATCTCCCGCATCACCATCCCAGGGTATGACTACCAGTCGAACCTGCGAGCGCTGGAGATCGCCGAGCAGCACGAAGGAATCTTCTGCGCGGTCGGCTACCATCCGTGCGATCTGAACGATCTGACCGACGATCATTACCAGCAGCTGTACAGCTGGGCCAAGCATGAGAAGGTGGTGGCGATCGGGGAGATCGGCCTCGACTATCACTGGGACACGACGACACCGGAGCTGCAGCAGCAGATGTTCCGCAAGCAGATCGCGATCGCCAAAGAGCTCGACCTGCCGATCGTCATCCATGATCGCGAGGCGCACGGGGACATTCTCCAGCTGTTAAAAGAGGAGGATGCGGTCAAGGTCGGCGGGATCATGCACTGCTTCTCCGGCTCGTGGGAGATGGCGCAAGAGTGCCTGAAGATGAATTTCTATCTCTCCTTCGGGGGGCCGGTCACCTATAAAAATGGCAAGCGCCCGCAAGAGGTGGTCGCCAAAGTGCCGCTGGAACGCCTGCTGGTGGAGACCGATTCGCCCTATCTCACGCCGGAGCCGCACCGCGGCAAGCGCAACCAGCCTGCTTTCGTCCGCCATGTGGCGGAGAAGATCGCGACGCTCCGCAACATGTCTGTAGAGCAGATCGCGCTGCAGACGACGAAAAACGCGTGCGAGCTGTTCCGCCTGCCCGAATAGCCCGAATAGAAGAGACGTGGAAGCCCTATTGATCATCATGGTCAATAGGGCTTTTTTGATCAGCTTCTGTTCAACTGGCTTGACGAAAGTGCACTTTGATGATGTTGAGCAGCTGGTTGGCATTGCTCAGCGTTTCGTTGGCCAGAATCTGCCCTTCCGGATTGATCAGCACGGCGGCTGGCACTTTCTCGATGTGATAGTTGGACATCACAAAGCGCGAACGCAGATGATGCACACCTGCCGGCACTTGTTTCTGCGCCTCCTCTTCCGATTCGCCGCTGATCACCAGCAGGCGCAGGTTGGGGTGCGCCTGCTGCACGTGCGGGAGGTGGGTGATCAGCTCCTGGCAGATCGAGCACCCTTGCTTCGTGAAGAGGAGCAGCGAATGCTCGCCCTGGTGTTCGGCGAGCTTGACCATCGTGCCGTGCTGATCCTCCTCCCGAAACAGCGGCGCCTTCATTCCCGCCTTCAGCGTCAGTTTCCCCACCTGTGATCCATCGGTGCGAAAACGGTTGAGAAACTGTGTGATCAGCTTGGTCAGCATAAAGATGACGACCAATTGGACGGCGACAAAAATCCACAGTCCGATGTTGGAGATCAAAAGAAAGGTTTCCATCTACAAGCTCCTTCCGATCGGCTTCACCAATCTGCCCATCTGTTTTCGCATCACAGCAAGCTCGCTTCCAAGCGAGAGCGCGAGCAAGGAAAGCCCGGCCATCACCGCCATCATCCAAAAGCCAAATCCGAACGAACTACCTACCGCTCCTCCTGCGAGCATGCTGTCCAAACTGCCATACGCGGTGGCGATCGTCGCGACATACCCGCAGAGGCAGATCAGCAGGAGGTTGCGAGCGACGAGCCACCACGACAGCTGATGCGTGCCGGCCGCTCCACCGCATCCGCAGGACACTTCCTTTCGTCCACGAAAGAGGTTGATCGCGATGGCGAGCGTGTAGATCACAAGCAGCCCCGCCCCGACCAATGCCGCAGAGGTGCGGTACAGGCCGACGGCGAACAGGGCGCCGAGCAGCAGTTCGACCCACACTTCGGCGCGGGCGAAGATTCCGGCCCATGCGGCGGGCAGAATCTGATAGTCTTTGACGATCAGCACATGCTCTTCCATCTTCCTCACCTTCGACCAGCCTGTGCTCAGAAAGAGCATGGCGAGCACGAGAGCAAAATATAGGGATGCCTCTTCCATGAGGCTCACCTCGTTTCCTGTGAAGTTCCTGCTACCTGTGATCGATCAGGCGTACCATTTTGCCTGTGCGCCGTACATCTGAGCGTACTCGGCGTTTAAGGCGATCAACTCCTCGTGGGAGCCGATCTCGACAACCTGCCCATCCTTCATCACGATGATGCGGTCTGCCATCCGCGCGGCAGACATCCGGTGCGAGATGAAGATCGAAGTCTTGTCGCGAGTCAGCGATTCGAACTGGCGGAACACTTCCATCTCCGCATGCGGATCGAGCGCGGCGGTCGGCTCGTCGAGGATGATCACATCCCCATCCCGAAACAGGGCGCGCGCCAACGCGATCTTTTGCCATTGGCCCCCCGAGAGGTCTTCGCCATCCTGTAAAAAACGGCCCAAGTAGGTGTTGTAGCCGTTGGGGAACTTCTGGACAAACTCATCGACGCCGCTGGTCGCCGCCACCTCTTGGACATGCGGATGATCGTCGAGCCGCTCGATGTCGCCAAAGGCGATGTTGTCGTGAGCGGAATAGGAGTACCGCATATAGTCCTGAAAGATGACCGTAATATGCTGATAGAGGTCGCTCTTGTCGATCTGCTTGATGTTCAGGCCATCCAGCGAGATGCTGCCCGATGTGACCGGATAGAGGCCCATCAGACATTTGACCAGCGTGGTCTTGCCCGATCCGTTCTCGCCGACGATCGCGACCTTTTCGCCTGGGCGAATCTGGAAGGAAACGTTTTGCAAGACCGGCCTGTCCTGACCTGGATAGGAAAAGGTCACAGCATCGATCTCGATCCCAGTCTTCAGCGGGGCGGGGAAGGGCTGCGTGCCCGTCTCGCTGATCAGCGCTTGATTTTCATATTCGAGGAAGTGGAAAAAGTTTTGGATGTACAGGCTCTCTTCATAAATCCGTGCGGAGAGCATCGAGATCTGGTTGATCGAGCTCTGCGTTCCTTGCACCGCCTGCCCGATCGCCACAAAGTCGCCGATCTTCACCGAGGTGGTGCGGATCAGCCAGATGATGATCCCGGCAGAGCCGACATAGAACAGCGCGGTCAAACCGTCCAGCCCGACATCTGCCAGCTGCTGCTTGCGCAACAGCTTGAGCGACTGGTTGGCATTCCGCCAAAATCGGTCCGACCAGCGCTTGGCCAGGTGGGACGCCAGCCCGAACAGCCGAATCTCCTTTGCCGCGTTGCGATCTTGCAACAGGTGGCTCGTGTAGTTGGCCTCCCGAGCGAGCGGCGTCTGGAACAGAAACAGGCGGAATTTAGAGTTGCCAAACTTTCTCTGCACCAAAAAGATCGGAACGGCTGCGACCAGGCTGAGCAAGACCAAGCTCCAATGCACGGTGAACAGGTAGATCAGGAAGGACCCGATCACGATCCCCGATTTTCCGATGTTGAGCAGGTTGCGGATCGGCGAGACAAACCGCGAGCCCTGATTGCCCTGCACGCGGCTGAGATGATGATAAAAATCGGGGATGTCAAAATAGGCGAGCGGCACAGAGGTGGTCTTGGCCAAGATCACCTGTTGCAGATCATGGTCGAGCCGAAGCTCGATCTTGCGATCCAAATACTCTTGCCAATTGGTCATCACCGAGGAGAACAGGCTGATCAGAAACTGCAGCAACAGCAGGCTGAGCGCCAGTCGGTAGTCCCCCGCCTGATCCATGATCAGGTTGGCGACCGCGTTGATCAGCTCTTTGGTGATCCAGAGCGCGGTGACCGGGATCAAGCCGGCGATGATGCTGAAGAGGATCGTGGTGATCAACCACGCTTTGCCGAGCTTCCAGACCATGCGAACCGATTTGAGCAGATGCTTCATCTTCATCCGCTCACCCGTTCGCGGCGGCCGACGCCCCGCGATGCTGCTCTGTGGGCGCTGTTGCTTTAGGCGTTTGCGCAAACAGCTTGACCATCGGTCGCTCAACCCGCGTCACGACGCCTCGCGCATCGACGAGGCAAGCGGTCGGGAAGGCGGTGACCTGCAGTTGCTCGTGCAGCAGCTGATCGTCTGCTGAGATGATCTGGACGAGATCACCATATTTTTTGACATACTTTTCATACGCATCCTGTTTCTCCGCTCGCAAGACCACAAGAAGTGGAAGTGCAGGAGCGTTTCCTTGGAATGCTTGGAGATAGTCTTCGATCTCCTTCTGGCAGGGGGGGCAGGTCGGCGAAGAGAACATCACGACCGCTTCCCGTTGTTTCAGATGCTCCGGCCAAGGCATGGCATCTGCAAGCTGGAGTCCGATCAGCGGATGCAGGCTGGCGACAGATGATTGCCCTTCGGTCGGCAGGAAAGCGATCTCCCCGCGCAGTCTGCGGGTCCAGATCAATGCCAGGCCGAGCATGGTGCAGCAGAAAATGGCTAGAAGCGCTGTTGTAGTTTGCATGAGATCTCACCCCGTCGAACGGATCGTTCAGAATGTGTGGCAGGTAGGTTGTGAAGAGAGGTCAGGTCTGCAGGAGCTATGGAAAAGGAACAGACTGCCATGATGCAACAGCCTGTTCCCTTTTAGTTCTCACAGACTTGTCGGTAGTCACAGTCGCATTTTTTGAAGGACTGATTGTCGTTCATGTCAATCCAATAGGTGACATACCTGCTGGTTTAGCAGCCGCAGTGTTGGAAAACCGGTTTGTTGTTAATCCAAATGAACGATGCCTCGTAGGGGTAAGTCTGGCAGTTAATGTGGGTCGCGCAGGAAACATCAGCATCAGGTTCGACGATCGAATCTTGTTTCACACCGATCAGAGCAGAGAACTTGTCAAGCATGTACAACACCTCCAATGTAATTGTGGAAGATCTGCTTGCTTAACAGCCGCATTGTCGGAACACCCAATTGTTTCCGAGCAAAACGTACAATCCTTCAGAGTAGGGGTAGGACGTGCAACTGCTGTGATACGCGCAGTCGGCGGGAGCTTCAGGTTCGACGATCGAATCTCGGTTTACACCGATCAGAGCGGAGAACTTGTCGAGCATTTGCAGCACCTCCTCGCTTGAAGTATTCTCTAACAATTATAATATTATCATTAATAAGTAATGTAATCAATAATATTTTTAGAATAATTTGTCATATGCCCGATGGTTGCAGCAGATGTCTGTATCAGATGTAAGCAATGAAAAGGCTGTCGCAGTGCGACAGCCCGTTTCTATTCGTTGCTTAGGACAATCGTTGCTTAGCAATCGCAGTATTGGAATACTGCCTGGCCATTGATCCAATGGTAGGTTGCCTCGCCATTTCTGTTGCTGGGGGTTACGCAGTACGGGGTATTTTGGCAACCAATGATCGCCTCTGGTTCAACTACAGATTCCTGTTTTACACCGATCAGTGCAGAAAACTTGGTAATCATAAGCGACATCTCCTTGTTTGAAGTTTTTCGTTACATTTTTTATTATATTATTTATCTTATTTTCGATCAATAATATTTTAACAAAAAATAGAAAAAGAAAAGACTGTCGCAGCGCGACAGCCAGGGTTTTAAAACCAGTTCGCTCATGTCGAGGAGATATCCGCAGTAGTCGTAGACCTGCTTTCCATCGAGCTAGCAGAACGCCGCCGCTCTTGATCGTTGCAATCGGGGTGATTGCCGCAGTAACTTATGAACTCCTGTTCGACGACGAAGCCCGCTTGCTCGACCTCGATCAGCGCGAAAAGCTTGGAAATCATCTGCTATACCACCAGCTTTTGAAAGGAACGGTTCTTAGCAACCACAGTGTTGGAAGACACGCTCGTTGTTGTACCAATGGAAAGTGGCCTCGAAAGGATAGCTGGTGCAATCGTAGGAATTCTCGCAGGAGATCAGGACCTCCGGCTCAACAGATACGACCTGCTTCACACCGATGAGAGCTGAGAACTTGTTTAGCATCAGAACACCTCCTTCCTGATGCAGATGAAAAAGATTGTCGATGCGACAGCCCGTTCCTATTAACCCCTTAGTCGGTGCAACCGCAGTATTGGAATACTGCCTTGCGATCGATCACATAGTAGGTTGCCATGCCATCTTTGTTGCCGGGTGTTACGCAGGACGCCTTCCATTGGCAACCAAATTCCACCTCCGGTTCAACTACAGATTGCTGTTTCACACCGATCAGTGCAGAAAACTTGGTAAACATCAGAGATCATCTCCTTGTTTGGAATTTTTCCTTACATTACCAATTATATCATTTTAGGTATATAAAATCAATAATATTTTAATAAATAAACAAAAAGGCTACCGCGTGATGCGGCAGCCAGACGTTCCCTGCGATTCAAAACCAGTTCACGTAGCTTGCTCGTTCGCACTCATTGGTCGCAATAGCACCCCGAAAATTCCGGTTCGTCCGAGTCTTCGTACATGACGTAGGTCGCAAGTTTCGGGGGTGCACAATGGAAGAAGGGAGCGCAGTACACCCCTACGATGATGCGGATCGCATCCGGTTGTTTGACACCGATTAAAGCGGAAAATTTCGAAATCATCGCTGCATCTCCTTCCCATTTTTAGTCAAGCTGCTCGTAATAAAATCACCGTTAGCGGAGACAGATGAAGAAGACTGTCAGGGCGACAGTCTTTTCATGATGCCTTTTCTACCTTAGTAGCACCCGCAGTGTTGGAAGACCCAAGTGCCATTCGGCAGGATGTGGAAGGTAGCTTCCATCGTGACATCGGTACATCTTCTGTCGGCGCGGCAGTCAACCAGTACTTCCGGTTCGATTTTGGATGCCTGATTGACACCAATCAGATTCGAAAATTTTTCGAGCATCAACAAACCCTCCTATACTGTGAATTTTCTGTAATAATGTAATATTATCATTAATATATAATTTTATCAATAATTTTTTAAAAAATAGAAGAATCTTTGGTGGGAGCGAAAAGGAAACAGGCTTGTCTAAGTTTAAGACAAGCCTGTTCAGGAGAAGCTTCTTCTGAGGTCGTTTATGATCCGTAGTAGTCACAGCCGCAATACTGGTAGACCGGTTGGTTGTTAAACCAGAAAAATACGGCACCGCGGGGATCGGTACAACCTGGGTATGAACCGCATGAGATCACATATTCGGGTTCTGCGGAAGCGGTCTCTTGTTTGACACCGATTAGAGCTGAAAACTTAGCAATCATCTCAAAACACCTCCTCTTTTCTATGGATATTGGAGGTGGTAGAAGAACAGAACCTACTTTTCGCATGGGTGAATGCGTGACAATCAGAATTTTTGCAGGGAAGCTACCACTTACACACCATCCGAATGTTGCTGCGGCTGTGAGAAGGTCAAGCAAACGGCTGGAGAATCTGATCATGAAGATGAGCGTTGTACCAGAATTGGAGGTAGATCGGAAGGAGTTCGGCAATTGCCGAGGCGTATTGCAAAAAAAATCGGAACCGGATGGACGAGGTGAGAAAAACTCTGAAGATCGGATCGAAAGTTTTGTCGGGGAAATTTGCGGCAGGAAAGGTGCAGAGTTAACCCTGTTGCGAGTCAGGTGAAGCAGATTGGAAGCTTCTAGTCACCAGTTGATATGGCGACTAGAAAGACAGCACAGAGTGAATCATCCGGAAACGGTATTACTGTTTTTTGCCGACTGTTCAATATGTTGTTCTCCCCATGCACACATCGAATCGAGAATGGGGCGTAAGGACCAGCCATAATCGGTTAGCGAATAGATGACCTTTGGCGGAACTTGTTCAAAAATCTCTCTCTGCAGCACCCCATCATGTTCAAGCTCGCGCAATTGCTGGGTCAGCATCTTCTGTGTGATGCCCGGCATCAGTCGTTTTAGCTCGCTGGTTCGCTTCTCCCCTTTGATCAGGTGGCACATGATAACGACCTTCCACTTTCCTCCGATCACTTCGAGCGTAGCTTCGACCGGAATGTTGTATTTCATCGTCCGCGTCTCCTCCTCATCAGATAGGAACTTTTTGGTGCCTATATTACTTTGGAGTGCCTATATCACTTGAAAGTGCGTACTTATCAGCAGCAACTTTACGGCTATATAATAACACTCGTGAACCAGAAGTAAAGGTCACACAATATGATCTGATAGAGGAGGATCACGATGAGCTTGCATATTTCTCGATCGGCGTCCCGATCCAGCATGTCGACGCAATCGGGAACTTGGGCTTTGATCGCTCTGGCGATCAGCGCATATGGAATCGGAACCACAGAGTTTGTTCCTGTCGGACTGCTCACCTCGATCGCCGAGGATCTAAATATCGGCCTTACGTTCGCGGGCCTGCTGATTTCCGGCTATGCGATCGGTGTCGCGGTCGGAGCACCGATCATCACCGCGCTGACCAATCGGATGAGCCGCAAGAAGCTGCTGATGTCGCTGATGGGGTTGTTCATCATCGGCAACGGGATTGCTGCGCTTTCCCCATCGTTTGAGCTGTTGTTGATCGCTCGTTTTGTCACAGCGTTCTCGCACGGTGTATTCTTTTCCATCGGATCGACCATCGCGGTTCAATTGGTCGCCCCCGAAAAAAAGGCGAGCGCGATCGCCCTGATGTTTACTGGCCTGACGATCGCGATCGTGACCGGTGTTCCGCTTGGGACTTTGATCGGGGAATTCTTCAACTGGCGGGCGACATTTGCCGGCGTGGCCTTATTAGGGCTGATCGCGCTCATCGCCAGCGCGATTCTGATTCCCAATCGATTGAAGCAATCCCCTCCGGTTGCGTTTTCGGATATGATCAAATTGATCACCAACGGCCGATTGGTGCTCGCCTTTCTGATCACGGCGCTCGGCTATGGCGGGACGTTCGTTGCGTTTACCTATCTGACACCGCTCCTGCACGATGTGACCGGGTTGAGCAGCGGCGCGATCAACATCATGTTGATCGGCTATGGTCTGGCTGTGGCAATCGGCAATTCGCTAGGTGGAAGATGGGCCAACAAGAGCCCGATTCGCGCGCTCTTCATCATGTTCATCCTGCAAGCAGCCGTGTTGGTCCTGCTGACATTTCTTGTGCCATATCGAACGGCCGGCATCATCGGGGTGCTTTTGATGGGTCTGTTCGCCTTCATGAATGTTCCCGGCCTTCAGCTGTATGTTGTCCAACTGGCCGAAAAATATTTTCCAGCAGCAGTGGATGTAGCTTCTGCGATCAACATTTCAGCGTTCAACATCGGCATTGCGATCGGCTCGGTGATCGGAGGACTTGTTGTAAATTCCTTCGGGCTTGTGCATACTCCGTGGGTCGGCGCTTTGCTGGTGATCGTTGCGGTGCTGCTGACGGGGATTTCCGCCAGGCTGGAGCGAACATAAGGTTCGGGGCAGAATGCTAACTTTTCAAGATGCTGATCATCTTGAATTCAAACCAGATCGATGAGGAGGATCATCACATGCAAAACTTGCAAGCGACTGTAAAACTAAACCACGGGAAACCTTTTCCGTGGCTCGGTCTAGGCGTCTTCAAGGTCGAGGAGGGCGATGCGGTCATTCAGGCTGTTGAGGAGGCGATCGTCGTCGGCTATCGTCATATCGATACGGCAGCCATCTACCAGAACGAAGAGGGCGTAGGCGAAGGGATCCGCCGCGGGCTGAAGCGCACCGGGCTTACGCGAGACGATCTGTTTATCACTTCGAAACTGTGGAATTCAGATCAGGGCTATGAGAGCGCGATTGCCGCCTATGAGACCAGCTTGAAAAAGCTCGGCTTGGAATCTCTCGACCTGTACCTGATCCACTGGCCGGTTGAGGGTAAATATCTGGAGAGCTGGAAGGCGCTCGAAACTCTGTATCGCGAAGGGCGCGTCGGCGCGATCGGAGTGAGCAATTTTCACATCCACCACCTGGAAAAACTGCTGAAAGAGGCGACGGTGAAGCCGGCGATCGATCAAGTGGAGCGCCATCCGCGACTCGTTCAGGCGGAGCTGAAGCGATTTTTAGACGAACAAGGCATCTTGCCCGTCGCCTGGTCGCCGCTGATGCAGGGGGAAATCTTGGGAGAGCCGGTGCTCATGGAGATTGCGGAACGCGCAGGAAAATCGGTCGCGCAGATCGTGCTGCGCTGGCAGCTCCAAAGCGGCTGGGCAACGATTCCGAAGTCGATCCACGCCAGCCGGATTCAGTCCAACGCGGCGCTCTTTGACTTCTCGTTGAGCGATGCCGATATGGCTGCGATCTCCGCCCTCGATCAGCATCGCAGGGTCGGACCAGATCCGGACAATTTCGATTTCTAGTTTGGAAGCAAAAGGCGCCTTGCAGTCGGATCTTTTTATCCGACTTGTGGAATTACCGGATGCTCTTCTCCGGCAGTCAATGATCGATGGAGTGGTATCGGTCGTTTTACTTGTTTGATTTCAGGGGCTGACATGAGAGGGGCTCGGTGATAGGCGAGCAACAAGAAAGGCTGTCGCGTCGATGCGACAGCCTTTTTTGTGCAACTGTGTTTAGAAGCAGTCACAGCGTACGAAGGTCAACATGCCATTTTTATCGCTGAAACTTGCGTAGGCGGAGGAGCATTCGGGCTGGAAGAGGCAGAGGAGATCCTCTTTCGGCTCGACATCCGGCTTTATCCCAAGCAGGGCAGAAAATTTCTCTATCAAGTTCGTCACCGCCTATTTTATTTTATGATAGTAATGTATCATTGTTAATTTGATAGATCAATAATTATTTAAATTGTTAGAAAATTTTAGTGAGGCAGCGGACCTGCCTGTGGAAGCAATGGCTTTTGCGTCTGGATGACCTGTGTACCGCGAGTTCGATTAGCAGAAATCGGCGATTTTCGACTCTTTTTGATCAAAGCTGACCATCATTTTATGCGTTCTACTTCTTTTCGAGCCACCCAACCGATTTCAATTTTCGGGAAGTGAGCGCAACCTTTTACACATAGAAGGAATATCCTTTTTCTTACAAGGGAATTTTACGGAAGTGACCTCTTCCTCTCCTTTTTTTGGTGCCGGTTTGCTATAATGGGACGGTACTGGAGTTTGTCAAGATCAAACGTGGGAGAGGTATGCTCGATGAGCAATAATAGATTGCGTTGGTTGAAGGATCTGGACTTCTTTTTGATTCTTGTGGTCATCGCCATCTGCGGCGCGAGTCTGCTTGCGATTTCCAGTGCGACTCGTTCGTTTGAAGGCGGTAGCACGCTGTTTGTGATCAAGCAATCGGTGTGGATCGGCCTCGGGCTGATCACGATGTTTGTTCTGATGCGCATCGATTATCGGCACTTGCTGCGCTATATTGAGTTCGCCTATTGGACGATCATCGTGCTGCTGTGCGTCGTCTTTCTATTTCCCAGCGTCGCCGCTGAGACAGGCGCGTACGGTTGGATTCCGCTGCCAGGCGGCACCAATCTGCAGCCGTCCGAGTTTTTTAAGGTGGTGTTCATCCTGATGCTGGCCAAATACTTGGCCAACGAGCAGGAGGATGAGGACGGGAAGTTGCCCGATCCTACCCGCAGCTATCTGCTGATCACCGGAGCGTCGATCTTGGGCATCGGGCTGATCGTCGCCGAACCTGATCTCGGTCAGACGATGATGCTGATGGCGATCGTCGCCACCGCTCTGTTTATGCATTTGCCGAAAAAGTGGTTCTGGTGGATGCTCGGCTCCGCATCTGTTGCGTTAGCTTTGTTCTTCACCTTGACGATGGTCTATCCGGAACAGTTTTTGTCTGGGATGGATTTTCTTGCTGAGAAAGGTGTTTTGGAAGAGCATCAGCTCAAGCGTTTCCACACGTTTATCCATCCAGAACAAGATCTGACCCGTGACGGATTTCAGGTCTATCAAGCGAAAATTGCCATCGGTTCGGGACAGCTGTTCGGCAAAGGGCTGTATCAGGGCTCACAGACCCAAGGGAACTGGGTGCCCGCACAGCACACCGACTTTATCTTCAGCACCATCGGGGAGGAGCTCGGCTTCGTCGGGGCGGTCGCGCTGATCTTCCTGTTCTTCCTGTTGCTCTACCGCATCGTCATGAACGGGTTTTCCGCGAAGGATCGCACCGGCTTCTACATCTGCGCGATGGTCGCGGGGATGTTCATCTTCCAGATCTTCGAGAACATCGGCATGTCGTTGCAGCTGATGCCGATGACCGGGGTCACGCTGCCGTTCATCTCGTATGGCGGCTCTTCGATCCTCGTCAACTTCATGCTGATCGGGATCGTGCTCAATGTCGGCTTGCGGCGTCGAAAGCTGAGCTTTAGCAACAACTGATCGGATGATCTGCGAGTTCCAAGCGGCAGCGAGGCCCACGGAACTCGCTTTTTTCAAACATTGAGGGGATGGGAAAAGATGAGAATCAAGGAAGTGATCGTCGTTGAGGGCTATCATGACAAACAGGCGATCGATGCGGCTGTCATCGCCGATTGTCTGATCTCAGGCGGCTCTGCTGTCAACGAGACGTTTCTCCGACAGGTCGAGCGGGCCGCTCGCGATCGCGGGGTGATCCTCTTCACCGACCCGGATCATGCGGGGGAGCGGATCAGACGGATCGTCGCCCGCCGCGTGCCAGGTTGCAAGCATGCGTTCTTGCCCCGCCACGAAGCGATGGCAGGCGGGGACATCGGCATCGAGAATGCGAAGCCGGATGCGATCCGCCGGGCGCTGGAGAGCGTTCGCACCGACTGGGCGGGCGAGGAGCCTGAGTTCTCCTGGGCGGAGATGACCGAGTACGGCCTGACCGCACATCCGCGAGCTGCGACGCGGAGGCAGCATCTTGGCGAAAAGCTCGGGATCGGCTACGGCAACGCGAAGGCGCTCTGGAAAAAGCTGAACATGCTCGGCGTGTCTCGCGAGGAGTTTGAGCGCGTGTATCAGGAGATCGAACCACAGTTTCAACTCCAAGGAGGAAAAAGCTCATCATGACCAAACGGCTCGTTTCGCCTGCTGTCACCCGCGATGTGGTGAATCGGCACGGCTTTCATTTTAAAAAATCGCTCGGCCAGAACTTTTTGATCGACGGCAACATCCTCGACAAGATCGTGACGGCGGCAGAGCTTGATCAACAGAACGGGGCGCTGGAGATCGGCCCTGGCATCGGCACGCTGACCCAGGAGCTGTGCGAAAGCGCTCGCCAGGTGGTCGCGGTGGAAAAGGACAACCGCTTGCTCCCCGTCTTGACGGAGACGCTCGCACCTTACAGCAATGTGCATGTCCACCACGCAGATGTGCTGGAGACCGACCTGCACGAGCTGTTTGCCACTTGGTTTGCCGACATGGAAGTATCGGTCGTCGCCAACCTGCCCTACTATGTCACGACGCCGATCGTGATGAAGCTGCTCGAAGAGCGATTGCCCTTGCGCCATATCGTCGTGATGGTGCAGCGCGAGGTGGCGGAGCGGATGGCAGCGAAGCCGGGCGGCAAGGACTACGGCACCCTGTCGATCGCCGTCCAATACTACACAGAGCCGGAGCTGGTCTGCCGCGTGCCAGAATCATCCTTCATGCCGGCGCCCAACGTGGAGTCGACGGTGATCAAGCTCAAAGTTCGCAAAGCGCCCGCTGTGCAGGTGGCAGACGAAAAGCTGTTCTTCGCGCTGGTCAAAGCGTCGTTCGCCCAGCGGCGGAAAACGCTGCTCAACAACCTGCAGAACAACCTGCAGCCCAAGCGGGACAAGGAGAGCATTTTGGCAGCGCTCGAACGCGCCGAAATCGAGCCGAGCCGCCGCGGGGAGACGCTCTCCTTAGCCGAGTATGCCCGACTTGCAGATCAATTGCTCAATTCCTGAGCCCGTTTGGGCGCCCGTCTACATGATTCTCCTCACCGCCGAATAAACTATCACCAAAGGGCGGTGAGACTTGATGGATTTTGTAAACCCGACAAAAGGAACGCTCTCCTTAGCGCTCGTGGCCCAAGACCTGCTGGACTATATGGCCGCAGAGCCCCAAGAGGACTATAAGATCATCATCGGCTCCGACTCGCAAAATAAAGAATCGCGCCTGAAGACCACCTTCGTGACGGCGCTGATCGTACATCGAGTGGGCAAAGGGGCGCGGTATTATTTTCATCGACGCACGAGGCCGATGGTCACCAACATGAAGCAGCGGATGTTCACCGAAGCTTCCTTATCGCTGATGCTGTGCGGGAAACTGCGCGAACTGCTGCACGATCAGCGGGTGCAGAACTTAGAAGTGCATCTCGATGTCGGGCAAAACGGGGCGACCGAACCGCTGATCAAAGAGCTGGTCGGCTGGGTGGAAGGAAGCGGGTATGAGGCGCGGATCAAGCCGGACTCGTTTGTCGCTTCGAAGGTGGCAGATCGCTACACCCGCTGTTGAACTTGTCAGCTTTTCGCTTGCGTATCCTAATCTGTATGAACAAAAGCCTTTGCTCATTCATCTGAGCAAAGGCTTTTTTGATCGATCGTTTGATCAATAGAAGGCAACTTCGTACGGCTCGGACGGCGAGAAGCCGGAGTACCCTTTCACCACGATATAGTAGGTCTGCCCGTCAACCGTGTTGAAACGGAGCGTTTCATCCGCATTGCCAGCACCGGTTGAACTTGCGATCACATTTGTACCGGTGGAGTCATACACGTAGAGATCATAGTCATAGCTGCCATATGGCACAAGCAGTCGCACGCGTTCATAATCGGTGATATCCGCAGTGAACTTGAACCAGTCCACATCTCCTGCTTTTCCGATCGTACCGCTTTTTCCTACTCCAAACAGGTTAGCCGTCGATTTGGTATCGTTCGGCTCAGATTCGGACGGGAATGCTTCTGGAGAGATGATCGAGAGAGCTTTGATGCCTTTGTCAGCTTGTACTTCTTGCGTGACTTCAGATGCGGATGCGCTCATCGAGCTGGCCAATGCCAGTACCGCCAATGCGGAAACCATTCCGACAGCGATTTTTTTCACAGTGTATCAACTCCTTGTGATTTGCTTGAGAAGAGGATATCAAAAGATTGGAATATTCGTATTTTTAATAGGGGCGGATGATCATTGGAAAACTTCAAGAATGATCGCGATCTCTTCCGTTTTTCTGCGACATTATTCTTTTATGAATACTGATAGAAATGATTGCTTGTGTTAGATCTTTTGATGAGGACTAAAGAAAGTGACCTTGCAAGCGATGATCGTTTTGCTTACATCGTTTCTTAGACAGCTTGCGACCAAGCGATCAAGAACGATTTAGAACGGGGAGAACACCCCTGCCAATTTCGGCTGGCGCGATCTATTTAAGTGAGAACCGCTTCGTGTAACCGATCGATCGCGTTTGTGATCAGACTAGCCTTTGCTCATTCATCTGAGCAAAGGCTTTTTTGGTGGGAAGAAGCGCAGTAGCAAAGCATCGGTATATTTTATTCATTATATATAATTACCTTTATTAAAATGGATAGAATCAGCGTTATATGCGAAAAAGTTAGATATTTTAAACGAAAAATCGAACGAAGCTCTTCCTAGTGGAACTAATTATAAGTTACAATCTCAATAGATGTGAGAAAAATAATTTAATTCAAGAACTATCCAAATCTCACGATTGAAATGCGATTGATGATTATCAATTCATTTACAATTTATGAAGGAAGGCGATGACGATGGCACGTTCGTTTTCTACATTGGTCGATCTCCTGCGAGGGAGAGCCGATCGGATGGCAGACCGGGTTGCATTCACCTTTTTGTTAGAAGATGGCTCGGAGGAGCGTCTCACCTATGGTCAATTGGATCGAGATGCACGGGGGCTTGCGATGCGCTTTCGACATCGAGCGCTCGGTGAGCGCGCCCTGTTGCTCTATCCGCCGGGGCTCGATTACATCCGAGCTTTTTTCGCTTGTCTGTATGCGGGTCTGGTACCGGTGCCCGCTTACCCGCCGCGCGCAAACGGTCATTTGGGTCGCCTGCAGGCGATCGTCTCCGATTCGGACGCGACGCTTGCGCTGACCACCGATTCGATCCTCGCGAGCGTCGAGGCGCGATTTGCAGATTCACCCAGCCTGCGCTCGCTGGAGTGGATGGTGCTCGACCGAGCGTCCGATCAGCTGGTCGATGCGTGGGCACCGCCTGCGATCGATAGCCAAGCGCTCGCCTTTCTGCAGTATACATCTGGCTCGACCGCCCTGCCCAAGGGCGTCATGCTCACACATGGAAACCTGTTGAACAACCTCGGCCTGATCGAGCGATCTTTCGGTACGAGCCCGGAGAGCCGCTGTGTGATCTGGTTGCCGCCCTATCATGACATGGGGCTGATCGGGGGGATCTTGCAGCCGTTGTTCACCGGATATCCGGTCACGCTGATGGCTCCGGTCGATTTTATCCAGCGTCCGTTCCGCTGGCTTGAGACGATCTCGCGCTTGAAAGCGACAGTCAGCGGCGGGCCGAACTTTGCGTACGACCTCTGTCTGCAAAAGATCACGCCGGAGCAGCGCGATACGCTCGACTTGAGCGGTTGGGAGGTCGCCTTCACCGGAGCGGAGCCTGTCCGCGCCGAGACGCTGGAGCGATTTGCCGACTATTTTGCTCCGTGCGGCTTTCGCAAGGAAGCGTTCTATCCCTGCTATGGCCTCGCAGAAGGCACTCTGTTCGTCTCCGGCGGCGCAAAGGCGGAACTGCCGATCGTTCGCCAGTTCGATGGCGCTTCGCTGACCGAAAACAGAGCGCTGGAAGTGGCTGATTTCAAGGAAGGCGACCGCACGCTCGTTTCCAGCGGTCGGCTGTCCCAGATGGAGCAGCAGATCGTCATCGTCGATCCGCAGACCGCGCAGGAGCGCGGACTGGGTGAGGTCGGGGAGATCTGGGTGTCCGGCCCGAGCGTGGCACAAGGGTACTGGAATCGTGCGGAACAGACGCAGGAAGTGTTTCAGGCACGCATCGCCGATTCGGGAGAGGCGTCTTTCTTGCGCACTGGAGATCTGGGATTTGTACAGGAAGGCGAGCTGTATGTCACCGGGCGGCTCAAAGACCTGATCATCATTCGCGGGCGCAACTATTACCCGCAAGATGTTGAGTTTACCGTCCAAGAGAGCCATGTTGCGGTGAAAAACAGCAACGGGGCAGCTTTTTCGGTCGAAGTGGAGGGGGAAGAGCGCCTGGTCGTGGTGCAGGAGATCGAACGCACGCACCGTCGCGCCAACCTCGCCGAGGTGGCGACCGCCGTTCGCCAGGCCGTTTCGGAGGAGCATCAGCTCCAAGTGTATGCGGTGGTGCTGCTCAAGCCGGTTAGCATCCCGAAAACCTCGTCGGGGAAGGTACAGCGACATGCTTGCCGCAATCGCTTCGTGGAGGGGACGCTCGATGTGCTGTTCAGCGATCTGCTCGACGCTCAGGCGGAGGTGGCGAGCGCAGCATCCGCAGAGACTTCGCTCGGAGAGGAAGCTTTGGAGTTGAAGCGGGAGCACCTGCTCGCCCTCGATCCTGAGCGGCGTCAGGCAGCATTGGAAGCGTACCTGATCGGACATGCGGCGCGCGTGCTTCGCCTCGCACCGACGCAGGTGAGCGCTGAGCAGTCGCTGCATGCGCTGGGGCTCGATTCGCTGATGGCTGTCGAGCTGAAGCAGGAATTGGAAGACTCGTTCGGCGTGGTGTTGCCGTTCGCCGATTTCTTGGCCGGTCCGAGCATCGCCGAGCTGGTGCGGGACGCTTGTGTGCAGCTGGACGGGGCAGATGTGAGCGAGGCGTCGCCCGCTTCGTCGGAGCACCTGTCTGTCGCCAGTCCGATCTCTTCGCTGTCGCACGGTCAGCAGGCGCTGTGGTTTTTGCATCGCCTCGACCCGGACAGCGCGGCGTACAACATCGCGCGCGCTGCGCGAGTGGTCGATCTCGATCTGCGCGCGTTTAGCAGCGCGCTCGACGAGCTGGTGAATCGCCATCCGCTCCTGCGCGCCAACTTTTCCATGCAGGACGGCCTGCCGATTCAGGTGGTGCGCGAGGAGGCGTCTGCGCATCTGGAATGGTTTGACGCGACCGCTTGGAGCGAGGAAGCGCTGCGCGAGCGCTTGCAGGCGGAGGCGATCGCCCCGTTCGATCTGGAGTCGGGTGCGCCGATGCGCATCCACCTGTTCAAGCGCTCCGAACGAGAGCATGTGCTGCTGTTCAATGCGCACCATCTGATCGTCGATTTCTGGTCGCTCAGCGTGCTGGTGCAGGAGTTGCAAGCCTATTATCAGGCGGCAAAGCGAAGCGAAACGCTGTCTTTCGCCGCGCCTCGTCGCGCGTATGCTGATCATGTGCGGGAACAGGTGGAGCGCTTGGCCGGGAAGCGCGGCGCAGAGCTTTTTGCCTATTGGGAGCAACAGCTGGGCGGCGAGCTGCCCCGCTTAGATCTGCCGACAGACCATCCCCGTCCACCTGTGCAGACTTCGCGCGGTTCTTCGCGCTCGTTCGCCTTGCCGAGCGCTTTGGCGCCATCGCTCAAGCGGTTGGCGAAGGAGATGGGCGTCACGCTGCACATGGTGTTTCTGGCCGTCTTCCAAGTGCTGCTGCATCGCTACTCCGGTCAGGAGGACATTCTGGTCGGCTCGCCGACCACCGGAAGAACCAGCGGGAAAGATGCGGGCGTGATCGGGTACTATGTGAATCCGGTCGTCCAAAGAGCAGATTTTTCTGCGCCGCTGACGTTCGCCGAGTTTCTGCAGCAGGTGCGGGCGACGGTGATCGGCGCGCTTGAGCATCAGGAGTATCCGTTCTCCCTGCTGGTTGATCGCTTGCAGCCCAAGCGCGATCTGAGCTATCCACCGCTGTTTCAAGCGATGTTCACCTATCAGCAGTCCCATTTGGCCCATGCCGGAATGGCAGGGTTTGCGCTCGGGGAGCCTGGCGTACAGCTGCAGATCGGGGACATGTCACTCACCTCGCTCCCGCTTGCGCAGGAGTTCGTTCAGTTTGACCTCGCGCTTACGATCGCCGAGGTCGAAGATGCGTTTGCGGGCCGCATGGAGTTCAACACGGCGCTCTTCTTGCCCGAGACGGTGGAGCGGATGATCGCCCATTTTGAAACGCTGGTCGAGAGCGTCGTTCAAGACTGTCAGCAACAGGTGGCAGAGCTTGCGATGCTGA
The DNA here is from genome assembly GCF_042682745.1 of Tumebacillus lipolyticus. Taxonomy (NCBI): domain Bacteria; kingdom Bacillati; phylum Bacillota; class Bacilli; order Caryophanales; family Alicyclobacillaceae; genus Tumebacillus; species Tumebacillus lipolyticus. Next base: position 96,345 of record NZ_JBHUIO010000006.1, on the reverse strand, counting down.
CCGAGGTCGAGCGCCAGCGACTGCTGATCGAGTGGAACAAGGCAGGGGCGGGCGTCGAAGCAGAAGCATGCGTTCATCAGCAGTTCGAAGCGCAGGTCGAGCGCACGCCAGATGCGATCGCCCTCGTGTTTGAGGACAGCGAGCTGACGTTTGGCGAGCTGAGCAGACGCGTCGATCGGCTGGCGCATCTTCTGCAGCAGCACGGGGTTGGCCCGAACGCGTTGGTCGGCCTCTGCATGGAGCGCAGTCTGGAGATGGTCGTCGGGCTGCTGGCGATCTTCAAAGCGGGTGGCGCTTATGTGCCGCTCGACCCTTCCTATCCGCAAGACCGGCTTGCGTTTATGATCCAAGATGCGAAGCTCTCCGTTCTGCTCGTCGACGAGGAGCAGGTGGGCGCGGAGCTTGTGGGCACCCTGCCCGAAACGGTCTGCCTGACTGTGCGCGGGGCTTCTTTGGAGATGGCGAGCGAGGCAGTTGTGCGCAGTGCGGCAACGCCAGACGATCTCGCCTATGTGATCTATACGTCCGGCTCGACCGGCTTGCCGAAGGGCGTGTTGCTGACGCATCGCAACGTGGTCAACTTCTTCGTCGGCATGGACGAGCGAGTGGGATGCGTTGCTGGCGATGCGATGCTCGCGGTAACCAGCATCAGCTTCGACATCGCCGTCTTGGAGATCTTCTGGACGTTGACGCGGGGCGGCAAGGTGGTCTTGCTCTCGGAGGAGGAGAAGATCAGATCGACCGTATCGTCGGGCGATCATGCCGATCTGGCCAGCGATCACTCCTTGCAAGCGCTGGCCGTCCGCCATGCGGTCACGCTGATGCAGTGCACGCCTTCGCTGATGACGATGATCGCGCAGAACGGAGCGGCGCTGCAGGCGCTCGGCTCGTTGCGCGTCCTGATGCTCGGCGGGGAAGCACTGCCGCAGCCGCTGGCCGAGCGGTTGCTGGAAGCGCTGCCGAGCACTCGCCTGATCAACATGTACGGCCCGACCGAAGCGACCGTCTGGGCGACGACGCATGAGGTGGATCGCCAGGACAGGCAGATCAAGATCGGCCGACCGATCGCCAACTATCAGGCGTACGTGTTGGATCGCCACCTGCAGCCTGTGCCGATCGGCGTGGCGGGGGAGCTGTACATCGGCGGCGCCGGGGTGGCCGGCGGCTATCTGAATCGGCCGGAGCTGACAGAGGAGCGCTTCCTCGCCCATCCGTTTGCCGGAGCAGGTCGATTGTATCGCACCGGAGATGCGGTGCGCTGGCTGGCAGACGGCACGCTCGACTATATCGGCCGGATCGACAACCAGGTGAAGATCAACGGCAACCGCGTGGAATTGGGTGAGATCGAGGCGCGGCTGGGACAGCATCAGGCGGTGCGTGAGGCGGCCGTGGTGGTGCGCGAAGTCGCTCCTGGGGAACAGCGCATGGTCGCCTATCTGGTGGCTGCAGTTTCACCTGTGCCGGAAGCGGGTGAATGGCGGAGCTTTTTGCGCGAGAGTTTGCCCGATTTTATGGTGCCTTCCGCCTTCGTGGTGTTGGAGGCGATGCCGCTGACGCCAAACGGCAAGATCGATCGCCGGGCATTGCCGGCGCCAGACCGTTCGCAGCTGGGCGCAAGCGGCGTCTATGTGGCACCGCGCACCGAGGTGGAGCAGGTGCTGGCAGACGTGTGGGCGAGCTCGCTGAAGCTTCAGCGCGTGGGCATCGAGGATAATTTCTTCGAGCTGGGCGGTGATTCGATCCTGAGCATTCAGATCATCAACCGCGCCAACCAGCTCGGCATCCGCTTGCAGCCGAAAGATCTGTTCAAGCATCAGACGATCGCCGAACTTTCGGCGGTGGCAAGCGTTGTGGCAGAGCGGATCGCAGACCGGGGGCTGGTGACAGGTGTGACCTTGCTGTCCCCGAGCCAACAGCAGTTTCTGCAGCAACAGGCGGCAGATGTTCATCATGCGAACCGAGCGGTGTGGCTCACGCTGAAGGAGAAGGTCGAGGTGAGCGTGCTGCGCGAGGCGATCGCACACCTGCTGATGCATCATGATGCGCTGCGGATGCACTATCTGCAGAGCGAGACGGGCTGGCGACAGGTGACTGCCGATCTGCCCGCAGAGGTGCCGCTGGTCGCGCTCAACCTGTCTGAGCTGGAAGCGTCCGAACAGGAGGCGGTCTTCCTCGCCGAAGCGGAGCGCCTTCAAGCGTCCTTCAACCTCGCCGAAGCACCGCTGGTGCGCTTTTTGCTCGCCGATTTTGGTGCTGAGCGAGCAGGTCGACTGCTGATCGTCGCACACCAGCTGATCATCGACAGCGCCTCTTGGCAGATTTTGCTCAGCGATCTGGAAGCTGCCTACCGCATGCGTGCGGCGGGAGAAGCGATCGGGCTGCCGGAGAAGACCGCTTCTTTCCAAGCGTGGTCGGAGCGCATGGCTCAGTTCGCATCGGCAGAGGAGCTGCCTGCTGCGCTTGACCGAGCGCCGGGGGCGGAGCTGATTGCGAAACGCCTGCCGACCGATCTGCCCGCCGGAGAGAACATGGTGGCATCCAGCCGTCAGATCGCGGTGAAGCTGAGCGCAGAGGAGACGGGAGCACTGCTGCAAGCAGCTCCGCAAGCGTACCGCACAACGCTTGAAGAACTGCTGTTGAGCGCGCTGGTCAGGTCGTTCGCCAACTGGACGGGGGAAGATGCACTTCTGATCGAGCTGGAGCGAGATCAGCGAAATGCGAGCTCGACCGATCTTGACCTCTCCCGCACCGTCGGCTGGTTGAGCAGCTCCGATCCGGTGCTGCTGCACGCAGGCGAGAGCGACTCGCTCAGCCAGATGATCAAAGGGGTCAAAGAGGCGGTTCGCTCGCAGGCAAATCGCCGCAGCGGCAGAGTCCTGTCGCTTGACGGGCGGGCAGCGACAGCAGGTCTGAGCGAAAGCGGGCAACCATCCGCTCGACCGGAAGTGGCGTATCGCCATCTTGGTCAGCGCTTTGTGGAATCCCCGCTGTTCGCCCTCGCGCCAGAGGAGTACAGTTTCATCCAAAGCGGTCGGAACAAAAGGAAGCATCTGCTGGAAATCGACAGCTTCGTGGCGGATGGGCAACTGCAACTCGTCTGGACGTACAGCGCCGATCTGCATCAGGAGCGGACGATCGAAGCGCTGGCCGATTCGACTCTGGAGAGGCTGCGCGATGTGCTCGCCCATTGCCTGTCATCCGAAGCGGGCGGATTTACACCGTCCGATTTCCCGGAGGCGCAGCTGACGCAGGAACAGCTCGACCAGATGATCGCCGAGCTGGCTGATCGCGCTCTGCCGCGAGCAGAGATCGAGCAGATGTATGAGCTGTCGTCCGTCCAACAAGGGATGCTCTACCACAGTCTGGTCGCCACACAATCTGGCATGTATGTGACGCAGGTGAATCTGGAGCTCCGCGGGGCGGTTGACGGGCCCGCTCTGAAGCGCGCCTGGGAGAGCTTGCTGGATCGCCACACGATCTTGCGCACCCGCTTCTATTGGCAGGGGACGAGCAATCTGCTCCAGATCGTTTCGCGCAAGCCACAGCTTCCGTTTGCTGAACTCGATTGGCAATCGGTGACACCGCTTGAGCGAGCGGAGCGCATGCGCGCATTTTTGCAGGAGGACAGCGACCGCGGGTTTGAACTGCACGAGGCACCGCTGATGCGCCTGACGCTGATCAGACTGCAAGAGAACGCCTATCGACTGGTCTGGACGTTCCATCACCTGCTGCTCGACGGTTGGTCTTTGCCGTTGCTGTTGCAGGAGTCGTTCGCCCTGTATAACGCCTATGCGCAGGGGCGGGAGGCGGAGCTTCCAGCTGTCAGACAGTATCGCGACTATATCGCCTGGTTGCAGAAGCAGGATCTCACCGCTGCGAAAAGCTATTGGCAACAACGCCTCGCCGGGTTTGCTGCGCCCACGCCGCTCGGTGCGGAGAAGACGCGCAGCTCGTCTCTGGCAGGCGAAACGAAATATGCGGAGCAGGAGCTGGCGCTTTCGGAGCGGGCGACCGCTTCTTTGACTGCGCTCGCCAGACAGCATCAGCTGACGATGAACACGCTGGTACAGGGCGCTTGGTCGATCCTGCTGTCCCGCTACAGCGGGGAGGCGGACGTGGTGTTCGGCACCACCCTCTCCGGTCGCGCAGGCGACTTGGCAGCTGTCGATTCGATGGTCGGGCTGTTCATCAACACGCTGCCGGTCAGGGCGCAGATCGCGCCAGATGCGCCTGTGCTCTCGCTCTTGCAGGAGATGCAGGCGCAGCAGCTGGAGATGCGCGAGTTCGAACAGACTCCGCTGCTCAGCGTGCAAGAGTGGAGCGATCTGCCGCGCGGCGTCAACCTGTTCGACTCGATTCTCGTCTTTGAAAACTACCCGATCGACGAAGCGCTGTCTGGCGGCGTCGAAGGGCTTGAGGTCACCGATGTCTCCTCTGTGGAGATGACCAACTATCCGTTGACGGTGACCGCGCTGCCTGGCGAGCGGCTGACGCTCAAAGCGAGCTACGACTGCCAGCGCTTTGAAGATGTGATGGTCGCTCAGATGATCGGCCATCTGCTCACCCTGTTGGAAAGCGTGTCGATCGGGCTGTCGCGTCCGATCGGCGAACTGCAGATGCTGACCGAGCGGGAGCGGCAAGAGCTGCTTACGGCGGGGAATGAGCTGACCGCCACCTTCCCGCAGGAGCTGTGCATTCACCAGCGCGTGGAGCGTCAGGCGATGCGCACGCCAGATGCGATCGCCGTCTCCTACGAGGGGCAGGAGCTGACCTATCGCGAGCTGAATTTGCGCGCCAACCGTCTGGCACACCGCCTGCAATCGCTGGGCGTCCGCAAAAATCAACTGGTCGGCATCTGCCTGGAGCGCTCGGCAGAGATGATCGTCGGATTGCTCGGCATCCTGAAGGCGGGCGGGGCCTATCTGCCGCTCGACCCGACTTACCCGCAGGATCGGCTCGCCTTCATGCTGGAGGATTCGCAGATCGCAGTGCTGGTCACGCAGGAGCTTCATCTCGACTCCTTGCCTGCCCACCGCGCGGAGGTCGTCTGCCTCGATCGCGGCGAGTTGGCTGACGAATCGGATGCCGATCTGCAGAGCGACGTGACGCCAGACGATCTGGCCTATGTGATCTATACGTCCGGTTCGACCGGCAAACCGAAAGGGGTTCCGATCCCGCACGCCAATGTGGGGCGTCTGTTCGATGCGACAGATGCTTGGTACTCGTTCGATCAGCAGGATGTGTGGACGCTCTTCCACTCGTTTGCGTTCGACTTTTCGGTCTGGGAGATCTGGGGTGCCCTGTTCTACGGCGGCAAGCTGGTCGTCGTGCCGTATTGGGTCAGCCGTTCACCAGAGGCGTACTATGACTTGCTGCTCCAAGAGCGAGTGACCGTTTTGAACCAGACGCCTTCCGCCTTCCGTCAGCTGATCAGCGTCGACGTGAGCAAGGAGGAGAGGGCGGAGCTGTCGCTTCGCTACGTGATCTTCGGCGGGGAGGCGCTCGAATTGAGCAGCCTGCTCCCGTGGTTTGAGCGCCACGGGGATCGGCAGCCGCAACTGGTCAACATGTACGGCATCACCGAGACGACCGTGCATGTCACCTACCGTCCGATCACTTTGGAAGATGCGCAAAGGGGTGCGGGCAGCGTGATCGGAATCCCGATCCCCGACCTGCAAGTCTACGTGCTGGATCAGAGCTTCCAGCCGGTGCCGATCGGCGTGATGGGCGAGATGTACGTCGGCGGCGCAGGCGTTGCGCGCGGCTATCTCAACCGCCCCGAACTGACGGCGGAGCGCTTCTTGCCCGATCGGTTTGCCGAGCGGGAGGGAGCTTTGCTGTATAGGACGGGTGATCTCGCCCGCCGCTTGCCAAGCGGTGAGCTGGAGTATGGCGGGCGGATCGACAGCCAAGTGAAAATTCGCGGATTCCGGATCGAGCTCGGCGAGATCGAGTCGGTGTTGAACGCCCACCCGCTGGTGCGGGAGTGCGTCGTCGTCGCGCGCGCGGATCGAGCGGGCGACAAGCGCCTGGTGGCCTATCTGGTCGCCGATGCGGCAGAGGGGCGGCCGGAGGTCAGCGCCTTGCGCGATCACTTGAAAGTGCAGGTGCCCGACTACATGGTTCCATCCGCCTTTGTTTGGATGGAGTCGATTCCGCTGACCGCCAACGGGAAGACAGATGTGCGGGCGCTTCCCGCGCCCGATCAGGTGCGCGCAGAGCTCGGCGGCGATCATATCGCGCCGCGCAACGAGGTGGAGCGCGCGCTGGCTGAGATCTGGTCGAACCTGTTGCGGGTGGAGCGAGTGGGCGTGTACGACAATTTCTTCGAGCTGGGCGGCGACTCGATCTTGAGCATTCAGATCATCAACCGCGCCAACCAGCAGGGCATTCATCTGACGCCCAAAGATCTGTTTCAACATCAGACGATCGCCGAGCTCGCTGAGGTGGCGAGCACCGCGTCCGCAACGACGATCGATCAGGGGATGGTCACAGGCCCGGTCGGCCTGACACCTGTGCAACGGTGGTTTTTCGAGCAAGAGCTGGTCGATGCCCACCACTACAACCAAGCGCTGACGCTCGACCTGCAGGAAGCGATCGATCTCGGCGCGATGCAGGCGGCGCTCTCGCAGCTGATCCTCCACCATGACGCGCTGCGGATGCGCTATCTGCGCGGGGAGCAGGGTGTCGAGCAGTTGAACGAGGCGGGAGGTGCAGACGCACCGCTCCACAGCTTCGATCTGTCCGACCTGCCCGCAGCTGAGCAGGAGCGATCCTTTGCGGCGGAGGCGGAGCGATTGCAGGCATCGCTAAGCTTGACCGAAGGCCGATTGGTGCAGTTTGCCCACTTCCGCATGGGCGAGGGGATTGCCGATCGCCTGCTGTTGGTCATCCATCACTTGGTGGTGGACGGCGTCTCGTGGCGCATTCTGCTGGAAGATTTGGAGACGGCGTACCGCCAGCGGACGGCCGACATGGAGCTCCAGCTTCCGCCGAAGACCACATCGCTGCAAGCTTGGTCAGCTCGCCTTGAGGAATACGCGCTGTCAGCAGGCGCGATGCTGTCGCTCGATCATTGGGAGCAGGTGCATCAGGCGGACGTACGCCCGCTGCCGACCGATTTTTCAGCGGGTGCGAACGATGTGGCATCGAGCCGCGAAGTGACCATCTCGCTCAGCGTCGAGGAAACGGATGCATTGCTGCAGGAAGCGCCTAAGGCGTATCGCACGCAGATCAACGATCTGCTGCTGACTGCGCTCGTCCAATCGTTTGCCGATTGGACGGGGGAACGCTCGCTGCTGCTCGCGCTGGAAGGGCATGGACGGGAAGATTTGCTCGGCGATGCGGATGTGTCGCGCACGGTCGGATGGTTTACTTCGCTTTACCCGGTTCATCTGCAAGTGAGCGAACGGGGCGATCTCGGGCAGAAGATCAAGGAGATCAAAGAGCTGTTGCGGACGATTCCCAACCGCGGGTTCGACTATGGGCTGTTGCGCTACTCAAGCCCCGCTCGCCCTCTGCTCGGCGAGGCGGCAGGTCTGGCGCACCCGGAAGTGCTGTTCAACTACCTCGGGCAGTTCGACCAGTCGTTTGCAGGGTCGTCGCTCTTTGCGCTGTCGCAAGTTTCCAGCGGCTCGATGCAGAGCGGGCGCAATGCGCGCAACTACCTGCTGGAGATCAATGGCGGGGTGCAAGAAGGGCAGCTGCGCCTGACTTGGACCTATAGCGCCAATCAACATCGCGCGGAGACGATCGAAAAAGTCGCCTCCTCCTTCCTCCACTCGTTGCGGGAGCTGATCGAACACTGCCAAACGCCTGAGGCGGGCGGCTTTACGCCATCCGATTTCCCGCAGGCGAACTTGAACCAGGCGGAGTTGGACGGGGTGATCGCCTCGCTCGCAGACCGCTCAGTTTCGTCTCGCGAATTCGAACAGCTCTATGCGCTGTCACACGTTCAACAGGGGATGCTGTATCACAGTCTGATCTCCCCCGACTCTGGCGTCTACGTGACGCAGGTCAAGCTGGATCTGCGCGGTCAGCTGGATCGGGAGGCGCTGGAGCGGGCGTGGCAACAGGTGGTCGAGCGCCATGCGATCTTGCGCACCTCCTTCTACTGGCAGGGGGATCGCGACATGTTGCAAGTGGTCAGGCGCGACGTCAAGATGGCGATCACGACGCTCGATTGGCAACAGCTTTCGGCAGAGGAGCAGACGGAGCGCTTTGTCCAATTTTTGCAGGCGGACAGCAAGCGCGGGTTTGACCTGCAGGAAGCGCCGCTGATGCGCCTCGTGCTGATCAAGCTGGAGGAGGGCGTGCACCGTCTGGTCTGGACGATGCACCACCTGCTGCTCGACGGCTGGTCGCTGCCGCTGCTGTTCAAAGAGGTGTTCGCGCTGTACGACCAGCAGGTGAGCGGAACGGTGGCTCAACTGGGCGGTTCGCGACCGTATCGCGACTACATCGCCTGGCTGCAATCCCAAAGTCTGGAGCTCGCGGAGCAACATTGGCGCAACAAGCTCGCCGGGTTTGACACTCCCACATCGCTCGGCGTCGAGCGGGCGCGCGGTTCGCTTCCGGCGGAGGAAGAAAAATATGCGGAGCAGCAGATCGCTTTGCCTGCAGAAGCTACAGCATCCTTGCAAGTGTTGGCCCGCCAGCATCAACTGACGCTGAGCACGCTGGTGCAGGGCGCGTGGGCGATCCTGCTCGCCCGCTACAGCGGTGGGGACGATGTGGTGTTCGGCACGACCGTCTCCGGCCGCCCCGCCCAACTGGCAGGGGTGGAGACGATGGTCGGCCTGTTTATCAACACACTGCCGATGCGAGCGACGTTCACCGCCGATACGCCGCTGCTGACCTTCTTAAAGGAACTGCAGGCGCAACAGGTGGAAGTGCGTGAGTTCGAACACACGCCGCTGGTCAGCGTGCAGGAATGGAGCGATGTTCCGCGCGGCACCAATCTGTTCGACTCGATCTTGGTCTTTGAGAACTACCCGATCGATGAGGCGCTGTCTGGCCAAGTCGCAGGGCTTGCGGTCAGCGATGTCAGCGCGGTCGAGATGACCAACTATCCGCTGACTGTGGTCGCACTGCCCGGTCAGGAACTGACGCTCAAGGTCAACTATGACCGCCAGCTCTATGCGGATGGGACGATCGGTGCGCTGCTCGGCCATCTGCGCACGCTGATCGAACAGATGCTCACGGTGAAAGATCAAACGGTCGCCGATTTGCCGATGCTGACCGCGCCGGAGAAGCAACAGCTGCTGGTCGAATGGAACGACGCGTCGACGCCCTACCCGGAAGTGTGCATCGATCGCCTGTTCAGCGAACAGGCGGAGCGCACGCCCGACGCGGTGGCGGTCGTCTATCAGGGCGAGCAACTGACCTATCGTGAACTGAACGCCCGCGCCAACCAGCTCGCGCACCATCTGCAAAAGCGCGGTGTCGGAGCGGAGACGTTCGTCGGCATCACCACCGAGCGGTCGCTCGGGATGATCGTCAGCCTGCTGGCGATTCTCAAAGCGGGCGGCACCTACGTGCCGATCGACCCGAACTATCCGGCAGAGCGCATCGCCTACATCTTGGAGGACACCGGCCTGCAAGTGCTGGTGACCACCGCAGAACAGGCAGAAAAGCTGCCGGCCCACCAAGCGCAGCTCATCTGCACCGATCGAGAGGCGGCGCTGATCGCGGCGGAGAGCGAGGAAACGCCGCTCTGTGCGACAGATCTTGATCGCCTCGCCTACGTGATCTACACGTCCGGCTCGACCGGCAAGCCGAAAGGAGTCTGCGTGCCGCATCGCGGTGTTGTTCGACTGGTCAAAGCGACCAACTATGTGAACTTCTCACCTGACGAGGTGTTCCTGCAGTTTGCGCCGGTCGCCTTTGACGCTTCGACGTTTGAGATCTGGGGCAGCCTGTTAAACGGCGCCCGCCTGGTGATCTTCCCGACGCAGCTGCCCTCCTTGATCGAGCTGGGCCGCGTGCTGCGAGAGCATCAGGTCACGACGATCTTCCTGACCACCGCGCTGTTCCATCAGATGGTCGAGGCGAGGTTGGAAGATCTGCAGAGCGTTCGCCAGCTGTTGGCCGGCGGTGAAGTGATGTCTGCCGCCCATCTGAAAAAATTGATCGACCAGTTGCCGAACACGCAATTTATCCACGTGTACGGCCCGACCGAGACGACCACGTTCGCCAGCTTCCATCCGGTGCGCGAGGTGGTGGTCGGCCAATCGGTGCCGATCGGCAAGCCGATCTCCAACACCTCGTTCTATGTGTTGGATCGCCAGCTGCAACCCGTTCCGGTAGGAGTGGCGGGAGAGCTGTACATCGGGGGCGCAGGGCTTGCTCGCGGCTACCTCAACCAGCCGGAGCTGACCCGCACTGCCTTTGTGCCCAGCCCGTTTGCTGAAGGGGAGCGCCTGTACAAGACGGGCGACCTGGTGCGCTATCTGCCCGACGGCTCGATCGACTTCCTCGCCCGGATCGACAGCCAGGTGAAAATCCGTGGGTTCCGCATCGAGCTCGGAGAGATCGAAAGCGTGCTCAGCGGGCATGAGAGCGTGCAAGAGGTGGTGGTGATCGCCAGAGAGGATGTGCCGGGCGACAGGAGATTGGTCGCCTATCTGGTGGCACAGGAAGCGGTCGAGCTGGAAGGCCGTGAACTGCGGAGCTATCTCAAAGAGCGCCTGCCCGACTACATGATCCCCTCCGCGTTCGTGCTGTTGGAAAAACTGCCGCTCAACCAAAACGGCAAGGTGGATCGCCGGGCATTGCCAGCGCCCGACCTCTCCCAACTCGGAGCGGGCAACGACTATGAAGCGCCGCGCAACGAGGTGGAGCAGTCGCTGGCAGACATCTGGTCGACCCTTTTGCGGGTGAAGCAGGTCGGCATTCATGACAACTTCTTTGAGCTGGGCGGCGACTCGATCTTGAGCATTCAGATCATCAACCGCGCGAATCAGCAGGGCATTCACCTGACGCCGAAAGATCTGTTCCACCATCAGACGATCGCCGAGCTGGCCGCGGTGGCAGGCACGGCGACCGAGACGGTGATCGATCAGGGCATGGTCACCGGAGCGGTGCTGTTGACGCCGATCCAGCGCTGGTTCTTCCAGTCGCAGCTGCAAGATGCTCACCATTTCAACATGTCGTTGCGCTTCGACTTGCAACAGGCGGTGGATGTCGAGCATCTGCGCGAGGCGATCGCTCACTTGCTGCTGCACCACGATGCGCTGCGGATGTGCTACCTCGAAAGCGAGAGCGGGTGGCAGCAGGAGAACGCTGCGTGGAGCGAGCAGGTTCCTTTCGCTTCCCTCGACCTGTCTGCGCTCGCCGCCGCCGATCAGGAAGCGACTTTGCTTGCCGAAGCGGAGCGCCTGCAAGCATCCTTTGCGCTCGCAGAAGCGCCGCTGGTGCGCTTCCTGCATGCGGATCTCGGTGCGGAGCGGGCGAACCAACTGCTGGTGATCGTGCACCATCTGGTGATCGACGGCGTCTCGTGGCGGATTTTGCTGCAAGATTTGGAGACCGCCTATCTTCAGCGCCTCGCCGGTCGCCCGATACAGTTGCCGCCGAAGACCACCTCGTTCCAAGAGTGGGCGAAGCGGTTGGCAGAACATGCGACCTCCGAGTCGTTGCGGGCGGAGCAGGACGCGTGGCTGCCCGCGAAGCAGGCGCGCATCGAGCGATTGCCGATCGACCTGCAGGCGGGTGACAACACGGTGGCATCGAGCCGCCATGTGATCGTCAAGCTGAGCGCCGCTGAGACGCAGGCGCTGCTGCAAGAAGCGCCCAGAGCGTACAACACGCAGATCAACGACCTGTTGCTGACCGCGCTTGGCGAATCGTTTGCCGCTTGGACGGGAGAGCGATCGCTCTGGGTCAGCCTGGAGGGGCACGGACGGGAGGACATCCTCGCAGGTGTCGACCTCTCCCGCACGGTCGGGTGGTTTACCACGTCCTATCCGGTGCAGCTACAACTTGGCGATCACCGCTCGATCGGTCGGACGATCAAAGGGATCAAAGAGCAGCTGCGCGCGCTTCCAAACCGCGGGATCGGCTACGGGCTGCTGCGCTATCTGCGCGCAGAGGAGCAGGGGCAAGGCGGAGCTTCCGCATGGGCCAATCCGCAGGTGATCTTCAACTACCTGGGCCAGTTTGACCAATCGTTTGCCGAGTCGTCGCTGCTGAAGCTTTCTGCCGAATCGAGCGGCTCGGTCTACAGCGGCCGCAACGAGCGCAGCCATCTGCTCGAAGTGAACGGAGGCGTGCAGGACGGACAGCTCTGGATCGACTGGACCTACAGCGCACATCTCCATCGCGAAGAGACGATCGAACGGTTGGCACAGTCCTATCTGGACGCTCTGCGCGCCGTGATCGAGCATTGCCGATCGGCAGAGGCGGGCGGGTTCACCCCGTCCGACTTCCCGGAGGCGAAGCTCGATCAGGAGGAGCTCGATCTGCTGGTCGCAACGTTGGCCGAACGCTCGATCAAGCGTGCGGAGATCGACCAGATCTACGCGCTGTCCCCCACGCAGGAGGGGATGTTGTACCACAGCTTGGTGTCGCCCGACACGGGGGTCTATGTGACGCAGGTCAACTTGGAGCTGCGCGGCCGCCTCGATCTGGCGGCGATGCATCGCGCCTGGCAAAACGTGTTGGATCGCCATGCGATCTTGCGCACTTCGTTCTACTGGCAAGGGACGAGCCAACTGGCGCAGGTCGTGCAGCGCCATGTACAGCTGCCGATCGAACAGCTCGATTGGCAGGAGCTCACAGCGGAAGAGCAGGCGGCGAACATCGAATCGTTTGCCAGCGAAGACTGCCGACGCGGCTTCGAACTGCACCTCGCGCCGCTGATGCGCCTGACGATCATCCGATTGGGCGAACAGGTGCAACGCCTGATCTGGACGTCCCATCACCTGCTGCTCGACGGCTGGTCGCTGCCGCTCTTGATCAAAGAGCTGTTTGCGCTGTACGACAGCGATGTGCAAGGGAACGAACTGCGACTGGGCAGCGCACGACCCTATCGCGAGTACATCGCCTGGCTGCAAAAACAGGACTTGGCGCTGGCGAAAGCGCACTGGCAACAACAGCTCTCCGGGTTCTTGGCACCGACTCCGCTCGGGGTCGATCGGACGCGCCTCGGTGACGCACCTGCGGAAAAAGAGTATCGGGAGCAACAGACGGTGCTGTCTCAGGAGCTGACCGCTGCGATGCAAGGGCGGGCCAGACAGCATCAGCTGACCTTGAACAATCTGGTGCAAGGCGCGTTTGCGATCATGCTCTCCCGCTACAGCGGGGAAGGCGATGTGCTGTTCGGCACCACCGTCTCGGGGCGCCCTGCCGATTTGACGGGCGTCGAATCGATGGTCGGGCTGTTTATCAACACGCTGCCGATGCGCGCGCAGTTCACGCCGGAGACCGACCTGTTGACGTTCCTGAAAGGGATGCAAGCGCAGCAGGCGAGCATGCGCGAGTTTGAACATACGCCGCTGGTGAACGTGCAGGAGTGGAGCGATGTACCGCGCGGCTCCGATCTGTTCGAGTCGATCTTGGTCTTTGAAAACTACCCGCTGCAGGAAGCTGTTTCAAAAGTCGGGGAGCTTGAGATCACCGATGTGCGGCTCGGACAGATGACCAACTATCCGCTGACGGTGACCGCGTTGCCAGGCGAAGCGTTGACGCTGCATGTGAGCTATGATGCGCAGCGCTTTGAAGATGTGGTGGTCACGCACATGCTCGGCCATCTGACCACGCTGCTGGAAAACATGCTGTCTCGCCCTGCACAGGCGATCGACGACCTGCCGATGCTGACCGAGCAGGAGCGACAGCACCTGCTGGTGGAGCTGGAGGCAGACCTGCCGGAGTCGGACGCGATCATCCATCGCCTGTTCGAAGCGCAGGTGGCGCGCACGCCAGATGCGGTGGCGGTGCAGTTCGCAGGGCAATCGCTGACCTATCGCGAGCTGAACGGCCGCGCCAATCGCTTGGCGAACCATCTGCGCGAGCTCGGCGTCGGCCCCGATGTGATGGTCACGCTGTTCGTCGAGCGCTCCGCAGACCTCGTGATCGGCCTGCTCGGCATCCTGAAGGCGGGCGGAGCGTACGTGCCGCTCGACACCGCCTATCCGGAGGAGCGCATCTCGCTGATCCTCGAAGACAGCGAGGCGTCGGTCATGGTGACACAGTCGCACCTGCTCGACCGACTGCCGGTCTCGCCTGCGAGCGTCGTCCGCCTCGATGCGGATCTGGAGCGCCTCGCCAGCTATTCAGAATCGAATCTGACGCACGAGGTCGCCCCGAGCGACCTGGCCTACATGATCTACACGTCCGGCTCGACCGGACGACCGAAAGCGGTGATGGTCGAGCATCGCAACCTGGTCAGCACGATCATGGCGGCGCAAGACCAGTTCGCGTTCGCCGAAGCGGACGTGTTCCCGTGGATCGCCTCGGTGGCGTTCGACATCGCGCTGTTCGAACTGCTCAACCCGCTGCTGGTCGGCGGCCGATCAGAAGTGTTGACCAAAGAGCAGGTGCTCGACGTGAGCCGACTGCTGACCGATCTGGAGCGGTACACGATGATCCACACGGTGCCGAGCCTGATGCGGCAGATCGTGCAGACGATCGAGGAGCAGCAGCGGCCGAGCGAGCGCTATGACCGCCTGCGGACGATCTTCATCGGCGGGGATGCGGTGCCGCCCGACCTGTTGCAAGCGATGCACCGGGTGTTCCGCCAAGCGGAGGTTCAGGTGCTGTACGGGCCGACAGAAGGCACGATCATCTGCTCCAGCTACCATGTGCCGCGCGAGCGAGCGCTGGACAAGATGGTGATCGGCACCAAGCTTGCCAACGCCAACTTGCGGGTCTGCGATGCGAGCGGACAGGCGGTGCCGGTCGGGGTATCGGGCGAGCTGTACATCGGCGGAGCGGGAGTCAGCCGCGGGTATTTCCGCCGAGCAGATCTGACTGAAGAGAAGTATGTGACGAGAGAAGGGAAGCGGTGGTACCGGACGGGAGACTTGGTGCGCCGCCTGCCAGACGGGACGCTGGAGTTCTTGGGCCGGATCGACAATCAGGTGAAGATTCGCGGGTTCCGCATCGAGCTGGGCGAGATCGAAACGGTGCTCTGCCAGCGCGCCGATGTGCGGGAAGCGATCGCCGTCGTGCACGAGCCGACTCCGGGCGACAAGCGTCTGGTCGCCTATGTGGTGCCAGAAGAGGGGGCGGAGCTGTCCGCAACCTCGCTGCGAGTCGATCTGAAAGCGAGCCTGCCCGACTATATGGTGCCGTCCGCCTTTATGGTGCTCGAAGCGCTGCCGCTGAACCAGAACGGCAAGGTCGATCGCCGCGCTCTGCCCGAGCCGACGCTCGATCGCACCGATCTGGACAGCAGCTATGTGGCGCCGCGCAACGAGGTGGAGCAGGCGCTGGCCGAAATCTGGTCGGCACTGCTGCGTCAGGAGCGCGTGGGCATCCACGATAATTTCTTCGAGCTGGGCGGCGACTCGATCTTGAGCATTCAGATCATCAACCGCGCCAACCAAAAGGGAGTCCGCCTGACTCCGAAAGACTTGTTCCAGCATCAGACGATCGCCGAGCTGGCTGCGGTGGCAGGCACTGCGGCAGAAGAGGTGATCGATCAGGGGCTGGTGACAGGGGAAGTGCTGTTGACGCCGATGCAGCAATGGTTCTTCGAGCAAAAGCTGGAAGCGGCGCACCACTTCAACATGTCGGTTCTGCTCGAACTGAAGGAGCGGGTGAACCTCGATCTGCTGCGCGAAGCGTGCGGGCACCTGCTGATGCATCACGATGCGCTGCGGATGCGCTATCTGCGAGCGGAGGATGGATGGCAACAGATCGCCGGGGAGCCGGGTCAGGATGTACCGTTTACGGCGCTCGACCTGTCCGCCCTGCCGCCTGAGGAGCAAGAGCCCGCATTCCTGCTGGAGGCAGAACGTGCGCAAGCGTCGCTCGACCTTGAGCAAGGGTCGCTGGTGCGCTTCCTGCACGCCGATCTTGGTGCAGATCGACCGAGCCGTCTGCTGGTGATCATCCATCATCTGGTCACCGACGGCGTCTCTTGGCGCATTTTGCTCCAAGACCTAGAGCTCGCCTATCGCCAGCGCTGTGCGGGTGAGGCGATCCAACTGCCTCCGAAGACCACATCGCTACAAAAATGGTCGGAGCGGCTCCACGCTTATGCTGCATCTGATGCGCTTTTGGCGGAGCGGGACGCATGGTCGCAAGTGCAGCGAGCGAATGTTGTGCGCTTGCCGCTCGACCATGCGGAAGGTGTCAACCGCGTCGAATCGACCGATCATCTGACCGTTTCGCTCAGCGCAGAGGAAACGCAGGCGCTGTTGCAAGAGACGGCCAAAGCGTACAACACGCAGATCAACGATCTGTTGCTGACCGCTTTAGCAGAATCGTTCGCCCTGTGGACGGGCGATCGATCGCTGCTGGTCGCGTTAGAAGGTCATGGGCGGGAAGACCTGTTTGCCGGCGTGGATCTGTCCCGCACGGTCGGGTGGTTCACCACCTCCTATCCGGTGCTGGTCGACCTGTCTGACCGCTCGACATCCGGCCAGGCGATCAAAGCGGTCAAAGAACAGCTCCGCGCCATCCCGAACCGCGGGATCGGCTACGGACTGTTGCGAAGCGAGCTGGGGATCGCAGCGCCAGAGGTGCTGTTCAACTATCTGGGGCAACTCGACCAGACGTTTGCCGAGTCTTCTCTGTTTGCGCTCTCCACCGCCCCGGCAGGCGCTGTGCAGAGCGGGCGCAATGCGCGCAGCCACCTGTTGGAGATCAACGGCGGCGTGCAGGGCGGGCAGCTCCAGATGACTTGGACGTACAGCAGCTCGCTGCATCGCCGCGAGACGATCGAGCGGGTCGCCAACTCGTTTGTGCAGGCGCTGCGCGAATTGATCGCACATTGCCAATCGCCGGACGCGGGCGGCTTCACACCGTCCGACTTCGCCGAGGCGAAGCTGATGCAGAGCGAGCTGGACAGCGTCGTCGCCAGTCTGGCCGAGCGATCGGTCAACCGCGCGGAGATCGAACAGATCTATGCGCTGTCCCCGATGCAACAAGGCATGCTGTACCACAGCCTGCTCGCTCCCGATTCGGGCGTCTATGTGACGCAGCTGCATTTTGCGCTGCATGAGCGGCTGAACCTGTCTGCCTTGCAGCGGGCTTGGCAGACGGTGCTGGAGCGCCATTCGATCCTGCGCACCTCCTTCTATTGGGAAGGCATGGGCAAGCTGCTGCAAGTGGTCAGGCGCAACGTGCAAGTGCCGATCGAGCAAGCAGATTGGACGCACCTGTCTGCGGAGGAGCGAGCGACCCAACTGGCGACGTTCTTAGAAGCGGACAGCCGTCGCGGTTTCGACCTGCAGGCGGCGCCGCTGATCCGCATGACGTTGATCGAGATGGAGGAGGGCGTGCAGCGCTTGGTCTGGACGTCGCACCATCTGCTGCTCGACGGCTGGTCCTTGCCGCTCCTGTTCAAAGAGCTGTTCGCCCTGTACGACCAATACGCTTTGGGTCAGGTAGCAGAGCTTGGAGCGACGCGCCCATACCGCGACTACATCGCGTGGTTGCAAAAGCAGGATGCAGCTGCTGCCGAGCGCTACTGGCGCAACCGGCTTGCCGGATTCTCTGTGCCGACTTCGATCGGGACGGAGAAGGCGCACAGTTCGCAAAGCGAAGCGGGGAAAAAATATGGCGAGCAGAAGGCGTCGTTGTCGGAGCAGCGCACAGAATCACTGCAAGCGCTGGCCAGACAGCACCAGCTGACCTTGAACACGTTGGTGCAAGGCGCGTGGTCGATCCTGCTCTCCCGCTACAGCGGGGAAGAGGACGTGCTGTTCGGCACCACCGTCTCCGGCCGTCCGGCCGAACTGGCAGGGGTGGAGACGATGGTCGGGCTGTTTATCAACACCTTGCCGATGCGGGCGACGTTCAGCTCCGACACCGAGGTGTTGACCTTCCTGAAAGGTTTGCAAGCCCAGCAGGCGGAGTTGCGCGAATACGAATACACGCCTCTGGTCAGCGTGCAGGAGCTGAGCGAGATTCCGCGCGGAACCAATCTGTTCGACTCGATTTTGGTCTTCGAAAACTTCCCGGTGGACGAAGCGATCTCTGGGAAGGCTGGTGGTCTGAAGATCACCGATGTGGTGCAGAGCGACATGACCAACTTCCCGATCACGGTGACCGCCCTGCCTGGCAAAGCGCTGTCGCTGATCGCCAACTATGATCGCCAACAGTTTGCAGATGAGACTGTGACGCGTTTGCTCGGCCATCTGCAAATGCTGATCGAGCAGATGCTTGTGGCGATCGAACGAAAGATCGGCGACTTGGAAATGATGAGCGAACAGGAGCGCCACAAGCAGTTGGTGGTGTGGAACGACACGGCGACCTCCTATCCGGAAACGTGCATCCACCAGCTGTTCAGCGAGCAGGCGATGCGCACGCCCGATGCGGTGGCGGTTGTCTTTGAGGGGCAACAGCTGACCTACGCTGAACTGAATGCCCGCGCCAACCAGCTCGCGCACTACCTGCAGCAGCAGGGCGTGGGAGCGGAGACGTTCGTCGGCATCACCACCGAGCGGTCGCTCGAACTGATCGTCGGCCTGCTGGCCATTTTGAAAGCGGGCGGCGTCTATGTCCCGATCAACCAGAACGACCCGGTGGAGCGCGTTCTCTATCAGCTGGAAGATGCGAACATTCACACGCTGTTGACCAACCAGGAGTTTGCTGAGCAACTGCCGCCCCACCCTGCGCAAGTGGTGCTCTTCGATCGCGATGCAGAAAAGATCGGGGCGCAGAGCGAGACGGAGCCGACCTCTGCGATCACCCCTGACCATTTGGCCTATACGGTCTACACGTCCGGCTCGACCGGACAGCCGAAAGGGGTCTGCGTGCCGCATCGCGGCGTCGTCCGCCTGGTGAAGGAGACCGACTATGTGAGCTTCTCGCCAGATGAGGTGTTCCTGCAGTTTGCACCTGTCGCCTTCGACGCCTCGACGTTTGAGATCTGGGGCAGTCTGCTAAACGGCGCCCGCCTCGTCCTCTGCCCAGCTGGGCAACTGTCGCTGTCGGAGCTGCGCGATGTGATCTGCGAGCATCAGGTCAGCACGCTGTGGCTGACTGCCGGGCTGTTCCATCAGATGGTGGACGAGCATCTGGACGACCTAGGCGGCGTCCGCCAGCTGCTGGCAGGCGGGGATGCGCTGTCGGTGGCGCATGTGAAAAAAGTGGTCGAGCGCTGGCCGAACTGCCGACTGATCAACGGGTACGGGCCGACGGAGAACACGACGTTCACCACCTGCTACCAAGTGACAGCAGCGAGCGAGCTCGACGGGTCGGTGCCGATCGGCCGCCCGATCGCCAACACGACCGTCTACGTGCTGGATCGCCACCTGCAACCCGTACCGGTCGGCGTGGCAGGCGAGCTGTACATCGGGGGTGCGGGGCTGGCCCGCGAGTATCTCAACCAGCCGGAGCTGACCGCCCAAACGTTTGTCACAAGCCCGTTTGCCGAAGAGGAGCGCCTGTACAAGACGGGCGACCTGGTGCGCTACCTGTCGGATGGGACGATCGACTTCCTCGGCCGGATTGACGGTCAAGTGAAGATCCGCGGGTTCCGCATCGAGCTTGGGGAGGTGGAAGCGATGATCGGGCAGCATCCTGCAGTGCAGAAATGCTATGCGATGGTGCGCCAAGATGCACCGGGGGACAAGCGACTGGTCGCCTACCTGGTGGTGCAAGAGCAGGTGGAGCAGAGCGAGTTCCGGGCGTTCCTCAAGGGGCGATTGCCCGACTACATGATCCCGTCCGCGTTCGTGCAGCTGGAGAAGCTGCCGCTGAACCAAAACGGCAAGGTGGATCGCCGCGCGCTGCCCGCACCCGATCATGGAATGCTGTCGAGCACCCACTATGTGGCGCCGAGCACGCCGACGGAGGAGCGGTTGGTCAAAATCTTTGCCGACGTGTTAGGCGTCGACCGCGTGGGCACGCAAGACAACTTCTTCGAACTTGGCGGACACTCGCTGCTGGCGACGCAGATCATCTCGCGCATCCGCTTGGAGTTCCAGATGGAAGTGCCGCTGCGGAAGCTGATCGAGCTGCCGACGATCGCCGATTTTGCCAAGCTGATCGACCAGCACCTTGCGACGAGCGACAGCCAGAAGCAACAGGCGCCGATCCAAGGGCTGAACCGAACCGCCTACCGCCGGAAACGCTAAACCAAGCAACGCAAAGGAGGAAGAACGATGTCAGATCGTTGGACAGACCGATCTTCCTCCGATCCTGATCTCCACGCGGAGACCGGGTCGGAGGAAGCGATCGATTCGATAGAAGAATTTGCATTTCCCGCATCATTTGCCCAACAGCGGTTGTGGTTTCTTGATCAGCTCGAACCTGGGCAGGCGGTCTACAACGTTCCGTTTACAGGTCGATTTCAAGGGCGCTTGGACGTAGCGGCGCTGGAGGAGAGCATCAATGAAATCATCTGGCGGCATGAGAGCTTGCGCACGACGTTCGCCTATGAAGAGGGGGAGCTGTTGCAGATCGTCGTCACCTCCCTGTCGCTTTCGATCGCTCAGGTCGATCTGGAAGGCTGCCCGCAAGCGGAGCGGGAAGGCAAGCTGATCGAGCTGGCGAGCGCAGAGGTGATGACCCCGTTCGATCTGGAGCGGGGGCCGCTGTTGCGGGCCAAGCTGATTCGCCTTGAGGAGCAGGACCACGTCCTGCTCCTCACCCTGCATCACATCATCTCCGACGGCTGGTCAATCGGTGTCTTGATGCAGGAGCTGGTGGCGTGCTATCACGCTTTTTCTGCCGGACAAGAGCCAGCGCTGCCCGACCTGCCGATTCAGTATGCAGACTATGCACACTGGCAGAAGGAATGGCTGGAGGGAGAGGTCCTCGAAACGCAGATGTCCTATTGGCGCGAGCAATTGGGCGGCGATCTGCCAGCGATGCAACTGCCGTTCGACCACAAGCGCCCGCCGACGCAGACCAATCGCGGGGCTCTGGAACGGTTTGCGCTTCCCACAGCGCTGACCTCCGAGCTGAAAGCGCTGAGCCAGCGCCGCGGGCTGACCCTGTTCATGACGTTGCTCGGAGCGTTTCAGCTGTTGCTCGCCCGCTATAGCGGGCAGACGGACGTCGCGGTCGGCTCGCCGATCGCCGGGCGCAATCGCACAGAGCTGGAAGGGCTGATCGGTTTTTTTGTCAACACGCTGGTGTTGCGCACCGATCTGTCGGGCGATCCGACCCTGGACGAACTGCTGGAGCGCGTCAAAGAGGTGACGCTCAGCGCCTATGCGCACCAGGATGTGCCGTTCGAAAAGCTGGTCGGCGAGCTGCTGCCGGAGCGCGACAGAAGCGTTTCGCCCTTTTTCCAAGCGCTGTTCGTCTTGCAAAATTCGCAGACGGGCAAGGTGGAACTGCCAGGGCTTACGATCTCGCCCTTTGTGGTGGATAGCACCGCCGCCAAGTTCGACCTCGAACTGTCGATGGAAGAGCGGGACGGGCAGTTGTTCGGCACGCTGATCTACAACGCCGACCTGTTTGCTGCCAGCACGATCGCACGGCTGATCGGACATTATCAGCGGTTGCTTGCGGGGATTGTTCAGCAGCCAGAGCGGAAAATTTCTGATTTGCCGCTCTTGACCGAACAGGAGCGCCACCAGCAGGTGGTGGTCTGGAACGACACAGCGACCGCCTACCCGGAAGTGAGCATCCACCAGCTGTTCACCGAGCAAGCGGCGCGCACGCCCGATGCGGTGGCGCTCGTCTATGGGGAGCAACAGCTGACCTACGCCGAGCTGAACGCCCGCGCCAACCAGCTCGCCCACCATCTGCAACAGCAGGGCGTGGGAGCGGAGACGTTCGTCGGCATCACCACCGAGCGGTCGCTCGAACTGATCGTCGGCCTGCTCGCCATCTTGAAGGCGGGCGGCGTCTACGTGCCGATCAACCCGAACGACCCGGTGGAGCGCGTCCTCTATCAGTTGGAAGACGCGAATATCCACACGCTGCTGACCAAGCGGGAGTGGGCGGAGCAACTGCCGCCTCACCCTGCGCAGGTGGTGCTGTTCGACCGCGATGCGGAGCGGATCGCAGCGCAGAGCGAGACGGAGCCGAGAGGTGAGATCACGCCCGACCATCTGGCCTATGTGCTCTACACATCCGGCTCGACCGGGCAGCCAAAAGGTGTCTGCGTGCCGCATCGCGGCGTCGTGCGACTGGTCAAAGAGACCGACTATGTGAGCTTCTCGCCAGACGAAGTGTTCCTGCAGTTTGCGCCGGTCGCCTTTGACGCCTCGACGTTTGAGATCTGGGGCAGCCTGTTAAACGGCGCCCGCCTGATCATCTGCCCAGCGGGACAGCTGTCGCTGTCGGAGCTGCGCGATGTGATCTGCGAGCATCAGATCAGCACGCTGTGGCTGACGACCGGACTGTTCCACCAGATGGTGGACGAGCATCTGGACGACCTGCGCGGCGTCCGCCAACTGTTGGCAGGCGGGGATACGCTGTCGGTGGCGCATGTGAAAAAAGTGGTCGAGCGCTTGCAGAACTGCCAGCTGATCAACTGCTATGGCCCGACGGAGAGCACGACGTTCACCACTTACTACCCGGTGACAGCAGAAAGCGAGCTCGACGGGTCGGTGCCGATCGGTCGTCCGATCGCCAACACCACCGTCTACGTGCTGGATCGCCACTTGCAACCAGTTCCGATCGGCGTGGCAGGCGAGCTGTACATCGGCGGAGCGGGGCTTGCCCGCGAGTACCTCAACCGGCCGGAGCTGACCGCCCAAACGTTTATCCCGAGTCCCTTTGCAGAAGGGGAGCGCCTGTACAAGACGGGCGATCTGGTGCGCTACCTGCCGGATGGGACGATCGACTTCCTCGGCCGGATCGACAGCCAGGTGAAGATCCGCGGGTTCCGCATCGAGCTCGGCGAGGTGGAAGCGATGATCGGGCAGCACCCGGCGGTGCTGGACAGCTATGCGATGGTGCGCGAAGATGCGCCGGGGGACAAGCGACTGGTCGCCTATCTGGTGGTGCAGGAGCAGATGGAGGTGGAGCGGAGCGAGCTCCGCGCGTTCCTCAAGGAGCGGTTGCCCGAGTACATGGTCCCGTCCGCCTTCGTGCAGCTGGACGAACTGCCGCTCAACCAGAACGGCAAGGTGGATCAGCGCAAACTCTCCGCCCCTGATGCCTCCCAGTTTGGCGGAGACTCCCCTTACGTGGCACCGCGCACCGCGCTCGAAGAGCAGGTCGCCGCGATCTGGGCGGATGTGCTGCGCGTGCCGCAGGTCAGCATGCTGGACAACTTTTTCGATCTGGGCGGACACTCGCTGCTGGCGACACAGGTCGTCTCTCGCCTGCAGGCAGAATGCGGCGTGGAGATTCAGCTGCGAGCGCTCTTCGAAACATCGAGCGCAGAAGAGCTGGCAGCGCGCATCGAGCAGATGCAGCAGGGCGAGCAGAGGGCGGTGGCGACGCCGATCGCAAGCGTCGATCGCAGCGCTCGACTCCCGCTCTCCTTTGCCCAGCAGCGCCTGTGGGTCGTCGATCGGCTGCTGCCAGGCACCGCCGTCTACAACATGCCGTTTGCGGTGCGGTTGCAGGGTGCTTTGCGCCAGTCAGAGCTGGAGAGAAGCATCAACGAGATCATCAGGCGGCACGAGGCGCTGCGCACCCATTTTGCCGAGGTGGACGATCAGCCGGTGCAGGTGATCGCAGATCCCGTCTGGCGGTCCTTGCCCGTCGTGAACCTGCAAATGCTCTCCGCTGAGGAGCAGGAGGTGGAGGTGAGGCGACAGGTGCAAGCGGAAGCGGATCGACCTTTCGATCTGCTGACCGGCCCCTTGGTGCGCTTCGCCCTGTTGCAACTGCAGGAGGCGGAGCACGTCCTGATCCTGAACATGCACCACATCATCTCCGACGGCTGGTCGATGGGCGTGTTCATCAACGAGTTTGCCACGCTCTATCGATCGTATGCCGCCGGGGAGGAGTCACCGCTCCCTGAGCTTGCGATTCAATATGTCGACTATGCGGCTTGGCAGCGGGATGCGCTGGAAGGCGAGGCGCTCGAAGAGCAGCTCGCCTATTGGAAAGAGCAATTGGGCGGCGAACTGCCCGTCTTGCAGCTGCCGACCGATCGTCCTCGCCCTCCGGTGCAGACGTATGTGGGCGCGATCAAACACTTCACCGTTGAACCGGAGCTGACCGCTGTCCTGCAACAGCTCAGCCAGCGCCACGGCGTCACGCTGTTCATGACGCTGCTCGGCGCGTTCCAAGCGTTTCTCTCCCGCTACAGCGGACAGGAAGATATCTCTGTGGGCACTTCGATCGCCGGCAGGACGCGCCGGGAGACGGAAGAGCTGATCGGCTTTTTTGTCAACACGCAGGTGTTGCGCACCGACCTTTCAGGTCAGCCCACTTTTGTCGAACTGCTCGGCCGCGTCAAAGAGGTGGCGCTCGGAGCGTATGCGCATCAGGATGTGCCGTTTGAACGGCTGGTCGAAGAGCTGCAGCCGGAGCGCGATCTCAGCCGTTCGCCGCTGTTCCAAGTGCTGTTCGCCCTGCAAAACGCGCCGATGTCGGCGATCGAACTCCCTGAGCTGACGATCCAGCCGGTCGAGTATGAGAGCCAGATCGCCAAATTTGACCTCTCGCTGCTGATGACCGAGGCGGATGGAGCTCTTCATGCATCTTTCGAGTACAACACCGACCTGTTCGATCTGGTGACGGTGGAGCGGATGATCGAGCATTTCCAAACGCTGCTCAGGTCGATCGCCGCACAGCCGGAGCAACGCATCACGCGCCTGCAGATGTTGTCAGATGCGGAGTTTCAGCAGGTCGTGGTCGAATGGAACCGAACGGATGTGGCCTTCCCCGACCAGCTGTGTCTGCACCAGCTGTTCGAGCAGCAGGTCGAGCGCGCACCGGAGCGCGTGGCGGCGATCTTCGGCGAGCAGGAGATCACCTATGCCGAACTGGAAGCGCAATCGAACCGCTTGGCGCATCGGCTGATCGAGCTGGGCGTCGGCCCCGATGTGCCGGTCGGCCTGTGCATGGATCGCTCGCTGGAGATGGTGGTCGCGCTGCTCGGCATCTTAAAGGCGGGCGGCGCCTACCTGCCGCTCGACACAGAAGCTCCGACCGCGCGGATCGCCCAAGTGCTGACAGATGCGCAAGCGCCGATCTGCCTGACGCAGAGCCATCTGCGCGAGCGCCTGCCTGACGATGTGGCAGTCTACCTGTCCCTCGATCCGACAGCAGAAGATGCGGTTCGGCTGGGCAGCTATCGAGCGACCGCGCCGCAGGTGGCGGTCACGCCCGACCACCTCGTCTCGATCTACTACACGTCCGGCTCGACCGGAAGGCCGAAAGGTGTCGCCAGCACGCATCGCGGCTGGGTCAACCGGATGGTCTGGATGCAGCGCCACTACCAGCTGGAAGCGCAGGAGAGCGTTCTGCAAAAGACCACGCTCACCTTTGACGACGCCGCCTGCGAGTTCTATTGGCCGCTGATGGTCGGCGCGCGAATCGCGCTGATGGAGCCCGGTTTGCACAAAGATCCGCGCGCGATCCTCGATGCGGCGATCCGCTACCAAGTCGCCTTCACCACGTTCGTGCCGAGCATGTTGGCGCTGGTGGTCGAGACGATCACCGCGGACGATCGGGAAAAACTGCGCTGTCTGCGCCACGTCGGCTCCAGCGGCGAGGCGCTGCGCGCCAACCTGGTGCGCCAGTTCCGCGAGCGGGTCGGCTGCCAGCTGCACAACACGTGGGGCGCGACCGAAGTGTCGATCGACTCGACCGTCCACGTCTGCACCGAAGCGGACGAGTCGGGGGCGGAGATCGTCTCGGTCGGCCGTCCGATCGACAACAACCGCTGTTATGTGCTCGATGCGCATCTGCAACCGGTGCCGATCGGGGTGCCAGGCGAGCTGTATCTGGGCGGTATCGGGTTGGCCCGGAATTATTTGAACAACCCGGAGCGCACCGCCGAGTCCTTTTTGCCCAACCCGTTCGTGCCTGGTGAACAGCTGTACAAGACGGGAGATCGCGGGTATTTCCGCCGTGATGGCGCGATTCAATTTCTCGGGCGCATCGACAACCAGCTGAAGATCCGCGGGATGCGCGTCGAGCTCGGGGAGATCGAAACTGTGCTCAGCCAGCATGAAGCGGTCAAGGAGGCGGTGGTGATCGCCCGCGAGGAGATGCCGGGCGACAAGCGGCTGGTGGCCTATCTGGTGGCGCACCCGTCGGCCGAGGTGGACAGACACCTCTTGCGCAGCTTCTTGAAAGAGCGCCTGCCGGAGCACATGGTGCCGCCAGAGTATGTGCTGCTTGAGGCGATGCCGCTCAATGCGAACGGCAAGGTGGATCGCCGCGCACTCCCTGCGCCCGACCGCTCCCAGCTCGCGCAGGACAGCAGCTACGTGGCGCCGCGCACGCCGGTCGAAGAGATGGTCGCCGCGATCTGGGCGGACGTGCTCAATTCGCCGCAGGTCGGAGCTGCGGACAACTTTTTCGAACTCGGCGGGCACTCTCTGTTGGCGACACAGGTGATGTCGCGCCTCAACCGCGCCTTCGGACTGCAGATTCCGCTGCGGGCGCTGTTTGAAAATGCGACGGTCGAAAGCTTGGCCGGCGCGGTCGCAGAAGCGTTGCACCGAGAGGAAGGAGCGCTAACTCCTGCGATCGAAAAGGCGGATCGCAACGGGCCGCTTCCGCTGTCCTTTGCCCAACAGCGCCTGTGGCTGGTGGAGCGACTCCTGCCTGGCACCGCCGTGTACAACATGCCGTATGCGGTGCGCCTGCAAGGGGCGCTCGATCTGCAGGTGCTGGAGCGGACGATCAACAGCATTCTTGACCGTCACGAATCGCTGCGCACCTCGTTTGTCGAGCGAGAGGGGCAGCCGCTGCAAGCGATCGCAGCCCCCGTTTGGCAATCGCTGCCTGTGCAGAGCCTGCAAGGCCTGACAGCCGAACAGCAAGCGCGAGAAGTCGAGCGGCTGGTGCAGGCGGAGGCGGAGCGTCCGTTCGACCTGCTGGCAGGCTCTTTGGTGAGATTCTCCCTGCTGGAATTGGACGCTTCCGATCATGTGCTGCTCCTGAACATGCACCACATCGTCTCCGATGGCTGGTCGATGGGCGTGTTCATCCAGGAGTTTGCCGCGCTCTATGAAGCGTATGGGGCTGGCTTGCCCTCGCCGTTGCCGGAGCTTGCGATCCAGTATGCCGACTATGCGGTCTGGCAGCGCAACTGGCTTTCCGGCGACGTGTTGCAAGCGCAGTTGGACTACTGGAAGGAGCAGTTGGGCGGAGAGTTGCCCGCCCTGCAACTGCCGACCGATCGCCCGCGCCCGCCGGTGCAGACGCACGTCGGCGCGCTGGCGCCGTTTGCGGTCGCAAGCGAGGTGGCAGAAGCGCTGAAACGAATCGGGCAGCGACAGGGCAGCACGCTGTTCATGACCTTGCTCAGCGCCTTCCAAACGCTGCTCTTCCGCTACAGCGGCCAAGAGGAGATCATCGTCGGCACGCCGATCGCCGGGCGAAACGCGCAGGAGACAGAAGCGCTGATCGGATTTTTTGTCAACACGCTTGTCTTGCGCACCGACCTGTCGGGCGACCCGACCTTTGCCGAACTGCTCGACCGCGTGCGCGAGGTGGCGCTCGGGGCGTATGCGCATCAGGATCTGCCGTTCGAAAAATTGGTCGAAGAGCTGCAGCCGGAGCGGGACAGAAGCAGATCGCCGCTGTTCCAAGTGTTCTTTGCCCTGCAAAACGCACCGGTCGGCGCGATCGACCTGACCGGGCTGACCATCCAGCCGGTCGACTATGAGAGCAAGATCGCCAAGTTCGACCTCTCGCTGTCGATGCATGAAGACGAGGCGGGCTTGCGCGGTTCGTTCGAATACAACACCGACCTGTTCGATGCGTCCACGATCGAGCGCATGATCGGACACTTTCAGCAGCTGTTGCATTCGATCGCCGCGAGCGCCGAGCAGCGCGTCTCCGCCTTGCCGATGCTGACCGAGCAGGAGCGACAGCACCTGCTGGTGGAGCTGGAGGCAGACCTGCCGGAGTCGGACGCGATCATCCATCGCCTGTTCGAAGCGCAGGTGGCGCGCACGCCAGATGCGGTGGCGGTGCAGTTCGCAGGGCAATCGCTGACCTATCGCGAGCTGAACGGCCGCGCCAACCGCTTGGCGCACCATCTGCGCGAGCTCGGCGTCGGCTCAGATGTGATGGTCACGCTGTTCGTCGAGCGCTCTGCAGACCTCGTGATCGGCCTGCTCGGCATCTTGAAGGCGGGCGGAGCGTACGTGCCGCTCGACACCGCCTATCCGGAGGAGCGCATCTCGCTGATCCTCGAAGACAGCGAAGCGTCGGTCATGGTGACACAGTCGCACCTGCTCGACAGACTGCCAGTCTCGCCTGCGAGCGTCGTCCGCCTCGATGCGGATCTGGAGCGCCTCGCCAGCTATTCAGAATCGAATCTGACGCACGAGATCGCCCCGAGCGATTTGGCCTACATGATCTACACGTCAGGCTCGACCGGACGACCGAAAGCGGTGATGGTCGAGCATCGCAACCTGGTCAGCACGATCATGGCGGCGCAAGATCAGTTCGCGTTCGCCGAAGCGGACGTGTTCCCGTGGATCGCCTCGGTGGCGTTCGACATCGCGCTGTTCGAACTGCTCAACCCGCTGCTGGTCGGCGGCCGATCAGAAGTGTTGACCAAAGAGCAGGTGCTCGACGTGAGCCGACTGCTGACCGATCTGGAGCGGTACACGATGATCCACACGGTGCCGAGCCTGATGCGGCAGATCGTGCAGACGATCGAGGAGCAGCAGCGACCGAGCGAGCGCTATGACCGCCTGCGGACGATCTTCATCGGCGGGGATGCGGTGCCGCCCGACCTGTTGCAAGCGATGCACCGGGTGTTCCGCCAAGCGAAGGTTCAGGTGCTGTACGGGCCGACAGAAGGCACGATCATCTGCTCCAGCTACCATGTGCCGCGCGAGCGAGCGCTGGACAAGATGGTGATCGGCACCAAGCTTGCCAACGCCAACTTGCGGGTCTGCGATGAGAGCGGACAGGCGGTACCGGTCGGAGTGTCGGGCGAGCTGTACATCGGCGGAGCGGGAGTCAGCCGCGGGTATTTCCGCCGAGCAGATTTGACCGAAGAGAAGTATGTGACGAGAGAAGGAAAGCGGTGGTACCGGACGGGAGACTTGGTGCGCCGCCTGCCCGACGGGGCGCTGGAGTTCTTGGGCCGGATCGACAACCAGGTGAAGATTCGCGGGTTCCGCATCGAGCTGGGCGAGATCGAAAAGCTCTTGTGCCAGCTCGCCGAGGTGCGCGAAGCGGTCGTCGATGTGCAGGAGCCGACTCCGGGCGACAAGCGTCTGGTCGCCTATGTGGTGTACGAGGCGGGACAGACGCTGACGATCGGCGAACTTCGCAGCCATCTGAAGGCGCGGGTGCCCGATTACATGGTGCCGTCCGCCTTTGCGGTGCTCGAAGCGCTGCCGCTGAACCAAAATGGAAAAGTGGATCGCCGCGCCCTTCCTGCGCCAGACATGAGCGAGTTGGACGGCGCGTATGTCGCGCCGAACACCGCGGCGGAAGAGCTGGTCGCAAGCATCTGGGAAGAGGTGTTGCAAGCGGAGCGGATCGGCGTCCACGACAACTTTTTTGAGCGCGGTGGACATTCGCTGTTGGCGACACAGGTCATCTCGCGCATCGAGGAAGCGTTCGGAGTGGACGTGCCGCTTCGCCACCTGTTCGAACTTCCCACCGTCGCCGCTTTGGCCGAACAAGTGCAGGCGCTGCAGGCGGCAGGGCATGGACGACAGGTGCCACCGCTGTTGAAAGCGGAGCGAGTGGGTCCGATGCCGCTCTCCTTCGCGCAGCAACGCCTGTGGTTGATCGACCAACTTCAGCCGGGCAGCGCGGTCTACAACATGCCGTTCGTCGTGCGCCTCGAAGGGGAGCTCGACGTCGAGGCGCTTGAGCGGAGCCTTGAGGAGATCATCGCGCGACACGAAGCGCTGCGCACCACCTTTGTCGAAGGGCCGGCAGAGCCGTTGCAGGTGATCGCCGCACCCGATAGGTTGAGCCTGGCGGTGCGCGACCTGAGCTCGCTTCCTGCCGAAGAGCGGGAAGCGACCGCGAGGCAGCTGGCGCAGGAAGAGGTAGCGGCGCCGTTCGACCTGTCCGCAGGGCCGTTGATCCGCTGCTCCCTGCTCAAGTTGGCCGAGCGGGAGCACCTGTTGGTGCTGAACATGCACCACATCGTGTCGGACGGCTGGTCGACCGGCGTGTTCCTCCACGAGTTTGCGGCGCTGTATGCCGCCTTTGCGGACGGACGTCCCTCGCCGTTGCCAGCGCTTGCGATCCAGTATGCCGACTATGCGGTCTGGCAGCGCAACTGGCTGCAGGGCAGTGCGCTGGAAGAGCAGCTCTCCTACTGGAAAGAGCGGCTGGGCGGCGACCTGCCAGCTTTGCAGCTGCCGACAGACAGACCGCGCCCGCCTGTGCAAACACATCGCGGGGCGGTGGTGTCTGCCGAACTGTCACCAGAGCTTGCGCAGGCGTTGCAGGCGCTCTCCAAGCGTCAAGGTGTCACGCTGTTCATGACGTTGCTCGCCGCCTTCCAAACGATGCTGGCTCGCTACACAGGGCAGGAGGACATCGCTGTCGGCACGCCGATCGCCGGTCGCAACGCCAAGGAGACGGAAGAGCTGATCGGCTTCTTCGTCAACACGCTGGTCATGCGCACCGACCTATCTGGGGAACCGACGTTCCGCGAGGTGCTGAAGCGGGTGCGCGAAGTGGCGCTCGGAGCGTATGCGAACCAAGATGTGCCGTTTGAGCGTTTGGTGGAGGAGCTGCAGCCACCTCGCGACACGAGCAGAACACCGCTGTTTCAAACGATGTTTGTCCTTCAAAACGATGCGTTGCCAGCGGTAGAAGTAGAAGGGCTTTTGATCGAGCCGCTCGACATTTCGAACGAAACGGCCAAATTTGACCTGACGCTGTTTGTGCAAGGGGAGCAAGACGAGCTCGTCGCGATGTTCGAATACAACACCGACCTGTTCGAAGCGAGCACCGCTCGTCGGATGATCGATCATTTTCACAACCTGTTGCACGAGATAGCAGCAGACCCCGACCGATCGATCAGCCGGTACTCGCTGCTCGCAGAGCGGGAGCGAGACACATTGCTCCTTGAGTGGAACGATACGAAGCGGGAGCACGGTGAGGAAAAAACTTTTGCCCAGCTGTTTGAAGCGCAGGCGGAAAAAACGCCAGACGCGGTGGCGGTCGAGCTGAGCGCGGAGAGCTGGACGTACCGCGAGCTGAACGAGCAGGCCAATCGGTTGGCACATCTGCTGAAGCGATATGGCGTCGGGCCGGATGTGATCGTCGGCATCTTCCTCGACCGATCGCTTGCGATGATGGCCGCGTTCTTAGCGGTATTCAAGGCGGGCGGGGCCTATCTGCCGCTCGATCCGTCAACGCCGCCCGAGCGGATGTCGTTCCTGTTGCAGGATGCGGGCGCAGCGCTGGTGCTGACGACCTCGACGCTTGGCGATCGAGTGCCGGCGAGCGATCTGCCGCAGATCGTTCTGGATGGGCAGGCGGACCTGATCGCCGGGCAGCCCGCAGACAACCTAGCGCCTGTCGCCGAGCCGGGGCACCTCGCCTATCTGATCTACACGTCCGGCTCGACCGGACTGCCGAAGGGGACGATGATCGAGCAGCGCGGCTTGACCAACTACCTGCTGTGGGCGGTCGACGCCTATCGACTGCAGGAGGGTGCCGGGGCGATCGTGCATTCGTCTGTCGCGTTCGATATGCCGATCACCTCCCTCTTCCCTCCGCTGTTGACGGGCAAAAAAGTGGTCTTCACGCCGCAGGAGGCGAGCGGGGTGGAAGCGCTTTGCCAGCTGCTGCTGACGAGGCAGGATTTCTCGCTGGTCAAAGTGACGCCAGCGCACCTGCAGCTGTTGAACCGAGAGCTGGAAGGCGAGGACTGGCAGGGGCTTGCGCGCGCGCTGGTCATCGGCGGTGAAGCGCTGTTGCCGGAACAGGTCGCACCGTGGCAGGAGCGAGCGCCGGAGACGAGGCTGATCAACGAATACGGCCCGACGGAGACGGTCGTCGGCTGCTGCGTGCACGAGGTGAGCGAAGCGGACCGAGGTGGTGCGATCCCGATCGGGCGACCGATCGCCAACATGGCGATGTACATCCTCGACGCACAGCAACAGCCGGTGCCGATCGGCGTGGTCGGAGAGATCTACATCGGCGGTCACGGCGTGGCGAGAGGGTATCGAAATCGAGAGGAGCTTCAGGCGGAGCGCTTCCTGCCCGATCCGTTCCGAGCGGAGGAAGCGGCGAAGCTGTACCGGACGGGAGATCTGGCGAGCTACCGGGCGGACGGAGCGATCGAGTATGTTGGGCGGATCGACAGCCAGGTGAAGATCAGAGGGTATCGGATCGAGCTCGGAGAGGTGGAAGCGGCGCTCTATCAGCACCCGGCGGTGCGAGAGGCGCTGGTGATCGATCGCGAGGACATTCCGGGGAACCGCCGCTTGGTCGCCTATCTGGTCGCTGGAGAAAAGCTGGTGGCCGGACGGGAAATCAGGGCGTTCCTCAAGCGTTTCCTCAGCGAGTACATGATCCCTTCCGACTTTGTCTGGCTGGAGGAGATCCCGCTCACCGCAAACGGCAAGGTCGACCACAAAGTGCTGCCGACCCCGTCAGCCGATCTGGAGCGCGAGGAACGGGAGACCGCTCCGCGCGATCGATTGGAGATGCAGTTGGTTCGCATCTGGGAGGCTGTGCTTGGCAGATCGAACATCGGAGTGCGCGATAACTTCTTCGAGCTTGGCGGTCATTCGCTGTTGGCGCTGCAAGTGCTCAAGGAGATCGAAGCGCGGTTGGAGCAAAAAGTATCGCTGACCGCCCTGATCCAAAGCGGAACGATCGAACAGCTCGCCGCTCTGCTGCGAGACGGGGAGGCGTCCGATCATCGGGTGCCGACGTTGTTGCCGCTGCGAGCGAACGGTACGCAGCGACCGCTCTTCCTCGTCCATCCGATCGGGGGACATGCGACCAGCTATGTAGAGCTGGCGAAGGCGCTGGGAGAAGACCAGCCCGTCTACGCGCTCCAATCTCCTGGCTTGGAAGGGGAATGTGAGCCGCTCGATCGAATCGAAGACATGGCCGCACACTATCTGGCAGAGATTCGCGCTGTCCAGCCGGTCGGCCCCTATCTGCTCGGCGGCTGGTCGTTCGGTGGAGCGGTCGCCTATGAGATGGCGCAGCAACTGCGGGCAGCTGGCGAAGAGGTCGCCCTGCTCGCTCTGCTCGACAGCGCGGTGCCGAAGTTGAACCGGCGCACAGAGGCAGAGCTGGAAGAGGGGGCGCTCGCCCTCCAGTTTGCAGCCGACCTCGCAGGGCGATTTGGGATCGATGTCACTCCATTTGCGGAGGAGTTTGCAGAAAAGGGCGCAGAAGAGACGCTCGATGCTGTGCTGGAGCTGGCACAGCGACACCATGCGCTGGCTCCCTCGTTTGAGCGAGCAGACTTGAAGCGCCTGTTCGATGTGTTTCGGGCCAATGCGATCGCCTACCAGCAGTATGAACCACAGCCTTTCGATCGCGAGGTGGTGCTCTTCCGCGCCGAAGCGGGGCCATCCGCGCTGATCGAAGACCAGTCGCTGGGCTATGGCGAGCTGGTGCAGGAGGTGGACGTGCACGTCATGTCTGGAGACCACTTCACACTGCTGCAAACGCCGAATGTGACGCAGCTTGCCAGCCGATTGCAAACGGTGCTGGAGCGGGTGAAGAAGACGGAGACAACCTCGTAGGAAGTTTTGCAAGGACGAACGGAAAGCCGCGCCTCGTGAAGATGGAGGCGCGGCTTTTCCTGTTCATAGATGCCAATGGTCAGATACAAATCACCTCACTTCTTTTTCATGAAAAATTATAAAATTCTGTATTTACTTATCTCATTTTCGTGATAAAGTAGACATATAAGATTAATAAATACTTTATTCGAGTAGAGGTGTATTAAGTTATGAGAAAATTTACAAAAATGATGGTTGCCGGAGCGGTGCTTGCATCGCTGCTCGCTCCCCAGTCGGCGCTGGCAGCAGCGCCAGCTCCCACGCTGAAGAACGACAACCCGAGCGCCAAATTTGGAGACTGGTACGTCGGCGCGGTGCCACCGAACGTCGACTACAGCAGGCCGGTGATCCTGTTTGTGCAGGGCTTGCACTCCGACTACACCACCTGGTACAATTCGGACGGCTTTTACGACGCGGCCTACAGCGCAGGGTACCGCACCGCGTTTGTGCAGCTGAAAGATGCGGACGGCACAGGCGGGGATATGTGGGTCAACGGTTCCAAGCTGGCCGAAGTGATCACCAAGGTGAAAAACTACTATGGCGTCTCCAAGATCAACATCGTCGCCCACTCCAAAGGCGGAATCGACACGCAGACCGCGCTTGTGCACTACGGAGCCTATCCGTATGTCAACCTCGTGCATCAGCTCTCCACGCCGAACCGCGGCTCTGAGCTGGCCGACCTGTGCTACAGCTCCTGGACATGGTGGATCGCGGAGTTGATGGGACAGCGCGACGATGCGACCTATGTGCTGCAGACGTCCTACATGGATTACTTCCGCTCGGTCACCGACGGCCTCACCCAAAACAAATCCACGCGCACCTACATGTCGGGCGGCACTGGCGATGATGGCATCCTGTCGTCGACCTTCTATTCCCGCGCCGTGTTGCCAGGTGAAGATGATGGCGCCGTGTCGATCGCTTCGGCGTTCGGCTTGCCCAACGGGTACTACGGCTTTACCGACAACGGTTCGGAGCGCCTGTCGCATACGAAGATGCGCTGGGCATCGAAGACGTGGTGGCAGGTCAAACCGCGCCTGACGACCACCTCCTATGCGGCGATCGCCCCAACTGCGATCGCATCCACCTCCTACATGGAGAAAAAATCGGTCAACGAAGCGAGCTCCAACATCATGCGCGGCGGCGAGATCAACGGCAAAGTGGTCGACACGTTCACGCTGGAGAGCAAGGCGACCGCTTATGTGGACGTGATGACGTCCAAGTCGGACACCAGCGTGGCGCTCGTCTCCCCGTCTGGCAAAGTGTATCGACCGACCCGCGGGGAAAACAAGCTGGATGACAACGCTGTGCTGTTCACCGATGCGGTGCACAACATCTTCTCCATCAAAGGGGAAGCGGGCACCTGGACGCTGCAGGCGGAAGGGGATCAAGATGCGTACTTCATGCTCGCCAACGTGGAAGGCGGCGCCAAGTCGAAAGTGAAGTCGGCGAAAAAATCGTTCAAAAAGGGCGAGAAGGTCGAGCTGGGCGTCGAACTGCAAGGCGGTAAGCTGGACGGGAAAAACAAGAAGCAAAAGCAGGCGAAATTGTCCAAATCGGGCAAGCAGTCCGCACAAGAGGTGACGCTGACCGAACAGGCGGATGGCACGCTCACCTCCTCGTTTGTCGCGCCGACCGAGCCGGGCGTATACAACATCTCCTTCGATGTGACCGGAACGAACGACAAAGGCGAATCGTTCACCCGCTCTGTCAACTACAATTTCGCAGTGCTGGATGAGAACGGCAAGCTGTAAGAGCTAGATAAAATGAGCACGCCCAACCCCTGCGGGAGATCGCGGGGGTTTTTTTGTCGAGCGGGCGAATCCAATCAGCCCCAGATGTTGTTAGCATCTATCGACCATTCCTTCTCCCATGCTATAATGCAGAAAATATTACGAATGGCGAAATAATAGCTTGCATTCGTCGTGGGAGAGAACATCATGAACAACAAAGAAAAGGCGGAAAGAGGGACGAGCATCTATCTGTTGCTCTTGCTGGTGCCGCTGTTTTGGGGCGGTGCGTTCGGTGCGGGGAAACATGTGTTGACAGAGATTCCGCCGTTCTTGACGGCGACGTTGCGCTTCGGGCTGGCCGGGCTGATCCTGATCGCTTGGCTGACCTATAAAAAGGGCTGGGATCTGCAACTGCTCAAAGCGCGCTGGAAGGGGATGCTGCTGCTGGCCGTGACGGGCATCTTCGGGTACAACGCGTTCTTTTTCTTCGGGCTGCAATTCACGTCGGCGACCAACGGTTCGCTCGTCGTGGCGATGAATCCGGTGTCGACGACGCTTGCGGCGGTGATCTTTCTCGGAGAAGCGTGGAGCAGGCGGCTTGGCATCGGGATGACCTTGTCGCTGATCGGGCTGCTGGTCGTGATCACCGGAGGCTCCTTCGAGACGGTGCGCTCGATGTCGTTCAACGCGGGCGACCTGCTGCTGCTCGGCTCGGTGGTGAGCTGGTCGATCTACTCGACGGTCGGGAAAGTGGTGATGAGAGGGATGTCCTCGCTGTTGGTGACGACCGTCACGACGGTGGCCGGGGCGTTCGGGCTGTTCATCGGGTCGCTGTTCGAAGGTGGCTGGGATCGATTGTCGAACCTGTCTGTGCAATCGGGGTTCGAACTCGTCTACATGGCGGTGTTTGCGACGGTGATCGCGTTTGTGATCTGGAACTTGGGCATTCAGCGCATCGGAGCTTCGAAGACGAGCGCCTATGTCAACCTCGTCCCGATCTGCGCGACGACGATCGCCGTGCTGCTCTACGGCGAGCAGGTGACCTGGGCACATGGGATCGGCGTGGTGCTGACCATCTCCGGCGTCCTGCTGTCGACGAGCGACCCGTCGAAGCGGATCGGGGCGAAGAGCGGAGTGAGGGTGTAGAGCGGGGGAGTTTGGGAGAGGAGAATTGAAGAGTATTGATGATGACCCCGCTGAATGGCGGGGTTTTTTTGCTTTCTAACTCAAAAAAACCTGTGCCTAGAGCAATATTTCGTGATACATAACATTTTCATGCGGGTATATTCATTTATGAATACTGGTTGAAAAGCTCGATCAGATCATATGAAGCACTCTTGTAATGCTCTGCTGCAAATGATCAAGAAACAGCCGCATTTGAAGATGGAAGATTGCTTCACGATCTTGGCGATCGAATGATGCTGGAGAGGTGCCTCAAGGCGTGTCAACACACAAAAACCCCGTTCGTTTGAACGGGGGCTTTTGTGCGCATACTAAGCGGAGAACACGCCTGAGAACGGTCGAATGATCGCAGAGTTCGGGCTCCTGATCACAGCTTCCAATGCGAGATGCTCAATTCTAGGTATATCGCTCATACCTATCAAATTAATCCTGAATCACGAATTGACGAGCAATAAACAATGAACCGTTTCCTTCACATGCTCATATCCTATATAATAGTAGCACAATCTGTCGAGCGATGTGAGGGACGGCAGCGTACAGATGAACTGAACAAGGGAACCGATAGCGGTTTCGTATATAGGATGGTGCAACAGTTTCATGATGTTTTCGGAGACGATCTCCATGATGAAAGGCGGGCAGAACCTCGTGCTCTGCCACGACCAAGCCGACAGCGATGCGGTCGGAGCTGCTTTTGCTCTGGCGCGCTTCATCGGCGCCGATATCGGCGTGCCGCAAGCGGTGGCGACGCACACGCATAAATTGCTGGAGGAACTAGAGATCAACATTCTGATCGGCCCGGATGTGAGCCGATACGAGCATGTTGTGGTCGTGGACACCGCAGCGCCCATTCAGCTGAAAAGCTCGCTTCCCGAGCGCTTTTGGCTGATCGATCATCACCCGGTCAACACGCTGTTCGCGCAGGCGCTCGGCGGTCTCTACGATCCGGTCTCTTCGACATGCCAACTGGTCTATCGCCTGTTGAAAGAGTTGAACGCCCCGTTCGACCGCCAGATCGGGCTTGCGCTGGCGGCGGGGATCATGACCGATACGATCAACTTCCACAAGGGCGACCCGGAGGCGTTTCGGGCGTTCGGCGAGATCTTGGAGGTCTGCCAGCTCACCTATGAAGAGGTGCAGCGCCTGTATGTCGTCGATGAGCGCAAAGACCGCGGCTCGATCTGTCAGGCGGCGTTAAACGCGCGGAAATACACGTTTGGCGGCTACCATGTGCTGGTGACGGAGATCGATTCGAACATCCCGACCTTTGCGGCGCGCGCCCTGTTCGACCTCGGGGCGGACGTGTCGGTCGTCGGGTTTACAAAAGGCGAGGAAGTGGAGATCCGCATGTATCTTCGCCAGGAGCTGGCCGAGGTGCATCACCTCGACGCGGCCGAGCTGTTCCGCACGATGCCAGGCATGGATGCGGGCACCGCTTGGGGCTATTCGCTCTTCGCGGGGTATCGAGCGAGAGGCGAGCTGCCAGGCTTGCTTCGCGCGATCGTCGAGCGGTTTTCGCAGCTGCTTCAAGAGGAATCGATCGGAAAGTAGAGAGAGGAAGGATTGCCGAGCGGGCAATCCTTTTTTTATTGTCGAGGCACAACTGTCGAGGCAAAGCTGTCGACAGCTCTGCTGAGCGGCAGGTCGATCGAGCGCACGGGCAGTTTCCCGCTAGCGAGGCTCGATCTGCAAGCTGTCCGCAAACCGCTCCAACAGGTCGAACCTGCGCTTCGAGTGGTACCCATCGAACTGATGACCGCGGTATTCGCGGCTGCGCACCCGGCCATCGAGCAGACAGTGCGCCTCTAATAGATCGCCGATGATCGTATCGCGGATGTGCTCAAAATGAACCGGCCCTTTGTGCGAGGAACCGAGCCGCGCCTGCGGGATATGGGTCAGCGCGTCGATGCGCAGGCCGAGCTGTTTGGCGCGGGTCAACACGACAGGCGGGATGGCCAGATCTGCGCGGGGGATGAGGCGCAGGAGGCGACGAGAGACCACGTGCGGCCCGTGAGAAGGGTTGCTCAGGCCGAGGCGAGGTTCCAACCCCAACCGACGGTTGAGCGAGCTGCGCAGGCGCAGGAGCGGGTTGTGAGCGACATCTTGGTGATGTGCCGTCCCATACGTGTCGGTCAGCCCGAGATCGATGCCGAAGCGCACCGCGTCCTCGGTCAGCCGCTTCAGCTCATGCCGGTGGTGCCCGATCAGGTCGCCATCGTAAAACAGCACGTGCTCCGCGCCCTGTCGATAGGCGTACTGCGCCCCGATCGCACGAGGAACATCGAAGCCGAGCGGGGCGCGGAAGCTGATCAGGGTCATCCGCTCGTCCTGCAGGCGGCGCACCACCTCCAAGGTGTCATCCTGACAGCCGTTGACCACCACGATGATCTTCTCGATGCCCGCATAGCGGACGTTTTTGAGTGCCGCTTCGATTCGTTTGCTCACATTGCGGGCCGGAATCACCGCATACAAAGCGCCCACCTCCCCGTTTCCACATGATATGCAAGAATGCCCACGGCTTGTGACCAAACGGGACTTACGCTCATACCCTATCCCGAAAGGAGGAGTTGCCATGTGGAAAGTGGGCGACCTCGTCGCGCGGAAGTCCTATGGGAAAGACATCTGTTTTCACATCGTAGAGCTCGATCGGTCAAATCGCATGGCCGTGCTCAAAGGGGTGGAAGTGCGCCTGCTCGCAGATGCGCCGGTGAGCGACCTTGAGAAGCTGAGCGATAAGGAGCTCCGGGACTACATCGCAGGCTACACCCGGGAAGAGGACGATGTGATGCGCCTGATTCGCTCCCGCCGCCTGATCGAGGAAGAAAAGCGGTTGATCCGCTCTGACATAAAGTTTCGCGACCATCATGATTTTTTTGAAAAGCCGGGACGGGTTCTGCATCTGGATGGAGATGGCTCATATTTGCACAAATGCTTGATGTTCTATGAGGAGCTTCGCATCCCGGCGATCGGACATCATGTGCCAGAGGTGCGCATGGCAGAAATGCTGCCCCAACTGCTCGACCAATACCACCCGGACATTCTGATCCTGACCGGGCATGATGGCCTGTTGCGCAAGGGGCAGGATCTGTCCAACGTGTTCAACTACAGAAACACCGAAAACTTCATTCGCGCAGTCAAGGCGGCCCGCCGCTATGAGCGCTCGTTTGACGATCTGATCATCTTCGCCGGAGCCTGTCAGTCCCACTATGAATCGCTCCTCGATGCGGGAGCCAACTTCGCTTCCTCCCCGCACCGCATCTTGATCCATGCGCTCGACCCGGTGTTCATCGCCGAGAAGATCGCCTACACGCCGATCAACCAGACGGTGAACATCTTCGACGTGGTGAAGTCGACGATCACAGGCACCGATGGGCTTGGCGGCGTGGAATCACGAGGAAAATACCGCATCGGGCTCCCCCGCAGCCCCTACTGATGCAAAAGCGGTTGAAACTAAGAGCATTCTGGAGAAGAATGAACTTTCTGAAAACTAAAAGGGATAAATGATTGTAATTTCTTCATAAAGACCATTGACAGGTTTTTTGGGGCGCTGATATAATTATTAACTTTCTTTGACAAAGTTCGTCAAGCATGCTACACTGAATCTTGGAAAGAGGTGGTGTGTGTTGACAGCGAAAAACGCACTAAACGAGATTAAGCGCAGCCTTGACCGTTATGTTGGTGAGAAGATCTTGCTGCGCGCCAACGGTGGACGCCGCAAAACAATCGAGCGCACCGGCGTTCTCGAAGAGACATACCCTTCTGTTTTTGTCATCAAATTGGATCAGGAGAACTCCTTTAAGCGAGTCTCGTACAGCTACGCAGACATTCTGACTGAGACGGTCGAACTGATGGTCTGCAACGATGACGGTCACGTACGCCTGACCTATTCGCAAGGGATCTTAGAAGCATAGAGCATGGGGAGTCACTCCCCGCCGCAGCCTTTCACAACCTGGTGAAAGGCTTTTTTCTTTTTGGGCAGACTACCTGTCGTCGACGTCAGATCGACAAAAGGGGGGATTGGACATGGGACGCAGAAGAGGCGTGATGAGCGAATCGCTGAAGTATGAGCTGGCCAAAGAGCTCGGTTTTTACGACACGGTTCAAAAAGAAGGATGGGGTGGCATTCGCGCCCGCGATGCAGGGAACATGGTCAAGCGCGCGATCGAGATCGCCGAAGAGGCGATGGCGCGCGACAATCAACGCTCTTGAGTTCGAGCTGACGTTCGCAGGCCAGGGCTTACGCCCTGGTTTTTCCTTTTGTGCAGGCAGGTTTTGATGGGGAGATGAATAAGCGTTCCGCCTCTCAGGGAAGACTGTCAACCTGAAGCAGTATTTCCAAGTGCTAGCATCTAAGAACTTGAGGAGGCGACTGCGTGAGCAAGCGACCTAGTAGGTTGGTCATCATCGGTGGAGCAGAGGACAAGCAGGGCGACATGGAGATCCTCCGTGAAGTCGTTCGTCTCGCAGGCGGGAAGCATGCGCGAATCGTCGTGATGACGGTCGCGACCGAGCTGCCGATCGAGGTGGGGGCTGAGTACATCGAGGTGTTCGACTCGATCGGCGTCGCCGATGTGCGCATGTTCGATGTGTCGACCCGCGAGGCGGCAGGTGCCAATTCGGCAATCAAGGCGGTGGAGGATGCGACCTGCGTCTTTTTCACCGGCGGTGATCAGGTGCGCGTGACCAAGCTGCTCGGGGGGACGCGGATGGATGCTGCTTTGCACAGACGGTTTGAAGATGGGATGGTGCTGGCCGGCACGAGCGCGGGGGCCTCGATGATGTCCTCGACGATGATCGTGTCAGGCGTGAGCGAAACCAACCCGAAGATCGGCATCGTGGAGATGGCACCCGGCATGGAGTTTTTGGCCGGGGCGGTGGTCGACCAGCATTTCGCCCAGCGTGGACGGTATGGTCGCCTGTTCTCCGCTGTGGCGCAATATCCGCACCATTTGGGGCTTGGCATCGATGAAAACACCGCGATCGTGGTGGAGGGTCAAGAGTTTCGAGTGATCGGGGAGGGCGCCGTCAGCGTGATCGACGCAGGCCAGCTTTCCTATACGAATCTGGAGCAGGTGCGAAACGGAGATGATCTGGCGCTATGCAGCGTGACTCTGCACATTTTACCGAAGGGGCATCGCTTTCATCTGCGCGATCGCGCACCGATCTTACAAAAGGACACAGCACATACGTCCGAACCAACACGAGGAGTGGACCATCAATGAGAATTGAGGATATTCGGTTCATCTCAGGGCCGAATCTCTATCTGCATCGCCCGGTCATGGTGATGCGCCTGTATTTGGAGGAGTACACCGGGAAGGAATCGAAAGACTTCCCCGGGCTGAACGACCGCCTGCTCCACCTGTTGCCCGGCCTGCGCGATCACCACTGCGCGAAGGGCGAGCCGGGCGGTTTTGTGGAACGCCTTCATGAGGGTACATATATCGGCCATGTGATCGAGCATGTGGCCATCGAGCTATCACAGCAGATCGGTATCGGGGTCAACCGCGGCAAGACGCAGTTTGTGGAGGAAGGCGTGTATGACATCATCGTCGAGTGCCAGAACGAGGCGGGCATGGAATGCCTGCTTCGCACCGCTTTTGAGCTGGTGCAGAGCTTGCTCGACGGTCAGCCATATTCGCTGCAACCGCGCATCGAGCAGGCGCGACGCTCCGCTATGCGCACGGCGCTCGGCCCGAGCACCCGCTCGATCGTAGATGCGGCAGCCGCTCGTGGCATCCCCTTTTATAGATTGAACGATAAGAGTCTGGTTCAGCTTGGAACCGGGCGTTTTTTAAAGCGGATTCAAGCGACGATCACCGAGCAGACATCCTGCATCAGCACAGACATCGCCTCCGACAAGGAGCTGACCAAACAGCTGCTCGATCTGGCGGCGATCCCCGTCCCGCACGGCGGGGTGGCCAGCACAGAGGAGGAGGCGGTCGCGCTGTGGCGGGAATTGAACACCGCGC
Organism: Tumebacillus lipolyticus; assembly: GCF_042682745.1. Classification (NCBI taxonomy): domain Bacteria; kingdom Bacillati; phylum Bacillota; class Bacilli; order Caryophanales; family Alicyclobacillaceae; genus Tumebacillus; species Tumebacillus lipolyticus. Next base: position 53,511 of record NZ_JBHUIO010000006.1, on the reverse strand, counting down.
TCGTCATCAAGCCGCTCGATGGCAATCAAGGGAAGGGCGTGTCGATCAACCTGCTCTGTGAGGACGAAGTGCGAGCCGCGTTTCGCATCGCCAAGGAGCATTCGCATCGCGTGGTGGTCGAAGAGTATATCGACGGTCGTCACTACCGCCTGCTCGTCGTCGGCGGGCAGGTCGCCGCAGCGTCTGAGCGCGTGCCCGCCCATGTGGTCGGCGACGGGAGAAGCACGATCGCTCAGCTGATCGCGGCTGCCAATCAGGACCCTGCGCGCGGTGACGGGCACGCCAAGTCGCTCTCGAAGATCAAAGTGGACGAGGTGGCGCTCGCCTACCTCGCCCGCGTGGGGCGCACCCTCGACGATCTGCCGCACGCAGGGGAGATGGTGCTCTTGCGAGACAGCGCCAACCTCTCCACCGGCGGCACGGCGGTCGATGTGACCGGGAGATTGCACCTGAGCATCGCCGAGGTGGCGGTGCGGACCGCAAGGATCGTCGGCCTCGACGTGTGCGGGATCGATCTGGTCTGTCCTGACATCGCCCAGCCGTTCGATGAGCGGTCGAGCGCGATCATCGAGGTCAATGCGGCACCTGGCATTCGGATGCACCAATCGCCGAGCGTCGGCGACTCGCGCAACGTGGGCGAGGCGATCCTCGACATGCTCTACCCGCCCGGTGCGAAGACGAGGATTCCGATCCTCTCGATCACCGGAACGAACGGCAAGACGACGACGACGCGGATGATCGGCCATGTGTTGCAGACGACCGGCCAGACGGTCGGCATGACTTCGACAGACGGCATATACATCGACGGTCGGTGCGTGGCGAAAGGCGACACGACCGGGCCGCGCTCCGCCCGCGCTATCTTGAGCGATCCGGGCGTCGATGTCGCGGTGCTGGAGACGGCAAGAGGCGGGATCGTCCGCGCGGGGCTCGGCTTTGAATATGCGGACATCGGCATCATCACCAACATTCAGCCTGACCACCTCGGGCAGGACGGCATCGACTCGGTGGAAGATCTGATCAGCATCAAATCGCTGATCGCCGAGCGGGTGCGCCCGGGAGGAACGGTGATCCTCAACGCGGATGACCCCCATCTGAGCGCGCTGCCCAAGCTGATGAAGGAGCGTCACCGCAAGGGTCGCAAATATGTCTTTTTCTCGTTGCAGAGCAACTCGCTACATCTGCGCCGCCACCTGTCGGAAGGGGGAACGGGCTACTATTACGAAGGCGGCTGGATCTACGAGGCGGTCGGGGACAGCGCTCGCCCGATGATGCGCGCCGACGAGATTCCGGTGACGATGCTCGGCGCTGCCCACTTCCATGTGGCGAACGCGATGGCGGCGATGGCCGCCTGCAGAGCGTTCGGCATGCACCCGGCGAAGATCGCAGCGGCGCTGTCCGGCTTTCGCAGCGACCTGCACAACCCCGGGCGCGTCAACCTCTATCAGATCGGGCGCGGGTATGTGCTGGTCGACTACGGGCACAACCCGCATTCGTTTCAGGCGGTCTGCGAGATGGCAGGTCGCCTGCCCAACCGCCGCGTGACCGGGGTGATCGGCGTGCCGGGCGATCGCAACAACGAGATCGTCTCCGCTTCCGGCAGGGTGGCTGCCACCGGCTTTCACCGCCTGTTTGTCAAAGAGGATGTCGACCTGCGCGGCCGGGCGCGGGGAGAGGTTGCCAAGCTGTTGAAAACGGCGATCGTCGAGGTGTCGCCCGACAAGGAATGCCGCGTCATCCACAACGAGTGCGATGCGCTGGAGGCGGCGCTGAAAGAGCTGCAGGAAGGGGAGCTGATCGTCGTCTTCTACGAGAAGCTCCCCCCGATCCTTGAGGTGCTGAAGCGGCATGATGCGGTCAGCGTTTCGCACATGGCTCTGCCAAAGACGCACGCAAACGTGTAAAAAACATGGAGAAAAAGCGTAAATGGTACGCTTTTTCTCCATGTTTGGCAGGAAAATGACCTATCACATGGAAAGACTAAAGCCAAAAGCAACGAACGATTCGTATGAAGGTAGGTCATCTCTCATGTGGACAGAAAAAGCGCAAGCCAAAATCAACCTGACTCTCGACGTGCTCCACAAGCGATCGGACGGTTATCACGAAGTGGAGATGGTGATGCAGACGGTCGACCTGTCTGACCACCTGACGTTTTATCCGCTTGCGGAAGATGAGATTCAATTGTCTTGCACGGTGCCCTACATTCCGCTCGACAGCCGCAACCTCGTCTATCAGGCGGCGAAACTGGTCAAGGAGACGTTTGGCATCGCTTCTGGCATCCGCATTCATATCGACAAGCGGATTCCGGTCGCGGCAGGCTTGGCGGGAGGGTCGAGCGATGCGGCGGCCACCTTGCGCGGGCTCAACCGCGTCTTCCAGCTCGGGCAGAGCTTGGATCAGCTGGCGGAGCTCGGGGCGAAGATCGGCTCAGACGTCCCGTTTTGCATCTATGGCGGCACGGCGCTCGCCCGCGGTCGCGGCGAGCTGATCGAGCACCTGCCGAAGGTGGCCCCGACGTGGGTCGTGCTGGTCAAGCCGCCGATCGCCGTCTCGACGGCAGATGTGTACGGGCGGCTGAAGGTGGCGGAGATCGAGCGGCATCCGAGCGCGATGGCGATGGTCGAGGCGCTCGCCACAGGCGAAGTGCGCCTGATCGCCGATCATCTCGGCAACGTGCTGGAAAGCGTGACATTTTCGATGTACCCGGAAGTGGAACGGCTGAAGGGCCAACTGCTGAAGTTCGGAGCGGTCGGCGCGCTGATGTCGGGCAGCGGTCCGACCGTGTTTGCGCTCGTCGACCGAGAGCACAAGGCCAACCGCATCTACAACGCACTGCGCGGCTTCTCCCGCGAAGTGTATCTCTGCCGCTTCTACTAGGGGGACCCAAGGAGGCAGGACTGCATGGACGTGTTGGTGCTTGCCGGCGGGACGAGCGCAGAGCTGCCCGTCCCCGAAAAAGCGCAGATCAACATCGGCGGGCGCCGGATGGTCGATCATGTGGTCGCCGCCCTGCAGGCGGTGCCAGCTGTGCGCTCCGTTCGCGTCCATCGCGGGCGGGAGCAGAGCTTGGTGGCCAACCTGCTGGACGCGGTGGAGGCGATGATTGCCGAGGGAAGCGAATATGTGCTGATCTCCGCCTGCGACATCCCGTTTTTGACACCGGAGGCGGTCGAGGATTTTTTGGCGAACTGTCCACCAGAATGCGACTTCTGCTACCCGATCGTGCGAAGGGAAGCGTGCGAGCGCAAGTTTCCCGGCGTGAGGCGCACCTATGTCAAGCTCAAGGAGGGGACGTTTACCGGCGGCAACCTCTTTCTGGTGCGGGCCGAAGCGCTCCCACCGCTGCGGGAGCGGCTGACGCGCATCTTCCACTATCGGAAGCGCCCTTTGCTGCTGGCCCGCGAGTTCGGGTGGGGCGTCACCCTGTCGTTTGCAGTGTCCGCCTTGCTGCGCACGCTTTCGGTGCAGAAGCTCGAACGGGAGCTCTGGCGGCTGACCGGGATCAGGGCGAAAGCGGTGATCACCGAGCATGCGGAGATCGGAACGGACATCGACAAACTTTCCGACCTGAGGCAGCTGGAACAGCTTGTCATAAACACGAAAGAAGTGATATGATCCTCATATCAATGTTCGTGTTTCGGAAGGGGGCTGCTAGGTGAGCAAAATGCGACGCAGTGAGCGTATCGTACGGTTGACACAAATCCTGCTCGAACAGCCGCACCGCGTGTTGTCGCTGACGGAGATGGCAGACAAACTCTCCTCGGCGAAGTCCAGCCTGAGCGAGGACTTGGCGATCATCCGCGAAGTGATGGAGTCAGAAGGGCTGGGCACGCTGGAGACGCAGGCGGGAGCGGCGGGCGGCGTGCGCTATGTGCCGGGCTTTCGCAAGGAGCTAGGCTTGCAATACATTCAGCAGATCAGCGAGATCTTGGGCTCCGGTGAGCGCATCTTGCCGGGCGGTTTTTTGTATATGTCTGACGTGTTGGGCGATCCGATTCTGCTCGACACCGCCGGCAAGATGTTTGCCGCCCGCTTTAAGGAGTCGGGCGCCGACTATGTTGTCACCGTCGAGACGAAGGGGATTCCGATCGCGGTGGCTGCGGCGCGCTACCTCTCCGTGCCGATGGTGGTCGTCCGCCGCGATCACAAGGTGACCGAAGGGTCGTCCGTCTCGATCAACTATGTGTCGGGCAGTCGGCGGATTCAGACGATGTCGCTGTCGCGCCGCTCGCTGCCAGAGAAGTCGAAGGTGCTGATCGTCGACGATTTCATGAAGGCGGGCGGAACGGTGAAAGCGCTGATCGACCTGATGAAAGAGTTCCAGGTCGAGGTGGTCGGCACCGGCATCTTCATGTCGACCGAGGAGCCGCAGGAGAAGATGATCTCCGGCTACGTGTCGCTTGCGACCTTGCGCGAGGTCGACGAGCAGGCGCGCCAGGTGGAGATCGTCCCCGGCACGTATTTTAACGAGGAGGAATGAACAATGGAAAAGAACATCATCTCGACACAGAACGCACCGGCCGCGATCGGCCCGTACTCGCAAGCGATGAAGGTGGGCAACATGCTCTTCACTTCCGGGCAGATCCCGCTGACGCCAAACGGCGACCTGGTCACCGGTGACATCAAAGAGCAGACCCATCAGGTGTTCCAAAACCTGAAAGGGGTGCTGGAAGCGGCGGGCGCAACGTTTCATGATGTTGCAAAAGCAACCGTTTTCATCGCCGACATGAACCAGTTTGGCGAGATCAACGAAGTGTATGCCGAATACTTTGGCGACCATCGTCCGGCTCGCTCCACCGTCCAGGTGGCACGCCTGCCGAAAGATGTTGGCGTCGAGATCGAACTGATCGCATTCGTAAAATAAGCATGGAAGAGAGCGACGCCCCTCGGTGAGGGGCGTTTTTTCGTGCGCACAGAGCGGCTGAATAACTCATTGAGAAATTTGTGAGGAGCCAAGAAGAGGAGTTCATAAACAAAACATATTTTATTTTAATATAAACCATTGCATCAAAGATATATATGTTATATATTTTAATATGCGGTGAAGCTATGGAAAAATCGGTCAGATGTTGGCACGGACGTTGCTCTGCAACAGCTCAATGATCAGACTCTTTACTCACTAAAGATGGTTCGTCCAACTTTTAGCGAAGGATTAATATCAATTTCAGGGTATAATCATAAGAGTCCTACTAAACTTGCACAGCTAAACTTAAAGAAATTTGATTCATAAGAAGGAATTAAGCGATGAAGGGTCGTATTATTACATCAAAGTTTGGCAACACGTAAAATCACAAAAGTTTAAAGAGGTGACAGATGTGCAAATCACTGATGTTCGTCTTCGTAAAATGAACACAGAGGGCCGGATGAAGGCTATTGCATCGATTACAATTGACAATGAATTCGTAATTCACGACATTCGCATCATCGACGGGAACAACGGTATGTTCGTCGCGATGCCGAGCAAGCGCACGCCAGATGGAGAATTCCGCGATATCGCGCATCCAATTTCTTCTGAGACCAGGGAGAAGATTCAAAGCGCGATTCTGAAAGTCTATTACCAGGAAGAAGAAGTGAGCACAGAAGGGGTAACGATCGCGTAAAGATCGCCCGCCAATCGCAACTGATACCAAACGGACCTCGTCATGTCCCCGCAGACGAGGTCCGTTTTTTTTCGATCTTGTGAAGTCGGTTGAAAAGGGCTATCTGATAAGATATAGTTTGGGGTGGACAAACCCTGTAAACTTTGTGTTTACATTGATAGATCGTGAAATCCGGATGGGAGGATCACACATGTCAGGAACATACGCGGTGGTCTTAGCTGCAGGCATGGGCACGCGCATGAAATCCAAGAAGCATAAAGTCCTGCACGAGATCTGTGGCAAACCGATGGTTTTGCACATGGTGGACACGCTGGAAGCGGCCGGTTTTGATCGCAAGGTGATCGTCGTCGGCGCTTCGAGAGAGCAAGTGATGGAGCGGCTGGGCGATCATGAGTATGCGATCCAAGAGGAGCAGCTCGGCACCGCACATGCGGTGATGATGGCCAAGGACAAACTCGGCCATGAGCAGGGATTGACGCTCGTCTGCGCAGGCGACACGCCGATCATCCGCCAAGAGACGTTGGAGCAGATGCTTCAAGCGCACAGAGCGAGCGGGGCGGCCGTCACCGTTTTGACGGCGGTGGTGGACAATCCTTTCGGACTCGGGCGCATCATCCGCGACGAGGCGGGCAACGTGCTGCGCATCGTCGAGGAGAAGGATGCGAGCGACGAAGAGCGCAAGGTTCAGGAGATCAACTCCTCCGTCTTTCTCTACGACAATCAGCTGTTGTTCCACGCGCTCGCCAAGATCGATAACAACAACGCGCAAGGGGAATACTACCTGCCTGACTGCCTGGAGGTACTGCGCTGCGAAGGGCACCAAGTAAACGCTTACGTCTGCGAAGACCCGCGGGAGATTCAAGGCATCAACGACCGAGCACAGCTCGCGATCGCCAACGAGATCATCCGCGAGCGCATCGCGATTAACCATATGAAAAACGGCGTCACCATCGTCGATCCGAAAGGGACCTACATCGACGCGGGCGTTGCGATCGGAGCGGACACGGTGCTGCTGCCGGGGACGGTGCTCGAAGGCGACACGGTGATCGGCGAGGATTGCAAGATCGGCCCGAACGCGCATCTGGTCAACGTCACCGTCGAAGACGGTGTGAAGATCCAGCATTCGGTGCTGACCGACGCGGTGGTCGAGCGCGAGGCGACCGTCGGACCGTTCGCCTACCTGCGCCCGAAGGCGCATATCGGACAAGGGGCGAAGATCGGCGATTTTGTCGAGATCAAGAACGCCAAGATCGGGGCGGGCAGCAAAGTTTCGCACCTGTCCTACATCGGAGATGCGGAGATCGGCAGCGGCGTCAACGTCGGCTGTGGAACGATCACCGTCAACTATGATGGCGTGAACAAGTACAAGACGATCGTGGGCGACGACTCGTTTATCGGTTGCAATTCCAACCTGGTCGCGCCGCTCACCTTGGGCAAGAAAGTATATGTGGCAGCCGGTTCGACCGTCACAGACGACGTTCCGGACGGAGCGCTCGCGATCGCACGGGAGCGCCAGGTGACAAAAGAAGGCTATACAGAAAAATTGGAAGCTCGCCTGAAAGAGCAAAAAAAGTAGGGGGCTTGTGACATGACGCCATACAAAGACAAGAAGCTGAAAATTTTTGCAGGGAATTCCAATGTTGAATTGGCGGAGGAAATTGCCAACTATGTCGGCGTGCCGCTCGGGACTGCAAATGTCATTCGCTTTAGCGACGGAGAAATTCGCATCAAGATTGACGAGAGCGTGCGCGGTTGTGATGTCTTTGTTGTCCAGCCGACCTCAGCCCCTGCCAACGAGCACATCATGGAGCTGTTGATCATGGTCGATGCGCTCAAGCGCGCATCTGCCAAGAGCATCAACGTGGTGGTTCCGTACTATGGCTATGCGCGCCAAGACCGCAAATCGCGGGCGCGCGAACCGATCACAGCCAAGCTGGTCGCCAACCTGATCCAGACGGCAGGCGCCCACCGGATGATCACGATGGATCTGCACGCCGGCCAGATCCAAGGCTTTTTCGACATCCCGGTCGATCATCTGCTGGCTGAGAAGCTGCTGGCCGATTATTTTGCACAAAAAGGTCTGGAAGATGTCGTCATCGTCTCGCCCGACATGGGCGGCGTCACGCGCGCGCGCGGCATGGCGGAGCGCCTCGGGGCGGGCATCGCGATCATCGACAAGCGCCGCCCGGAGCCGAACGTGTCAGAGGTGATGAACATCATCGGCAACATCGAAGGCAAGACGGCGATCATGATCGACGACATGATCGACACGGCGGGCACGATCACCCACGGTGCGGCGGCGCTGATCGAGCGCGGATGCAAAGAGGTCTATGCCTGCTGCGTGCATCCGGTGCTCTCCGGGCCTGCGATCACTCGCCTGGAAAACTCGGTGCTCAAAGAGGTTGTCGTCTGCAACACGATCATCCTCGACGAAGAGAAGCGTCAAGGCACCAACAAGATCACCCAGCTGTCTGTCGCATCGCTGATCGGGAATGCGATCGTCAAGATCCATGAAGAAGAGTCTGTATCCACTTTGTTCTAGTATCTAAAAACTAGCCATTCCTAGGCGGATCGATGCCTGCCGATTGCAAAACCCCCATTGGAAAATGGGGGTTTTGTTGCGCCCAGAGCGCCCCCGCCGCTCAGGCTGATCACAGGAGACACCCCCTTCGTGCCAAGCTGTACCGAATGCGGAGTCGCCAGAAAAGAATCTGACTCGACGTGTACAGGGTGCGTTCTCGGGGCATCCTGATCGGGTAGAGCGAAATTCGGGAGGTACGTAAAATGGCGATGAACCGCATCAGTTTGGAAGCGCATCGGCGCACGAGCCTGACAAAAGGGGAGCGCAGCCGCATTCGCAGCCGCGGTGATGTTCCTGGCGTGGTGTACGGCAAAGGCAGAGAACCACAGGCGATCTATCTCACGCACGAATCGTTCAAACGGTTGCATGGTCACGGTCGCATGCTGGTCGAGCTGACCCTCGATGGCGACCGCATCTCGGTGATGGTGCACGAGGTGAGCCGCGACATGATGAACAAACAGCCGTTGCACATCGACCTGCACGCTGTCGACCTGTCCGAGCCGATTCAGGTGGAAATTCCGATCTTCCTCGACGGGTTGGAAGAGGTGGAGAAGAAAAACGCCATCATCCAGCAGCAGACTCGCGATGTGCTGGTCAAATGCTTGCCGACAGACGTGCCCGAGTTTATCATGCACAACATCGCAAGCCTCGGCATCGGCGATAGCGTCCACTGCGGCGATCTGAAAATGCCGGCGAAAGTTGCGTTGCTCTCCTCGCCTGACGAGGTGGTCTGCTCGATCTTGGAGGCGAAAAATGCGCCGCCGGAGACGGAGATCGAGCCGAAAGAGCCAGATCTCGTGCACGACACGGAGGGCAAGGGCAAAGATGCGCCAGATAAGGTGGCGCGCTGATCGCGTTCTCGCGACGCAAAACATAGGGCGAATCCAAGCCGTTCCTCATCAGGAGCGGCTTTTTGCTTGCATCGTGCGGAGAGAACAAGTATCGTAAGAAGAGGCAGAAAACAAAAAGGGAGGAACATCCCCGTGAAACTTTTTGTCGGTCTGGGCAATCCGGGCTCAAACTATGAGCTGAACCGTCACAACATCGGGTTTCTCGCGATCGATCGCTTGGAAGATGAGCTGTCGATTCCGGTCAACAAAAGCAAATGGAACGCGCTATACGGCGAAGGGAACTACAAAGGGGAAAAAGTGGTGCTCCTCAAGCCGATGACTTATATGAACCGATCTGGGGATGCGCTGCAGGCGGCGGTCGCATGGTACAAGCCGAACCTGGAAGACATCTTTGTCATCTATGATGACATGGACACCCCGCTCGGACGGATGCGCCTGCGCGAGAGAGGAAGCGCCGGCGGTCACAACGGAATGAAATCGATCATTCAGCACCTCGGCACCGAATCGTTTCAGCGCATCCGCTTGGGCGTTGGCCGCCCGCATCCGGGCAGCGATGTGATTCAGCACGTCCTGACCAACTTCCGCAAAGAAGAGTGGGAAGAGGTCGAGAAAGTGGTCTTAAATATGAAGAGCGTCATAGATTGTATCCTAGAAGATGGGTTCCAAAAGGCGATGAACCGATTCAACACCAAATAGAACGGAACATTTTGGTATGGTGGCGATCTCCCCTGTGCATACTAAGCTGAGAAGCATGTGAGGAACAGGGGGATCGGAAGATGCGCATCATCTATTACTGCCGCCATTGTCAAAGCCATCTCGGCGAGGTGGACGGGAAGTTTGCAGATGAGGTAAAGCTTGGATTTCGTACGTTAACACCGGAAGAGGCGGCCGATATTATCACCTACAATTCGATTCAGGATTCGACCTATGTGAAGACGATCTGTGAATACTGTCAGGAAGCGATCGAGGCTCATCCGGAGCTGAGCCTTTTGTCAAATCCGTTGCAGTAATCGTTCAAGTTTCAGGATGAACAGTGCCTTAGCGCATGGCTAAGGCTTTTTTGCTCTTACGGAGGGGATATCGTGCAATCATTAGTTCGAATTTTGAGTTCGGATGACGATTTTAAACGCGTCTTGCATCAATGTCAAGACGGCATTCGCGATCAGCTGATCACCGGACTGACAGGATCGGCCCAGCATCTCTGGCTCGCAGGGATTCGGGGCTCTTTGGCGCGTCCGCTGCTGATCGTCACGCACAGCATGGGCCGGGCGCAACAGGTGTATGAAGATCTGATGGAGCTGATGCCGCAGGAGAGCGTTCGGCTCTTCCCCAGCCGAGAGCTCGGGTTTGTCGATGTGCTCGCCTACAGTCCGGAGCTTGCGGCAGCCAGGCTGTCGGTGCTGGAGTCGCTGGTGCGCGGCGAGAGCACGATCATCATCGCGCCGCTCTCCGCCCTGCACGAGACGCTGACCTCTCCGCACGAATTTCTGCGGGCGGGTCGCACGCTGCGCGTCGGCGACGAGATCCGCATCGAAGATTTTGCTTACCACCTGAGCTACCTCGGCTATGAGCGCGTGGACATGGTGGAGAGCAAGGGTGAGTTTTCGGTGCGCGGCGGCATCGTCGACGTCTTTCCCCTCACGCGAGAAGAAGCGGTGCGGATCGAGCTGTTCGATGTGGAAGTGGACTCGATCCGCACCTTTGATGCATCCAGCCAACGCTCACTGGAAAAGGTGGAGCAGGTCGCCTTTTGGCCGATTCGCGAGGTGATCGCGCCAGCAGAGCGCATTCGTGTGGCCGGTCAGGAGCTCGCCGCGCGGTTTGAACAGCACCTGAGCAAGCTGCAGAGCGCTGAGGTGGCGGAGAAGCTGCGCGAGAACATCGGAGCTGACCTCGATCGGATGGAGGAGGGCGCTTGGTTTCCCAACCTGATCCGCTACTATGATCTGATCGAGCCGACCCCTTACAACCTGCTGCGCTATCTGCGCCAGGACACCCTGCTGATCTTCGATGAGCCGGGCAGACTGAAAGAGACGGTCAAGAGCTTGGAGAAAGAGGAGCTGGAAGGGCTGACCACCGCGCTCGAATACGGGGAGATGCTGCCGGGCCTCGCCGTGGAGAAAAGGCGCGGCGATCTCTTTGTCGACAAGGCGCACACCAAGCTGATGTTCTCGCTGTTCACCCGGGCGATCCCGGGGCTTTCCCCGCAGGCGGTCGTCTCCACCACCACCCGCTCGATGCAAAATTTCCACGGGCAGATGAACGTGCTGAAATCGGAGTTGGAGCGCTGGTCGAAGCTGTCCTATCAGGTGATCTTTTTGGCGGCGACAGCAGAGCGCGCCGAGCGGATGCAGCGCGTGCTCGACGATTACCAGATGGAGGCGAACATCGTCAGCGACTGGGATGGAACCCGTCAGGCCCCGATGATTCTGATCGGCAACCTCGCGACCGGATTTGAGCTGTCCTCGCTGCGGATCGCGGTGATCACCGAGACGGAAGTGTTCACCAACAAGAAGAAGATTCGCAAGATGAAAACGCTCTCAGACGCGCAGAAGATCAAGTCGTACCAAGACTTGAAAGTTGGGGATTACGTGGTGCACGTCAACCACGGGATCGGCAAGTACATGGGGATTCAGACGAAAGAGATCTTAGGCATTCACAAAGATTATCTCCAGATCAAATACAAGGGCAAAGATGAGCTGTTCGTGCCGGTCGAGCAGATCGACCTGGTGCAAAAATATATCGGTCAGGAAGAAAAAGAGCCGAAGATCTACTCGCTCGGCGGCTCCGAATGGCAGCGGGTGCGCAGCAAGGTGCAGTCGGCGGTCAAAGATATCGCAGAAGACCTGATCAAGCTGTATGCCAAGCGGCAGGCGGCGCCCGGCCATCCGTTTGCGCCGGAGACCCCGTGGCAGCGGGAGTTTGAAGCGATGTTTCCATATAAAGAGACGGACGACCAACTGCGCTGCATCGGCGAGATCAAAAAGGACATGGAGCTCGGGCGGCCGATGGATCGCCTGCTCTGCGGCGATGTCGGGTATGGCAAGACGGAGGTCGCCATCCGCGCCGCGTTTAAAGCGGTGATGGACGGCAAGCAGGTGGCGGTGCTGGTGCCGACGACCATCTTGGCGCAACAGCATTTCCAGACCTTTAAAGAGCGCTGCTCCGGCTTTCCGGTCAACGTGGAGCTGATCTCGCGCTTTCGGACAAAAGGGCAGGTGACCGAGGCGACCAAAGGGCTGAAGAGCGGCAGTGTCGACATCGTGATCGGCACGCATCGACTGTTGTCAAAATCGATTCAATATAAAGACTTAGGGCTGTTGATCATCGATGAAGAGCAGCGCTTTGGCGTGGGGCATAAGGAGAAGCTGAAGCAGTTGCGCGCCAACGTGGACTGTCTGACGCTGACTGCGACCCCGATCCCGCGCACGCTGCACATGTCGATGATCGGGGTGCGCGACCTGTCTGTCATCGAGACGCCGCCCGAAAATCGCTTTCCGGTGCAGACGTTTGTCGTCGAGCAGCAGGACGGGATCGTCCGCGAGGCGATCGAGCGGGAACTGAGCCGCGGGGGACAGGTCTACTATCTGTTCAACAAGGTGAACGGGATTCAGGAGATGGCACAGCATTTGAAGCGGCTGGTACCGGACGCGAGAGTTCTCGTCGGCCACGGCCAGATGCCAGAGGAGGAGTTGGAGCGGGTGATGCTCGACTTCCTGCAGGGGGATGCGGACGTGCTGGTGTCGACGACGATCATCGAGACAGGGCTGGACGTGCCCAACGTCAACACGCTGATCGTGCACGATGCGGACCATCTGGGGCTCTCGCAGCTCTATCAGCTTCGCGGGCGGGTGGGGCGTTCGACGCGCATCGCCTACGCCTATTTTACCTACCAGCGCAACAAGGTGTTGTCGGAGGTGGCGGAGAAGCGCCTGCAGGCGATCAAGGAGTTCACCGAGCTCGGCTCCGGCTTCAAGATCGCGATGCGCGACCTGTCGATCCGCGGGGCGGGCAACCTGCTCGGCGCACAGCAACACGGCTTTATCGCGTCTGTCGGCTTCGACCTCTATTCGCAGATGCTGGGGGAGGCGATCGAGGAGTTGAAAGAGGGTGGGGTGCGCGAAGAGCAGTCGCCCGATCCGACGGTCGAGCTGTCTGTCGATGCGTACATCCCGTCGACCTATATCACCGACCCGATGCAAAAGATCGAAATCTATAAAAAGTTTGTCGCCGCCCGAACGCTTGAGGAAGTGCGCGATCTGGAGGAAGAGGTGGAGGATCGCTTTGGCGACCTGCCGATCGAGGTGCGCAACCTGCTTTCCGTCTCGCAGCTGAAGGCGAACGCGATCCGCTATGGCATGGTGGAGATCAAGCAAACGCCGCAGGGTGAGGTGATCCTTCGCTTGGACGAAGCGCAGCGCAAGCGAATCGACGGCGAAAAGCTGTTCTCGCTCACCCGCGACTTCCCCAACCGCATGAAGCTGACCTCCCAGCCGCAGATCGTGGTCACGTTAAAGGTGAAAGGGCTGAAAGAGGCGGAGATCCTCCAGATGCTCGAAAAGTTTATGGATCGCTACCAGATCGTCCCCAAGCAGGAGGGGGAGCGGAGAGATCCGATCACATCGCCTTAGATCGGGAGAACAGATCGCCCTGCTGTGAGCAGGCGATTCGATCCGACTGAACCAGCGCAACGCCCTCGTTTCGTAAAAGAGACGAGGGCGTTTTTTGATGGGGAGGGATGTGGAGTGGATAATCTAAAATAGAGAAACCATTTGATTCCAACTTGAAAAATATGTATAATATATAATGATATGTAAAGTGATTATAATTTTTAATATTCGTGGATTGTAATGTGTATAAACGGTGCAAGGCGACCTTTTTGGTATTGATGTGCATCGCGCTATTCCCGACAGCGGCGTACGCCTCGTCGCAAATTCGAAGATCACCACAATCTATAATTGAGGTGAACCGGATGAAAAAAATCATCATGATCTCCACTCTGGCTGTCGTGTTGGCACTCACGGGAATCTGGGCGGCGCAAAAAAATACGAAACATGTTGCACAGTCTGAAGAGGTACAAAAAGAGCTTGAGGTCAATTTCCGAGAGGGTGACACCAAAGTGAGCGTCGCTCATGCAAAGGTCGAGTCTTTTCGTTCCTTGCAAGAGCTGGAAGATCATTCAGACCTGATCGTTCGTGGAGTGAAGTTGGACGGAAAGGAAAACGTGACCACCTCACCGATTGGCACAATAATGGATGTGGAGACAATCTCTCGCTTTCAGGTCTCTGCGGTATACAAAGGCGTTGTGGCGCAAGGGGACGTGCTCACTGTTGCCGAACCGGTCGCAACTCATCGGGGAGTGATCGTGTCGATCGCAGGCTACAAAGCGATGAAACAAGGAAAAGAGTATATCCTCTTCCTATTCAAGGCACCAGATACCAACAATCTTGGGATTGTCGCTGTGACGCAGGGGAAATACACAACAGATCGCACCGTCGAACTGTATGCGAAACAAGAGGAAGACAACCACAAACGCATCTCCAAGTACACGAAGGAAGTCAACGACAAGTATAGCAAGGAGCAGTAAACCATTTCGCTCAGTGGTATACATTTTTGAAAAATAGCCTCAAGAAGCAGAAGGGAGGTAGCAGATGAAATACCATCAGACGGTCAATCATCAGCATGATCCGCTCGACCCGCCACACGAGGTATGGGTCGATGAGCAGCTGTTGCCGCTGCAGCGGATTGAAGGAGGAGGGCCTCCGAAGAAAGTCATCCTGTCTCAGATGCCCAAGTGGTTGAGGATGTTCTTTCTGTTCGTCATGGGCTCCTTTCTCCTGATGGGAGCGTTCGGAGTCTACATGACGTTCTTTCGCTCCTGATCGGTGAAAAAAACCGCCTTCTGCAAAGCGGTTGCGAAAAATGAGTCTACATCGAACAGGCGGGTGAGCTTACATCCGCCTGTTTGCGATACAATCGACCGTTCCCGGCTTCCATCCTCACGTGACAATCCTCCCGCAGCAGGAGCCCCCCTTAAATAAGGCGCGATCTGGATCACAGAGCAGCAAGGATTATGAACGGATGAGTGCCCCACCTGCGCCAGCGAGCCGGCGCTGTTTTACCCCCCTCTCCCCATGCATAAACGCCCTGAGCAGGCTCAATACTAACCTCACTTTCCCATCCAAAAGAAAGGGGGATTCCCAACCCACAATGTACCAATGGTAAAAATCAAGGGGCGTGGACAAGATAATGCCAACAGCAGATAGATATCTATAGAAACACATACAGATCGATCCAGATACCTATCCATACCTTGCTAGCTTGATTCCACGGAAAGAGAGGTCGAATCGAAGAAATGAAGGCAACAGGAATTGTACGCAGAATCGACGATTTGGGCCGTGTCGTGATTCCGAAGGAAATTCGTAGAACTCTCCGCATCCGGGAAGGGGACCCGCTGGAGATTTTTGTAGACCGCGATGGAGAAGTCATACTCAAAAAATATTCGCCGATCGGCGAACTTGGCGATTTTGCAAAAGAGTATGCGGAGTCGCTGTCCGAGACGCTCGGACACATCTGCCTGATCACCGACCGCGATGTGATCATCGCCGTCTCGGGCACCTCGAAGAAAGACTTTATGGAAAAGCCGGTCGGCTCGGACATTGAGCGCTCGATGGACGATCGCAAGACGATCACCAGCTTCGCGCCAGGCGAATATGGCATCACGCGCGACAAATCGGAAATGTTCTCCTCCCAGGTGATCGCTCCGATCATCGCCGGCGGCGATCCGATCGGCACGGTGGTCATCCTCTCCCGCGACGAGGCGGTCAAGATGGGCGAGCTGGAAACGAAGCTCGCGGAGACGGCAGCTGGTTTTCTCGCCAAGCAGATGGAGCAATAATCCTATAGCCTTATGAAGCGATAGACAGGTTGTTTGCGGCGACCTGTCTTTTTCTGCGCCGAGCGGTCGACACATTTCAGGGTGCCAGTCCTAACTCCTGCTCCTGTCTCATACGATGAGAAGGAACGAGCCTCGCAGGGATGATCTGCCAGGTATGCTATACTTAGGAGGAGTTGCCGATGACAGAACGCAACCTGTTTTTGCGCGGTGCGCTCGTGCTCGGGCTGGCTGGCATCCTGTCGAAGGTGCTGGGCTCTGTCTATACGATCTTTCTACAAAACATCATCGGGGATCGGGGGATCGGCCTCTATCAGATGGCCTACCCGATCTATTCGACCTTGTTGATTCTTTCGACGGCAGGCTTTCCGGTCGCCGTCTCTAAATTTGTGGCGGAGCATATCGCGCTCGGCGATTATGCAGGTGCGAAAAAAGTGTTCCGCGTCTCCTCCGCTCTGCTGACGCTGTCAGGAGTCGTCTGCTTTTTTATGCTCTATTACGGGGCGGATCGGTTCGCCGTCTGGTTTGGCGATCAAGATGCGGCGATCGCGATCCGGGCGATCTCGCCAGCGCTGCTCGTCGTGCCGATCATGAGCGCCTTTCGCGGCTATTTTCAAGGTTGGCAGCGGATGGAGCCGACGGCGATCTCGCAGGTGACCGAGCAGCTGGTTCGGGTGGGGACGATCCTCGTGGCGGCTGTGCTGTTGCTCAAGTGGGGCTATTCGGAGGCACACGCAGCAGCAGGTGCTGCTTTTGGCGCGTTTACCGGCGGGGTGGTTGGCTTTCTCATCCTGCTGGTCTATGCCTGGAGAAGGCGGGAGCTGTTCCGCCACGACATGCGCTTTCGCAACAAAGTTCCACAGCAGCGGACGCGCGCGCATATCAAAAAGCTCTGCTGGTACGCGCTGCCGATCTCGCTGGGCGCGCTGGTCGTGCCGCTGATGAACAACATCGATGTGGTGACGGTCGTCAACCTGCTCAAAGCGTGCGGTTACTCGCAGCAGGAGGCGACCGAGATGTTCGGGCTGCTGACCGGGCGCGCGTTCAAGCTGATGCTCTTGCCGACCACGTTCGCCTCGGCGATCGGCACGGCGCTGTTGCCGGCGATTGCGGCGGCGATCGCCCTGAAGAACGCCACGCTCGTCGCGCGGCGGATGGAGCTGGCGATGCGGATGACCGTGCTGGTCGCCCTGCCGTCTGCAGTCGGGCTCGCCCTGCTCGCCTCGCCGATCGACATCATGCTGTTTAAGGACACGGAGGGCACCCAGGCGATCATCGCGATCGCGGCAGCCACCCTGTTCGCCTCGATTCAGCTGACGACCTCCTCGATCCTGCAGGGC
Source organism: Tumebacillus lipolyticus (assembly GCF_042682745.1). Taxonomy (NCBI): domain Bacteria; kingdom Bacillati; phylum Bacillota; class Bacilli; order Caryophanales; family Alicyclobacillaceae; genus Tumebacillus; species Tumebacillus lipolyticus. Next base: position 36,247 of record NZ_JBHUIO010000006.1, on the reverse strand, counting down.
ATGGGCGTCGTCTACGTTCCGGTGCGCAACCTGTTCATCGGGGCGGTGGTCAAGCTCGGGCTGAACTTCCTGCTCGTCCCGATCTGGGGGATCAACGGGGCGGCGATCTCCACCGTCATCTCCTACCTGCTCGCCACCCTGCTCAACCTCTACAGCATGTATCGCCGCACCGGCGTGGTGTTCGACCTGCGGGCGATGCTTGTGCGCCCGCTGCTCGCCACCTTTTTCATGGGGGTGGCCGCCTATTCGATCCTGCGCGAGCTGTGGCCGCTGCTCGCTGGCGTGCTCAGCTCCGATCGGCTGGTCGCAGCGGCGGCAACGCTCGTCGCCATCGCCGGGTCGGGTGCCGTCTACGCGCTTGCGCTGATGGTCACCGGGGCGGTGACGCGCTCAGACATCGCGGGGATTCCCAAGGTGGGCCCGCGCCTGGGCGCACTGTTTCAAAAGCTCGGCTTGATCAGATGATAAGGAGTGGAACAAATCGATGGCAAAAGTGACAGTCGTGGGGCTCGGGCCTGGTTCGTGGAACGGGCTGCCCCTCGGTACCTATACGATCTTAGAAGAGCAACAGCAGATGGGAAGCGCGGTTTTTTTGCGAACTGAGCGCCATCCTGTCGTCGACGATCTCCGCGAGAAGGGGATCGTCTTTACTGCTTTTGATCACTATTATGAGCAGTCTGAACAGTTTGCAGAGGTCTATCAGAAGATCGCTGACCACCTGCTGAATGCAGCGCGCGAGCAGGGACAGATCGTCTATGCGGTGCCCGGCCATCCGGGCGTGGCGGAGACGACGGTGCAACACCTCCGCCGCCAAGGGGCGCGTGCAGGCGTGGAGGTTGTGATCGGGCCTGGGCACTCTTTTCTCGACGATCTGCTCGTCCACGTCGGCGTCGACCCGGCCGACGGGATGCTGTTGCTCGATGGGACGAGCTTGCGTCCCCGCCAGCTCAACCCCAGCCTGCACGCGGTGATCATGCAGGTCTATTCGCCAGACGTGGCATCGGAGGTCAAGCTGACCCTGATGGAGCAGTACACAGACGACTATCCGGTCACCGTCGTGCGCGCGATCGGCGTGGAAGGGATGGAGAAGGTGCTCACCATCCCGCTGTACGAACTCGATCGCCTCGACTGGATCGACCACCTCACCTCCGTCTTCGTGCCGAGCACCGAAGAGGAGGCGGTCGTCCACCGCCAGATGTGGCGATATGTCGAAATCGTAAGCAGGCTGCGCGACCCGGAGGAGGGCTGTCCGTGGGATCTGAAGCAGACGCACCAGTCGCTGCGCAAATACGTGCTGGAAGAAGCGTACGAGGTGGCGGAGGCGATCGACAAGGACGATCCGTTCGAGCTGGCCGACGAGCTGGGCGATCTGCTCCTGCAGATCGTGCTGCACGCGCAGATCGGCGCTGAGGAGGGCACGTTCGACATCTACGAGGTGATCCGCTCCGCTGCCGACAAGATGATCAGGCGCCATCCGCACGTCTTCGGCGGCGGCAGAGAGGCGGATACGGCAGAGGAGGTCGTGCAGAACTGGCAGGAGATCAAAGCGCAGGAGAAGGCGGAAAAAGGGTTGGTGCAGCGCTCGATCTTAGACGACATCCCGAGCGCGCTGCCGTCCGTCACCGCCGCGATCCGCTTGCAGAAGAAGGCGGCTCAGGTCGGGTTTGACTGGTCGGACATCGCCGATGTATATAAAAAGGTAAAAGAAGAAATAAATGAATTACAAGAGACGAGCGGCAAGTCTGACGAATTTGGCGATTTGCTCTTCGCGATGATCAACTTGGCGCGCTTCTTAGAGGTGGACCCCGAAACGGCGCTCGCCAGCACCAACCGCAAGTTTCGCGACCGCTTCCAACACATCGAAAACTCGCTGCGAGAGCGGGGGAAGACCTTGGAGGAAAGCAGTTTAGAAGAGATGGATCAGCTCTGGGAAGAGGCGAAACGTCGCTCCTGATGTTGCTTTCTGCAATTTTATAGGCGATCGGCAGGATTTTTGTGAAGAAAGCACGAATTACCACTTGGTATTTTTAACCCAAAACACCATTGGCTTTTGGAAAGGGGCATATTATCACGATGAATAAGGTAGAACTGATCACCGCAGTAGCGGAAAAATCCGGCCTGAAGAAAAAAGACGCAGAACTTGCGGTTAACAGCTTTTTGGAAACGATCGAAGAGGCACTGGCTGCAGGCGACAAGGTGCAACTGATCGGCTTTGGCACATTCGAAACCCGCAAGCGCGCAGCTCGCTCGGGCCGCAACCCGAAGACCGGCGCTGAGATCACCATCCCAGAGTCTGTCGTTCCGGCTTTCAAACCGGGCAACAAGCTGAAAGAAGCGACGAAGTAGTCTCATGCGCTTGGACAAATTCCTCAAAGTGTCCCGTCTGATCAAGCGGCGCACCCTGGCCAAAGAAGTGTGCGATCAGGGGCGTATCTCGATCAACGGACGCCCGGCAAAAGCCAGCACCAGCGTCGCCTGCGGCGATGTGTTGACGGTGAAGTTCGGCCAGAAGATCGTCGAAGCACGCGTCGAGGTGCTGCAAGAATCTGCGAAGAAGGAACTTGCGGCCCAGATGTATACGATCCTCTCGGAGACGAAGCGTTCGGGCGAGCCTGACCTGGACGATGACGACGAAGAGGATGAGGACTAAACTACGTGAGGTAGAGCACCGACATACCAGTCGGTGCTCTATTTTTTTGTATTGAACGGACGACCCTCCGCATAGATTGTACCAACTGGTGTGATGAGGAGGAACTGTTGATGCAAGAGGAACGTCTGCGCAATAAAAATTACCCGCAGCATGAAGTCATCCTCCGCAACAGGCAAAATCTTGAGCTGACCGGCGTGCTCAACGTCGAGAGCTTCGATGCGCAAGAGTTTGTCCTGAAGACGCAATACGGCTTTTTAGCGATCCGCGGGGAGAATCTGCATATTAAAACGCTCAATCTGGAAAATGGGATCGTGGCGATCGAGGGCCTGATTTTAGACATGGGGTACTTTGATGAAGGGATGTCGGCAGGTGAGAAGGCAAAGGGCCTATTCAGCAAGCTGTTCCGCTAGAGCGAACGGAAAGGGGCGACGGGAATGAATCAGCAGATGCAATACCTCGCCATACTGTCCATGAGCCTGAGCGGCGCCGTACTCGGTGCCGTTTATGATGTCTATCGAACGATCCTGTCCGAGTGGAAATATCTCCGCTTCTTAGGCCCGGTGCTCGACTTTCTCTTCTGGGTGTTCGCCCTGCTGCTGGTCCTCGTCGCTCTGCATGAGGTCAACCACGGGGATGTCAGGGTGTACGTGTTCGTACTTTTGGGAATCGGCCTCGTACTTTATCGCCTGCTCTTGCGTAAACTGGTGGTTGGGAGCACAGTCCGCATCGTGCTGGCGATCACGTTCAGCGTGAAGATGATCTACCGGCTGTTCATGATGCTGGTGGTGACCCCGCTGCTCTGGATCGGATCGCTGTTGCTCGCCCTGTGGCGCTTGATCGATCGGCTGGCAGCAGGTCTTGAGCGCCTGATCCTCTGGCCGTTCCAGCCGCTCTTGCGCGTTTGCAGCTGGCTGTTGCACAAGCTCTATCGCTTGGCGATCGAACCGCTGGTCGGACCTGTGGTGCGCCCGGTGCAAAAATTTGTTCAGCGAGTAAAGAGCAGATGGAAAGGATTTCTGCGCGCTGTGGCGAAGTGGTTAGTCGGCAAAGATCAGGATGATGACGACAACAAGAAGCGCTGACGAACAGGAGGCGAACAGGATGAGCAAACCGGCTCGGAAAAACGTACTGCCCATGCAACAGGATTCTGAAAAAAAGCATCCTGTTCCAACTGACCGCACCGCTCCGGCAAAAGCGAAGAAGAGATTGAATTTCCGCAACTTGTTTCTGCTGGCCTTTATGACCTGGGCTGCTTATGTGTTCTTCTTCGTGCAATCTCCAGACATCGACCGGCTGAATCAAGATCAGGCGCAGTTGAACTCGGAGATCAAGCTGATGCAGGAGACTAACCAAGAACTGCAAAAGAAGATTGAGCAATTGAACGACCCTGATTACATTGCGGAAATCGCGCGCAAAAAGTACCTGATGGTCAAAGAGGGCGAAACGTTGTTTTTGCCGCCGAAACAGTAAACTTCTCCCTTCTTGAATTATTGGGGTTCTCTCGTTATAATTTTAGTTGGAAACTTGTGTTCACCCTTAAGGAGGAGCTTTCTCTAACATGGCCATTGAATTGGGCAGCAAACTGGTTGGGAAGGTAACAGGGATCACCAATTTTGGTGCATTCGTGTTGCTACCCGGTAACGTCACGGGTCTCGTGCACATCTCGGAAATTGCCGATACTTACGTGAAAGACATTAATGATCATCTGAAAGTCAACGACGAAGTCACCGTCAAAGTCATCAACGTGGACAAAGACGGGAAGATTGGCCTTTCGATTCGCCAAGCAAAAGATCCACAGCCCGGCCAAGAAGCGGGTCAGAAGCGCGATTTTGGGCGCGGCGACCGTCCTCCTCGTCCCGACCGTCCGCATGGCGGCCGTGAAGACAGAGGCCCGCGCGGCGGTGGCAATCGTGGTGGTGGACGTGCGCAAGGCGGCGGCAACCGACTGAACTTTGAAGATAAGATGAACCGCTTCTTGAAAGAAAGCGAAGACCGTCTATCTGCACTCAAACGTCATGAGTCGAAGCGTGGAGGTCGTGGTGGCCGACGCGGCTAATTTTTTCGAGATAACGTCAACAACGGCACTTCCAGCCTCGCTTGGAGGTGCCTTTTGTTTGTGACCCCTCGATTTCCAAAAATATGTTCAAGAGATCTACATAAAATTCCTCGTTTTGACACAACATGTAGTTGTTCATTATAATAAAATAGTCTATGGAACGGTCTAGTCTATGGAATGTTCGTTTTTATCATCTGAAATAAAGAGGTGACAAGTCTCATGATGTTGTTCGAAGGGATGCCGTTACATCCGATCTCAGTCGCAGTTGTGTTTGTGATCTTCGCCGTACTGTGCGTGTTCACTATGGTTTCCATGGTCAAACAGCGCAAGATGGCATTGGCAGGCTTCATGTTCCTGTCTGCTGTCGTCATGGTGGCATCTGCGGTGATTTCAGCACAAGTATCCGCTACGTAATTGAGGTTTGATCAGAAAAGCCTTCTCGGTGCGCGAGGAGGTTTTTTATTTTTTGTCAACGCGGTCCAAATGAATTTAATTTTCGGAATAATTTTATTATATTTTCGCCGTTCACAAAAAGGTCCCTCCAACATAGAGTATATCGTCGGCTGGCAACAAAAAAAGTTTTTTTGGAGGGACTTCATCATGGGTTTTAACCTCAATGACATTCAAGAGTACAACCTCGAAAAATGTCATGAATTGCGGATCAAAGAAATCGAATCATACTGGACTCGTTACGGCTATTGGCTCGCACTTCTCGCGAAAATCGATAAAACAAAATAAGATCGGCAACGCGAAAAGCCACTCGGACAGGGTGGCTTTTCGCGTGCGATCATTTTGCTTTCCGGCTGTATTTCGAATACATCCACCAGATCGTTCCACCGACGAGAGCTGCCACCGCGAGCGCGATCCCGACATAGGACCACACATAGTTCATCTGCAACCGCCTCCTTCGATCTTCTGGTTGTAGTATGCCCAAGACTTTGAACAATTCCCTTTTACCTTGTACGATTTTTGTGCTATAATTGCACTTGCTCTCTATGCAAAGATGAATATTCTTCCTGACGGCGGCTATACTGAAGTATTGGACTCACCGGCAGGATGTTCTGGAATTTGTACATACATCGATAGGTAAAACGGAAAGGAAGTGCGGGCCTTGTCCGAACAAGCATTGCATCTTGATCCAAAGCAAATTGCGGAGCTGTCCCTCGTCGACCTCGCGTATCTCGTTTTAAAGACAACCAACAATCCCTACCATTTCCGCGATCTGATGGCAGAGCTGGCGCGCCTGAAAGGCCTGTCTGAAGAGCAGGTGAACGATGTGATCGCGCGTCTGTACACCGAGATCAACATCGACGGCCGCTTCGTCTGCATCGGTGGCAACGTGTGGGGACTGAAGCGTTGGTATCCAACCGATAAAGCGGCGCCAGAGAAAGCGGCGACCGGCAAGAAGTTCGTTCGCAAAGATCTTGACGATGATGACGACTTCTACGATGAGGACGAAGATTCGTTCGAGGAAGAAGCTGAAGAGGACGATTCCTTTGGCGACTATTCGGAAGATGACGCCGATCAGGAAGAGCTCACCCCAGATGCTGAAGAAGATGAAGAGCTCGCCGAAGAGGATTTTGATGACGAAGAAGAGGACGAGGCTGACTCGGATGAGGAAGAACTCGATTCCTATGAGGATGAAGAAGAGTTTTAAGTGATACGATATAACGAACAAAGCCGCGAACCTGAAAATAGGGCGCGGCTCTTTTTGCTGGTCCTCTATTGACAACGTTGCGAGGGAACGCTAAGATACTAAAGGTATTTTGGAAAAAAGCGAACAGGTTCGTTTTTTTTTGTGTACGGATTGCAAAAACTACTTCAATCACGCAGTACATAGGGGGCACAGCAAGGCATGGCAAAGTATATTTTCGTCACAGGCGGTGTTGTTTCTTCGTTAGGCAAAGGGATTACCGCTGCATCGCTCGGTCGCTTGTTGAAAAATCGCGGTCTGAAAGTAACGATTCAAAAGTTTGACCCGTATATCAACGTCGATCCGGGCACGATGAGCCCGTATCAGCACGGTGAGGTGTTCGTCACAGACGACGGTGCGGAAACAGACCTCGACCTCGGTCACTACGAACGCTTTATCGATATCAACCTGTCGAAGAACAACAACATCACGACCGGGAAGGTGTATTGGTCGGTCATCTCCAAGGAGCGCCGTGGTGACTACCTTGGCGGCACCGTTCAGGTGATCCCGCACATCACCAACGAGATCAAAGAGCGCGTCTTCCGCGCGGCGAAAGATACGTCTGCCGATGTGGTGATCACCGAGATCGGCGGTACGGTAGGCGATATCGAGTCCCTGCCGTTCCTCGAAGCGATTCGCCAGATCAAGTCGGATGTCGGTCGGGAAAATGTGATGTACATCCATGTCACGCTGATTCCGTACCTCGGCAAAGCGGGCGAGATCAAGACCAAGCCGACCCAGCACTCGGTCAAGGAACTGCGCTCGATCGGGATTTCCCCGAACATCATCGTCTGCCGGACTTCGATGCCGCTGTCGCTCGACGTGAAGCGCAAGATCGCGCTGTTCTGCGATACCGATCAGGATGCGGTCATCGAGGCGCAGGATGCGGACACGCTCTATGATCTGCCGTTGATGTTCCAGGAGGAAGGCTTGGACGAACTGGTCGTTCGCCACTTCGGGTTCGATGTGCCCAAAGCGGACATGACCGAGTGGATCGAGCTGGTCAGCAAGGTGAAAAACTTGCAGCACACGACCAAGATCGCGCTCGTCGGCAAATATGTGTCGCTTCGCGACGCGTACATCTCGGTGGCAGAAGCGCTGTACCATGCCGGCTATGCGGCAGACTCGAACATTGAGATCGACTGGGTGCCAGCCGAAGAGGTGACTGAGGAGAACGTCGAGGAGCTGCTGCGCGATGCGGATGGCATCCTCGTGCCGGGCGGCTTCGGGGATCGCGGCGTGGAAGGCAAGATCATCGCGACCCAGTATGCGCGCGAGAAGAAGATTCCGTTCCTCGGCATCTGTCTGGGCATGCAGGTTGCTTGCATCGAGTATGCGCGCAATGTGCTCGGCCATGCGGATGCGAATTCGAGCGAGATCAACGAGCTGACCACCCATCCGATCATCGACTTGCTCCCCGAGCAGAAGGAGATCGAAGACCTGGGCGGCACGCTTCGCCTCGGCCTCTATCCCTGCAAGGTGGAGACGGGCACGAAAGCGTACGATGCGTATGGCGACGCTCTGATCTATGAGCGCCATCGCCACCGCTATGAGTTTAACAACGAGTACCGTGAAGAGATGAAGAACCAGGGCTTCCTGTTCTCCGGAACCTCGCCGGACGGCCGTCTGGTCGAGATCATCGAGTTGGCAGATCACCCGTGGTTTGTCGCATCGCAGTTCCACCCGGAGTTCACGTCGCGACCGAACCGTCCGCAACCGCTGTTCCGCGATTTTGTGAAAGCGGCGCTGGTGAAGCACAACAACCGCTAGTTCGTACAGAAACGAAAAAGAGCCGATCTCCCGCTCAGGAGATCGGCTCTTTTCTTTGCTGCCGCGCCGTGAGCAGAACAGGCAGGCTCTGTGGCCGCAAGCTGTTCGACATCGCTCGCTGCGGGCTGAGCGCCTTTTGGTCGCCGCTCACTTCGACAAGCTGCTTGTTCATGGTGAAGCGAACGAGAAATGAGGGCATCTGCATTGGCATTTCGTTCCCCCTACCCCTGTAGAAACGTGTTTGTCCTCTGCCATGCACCCGCTCATTCGGCAGCCCGGCTGCCATCGCGAGGTCGACCCCACATCCACCTCGCCTTAGGCCCGAAGCTTTGCGCCCCATGCTTTCACATGGTTTACCTTTTACGCTTGGCGGTACTCCGTTACCAAGAGTATGGAAACGATTGCGGGGTTAGACCAAAACTGAACGAAAAATAGACAAAATCTGTACAGCAAATCGACCAGCGCGGAACAAAAAAACCGACTCTCGCTGCCAGTGATCCTGACAAGGAGAAGCGGCGGATGTTCATGTATCGGCAGACTGCGACGCCTTCCAGCGCGCATATTCGATAAACTCTTGAAACTGTTCTTTGGTCAGACCGCTCGCCGCCGCTTGCTGCGTCAGCTGCAACCAGCCGAGATCGAGCTGCTTGACCAATGCCACCAGCTCAGGTGCCAATTCGCTCGCCAACATCTGGGCGGTGGTATAGCTCCGATCAAAAAAGAAGTCGGTCGGCACCTCAAGCACAGAGGCGATCTTCTCAAGAAATTGGATCGACGGATTGTCGCGGACGCCGCGCTCGATGTCGCTCAAATAGCTCTTCGCACAATCGGCGCGCGCAGCCAACTCGCCCAAGCTGATTCCTCTCTCTTTTCGAAGTTGGCGAATTTTTGCTCCGAGCATGCTCTCCCCCTCCTCCTCTTTCTTTCCATTGTAGCAAACAACTTCCTGGATGGTATAGGTCGATGATCTTTAGTCATCCTATGTCACCCGCTATAAATATAGTCCCGACGATTCGGTTACATCATTAAAACAAATAAATCAAACACGAGCCTCGATGGAGGCGAGCGAATAGGAGCGGAGAGCGAGTCGACATGGCTGTTCGCTAAAGAGGACATGAAGCGGTAATTTCAGTTCTGTGTTCGTTATATCGGTCATATGGTAGTGGAGGAAAATGACAGCGAGGCTGAGAGTTGAAGGGGGTGAACGTCATCGAGCCGTTCGAATCGATCGAGCAGAGCGTGCAAGAAACGCGTTTGGAGCGGGGAAAGCGCACCCGTCAGCAGCGGCGAAGGCAGTGGGGGATGATGAGCGTCGCCATGCTGACCGCGTTTTCGACGACCGTCCTGCTGGGGGTGGAAAGCTCCCGCATGACCAACTCGCTCTTCACAGCAGAGGTCGCCAACGCGTCCTCGGTTACGGCGGGCAACCTCTGTGTGGAAGATACGCACCAGAACGGTGAGAAGCACAAGCCCCACCCGCCGGGGGAGGGGAAGGGTCACTGCAAACCGCATGGCGATGACAAAAAACAGGATCGGAGCGAGCAACCGCCTGCAGAGGCGCCGGCGCAGCAACCGGCCGACGCAGCAACCGAAAGCAAGCGGTGAGCTGCCAACCGCACCGACTGCGCTTGCAACCGGCCTGATCTGTCCAAAGGAGGAAAGTCAGGGGGCTCCCCAGTGTCATCCGCTGCGCAGATCGAAGGTGCAGGCTCGATGTCGGCGCTTCCCGCCCCTGACGAGATCGACACCCACACGCCTCCAGCTCTGGGATAAACACATGCAGGGAGGACTGAAATGAAAAAGGCGAGGAACCTGATCGGCAAAATCATCTCCGGTCTGCTGATCGCGCTGCTCTGTTTCAATCTGTACTTCGTGCTCGCTTCCAAGCTATCTGGGGGAGAGCCGAAGGTGTTCGGTCACACCCTGATGGTCGTGCTGTCCGGATCGATGGGCCCGGTGTTCGATACGGGCGATCTGATCGCAGTCAAGCCGGGCGATCTTGCCACCAAATATGAAGTTGGCGATGTGATCTCCTTTCGCTCGGCAGAAAGCTCCTCGATCATCATCACCCACCGCGTGCTCGAAGTGAAGATGGGAGACGGCTACCCGGTCTATGTGACGCAGGGGGATGCGAACGAGGCGGCCGATCCGGAGCCGGTGCGGCAGGCGCAAGTCATCGGCAAGTATGCAGACTTTCACATCCCGAAGATCGGCTACTTTTTCGACTGGTTGAAGACGACGCAAGGCTTGGCGATCCTGCTCTTGATCCCCGGTGTCCTGCTGATCGCAGGCCCGATCTACGCGCTGATCCGCGAGATCATGAACAAGGAGAGCGAGCCGCAGGCGGAGAGCGTCGATACGGTGACCGCCGAGCAGATGGCAGCCACGCAGACGGAAGCGACTGCGGCTGTGGATGCTGAAGCAGAGGATGAAGCAGAGGACGGAGCTGAGGACGGAGCTGAGGACGGAGCTGAGGATGGAGCTGAGGACAGAGCTGAGGATGAAGCTGAGGATGAAGCTGAGGATGAAGCTGAGGATGAAGCTGAGGATGAAGCTGAGGATGAAGCTGAGGATGAAGCTGAGGATGAAGCTGAGGATGAAGCTGAGGATGAAGCTGAGGTGGAAGGAAAGGCGAGGTTGGAATGACAGCTATGGGGCTTGATCGGCAGCGGATGTCCATCTCGACGTCTGGTCGAGCAGCCAGAACCTATATGGCTTCATCAAGTAAAGGAGGACGTCTCAAGTGAAAAAGAAGATCGCGATGGCAATGGTATCAACCGCGCTGGGCGCTATGCTGATCGGCGCAGGCTCCTACGCACTGTTCACATCGGAGGCGGTGAACAGCGGCAACAACTTTGCAGCGGGCACGCTGACGCTGGAAGATCTTTCGGGCGGCCCGATCGCTTCGCAGTCGATCCATTTTAACAACCTCGCCCCCGGCGACAATGGTACGGTGACGATGACGGTGCGCAATGCGGGATCGCTCGACGCATGGGTGCGCATCAACCAAGCAGCTTCGAACTCCTCCAAGGCGGGCCAACTGTTCGCCGGAGCAACACCTCTGCAGCTCGGCTGGGATGCTGATGTGGTGAAGGTGCCTGCAGGCGGAACGACCACGTTTGATGTCACATACAACTTCCCGCTTGCGGCAGACAACTCCTACCAGAGCAAAAGCGGCTCGTTCAATGTGGTCGTGCAAGCGGTGCAAGCTCGCAACAACACAAACGCGGGCAACACCGGCCCGATCGCTTGGCAATAGGAAACGACTTTCGAGGATGAGCTGAAACGGGTGGTGTGATCTCGCCCGCTCGTTTCCCATCTGGACGCATGGTGAGAGGAGCCAAGTTCGATGAAAAAGAAAAAACTTGCGATCTTTGCCCTGACCGGAGTTGTGGCCACGACGCTGGTGGTCGGTGGTGCGACGTACGCGCTGTTCTCAAGCTCGGTCGTCAATCACAACACGGTGGAATCGGGGACGCTGATCATCACGGCGAAGCGAGACGATGTGCCAAACGTCGGTCCGATGTTCTACACCCAGTCGGTCATCGGTCAGGTGGGCGCGATGCCGACCGGAGAATGGGCGCCAGGCGATAAGCATACGCGCGGCCTGTTCTTATCGAACACCGGATCGCTCGCCGCCAAGCTGAAAACTTTGACGATCATCCCGACCAACTCTTCCGCTCAGCCAGTATCGACCAGCTCGGTCGGAGCCAACCTGCAAGCGTATAACGATTCGATCCTGTTCGCTCGACAAGCGCGAGTGAAAATTTGGGAGGTCAAAGAGTACGACCCTACCCGTGGACTCATTCCCTTTACGCGCATGGATGGCAGCGACATGGACCTTGTGATGGACATCATCAACGAGGGCTATCGGATCTGGTATGATGCGAACCCGAGCGCAGACCTCCAGGATCAAACACAGGTGGCGCAACTGCTCAACGCGGTCAACGCGTACCTGCTCGAACAGCTCAACGAGCGCGGATCGAGCGTCAACAACCGCCTGTTTAATGTCGTGAAGATGTACGACCAACCGCTGATCAATTTTGTGAACACGCCGCTTCAAGCATCTTCGTTCGGCATTGAGCTGCAGCCGGGCGAAGCGACGCTTCTCGCCTACACGGTCGAGATGAACCGGATTCCGCCTGCGGGTATCGACCCCAACTCGTTCCAAGGCAAATCGGTCTTCTTCACCTTCGGCTCGAAGTGGGAGCAGTCTGCTCACAACTAAGCGGCGATCTGGCTTCCTACCCCTGATCGGATAGAGGCTTGAGACTGCGGCAGCGCGTTGTCGCAGTCTCAAGCTGTGCCGCGGGAGAGGTCAGCAAAGAGGGGTGAAGGAAAAGGTGAGGAGCAAGCGGGTCAAAAAGTTTTCTCTGCTCATCATGACCTTGCTGTTGGCGATGATGCTTGCGGCTGGCGACCGTCTGGCACAGGCGAGCCCGCCTGCGCCCGCAAGCGCTGTCAATCAGCTGGGCACGCTTTCTGTCGATGCCTCGCCTGCCGAACTGTTCGCAGGTTCGCAGCAGATCGGCAACCTGGCGCCGGGAGACGGGGCGAGCGGCGCGTTTACTGTGCAAAACACAGGTGCCGATCAGGTGCGGGTGCAGGTGAAGCATCATCTGGAAGGCGATCTGTTTCAGATGTTTTCGCCCGATGGACATCCACTGGAGATCTCCTATTCGATCATGTTGTATAACAGTCTTCACCTACCGATCGGAACCGCGATACAAGTCCCGCCTTTCTCATCCGATCAGGTGTCGCCAAGCTTTCTGTTAGGCCCTGATCATCGCGCGGTGATCACCTACGAGTATCGGTTGCCGCTCGCAGCTACGAATGAATACCAAGGCAAACAGGGGCGGGTGGAGCTTGTGGTGATCACCAGCCAGGTACCCGATGTGCCGAAGCCTTGCGAGGAGACGAACACCTGCCCGAAACCACCTTGTGAGGTGACCGACACCTGCCCACCGTTGCCCTGTGAAGTGACAGATACTTGTCCGAAGCCGCCTTGCGAAGAGACCAACACCTGTCCGCCGCCCAGACCTTGTTCAGACATTCCCTGCCCGCCGGCAGATGGCAATCCCACTCCCAAGCCTGACCCCGGCTCCAATCCTGATCCTAAGCCCGACCCCAAAAATGACCCGCCACAAAAGCCTACCGCTCCCGGCCTGATCGAAGGCGGCACCAGCCCGCAGACGGGAGTGCCGGTGGTCAGGATGGCGATGCAGGGTGCCTTGTTGTTGGTGAGCGGCGGGCTGATGATCGTCTGGGCGAGAAAGAAGAGGAAGAAGTAGATGAAAAACGGTCGACTTCTGATGCTGCTAGGTGCGATCTGCATGCTGGCGGGGCTGATCTGGCTGGCGCAGATCCCCTATTTTTTCTATCGCTCCGACGCGGTGGGTCAAGAGCTGCTGGCAAGGGCGAAGGCGAGCGCTGTCGATCGAGCTGAGGGGACGACCGCGGGCGGATCGAACGCAGCGCCTGCACGGAGCGACGCTGATGATGAGCAAGGGCCTCCTGCGGCGATCTCCCCACCGCTCGGCTGGCTCACCATCCCATCGCTGCAGCTGGAAGCACCGATCCTCTCCGGCACCGACGAGGAGCAGATCGCCGTCGCGGTCGGTCATTTTCAGGGCAGCGCCGCTCTGGGAACGGAGAGCACCGCGCTGCTGGCCGCCCACAATGCGACCTACTTTCGCCACATCGATCGGTTGAAGCGAGGAGACGAGATCCAGATCACAACTTCTGCCGGGGTGTTCACCTATCAGGTGACCGGTGCGAGCGTTGCGCATGCTGCTGACGGTGTGGTCAAGATGGGAGGGGAGGGGCTGGTGCTGATGACCTGCTACCCGCTCGACGCGCTTCGCCAGACAGAGTATCGCTATCTGGTGTATGCGACCGCAAAAAAGCCGAGAGCATGAGCTCTCGGCTTTTTACGTTCTTTTTATTTCAGGTCGAGGCGGATGTCGCGGCCGTCATCTTTGACGGTCACTTGCTTGCCTTGAGCGGTCAGGTCTTTGACCATCTTCACCCAAGAGTCGAGCATCACATCGCCGATCTTCCAATCTTTCACTTCGCCGAACACGGTGTAGCCGTCGCCAGCGCCGGTCGCCATGAAGTCGTTGGTGGTCACCTTGAAAGTGCGGCTTTCGTTGTACTTGCCGTCCACATAGATCGGCGTACCGTCGGTCAGCGTCACTTTGGTCACCATGTCGCCCGCTTTTCGCGTGCCGTCCCACTCGACGTTCACGCCAGACCATTGCATGGCGACCAAACCGGAGTATTTGTCGACAACGTCGATCGCGCGCTTGATCTGCTCTGCGGTCATCGTGCCGGTGTTGTTCGTGTTGCCGAACGGAAGGACGGCAAACATCTCACCGTAGGTGATCTCGCCTGCGTTCACATCTGCGCGGATGCCGCCTGCGTTGGTGAAGGCGATATCGGAGCCTTCCGCCTGACGCATCGCATCGGTGATCAGCATGCCGAGCGGAGTGACGCCGTCGCGGTCCTTGCCGCCGTTTTGCGACATGCGAGGCGGTTTGCGCGACAGTTCGGTCGCTGCAACGCCTTGCACTTCCGACTCTTTCGCCGACACTTTGTCCTTGTAGCCCTTGATGATGTTTTTGACGTTCTGATCAGCGGTGGTCAAGTTGGTGTACGTTTCGAGCAGACCAGCGTTTGAGGAGACGATATCTTTGTTGTCCTTGTCGACGAACAGCTGGACGTGACCGAGCGCCCATGTCCACTGCGATGCTTCGACGACCGGGATGCCGTTGACGATCCCTGCTACGCGCTGGTGGGAGTGCCCGCCGATGATAGCGTCGATCATGCCGTTGCCCGTGCCGTTGGCCAGGTCGACCAGCTCGCCCATGATCTCTTTGGTCTTCTTGTCTTGCTCGCCCGGCAGGTGGGAGGTGACGATGACCACGTCGCACCCTTTCGCCTTCAGCTCTGCAGACAGCTCTTTGGCGATCGGAGCCGGATCTGGGAAGGACAGTCCTTCGATGTTGGTCGACTTGGTGGTCGTCTTCGTCTGCGGCGTGGAGAAGCCGATGACGCCGATTTTCACGCCGCCCTTGTCCAAGATCACATAAGGCTGCGTCCAGTCGACCAGCTTGCCGGTCGAGTCTTCGATGACGTTGGCGGAGATGATCGGCACTTTCGATTTATTGATGTTGTCGATCAGCACGTCGCGTCCGAAGTCGAACTCGTGGTTGCCGATCGCCATCGCGTCATACTTGATCTCTTCCATCGATTCGATGACCGACTCCCCGTTGAACAGGTTGGAGATCAGCGTGCCTTGCCATGCGTCGCCACCATCGACGACGACGGTGCCATCCGGGTTGACCGAGCGGAAGTCGTTGACGATGCCGCCGATCGTTTCCATGCCGCCTTGATCTTGATTTTTGTTCTTGTCAAATTGAACTTCAATATTGCCATGAATGTCATTGGTAGAGAGGATATCCAGCACGTCGAACAGGACGTACTTCAGCGCTTTCGCCGCTTCGCCGCGGGTCATCTTCGCGTTCGGGTCGAAGTTGCCGTCTGCGTTCGGCTCAAATACGCCGGCGATCGCCGTGTAGGCGACGAACGGGCGAGCCCACTCGGCCACCTGATCTTTATCGTTAAAATAGTTGAGCACCTTTTGGTTCACGTTCGGAACTTGACCTTTGTTCATCGAGGCGCCGATGATGACGGCGAGCTCTTGGCGGGTCACTTCGCGGTTCGGCTCGAAGTTCCCGTTGCCGACGCCGGAGACCAGACCTGCTGCCACCGCGTTTTCAACGATTTGGCGCTGCCAGGTCGCCAGGTCGTGGAACGATGATTTTTTCGCGGTCACATCTTCGAGCTTGAGCGCTTTGTTGATCATCGCGACCAGCTCGGCGCGCGTTACATATTTGTCTGCTTTCAAATCGGTGGTGCCCGGATAGCCGACGATCGCACCCTTCATCTGAGCGAGTTCAAGATCGGTTTTTTGGGTGGTCGGAGCTTGCGCCGATGTGGTGGTCACGCCGGTCGCCAGCGCCTGTGGGCTGTACAGTGCGGTCATCAGCGAAGCGACGACTGCCAATGCCCCAAACTTTACGCCATTCTTTTTCATATCTTTTTTCTTCCTCCTACTCTAGTAAAAGAGTGATAGTTCGACCCTATTATACTAGATGTCAGGAAATAAAGGTTAACAACATCGGAGTATTTCGTTAATTTTGTTAGGAATCTGCTCAAAGGGCTGTCGTTTCTTGACAGTGGGACATGGCGATCCCTATAATAATAAGGATGTACAGAGGTTGCCAGATTGTAGATTAGGAGGGGTTAGCAGTGTCCATTAACATAACTTTGCCGGATGGAAGCGTGCGTTCTTACGAGGGCGGACAGGTGACGCCGGCAGAGGTGGCTGCAAGTATCGGCAAAGGGCTTGCCAAGGCAGCGCTCGCCGCAAAAGTTGACGGTCGCCTCGTGGATCTTTCGCATCCGATCAAGCAAGATGCGGAGATCGCGATCGTGACCTGGGATTCGACTGAAGGTCATGAGGTGTTTTGGCACACCTCGACTCACATTATGGCACAAGCGGTGAAACGCCTGTTCCCGGATGCGCAGCTGACCGTGGGACCGACGATCGACGAAGGATATTTCTATGACATCGACACCCCTCGCACCTTGACGCCTGAAGATGTGGAGAAGGTAGAAGCGGAGATGAAGAAGATCATCGAGGCTGACTTCCCGATCGTTCGCAAGGAGCTGTCCCGCGAGGACGCGATCGCCTATTTCGAAGGGATCGGCGAACACTACAAGGTCGAGATCATCAAAGACTTGCCGGAAGACGAAGTGATCTCCGCCTATACGCAAGGGGAGTTTACCGATCTCTGCTATGGACCGCACCTGCCGTCGACCGGCAAGGTGAAAGCGCTGAAGATCACCAACATCGCAGGCGCTTACTGGCGCGGCGACCAAAACAACAAACAGCTCCAGCGACTGTACGGCGTGTCATATCCGTCGCAAAAGGAGCTCGAACAATATAACTTCCGCATCGAGGAAGCGAAGAAGCGCGACCATCGCCGCCTCGGCAAGGAGCTCGGCCTGTTCTCGCTGCGCGATGAATCGCCGGCGATTCCGTTCTGGCTGCCCAAAGGCCGCGTCCTGTGGAACACGCTGCGCGACTGGTCGTACAAGACGCAGCTTCGCCTCGGCTATCAGGAGATCAACACCCCGCAGGTGCTCAAGGTCGACCTGTTCCATCAGTCGGGCCACTACGACTTCTACAAGGACAACATGTACTTCATGAACCAGGACGGCACCGAGTATGGATTGAAGCCGATGAACTGCCCGGCGCACTGTCTGGTGTTCTCCGAAGGCGTCCATTCCTATCGCGACCTGCCCGTTCGCTACTCCGAGTACGAGCGTCTGCATCGCTGGGAGATGTCAGGTGCGGTACACGGTCTGATGCGCGTGCGCGGCCTCTGCCAAGATGATGCGCACCTCTTCTGCACCGAAGAGCAGATCGAAAAGGAGATCATGGGCGTGCTCCGACTGCTCGACCAAACGTACAGCACGCTCGGCCTGACCTACAAAGTCAAGCTTTCGACCCGTCCGGAAGAGTATATGGGAGAGCTTGAGCTGTGGAACAAGGCGGAGGCGACGCTGGAAAAAACGCTGAACGACATCGGGGCCAACTGGGTGCTCAACCCGGGCGATGGCGCGTTCTACGGACCGAAGCTCGACTTTGATGTCACCGACTCGCTCGGACGCACCTGGCAGTGCGCGACTTTGCAGCTCGACTTCCAACTGCCGATCCGCTTCAACCTCAACTATGTGGATCGCGATGGCGGGCAGAAGACGCCGATCATCATCCACCGGGCGATCTTCGGCTCGATCGAGCGCTTTATCGGCATCCTGATCGAGCACTTTGCCGGCGCGTTCCCGACTTGGCTCGCTCCAGAGCAAGTGCGGATTCTGCCGATCGCAGACCGCCACATCGAGTATGCGGAACAGCTCAAGGAGAAATTGCTCGACCACGAGATTCGCGCGACTGTCGATGCTGACCATGAGAAGATCGGTTACAAGATCCGCAACGGTCAGCTGCAAAAGGTTCCGTACATGCTGATCATCGGCGATCGCGAAGCGGAGACCGGCTCTGTCGCAGTTCGCAGCCGCGAAGCGGGCGACCTCGGCACCAAGTCGGCAGAGGAGTTCATCGCGGACATTCTCGCGGAGATCAACGAGAAGCGCCTGTCCAAGTCTCATCTGTCGGCGACAGAGGCGTAAGCCTCTTCGCTGAGTGCGCCCTTTCGCCCTTCGACGAGGGAAGTCAACAGCAACAGCGATCGTTCGCATCGTGATCTGCGAAAAGCGGATGTATCGCGACCCAAAAAGGCTAGCCTCTGTGCAGGGGCTAGCCTTTTTCGTGCTTCAAGGCGCGCCGTTCGTTTCACCTCGATCAAGTTTGGCAAGCAAGGAAGCTTAGGATCGCTGGGCGGATCGAATGGAACCTCAACATGTCAGCATCCAGATCGGAATCGTTCCTTGCACTGCGGAACAGCGCCATGATCGGCACTGTTCCGCTTTTTTGATGGGAAACTTTTCGCAGAGCGCAGGAGCGGGTCATTTTTTAACGGGTTTCTAAAGTTCAGACGCTATGATGAAGACGAAGAGCGATCGAGCAGAGCGGAACGACCAGTTGAACGATGAAAAACGATGGCGATCTAGGGGGGAAACGTATGAAAGCTGGAGCAAAAGGGAGCATTTTGGTGACGGGCGGTGCTGGATACATCGGGAGTCACACGGTGCAGGCGCTGCGGAGAAGAGGTCTGCAGGCGGTCGTTGTGGACAATTTGGTGACAGGACATCGAGCGGCCGTTCCGCCAGACGTGCCGTTTTATCAGGCGGACATCGCTGATCAGGATGTGATCGAGGAGATCATCCACACGCACCGCGTCGAAGCGGTCATCCATTTTGCCGGACGCGGTCAGGTCAGCGAATCGATCGCGAAACCAGATCTTTATTTCCTGGAAAATACGGCGAAGACGATGCAGTTCGTCTCGAATCTGATCGCGCAAGGGGTCAACACGATCGTGTTCTCCTCGACGGCAGCCGTGTATGGAAGTCCTGAGGCGGTGCCGATCGCGGAAGAGGCGGAGAAAAAACCGCTCAATCCGTATGGACTGTCCAAGCTGATGATCGAGCAATCGTTCGAATGGTTGGAGAAGGCATACGGGTTGCGCTGGATCGCTTTGCGGTATTTTAATGCGGCAGGTGCTGCGCTGGATGGGACGCTCGGCGAGCATCACGACACCGAGACGCACCTGATCCCGCTCGTGCTGCAGACGGCGCTCGGGCTGCGCGAGATGGTCTCGATCTTCGGCACGGATCACAACACGCAGGACGGGACGAGTGTTCGCGACTATGTCCACGTGCAAGATCTGGCAGAAGCGCATGTGCTGGCTGTCGATGCGTTGAAAACGGGCCTTGCGAGCGGCGCATATAACGTGGGGACGGGCAGGGGGGTATCAGATCGTCAGGTAATCGAGACGGTGACGCAGGAGACGGGAGTGTGCTTTCCGGTGCAGGAGAAGGAGCGCAGACAGGGCGAACCTGTTGAGTTGGTGGCGCAGGCGGAAAAGATCAGGGAAGCGATCGGCTGGCAGGCGAAGCACAGCGATCTGTCGACGATCATCTCCAGCGCTTGGAACTGGCATCTGCGGTACCCCTCCGGTTACCAGGGCGACGTGAGCAATCATTGAGCCGCGCCAGTCGGTCGGCCGATGAAGCGAAACGGAGGGAGAACAGCGTGATCACTTCAGCGTTTGATGAGGCTGGAACTGAGGGGATGGAGGGTGCAAAGCGGGAAGTGGAGATCGCGACAAGTGCGATGCGATTGGAGCGAGCATTATGGCCCACCAGATCGAAGTTGGATGGACGGGTGAGATCTGGGGACGCCTTCGGGAGCAGATCGATGCAACGGGTGCACAAGATCGGAGGCTTGTTGATGTGGTGCTGGTGAACGGCATGTGCGGCTCCGTTCAGGGGGCGCGAGCGATCCTTGTTGTCCAGAGAAGAAAAACAGCACTCTTGCCGAGTGCTGTTTTTTATAGGCTTCGAGCTCCAATACCTGCCGAGGAGCATCCTTATTGTAAAACTAGACGTCCCGCTTGCTAAACTTCCGAACGGCTAAGAAGAGCAGGAGCGCTCCATACAGGAACGAATAGATGAGCATCGCATTGCTCGGCATGGCCACCGTGCCAAACAAGCCCTTCGCAGCAAAGGAGAGCGGGCTGTCCGCCACGTCGAAGAGCATGACGGTCATGCGCCTGAACAGCGCGTCGATCGGATAGACGAGCGAGGAGAGGATGCCGATGTTTTGCAGCGCCACATTTTTCATCAGCGCACCAAACTGCTCCATAAAGCCACCGATAAAGCTGATGCCGAACAGGACGATCATGATGATGCCGCCGTTGATCGTCGTCAGGCGAGTGGAGAGCCAGAGACCGAGCGCCGCCGTGATCAGGGGGAGGGTTAGAAACAGGGAGCCCGCTTTGGCAAACTGCTCGAAGCTGAGCGTGATGGTCAGCGCACCGCCGAACAGCTTGTTCATCAAAATGACGCCGCCGAAGATAAACAGCGAGTAGAGCACCAGCAAGCTGCCCAGCCCGATAAATTTACCGAGGATCAGATCGCGACGCTTGATCGGCCGCGCGAGAATCGTGTCGATCTGGTGGCTTTCGATCTCGCCAGACACGCTGCCGACCGTGGAGAGCGTCGTCAGCAAGATCGTGATAAAGTTGGCAAAAAAGAGTCCGATCGAAAGAATTTGGGTGGCAAACATCGACTTTTCCATCAACAGCTGGCCGATGTCACCGCCGAGAAAGCTTAACTGTTCTTCCAGCTCTTTGGAGGCGTAGTGGTTGGCGACGCCAAAAAAGATCAAAAAGGCGATCGTCATCAGCAGGGCGATCAGAAAGATGCGCTTATAGAGCGTTTCTTTAAATGACAGTTTGGCGATTGAGAACATGCTCTTGCTCCTTTCGGTTCACCCAGTGCAGGAAGACATCTTCCAGATGCGGTTGGATCGGCACCAGCTCGTACAGCATCACACCCCGCTGGCTGAACAGATTGACAAGCTCAGGAATCTGGTCGTCCCCCGACAGTTGGAGCAGGAATCGCTGCGTGTTGTCCTCCGCCGAGGAATCGACCGGCTCCCAAGCGCGGATCAGCCCGTCGAGGCTGTTCAGAATGCCCTTGGTCAGGCCGGCAGCCCGTATCTGCACTCTGGTCTGCGCCTCTGTCAGCTTGCGCCATTCCCCTTGGACGACCAGTTCGCTTTTGTGAATGATCGCCACATGGTCGCAGATCGTCTCCACCTCGGAGAGCAGGTGCGAGTTCAAGAAGACCGTCTTGCCTTCCCGTTTCAATTCGGACATCAGATCGCGGACCTCCCGACGCCCGATCGGGTCGAGCGCAGAAGTCGGCTCGTCGAGGAAGATCAGATCGGGGTCGCTGATCAGCGCGCAGGCCAGACCGATCCGCTGCTGCATCCCTTTGGAGAACTTCCGAATCTTCCCGTCCGCTCTCCCGGCCATGCCGACGCGCTCGATCAGATCGTCAACGCGCTTCTTGCGCAGATGGCGCGGGACTCCTGCCAACTCTGCGTGCGTCTCCAACAGCTGGCGGCCGGTCAGCCAGTCCTGATAGCGAAACAGCTCGGGCAGATAGCCGATCTTGCGCTTGGTGTCGATATCGCCGATCGGTCGGCCCATCATCTCGGCACGTCCGCTCGTCGGGTGAATCAGCCCGAGCATCGTGCGGACAAACGTGCTCTTGCCTGCGCCATTTGGCCCGATAAACCCGAAGACGACGCCGCGCGGCACTTCGAGGGTGATATTTTTACAGCCCGCTCTTCCGTCATACTGTTTGGTGAGATTCCATGTCTGAATCACGAGGTCGCTCATGAGTAACTCCTTTCCGTGCAGAACAGAACAAGAGCAAACCGATTGGCGGCTGCTCTTGCTCCCATCTGACGTTCGCTTCTAGAGGCTGTTGGCGATGCTCAGCAGTTTAGCTTTCAGCTCTTGATCTGACATTTCAGCTTGGAAATAGAGGGAGATGTTGTGAATCTCTCCGTCCGCTTCCCACATCAATGAGGCGCTGTTGCCATACTGCTCGGGCAGGAACAGACCGCTGTTGCCCTTTACTTTAACATCTTCCGCTTTCTTCTTGCCTTCGAAGAATGGAATCGGCAGCGTGGTCTTCCAATCTTTGATCGAAGAGAGCTGTGCGCTGACTCCTTGCGGCAGGAGCGGCGAGGCGAGAATCGTCCGGCGCAGCTCTTCCACATCCACATCGGCCGGCACGTTGAGCTTCGGCGAGCTGAACACTTTGTAGTTGATCCATTCGCCATTGTTTTGCCCGAACTGATAGCTGGTCGTCTTCGGGAAGGTCAGCGCAAAATGCTTGTCGTTCAGCTTCTCGTCAAATTTTACGCCTGCGTTCAGCTGGGCCAGCATCTTGTTCGCCTTGTCGGTGTCCAACTGCATGTTGATCGTATACTCAGGCTGAATGCCACCATATTGGAACTCATAGCCAGCAGGGAGAGTGATCGGGGAAACACCTGCCGCTTTCATCCCGTCCAGCGATTCGAAATTTTGCTGTTCGCGAGTTTCATCGACCCAGAATTTCCCGAGCCCGCTGATCGTCTTTTCGCCGATCTCGTGACCGGAGAAGAGCTGTCCGATGCTCTGCAGATCCTCTTGGGTGACTTTGACCATCTCCACTTTGTTGACGCGGAAGATGGAGAGCAGTCCGTCTGCTGCCGCTTGAACTTGCGGGATGGTCATCACCGAGACGACCAGTGCGGCCGCCGCCGTGCCTGCGATCCATTTTTGATATGTTTTTGCCATGCTAAACCAGCTCCGTTTCGTTTGGGGTGGGGTTGCAATCGTTTCGATCGGCCGGGTCGGCTCGATCGCTGCGCTTGCACCAGCTGTGCGCTCGCGCAGTTTCGCTTCAAAGCGCGACCAAGCTTGCTCGACGTCGATCTTCGCCTCTTCAGGAAGCGGGGCGAAGCTTTCGGCGAGCGCCTCATCCGCCCAGGCGGTCAGGCGCTTCAGCTCAAGGAGGGCTTGGCGACAGAGGTCGCACTGGTCGAGGTGAAGGGCGAGCTCCTTGCGCTCTTGGCGAGAGAGTTCGCCGTCGACATATGCTTGGATGCGTGCTTCTTGTGGACAGTTGTTCATGCCTCAGACCCCCTTTTTCGTTGATAGAGATCTCGAAATTTGCGTCTGGCGCGGGCGAGCAACGTGCCGACCGAGCCGGTATCGACCGAGGTTGCTTCGGCCAATTCTTTGTAGTTGTAGCCGGAGTATTTCATCATCAGCAAGGTGCGATCGCGCTCCGGCAGAGAGAAGATCGCCTCGCGAACCGCTTCGATCTCCTCCTGATGGAGCCAGCGGTCTTCAGGTGATGGTTCCACTTGCGAGCTGTGATGCGCCTGCTCTTCATCGCGGGCATTGCGCCTTTTCTCACCGCGCAGATAGTTGTAGGCGGCGTAAATGCCCGCTTGCATCAGCCACCCACCGATATTTTCAATGAGGCGAATGTCTTGATCGTACAGTTTCAGAAACACCTCTTGGGCGAGGTCTTCTGCTGCCGACTGATCGCGAGTGATGCGCATGATCTGCCGGACAACCTGCGGGTAGTAGGTTTTGAACAGCTCTGGAAATGGCGGAGCGGTATGGGAACTCGGTCGTTCTGCCATGCGTGCGATTCCCTCCATTCTGCGCCTCCTTTCATCGCGGGCTTCTATCTATACGAAACCGCCCGAGCGGCTTTTGTGACAGCAGCGATCAAAAAAAGAAGCATGACGCGATGTTTTCTGCGCGTCATGCTGGAAAGCGAACCGATTCGTGCGCTAGGCCACATAGGTAGAATAGCCGAAAAATCCACCGAGGATGCCGGCGATCCCGATCGCTCCCAGATAGAGGCGAAGCAGATTGGTGCGCTCTCTCGGCGGCAGGCTGTCTTTCAGCGCGGTGATCGACTGCGAGTTGCGGATGATGACGAGCAGGGCGGCCAGCGTCCCGACGACAGCAAAGAAGCGAGTGAAGCTGAGGTCGAAATAGGTCAGGAACAGCGCAAGGAAAAGCCCGCCGAGGCTGATGCCGTAGAGATACTTGTCCAACTCCGGCAACGCGTTCCGCTTGGTGCGCACGAGGAAGGTGTAAAGGTTGAGCAAAAGTGCCGCAATCAACATAAATTGAAACATCGTAGCTAACGTATGGGTTGTCATCGCATATCTCCTTTATTATCAGAATTTTATATCTATTAGTATACAGGATTACATGTCCTCGCGCTTGATCAATCGTGCGCGCGTGACGATGTTTTCGCCAAATTTGTCTTTCAGCAGGTCGACCGTCTTCGAAAGCTCCTCCTGTTTTGGGTCGGGGGCGCGAAAGCTGAGATCGTCGAACAGGCTGAGCTGCTCCGCATGCTGTTGGTCGTCTGCACAAAGCCCGCTGACCGAGACGCCGATCAGCCGGATCGCATCCTTTTTCGTGAGCGCGCACTTGGCGAGCAGTCGTTTCGCCACCTCGTAGATCGTCTGTTCCAAATGGGTGGGTGCAGGCAAGGTCTGGCTTCTGGTGATCGTGCGAAAGGGGGCGTAGCGCAGCTTCAGCGTCACCGTCCGCCCTTTCACACCTTTGCGGCGCAGGCGGCGCGCCACCTTGACCGCTTGGCTGAGCAGCGTGGTTTCGAGGAAGGCGATCTCCTGCACATCTGCGGCGAAGGTCGTCTCGTGACCGACCGATTTGACCTCATGCTCCGGCTCGACCGGTCGATCGTCGAGGCCGTTCGACAGCCGATAGATGTGATCGGCAAAATCGCCGAGGTGGATGCGCATGCGCTTCAGATCCATGTTGGCCACATCGCCGATCGTCTTCAGCCCGAGGCGCTGCAGCTGTTCGGCGCTCTTCTTGCCGACGCCCCACAGGCGGGTGATCGGCAGGGGGTGAACGCGATGGAGCAGATCCTCCCGGTTCAGCAGGACGAGCCCATCCGGCTTTTCCAGATCGGAGCCGAGCTTGGCGAGATATTTATTGTAGGAGATGCCGACCGACGCGCTCAGGCCAAGCTCGTCGCGAATGTCCTGCTTCAGCCTCCTCGCGATCGTCAGGCCATCCCCGAACAGGCGGGCGCTGCCGGTGACGTCGAGAAACGCCTCGTCGACCGAAAGACCCTCGATCAGCGGCGTATAGCGTGCGAGGATGTCAAACATCTGACGGGAGACGGTGCTGTATTTTCTCATGTTCGGGAAGAGAAAGATGCCGTCCGGACAGCGGCGCTGCGCCTCTGCGGTCGGCATGGCGGAGCGGACGCCAAACACCCGCGCTTCATAGGAACAGGTCGAGACGACACCACGCCCGGACGCAGGTCCGCCGATGATCACCGGGCGACCGCGCAACTCCGGCTGGTCGCGCTGCTCGACCGATGCAAAAAACGCATCCATATCGAGATGTAATATCGTTCGCTCCATCCGTTTCACCTCCATGTAATCGAACAAACGTTTCTATTTCTTCAGCATAACAAAAAAACCGTTTCGACTCTAGGGCGAGACGGTTTTTTCTTCCAAGCGCTGAAAGGGTCAGAATTTCTGCCGATCGGATCGGAGCGGCGGCACAGCTTTTCTGCGCGGCGGGGCGATCGTCGTGCAGAAGGCGAGCAGATGCTGATAGGCCGCTTTGCGATCTGCCATCGACAGCGCTTGGCGGCCAGGGCGCGGGTTGATGTCGAGCGGGTACAGCTCGCCGTCGGTGGTCAGCCCGATGTCGATGCCGAGAAAGGCCAGCGTGGGTCGGATCGGTGTCAGCGCTTCGGCAGTGAGGATGGCGACCTGTTCGATCTGCTCGCGGGTGGGCATGTTCAGCCGCCGTTTGTTCATCTCCGCCTCCAGCCAAGAGAGCGGTTCGATCCGTCCGCCGCGCGCGAGGTTGGTCACCGCTTGCCCCGCCTGCCCCGCTCGCGGCACGGTGGTCACCGGCCGCCACCTCCGCTCTCCATCGCGAAAGAGCACGACGCGCAGGTCGATTTTGCAACCGCCGACCTCGACGAGCGAAACGCCTTGCTGAATCAGGTGCGGCGTTCGCTTCAGCTGCGCGGCGATCAGCTGGAGCAGCTGAGCTCGGTCGACGGTGCGTCGCTTTTGCTCAGCGATGGTGAACAGACCGTCCTCAGCTCGGGAGATGCACAGCACGCCTTGCCCTTTCGAACCGCGAACCGGCTTCAAAAAGACGCTCGGGTAGCGCGTCAGCCAGCCGATCGCCTCCTCCGCCCGCAGCAAGGAGTCGGTCGCCGGCAGATGAGCGGCGAGGGCAGGGGAGTCGGACAGGGCGCGCCAGACGCCGCGCTTGTCGGGCAGGCGCGGGTTGAGCACCGGGATGCCGCGCGCTCGCAGCGATCGCTTGAGCGCTGCGTACTGGGGATCGAGGCGTGCGATGTGCACAAACACCTGGTCGACGATCAGGTGCGGCAGCTTCGTTCGGCCGTACCACCAGGAGCCGTTCGCTCGCTGCCGGAAGCCCGACACGCTGTTCGCGCCAAGCGCCATCTGATGCGGGTGAAAAAACAGGATGGGGATCTCCGCCTCGCGCCCGACTGCTGACAGCAGCTCCCACGTGGGGGGAAGTCGTGTGGCGGTCGGCCGCGGAAGATCGGTCGTCATCAGTCCGAGCAGAGGTTGCTCCAAGGGGGTCACCTTCCACTGTAGCGTTTTCACCTATCGTATGAAGCGCGATCGCCATCCGTCTCACTCTTTTGCTGCCGCTTCGTATACTTACAACTGGGGGAGGATCATGCTAACATAGAGTAGTGTTTGGAGATGTGCAAGTTTTACCATCTGCAGTTCGGTGTGTTCAGCACCGTTTTCAGCATTGAGGAGGAACGACAGAATGAGCGATTATTTGGTACGCGCAACCGCACTCGACGGCAAGCTTCGCGCGTTTGCATGCATAACGACGGAGATCGTCAGGGAGCTTTCCGATCGCAACAAGGCACTCGCTTTGGCAAGCGCCGCCCTCGGTCGGACGGCGACGATGGCTGCGATGATGGGCGTGATGTTAAAAGGCAAGGAGACGGTCACACTGCAGATTCGCGGGGACGGCCCGCTCGGGCGCATCGTGGCGACGGCAGACAGCGAGGGCCATGTGCGCGGCTATGTGGACAACCCGCTGGTCGAACTGGCTCCGAAAGATGGCATCGTGTTCGGCGATGTCGAAAAGCTGGATGTCGGCGCAGCGGTCGGCGATGGTTTTCTCTATGTGATCAAAGACTTGGGGATGAAGGAGCCGTATATCGGCTCCGTGCCGCTGGCGACCGGGGAGATCGGGGACGATTTCCTGTACTACTTTGCCCAGTCCGAACAGACTCCGTCTGCGCTCGGGCTTGGCGTTCTGGTCGGGAAGGATCAGGCGGTGACTGCTGCGGGCGGCTTTTTGCTCCAGCTGCTCCCAGGGGTGTCGGACGAGGATATCGACTACATCGAAAATCAGATTCGCCAGTTCCCGCACATCACTTCACTGCTCGTGCAGGGATACACGCCAGAGGAGATCTTGAAGCGGTTGATCCCAGGCGACATCAACTTCAATGAAAAGGTCGAGATCGGCTTCCGCTGCGACTGCTCCCACGAGCGGTTTGCCCGCGGTCTGCTGTCGCTCGGCGCGGCGGAGCTGACCAAGATCATGGAAGAGGACAAGCGGGCAGAGCTCGTCTGCCACTTCTGCAACGAGGTCTACCAGTTTGAGGAGGCAGACCTGCTCGAACTGATCGCCGAGGCAAAGAGGGATTGACAGAAAAAGGTCTCCCGCGCTACACTATGAGTAACAAATATCGTAAATCCAACTGCAATACTTGGCTATGGATTTAGGGGAGGTACAACCAATGCGCGTGGCAAATAACATTGCAGAACTGATCGGGCAGACTCCGATCATCAAATTGAACACCATCGGCGGGCCGGACGATGCGGAGATCTATGTGAAACTGGAGTCGTTCAACCCGGGCGGCTCGGTGAAGGACCGCATCGCCTACTCGATGATCGTCGAAGCGGAAAAGGCGGGAGAGATCAAGCCGGGCGATACGCTCGTCGAGCCGACATCGGGCAACACCGGTATCGGGCTTGCGATGATGGCGGCAGCAAAAGGGTACCGAGCTGTGCTGGTCATGCCGGACACGATGTCGGTCGAGCGTCGCAACCTGCTCCGCGCGTACGGGGCAGAGCTGGTGCTCACTCCGGGTGCAGAGGGGATGAAGGGCGCGATCGCCAAGGCGAACGCGCTGAAAGAGGAGAACCCATCTTGGTTCATCCCGCAGCAGTTTGACAACCCAGCGAACCCGAAGATCCATCGCGAGACGACCGCGCAAGAGATTCTTGCTGCGTTTGACGGGCAGTTGGATGCGTTCGTCGCGGGCGTTGGCACCGGCGGCACGCTGACCGGCGTCGGCGAAGTGCTCAAGTCGAGCAACCCGAACATCAAGGTCGTGGCTGTCGAGCCGAGCGCCTCTCCGGTACTCTCCGGCGGACAACCTGGGCCGCACAAAATCCAGGGCATCGGCGCAGGGTTCGTTCCGTCGATCATGAACACCGACCAAGTGGATGAGATCATCCAAGTCGAGAACGAGATCGCGTTCGAATATGCGCGTCGCCTCGCCAAAGATGAGGGCATCCTCGTCGGGATCTCCTCCGGCGGCAACGTGTACGCTGCCCTGCAGATCGCCCAAAAGCTCGGCAAGGGCAAGAAAGTGCTCACCGTGGCTCCGTCCACCGGGGAGCGGTATCTGTCGACCGCGCTGTTCCAGTTTGAATAGAACGACCAGAGTAAGCACCTTTTTGGTGCTTACTTTTTTGTGCCATCCTGCTGATCGCCCTTCGCCATCGCCAGACGAAAAGGTTGCCAACCGGCAATCTTTTTTAGTTTCATTTGCTATAATGAAAAAAGTTTGGCGAGGGGGAATCGAGGATGAGATACAATCCTTATGTGATACATATTGAAAATGAAGCGCACCTGCATGCGGAGTTCCGGCTGGTCGGTTCGACCGAGGCGGGGAATCGGATCATGCTGAACAAAGGGCGCAGCTTTGTGATTCGCATTGACGAGGTGAGCTTGAAGGCGGCGAACATCTTGAAGCAGGAGATGCTCTCCCGCGGCGGGGATGCGGCGGTGCACCGCGATGTGGCAGACCTGTCTGCAGGCGACTCTTCGATCGTGCTGATGGGGACGAAGCGACAATATCTTGAGCTGATCGACAAGCTGCGCATTCAGCCTTTCGGTCTCAAACAGCTCGGGCAAGAGCTGGCCGAGGCGATCGATCGCTATGATCGGAAAGCTTCGCCGACGCTCACCTTTGCAGGGGGCAAGTTTTCCTTTGACTTTGGAACGCGCACCTACATGATGGGCATCCTCAATCTGACGCCCGACTCTTTTTCGGACGGCGGGCGTTGGACAGACCTCGACCGAGCGGTTCAGCACGCCAAAGAGATGGTGGCGGCAGGCGCCGACATCTTGGACATCGGCGGTGAATCGACGCGCCCAGGGCACGATCCGGTGTCGGCAGAAGAGGAGATTCGCCGCGTGATCCCGGTGATCGAGCGGTTGGCGCAAGAGGTTCACGTGCCGCTGTCGATCGACACCTACAAAGGGGAGGTCGCCAAAGCGGCGATCGAGGCGGGCGCCCACATCGTCAACGATGTCTGGGGTTTTAAAAAGGACTCGACGCTCGCTGGCATCTGCGCCGCTCTCGACTGCCCAGTCATCCTGATGCACAACCGCGAAACACCGCATGAGCGCGATCTGATCACCGGCGTCGTCGGCGATATTCGCGAGTCGATTCGGCTGGCGCACGAGGCGGGCGTGCGCGATGAAAACATCATCCTCGACCCTGGCATCGGATTTGGCAAGACGCATGAGCAAAACCTGTATATGATGAAGCGGATGGACGATTTTGTCGGGCTGGGCTATCCGGTATTGCTCGGCACCTCGCGCAAATCGATGATCGGAAATACGCTGCACCTGCCTGTCGAGGAACGGGTGGAGGGCACGGCTGCCACCGTTGCGCTCGGCATCGCCAAAGGCGTCGACATCGTGCGGGTGCACGATGTGTTGGCGATGGCGCGCGTCGCCCGGATGACAGACGCGATGGTGCGCTGAGCAGAGTTGAAGGAAGCGAAGACCCAGCGAAGGAGAGACGGATAAGATGGATGCGATCTACATATCAGGCATGGAGTTTTACGGCTATCATGGAGTTTTTGAGGAGGAAAATCGCCTCGGGCAGCGCTTCTATGCTGACCTCACCCTCTACACTTCGCTTCGCGAGGCGGGGACGACAGACGATTTGACAGCGACGATCCACTACGGGGAAGCGTACGCGGAGATCAAAAAGATCATGGAGGGCGAGCCGGTGCAACTGTTGGAAACGCTCGCCGAGCGCATCGCCCAGCAGATGCTCTCCACCTATGAGCGCGTGCAAAAGGTGCGGGTGAAGGTGACCAAGCCGATGCCGCCGTTCGCCGGCACTTTGCAGGGAGTCGCGGTGGAGGTCTATCGTGAACGATAAGCATCGCCACACCGCCTACCTGTCGCTCGGTTCCAACCTGGGCGATCGCATGCAGAATCTGCGCAGTGCGATCGCCCGCTTGAACGATCATCCGGACATCGAGGTGACCCGCATCTCCCCCGTCTACGAGACCGCCCCGGTCGGGATGACCGACCAGCCCGATTTTTTGAACGTGGCGATCGAGCTCAAGACGGCGCTCGATCCGAAAAAGTTGCTTTTCGTCACCAGTTCTACAGAATTAGACATGGGTCGTCAAAGGGATATCAGGTGGGGACCGCGTACATTAGATATAGACATCCTGCTCATAGACAAGCAGGTCATGGACACGGCGGAGCTCATCGTACCACATCCTCGCATGGCGGAACGCGCATTCGTCCTACTACCGCTCGCAGACCTTGCAGGCGACATGGTGCATCCTGTAACGCTGCAAACCGTGTCAGACATGGCCGATCAGGTTGACGGGAAGGAAGGGGTCTCTCGATGTCAGATACAATTGGCAAGCGGTTGCGAGCTTTTCGAAAGCTGAAGAACCTCACCCAACAGGAGCTGGCCGACAAACTGCACGTCTCGATTGCGATCGTCGGTGCGATTGAGCGCGGAACTAGAGATCCTTCGACCGAGATCTTGCGCTCCATCCACTCGGTGCTCGGCGTGACGGAGCAGGAGCTTCGCGGAGAGTCGCTAACAATTGGTGGTTGAGCGGAGCGAGCGACAGATGGTAAGATGGCAGTAACGAAATTTGATGCGAGGCACAGACCGCAGGTCTGTGTTTTTCGCTGTTCTATATAGATGGGAGTGAGCGTTTCATGTTGAAGATCGGAAATGTGGAGCTGGAGAACAATGTGATCTTGGCGCCGATGGCAGGTGTGTGCAACCCGTCGTTTCGCATCTTGGCGAAAGAGATGGGAGCGGGCATGGTCTGTGCGGAGATGGTAGCGACGAAAGCTTTGCAGCATGGCAACGCGAAAACTCGCTCCATGCTGACCATCCTGCCGGAGGAGAAGCCAGTCTCGATGCAATTGGTCGGCTGTGACGCAGAATCGATGGGAATCGCAGCTGAGCTGGTCGCCAACACCGATGCGGCGATCGTCGACATCAACATGGGCTGCCCGGCGAGCAAGATCCACCGGGCGGGCTCGGGCGCAGCGCTTGCGCGCGACCCGGAAAATGCGGCGCGCATCGTGGAAGCGGTCGTCAAGGCGGTGCCGAACAAGCCGGTCACCGTCAAGTTCCGCAAGGGTTGGGACGATGACAACATCAACGCGGTCGCGGTGGCGAAGGCGGTCGAGCAGGCGGGAGCGAAAGCGGTGTCCGTCCACGGGCGCACCGCGAAGCAGATGTACCAGGGTGAGGCAGACTGGAGCATCATCCGCGAGGTGAAGGCGGCGGTGAAGATCCCCGTGATCGGCAACGGCGATGTCACCACACCGCAAAAGGCGATGCAACTGCTCAGGGAGACAGGCTGTGACGGCGTGATGATCGGCCGAGGATCGCTCGGCAACCCGTGGATCTTCCGCGCGGTCACCCACTTCATGCAGACCGGGGAAGAGCTGATGCCGCCGACGGCGGAGGAGCGCATCCGCGTGGCGCTGCGCCACACCGACCTGCTCGTCGCTGAAAAAGGGGAGCATGTCGGCACGCGCGAGATGAGAAAGCACATCGCTTGGTACACGAAAGGACTTCGCGATTCGAACCAGTTCCGCGACCGGATCAACCTCTTGGAGACGTCGCAGTCGCTTCGCGATGCGCTCGACGAGTATCTGGAATATCTGATCAGGTCGGAAGCGCAGGAAGCGATGATCTAGCACCGTCTAAAACCGCTGCTTGCTGGAGAGGATGGAAGGGAGACTTTCCAGATTTTCCGGCAGGGGGTGGAGATGTGAAACGAGTGGTCAGCGTCTCCCTCGGTTCTTCTCTGCGCGATCACAGCGTGCAGCTCTCCCTTTTGGGAGAGGAGGTGCTCCTCGAACGGATCGGCACCGACGGGGATCGGCGCAAGGTGATCGAGGAGATTCGGAGGTTGGATGGCAAAGTCGATGCGTTCGGAAT
This sequence comes from Tumebacillus lipolyticus, assembly GCF_042682745.1. Classification (NCBI taxonomy): domain Bacteria; kingdom Bacillati; phylum Bacillota; class Bacilli; order Caryophanales; family Alicyclobacillaceae; genus Tumebacillus; species Tumebacillus lipolyticus. The sequence goes on along the minus strand of NZ_JBHUIO010000006.1, from coordinate 3,442 downwards.
GGGCGGCCTCGACCGCTATCTGTACCTGAGCGATCGCCGCTACACCTTTCGGGAGGCGGAGCTGATCGCCCGCCATGCGACTCGCTCGCCGATCGTCGATGGATCGGGGCTGAAAAACGGCTTGGAGCGCCATGTGGTGCGCAGCTTGGCCGATCACCCGCAGATTCGCTTGCGCAACAAAAGCGTGCTGCTCGTCTCGGGCGCCGACCGATTTGGCATGGCGACCGCGCTGGTGGAGATCGGATGTGAAGTGGTCTTTGGCGATCTGATGTTCGGATTGGGGTTGCCGCTGGCGATTCGCTCCCTGCAGGGGCTCGATCGTGCGGCGCGGATGATCGCACCGCTGATCACCAAGCTGCCGATCCGCTTTTTGTATCCGACCGGTGAGAAGCAGCAGGAGATTCGGGCGAAATATGAACAGCACTACCTGGATGCCGATGTGATCGCAGGCGACTTTCATTTTATTCGACGTCATCTTCCGGAGCGGCTGACAGGCAAGACGGTCGTGACCAACACGGTGACGCCAGCAGATGTGCAGATGTTGCGCGCGCGCGGCGTCGAGCATCTGGTGACGACGACGCCTGACTTTTCCGGCAGGAGCTTCGGCACGAATGCGATCGAGGCGCTGCTTGTCGCCTTGGCGGAGAGCGACCGCGAGCTCGCTCCGATGCGCTATGTGTCGCTGCTGAATCGGATCGGATTTGAACCGCGCATTGAATCGTTGACAGATCGGGTTTGAAGCAACTATAATCTTTTGAAAGATATGTTTTATGAAATAAACAGAGCGGAGCACTGTCAGCAGATGCGGTTGGCAGTGTTTTTCTATAGTCTGATGACCAAGATCGAATCTGATCAGGAGGAGCTGGTACATATGTCGGAGAAGGAAACGTTGCTCACCATCGGTGGGCTTCAGAAATTAGAAGAAGAGCTGGACCATCTGAAATCGGTGAAGCGCCGCGAGGTGGCCGAGCGGATCAAAGTGGCGATCAGCTACGGAGATATCAGCGAGAACTCAGAGTATGATGATGCGAAAAACGAACAGGCTTTTATTGAAGGTCGCATCATCACGCTGGAGAAGATGCTGCGCAACGCCCGCATCATCAGCGAGTCCGATCTGAGCACCGGGGCGGTCGGCATCGGCAACTGTGTGGTGATCAAGGACATCGAGTATGGCGATGTGATGGAATACACGATCGTCGGCACTGCGGAGGCAGATCCGACCGAAAACAAAATTTCGAACGAGTCTCCTGTCGGTCGGGCTTTACTTGGACGGGTGATTGGCGATAAGATTGAAGTTAATGTACCGGCGGGTACGATCGAATATGAGATCTTAGAGATCAAAAAATAGAATCTATCGGAGTTGAGAGCGATGTCAGAACAACAGCAATCCACGCCCGCGCTCGAAGTAAACGAGCAGATGCAGGTCCGCCGCGAAAAGTTGCAGGCCCTGTACGACAAAGGGATCGAACCGTGGGGCAAACGCTTTGAAGCGTCCCATACTTCTTTGGAGGTCCTCGCTTTTGGCGAGAACTTGACCAAGGAGGAGTTGGCGGAGATCAATCAGCCGGTATTGATCGCCGGTCGGATCATGCTGAAGCGCGGTCAAGGGAAGGCGAGCTTCTCGCACATCCAAGACCGTGCGGGGCGTGTGCAGATCTACGTCAAGAAGGACACGGTCGGCGATGCGTCCTACGAGCTGTTTGATAAGATGGACATCGGTGATTTTATCGCGGTTGAAGGGACGATCTTTAAAACGAACAAAGGGGAAGTGTCGATCAACGTGTCGGCTCTCGAACTGATGACCAAGTCGTTGCGTCCCCTGCCCGACAAGCACGCAGGACTGAAAGATGTGGAGCAGCGCTATCGTCAGCGCTATGTCGATCTGATCGTCAACCCGGATGTGCGCGAGACGTTTGTGCAGCGCTCGAAGATCATCCAAGCGATGCGTCATTTCTTTGATGGACAAGGATTCCTTGAGGTAGAGACCCCGACGATGCATGCGATCGCTGGCGGCGCGGCCGCTCGTCCGTTCGTCACGCATCACAACGCGCTCGATATGGAGCTGTACATGCGGATCGCGCTCGAACTGCCGCTGAAGCGGTTGATCGTTGGCGGCTTGGAGCGCGTATACGAGATCGGTCGCGCCTATCGCAACGAAGGGGTGTCCACTCGCCATAACCCTGAGTTCACGATGCTTGAGCTGTATCAGGCGTATGCGGACTACACCGACATCATGACGCTTACGGAGAACAGCATCGTCTACGCGGCACAGCAGGTGCTCGGGACGACGCAGATCGAATACCAGGGCGTGCAGGTGGATCTGTCTCCGCAGTGGAAGCGCATTTCGATGGTCGATGCGGTCAAGGAAGCGTGCGGTGTTGATTTCAAACAGGTGCACACAGACGAAGAGGCGCATCAACTGGCGAAGGAGCACAAGGTGCAGGCGGAAAAGGCATGGAAAGTCGGCCATATCCTCAACGCGTTCTTCGAGGAGTTTGTGGAGTCGAGCCTGATCCAGCCGACGTTTATCACCGGCCACCCGGTGGAGATCTCGCCGCTGGCGAAGAAAAACCCAGAAGATCCACGCTATACGGATCGCTTTGAGCTGTTTATCGTCGGACGCGAGCATGCGAACGCGTTTACGGAGCTGAACGATCCGATCGACCAGCGCCAGCGCTTCGAAGCGCAGTTGGAAGAGAAAGAGCAAGGCAATGATGAGGCGCATGAGATGGATGAAGATTTCATTCAAGCGCTCGAATATGGGATGCCGCCAACGGGCGGTCTGGGCATCGGCATCGACCGCGTCGTCATGCTGCTGACCAACCAACCATCGATTCGCGATGTGTTGTTGTTCCCGCATATGCGTCACGTCTAGGATGAACATTCGGAAGGACTTAGCCGATCGGCTAAGTCCTTTTTATTTTTGACAAGGAGTGTTTTCGCAAAGCGTGACAAGGCGAAGGTGCTGCTGAAGGCGATGCTGTAAGCAAGCCGCGCAACAAAAATGGGGATAATTCGTGTGAATTTGTGGGTAACTTTGTGGACGATGTGGATAACTTGGGGATAATGGCCGGTTTTGTGGACAACTTCTCTGCGCGAATCGGTGCTTCCATCCCGAGTGAAACAGGGGAATGGCTGTGTTTTACGCGGTTGGTGCTGGATCATGTCGGAGTTTGTTAGGATTTGTTCCACTGTGGACATTGTGGATAAGATCGTGAAGTGGTAAGATAGCTCTTGTCGCCGCGAGCGACAGAACGTTTGAACGGTACGATCGAGAAAAAGATCGTTCAAAAGCTGTTCTTGATATTTTTTCTGATAGGAATAAATTGTTATTGATTTTGCTTCTTGCGATGTGTTATATTATTTCTTGTCGCCGCGAAACGGCGGACGACGCGAAAGAGCAAAACGATTGATCCTTGAAAACTAAACGAGTGTTATGAAG
>NZ_JBHUIO010000005.1:975016-1391370 GCF_042682745.1 Tumebacillus lipolyticus | reverse complement strand
TCGTTTAGTTTTCAAGGATCAATCGTTTTGCTCTTTCGCGTCAACCGCTCTCTCGCGGCGACAAGAGTAAATTTATCATATCTCTAGTGATTCGTCAACTGGAATTATATATCTTTTGCTCGACACATAGAAAGAGCGCAGTCAGCCTGCATCTTGAGGCGCTGCGCTCTTCATCGCGATGTTCAGTTGCTAGCAGCGATCAACTTGCGCGATCATCATCGCGCTGTCGCCGCTGTTCCATCTATTCGGACTTGGTCTCCTCAGGTGCATCCGGCTCTTCCTCATCGCCAGTCACGACGCGAGCGACTGTCGACACCTCTTCGCCGTCCCCATGAAGCGAGATCAGCTTGACGCCTTGCGTGATCCGACTTTGCTCTGAGATCTGCGAGACGGAAGTTCTGATGACGATCCCCGTGTTGGTGATCACCAAAAGATCATCCTCGATGGTGACGATCTTCAGTCCGACCACATGTCCTGTCTTATCGGTGCGGTCGAGCGTCTTGATGCCCTTTCCGCCTCGACCTTGAATGCGATACGACTTCATCGGCGAACGCTTGCCGTACCCGTTGCTGGTCACGACCAACACGTACGCCGCTTTGTTGACAACGTCCATGTCGATGACCACGTCTTTGGCTGACAGGTCGATCCCTTTTACGCCAGCTGCCGTGCGTCCCATGAACCGGACATCCCGCTCCGCAAAGCGGACAGACATCCCCTCGCGCGTCCCGATGATGATCTCTTGGTTGCCATCTGTCAGCTTCACGCCGATCAGCTCATCCTCATCGCGCAGCGTCAGCGCGATCAGACCCGCTTTTCGGATGTTGCTAAACTGCGAGAGAGACGTCTTCTTGACGACCCCTTTGCGGGTCGCCATAAACAGGAACGGACCGCGCACAGACGCTTCTTCTTCCTCATCCATCCCGACCATCTCATCGTTCATTTCCTCAACCACATCTTCGGCTGGGTCGTTCTGGTCGAGCGGAATGACAGCCGAGACGCTCTCGCCCTGCTCGATGTTCAGCAGGTTGATGATCGGCGTCCCTTTCGCCGCGCGGCCAAACTCGGGCACTTCATAGCCCTTCAGGCGATAGACGCGACCGCGGTTGGTAAAGAACAGCACATCGTTGTGCGACGAGGTGGTGAAGAGATGTTCAACAAAGTCCTCTTCTTTCATCCCGGTCGCGGTGACGCCCCGCCCGCCGCGGCGCTGACTGCGATAGGTCGAGACGGGCAGACGCTTGATATAGCCTTGATGGGTGATCGTGATCACCACATCCTCGACCGGAATCAGGTCTGCATCGTCGATCTCGCCTTCCGCCGATGTGATCACGGTGCGGCGCTCATCGCTATACGCCTCGCGAACTTCGATGATCTCTTCCTTGATCACCGCCATCAGCAAGGATTCATCCGCAAGGATCGCTTCATACTCGGCGATCTGCTTCATGATCTCCTGGTACTCGTTTTCAATCTTCTGGCGCTCAAGCCCAGTCAGACGCTGCAGACGCATGTCGAGGATCGCCTGCGCCTGCTCTTCAGAAAACTTATACTCCTCCATCAAGCGGGTGCGAGCGATGTCTGTCGTCCGCGAGCTGCGCAGCAGCGCGATGATCGCATCGATATGGTCGAGCGCGGTGCGCAAACCTTCGAGGATGTGCACGCGAGCGCGCGCCTTTTTCAGCTCGTACTGCGTCCGGCGGGTGATGACATCCTTCTGGTGCTCGATGTAGTGGTAGACCACCTCGCGCAAGTTGAGCACTTTCGGCTCCCCGTGCACCAGCGCCAGCATGTTCACCCCAAATGTGGTCTGAAGCTGCGTGTGCTTGTACAGGTTGTTCAGCACGACCTGCGGCTTGACGTCGCGGCGCAGTTCGATCACCATCCGCATCCCTTTGCGGTCAGATTCATCGCGCAGATCGGTGATGCCGTCGATCTTTTTGTCGCGCACGAGCTCGGCGATTTTTTCGATCAGCCGCGCCTTGTTGACCTGGTAGGGCAGTTCGGTGACGATGATGCGCGTCTTGCCGTTGTTCGCCTCTTCAAAATCGCACTTGGCGCGCATGATGACCGACCCGCGGCCCGTCTCATAGGCAGAACGGATGCCGGAGCGGCCCAAGATCAGGCCGGCCGTCGGGAAGTCAGGGCCCGGAATGACGTTCATCAGGTCGGATACGGTCACATCGGGGTTGTCGATCATCAACAGCACGCCGTCGATCACTTCGCGCAGGTTGTGCGGCGGGATGTTGGTCGCCATCCCGACCGCGATCCCAGCCGAGCCGTTGACCAGCAGGTTGGGAAAGCGGGCAGGCAGCACTTGCGGCTCTTTTTCGTTGCCGTCATAGTTCGGGCCAAAGTCGACCGTCTCCTTGTTGATGTCGCGCAACAGCTCCATCGCGATCTTCGACATTCTCGACTCGGTGTAGCGCATCGCTGCTGCCGAGTCACCGTCGACCGATCCGAAGTTGCCGTGCCCATCCACCAACAGATAGCGGGTGTTAAAATCTTGCGCCATCCGCACCAACGCGTCATAGACGGACGCATCGCCATGCGGGTGATACTTCGCCAACACGTCGCCGACGACGCGTGCCGATTTCTTATAGGGCTTATCTGGCGTCATGCCAACTTCATACATCGCGTACAAAATTCGGCGATGCACCGGCTTCAGCCCGTCGCGCACGTCTGGTAGGGCGCGAGAGACGATGACACTCATCGCATAATCGATAAAGGAGTTTCGCAACTCTCTGGTGATGTCTATCGTCTGATTACGATCCAATTCAGCCATAAGGAATCCCCTTAAATTTTGTTCTAGATGTCAAGCTGCGCATAGCGCGCATTCTGCTCGATGTATTCGCGGCGCGGCTCCACCCGGTCGCCCATCAGCTTGTCAAAAAACTCTTCCGCCTTGGCAGCATCCTCGATGCTGACCTGCAAGAGCGTGCGGCTCTCCGGGTCCATCGTCGTCTCCCAGAGCTGCTCAGCGTTCATCTCGCCAAGACCTTTATAGCGCTGGATCGAAATGCCGGTGCGGCCGATCTCGTTCAGCTTCTCTTCCAGTTGGCGGTCGTTGTACACATAGCTGATCTGCTTGCCCTTTTGCACCTTGTACAGCGGCGGCTGTGCGATATAGACGTATCCCGCCTTGATCAGCTCGCGCATGTAGCGATAGAAGAAGGTCAAGAGCAGAATGCGGATATGCGAGCCGTCGACGTCCGCGTCCGTCATGATCACCAGCTTGTGGTAGCGCGCCTTCTCCAAGTTGAAATCGTCGCCGATCCCAGTTCCGAGCGCCGTGATGATCGTGCGGATCTCGTTGTTGGAGAGAATTTTGTCCAGCCGCGCCTTCTCGACGTTGATGATCTTCCCGCGCAGCGGGAGAATCGCTTGGCGGTGGCGGTCACGACCCTGTTTAGCCGATCCGCCCGCCGAATCCCCTTCGACGACAAACAGCTCCGACTCGTGCGGATCGCGGGAAGAGCAGTCGGCCAGCTTGCCAGGCAGGGAGGATACTTCGAGCGCCGACTTGCGGCGGGTCAGCTCCCGCGCCTTGCGAGCCGCCTCGCGGGCGCGATAGGCGAGCAGCGCTTTTTCGATGATCTTCTTCGCCGTCGCCGGGTTCTCATCGAGGAAGGTCATAAACCTGTCGGAGAAGATCGTCTCGACGATCCCGCGCACCTCAGAGTTGCCGAGCTTCGTCTTCGTCTGGCCTTCAAACTGCGGCTCCGATACTTTCACCGACACGATCGCGCAGATCCCTTCCCGCACATCATCGCCGGTCAGGTTGTTCTCATTTTCTTTGATCAGGTTATATTTGCGCGCATATTCGTTGATCACGCGGGTCAAAGCGGACTTAAAGCCCGATTCGTGCGTGCCGCCCTCATGCGTGTTGATATTGTTTGCGAAGGAAAAAATATTGTCTTTCGAGTAGGAATCGTTATATTGCAAAGCGACTTCGGCAACGACGCCATCCTTCTCCCCCGCGGTGAACACGGGCGGGTTGAACAGCACTTCCTTGCCTTTGTTCAGGTATTCGACAAACGAGGAGATCCCCCCCTCGTAGTGGTACACATCTTCACGCTCGTGGCCTTCGCGCTCATCGCGGAGCGTGATGCGCAGCCCGCCGTTCAAAAACGCCAGCTCCCGAAGGCGGCCTTCCAGAATCTCATACTCAAAGACGGTCGTCTCTTGGAAGATTTCCGGATCGGGCTTGAAGATGACAGTCGTGCCTGTGCGCTCCTTCTGCTCCATCTCGCCGATCTCCTTCAGGCCGTAGCGCGGAATGCCGCGATCATACGTCTGACGGAACACTTTGCCTTTTTGCTTGACGGTGACTTCCATCCATTCGGACAGCGCGTTGACGACAGAAGCTCCGACGCCGTGCAGACCGCCCGACACCTTGTAGCCCTCCCCGCCAAACTTACCGCCCGCATGCAAGATCGTATAAACGACTTCGACAGTCGGAATCCCCATCTTCGGATGAATCCCGGTGGGCACACCCCGGCCGTTGTCGCTGACTTTGATGCTGTTATCCGCCTGTATCGTCACTTGCACATGGTCGCAAAAACCGGCAAGCGCTTCGTCAATCCCATTGTCAACGATTTCCCAGACGAGATGATGCAGGCCTCGGGAAGCGGTGGAACCGATATACATCCCCGGACGCTTACGAACCGCTTCTAAACCTTCGAGAACCTGTATCTGATTCTCATCATAAACGGAGGCATTCAATTCCTGAGTCAATGTCGGTACCCTCCATGATTAACTCGTTTTATGTATTGTTTCCGTAAATTCTACCATTTACACAAAAAGTTCACCAGATTAAGTTCTGGCGAACAGTAATGAATACTATTCAAGTTCCGAAACGAAACCTGCCCTCTTCTTCAGCGTGAGGGACGATATCGGCGAATAGTAGACTTTCTTCGTGGTCACCACAAACGATTTGCTTTCGTTTTCGTCGATCGTCACAACAAATCCTTCTTCATCGGCCACATTGAGGAATTCCTTGGTGCTGTCCGAAGAGTACTTCATCTTCAAGTCAAAGATGGCGATGACGTCCTTGCTCTGCACCATGACATCTCCGCCTAAGTGAATAAACATTCCAAAATTCACCTACCCTTCTTTGGCGATTATACCACGTTCCACCCTGTACACGTTAGCTTCCTCGCTCAGAAAGTGCTCCAGCCCAAACGTGGTCGTCGTCGTGACGATCGTCTGGACCTTCTCGCCCATGCTCTTGACCAGATGCAGTTGCCGCTCCTCGTCGAGCTCAGAGAGCACATCGTCGAGCAGCAACACCGGGTATTCCCCAACTTCCGCCTTGATCAGCTCGATCTCCGCCAGCTTCATCGACAGCGAGGCGGTGCGCTGCTGCCCCTGCGAGCCGAACGTCTGCACCTTGCGCTCGTCGATCCGCACTTCCAAGTCGTCGCGGTGCGGCCCGACAGAGGTGGAGCCGCGCAGGATGTCCACCTTCCGCTTTGCGGTGAGCTCCTCGCGGTAGATCTCCTCCATCCTCGTCAGATCGGAGCAGTCGAGCGAGTTTTGGTAATGGAAGGACAGCGCTTCCTTGCCGCCGCTGATCCGCATGTGGATCTCTTTGGCAAACCCCTCCAGCCGCTCCACAAACTCCAAGCGCTTGCGGATCACCTTGCTCCCGTAGACGGCGAGCTGATCATCCCAGATCATCAGCATCTCTTCTCCGACCTTGCGCTGGCCGATCTCCTTGAGCAAGGAATTGCGCTGCAGGAGCACCTTTTGGTACTGGGTGAGGTTGTACAGGTACTGCGGCGAAACCTGACCGATCTCCACGTCAAGAAAACGGCGCCGCTGTTGCGGGCCGCCCTTGATCAACTGCAGATCTTCCGGCGCGAACAGGACGACGTTAAGATGACCGACAAAGTCGCTCATCTTTCGTTTTTCAACGCCGTTGACCGCGCTTTTTTTGCCTTTGGGAAGCAGCGTGAGATCGAGGCGGTAGGCGCGCTCCTGACGCTCGATCACCGCTTGAAGCGTCGCGAAGTCAGCCTCGAATCGGATCATCTCCGCATCTTTGTTCGTGCGGTGACTCTTGCCGACAGACAGGAGCAGCATCGCTTCCACCACATTCGTCTTCCCCTGTGCATTTTGGCCGACCAGGATGTTTACCCTTGGGGAGAGGTCGAACAACTGCAACGAGTCATAGTTGCGAAAATTTCGCAGTTCCAGCCGTTTGATCCACATGCGATCTCAGTCCTGCTCGATGCGGTAGGAGCCGATGCCTGCGATCTCCACCGTATCTCCCGCGCGCAGCTTTTTGCCGCGGCGGTTCTCCGGCTCCCCGTTCACCTTGATGTCATGCTCCTCCAAAAACCACTTCACCATACCGCCCGAATCGATCACCTCAGCAAACTTGAGGAATTGGCTCATGGTGATAAATTCGGTGTTGATCTTGATCTGTTGAATGCTCACGTGGTTCCCCCCTAGTAGATCCGCACCGGCAAAATGAGGTGAAGACAGCTCGGGTTGTCAGGGATCTTCACAAGGAATGGGCTCATCGATCCGGTGAACTCGATCAACAGCTCCTCGCTGTCGATCACCCGCAGCGCATCGAGCATAAATTTCGAGTTGAACGCGATCAGCAGGTCATCGCCGGTGATGCTTACATCCTCGATCGACTCCGATACTTTCCCGACATCTGGAGAGTTGGAGGAAATCTCGATCCCGCCCCCTTTGATGTTTAAGCGGACGAGGTTGTTTTCATGCTCTTTGGCGATCAGCGACGCCCGCTCGACCGCACCTTGCAGCTCTTTCGTCTTGACGGTGAGCCCCGTCTTGAAATTGGACGGGATGATCCGCGAGATGTCCGGGTATTGGCCATCGATCAGACGCGTGTAGAACTGCGTTTTGTCCATCTGCACGAGCACCTGATTGTCGGCGACGACCAGATCGACGAGCGAGGAGTCGTCTGCCAGCAAGCGCGCCAGCTCATTCAAGCTCTTGCCCGGCAGGATGACGTTGTGGATCTCCAGATCTTCTGGCGCTTCGACCACCGATTCGCGGGTGGCCAGACGGTGCGAGTCGGTCGCGATAAACTTCAGCGTCCCCTTTTTCAGCGAGAACATCACGCCGGTCAGCACCGGGCGGATCTCCTCTGTGGAGACGGCGAAAGAGGTCTGGCGAATCATGTCTTTCAAGATGTCAGACTGGATCGAGAACACCTGATTGCCGATCACCTGCGGCAGGCGTGGGAACTCTTCATGATCGAGACCGTGCAGGTTGTACTCCGACTTCCCGCCGCGAATGATCGTCAGGTAGTTCTGTTTGACTTCGATCTCCACTTGCTGCGATGGCAGCTTGCGGACGATATCGCTCAAATAGCGCGCTGACAGCACGATCGCGCCCTCTTCGATAACGTTCACAATCTGATCTTCTTCTATGTGTGTCGGAACGCGCGTTTCGATCCCGATCTCCAGGTCGGTCGCTGTCAGGCTGAGGCCTTCCTTGCTGGCGACGATCTTGATGCCGGTCAAGACGGGGATCGTCGTTTTGCCAGAGACCGCCTTTTGAACATTTTGGATGGCTTGGACAAGGTTTTGGCGCTGAATCAAAATTTTCACGGATGTTTCCCCCTCAGGCTGTCATACGCTCAGAGCACTGAGCATAGTTGTAGGTGGAGTAGTTTATAAGAGATTTTGTAGTAATAACAGTAATAGGGGCACTGAATATGTGGATAAGAGGAAAAACCGCATGCCAGATCAGCTTTTGCAGGTGTGGACAATCTGTGCGCAACGATCATTCACTTATCCACATATCCAAGTGCCCTTTTGGACTGTGTACTTATTCACAGCTTAGTCACAATTGTTATCCCCAACTCTTAATTGTGGCCAAGCTTTTCTTTCAGCGTTTCGATCGTCTGGCGCAGCGAATAATCGACCTGAAGCTCCTTCAAGATCTTCTCGTGCGCATGGATGACCGTCGTGTGGTCGCGACCGCCAAATTCGTCGCCGATCTTCGGCAGAGAAAAATCGGTTAGCTCGCGAGCCAAGTACATGGCGATCTGCCGCGGGTAGGCGATCGCTTTCGTGCGTTTCTTCGCTTTAAAATCATCGAGCTTCATGTCAAAGTGCTCGCCGACGACGCGCTGGATGTCGGCGATGGTGACCTGCTTCGGCTTGTTCGACGGAATGATATCCTTCAGCGCCTCCATCGCAAGCTCTGCCGACAGGTCGCGGTTGATCAGCGAAGAATAGGCGACCACGCGGATCAGGGCGCCCTCCAGCTCGCGAATGTTCGTGTCGATCTTGTTGGCGATGTGCGTGATCACTTCGCTTGGAATGTCGAGCGCCTCCGCCTTGGCCTTCTTGCGAAGGATCGCAATCCTCGTCTCGTAGTCGGGCGGTTGGACGTCGGTGATCAAACCCCATTCGAAGCGCGAGCGCAAGCGGTCCTCAAGCGTCGGGATCTCCTTGGGTGGACGGTCGGAGGAGATGATGATCTGCTTGTTCTCTTCGTGCAGAGAATTAAACGTATGGAAAAATTCCTCCTGGGTCTGTTCTTTTCCGGCGAGGAATTGAATATCGTCAATTAGGAGCACGTCCACATTGCGGTATTTGTTGCGGAAATCGACCGTCTTGTTGTCGCGAATGGCGTTGATGAACTCGTTGGTGAACTTTTCGGAAGAGATGTAGACCACTTTGGCCTGCGGGTTGTGATCGAGCACATAGTGGCCGATCGCGTGCATCAAGTGCGTTTTGCCAAGCCCTACGCCCCCATAGATGAAGAGGGGATTGTAAGCTTTGGCTGGAGCTTCGGCGACCGCGAGGGAAGCTGCGTGCGCAAAGCGGTTGCCCGCCCCGATGACGAACGTGTCGAACAGATACTTCGGGTTGAGCGCCGAAGGGACGAACTCGGGAAACTCTTCTCCTTGAGGCTCGGGCGTGTTTGGCGGCGCAGCTTTTGGTGAATTTTCATAGAGGGATTCATCAAAAACTTGCGGGATGACAAACTTGACCGTCACTTCTTGCCTCGTGATGGCGGTGAGAGTTTCCTTGATGATGGCCGAGTAACGAGATTCCAGCCAGTCGCGGGAAAATTCGTTCGGCACGGAGACAATCAGCATATTGTTCTCATAGGAGACGGGCTGCGTCGATTTGAACCAGGTCTCAAAGCTCGGCTTGGAAAGCCGCGTCTCCAAGGTGGCCGTCGTCTTCTGCCACAGGTCTAAAGCTTGCCGATCCATGAAGTCAGGAACCTCCCCAAAAAAAATACAAAAAGAAAAATCCACAGTCGCTTGCGATTACCAACAAGTATTGTGGATAATAAATGAGGCGTACAGTGTCGATTTGTTCCGTAGTTTGTTGGATGATGCACATTGTTGTCCCCATGATTGGGGACAAAGCATCCACATCTGAGGATAATAATCCACAGAGTTATCCACACCTGTTAGTAAGTGTGTGGATTCCAAAATGTTATCCACGGACAAGCTCCTCCATCATATCAGAAATGAAACCCTGATGACAACGGACTTTTTCAAACTTATCCACATCGAGAACAGTACGCAATCAGATTCATTCACAGCGATGTGGATTGTGGATAATGCTGTTGAAGAGCTGTCGAAAAGTATTTTTCGCGTCGAAAAAGTTTTCCACAGGCTTTGACCAACCATTTCCTTTGCTCGCTTTCGGAACGTACCTTGCAATCATCTGCGAACTCCGCTATAATTACGAGGTAAATTGTCTACTGAAGGCTTTCTTTCATTCAGATAGAAAGTTCGATAGGGAGGTGTAGATCGATGAAACGTACTTTCCAACCGAACGTACGCAAGCGCAAGAAAGTTCATGGTTTCCGTGCACGCATGGCGACTAAGAATGGCCGTCGCGTTCTGGCTGCACGTCGTCGCAAAGGAAGAAAGGTTCTGTCCGCATAAGGCCACGTCTCGTGGCCTTTTTACATAAAAGGCGGTTAAACGGCACCCTTGCTTCCGTATACTAGGAGATGGAATGGGGGCCAGGTTCATGCTACAAAAAGAGCACCGATTGACAGATAAGCGAGACTTTCAGCGCGTCTTTCATCATGGACAATCTTTCGCCAACCGCTATCTCGTCATCTATTATTTAAAAAATCGGAACTGCGACACGTTCCGCGTCGGTTTCTCCGTCAGCAAGAAGGTCGGCAAGGCGGTGATGAGAAACCGCGTGAAGCGGCTGCTGCGAGAGGCGTTTCGCGCGAACCGCGAACAGATCGTCGAAAGTTACGATCTGGTCGTGATCGCCCGCCCATCTGCGTCAGACCTCAATTTCGAGAAGATGCTGCAAAACGTGCAACACCTGTTGCGCAACATCGATCGACCGGAGGGTCAGAACCGCAAGCCCGGCCCGCCGAACCGGCGAGTCGTGGACAAGCAAGGCGAGCGGAAGAAAGGTGTTCAATAAGATGAAACGAGCGCTTTTGCTGCTCTTTCGCTTCTATCAGAAATTCATCTCTCCACTGAAACCGCCTACATGTCGGTTTTACCCGACTTGCTCCCAATACGGCCTACAGGCTGTCCAAACTCACGGAGCCGTTCGCGGCCTGCTCCTCACCTGTAAACGAATCATCAAATGCGGTCCTTGGCATCCCGGGGGTTTTGACCCGGTGCCTGAGCCTTACATAGATCACGATTGCTCTCATTAAGGAGGGGAACTCAGCTTGTTGCAACGATTGAAAATTCCTGTCACCCTGGTGCTGCTCGCCGTTCTGATGACCGGTTGTGGCACAACTGCTGACGGCACGCTCGACCGAAGCGGCTTTTGGGGTAAATTTGTCGGTCTGGTTTCGGACGGACTCGACTACTTCTACGAGTTGACCACAGACTACGGAATCGCGATTCTGATCGTGACGTTGATCGTCCGCCTGATCACGCTTCCGCTGATGATCAAACAGATCCGCTATACAAAGGTCATGCAGCAGCTCTCGCCCGAACTGACCAAGATTCGCGAGAAGTACAAGAACGACAAGCAGATGATCAACCAAGAGACGATGAAGCTGTTCCAACAGTACAATGCCAACCCGCTGGCCGGCTGCTTCCCGATCCTCGTTCAGATGCCGATCCTCTTGGCGCTGTATCAGGCGATCAACACCAACCACGCGCTGAAAGAGCATGAGTTCTTGGGCATTCTGTTGCTTTCGAGCACACAGTCGATCGAGAACATCATCCTCGCGGTGCTCGCAGCTGGCACCACCTACATCCAATCGAAGATGTCGATGGTCAACAACGATGCGAACACGAAGATGATGCTGATGATCATGCCGTTGATGATCGGTTTCTTCACTTGGCAATTCCCAGCGGCGCTCGGCCTGTACTGGATTTTCTCCAACGTGCTGACGATCGTCCAGACTTACTTCACCAAAGGCATTAAAGCACCGAACGCTCCAGAAGCGACCGCTGGGGGCAAGAAGAAATGAAAAAAGTGATCACAACGGGTAAAACGGTTGATCTAGCAACCGAGCTGGCTCTAAAAAAGTTAGGCGTCTCCCGTGATCGCGTAAACGTAATCGTTTTGAAACAGCCGCGCCGAGGGTTTTTAGGACTCTTCGGCGTTCGCGATGCAGAGGTGGAAGTGGAAACGCTGCCGCTCGATCCGATCGAAGAGACGAAAAAGTTTCTCAGCGAAGTTCTGCAGACGATGGGTGTGCAGGATGTCACCATCGCGGTGGAGCAGGAGAGCGACACGCAGTACATGATTCAAATGTCCGGAGAGTCGATCGGCATCGTGATCGGCCGCCGTGGGACGACGCTCGATGCGCTGCAATACCTGGTCAACCTGGTCGCCAACAAGCACAGCGAGCGCTTTTTACGGATCGTGCTCGACGCTCAGGATTACCGCTTGCGCCGAAAAGAGACGCTGGAGCGCTTGGCAGATCGCTTGGCGAACAAAGCGCTGTTGCAAAAGCGCGAGATCTTGCTTGAGCCGATGTCGCCCACTGAGCGCAAGATCATTCATACCTTTTTGCAAAACCGCCCCGACGTGGTCACCTTTTCGCACGGCGAAGAACCCTATCGCAAAGTGGTGATCTCGCCAAAAGAGCGAAGCGGCGAAAAGTCACGCGACAGAGGTGGGCGGCGTACTCCTTCCAAACATCGATCTTAACGCTATCAAAACGAATCGAGAAGCGCCTTGTGGATAAACCATGAGGCGCTTTTTTTATGTTTTCTATCCACATGTGGATAGTTTTTGAGCTTTTGGTGAGCTATGATAGAATGGTTATGCACATGGTTTTGAACGGGCAAGCTAAACGGAAAGTGGATAGGTTGGGAGAGAACTGCATGAACCATTTTGATACGGTTGCGGCGATTGCGACCGCGCTGGGAGAAGGCAGCATTGCGATCATTCGCGTCTCTGGCAGCGAAGCAATCCCGATTGTGGATAAAATCTACCGCGGCAGACAGCGATTGACCGCTGTGGATAGCCATACTTTTAACTACGGGCATATTGTCGACCCGGAAACTGGCGAGGCTGTGGATGAAGTTTTTTGTGCGGTGTTGCATGCGCCGCGCACCTATACGGGCGAACATGTGGTGGAGATTCAAGGGCATGGTGGCATCGTCGCCGTTCAGCGGGTATTGCGGCTGGTGTTGAACCACGGCGCGCGTTTGGCTGAGCCGGGCGAGTTTACCAAGCGAGCTTTTTTAAGCGGTCGGATCGACCTGTCGCAGGCGGAGGCGGTGATCGATGTCATCCGCTCGAAGACAGACATGGCGATGAAGCTCGCGATGAGCCAGGTGGAAGGTCAGCTTTCCGGAAAGATCAGGTCGCTGCGCCAGAAGATGGTCGAGATGATGGCCCATATCGAGGTGACGATCGACTATCCGGAGCACGATGTGGAGGATGTGACCACACAGCATGTGATCGCCGAGGGTCGTCAGGTGGCGGCGGAGATCGACAGGCTGTTGGCTGGCGCTACGACGGGCAAAATTTTGCGCGAAGGGCTGAAGACGGTGATCATCGGCAAGCCGAACGTCGGCAAATCTTCGCTGCTCAACGCGCTCTCCAGAAGCAATCGGGCGATCGTCACCGACATTCCGGGCACCACCCGGGACATCTTGGAGGAGATGATCTCCCTGCGCGGCATTCCGCTGAACATCATCGACACGGCGGGCATTCGCGAGACGGAAGATGTGGTCGAAAAAATCGGTGTCGAGCGCTCGCGGTCGGCGATGAATCAGGCTGATCTGGTGCTCTTCATGGTCGACGCTTCCCGTCCGCTGGAAGCGGTGGATCAGGAGTTGCTCGCTGCGGTGAGGCACTATCCGACGATCCTGATTCAAAACAAATTGGATCTGCCCCGCCGCGTTGAGCTCCAAGAGCTGCGTCAGCTGGCCGAGGGCATGCAGATCGTGGAAACGTCTGTCGCCACAGGAGAAGGGCTCGAACAGCTGGAAGCGGCTGTTGAAGAGCTGTTTCTGTCCGGTGGGATCGAAGGGAAAGAGGGCACGTACGTATCGAACGCGCGCCATGTGGCGCTGCTGGAAAAGGGCAGGCGGGAGATGCTGGAGGCGATCCAGTCGGCAGAGCTGGGCATGACGCTCGACCTGGTGGCTGTCGATGTGAAAAACTGCTGGATGTCGCTCGGCGAAGTGATCGGCGAAGCGGTCGGCGACGACTTGCTCGATCAGATATTCTCGCAATTCTGCTTGGGGAAATAGGAGGGAACATCATGAGGTATCATGCTGGAGACTATCAGGTGATCGTCATCGGCGCAGGCCATGCAGGCTGTGAGGCGGCGCTCGCCGCTGCACGCCTCGGCTGCAAAACGCTGCTCTTGACGATCTCGTTGGATACGGTCGCCTACATGCCGTGCAATCCGTCTGTCGGGGGACCGGCAAAGGGGAACGTGGTGCGGGAGATCGACGCGCTGGGCGGAGAGATGGGCCGCAACACCGACCTGACCTATCTGCAGATGCGCTTGCTCAACACGGGCAAGGGGCCGGCCGTTCACGCGCTGCGCGCGCAGGCTGACAAGTTCTATTACGCACAGAAGATGAAAGAGACGGTCGAAGCGACGAACAACTTGACCTTGCGCCAAGGCATGGTCGATGAGCTGCTGTCAGAAGATGGCCGGATCACAGGGGTGGTCACCCACACGGGGGCGACCTATAAGGCGCCCGCTGTGGTGGTGACCACCGGCACCTACCTGCGCGGAAAGATCATCATGGGGGAAGTGCAATACCAAGGCGGGCCGAGCGGACAACTGCCCTCCTTGAAACTGACCGATTCGCTGCTCGACCACGGCTTCCAACTGGCCCGGTTTAAAACGGGGACGCCACCGCGCGTGCATCGCGATTCGATCGATTTTTCCCAATGTGAGATTCAGCCGGGCGATGAGGAGTTCTATCACTTTCAGTTTTCTGATCAGGTCGAACCGCGCCAGCAGCTGCCCTGCTGGTTGACCTATACGAATGAGCACACGCATGCGGTGATTCAGGAAAACCTGCATCGATCGCCGATGTTCTCCGGCGTGATCGAGGGAACGGGGCCGCGCTATTGCCCGTCGATCGAAGATAAGATCGTCCGCTTTGCCGAGCGTCCCTCCCACCAGATCTTCTTGGAGCCGGAGGGGCGCGATACGGCCGAGTATTATGTGCAAGGGCTCTCCACCTCCTTGCCCGAAGAGGTGCAGCTGCGGATGCTGCGCACGATCAAAGGCATGGAGCGGGCGGAGATGATGCGTCCAGGCTATGCGATCGAGTATGATGCGATCGTCCCGACACAACTGCAGCTGAGCCTGATGACCAAAGAGGTGCAAGGCCTGTTCACCGCAGGCCAGATCAACGGCACGTCCGGCTATGAGGAAGCGGCTGGGCAAGGGCTGATCGCAGGGATCAACGCGGCACAGTTCGCGCGCGACCGCGATCCGCTGATCCTCGATCGATCCGATGCATACATCGCCGTGATGATCGACGATCTGGTGACGAAGGGGACGAACGAGCCGTACCGCCTGTTGACCTCCCGCGCCGAATATCGCCTGATTCTGCGCAACGACAACGCCGACCTGCGCTTGATGGAGATCGGGCACAAGATCGGCTTGCTGTCTGACGAGCGGTTTGCTCGCTTCTTGAAGAAAAAAGAGGCGATCGAGCGGGAAAAAGGTCGGATGCGCACCACTCGCCTGAAAGCGGAGGAGATCAACCCGAAGTTGAGCGAGCTCGGCTCGGCACCGATCGCCGATGCCGCCTCTTTGGAACAGCTTTTGCGACGTCCTGAAGTGTCCTATGGGGTGCTGTCGGCGCTCAAGCCATCGCCAGAGGACTTGCACCCGGAAGTGAAGGAGCAAATCGAGATTCAGACCAAGTATGCGGGCTATATCGAAAAGTCGTATCAACAGATCGAAAAACAGAAGAAGCTGGAGCAAAAGCTGATTCCAGAAGATCTCGACTACGGTGTGATCAAAGGGCTCTCCTCCGAATCGCGCGAGAAGATGAGCAGGATTCGCCCGCGTTCGATCGGGCAAGCGTCGCGGATTTCTGGCGTCAATCCGGCAGACATCTCGATCCTGATGGTCTATTTAGAAACGCACGGGAAGAGGAGTGTCGCCAATGCGTGAGGTGCAGCAGCTTTTTGTTCGCGAAGTGGAACAGATGGGGTTTTCCCTGGCGGAGCAACAGCTTGCCCAGTATGAAACCTACTTCAAATGGCTGGTCGAGTGGAATGAGAAGATGAACTTGACGGCGATCACAGACGAGCAAGGCGTCTATGTGAAGCATTTTTATGACTCGATGACCTTGCTATCTGTGAAAAGCTTTCAACAGAGCGGAACGCTGCTCGATGTGGGAGCGGGGGCAGGCTTCCCCTCTTTGCCAGTGCTGATCGCAGCTCCTGCGCTGCAGGTGACGGTGCTCGATTCGCTGAACAAGCGGATCGGGTTCTTAAACCAGCTTGCGGAAGCGCTGTCTGTAAACAATTTCCAAGCTGTGCATGGGCGCGCGGAAGATTTCGCCCAGCCGGGCAAGTGGCGCGAGCAATTTGATCAAGTGACAGCGAGGGCGGTCGCTCGCTTGAACGTGCTGCTGGAGCTCTGCCTGCCCTATGTGAAGGTAGGAGGGCACTTTTTTGCGATGAAGGGGCCAGATGCGGACAACGAGGTGGCAGAGGCGAAAAAGGCGCTGGAAGTATTGGGCGGGCGCGTGGTCGAAGTGGTGACGACGACGCTTCCCGTGGAAGGCGGTCAGCGCAACATCATCGTGGTGGAAAAGATCAAGAAGACGCCGAAGCAATATCCGCGCAAAGCGGGCACTCCGTCCAAAAGTCCGCTCTAACGTCAGCTTTTGTAAAATCGTAGGAAGATTTGCGGTTTGCGGGCGAAAAGCAGGAAATTTCTACAGGTTTGACGAAGTAGGTTTTTGAAAATCTTCATGGAAGTTCACATGTAACCAACTAGCAGTGCGATGTATTAGGAGTAGGTGGGTGAATTCGTTGGTGAAAGAGCAATTGTCACGTATTTTCGGTCTGGGTGATCGGGAAGCGATGACTGCGGTGCCCGGTCGAGATGCTGCTCAAGAAGAGGTGCAGCAGGTTCCGATTGACCAGATCGTTTCCAGCCCCTATCAGCCGAGAACGATTTTTGACGATGAACGCATCGATGAGTTAGCGCAGACAATCCGCACCCACGGGATGATTCAACCGATCGTCGTTCGAAAAGTCGGCGATCGATATGAGCTGATCGCAGGGGAGCGCCGATGGCGTGCTTGTACGAAGCTCGGCTTCGATACCATTCCGACGATCGTCCGCGAATTGAACGATTCGCAAGCGGCTTCTGTCGCGTTGATCGAGAACTTGCAGCGCGAAGGGCTGACTGCGATCGAAGAAGCGGTTGCATATCAACAGTTGTTGGAGTTGCATGGCCTGACCCAAGAAAGCTTGGCCCAACGGCTTGGCAAAGGGCAATCGACCATTGCCAACAAGCTTCGTTTGCTGAACCTCCCACAGGAAGTGCAAGAGGCGCTGATGGGGAGGAAGGTTTCGGAGCGGCATGCGCGAGCCTTGCTTGCGCTTGGGCAAGAGGAGCTGCAACTAAAAGTTCTGCAAGAGATCATCGAAAAAGAGTTGAACGTCAAGCAGACGGAGATTCGTGTCAAGAGTTTGCTCGAAGCGCAAGTGCCAGCGAAGAAACCGCGGAAGATCTCCTTTTCGCGCGATGTTCGCCTTGCGGTCAACACGATTCGTCAGTCGCTCGACATGATCGTCCAGAGCGGGATCACCTGCGAAAAAGAAGAAGAGGATCACGAAGAATACTATCAATTTATCATTCGTGTTCCGAAATCGAAATCGTAAGCATTCATGACCAATTCCTCGTTATATCGAAAAATTATTCTAGCAGGCGATAAGCCTGCTTTTTGCATGCTACCCTTTTTCCTCTTTATCTTGTAAAATGAAGGGTGCGTCTTAATGTTTTGAAAGAAGGTGATGCTCATGGCGAGAGTCATCGCAGTGGCGAATCAAAAGGGTGGCGTGGGCAAAACCACGACATCGGTGAACCTTGGTGCATGTCTGGCCAGCCTTGGCAAGCGCGTGCTCTTGATCGATATCGACCCGCAGGGGAACACTACCTCTGGGGTAGGGATTAATAAAGCGGACGTGCGCTACGATATTTACGATGTGTTGATTAACGAAGTGAACGCGAGCGAAGCGGTCACCGATACAGCAGTACCCAACTTAAAAATTCTTCCGGCGACGATCCAACTGGCCGGGGCGGAGATTGAGCTGGTGCCGACCATGTCGCGGGAAGTGCGGTTGCGTCAAGCGCTGCTGCCGCTCAAGTCGCAATATGATTACATGTTGATCGACTGCCCCCCTTCGCTGGGATTGTTGACGGTCAATGCGCTGACCGCGTCCGATTCTGTTTTGATCCCGATCCAGTGTGAATATTATGCGCTGGAGGGGTTGAGCCAGCTTTTGAACACGATTCGCATGGTTCAAAAGCATCTGAACACCGCTTTGGAAATCGAAGGCGTTTTGTTGACGATGCTCGATGCGCGGACCAACCTTGGCCTGCAAGTGATCGAAGAGGTCAAGAAATATTTCCGCGAAAAGGTGTACAGCACTGTCATCCCCCGCAATGTGCGGTTGGGCGAGGCGCCATCACACGGCCAGTCGATCATCCAGTATGACCCGCGCTCACGAGGTGCAGAAGTGTATCTGGAACTCGCAAAGGAAGTGGTCGGAGCATGAACAAACGTTCAGGTGGTCTCGGACGGGGATTAGAAGCGATCTTCAATTCCAATCCCAAAGGGGAAGAATCGGTTTCCACCGCTCTGGTGGCAGACCTGCGTCCCAATCCGTATCAGCCGCGGCGTGTTTTTGACGACGAGAAGATCGAGGAGCTGTCCAGCTCGATCCGCGAGCATGGCATCATTCAACCGTTGATCGTCCGCGCGTCTGTCCGCGGTTACGAAGTTGTGGCGGGGGAACGCCGTTTGCGGGCAGCCAAGCTGGCCGGTCTGGACGAAGTGCCGGTGGTTGTCCGCGACTTTACCGATCGGCAGATGAACGAGATCGCGCTGATCGAGAACTTGCAACGTGAAGATCTCAACCCGATCGAAGTAGCAGAAGCCTATCAGAGCCTGATGGAAAAGTTCGACCTGAAGCAGGATGTACTGGCGAAAAAGGTCGGACAATCCCGTTCCCATGTGGCCAACATGTTGCGCCTGTTGAATCTGCCGAGCGAGATTCGGGAACATGTTTCACGTGGAACATTGTCGATGGGCCATGCGCGAGCGCTGCTCGGGCTGACCGATAAGAAGCAGCAAATCGCATTGGCAGAAAAGGCGATCGATGAGGAGCTGTCGGTCCGTCAGGTGGAGCATCTGGTCAATCGTTTGCAAACGATGGCACAGCGCGAAACCAAAAAGGTGGCAAAACCGAATCCGATCTTGAAGCAGTATGAAGAAGAGTTCCGTACCCGTTTGGGCACAGGCGTGAAGATTGTGCAGGGGAAGAAGCGGGGCAAGATTGAGATCGATTACTTCTCGACAGAAGACTTGGAACGCATCTTGAGCTTGTTGCAAGATTCTTAATCGGCACTTAGATAGCGGAACCTTCCGATACGGATCATCTGATGATCTGTCATAAGGAGGTGTTCCGCTTTCCGTGTTTTGCAGGGCTGTTGTGCAAAAGCTTCGATTCGATTTCGATTGGAAGGGGGTTAGGTCGAGATGATCTATTTGGATAATGCGGCAAGTTCCTGGCCCAAGCCGACCGAAGTGCTGGCGAAGATGGAAGAATGTTTGCGAGAGTATGCGGCCAATCCGGGACGAGGAAGTCATCAGCTTTCGATGAAAGCATCGCGAGTTATTTTTGAGGCACGGCGCAAAGTGGCAGGTTTGTTTGGCGTGAAGAACCCAGACAACATCATTTTTACACAAAATGCGACAGAAGCTTTAAACATGGGGATCTTAGGCTACCTAAAACAAGGGGATCATGCGATTACGACGATGATCGAACACAATTCGGTGCGTCGTCCGCTCGAATATGTTCGACGTGAGCGTGGAGTTGAACTTACCTATGTGCAAGGGGATGGGAGCGGGCTCATCTCTCCAGAATCGATCCGCGAGGCGATCCAAGAAAACACGAAGCTGATCGTTGTCACACATGGATCGAATCTCACCGGTACGCTCGTGCCGATCGCCGAGATCGGAGCGATCGCCAAGGAGCACAACATCGTCCTGCTGGTCGATGTGTGTCAGACGGCTGGCGTATACTCGATCGATGTTGAAGAGATGAACATCGGGATGCTCGCCTTTACCGGTCATAAGAGCCTTTACGGCCCGCAGGGGACAGGTGGCCTGTATCTCCATCCTGAGATCGATCTTGACCCGTTTATGCACGGGGGAACGGGCGGCTATTCGGAGCTGTTGGAGATGCCGAGCACGCGTCCAGATCGCTATGAAGCGGGCACCCGCAATACGGTCGGGATCGCTGGGCTGTTGGCAGGTATTTCTTTTATCGAAAGC
The DNA here is from genome assembly GCF_042682745.1 of Tumebacillus lipolyticus. Taxonomy (NCBI): domain Bacteria; kingdom Bacillati; phylum Bacillota; class Bacilli; order Caryophanales; family Alicyclobacillaceae; genus Tumebacillus; species Tumebacillus lipolyticus. Next base: position 1,371,413 of record NZ_JBHUIO010000005.1, on the reverse strand, counting down.
ATCGGCTTGGAAAAGATACGGGAGCATGAGGAGCGCTTAGCCTTTCTGCTGCAGAAGGGGCTCGAAGCGATTCCTGGTGTAACCGTATATGGGCCAGCATTGGGAGAACCACGAGTGCCGATCATCTCCTTCACCGTCGAAGGGTTCGAATCGCATGAGATCGGCTTTATTTTGGACCGCAATTATCAGATCTGTGTGCGTTCCGGCCTGCATTGTGCCCCCGTAGCTCATGAGACGATCGGAACGGTGGAACAGGGGGCTGTCAGAGCCTCTCTCGGCTGGTTTAACACGGAGCAAGAGGTCGAGGCGCTGATTCAGGCGGTCGCCGAGATCGCGGGTTGATCGGCGTCGGACGGGACGGGATAGAGGGAACAAAGCGTTACAAAGCGGTACAAAGCGGTACAAAGCGGAACAAAGCGATACAAAGCGATACAAAGCGATACAAAGCGATACAAAGCGATACAAAGCGATACAAAGCGATACAAAGCGATACAAAGCGATACAAAGCGATACAAAGCGATACAAAGCGATACAAAGCGATACAAAGCGGAACGAAGCGGAACGAAGCGGAACGAAGCGGAACGAAGCGGAACGAAGCGGAACGAAGCGGAACGAAGCGGAACGAAGCGGAACGAAGCGGAACGAAGCGGAACAAAGCGGAACAAAGCGGAACAAAGCGGAACGAAGCGGAACGAAGCGGAACGAAGCGGAACGAAGCGGAACGAAGCGGAACGAAGCGATGGGGAAACAGTTCCGTGTCTTTGGTGGACGCAGGCTTCTCCCATATGCATGGCTTTATTTGGCGGCCATGTATTGGCTATTGCAGGGCACCGTAAAAGTATCGGCAAAGCTCTCGTGTAGGCAGGAAAAGCTATGCTAAAATAGCAGTAATGCCCATATTTTGCTAATGTTGCGGTTGTTGAGGTTGACGAGGAGGGACTAAAGGGTATGGAGCCGAAAGAGTGGTTGATTGCGAACATCGACGCGGTGATGGCGTTGGTATTCGGACTTCTAATCCTACTGCTACTTGTATTTATCATTCAGTCGATTCGGCTGCGTAAGGTGCAGAAGCGGTATCGCGAGTTGATGAAGGGCACGCAGGGAGCTAACTTGGAAGAGATGCTATTCCAATATGCGCAAGATGTGCATGCGATGGAGGAAACGGTTCATCAAGTGCGAGCGACCCAGAACAAGCAGGCACAGGACTTGCAGATTTCGTGTGGGCCGGTTGGCATTGTTCGATACAACGCTTTTCCGGGCGCTGGTAGCGATCTGAGCTTTAGTATCGCTGTGCTCAACCGAGACGGGGACGGAGTGGTGTTCTCGTCGATCTTTGGTCGTGAGGAATCTCGTTCCTATGCAAAGCCGATCGTCGCGGGTGCATCGACCTATCCTCTGAGTGATGAAGAGATGGAAGCGATACAGATCGCACTAGATAAGATGAAATAGAATGGCTCCAGCTCCGCTTAGGCGGAGCTTTTTTTCTCTCGATTCTCTGCGCACATGGGGAGAGGCGCAATTACTCATTTCGAAAAAAGAATCAAATGTGGCGACTATCGTATAGCTGCTTAACTCAAACTGTAAAGAGCAGCAGAAGTATGCCGTGGTTTTTGCTCATACATATACCTGATCTGGCATTACCCAACGTAGGGAACACAGGGGGTGTTAGAGAAAATGGTGGCTCAACAGAACCAAAGCCAAAGCCAAAGCCCAAAGCCAAAGCCAAAGCCAAAGCCAAAGCCAAAGCCAAAGCCAAAGCCAAAGCCAAAGCCAAAGCCAAAGCCAAAGCCAAAGCCAAAGCCAAAGCCAAAGCCAAAGCCAAAGCCAAAGCCAAAGCCAAAGCCAAAGACCTCCCCGCGAGCAGATGCCGAGAATTCGATCCAATTACAAAGAAAAAGGAGGGAGTCGGATGGGACAATCTATCCATATCGTTTCAGCCGAGGTTGTCGTCATGACGGATGATCGCAAAGTTCTCCTGATCAAAGATCCGAACAGAGGCTGGGAACTACCAGGTGGGAAAGTTGAAGCGGGTGAAACGTTGCGACATGCTGCGGTGCGTGAAGTGCGAGAAGAGAGTGGGATTGAAGCTGAACTAACAAAATATTGTGGTGTCCACCAGATCGTCAGTCGGAATATCTGCAATCATATCTTCCTCGGCAAACCGATCGGTGGTACCTTGACAACAAGCGAAGAGAGCGTCGAAGTCGGCTATTTCACGATTGAAGAAGCGTTGGAAATGATCGCAATGGAGCATATCAAACATCGGCTTGCGCATTGCCTTGATGAGCAGAAACACCCTTTTCTACTTGAGTCCTGATTGAATTTAGGTTGATCGAAACCTGACGCTGATCCCCGATTGCAAGGCGAGAAACCTGACCGGAGAGAATGGGGGAGGGTTGGTGGATCGAGTGCAACTTGTAGTATAATGGGGAAAGATTGGATGGATCGGAAGGGGAGCTCGGCATGTTAGGGAAGTTGATCGATCTATTGATGGTGCTGTCCGCATTGGGAGCTTTAACGTTTGTCGTGTTGGCATTTCGCAATCGCACCAATCTCCGCTTTATGAGATTGCGCGAGCTGTTTACCGGATTGTTTTTTATCTTCTGGGGATTAGGGGATATTGTCAGTCGTGATTCGGCCGCATTTGGGATGGCATTTATCAGCCTTGGAGCGATTTGGATGTTTTTGTTTTTGCGGACAAAGTATTTAAAATAGAACTTGATGGCAGCAATGTTTCACGTGAAACATGTAGAAAAACATCCTGGCAGAGAAGCCAGGATGTTTTTGATTCTAAACGCTATTGAGCAGAGTTTTGAATACGCTGTGCCACTTCTTCTGGGCGCATGCCGTGTGCGTTGATGACAGGCGCTTGACAGGCCGCTTCGGACATCCCCATCACATTTTGGTCGGTCCCAGAGATGACAACAGCCGAAAGCTCTTGCCCTGCCAGATTTTCTGCGTCCAAATCGCAACAATCATATCCCTCTTGGCTCAGATAGTCACGCACGTTGTCCAGATTGGGCTCTACAGCCACTCGCTTGTTGTTCATTTAGAAAACCTCCTCTCAGAACACTTTGATCGAAACAATCAAAGTTAGTATGAGGGAAGTGGGGAACTGCTATACACCGAGTCAGCGATTTAAACCGAACAGATTGTTCAGCCTGTTGACCAGCGGGTGCTTGCTAGGCTGCTGACTTTGCAGAGCTGCCAAATCGGCAAGAGGTCGTGCGGGAAATTGGCAGAGCGTCTCGGTCAGCGCATCGGCGATACAATCGGCCATTTTCATCACGACCGACAGACGCGTGTTTTGTAATACGAAATATTCCATAAACCCCCCGACATTGACAATGCCGGTGATGTGGATATGGCCGACCTCAGGCAGCACTTTATTCACGCCCGCTCCCGGCTTTAAAGGGCCCTGCGCAAGCGTGACCATGCCGACAGAGGATAGTTGTCCCAAGCAAGCATCAACTGCAATTACATACGGGTTGCGGTACTTCATTTCAATCTCTTGTATGGTATCTTTAAGGTTGACAGCATGAACGGGAGCATCGAGCGTTCCGTATACGGCAGCACGCTCAGTTGCCAAACGTCCACTCAACTTGGAGCCGACAAGCGGGCCAAGTGCATCTCCTGTTGAGCGATCTGTGCCAATGCAGACGATCACCACATGGCGCTCGCCACTTTGCTGATGTACGGCATTGATGAGCCGTTCCGCAAGGGATTTTGCTGCTTCTGCGCTTGTATGGTCAACTTTGTAGGGAGTTTCCGCAATTCGAGAGACATTTTGTTTGAACATCTGGCTCTCCTCCGCAGTTCATAGGTTTTACTAGTATATGCGATTGGTAGCAGCTTTATACCGTGCTGCGAAACGCATGTCCTATGCGCTCCTCCGAGGACATACCCTGAGAAGAGAACGATGGATAAGGGAGCGGAGGAGAAGCGGATGGTTGATTTGCTGTTGTTGGTCGTGATCGTGTGGTGCGCCTATTTCGGCTGGAAGCGCGGTTTTTTACGCACCTGTATCGACGCGTTAGCTTTGGTCATGCCGCTTGTGGTGATCACGCTGTCGATCCCCTATTTAAAAAAAGTGTTGTTCGATGAAGGCTGGAGTTTCGGGCTGGCCAAGTGGATGGCAGGACATCTGGTGAAAACATCTCCCTATTCGAACGGTTTTTTAGAATTGGAATCGACACAAGCGGTGTTACAGGGTTTCAACACGCACGCACCGGCAGTTGTTGAGCGTTTTTTCGAACTTTTTTTGCTCGGGTTGATGAGTGGGGCGGTCTTTGTCGGAATGCAAATGATCTTGCGCGTCTATGAGACACTATGGAGAGATGCGCATGGGATGTGGCGTTCACCCGTATTCGGCAGTGTGATGGGGCTAGGCATCGGGCTTACGCTCTCCACCTATCTGGTCAGCCTGTTCGGTTTGATCTGTTGGCTACAAGGCATGCAGTGGCTCGATGAAGGTCTGATGGAGTCACTCTTTGTTCACGCCTTGTATCGGTTTATTTTTTGGTAGAGGAGATGGAGGAAGTGGCCTTCGAATATTGGCTGGTAGCGTTCGACTCCACGCATCATGCGCTGCGAGCAGAAGCGGAGTTGGAAGGTGCAGGTTTGGATATCGACATTCGTCCGACCCCGAAGTCGGTGACAGCCGGATGTGCGCTTTCGATCGATTTTTTCCCGCAAGACTTTCAGCGCGTACAAGAGGTACTGACCGAGAAAGAAATTGTGATTCGAGGATACTTTAAGCCGCTCGATGATCGATATGAGTCAATCTGATCTCCTATCCCAAACGCACCGCGATTTGAGCAAGGATCAGGAAGACAACAAGGGATTTCACGCAGGAGGATAAGATGGACAAGATCAAATTAGCGATTACCGAGTTGCTCGATAAGCTGGGGACTTCCGACTTTTGGATCGGATTGGGATGGATTGTGTTCAAGATCGTCCTGATTCTGGTCGCAGCAAAAGTCCTGATGAATTTTGGACGGATCATGATTGAGCGAGTGCTGTCCCACCGGACGATGCGCATGGACGAACGGCGTGGAAAGACGATCATCGCACTGCTGATAAACATTTTGCGGTACGTGGTATACTTCTTAGCTGTGCTGACCGTTTTGTCCAACATCGGGGTGAATGTGACGACGCTGGTGGCAGGTGCAGGCGTGGCCGGTCTGGCGATCGGGTTTGGCGCCCAGAGCTTGGTGAAAGATGTGATCACAGGCTTCTTTATCATCTTTGAAGACCAGTTTGGCGTCGGTGATAATGTGATGGTCAACACCAATTTGCAAATCCGCGGGAATGTGGAAGAGGTGGGCCTCAGAATCACAAAAGTGCGCGCCTACACGGGCGAGATCCACATCATCCCCAATTCGCAGATCATGCAGGTAACCAACTACTCGAAGACGAATTCTTTGGCAGTTGTCGATATATCGGTCGCTTTTGAAGAAGATTTACAGCGTGTGTATGAAGTGCTCAAAGCGGTTGGCGTTCAGGTACAGCTGGAGAATGAAAATGTTGTCGGTGAGCCGCAGGTGCTCGGCGTGCAGACGTTCGGTCCATCGAATGCGGTGGTGCGGATGACGCTCGACTGCAAGCCGATGGAGCATTATGGTGTCGGTCGCATCTTGCGGCACGAGATCATGAAAGCATTTATCAAAGAAGGCATTGAGATTCCTTATCCAAAGCAAGTTGCATTGTTTCCAGGACAAGCAGAAGTGGATGAGAAGAAAGCGGCAGCAGGAAACTGATCGGTTGAGGAGAGAGGCGCGATGGAGGCGAAACAGTTTGAGCTGGGGGATGTTGTACAGATGAAGAAAGGCCATCCCTGTGGTGCAAATGAGTGGGAAGTGATTCGCATGGGCATGGACATACGCATGAAATGTGTCAATTGTGGGCGATCTGTCATGATTCCCCGGCGCGACTTTGAACGGAATCTGCGCAAAGTGTTGCGGAGGAAAGGGAGCGACTCCTAAGATGGCGGTGAAGACGATTCGCACCGCCTGCCCGCTCGATTGTTGGGATTGCTGTGGCATGATCGCTCATGTGGAAGATGGCAAGCTGATCAAGGTGGAGGGAGATCCGGATCATCCGATCACGCTTGGCTCACTCTGCATCAAAGGTCGGAAGCTGGTCGATCGTCTCTATCATCCAGAGCGGGTGTTGACGCCGCTGAAAAAGGTGGAGGGCGCCTGGCAGGCTGTCTCTTGGGAACAGGCGTTGCGAGAGATTGCTGAGCAGATGCGGCAGGCGCGTCAGGAGTTCGGCCCGACTGCGGTGATGCATCATTATGATTACGGATCGTCCGGGTTGTTGAAAAACTTGGAGGCGCGCTTTTTTAACCTGTTTGGCGGGTTTACCGATACGATCGGCTCGATCTGTTGGGGAGCAGGATTAGAAGCGCAAAAATATGATTTTGGCTTCGGCAAGAGCCATGATCCGTACGATCTGGCAGACCATACGGATACGATCGTCGTCTGGGGGCGCAACGTATCGGTGACGAACATGCACATGATGCCCTTTTTAAAAACGGCGATGAATCGTGGGGCAGAGCTGGTGATCATCGATCCGCTGATGACCGACTTGAGCAGCAAGGCGGTGCGGCAGCTTCAACCGCGACCGGGGACGGATGGGGCGCTGGCGCTGGGCATGGCCTGCCATCTGGTTCAGACGGGGCTGGTCGATCGACAGTTCGTAGCGGAGCATGCGGTCGGTTTCCCTGCGTTCGAAGAGTATGTGCAGACCTGGACGGTGGAGATGGCTGCCGAAGTGACAGATGTGCCAGCTGAAGACATTCGCTGGCTGGCGGAGCGCTATGGATCGGGGCGGGCGGTCGCGACGCTCTTAGGCCTTGGGCTGCAGCGCTACGCGAACGGAGGCAACACGATTCGACTGATCGATGCGCTGACGGCGATGAGCGGTCAGGTCGGTCGTTCAGGCGGCGGGGTTCACTATGCCAATCAGGTGCATCGCTTCGACTATCAGGCGATGATGAAACCGGAGGCGCGAAGCGAGTATCGGGCGTTCACCAAGATCACGCAGGCGGATGAGGTCTTGCAGGCGCAACAGACGGATCATCCCGTTCGCGTGCTGTTCGTCACGCGTTCCAATCCTGTTGCCCAGCTGCCAGAGACGGGGAAGACGCTAGAGGCGTACGAGTCGATCCCATGCAAAGTGGTGGTCGACATGTTCATGCATGACACCGGGGAGATCGCCGATTACTTTTTGCCCTGCACGACCGTGTTTGAGGAAGAGGACATCATGTATTCCTCGATGTGGCACTCCTACCTCGCCTATGTCAACCGCGTGGTTGAGCCGCAAGGGGAGACGAGACCAGACTGGATGGTCTTTCAGGGATTGGCGGAAGAGCTGGGCTTTGGCGAGCAGTTCGGACATGATCTGCACACGTGGATGAACGAGGCGATGGCGCCGCTTGCGGAAGCGGGTATCACCCGTGAGCTCTTACAGGAAAAAAGCGTGCTACAGGCCCACCAGGAGCCTGTGGCGTGGTCCGATTATCGCTTCGGAACCCCATCTGGCAAGTATGAGTTTTCCTCTGCGCTGGCAGAAGCGGAGGGCGCCTCTGCCATTCCGATCTATGAGGAGCCGGTGGAAAGTCCGCGCCGGGATCGAGAGCGGGCCAAGCTTTATCCGTATCACCTGCTGACGATCCATCCGCGGCGTTCGTTGAATTCGCAGCATTATCATGTGTTGAAGATGCCAGAGCGCCCGATCGTGGAAATCTCCTCGTTGGTGGCGCAACAGGTCGGGGTGCAGGATGGTGATCTGGTGCGGGTGTACAACGACCGCGGTGAAGTGCTCGGAAACGCAAAGATCGTCTCGGGGCAGCACAAGCGCACGGTCAAGATTGAAGAAGGCTGGTGGGGCAACAGAGGAACGGCGCTCAACCGATTGACTTCAAACCGCCGGAGCGACTTGGGCATCGGCTCGGCACAGTACGACTGTTTGGTACAAATTGAAAAAATGTCTTGAGCGTGATGACTCTTCTCCAGGAATGGGGAAGAGTCTTTTTATGTTGTCAAAATGTATGGGGAGGAAATGTTGGGGACTGCCAATGCATAGTTGATGGATCGAGCGCATCGAGTGGAGCATATATTTGGATATGGAACGTATGATCACAGTTGGGACGCAGTCATGTGCTTGAGTCTGGGCGGTCGATCGAAATGTTTCAGTTGATCATGTCTTGCTCCTCGACGGAGAGCCCCAATCTGAAATGGTTGTGTATCGGATTTGCGGGAGGCGATGGGTTGCATCTTGTGGGTTTCTATTGGCAATGGAATTCTTGGTTGTCTGGCTGAGCAGTTCTGGAAGGTTGAAAAAGGCTACAAAAACAGGAACGTTTGTTCTTATTTTTGTAGCTTAAAGAACGTGTGTTCGTATATAATGAGTATAGAGAACAAGTGATGGATAAGGAGTGGAGGTGGCGATATGACGATTCAAGGGAGAAAGGAAATCGAAATCGCTCATCGAGAGCATCGGCCTGTCTCACTGATCTATCTGGACAGCAAAGGGACGATTTCTCAACGTGTCGTGCAAGTGACTGGCGTGACAGAAGAGGGGATTCAGGCGTATTGCTATTTGCGCAAAAAGCCCCGCACATTCCGCGCTGACCAAATTCTCGCAGCCTCGCTTCAAGCTCGGAAAACCATCACAAGATAAAAGGGAGACTGTCGAAATCTTGATAGCTTTTGAAAGGTAGTAAAGGATTCCATCGTTATTCATCTGTGCTACAATATCTATATCAATTGTGAAATACCTCCTGATCTCAAATACGTGACCCTGACAAGGGTCAACCTTTTTCTCACTTTTGAGGAGGTATTCGAATGCGCACAGATCGAATTGGCAATTTGGAAAACCGGATGGACAGGCATGGAAACCGCATGGGCAATTTGGAAAATCGGATGGACAAGCATGGAAACCGCATGAGCAATTTGGAAAATCGGATGGACAAGCATGGAAACCGCATGAGCAATTTGGAAAATCGGATGGACAAGCTTGAAAAACGAGTTGAGGGTGTTGAGCGAATTTCATGTTTTGAGCATCATTTGCAGGATCACGACAAGCGATTCGAAAGTAGCGAACAGTACCTGAAAGGACAAGATGTAGGGATTGAACGCAACGACCAGCACTTGATAAGAGTAACCTCACCATTTGGACAAACTGGGCGACACCTCAATGAGGACAACAGGCACGAACAATTTATCAAGCGGTGGGATCGCATCGAGCAGACGCTCAGAGAAGGTTTTGATCGATTGGAAAGAATGATCTCCGATCTCATTCGAATGGTCGCTGACACAAATGCAAAATATGAGGAGGCGCTTCACGAAATAAAAAGTTTGCGTGACGAACAAGACCGCTTAAAAGAGCGCGTCAGTCATGCGGAGCGCCACTAGTTGTTTGTTTGGAAAAGGTGTGTGGAGATGCTCATCTGGAGAATATCGGATGAGCATCTCGACCTTAGAACGCTTGGATAATCGAATGAAGTTCTGCACATCCTGACGAAAAGGAGGGATGTGTCTATGGGTGAAAAGATCATCGCGGTGAACAAAGATCAGTACGGGAACATCGCAGAACTGATGACACATACAGGACGAGTGATCCCCATCGAACAGGCGATCCAGGAAGTGAGTGAAGGAAAGTTTGACTCGATCACCTCGTTAGATCGAGCTGGCAATTGGAGCATCGAAAGCAGTGCGGGTGATGGCCAGCCAGAGTCGGGGAACAACCTCGACATGCTCCCTGCGATCGGCGCTGAGGTGCAAGGGGGAGAAACCTTCCAATAAAAGTCGCCTTCCATCTCCATCATCCAGTTCTTTCGCAGTCGCGAGGGAACTTTTTTTCTTGTTCCACGTGAAACATTTAGCGGAAATCGGGATGAATTTGTTATAATAGGGGTTGGACTACTTTTGGAGGTGTAAGCCAGATGGCTTTGTCGGTAGGTATTGTAGGTTTGCCCAATGTTGGCAAATCGACCCTTTTTAATGCGATTACCAAAGCGGGTGCTGAAGCGGCAAACTACCCGTTTTGTACGATTGACCCGAACGTTGGTGTGGTCGAAGTACCAGACGAACGCTTGCAGAAATTGACAGAAATTGTCGTTCCTAATCGTGTGGTTCCGACCGCATTCGAATTTGTAGATATTGCAGGCCTTGTTGAAGGTGCTTCCCGTGGGGAAGGGCTCGGCAACAAGTTTCTCGGACATATTCGTGAAGTCAACGCGATCGCGCACGTGGTTCGGTGCTTCGAAGACGAGAACATCACGCATGTCGCAGGTGGCGTCAACCCGCTGTCTGACATCGAAACGATCAACTTAGAATTGATCTTTGCCGACATGGAATCGGTCAACAAGCGCCTGGATCGCACCCGGAAAGCGGCAAAAGCTGGAGACAAAAAGATTCAGGAAGAGGTCGCCGTGCTTGAGCGCGTTCGCGATGCGCTGGAAAATGGACATTCGGCTCGCTCCGTGGAGTTGAGTGAGGAAGATCACTTGCATCTTCGCGATCTCCATCTGCTGACGATCAAGCCAGTTCTGTATGTGGCAAACGTTGCCGAAGATGAAGTGGCCAACACAGAAGAAAACGAACTGGTGAAAAAGGTTCGTGCGTTTGCTGCGGAAGAAGGCGCCGAAGTGGTCGTCATCTCGGCGAAAGTCGAATCGGAGATCGCTGAGCTGGAAGGGGAAGATAAGCTGATGTTCCTCGAAGAGCTTGGCTTGCAGGAGTCAGGTCTTGACCGTCTGATCCGTTCGGCGTACAAACTGCTCGGCCTGATCACCTACTTTACAGCAGGTGTTCAAGAGGTTCGCGCCTGGACGATCGATCGCGGTACGAAGGCGCCTGGAGCGGCTGGCGTGATTCATACCGACTTCGAAAAAGGATTTATCCGTGCGGAGACGGTCGCCTATGATGATCTCGTGCATTACGGGTCGATGCAAGCGGCAAAAGAGGCAGGAAAAGTCCGTCTGGAAGGGAAAGAGTACGTTGTAAACGATGGCGATGTTATGCATTTCCGTTTCAACGTGTGATCAACAAAGCGAGGTGAGCAACGATGCGGCAGTATGAGACGATGTACGTTTTGCTCCCCGATTTGGATCAAGAGGAAACCAACAAGCTGGTGACCAAGTTTCAGCGCGTCGTGACAGAAAACGGCGGTGAAATCATTCAGTTGCAAGAGATCGGCAAACGTCGACTCGCCTATGAGATTGCAGGCGTTAGAGAAGGATATTACGTGCTCATGACCTATCAAGGGAGCACGATGATTGCGAAAGAACTTGAGCGGATGTTTGCGATCAGCGATGGTGTGCTGCGCGATCTGATCATCCGCATCGGGTAATACCAAGGGAGGGAAATCTCATGTTGAACCGCATCATCTTGATCGGTCGTCTGACGGCCGATCCGGAACTGCGCTACACGCCGTCCGGTACTGCTGTTGCACAATTCACGCTGGCAGTCGATCGCAACCGTGCGAACCAAAACGGCGAGCGCGAAACAGACTTTATCAACATCGTCGTTTGGCAAAAGCTTGGCGAGCTCTGCGCACAATATTTGCGCAAAGGGCGCTTGGCTGCAGTCGAAGGTCGCTTGCAAATCCGCTCCTATGAGAACAAGGAAGGGCAAAAGGTCCGCGTCGCAGAAGTGGTCGCTGACAACGTGCGCTTCTTGGAGCGTGCAGAGCAGGGCGAGTCGATGAACCAAGGCGGTTTCGGAGGTAACCAAGGGGGCTACGGAGGTGGCAACCAGGGCGGTTACGGAGGCAACCAAGGTGGTTTTGGCGGCGGCAATCAAGGCGGCTATGGAGGCAACCAAGGTGGTTTTGGTGGAGGCAACCAGGGCGGCTATGGCGGTGGGAATCAAGGTGGAGGCAATCAAGGTGGCGGCTTCGGCGGAGGCAACCAAGGCGGTTTTGGCGGAGGTAATCAGGGGGGCTACGGAGGTGGCAACCAAGGTGGCGGACGCCGAGATGATGACCCGTTCTCCGATGATGGCAAGCCGATCGACATTTCGGATGATGATCTGCCGTTCTAGGGGATAAGTCCCAAAATAGTGTGTAATCTGCGAAGAACCCTTGTCTATCAAGGGTTCTTTCTTTTTGTCCGTGTGTAGTTGGATGAGTAGTAAGTGGCAGGGGGGAGCGTGATTCTAAACGAGTACGGGTCGAAGAAAGGAAAAACGCTTTCTACAGTCAATCGCTACCTTGCCACGACCTCGTCATTATAACGACATTTTGAAGTCTTAGGAGGATACACCGACATCAATCCGATGGTTATGGTCAAGGGACAGAGAGCAAATATGATCGGCCGGAGCTTCTTTCACCACGCAGTAAACAGATCGCAGGTGGAGTACAGCTATTTGAGGCTGAAAAAACAAAAGAAGGGCAACAACTACTTAGCTACGCCTTTCTGCTCCCTTGGAACCGGTGATAATTTGTATCTTTTTGTAAACATTTTTGTTGACAAGTATAGTTACATATAATATGCTTAATTTGTTTGTTAAGTATTACAGTTTTTGTTTTTTGATTAAATCATTTCGAGGAGATGGTTCATTATGACAACTGCTACCAAATTTGTGACCCTTGCCCCCAACGCCAGCCTCGCCCAAGACAGCATCGTCGACTACATAAACGCGTGTAACACCGTCTCGGCTTACTCGTATCAGTTCGCAAATGCGTCGCTCACTGCGTTGCAAAAACCGCCGGAGTGGTACAGCGACTTTGTCGCCCAATTCGGGGTCGCCAAAGGCCACGCGATGGAATGGAACACTTCCTTGATCCCGAACATGATCGCGATTCCGCAGATGATCGTCGATTCCAACCGCATTATTACCGCGAAGTTTAACAACATCAACCAAGACCTGAAAGACTTACAGAAATATCCGAACGACAAAGACGTGATCGAGGACCTCAAACAAAACCTCGAAAGCATCCACAACCGCGTCAATGACGACCTCGACTCGATGAACGGACTCATCAATGACCTGCAAACATTCGGTGATACGCTTGCCAAAGACTACGACACACTCAACAACGGCATTGGGCAACTGAATTCGGCTGAACAAGCGGATGAAGCGGAAGTCAAGCGCCTGCAACAAGAGATTCAAAACCTGCAAGACGAGATCAAAAAATACAACGAACTCCTGACCGCTTCTGAAATCGGGATTGGCGTCGGGATCTTCGTCACGCTGGTCGGTGTCGTCGTCGGCGTTGCAACCGGTGGGGCTGGTTGGGCAGTCTGTGCAGTCGGTGTCATCGGGGTCGGCGCATCGATCACAGGGACTGTACTCGCATCGGAGAAGATCCAAGCGGATCAGATCAAGATCGGGCAGGATGCTGCTGATCTTGACGCGTACAACCAAGACCTCGTCGTGCTCAACACCGAAATCACGACGTTGAACCAACTGGTCGCAGCGAACCAAGCCGCCCAGGAAGCGCTCGTGAATGTCACGAAACTCTGGCAAGATATGGCAGACAGCACCAAACAATTGCTAGATGAATTGGACAAAGCCGAGTCGGACGTCACTTCGAACTTGCCCCAGTGCAGCCAAGATGTCCAAACCGCGCAGGACGAATGGAAGGCACTGGAGCAGTTCTGCGAACAACTTACGAAGATCGACTACAAATTCGATCCGACTGTTCAAAACATTCCATCATCATGACACAATCGATCGATCTCAGTTGCTATCAAACGTCCTTGAGCGAAGCCATCCAGTATGAACACTCTGTGATCGGCTTTACGTTGCAACCTCTGATCAATAATCCGTCTTGGTACGACGACTTTTCGAACTGCATATCCAACAGCAAGACGAATGCGATGTATTGGTCGGATCAGGTTGTCCCAAAACTGATCTCCGTCCCGAAGAAGGCTGTCAACTACAACCCACCTGTCAAAGCACTCTTCGACAACTTAATCGACGACCTCAACGATCTGACAAAGCACCCCCAAGACGGCGATTATCTTCAAGATGCAAGCGATCAGATCAAGGATCTTGAACAGATCCAAAACAATCTGATCGGCGACATCGAAACACTCATCGGGAAACTCTCCAACTATGAGAGTACCCTCACGTATGACGAATCTCAACAACAGACGTACGTCAATGCCTCACAGGCGCAGATCGCCAGTAATCAATCGTCGATCAACGACCTTAATACAGACATTGATTATCTAAACAAGGACATCCAGCGTTGGAGCACTGTGACCAGTCCGCCATCAAGCGTGACGATCGCCAGAAGCAATATCCAAAGAGACCAAGCCAATATGGGATCTGACCTACAGAAGATCAGCGATTACCAACAGGACAACAATACCTTGCAATCATGGATCAACTCGCTAGTCGTCATGATGAATGACAACTCCACCGCGCGAACTGGGTCCGCGAGTGTGAGGAATACCTGGGACCAGCTCAAAGAGTTGCTCGACGAGATCAACAACTCGCTTGAGCTGACCCAGAGCAACTTGTCGCAGAATCAAGCGTTGGCTTCCGCTCAAGCTCAACAGGCACAGGCACTCTGGAACGAGTTCGAAGCGGTATGCGTGCAGCTTAACGGATATCAGTACGGATGACCTCGAACGCCTATCCGCAACTCAACACGTATGCGGCCCTGATCTTACAAACGCACCTACCGCCGCTGCTGACGCCGCCCGATTGGTATGGTGAATTCGCAGCCGAGTTTGCATACGTCAAGTCACGAGCTTTGAGTTGGCAGCGCACTCTGCTCTGGAAATTGAGCGAACTCACCCTCTTCACCGATCAGATTTCCCCACGGCTTGCCACGTTGGAACAGGAACTCGCCGCGCTGGACGATCACTTGAAACAACATCGCTTTGATCAAGTGGCGAACAAGCGTAGAGAACAGAAACAAGCCCAACTCACGGAACAAAAGCAAGTTGTCTTGCACATCTGTCTGGATTGCATGCGCTCGATGCAAAGTTTTCATGAGCACCTGCAGCATGATCGGTTGCTGTTGATGCGAGGAGCACAGGAAGGGTGGGACCCTTTTCCCGACTTGGTTCGCGCTTGTGACCTCGCGATTGGCGAACTCGCCGCCCTGCTCCTCACGTTGCAAACTAAAAAACTCTACTTAGAAGGAGAAGTTCTCGATGATCACACAGGTTCGTGCGCTAGCCCCTGATTCGAATATCGTCAAGCAACAACTCGTAGACTACCTCAACGCCTGCACCCTTGTCTCTGCCTATGTCTACGGGTTCACCAACGCAACGCTCGCCCCACTGCTCGACCCGCCCTCTTGGTATAGCAATTTCGTGTCTGACTTCGGCGTTGCCAAGGGACATGCGATGCAATGGAACTCTTCGATCGTGCCGCAGCTTTTGGAAATCCCACAAAGCGTTAGTGGCATGAATAACATCGTACAATCGAAGTTTAATCGCATCACGGATCTGTTGAAACAGTGGCAAGCAAATCCGTCTGACACTGCGTTGCAACAGGAGATTCTCGATCAACTTGACTCCCTGCACCAGAGGGTGGTCTCAGAATCTGCTGACTGCTCCCAACTGCTCGAATCGATTCGCACCTACAACACCAACACACAAAATGATTACGTGACACTCAAGCAAGGCCTTGACGACACAGAGCATCAGCTCGACGAAGACAAGGCGGAGATGGAACGCTTGCAAGCGGAGATCCAATCACTGACCGACGAGATTCAAAAGCTTAACACCAAGCTGACCGTTGCGGAGTGCGGAATCGGCGTATCTATCTTTATCTGCTTGGTCGGCATCACGGTTGGCGTGGCAACGGGCGGTGCTAGCACGACGGTGATCTCCGTCGGCGTATCCGGTCTGTCCGCCTCCGTTAAAGGGACGATCTCCATGTCGAAGCAGATCAAGGCGGATCAAGCGAAGATTACAGAAGACACAGCCGAACTCGATACGCTCACCCAAGATGTCACAGTGCTGACGGCACAGACCCAGACGCTCGAACAGCTGTGCGCAGCCAACCTGCAAGCGCAACAAGCACTGATCGTCATCAACGATGTCTGGACCCAGTTCGCCGCAGCGCTGAAAGAACTGAGCAAAGAGATCGAAACAATGGAAGCGGATGTCACCGTCGAGAACATCAACGGTGCACTCGCCGAATTCGTCCTCGTCCAAAAAGAGTGGAATGAAATCGACGAGTTCGCAGCCCAACTGGCTCAGATCAACTATGAGTACGACCCGGTCATCCAAGAGATCGCGTAACCCCAAACGCCCTGTCGCAAGCCAATCTGCGACAGGGCGTTTTGAATTGGAGAATGTGTTCTTCAGGCGAGCTCCGAAAACTGCATGAATCAAGTCAAACAACCGACCGGGGAAATTACAAGGTAGTTAGTAGGTTTGAACAGGCTGGTTATCAAAAGCATCAACACGAAGGGGATTTTAACAACTACACAAAACTTGAGGCAGGAAGGGAATCATAGGAACACGTTGAAAAAGATTTAGAAAAATTCTTGTAACCTGTCGATTTCGGTGTCTCCCGTTCGTTGTGAATATAGAGGCAATTTATAGACAAAGGAGAAGATCCCCGATGCGATTCTTGTTGATTGTCAAAGCAACAAAAGATTCTGAGGCCGGCATCATTCCAAATCAAGAGCATTTTGACGCGATGCGGAGGTTCAACGAAGAGCTGGCGAGGGCAGGCGCACTGATTGCCGCACAAGGACTCCACCCAAGTTCGAGCGCGATTCGCATCTCTTATCCAGAACCTGGTGGAAAACCGAAGGTGATAGACGGACCATTCACGGAAGCAAAAGAGCTGATCGCGGGCTTCACGTGGATCGAGGTGAAATCAAGGGAAGAGGCGATCCAGTGGGCGATGCGGATGCCAGACCCGCACGGCTTCGGCGAAGGCGAAATCGAGCTGCGCCAAGTGTATGAGGCGGCGGAACTGACTGAGAACCCAGAAGCGTTGGCTAGGGAAAGTGAAATGATTGCACGTGTTAAGAAGAAGTCGAGGTCGTGAAGGAATCGACTGTCCACCGCACCATCGATGGCATTTGGAGAATCGAGTCGGCCAAGATCATCGCCGCGCTTGCCCGTATCGTACGCGATGTCGGGATTGCCGAGGATTTGGCTCAAGATACGCTGATCATCGCGCTTGAACGGTGGTCTGATGCGGGCATCCCCGATAACCCCGGAGCGTGGCTGATGACAACTGCGAAACGTCGAGCTTTCGATCACCTGCGTAGAAGTAAGTTAAGTGACCGCAAGTACGAGGAGCTAGGCTGGGAGATCGATCGGCAGCAAGAGCCGGATTGGGACGAAGCGCTCGATGATCCCTTCGACGACGACCTCCTCCGTCTCATCTTTACGACATGCCATCCTGTTCTTTCCGCCGAAGCTCGGGTGGCGCTCACGCTCCGGCTGCTCGGGGGATTGACGACCGAAGAAATCGCCAGCGCGTACCTTGTTCCGGAACCGACCGTCGCCCAGCGAATCGTTCGAGCGAAGCGCACGCTCACGGCTGCGCGAGTACCGATTGAATTGCCGCCAAAGGCCGAGTTGCCGGCACGGTTGTCGTCTGTGCTTGAGGTCATCTACCTCATGTTCAACGAGGGATACGCCGCGTCTTCTGGCGGAAACTGGATTCGGCCCGTGCTCTGTGAGGAGGCGCTGCGGCTTGGACGGATATTGGCTGAAATCGCGCCCGATGAGCCGGAAGTTCATGGACTCGTGGCATTGATGGAAATTCAATCGTCCAGATTCATGGCGCGGGTCAGCTCAAGCGGGGAACCGATTCTGCTCATGGACCAAAACCGGGCATTATGGGATCACCTGCTCATCCGCCGAGGGCTGGCTGCAATAGAACGGGCGGAGCGACTCGGCAGGGCGTTCGGTCCCTACCTGATTCAAGCCTCAATCGCGGCGTGTCACGCCCGTGCCAGCACAGCTTCGGAGACAGATTGGGTTCGGATTTCGGCGCTATACGATGCTCTCTCACAAGTCGCACCATCACCCGTCGTCGAACTGAATCGTGCTGTCGCGCTCTCGATGGCGTTCGGGCCAGAAGTGGGTTTAGAGGTCGTCGATGCGTTGCTGCAAGAACCGTCCATGAAAAACTACCATCTTTTGCCCAGCGTTCGAGGGGACTTTCTCATGAAGCTGGGACGCAAGCAAGAAGCACGTTTAGAATTTGAGCGTGCTGCAACTCTGTCACGCAATGAGAAGGAACGCGAGCTGCTTTTGAGGCGCGCTTCCGATTGCGCCGCTGAATAGGACGAGGATACAAGAGGGGAAGTACAAGCGAGGTTTCTAGGGGGAAGTCCCCAAATCGTGTGAAATCTTTGAAGAACCCTAGTCGGCCAAGGGTTCTTTCTTTTTGTCCGTGTGTAAAACCTTAACCCACGCTACCTCGATGCTCCTTGTGTGACCTAGTAGAGAGACCGATTCTAGCTATCTGTTTAGAACCTTAGAGAATTGAGTAAAACTGAGTAGGGTGATTCAATATTGTGGAGCCGATTTTTGATTTTTACGGTTTGGGTTGCGGCAGAAAGGAATATCACCCAATCGAAAGGAACATTTGAATGGTTGGAGATTGCGAGGATGCCTTTCAGCTAGTGAAGCCCGCTTACCACCAAGAATGAATCCCAGGACTGACGAATATTCAGCAAAACCATAAAGTGACCGAAAGAGTTGGAAAAGCCGAGAACACTTGTTTTGGCTGTCAGCCGATCGAAAAATTGAAGAGGGGTGCTCCTTGATGACAGATAGCAGAACGAATCCTAAGGTTGATGAATTTTTAAGCAAGGCTAGAAAGTGGAAGGAAGAGTATGAGCAGTTGAGAAAAATCGTTCTTGACTGTGAGCTGACCGAAGATTTCAAGTGGATGCATCCTTGTTACACCTTTCAGAATAAAAACGTCGTCTTGATACATGGGTTTAAAGAATACTGTGCGCTTCTGTTTCACAAAGGTGTCTTATTGAAAGATCATCAAGGTATCCTCATCCAACAAACGGAGAAAGTACAGTCGGCGCGCCAGATTCGGTTCACCGATGTTCGAGAAATCGTTGAGTTGGAAGCGACCTTGAAAGCCTATATCTACGAAGCAATCGAAGTTGAAAAAGCCGGCTTGGAAGTAGAGTTCAAAAAGGAGTTCGAAATTCCGGAAGAGTTGCAAAATAAATTCGATGAACTCCCTGTCTTGAAAACTGCTTTTGAAGCATTGACGCCGGGACGGCAGAGAGCATACGTACATTATTTTTCTGAACCCAAACAATCCAAAACGCGAGTGGCAAGGATTGAGAAATCTGTGCAGAAAATTTTTGACGGACAGGGGTTAAAAGACTAGCATTCTCAAAGAGTAAATAAATCCGGAAAAATATTCGTCTCATCCATTGGTGCTACCTGTTATATTGAATCATGATATATGTAATTGGAGGGGACAAATGGAATTTCCGCCTTGGCCAGCATTGGCAATAGGGTTGTTATCTAGTGTTGTAAGTTTGGTAATAATCGTGATGGTGGTTCGGAAATATTCGAAAAGATAGCTGAAACACCGTACCGATTGATCCAGGGTACTCAACGTGAGAAGGGAGCTGTCCATCATGGATCGCTCCCTTTTCACGTTGAGATTTCAAATATTCCTTGACAAGAATATTCCTTGCAGAGTATATTTTAGCTATGAGCACGGGAACAAATAAATCGAGGTGCAGCCTTGAAATGATTCAAACTGGAACAAAGCTCGTACCGTGCTGGTGACCAGATGAATTTATTTAGCAAAGAGGCAACTGAGCCATGAATACAACAACGTTTAGCGCACTAGCAGAACCCAACCGCTTTCGCATCGTTGAGCTGCTGCTCGACGGTCCATTGACTGTTGGGGAGATCGCCGATCGCCTTCAGCTTCGCCAGCCCCAAGTTTCCAAGCATCTGCGTGTCCTGTTGGAGGCCGGTCTGGTCGAGGTGCAGGCGGATGCCAATCGCCGGAACTACAGCCTGCGATTGGAGCCGCTCCAAGCGCTGGACAGGTGGCTTGAATCCTACCGCAGTGTTTGGAGCGAACGGTTTGACAATTTGGATCACTACCTGCAAAACCTGCAATCCAACGGAAACAAATCCAAAGACTAAATATCAGGAGGAGTTACAATGTCGAACAAGATGACGTTCAAGACAGAGGGCAGCAAACTGATCATGGAGCGTGTTTTTGATGCACCGCGTGAGCTCGTATTTAAAGCGTTCTCAGAAGCTGAGCATCTGAAACAATGGTGGGGACCGCGCGGCTGGGAAGTTACGGTCTGCAACGTCGATTTTCGCCCCGGCGGTATTTGGCATTATTGCATGAAATGCATGGATGAGAACCAAGGGGATTTTTATGGAACCGAATCTTGGGGCAAAGCGGTCTACAAGGAAATCGTAGAGGCGGAGAAGATCGTGTATGTCGACTACTTCTCGGATGCGGAAGGCAATGAGGCGGAAGGGATGCCTTCCTCGCAGATTGAGACGACCTTTGAAGCGGTCGACGGAAAGACGAAGGTTGTGAGCCGCGTTCAATTCGCTTCTGCAGAAGCGCTCAAAACCGTCTTGGAAATGGGGATGGAGCAAGGAATTACTGAAACGTGGGATCGTCTCGCTGAGCATTTGCAAGCGGTGCAATAGTCCCTTCGCCAGCGAGGAAATCGTGCGTCGGCACACCAAAAAGACTCGACCCTTCACGGGACGAGTCTTTTTGGTTTATTCGGTATGCGTGGCGAGGTATTGGAACGTGCCAACAGGGAAGTTGTTCCATTCTCCGTGCAGACGGAACGCGCTGGAACCGACGCGGATGCCAGACTTGCGAATGATCGTTCCACCGTTTGGCATAAACTGCGTGTTCGCGTTCGGATCGCCGAGCACGTCGATCACAACGCCACCTTTCTTCAAGACAAAGCCTGTGGTGAGCGTTTTGCCCTGATCGTACATCGCGAGCTCATCGTTGAAAGACATAACATTGGTCACGTCAAACAGATCGATGAACGTTTGATCGATGAAAAGATACGGCGTGCCGGTCAAAAAACTAAATAACGGGTAGGTGCTGGAAGTCTTTGTTCCAGTCTGGACCTTATACTGATGAACTTCCAGCTCGTAGCCGGAAATTTGTTGCGGGGTGCCACCGACAACGTTGTGGAACAGCTGAAGGGCTGTGCGCCCGTTGCCGAGGTCCATGTATTGCGAGAAATACAGGTTCTCAGATCCTTGCGGTTCAACGATGACATTCAGCACGACCGCCGTACCGTTCGCTCCGATCACCCAGACCGACAGTGAGTCACCATTCCACGTCCAGAGCTTTCCGTTCAGCGTCTGAGGGCCAGTAAAGGTCGAATCTGGGGTGCCTTTATACAGTTGGAACGTCGTTTGACCAGGGAAATGGCTCGCCAAGTCGTAGACGATAGGGTCTTTTACCCCTTGCTTCGTCCGAATCTCCACCTTGCCGTTCGGGGCGAGCGGCGCGTTGCGCACGTTGAGGCTGTAAGTCGTCGAGCCTCCTTTTCCATCATTTGCGGTGATTTGAACGATTGTGCTGCCCGCTGTCGCATCGGGCAGCAGCGTCAAGTTATTCCCGGAGATGGTGGCAGAGACGATGCCTGTCGTTTGCGTGAGTGCGGTAAAAGTCAGGATGTCGCCGTCTGGGTCTTCAAACAGTTGGGAGAGATCGAACGTTCGGGCGTTGGTCACCCCGGCAGTCAGGACTTGCTCATAGATGGCGGCGGTGACTTCAGGCGCATTGTTTCCTGCCGGTGCCGCATTGACTGTCACCGCCAGCGACGAAATCGCGGTGCCGCCGCGTCTATCTGTGACTGTGATCGTCACAGTCGTGGAACCTGCAGCGTTCGGTGTTAACGTCAGCGTTGATCCAGCGACAGAAACGGCTGCGATGCTAGAGGCAGCAGACGTCGCCGTGACGGTCAACGCGTCTTGCTCCGGGTCGGAGAGATAAGAGCTGAGATCGATGGTGGTCGGCGCATCACCCGCTTGCAACGTCTGCGCTGGGAGCGTAGCGATCACAGGCGGTTCGTTGATTGTGACTTGGAACTCGGTCGTCACTTCACCGCCTCTGCCATCTTTGGCTGTCAAACGAATCGTCGTCGTGCCAGATGCAAGGGCGTGTACGGTCGCCTGGGCGCCAGAGACTGAGACGGTGGCGAAGCTTGGATGTGACGACTCAGCCTCATAGGTCAGCGCGTCTTGGTCTGGGTCGCTGAACAGGGGGGACAAATCAAACGTATAGTCCGCTTGTCCGACGGTGAGCGTTCGGTTGCTCGGCGTTTGTTCCACCACTGGGTCTTGGTTTGGCGCTGCTGTCACATGCAGGTGGAACGATTCGGTCAGCGAGCCGCCACGACCGTCTGACGATTGGACTGTCACCTTCGTGCTGCCGACCTGTGCAGGCGTCAGCGTGAGTTGATCTGCGCTCAATGCATAGGTCGCGATGCTCTGATCTTCCACGCTGACCTGATAGGTGAGCAGATCGCCGTCCGCATCGGTGAAGAAATCGTGCAACGACAGCGTTACATCACCCGTGCCGATCTGTTTCGTCTGATCCGTTATGCCTGTGCTATGCGGTGGATCATTGACCGTCACAGTGAAGGAAGCGTTCGCTTTTTTCCCCGCTCGGTCGTCCGCAACCACGGCGATCGTCACCGTGCCGCGGGCGACCGGTGTCAACACGATGGTGTCCTCGACGAGGGTCGCTTTGCAGATTTTGCTGTTCAATGAGCTGACCGCGTACTTCAAATCGGTTTGTTCTGCATCGAGGAAGTGGTTCAAGACGCTCACTTGCAAATCGCTGTCGCCGACCGTCATCGCCTGATTGTCGAAAGGAGTGACCAATTTCGGCGGTGTGTTGGTCACCGTCGAACCGGAGGACGATCCCAGTTTGGTCACCGTGCTCGGCGGAACGTCCACGGCAAATGAAACGTTGGGCACATCGAGCGAGGCGGCGACGAGGACGTTTGCCGCCGGATTGTTCACCTGCAGGGTGGAGACAGTGCCTGTTCCGTTCAAGTTCAGCGGGGCGGAGGAGTTGACCACCATCATGCCGATCGCGGCGTCGCCGGTCAGCGTGGTCGGCCGATCGCTTTCCACGACCACCTGTTGGATCGTGCCGTGCAGATTCACCTGTTGGGCACCGCCTGCCACCGTCACTTGCTGCAGGGTGGAGGAAGCGTCATTGGTGAGTGTAGCATCGGTGGAAACGGTCATCAGCTTGACAGACGAGTTCTCTTGGGTGACCACATGCACGCCCTGCTTTGCGACTTCGACAGTTTGCAGCTCAGACTGGGCAAACTCGACGGTGTTCTCGTCGCCCCCTTGGATCAACGTTTTTCCTTGAACGTTCAGGTGGCGGGCGAAAAAGTCGTTTTCCAGCTGAGGAGTGATCTGCAAGTCATGCGACACGTTCAGGTTCTGCACGGTGAGGTAGTTGCCTGCCAGCACCAAGTCTCCATCCAACGTCGCGCCATGACCGTCGAGCACCAAGTTGCCGCTGAATTCGGGGTCCTGTCCGCTCGGTGCTTGGCCGCTGGCGTGAAGTTCTAGCCTGGAGATCGATCGCAGGGTGCGGTCGTCTGCGGAGAACTGAATCTTCGCCCCTTGTAACACCGCAGAGTTCGCCGGCTGGAGCAAGCCTTTCACCGAGTCGGCAAGCTGGTAGGCCACCCCGTTGATCGTGACCTGTCCCTCCGCGATCTGTTGCAAGAAGCCGGGGCGATCGGTCGGGAAAAATGTACCCAGCAGGAATCCGGCGATCTCTTGGCGCAGGACAGGAGTTTGCGGTTGGAAGTTTGAGCCGACCGCATCGATCGACCCGTTCTCCAAGGCGGTGCGCACGAACGGTTGTGCCCACTGGCTGACAGAATGCCAATCGGCAACATCTGCCGCATCTGCTCCTTCACCGAGCGGGAACTGGGCAGATCGCATGAGCAGCACCGCCAGTTCCTCCCGCGTGACGGGCGCTTGGGGACGGAACGTGCCATCGCCATATCCGATCATCAATCCCGCTTTTTGCACTGCTTTGATATAACGGCTTGCCCAATCGGAAGGCTGTACATCCGAAAACTCTGTCGCAGTAGTCCCCAGCGGCAGT
This sequence comes from Tumebacillus lipolyticus, assembly GCF_042682745.1. Classification (NCBI taxonomy): domain Bacteria; kingdom Bacillati; phylum Bacillota; class Bacilli; order Caryophanales; family Alicyclobacillaceae; genus Tumebacillus; species Tumebacillus lipolyticus. The sequence goes on along the minus strand of NZ_JBHUIO010000005.1, from coordinate 1,347,333 downwards.
TGCAACGATTGGGTCAACAGGACGGCCATCTCCTGACGGGTCAGAGTGTCGGCCGGGCGGAAGCGGTGATTCGGATCCCCGTGCAAAAGCCCTGCTTGCACAGCGCGCTGAATCTGGTTCAACTGTTCGGGCGACACGCCGTTCAGATCGGAGAAAGGCAGTGTGGCGGATGTAGTAGGATTCGAAAAGGAATTCGCAGCGTAGGCGGTCGACTGGATGAGGCTGGGCGTCAACACTGTGCTCAGCGCGAGCGTTGCGATCATCCATTTGCGAACTTGTTTCATTGGAGTGACACCTCCTTGTATCTCATGTGTTTGTTTTTGTTACGGTGTGTAGGAGTTCAAGCCGTCCGTATAGCCGTCCGCTTGGATTTCCCATTGACTGAAATTGTAGCTGTTCCCGCTTCCGCGCACAGTTCCCGAGACGCGACCGATCGACTTGAAAGGGAAAAAGACTGCGGTGTCGAGCAGTTGATTCTCGTAGAAGAGCTTGAGTGTCACCGGGCTGTCGGGGTTCAAATTCATGATCGTGAAGTAATCGAAGTAGATGTCGCCTGCGTAGAAGCTCTCCCCGATCGTAGCGGTGCTCCCTTTGGGGATGGCTGCTAAGCCGCTCGGATCGATGGTGATCGGCTCTCCACCGTCATCCCGTTCGATGCGAATCTTGGTCGTGTCGATGTCTCGATCGGTCGGGTTGTACAGCTCAATGCCCTGCAAGGCTTCGTCGCCCCAAACAAGCTCGGAGAAAAACAAAGTCTTGCTGGTTTGTACGGTCACGTCAAACTGTGTTTGAACGGTGCCTCCGTTGCTGTCGTCTGCTGTTACGGTGATTATGGCAGTGCCAGCTTGCAAGGGAGTGATCGACAGCTGGTCGCCTGTCACAGAAACGATCGCCACGCCTGTGTCGGAGGAGTTCGCCGAATAGGTCAGCGCATCGCCGTCTTGATCTTCAAACGTTCGGTCGAGCGAAATCGTGGTGTCTTGATCGCCCGCATAAGTCGTGACCTGGGAGATCGAGTTTTTCACGGTCGGCGCGTTGTTGACCACATCGGCGGGAGTCAGGGTCACCGTGAACTGAGTCTGCACCGTGCCCCCTTTGCGGTCATCCGCTGTCACGGTGATCGTAGTGATTCCTGTGTCGAGCGGGGTGATCGACAGGTTGGCTCCATCGACAGCGACAGTTGCGACGCCCATGTTGGAGGAGGCGGCCGAGTAGGTCAGCGCGTCTTGATCCTCGTCCTCAAATACACCTGCGAGACTGATCGCCTGCAGGTTGTCGGTCACCTTGGCTGTCACAGCGGAGATCGCGTTTTTCACTGATGGCGCATGGTTGGTCGGGTTGGGCTTTGGCGGCTGCGGGCTCGGAGGAGTGCGATCATCGATGCCGACTAGCACCCGTTTGATCCGCTCGCTCACTTGGTGCAGATTTTCGATCACCTGAGACAGCCTGACACCTTTTGGCAATTTAATCTCGCCGATTTCCACGCTGCTGCCAAGCGTCAATTTCGTAAGTGGATTTGTCACCTGCAGGGTTTCGATGTGCACGTTTCCGTTCAGTTGAACCGCTTGTCCACCATCAACCACCAACGATTCGATCCGAGCATCGATATCAACGCGGGAAACTCCGTTTGCCAAAGTCAATTGACCCAGAGAGTCGCCCCTCACGGTGACATCGTCCCCGGAGATCTTCAAGCTTCCGGCGAAAGGAGTGCCGCTCGCGTTGAGCACGACGCCGTCCTTCACGATCTCCAGGTCGGACAGGTCGTCGATGTTGCGATTCGCAGATCTAAAGCGCACGACCGCACCTTCCAGCGCTTGCGTGTTGCCTTCTCCGAGCAGCCGTTCCCATTTGTCGTCCACCAAAAACTGCTTCCCGTCGATCGTGATCACATCGCCGTCCACGCTCGAAATCGTTTTGGTCTGTACGCCCGCTTGGAAAATGTCGAGCAAAAATCCTGCGATCTGCTCGCGCTGAACCAACCCTTGTGGGCTCAATTTCGCATCTGGCGTGTCGATCAACCCGAGCCGCACAGCCGCATCCACGAGTGGGGTTGCCCAGGGGGAAACCTGTTGTGCGTCTTGCACGTTTGTTTTCAGCCCGCCACGCGCGCCGATGCCGTTCACAGCGCGCACAAACACGGCGGCCAGCTCTTCGCGGCTGACCGGATCTTCCGGGCGGAACGCTCCCTGTCCATCCCCGATCATCAAGCCCGCTTGCGCCACCGCTTCGATCGCCGAAGTTCCCCAGCCTGTCGCAGGAACGTCAGCAAAAGAAGAGTCGGTTCCCGACTGATGAGGTAATTTCAACGCTTTCACCAACAACGCCGCCAGCTCCTGACGGGTCAAAAGTTCGGTCGGACGGAAAAGTCCTGAGGGATCTCCTGCCAACAATCCCTGTTTCTGCGCTTCTTGAATCTGTACTCGCTTGCTCGCTGCTACTCCATCCAAATCGGAAAAACTGGTGGAGGGAGCGCTTCCATTTGCCATGACGGCGGAAGGGCTCCAAGCTGCTGTCAAAAGCAGTGTTGCGGCCAACCATTTGGTTGCTTTCAACCTGTTTCACCCCTGTGATCGTAAGTCTCGTGCCGAGTCAGATTGCCGAACAGTCCTTTGTTCGAACTTCAATAAAATCTTCCGTATATCTAAGCCATATTGAGTGGGATAACTTGATTCTACTGGACTTGTGGCAAAGTTATCAATAATAGAAATTAAATGTGTTGTAAGAGTAGGTTTTCGATAGGGTTGAAGGCATGTAAGAGGGTGCAAATCAAACTTGTTAACATCATTGAACAAACGAATGCTGAAATTAGGAAGAAGCGAAGAAGGGGAGTCGAATCTAGCGGGGCATGTCTGAAGTTTGAACCCCTTTTCAGAAAGTCGGATGGCTGTTTCAAAATGAGTCGTTGAATCTGTCATGTTTTTAAGCGGGGTCTATTGAGAGGTGCAAACGGACAGACGCCACCCTGATAGCATACTTCTTTCGGGATGAAGAATAGAAATCAATAATTAAATGCAATCGTATCCATATGAATGAATTATATAAATATTTTGACACAATTCTCACCACGTGATAATGTTAAGATAATGGAAAAAATGAAAATAATTCAAAATGAATAACCAGAGATGCTTATGAATGTATTTCTATATATTCGAAAATCCGGTTAATCGATGGTGATTTCGATGATGAAAAAATGCCATATTGTCTTTCTGGAAGACTCTGAAGAGGTACTCCGACAATCTCATCTCCTCGCGCCACTGGGAGCCGATTCTGTGCTGATCCGAGCGCCCTTCACAGAACGAGAGCTCGCTGTCGCACAGCTCGTGCGCCGTGACTACGAGATGGGCACGAAGGTCATGATGCCGCTGACCACGATTGAGGCGTTGAACGACGAGTGCTTTCGGAATTACCAAACTGTTCATGCGGATCAGTTGATCCTCAAGGTTGCCAGCTTCGGCACTCAGGAACAATACTTCGATCCAGGCGGGTTTCAACCAGCGGCAGACTTTGCCGTTGAAGCGGTTGAAAAGTGGCTACAGCGCTACCAGATGAGGCTCGACAGTCCTGTCGTTCTGCATCCAGTGCGCAACATGGTACTGCCACCCGCTACCTTTTATCAGGAATTGCTTCCAGCCCTGAACGCTTTGGATCTTCCGCTCTCCCTCGATTTGGGAATGGTGGTCGCTGATCTCCGCAACTGGGGCGAAGCACATCGGGAGGCCATCTTAACCGCAATTCGAGAGATCAGCCCCTCCATCGGATTGTTCTGGGTCTCCGGCGTGTACGATGCCGGACCTGCCGAGCTGCCCTGCGCCTGCCAACCTGTTGTGGACGAGGTATGGGAGCTCCTGACCACTTTGGACAAGCCTCAACAGGGTGTGGTCGTGATGACAGACCGCTTGGCAAGCGATGCACAATTTGAGCAGGACTTGCAGATTCTCACAAAATATTTGGACGAGGAGTGAGCGAACGATGACGTTACAAACTCAGCCGATCAGCAAGCAGGACTTGTTGATTCGCATGAGCATCGACCCCAAGTGGAGCCCGGACATTCCAGATGGGCCCTTCCAGCAAGCGGTACGTGAACTGGGTGACGAGCGCTTGCTCGATGTGAAAATGACCGCCTTGAAGGCCGAGCGCATCGGCCGCTGGCTCCAAATTTTCGGTGGGATCGAGTCGATTCTCAAGCATACGCTGAACAGACTGTCCGCTACCGGCGGTGAATTTATCGAGAGCGACCTGTTCCAAGCATTCCTCTCCTCCGAGTTCCTCTGGGATCCCCAATACAGTCTGCCCCACCCGGCAGGCTATGGACGCGGGATTGAAAAAGCGACGCCGTTCATCTGCTTCCTGCGAACAGTTTCCGGTCTCGATCAAGAGCTGTTGGAACTCGCCGAGTTGGAGTATGCGACATTCCGCTCCGCCTACCTCTTGCCGAACACTCCGCATACGGGGGAACTTACGACCCGCCTCTTCTTGTCGCAGGCCTCCTCGTTGCTTGCGGTCTCACACGACGTGCTCGCGATTCTTGAAAATAACGAAGTGGCCGTCATTCCGAAATGGTATGCGATCGCACCCGGCGGGCGCAGCTTCCGCATCAGTTCGGAGATTTATCACTATTTGCTCAAATTCGTCGATGGTCACACCATGCAGGACAACGCTTGGGAAGCACAAGTTGTAAAAATGGCGGTTTCCCTCGGGTTGTTGTGCAACGACCTGGGACAGTTTGAACACGAACGAGTCCAACGTTTGGTGAAGCAATAGCAGTCCTGCGTCTTGGTTCTGGTGAGTAATGCATAGCGCGCTAGATGAATTTCCAGCAACATATCCACTAATTGGAGGTAGAGAATCATGGAAAACAAAAAAGAACTCTCTTTGGAAGAACTGCAAGAAATGGTAGCACCGGGCTTTTTCGAAGCTGGTTCCAACGGTGAAATCACCGATGGCGTGCTCGGCTCCCTGTTGCGTTCGCGCGTCGACAACTAGTCGTTGACTTTCGCTACACCCGCTTTAGCTCGCAAGTCCGTAACAACCTGTAATTCGTGCACTTTTTGATAGACACCTAGCGCGCTATGCGTTACTCATCGAAAGGACGTTTGCTATGTCAGACTCTCGCCTACCTACTTTATTGCTGAATCAAAATCTCGTCCCGATGAAAGTCCAGCATGACTTTGTGCTCGTGGCGATTCGGGGGACTAATACCGAAACGTGGTTGCCGGCCGCTGTTTGGAAACGCATCGCTCCCTATCTGGGGGTGACCGCTTCCTTTGATGATCTCCTGGAGCCGGCACAACTTCAGTTGTTGCTGCGGTTGAACATGTTGACGCCGTCGGGGAAAGCGGAGGATCGAAAAAAAGGGCCCCTCCTCAAAGGGGTTCCTTTTTTCGGAAGAACGACGGGAACCGATCCTCAGGCAGAGGCTTCGATTGTCTGTGTGCCTTTTGATACAGGATCGCAGGTGTCGTTTGGGGCACGAAAAGGGCCGGAGCATTTGCGAATGGTCAGCCGTTACCTCGAAGGAGAGTGGCTCCCCGATCTCAGCGGATTGGTCGGCTGGTACATCCGTGATCTGTGGGGCGGGGCGTATACGCTGTTGCGCGGAGCTCGCCTGAATGCGTTTGTCGCCGAACCGGAAAAAGCGGTCGGGTCGACCGACTATCTTGAGCAGTTGACCCAGTCGTTGGTGGAAGAACTTCCAGCGAAGCAGTCGGTGTGGATGCTTGGTGGCGACCATTCGATCACATACGCCGGGGTTCGAGCTCTCGCGCGAAAAACGGGCAAGCCCGTCGTGCTGGTGTTCTTCGATGCTCATCTGGACGCCGCTCCTCCAGTGGAGCCTGTGCATAGCGCCAATGTCGTCGGTTGGTTGCTGGACGACCCGCAACTGGCAGCTGTGTATCAGATCGGAAATCGCGGTATCGTCCCCGAGGGACCGTCCCGTGTGCAGCATCCGAAGCTGCACATCGTCTCCTCGGTGCAGGACATTCCATTCTCTGCCTTTCAGGAAATCGCGGTGTACTGCTCCCTCGACCTCGATGTGTTGGACCCGAGTGTAGCACCGGCCGTCTCCTCACCCGTACCGAATGGGCTGCGACTGACCGAGTTGGACGAGCAATTGAAGTTCTTGCACGAACGGGCGCACATCGACGCTGGAGACATTGTGGAGTACCAACAGTCCAAGGATGAGGGGATGTTGACAGCGCAGATTGTGTTTCGATTGTTGCTGACAGGATTGGCGATCTCCACCGGACATCTGGAGCCGAGCAAAACTACGGAGGTGTGAAACGTATGTGCGGGATTGCTGGAGCAGTTCGTGTGGGCCAGCAGGGACAAGAGATTGCGGCACTCGGTTTGAATCATCTGCGGCATCGTGGCCCTGACCATTTGGAAGTGCGAGATGAGGGCGAAGCGTCACTTGGCGCTGTGCGATTGGCGATTCGGGATCGAAGCTCCTCGGCGCATCAACCGTTTGCACTTCCGGGCGGTCGTTGGATTGTCACCTTCAACGGGGAGCTGAACAATCACCAAGAGCTCCGACAGCGTTTCGGTGCCGACCACAACTGGGTGACGGAAAGCGATACGGAGACCATCGCCGTTGCGCTAGAACGTCAAGGATGGACGGTGTTAAAAGAATTGCGAGGGATGTACGCCATCGCCGCTTGGGAGATCGAGACGAGCAGCTTGGTGTTGGCCCGCGATTTTCCGGGCATCAAACCGCTGTACTACGCCCACACCGAGGACGGAGGCCACCTGTACGCGTCCGAATTTACCGCAATCCTCGCGATGATGCGCGCCTTGCAACAGCCGCTTACTGTCACACGGGATACGGCATTGGAATATCTGATGTACCGCGACACGCTGTTGCAACCGGAAACCTTGGTCGCTTCGATTCGAAAAGTCGAGCCAGGCTCGATTGTCCGTCTGCAACGAGACGGTCGCTTGGAGGTTGAAGCGGCGGACAAGCTGTGGCTGACGCATGAGAGTGCGAACCTAGACGCGCTGGAAGGGTACTTTGTGCGTGCCATTCAGGAAACGATTGAGGTCGACCAGCCGATGGGGATGTTCGTCTCCGGAGGTGTCGATTCAAGTACGGTATTGGCCGAACTGGTTCATCAAGGGGCACAAGTGGAGGCGCTTACGTTGCGCTATGAGAAAACGGGTGAGTTCTCGTTTTCGGAGTTGCCGTTTTCGCGCTTTGTGTGCAACACCTTGAACGTTCCTTTGCACGAGCTAACTCTGACCGAAGAGCGCTTTTTGGAAGTGTTGCCGACGGCAATCGGTCGACAGGACGGTTTTTCGATGGACCCGACAATCGTTGCCTATCACGAACTCGGGAGGGCGGCGGCGGAAAAAGGGTTGCGCGTGGTGGTCACCGGGACTGGCAGCGATGAGATTTTTGGCAGTTATGAATGGTTGCACACGCAGTCTTTTGCTGAATTTGATGAGTGGATGGCGTCCTCCAAGACGCGAAGCTTGCTCGCGGTGGGGCAGGACGAGTGGACAAGCGCGCATGCCTGGAGCCGAGAGCGGAGGCAGATTCGCTTTGAACAGTTCCAGCATGACGGCTTGAGCTTAGCAGATTCGATCCGGATGTTTGGCATGTTCCACTTGGAAGCGGACGCTTTGCCTCGTGTCGACTTGGGCACGATGGGATCGTCTGTCGAAGCTCGCGTACCTTTACTGGATCAGGCATTCGTGCGGCTGGCGCTGTCCTGCTCGCCAGATGTGAACAAGGAAGCGCTACGCAAACTCGCCATCGACCGCATTCCGCCGGAGATTCAAAAAAGGCCGAAGTGCGGGTTCCCGCACCCGGTATTTTTCTGGATGAAGCACGGCAAGCTGGCCGGTCGTGTGCAGGAGTTGCTGATGAGCGACCCATTGGGGGATCTCGTCGATAAGACTGCGGTCGAGTCGTTTTTCTCAGATGAGCGGTCGTTGTTGACCTCGCGTCCTCCGTTGGAACTCTACCAGACGAGCAGCGCGATGTGGTACCTGTACGCGTTTGCGCTGTGGTGTGATCAAAATGGAATTCGCGTAGCCAACAGGGCTGCGACGACAAGTGTGAGGTGAATCTCGTGAGTGAACGCAAAAAGCAAGGTTGGGACATTCCGTTCTTGGGCGTTGGGGTGGCGTGGGAGGAAGATGAGGAATACATCGACTTCATCACACGCGATCTCGACCCGAGCAGCACTTATCTGGAAGTGCATCTCCCAACTCCAACTGCCAAGATCCCGAAAAACTTCCCGATCGTCGCCCATTGCAGCACACTGGGCCTCGCCGACTTGCGCGAGCCGTCTCCGGAACTGTTGGCAGATGCTTTTCACCAAGCGCAACGGCTCGGAGCTCATTGGTTCGGAGATCACATTTCCGTAGTGGGAACGACTGACGGTGTGCGATTCGGCTATCTGTTCCCGCCGGTGCATGACGAAGGCTTGGAAGAGCGCGTTATCCAACGGGTCTGTGACTATCGAGAGCGTTATGGCATGCCGATCGTGATCGAGCTCGGGCCGCGCTACAGCCCATGGGGCGAACGTGATGCGCTCGACGATTATCGCCTTTTGCGCAACATCTCGGTTGGCGCGAGGACGCCGATCATCTTGGACATTCCGCATACGACCTCGACTGCGAACAGCTTTGGCATGTCTTTTGAATCGATTCTGGATGAATTGGACGGCGCGCATGTGATGGAATTGCACATCGGGGCCAGCGGGATCTTGAATCAACGCAGCTCGATGACGTTCGAAGATCGTTGGCGGCAGGTGGAAATTTGCTTGGAACGCTTCCCGCAAGTGCGCGGCATCACGGTCGAGCTGGGACGCAATGTGAAGCTGGATCGCTACCGAGAGTCGATTCTGCGCGTGACGGAGAAGCTTCAACAACAAAAATCCAAACTAGGAATCTGAGGAGGGCATACTCATGGCAACGTCGATGATCGGATTGAGCCTACAACCAGCACCTGCACATGTGCAAGATGACATTCCTCGCCAGTTGCTGGCTTTGCGCAATCTGAAACTGCTGGGAATGCTCGGTCAAGCTCTGCAACAACAAGGGGCTCAATGGCTGAACGAAGCTGTAGAAGCGATCAAAGCGCTAGATGCGGCAAAACGCGATCACCTCTTGTTGCATCCGTCCGTCTTTGTCTGGTGTGAAGCGGTTCGTACGGCGGAACCAAGCGGCAGCGAGTGGAGTCGATTGCTCGCTGAAGGGTATCGGGACATCGTGTTGCCGCTGTGGTTGCAGAACGGATTCGTCGCGTCTGAAGGCCAAGTGGCACTTTCCCAGAATCGTGTGGGGCAGACCTACCTCGTCCGCCGTTGGGTAGACCTCCCGTTAGATGTTCTCGACGATCTCATGACCGCGCAGTTGAGCACCGATTCCATAACGCTGGTCGGGGCGAAAGGGAACGTAGAGCTGGAGCGTCAGGTGTTGCTGGATTCGTTTGACGAGTTTCAAGAGGGGATTGCGCTCTCGACCGATATCGAGTTGCGCTATGACGTGGATTCTCCGTGGCTAGACCGCTACATCCCGTTCCTCAGCAGTAAAGAGCTCGGCATGGATCGAGACGTCAAGGTCGCACAAGATCCAGCTGACGAAGTGGTAGCCAACATGCGTCGCGGCGCGGAGTTGGTCAAAGAGTTTTGGCCGGAGATGTACGCGGAATTGCGCGGCTATGTTCGTCGCTTGGTGCTGGTAGAACGACCGGCACCGATCTCGTTTTCCGATTTCCGAGCGCATGGCACGACACTGTACGCGCACAACCCGCATACGCCATTGCTCTGGGCGGAGTGGATCGTGCACGAATCCAGCCATTTGCGCCTGAACGCGATGATGAGCGGTCGCCCGCATATGTTGAACGATATGAGCGAACGGTACAGCTCGCCTTGGCGTCAAGAGCTGCGGCCCTTGTTTGGCATCTATCACGGCTGTTTTGTACATGTCCGCGTGATGGAGTTGTACAAGCAATTGCTGGCCAATTCGAATCTGTATCGCGAAGAGTTGCTGGCAGAACTCGCGGTGAAGCAGGAGCAACTGGTCAAAGGCTTGGCGATGATGCGGGAACATGGCAAGTTGACTCCCGATGGCGAAGAGCTTATGTCGCTTATGGAGTCTTATATTCAGTAAAATAATAAAATGGCCTCGCGTTTTCGTGAGGTCGCTTTGTTCATTTAGGCACAGGGAACAGACACAGGAGGAGATGCAATGATTTTTAGCGAGTACCGTCCGATTTTCCGCAATCGCAAGTTCATGTTCTTGGCGTCGACCGAGTCGGCTTCTCGACTGGGGGACATGGCGCAAGGGATTGCTTTGGCCGCTTATGTTTATACAGTTTCTGAATCCTCGTTTATCTTTGGGCTGTTTTTGCTGTTGCGCTTTGCTCCGCAGTTTTTGTTGCTCCCGTTTGCTGGGGCGATCGCTGACCGCTTTTCACGGCGGAATTTAACGACGATCATCAACTTGCTGCTTGCACTTATTTCTATTTTGATGGCGATCTATAATCAATCGACGCTGTGGATTCTCTCCTTGGCCTTGTTGGCAGGGATCGTGGTCTTGCCGTATCGACCTGCGATGGTCTCCAGCTTTCCCGCATTGCTGACCGATGAGCAGTTGCCGATTGCGAATGGTTTTCTAGGCGTCCTCAACGGCATCGGTCGCGTGTTGGGCGCTGCGATTGCGACTTATGGTCTGCTGAACGATGTGGTGGTGTATGTCTTGCTGTTCAATGCCCTGTCCTTTTTGGCGGCGGGGATTGCCTCATGGCTCGTATTGCCGAAAGTCAACTGGGCGGAACAGACTGGTGAGGCAACTGCAGACGCTGGGGAGGTCGAAGAGAGCACAGGAGCCCAACCGACTCTCCGCGACTGCATGGCGTACCTTTGGCAGCATCGTACGATACGCATGTTGATTGCCGGGGCGACTTTGCTCTGGGGGGCACTGAGTTTGTCAGATGTCTTGCTCGTTCCGGTACTGGGCTCGATGATGACCGATGGCGAGAAATACTACGGGATTTACCGCTTTGTGGCGGCGATTGGGATGGCAGTCGGCGCTTACTTCTCAGTCCATTGGCAAAAATGGTTCGTCCGGCCCGGCCGTTTGGCATATGGATATGCGGTGCCGTTGCTTTTGATCTCCTTGGCGACGATCGGACTTGCACTTTGGCCGCTCAGCGTCGGATATGCGTTTTACTTTGTGATCTGGATTGCCATGTTCTTGCCCTCGACGTTGCTTGAAGTAGAGTTGATGCGCACGCCCAGTTCGATGCGAGGACGGGTGATCGCCTTGGCCGATGCGGTTGATGGCACGCTGTTCATTGCTCTGGCGCTGTGCTTGCCGCTGATTTCTGGCCCGGACAGCCAGTCGCTTCTGTCGTACAGCTCCCTGCCGTTCCTCGCGGTCGCCTGTATCTGGCTGATCATGTGGGCAGTCCAAGCGTTATTCCCGTCTGCTAAACGCAGTGCATATAAGTCTTGAGAAAAAGGGACAGGCCTCCAATTTGGAAGCCTGTTCTTTTTAGACTTTGAGTTCCTCTTCCAGCAGTTCCGCAATCTTTCGCATCGCTTCGGGTTCAAATGAGAAGCGGACACCAGCAGCTTCATAGACCTCGCGAACGGAACAGGTGCGCCCCAGACTGAGGGCATATTTGAAGCGTTGCAACGTGCCTGCCGGGTCTTGGCGATAGTTGTACCAGATCTGCAAGGCACCGACTTGGGCGATGACGTACTCGATATAATAGAACGGAAATTGGAACAGGTGTCGGAGATAGCGCCATTGGTTTGCCATCTCCTCATGGTATCCGTCCATGTCGAGGATGCCGTTGTATGCATAGGTCAGCGTCTGGAACCGGGCAGCGCGCTCTTCAGGTGTGTGCTGAGGGTTCTCGTACAGCCAGTGCTGGAAGCTGTCGATCATCCCGCCGGAGGTCAGCAGGTACAGGATGTTGATCAAGTGGTCGCGCTTGGCTTTTTTCGACTGTTGCGGGTACACGATGTCTAAGCAATCAAAACAGAGCAGTTCCATCGTCAGAGCTGCCAGTTCGGCAGTTTCATTCGGTAGTTGCTTGTGATGCGTGAGCGGGAGTGGGTGGCATAACGTCTGATGAATGCAGTGACCTATCTCGTGTAACAAAAACATCGGGTCTTGCGGCCCTCCGGTCAAATTCAAATACAGAAAAGACGTTCTGCTGACAGGCAACGGAATGCAAAATTGCCCGGCCGCTTTTTCTGGACGTGCCGCGAGATCATAGCTGCCGCGCTCTCGAACTTGTCGGAAAATCTGTGCGAAGGAAGGGTCTACGGCATCTAGCACCGCGTCGATCTGGTCGAGTAGGATGTGCGGGTCTGGGGAGCTTGTGACTGGGGAGGTGTTCTGAGGTGTGCCAAGCGTATCCCACGGGCGGTAGTCGGGACAACCGAGTGCGCGTCGGTGTTCGTCCTCGATATGTCTTTTCAGTGGAAGGATGTAGTGTTGGAGAGATTCGTGGAGTATGAAAAGTTCCTGTGGAGTATACTCTCGCTCCAAACTCTGAAAGACATAGTCTCGATAGTTGGAAAAGCCCGCCCCGATCGCAATGTCGTGTCTGACTTGTAGCAAGGAATCGAACACACTTTCAATCTCGTCTTGAAACGGTCGTCGGGCTTCTTGGATCGCGGCCCACGCGCGTTTTCGAATGTCGCGGTCAGCACTGCGCAACCAGATGTCCATCTCAGCGACTGTGGTCGCGGTGCCTTCCCAGAGCACGATGGGCTGGCTGTAGAGGTGCAGATAGTCAGCTTTGAGCGACTCTTCCTCCCGCAGACGCTGTTCATTTTCCACTGCATAAAGGGTGCGAGCGTTGCGTTTGCTTGCCAGATAGGAACCGTATTGCGAGGGGTCGAGCTCATGAAGGAAATCAAGACTCAGCATCTTGGTAGTGAGCAGACCGCCGAGTTTGTCTAGCAGGGGTCGAACGACCTGCTGATCGTAGAGAAATATGTTGCGTTTCTGCTCGTTGTTCAAGTCCAATTGATAGTCCAGGTAGTGCCCAGACAAGGTCTCCGCAATCGCCTCTTGCAACCGGGACGTATCTCGCAACCAATTTTGCAAGTCATCCACCGTATGTAGTTCGCAGTTGAGCAAAGGCAGGTAGCGCTTTAGAATCGCGTTTTGCTCCATATTGATCTGCTGATAATCGATCATATCTGCACCCCGTTTCGGTCACGCCTCGATATGGGTTTTTCATAGAATTGTATCTCCGTACTACTTCTCGTGGGGCGGTCGGTATCCTTCCCAGCTGGCCCGCACGGAACGCAAGCTCTGTCAGATCGCATTCTGCACATAAAAGAGGAGCCATCCATAATGGAGGGCTCCTCTCTGACGTTGAGCAATCGAGTCTGCCATGTTTTCAAGCGGTGCTCCATCGAGACGTGAGAAGTCGGTTCAGCGAGGCGATCAATCAGCGTCTGCCATCTGCTCTTGCAGTTCATCGCTCAGCTTGCACAAGTTGGACAGCTCCTCATCAACCTGTTCCGCAGCTGTGATCTGACTGTCGCTCATCGCCGAGAGCTCTTCCATCGCGGCCATCTCTTCCTCGATGACCGCTGCGATTTCGTTCATTTCGCTGGCGACGGAGGAAGAATCCGTTTTGATCGCGCCCATCATTCGATTCATCGTCAAGATATAGTGGAGCAGTTGGTCGATCAGCCGGTGCATCTGGTTGAAATCGTCGGCGAACGCATCGACATCTGCGGCCGACCGCTTGGCCACTTCCTGTCCGCGCTCCACCTGTGCGAAATTGATTTCGCTCTCCTGATGAATGGTCGACATGATCGACTGAATTTCTTCGGCGGCGAAGCGGCTTTGTGCAGACAGCTTGCGAATCTCGCTGGCAACGACAGCGAAGCTTGCACCGTGCTCACCCGCCCTTGCCGCCTCGATGGAAGCGTTCAAGGCAAGCAGATTGGTCTGGTCGGCCACCTGCTGAATCATGTTGCTCATTCCCTGCGCTCGGGCGGCCGATTGTTTGAGCGTGCCCATCGTCAAAACGATGCTCGCCATCGCCTGCAAGATCTGTTGGTTGTGCGCCTGTAACCCGATCACCTTCTGCTGGCTTGCCGACATCGCCTGTCCCGTGATGTCCGCATTTCCCATCAGCTCTTCTGATGACTCAAGAGCGGTTTGAATCGAGCGATCGATGTTTTGCAGATTGGCCTCCATCTGCTCGATCGAAACGATCTGGTTTTCCAGTCCGGCGGTGACCTCTTTGAAAGCGTGACGCATCTCTTGGTTGGTCTGCACATTCGTTTCCGATTTGGAAGAAACAACGCGCGAGGTGGAGCGGATGTGATCGGACAACGATTTTACATCGCGAATCAGATCGTAGAGGTTGTTTGCTTTGCGCTGTTTCTCCGCTTCCAGCTGCGCTGTAATCTTTCGCTTCGAGTGAATCTGCAAGATCGTTGCGCTGGAGGTCAGGATCAGGAACATCGCATGAATGAGCAGCATGAGGAAGGAATATTGATCTGTGCCGAACACGAGCTGAGGGGTGACAAAAAACCCGAGCAGATGTTGAATGGCAAAGAGACCGGTCATCATCGAGATAATTCGTACGTTTTCATAATAGGCGGCTGCGGCGATCACCATAAAGATCGAAAAGTGAAACTCGACAGCACCACCGCTGCCGCTGATCATCGAAAAGCTGGCGAAAGTCAGGGTAAGCGCATTGATCCAAGGCAACAGGGGATGCTCTCGATTGCGGAAAAATGAGTAGACACCCGCCAAAAAGAAAACAAAAGGCAGCAAGAAAAGCGCATTTTGTCCCCCGAGCAGGAAAGAGGTTTTTTCCAATCCGGTTCCGTGGCCGACCGCATGATGGAACGGATCGAAGAGTCGGGTTACGGTGAAAATCAGTACATTTAGCAGAACTGCCGTACCTGACAAGAGGAGCATCAGTTTATTTTTCTTGTCTTGCATGAGAAGAAGGACACCCTTTCTGTTCGTGAGCTAAGGAACGGTGAACTTGTACTCTTTCAGAATACGACAGCGATTTGAAACATTTTTGAACTTGTGTGCGAAGATGAGCTTCAACCAGCGAGACACGACGCTTTCTGCCAGTCGCCGCGGATGGTGCGAACTTGGTGCAACAAAAAAACATAGCCTGGTTGATCACCAGACTATGGTCGCATCGCTTCCAATTGAAAACCGAGTCTTCAAATCTTGTCCCGTTTGACAGAGAAGGAACGACCTCTGTCATCTCCTGCGCCGTTTTTGACCGAGGTGGCTGCCTGCCGACTTCACAAGGTGCTTACCCCGTAATCTGGTAGACGCACCGCTTTTGACCGGCGATGATGTGCTCGATCCGCTCGATCGTGACATCTTCGCCGAGCACCGCTTGAAACAGCTCGATCTCTTTGTTGCACAGCCCTGCGCAGGCAGCGGCGGCCGTGCAGATCGGGCAGTGTTTTTCGATCAACAGGTAGTGATCGGCGCGCTCTGTCTGCAGGTCGGCCATGTAGCCCTCGCTTGTGCGCAGCTCGGCGAGCACTTGCAGTCGCTCCTGCAAGGAGCCATTCGCTGGCATCGCGTTCCGGTAGGCAGCGATCTGCTTCTGATTGCGAACTTCGAGCAGCTGTTCTAAGCCCGCATCGCCAAAAGCTTCTAAGACGGAGCGGAGCAGGGTGAGCGTCAACTCCGCATAGCCTTCCGGAAAAAAGCTGTTGGCAGCTGCTGTCAATTGCCACAGCTTGGCCGGTCGGCCGACCGCGCGCGCTTCCTCCTGGTAGCTGATCAGCCCGTCCGCTTCTAACGCATAAAGATGTTGGCGAACCGCCATCCCAGAGACGCTGAGCTGGTTGGCGAGGGCGGTCGCATCTAATGAACCCTCCTGTTTGAGCAGACGAATGATCTCCTGCCGCGTGCGAGGGTTTGATTTCTTTTCTGGCTTCTCACGTGTCATGATCTTTCCGCATCCTTTATCGAACATGATGGAGAACAGCAAAGCTCAGTCCAATCATTCTCTTCGGCTACATTATAAAGAAAAATCTTGACAAAATCAATTTCAAGCTCTACCATGACGTTTATAAAGAAAAAGATTTAGAAAGTATTTCTACTTCTCGATCCGAAGCTTCTTTAGGTAAAGGTGGTTTTTTCATGGTGGAAACGGAAGGGATTTGGAGTGGAAAATTTCGCAGCTTGACCATCGGAATCATCTTGGTCGTGATGGCGGTCGCGTTTGAAGGGTTGGCGGTGACGACAGTCGCGCCTAAGATCGCGAATGATCTGCATGGGATTGAGCTATATGGATGGATTTTCAGCGGGTATCTGTTGGCGCAGATCCTCGGGACGATGGTTGTCGGCCAACAGATCGACAAGCGCGGTCTGGCTAAGCCGTTTACGATTTCGCTCTTGCTGTTCATCATCGGCATCGTCGCGGGGGCGATCGCTTCGAACATGACGGTGCTGATCCTAGCGCGCGCTCTGCAAGGCTTTGGCTCGGGTGCGCTCGTCACCTGCGTCTATACGAGCATTTCGGTCAGCTATCCGGATCGGTTGCGCTCCAGGATGCTTGCGGTGTTCTCCAGCGCCTACGTGCTGCCCGCGCTGGTCGGCCCTTATGTGGCAGGCGTGGTGGCGCAACATATCTCTTGGCGATTCGTCTTCTGGGGCATTCTGCCCTTTTTGTTCTTGGCGGCAGTGTTGACGCTTCCCGTGTTCCTTCGCCTGACCGGAACCGGCAACCAGCAGAGCACCGGGAATGCGCGGGCGTGGCTGGCACTGGCTCTGACCATCGGGACGGGTTTGCTGCTGACCGGCCTGGGCATGTTGCCGCAGATCGTCGGCATCGTGCTGTCAGCTGTCGGACTGTTGATCATGGTGATCCCTTTGCTCCGACTGCTTCCGAAAGGAACGTTCCGCGCGCGTTCTGGGCTGCCTGCGATCCTCGCGTCGCGCGGTCTGTTCATGGCCTGCTATGTCGCGATGGAAACGTATCTCGTGCTCGCGCTCACCGAGGTGAAAGGGTATGCGACCGACATGGCCGGGCTGATCGTCGCTTCGGCTGCGCTCAGCTGGTCGGCGGCGGCGGCGATCCAAGCGCGGATCGATGCGCGGGATCAGGGGAAAGGCAGGCGGACGCGCGTGCTGGTCGGGGTGCTGCTGATGTTGGTCGGCATGTCGATCAACGTTTGGGTGCCGAGCATCAACCTGTTTTTGGCGCTGGCAGGTCAGATCATCGCCGGCTTCGGAATCGGCCTCGCCCATCCGACGAGCGGAGCGATCGCCTTTCGCTATGCGGAGCCAGGCTCGGAAGGAGAGGTGTCTGCCAGCCTGCAGTTTGCAGACGCTTTCACGCCAGGCGTTGTCGTCGGTCTGGGCGGCGCGATTCTGGCGATCTTCCATTCGCTCGGCACAAGTCAGGAGATCAGCATCTCGGCAGTTCTCGGGTTGCAAGTGGTGATCATCCTGTTGAGCCTCGTGGCAGCTTTTCGTTTGCCTCGGGGGTCAAATCGTTCCCCATCCGCCTCGTGAGAGCTTGATAATCTGCGCGAAGAGACCTCAGTGCACCACGAGGTCTCTTTTTTACGCGCGGATGATCGGGAAGCTCGATCAGCTTGTAGGCAAATTATCGAAAAATATTATATGATAATGAAAACGGAATAACAAAATTTAAAGTTTATTCATATAATGTCAAATCAGGAAAGGAAGCTGCGCGATGGGTCGCTTTCAACAGAAGCAGAGCATGGCAACAAATGATCGCTCCACCCCAAATAATACAGTCCAACGAGCGCAGGCGCCCACCCTCTCGCTTCAGGGTGGTGGAATGACGGCCAACCGAATTCTCCAAATGCAAAAGGCGGTCGGCAATCAAGCGGTGATGCAGATGTTGCGCAATCGGCAGATGATGTATTCTGCCTCGGCAGGGCTTCCCGCTACGCCGATTCAATTGAACAAAAAGCCGGGTGAAACACCCGATTCGGTCGAAACGCTATTGGCCCGCCGCTTTAGCACGATGGCTGGCGAAGAATCCAATATGTATCAAGAAGATGAGATCTTCAATGCGATCGAACACTTTTTGCTGGTATTTGCTTCAAATGTCAATATGGCAGTCCCTCCGCAAACGTTGATCCAGGTTGCGAAGCAGGCGATTTTAAAGGCGATCCTCGCAGTGCCCTTCAAAGATGAGATCGGATTGCAGATGCTTCGCGACAAAGTGATGGTTGAAACGAGAAACCTGTGGCAGGCCACGCCTGGGATCCAACAGCAATATGATCTGGACCTCGTGATGACCAACGTGGAGAGCACCGTGGAAGCTGCGGTGCGCAACGCACGGCTGGGCTTATTGTTGGATGAGACGCGAATCAATAACCCTGAACTGCGCGAAGCGCTCACAGATGCGGATCATGGGAATCGAGCGATCGATTATCGAGCGGCTGCCAGAGCGTACCTCGATCGCCACGAAAGCAAAAACCAGCTCCGCGAATTAGACCCTGATGAGAAAAAGGCGCTCACAGATCATCTATTAAACATGGATGTGATTCAGGACATCCTATCGGGCGCGGTCGATGACAAGGTGAGAGCGGTAAGCAATCCAAGTGCGCCGAACTGGTTTCCGCCAAACTATGACAGTCAGGATGGTTCGTCAGTCGATAATGACACGAAAGATCGCATCGTCCAAGCGTTTGTCAAGATCATCAACATGGTGGAAAGCGGCCAACTGGAGAAAGTTCCTGTTCCCAACGTCGTCGTGAACAAAGACCCGTCCAAGCTGGAGGCGCTTCGCCATTTAAAATTGAGCGATCTCGCAGGATTCCGCGCCTACTCCAATCGCAGCACTCGGCAGATTGACATCGCATTTAAAGAGAAGATTGCGGTCATCGTGCACGAGATTGGACACCAACTCGAATATTTTCTGCCGACAGACGTCTGGTTGGACATCCAAGACCTGCTGCGGATGAGGCATCAAAATGCGGTGGACAAAGGGGATCATCGAGATGTGTTAGAAAAGATCAACCCGCTTTTCCCAAGCTTTTTAGATCAAGAATTTGGGGATGAGGCAAAGTTTAAAGGGGAGATGCCCGCAACGAAAAACTACTCGGCAAAATATTACGATTCAGGAAACACAGAAGTGATGTCGATGAGCATGGAGTTTTTAAGCGATCCAGCGAAGACGCTCAATTTGCTGGAGAAAGATCCGCTTCAGGCGGCGATCGTGCTTCGAGGGATACAACCGACAGACTTTGAAGCGAAAGTGCCTGACGATCTGAAGCGATTGTTGCCATTCCGCGATCCTTATCAGCTCAAAGCGCTGGCCGAGATGGAATCGATGATCCCTCCGGTAAAATTCCCGGAATGGGGCAATGTGGAGATAATTGAGGACTACTTTAAAGTATAATGAACAGACAAAAGCCCTTGCAGGACAAGGGCTTTTTCTGATCATGGAGGTGGACAGGATGATTTTACCCCCACACCTGGCACACACGATCAGCGGCGTGCATGGCGAGCGGGGCGCCGACTGGATCTCTCGGTTGGCGGAGGTGATCGCCAGCTGTGAACGGCGCTTTCAGATCGAAGTGCAAGCTCCTTTCCCCAACCTGACCTACAACGTGGTGCTACAGGCGGTCGATCGCAGCGGGCGGGAAGTGGTCCTCAAGCTGAGCGTGCCGAATGAGGAGTTGAACCGGGAGATCGATGCGATCGAGCATTTTGATGGGAAGGGGTTTGTCCGGTGTTTCGCTGCCGATCGGCAGCTCGGGGCGCTGCTCTTGGAGCGCGTGCGCCCAGGAACTCCGCTGTCCGCAGAGGGAGAAGAGGATCGCGCCACCCGCATCTTCACAAGCGTCGTGCGCAAAATGAAGCGAGAGCTGCCAAGCGGTGGAGAGTTCCCGACTTTGGCCAACTGGGCGCAAGGCTTTAAGCGTCTGCGCGAACGATTCGCAGGCGGCTGCGGCCCGCTTTCCGCTGCGATGGTGGAGCGGGCGGAGCAACTCTATCAGCAGCTGATCGAGACGACGGAGGAAAGCGTCCTGTTGCACGGAGATCTGCACCATGACAACATCCTCTCAGCAGGTGGCGGAGCGTGGGTGGCGATCGATCCGAAAGGCGTGATCGGCGATCCTTGTTTCGAGCCGTTCTCCTATTTGCACAACTACCTTCAGGGGAAGGCGAACTTGCTGCGGCGCATCGAAGTCGTCTGCGCAGAGCTTGGTTTGGAGCGGGAGCGAGTGGTCGGTTGGGGGTTCGCCCAGCTGATGCTGTCCGCATCGTGGCTGATCGAGGATGGGCTTTCCGGTTGGCAGGAAACGGTGCAGAAGGCGACCTACTTTTTGGAGATCCTCGACGAGCGCTAGGTGCGCCGACCGTTTTGCGAACGGTAAAAGCCCCCTTTCACCGGGCAGCCGATGTCCAGAAAGCGGGAAGGATAGCTGTAGTTCTTTTCATCGATGACCGAAATGTGCAGGTGGGGAGAGAGGGAATAGCCTGTGGCGCCAGAGTAGCCGATCGGCTGGCCGCGCTGCACGCGCTGGCCGACACAGACGCACGGCTCACTCAGATGGCCATAGAGCGTCAAACTGCCATCTTCGTGCTTGATCCGCACCTGATTGCCATAGCCGTCCGTTCCGGTGTAGCCGACGGTGTGCACGCGACCGCCCGATGCGGCGAGGACGATTGAACCGATCGGCATCTCAAAATCCCAGGAGTAATAGGTGTACGGGATATTGTGCGTTTCGTCAAAGTTCGCTTGGACGCACTCGTAGCTGATCCCAGCCGGCCAGGGAGCCAACATGTCGGTCGGGCCGAACAAAACGGCAGGAGCAAGCAGGAACAGCAGGAGAAACAAGAGGAGAAACAGCATCCCATAGCGAGAGGTCGCATGCAATGGCGACACCTCCTTTGTTCGGTGGTGGCCGTGCGAAAGGCTACCGACCGTTCACCGCAGGCAAAGCTGAAGAAGTAAAAAAAGAGACGGCGAAGCGCCGTCTCTTTTTGCGTGGGATTACCAGATCGGCGGCATGACGACGCGGCTGATCACGCGACCGGGGTACATCGGGCCGAAGCCGCCGCCGCGGGTCGCTGTGCCGAGTCCGAAAGCGGTACCGCCAGCTGCCGATTGGGCTAGTCCAAAGGATTGGGTGCCAAACGGCGTGGTGACGCCGCCGCCGAACGCTGCGGCAGGACCTGTCGTAGCGCCAAGACCGAACGTTCTTCCGAGCGGCGTGGTAGCGCCGCCTGCTCCAAACGCTGTCCCACCAGGGCCGGATGCGCCGAAGCCGAGGCTGGCAGACGTCCCGAGCGGCCCGGTGATGCCAAAGCCGCCAGCTGCTGCCGGCCCGGTGGTCGCACCGAGTCCAAAGCTGCTACCGAACACCAGTTGTCCATCCACTTTGCGTGCTGTCTTGCGTTGCACCTTCTTTGCCGTACTCTTTTTGTTTTTCTTGCTCAAGGTTGTCACGCTCCCAATTGAAGATTGTAGGTTTTCATCCAAGCACCATCGCGATCTGCAAGCAGACGCCTAATCTGCGACTAGTGACATTCAAGATGTGTGGTTTGCACAGGATAACAGTTGGGGATCAGCAGGAAGAAGAGAACGAAGATGATCAGGAATACAACCGCCCACCGCGTGTAAGCTCCGAACGCCATTGAGTTCACCTCTTTCGCGCTAGTTTTAATTACAAGGTATGAGCAGAGGGGGATTCCGGCAATGATGAAATTGTCTATTCTACGGTCTAAAAGCCAGATGAGCTAGAGGGCAGTTGTGAGAAAGCAGGACGATCGGCGAGGCGGAGAAGGGTGTCTTGTCGGTCGTTTGACCATCTGATATACTGCAGAGTAACGAGGATGAAAGGTGGATTGATTCTACAGACATGGACACTTTGTTTGTATTCTAATGACCCCACATGAGCAGATCGGGTGTAGAATGCAAACGCGGCTTGCAGAGAATGCGAGCGGCGAGGACGGGAGCAGTCTGACTGTTTTCAGTGACTCGCAGAGTGGACCATAGATGTAGAAGTCCGATTCGCCATCGATGCGTGAATCTGTTCTTTTGCCGTGGGCGCTTCTGCACCCGCGGTTTTTTTGATGTAGGGGTCCTGTTGTCAAACTTGAACACACAGGGAGTGACCTACAGATGACAGTTTTATTACAAGCGTTCAACCTGTATCAATCGAAAGGCACGCGTGAGTTGATTCAACAGATCGATGTTGAGGTGCGCGAAGGAGATCGCATCGGTCTGATCGGAGCGAACGGCGAGGGGAAATCAACCTTGATGCAACTGCTCGCTGGGATCGAAGAGCCTGAAGGCGGCACGCTGATCAGGCGCTGTGTGATCGGCTATCTTCCGCAGTCGCTGGAAGCGGATGACGATCTGGTGGTGGCCGACTGGTTGGCCAAGCAAGCGGTCGAGGTGCAGCCGGGGATTGCCAAGGAGCTTGTGATCACAGAAGAGATGTGGGAGCGCAAGCTGGGCAGCTTGAGCGGCGGTGAGCAGACGAAGATCGCCTTGCTCGCGGCACTCAGCCGCAATCCGGAGTTGCTGTTGCTCGACGAGCCGACCAACCATCTGGATCTCGACACTTTGCGTTGGCTGGAAGCTGTGCTGAAAAAGCAGAGCGTCGCGCTGGTGATCATCTCCCACGATCGCCGCTTTCTCGATGAGATCACCGATCAGACATGGGAGTTGAAAGCGGGCAAGATCACTTCCTATCCAGGCGCATACTCCGCCTATGCCGCTTGGGTGGAAGCGGAGCAAGAGCGCGTTCAGCAGGAATATGACGAGTATTTGCAGGAAAAAAAGCGACTGGAAGAGGCGATCGCTCGCAAAAAGCAGTGGGCGGCCAAAGGGGAGAAGGGGCGCAAGCAGCCCGACACGTTCACACGCCACCTGAAAGCGATCGATCAGGCGCGCGCGCTCAAGACGGCGAACGTCGCCAAAGCGATGCAGCGCCGCCTGGACGAAATGGAGCCGGAGGAGAAGCCGGAGCGTCGGCTGCAGGCAAACGTTCAGTTTCTCGATGCGGCGCAGGCGGAGCGTCCCGTGCTGGTCAGGGGCGAAGAGGTTTCGTTCCGCTATGGGGAGCGGACGCTGCTCGAACAGCTGACGTTCTTCTTGGAAAAAGGGGATCGGATCGCACTGGTCGGCGCGAACGGGGCGGGCAAGACCACGCTGCTCAAGCTGTTCACCGGGGAGCTGACACCGCAATCGGGGCAGTTGCGAGTGACGCCGACTGCGAAGATCGGCTATTTTGATCAGGTGTTCGCCTCGCTGAACTTGGAGCGGACGCTGCTCGATGACCTGCTGCAGCTCGACGGAGTGGATCGCGCGACCGCTCGCGTCTTTCTGGGCAGCTTCCTCTTTCGCCAGGAGGAAGTGTTTCGCAAGCTGTCCACGCTGAGCTACGGAGAGCGAGTTCGCTACGTGTTTGTCAAACTGGTGCTCAGCCGCACCAACCTGCTGGTGCTCGACGAGCCGTCCAACCATCTTGACATCCCCACTCGCGAGCGGGTCGAGGCGGCGCTGCAGGAGTACGAGGGCGCGATCATCTGCGCTTCACACGACCGCTACTTTTTGGAGAAGATCACCAACAAGGTCTGGGAGCTGCGGGATGGGCGGTTGATCGTGCACCCGTATGGATTCAAGGAATATCAGGAGCGCAAGCAGGCGGGTGTTGCCCACAGGAAGCGGGGCAAGAAGGAGTCGCGCAAGCTGTCGCAAGATCAGATCTTGCAGATCGAAAACCGGCTGGCACAGCTCGCCTGGTCGCTTGGCGTCGAGCTTGACGAGCAGAAGAAGGCGGAGCATGAGCGGGAGTTTCTTGAGCTGAGCCGAGAGCGCAATCGATTGAGGACTGAGTTGAGCCGCTGATCTTTACGAGTCGGTCGATCAGGCAAAGCTTTGATGTTTTCTCTTTCACACGGACTTGTCAGCAGACACTTTGGAGAAGTGGTCGCGGGCAAGTCCGTTTTTTTGTGCATGCATCCGCACAAAAATTGCTGGCCCAATTCAAAAGGGCGGGTGTGCAGTCAACAGATCGGAGATTTGAAAATTAAGGGATTTCCTAAATATAACATACCTGATATAATTAGCCTAAAATTATATTAGAAAGAATATTCTATCAAAAACAGAGGGTGTGGTGAACATTATTCTAATAAGAGTGATCAAGCCGCTATTAAAACTCCTGCTGATTCTGCTCAGTATCTTTTTGGTGAGCAACTTGGGATTTGCGTTCGATGCTCTGGCGCATGACCGAGTCAAAGTCACGCTGCTTCCGGGGGCGACCGGAGCTGAGGTGGTCGAGCGGAACCAAGGAACTCGGCTGATCAGTGAAGAGCCAGATGTGATCATCGGCTTCCCTGAAGAAAAGGAATCGGAATATATATCACTGCTCCAGAATGATAAGCAGGTCGATCTCACCTTTCGGGTTTACACCTTACCGAGGCTCAATGTGGATCAGTATCTGGTCGCGCTCAAGCATTGTGCAGAGATGTACACCTCTGGAACCTTTGGCGAAATTTCATTCAGAAACGGGTTTGTTTTCAAAACAGTCCCGATTACCGAACACCTTTCGGAGATGGCGTTCCGAAGCTTTTCCTATCTGATCCCAGGTCTGCTGGTAGGCGTGACATCAGGGATCGCGCTCGCTCTGCTAGCCGTTTGGAAGCCCCGGATTGGAAGGGTGCTGGACATCTCGAACCGACTGCTGCTCAGCGTACCCGACTTTCTGATGATCGTCTTGATTCAGTACGCTGCGATCGCAATCGATCGGCGAATGAACAGCACGGTGATCGTGGTCATGCAATATCAAGATCAGATTCCGTTTCTGATTCCGATGCTCGGGATATCTGTGCTCCCCGGTGCGCTGATTTACGGTGCGTTGCGCATCGCTTTCGAACGAGAGTGGCGGGAGGGGTATATCAAAACTGCCTATTCGAAAGGGTTGAGCCGATCTCTGGTCATCTCAAGGCACATGTTTCGTAACACGGTGGAAGATCTGTTGACGATCTTGCCAAGAGCGGTATCTGTCGCGATTGCAAGCATGGTCGTCGCAGAGGTGATGACGATGATCTTTGGCATCGGTGGATATCCCTTTGCCCAATCGGTGACAGCAGTCTCGTCGCTGGCCACCACATGTGCGATCTTGGCGATTTTCACCCTGTTGACGAACGGCTTGATTTCCTATTTGCGCAACCGTCAGGTTGTGCAAAAGAGAAGGGGGAGCTAATTTGCGGGGGGATACTCTGAAATATCAGCACATTTTCGCCTGGACGTTAGTGTTGTTGCTCCTCTTGCTCGCGGTTTTTGGCAGTCATTTCATGCCGTACACGATCGACGAGGGCGATAAGGTCACGATGGTGCGTCAACAGGTTGATGGGGAGGTGAAGATAGCAATCCCACCTTTCCCACCCAGCAAAGAGCATCTATTGGGCACCGATCATCGCGGCTTTGATCTGTTGAGCTTGCTGCTAAACGGAGCCAAGTACACGCTAGGCATCGGATTGGCGGTGACCCTGGCTCGCTTCTTGATCGCGATACCGATCGGGATGTACATCGGCGTGACAGGGATCTTTCGCAGCCCCTTGCGCATCATGCAGGTTGTTTCATCTTCAGTTCCGGTGATCCTGATCCTGTTCCCCGCGCTTTATTCGCTCAGCCAGACGATGGCGATCAATTCAGGACTACAGCCGGGAGACCCGCGCATCACTTTTTTCTCGATCGCCATGTTCATCATGTTGGTGATCGCGGGAATCTTTACTTTGGCTGACCAGATCGCCGACCGCGCTCAGTTTTTTTATCGGAAGGAATATGTGGCAGCCGCGAAAAGCTTAGGAGCATCGAGCGGGCAGATCATCGTTCGCCACCTGTTGCCCCAGTTTCGGCCAGAACTGCTGTACGGGTTTGTAACCGAGTATGTCCAAGTGCTGTTTTTGGTGGGCCAATTGGCGGTGCTCGGTGTTTTTGTCGGGGGCAGCGAAGTCTATTTTACGGAAGAGATGAAGTTTATTCTGCTGTCGAGCAATGGGGAATGGGCGAGCATGATCGCCTACGGAACAGACTATTTGCGCAACTTCCAATGGATCGTCGTGGCGCCCGGCCTGTTTTTTGCCAGCTCCGTCTTGATTCTGTCCTATTTTGCGCACGTGCTGCAGAAGCGGCTCGATCGGCCAGTTTTTATAAAACGCAAACCGTTTTGGCAACAGAGAGGTTCGCTGATCGCGGTTCCAGCAGTTTCGATCGCCTGTGTTGCGATCCTGCTCTTCTTGCCTGACAAACAGCCTGTTGCCCTTCAGGTGGACGCGACTGCTGATCAGGAGCATGAAACTCGCTTGTTAGCGCAGTCGACGCTGGATGCCAGAGTGACAGGCTCGAATGAAAAAAGCTTTAAATTGATGCTTCAAAATTCGACACAATTTATGAAGTATCTTGAGGCGGGGAAGTGGGAGTACGCGAGGAGCTATTTTGAAAAAGCGGAGGCTGCGCCGCCCGAACCGTGGCGAACTTGGATCGAGGCGCTGACTGCTGGGGGATACAAGTTTGTAGGAGCCGAAAAGATCTACAAAAATCCAATTTCGCAAAAGGTAGCGTCCGATGCGATCCCTCGCTATGATGTCGAAGTCATCGTTAAAAATCGGAGCGGACAGGAGGAGCGATGGCTGCTCGTCATGAAAAGTTCCATTTATATCGTTGAGGCTGTCGGAGGCCCAGCACAATCTGTTCCGGACAGATAGAGCCTGCCAAGTCCGGCCGAACAGGTTGCCGACAGGACGCAAAGAGGCGCTCTCCTAGCAGCTCCTTTCTGCCTTCCAATGCTTCTGTAGGTTGCTGAGAAGAGGGATACCCCCTCTGAGCGGCGAAATGGTTAGACAGCAACGGGGGAGGAAATCATTGGAGGTGCAGGATGAAACGAACAGTGGTAGCAGCTCTGCTTTCCACAGCGCTGTTGGCAAGCGTTCCGGCGATCGCCAGCGCAGACTATGCTGGCGTAGGTGCTGCGAGCCAGACGGTGCTGGGCAGGTCTGTCCAGCTGGTGTATGTGAACTTGAATGACACCAACTTGGAAGTGAAGGCGGTGTCTGCAGAAGGCAAGGTTGGCGAGACGGAATCGCTCGCAGCGCTCGCCCAGCGAAACGGTGCGCTCGCGGCGATCAACGGCGGGTATTTTAACGCCTATTCGGACGGACAGCCTTTGACGGTGGTGCGCACCAACGGGAAGTTTGTGCACAATGGCAGCTTCGGCGCGGTGTTTGGCATCAACACGCTGAACGAGCCGTATTTTGGGCGCATCTATCCGACGATCGAAGGCGGTTCGGACGGATCGTGGAGCTGGCCGAACACTTGGTCCGCCTGGGGGATCAACCATTATTACGACAACCCGAGCGCGATCTCGATCTTGACGCCCGATGCGAAGAAGCGAGCGCTGCCCGCAAGCGGGAAGACGGTCGTCGTCCAAAACGGTGTCGTCAGCAAGATCGTAAACGGCGATGCTGCCATCCCTGCCAACGGCTATCTGGTGCACTTTGGGGCGAATGTCGCATCTTCTGCCAGCGTGTTCGATGTGGGCGAGAAGGCCGACTATAAGATCACCTATCGCAACTCGGGTGGACAGCCGGTCAACCTCGATGCGCTCGGCAACATGATGGGCGGCGGGCCGCTGCTGGTGTCTGGCGGCGCGGTGGTCGTCGATCCGATCGCGGAGAAGTTTACCGATCCGAAGCAGACCTCGCGCACCAGCCGCTCGATCCGCACGTTTGTCGGATGGCGTTCTGACAACCGACTGGTGATGGGCACGGTGCCCAACGTATCTGTCTATGAGCTGGCCGATGTGGCAAAAGCGCTCGGGATGGTCCATGCGGTCGGCATGGACAGCGGAGCGACGGCCGGACTTTATGCGAACGGTTCCTATCTGACGACGCCGGGACGTGAAGTGCCCAATGCGATCATCGTCAAAAAACGGGATGCGTCGTCTGTCAACGCTTCCGGCTATGTGGATGTCTACAATGATCATTATGCGTATGATGCGATCGCTCGCCTAAAACAAAAAGGCGTGATGAACGGAGAAGTGGTCGGTAGCGCTCGCTTCTTCAAGCCGAGCCAGACGATGACGCGCGCCGAGCTGGCAGCAGTGCTGACCAACGCGTTCCAACTGCCGAAGGATGGCAAGCACACGTTCCGCGATGCGGCCGGAACGTGGTATGACAGCTTTGCCGGTGCGGTGGTCAACGCGGGCTACATGGCGGGCTACTCCAGCACCGACTTTGGCGGCAAAGATCCGGTGACCGAAGAGCAGATCGTGGCGATCCTCGCCCGCGTCCTCGCCAAGAGCGGCGTAAAAGAGACGGCAAAAGATCGCTGGTTGCAAGACCCGCCAAGCTCTTGGTTGGAAAAAGATGTGCATCTGGCGATCAAGCAGGGGTTGATCGTCGACGCGTTCGGGGATAAAGCGTTCGTGCCGAAAGAGCAGGCGAAGCGCGCAGGTGTCGCCTCGCTGCTCGATGTGGCGATGAAAAAGGTTGGGAAATAATAGCTGTGTGAGGAACATGAGGAAGGGTCGATCCGCGCAACGATTGCGGATCGACCCTATTTTACAAAGACCGTTCTGTGCGGATCGATGCGCAGAGAACGGTCTTTTCATTGGGGAGTGGTGATCAGTGAGCCACCATCGGGAGCATCTCGATCAGATCTTCCTCCGCCGTGGTGATCATCTTGAGGCCGAACGTCTCCTGCAGCACTTTGAGCACGCCAGCGGAGATGAACTCAGGCGGCTTGGGACCGATGCGGATGTCCTGGATGCCGAGCGAGAACAGGCCGAGCAGGATCGCGATCGCCTTTTGCTCAAACCAGGAGAGCACGATCGAGACGGGAAGCTGTTCGACCGGAATGCGCAGCGCATCGGAGAGTGCCAAGACGATCTTGACGACAGAGATCGAGTTGTTGCACTGCCCGAGGTCGATATAGCGAGGTATCGTCCCGTCGATCGTCCCGAACTCAAGGTCGTTAAAGCGGAACTTGCCGCAGGATGTGGTCAAGATGACCGTGTCGTCAGGCAAGCTTTCGGCGAGTTCACGATAATAGTTGCCTCCAGGCCCTGGCGAGTCACAGCCGGCGATGACGAAAAAGCGCTTGATCTTGCCCGACCGCACAGCATCCACCAGCTGTGGCAGGAAGTCGATCACCGTCTGATGGTGAAAGCCGGTGCTCAGGGTGAGATCGGAGGAGACCTCCGCTTTCGGCAGGGCGAGCGCGGTGCGAATCAACGGCGAGAAGTCGTCATTTTCGATCTTTGCGACATCGTCCATCCCGACCACATCGTAGGTGAAGAAGCGATAGCCGTAGGTGCCGCGAATCTGCATCACGCAGTTGGTCGTCGCGAGGATCGCGCCGGGAAACTCTTCGAACAGCCGGCGCTGGTCATGCCACGATTTGCCGACATTGCCCTTGAGGTGCGGATATCGCTTTAAGGCAGGATAGCCGTGTGCAGGCAGCATCTCCGAATGGGTGTAGACGTTGATGCCGGTGCCTTCCGTCTGCTTGAGCAGCTCTTCCAGCGCGTACAGGTTGTGCCCGGTGACGACGATCGAATGGCCTTCGATCTTGTTCTGCGTGACGGTGATCGGCTCGGGAATGCCGAAGTGGGCGGTATGCGCCTTGTCCAGCATGTCCATGACGAGAACCGCAGCAGAGCCGACTTCGATCGCCATTTCAAGATGCTCGTTCAGGTCGAAGTTCGAGTTGGTCAGGGTCATATAGAGCGCTTCGTGCGTGATGCGGTTGACCTCTTCATCATAGGACCCGAGCTGGCGGGCATGTGTCGCATAGGCGGAGACGCCTTTGAGCGCGTTGATGATCAAGTCTTGAAGCGAGGAGATCTCTTCATTTTTCCCACAGACGCCGACCACTTTACAGCCGCCTCTCTGGGCGTGTTTACACTGATTGCAATACATATGGAAAAACCTCTCATTTCCTTTTCCTAAGTCATCATCAGTATAGGAGAAGGGGAGAGGGGGATGTATCGGGAGATTCCCCGAGTTGGTCGGGGGGAATCCCTGAATGTCCCGAGTGGGGGCATGGTCACAAATACCTGTTTTCCAAGAGTCGGTAAGCCTTTTGTAACCCCATGAAGATCAGAGTGTCTCCACCTTGGTCTGGATGATGCTTCGCCGCCAAGTCGCGGTACCGCTTCTTCACGTCCGACCAGGAGGCGCTCGGGGTCAACCCGAGCACTTCATAGGCCAATAGCCGCGACTCCTGCTCATCTTCCCGTTCGGATGTCGTCCGGCGCACCTCGGTGTGCAAGATGGCGGCGCGCAAGTCTTCGATCCGCTCTGCTCGCGCTTCGGGCGTCATCTTCGCCCACAGCCGCACCACGTCAGGATTGTCGATCTCGACGAGCAGCATCAGATGGGAAAGCGCAGGTTGGTGTTTCAGCAGCTGCGGGGTCAGCCGGCCACCTTTTAACAGCAGGCGAATCGTTCGCGCATCTTCAGCGGGCAGCTGTGACCACCAGCTGTGCGCTCGCACATCGGCCACCTCCTCGACCAGCTGTTGCAGGCGACCCTGCCATTGCAACAGCTGCTGATGCATCGTCAACAGCTCCCGATCGGATAGGTGTTCCCAGTCGATTTGCGACAGCTTTCGCAACGCGTCCTCCATCCGTTTCTCCTCCTCTGTGCGGAATCGGTCGATCTACCGCTCATAATCGTATCATACCTCTGCACAGCTTACGAACTCTCACGCAGATCTTATATTTTATAGTTGACTTTAAGTTAATGTGTTGGTATAAATGATTTCACAGGTTTAATTATTTTTATAATCAATACGTTGTGCAAATTGTCAACACGGTATATGTAAAGTTTTAGATAAGATATTGTAAATTCAGTGCAGGAGGGATTTTGATCATGTCCGAAGCGCACAGCGTTTGTCTGAACTCCGTCTTTTTGTCAGCAGAGGTACGAGCGGAGCTCAACCGCATGCTCCACCACTATTTTGATGAGATTCGCCGCCTCTTTCGCGAGCGAGCGATCCCGGCGGTCGTCTACACCGGTGGGTCGTTGGCTCGGCAGGAGCCGTCCGTATGCTGGACGGAAGCCGGGGAGCTGCGGCTGTTTTCCGATATTGATTTTGTGGTGCACACCTCGCTTGAACATCAGCACGATCCGTGGTTGAAAAATCTTGAGTCTTTTCTGAAGCAGCGTTATCCGCAGTTCAATTCGACCGTCGCGCTCGTGTCCGACCTGAACAACGCCAGCGGTTTTTTTGCCCGCGATCTGTCGCTAGCACAACGCTTTCCAGTCTATCAGTCGTTTGATGTGGAGCGCTTGGCAAAAGATGCGTTCGATCCGGTGCAGATGTTCAACGTGATGGTGCATCAGATCTCCAACACGTTCTTGCACCCGCAGTGGAGCGGCTTGAGCAAAGGCGCCTATTTTCGACCGGAGGCGCGCTATCACTATGTCAAGCTGATCCTCGAATGTCTGCGCACCCAATTCCGCTCCGCCGAAGATGAGGTGATCGGCTATTACAGCGTTTACCAGAAGCGGTTCGACCCGCGAGTCGCGCGCATCGTCGATCCGGAGACGATCGCCTTGCTCACAGAAGCGCGGGAACTGTTTGGCACGGTGGAGATCCCTGAGCTCGATGTGATCAAGATCCTCAAAGCGTCGATGGCCGTCCATCTGGGCTTCGAGCAGCCGGACGTCAGCTCCGATCAACTGCGGGAACGGCTGGACGAGCTGTCGCTTCGCTCCGCGCACATCCTGCCATCCTATCGCTACGCCCTGCTCGCCCTGATGTTCTCGCTCGATGAAGACGGCGAAGGCCAGCGCCTGTTCTTGGAGCTGTTCTCGACGATTCTGCGGCGGATGGAGCAGGACGATCTGGTCGCCGTCAAGGCAGATCTGCACATTTTGACCGACAATCTGTGGAACGAACCGCTTCGCTTGCACAATGATGCGTTTCGCGAGCTGTTGAAGACGGTCATCTTGCTTCGCCGCGACTATGTGCGCAGGTGGCGGATGCAGGTGACGGGGGAGGACAAGATTCCCGATCTTTACAACGATCTGATTCCGGCCAAGAGGTGATAGGGATGAGGGAAGCAAGCAGGGGAGAGAAGAGCGATTTGACAGTCGCGGTGCTCGGCGCAGGCATGATGGGCAGCGGGATGATCCGCAACATGCAGCGGGCAGGTTTGACCTTGCGCCTCTACAACCGCACCGCACACAGGTTGCACAGCCTCGTCGAGCGGCAGGACACGCTGTGCGAGACGCCAGCTGAGGCGGCGAGAGGAGCGGATGTGATCCTGTCGGTCGTCACAGACGATGCGGCGAGCGAAGCGGTCTGGTACGGTCCGAGCGGCGCGCTTGCCGGAGCGGCTCCCGGCACGGTCGGCCTCGAATGCTCCACGCTTTCGCTCGCCTGCATCGAGCGCTGGAGCGAGCGTCTGCAGGCGGAAGGGCTGTTGCCGATCGACAGCCCGACCACCGGCAATCGGGCGGGAGCGGAGGCGGGCACGCTCCACCTGTTCCTGGGTGGCGATCTGCAGGCGATCGAAAGCGTCCGCCCGGTGCTCGACGCGATCTCGCAAGCGCAGTACCGATTTGGCCCGACAGGCTGTGGCACGCGGTTCAAACTGCTCTACAACCTGTTTACCGGGACGATGCTCGTCGCGCTCGGGGAGGCGGTCGGCATGGCGCAAGCGTTCGGCCTCGATCTGCAGCAGGTGGTGAACACGTTCGATGCGACCGGCTTTGCCATTCGCAACCTGAAGGACAAAGGGCAGAAGATGATCGAGGGCTCGCACGATGAAGTGTTTTCCAAAGTGAGCATCCTGCACAAAGATATGGTCTACGCGATGCTGAGCGCAGCCGATCTTCAGCGCGAATATCCGGTTGGGGAGCAGGCGATGGAGCGGCTGAGCCAGGTGGTGCGTTCCGGCAGCGGGCACCTCGACGTCTCCGCCACCTCGCTGCTCTACCTGCAAAACGTAACAGGTGTTAACCAGAAGGCGGTCTTCTGATCAGTGGCCCTCATCAGCGGGAGGGCTTATGATCCAAGAAATTTTTTATCTATTCAAAACAATCTGTTACTGTTATCATTTGGAATAGACACACACTCGAAGGGGAAAAAGGAGGGGCAACCTGTGGTCGAAGTCGAGGTACACAAGCTCGCGGAGAGCGTCAAAGAACAGGTGATCCGCTGGCGGCGCTTTTTGCACCAGCATCCTGAGCTGTCATTCCAAGAGGAGAAAACGGCGCAGTTCGTCTATGAAACGCTCGAATCGTTTGGCAATCTGGAGCTGTCGAGACCGACGAAAAACAGCGTGATGGCGCGGTTGATCGGCAAGCAGCCGGGGAAGGTGTTGGCGATTCGCGCCGACATGGATGCGCTGCCGATCGAAGAGGCGAACGACGTGGAATACAAATCGCAAAATCCGGGCGTGATGCACGCCTGCGGTCATGATGGTCATACCTCGATCTTGCTCGGCACAGCAAAGGTGCTGTCTACGCTGCAAGCGGAGATCAAAGGCGAAGTTCGCTTTCTCTTTCAGCACGCCGAAGAGCTCGCGCCGGGCGGCGCGGAAGAGATGGTGGAAGCGGGCGTGATGGAAGGCGTCGACATGGTGATCGGGCAGCATCTCTGGTCGGGTCTGGAGGCGGGTCTGGTCGGCGTTACGTATGGTCCGGCGACCGCAGCGCCCGACACGTTTTGGATCACGATCCAAGGTGCGGGCGGGCATGCGGCACAGCCACATGAGACGATCGATGCGATCGCCATCGGTGCCCAAGTCGTCACCAACCTGCAGCACATCGTCGCTCGAAACACCAATCCGCTCGGTCGATTGGTCGTCTCGGTCACCCAGTTCCACGGCGGCACGACGCACAATGTGATTCCCGGCACGGTCGAGATGCAGGGTACGGTGCGCAGCTTTGATCCGGAGATTCGCAAGCATACTGCCGAGCGCATGGAACAGATCGTCCGCGGCATCTGCGAAGCGCATGGTGCCACCTACACGTTCCGCTACGAACATGGCTACCGCTCTGTCGTCAATGAGGAGCGGGTGACCGGTGCGATCGAAGAGACGATGCGCGAACTGTTCGGCGAGCAGGCGATCCAGCATCTCGATCCGAACATGGGCGGCGAAGATTTCTCCGCCTTCCAACAAAAAGCGCCCGGCTGCTTCTTCTTCACCGGGGCGGGGAATGCGGCGAAAGGAATCGTCCATCCCCATCATCATCCGAACTTTGACATCGACGAAGAGTCGTTGGAGTACGGTGTGAAGCTGTTCGTCGGCGCCACGTTTAAACTGCTTGCCTAGCTGATCAATGTTGCTGTCAACAATCGATCAGGTTGTGCTAAATGACCCTCACTTTTCGCTGGGGGTCATTTTTATTTCCCAAGAAATATTCGCCGGTCTTTTCTACGACTCTCCCTCATAACCATTTTGAGAAGAAGATTCTTGCTGAGTAGAAGAATCTTGCTCAAATGATAGAGAAGAATTGGGGGAGTCGTTGTGCGGTATATGTTGCGAACGATCATCTTGCTGACCATCCTACTTGGCCTGTTCGCGTTGGCGAAAGGCGAGACTGTGAGCGCGCAGACGCAAAAAGAGTATATTGCGGTCGCCTTGAACGATCAGCTGGTGTCCTTTTCCGATGCGCAGCCGGAGCTGATCGGCGGCACCACCTATCTGCCCTTGCGCGCTTTTGCCGAAGCGATCGGCGCCACGGTCGAGTACGATGTGAAAACGGAGACGGTGCAGGTGGTGCGCAAGGACAAGCGCCTCACCATCAACATCCCGGACAGATGGATGACCACTTCCACCGGACTGTCCACATCGTTGCCGCTCTATTTGAAGAAAAACAGGCTGATGGTGCCGTTTCGCACGGTGGCCGACCTGTTCGAATATAAGGTTTCCTATTTTCCGCAAGGCCCGATCGCCCGCGCCCGAGATGGTGCTGGGCGTCTGGAGGATGCAGAAGTCTATCTGAGCAACCAGCGAAAAATTGCGGCAGAAAAAGCGAAGTTGCCCGACAAGATCGCCTACCTCACGTTTGATGATGGGCCCAACGAGCATACGGCGCAGATCTTAGACACTCTGGCCCGCTATGAAGCACAGGCGACATTTTTCATGCTGGCACGGCAGATCGAGTCGCATCCGCGCGAAGTGAAGCGGATGGCAAGCGCCGGGCATGGGCTCGCACTGCATGGGGTGACGCATAATGCGCAGGTGATCTACGCGTCTGCACAGTCGGTGGTGAACGAGATGGAGCAGTGCAACGCCGCGCTGACCCGCGTGACCGGAATCCGCACCAACATGGCGCGCGTTCCATATGGCAGCAAGCCGTGGATGTCGCAAAGCTATCGCGACCGGCTGGTTGGCGCAGGGTATCGGATGTGGGACTGGAACGTGGACAGCTACGATTCGCGCAGTCTGAACGTCACACCCGATCAGATCGTGCGCGAAGTGGTGAAGCAGACCGCTCAGCTGGAGACGCCGGTGATCCTCTTGCATGACCGCAAGGCGACGCTCGCCGCCCTGCCGCGCATCCTCACCCATCTGCAGGCAAGCGGGTATGACCTGCGCCCGCTGAAAGGGAACATGCCTCCGCTCAACTTTTGGAACGATCGCAGGTGATGCAGGTCAGCCCTTTTTGCGTGCGATCAGATGGTGAAACATCGCGATCTCTTGGAAAGGGGAGCGCTTACTCAGCTCCAGCTCCATCTTCAGCGCCTGTTGGTGCCAAGCGGGATCATACTTAGGCTGGTTGGGGATCAGGTCGTAGAGCGTGCGCACGCCAAAATGTTCGACGACCTCCAGCCCGCAGAGGTGGAGCCAATTGACCGCTTCCTTGAGCGTGTATGCGCGCGCGCTTTTGTTCATCAGCTCATAATGAAACTCACGCTGGTCCAACAGCGCAAGCGCTCGCTCCGGATCTTGGTTGAACACGGCAGCTTTGAGCACTTTGGCGGTCGGATTGTGCAGCACCAACGAGAGCAGGCCGTCCGACCGCAGCGAGGTGGCGAGGTTGGCGATCACAAATTCGGGCAGATCGACATACTCCAGCACATTGTGGCAGACGATCAGGTCGAACGGCTGATCGAAGCGGGCGGTCATCGCGTCCTGTACGCGATAGGTGATCGCAAGACCAGCTTCTGCCGCCTGCCGCGCAGAAAACTCGACCATCGCCGGCGCGATATCGGTGCCGGTGACCGCAAGCCCCTGCTCAGCTAAAAAGCGATCTGTCGTTCCCAGCCCGCACCCGACGGTCAGCGCCGACCGCATCGTCGGGGTCAGCACCTGTCCGAGCTGTGCGAACAGCAGTTGATAGAGCATGTCAGCCCAGGGCTCGTCCATCTGGGCTGCATACTGTTGTACATAGTGATCGAACGATCCGGCGCGTTCGCTGGATGTCATCCGGTATCTCCTCCTCGATGCTTGCGTTTTTACTTTCGTCTCGCTTCAGAAATAATACGCGCTCCAGGGACGGTCAGCCTGCACGCGCGGAACGATTTATGCAGGAAGTTCCAAATGAGTTGTCGAAATCCTTTCCCTAAGCGCCCCAGGCAAGCGGTGGCAGCGGGCTTCCTCAGCCAGATGTTGCAAGCGGGATCGAGGTCACCGAAGCGCGTTTGCTGGTATCTAATAGACGCGGCGCTGTGTCATCCGGTTGCAAAAAGGTGGATTGTCCCGGTGAGGATCGATCTGAGCAGTTTTAAAGTGAATAGGAAGCGCGAGCGCAGATTGAGGCAGATGTAAACCGTTCATCTGCTTCAATTTTCAACTAAAAAGAGGTGGGGAGCGGCGGCGCTGGTGACACATTGTCACCTTTGGAAGTCATTCCATGCCGCGCACAGGGTTGAAACATGGTATAACTAGAGATAAGAATGCCCAAAGCAGAATTCTGGTCCTAGATGCTGTTTCAAGGCTCCTCATCCGCATTGGAGGGTGAAACGATGAAAGTAATTTTTCTGCAAGATGTAAAAGGTCAAGGGAAGAAAGGCGAAGTGAAAGAAGTATCTGCTGGATACGCGCAAAACTTCCTTTTTAAAAAGAACCTCGCCGTTGAGGCGACCGCTGAGAACATCAATCGCCAGAAGCAAAAAGAGGCGGGCGAAGAGCGCAAGGCTGCACAGATTCTGCAGGAAGCGAAAGAGCTTGCTGTGATCTTGAAAGAGACGACCATCGTTTTGAAAACGAAAGCGGGCGACGGCGGCCGCGTATTCGGCGCGATCTCGACCAAGCAGATCGCCGATGGGCTGAAAGATCAAAAGAAGCTGAACGTGGACAAGCGGAAAATTCTCTTGGACGAGCCGATCAAAGCGTTGGGCACCACCGTGGTGACAGTCAAGCTGCATCCGGAAGTCTCCACGGAGCTTCGCGTCCAAGTCGTTGCGGAGTAATCGATCATGTTAAAAAAACTGCTCAAGAAGCTCAACCGAATCCCCGGCAGCAAACTACACGAAAAATTGGATGATGAGGAAGCGGTGCGCCGTCAGGTCACCGCATTGTTTGGGATTCTTAGCAGTATCTATGGACCGGATAAGCTGGTGCTTCGCGCAGGAAAGCTGGATGCGCTCAGCCTGATGCGCTCTTCGAGCGTGGAGGAGCGCATCATCGCGCTGCAGCGGATCGTCTTTGAAAACCCGACGATCGAGGAACGACCGACGCCGGAGCGCATCCCTGAGATCTTGAATGATGTCGAAGAGGCGATCGCCAACTTCCTCGCCCGCAAGACGGTGGAGGAAGATCTGGAGAAGCGCGTCAACGAGCGGATGCAAGAGAAGCATGAAGACTACATCAAGGAGATTCGCACACAGCTGGTCAAGGAGCAGTCCGGCCCGGAAAACGCGCAAACTTTGAAAAAGTATGCGCAGTTGGAAAAGCTGGACAGCGTAAAGCTCTCCAAGTCCACCTATGAGCGGGTGCGTCCGCAACAGATGGAGCAGATCATCGGCCAAGAGCAGGCGAAGCGCTCGCTGATGTCCAAGCTGGCGAGCCCGTTCCCGCAGCACATCCTGATCTACGGTCCGCCCGGCGTGGGCAAGACGACCGCCGCGCGGATCGCGCTGCAGGAGGCGGCGAAGCTCGCTTCGACCCCGTTCGCAGAAGAGGCGCCGTTTGTGGAAGTGGACGGGACGACCCTGCGCTGGGATCCGCGCGACATCACCAACCCGTTGCTCGGCTCGGTGCACGACCCGATCTATCAAGGGGCGCGCCGCGATCTGGCCGACACGGCGATTCCGGAGCCGAAGCTCGG
This sequence comes from Tumebacillus lipolyticus, assembly GCF_042682745.1. Taxonomy (NCBI): domain Bacteria; kingdom Bacillati; phylum Bacillota; class Bacilli; order Caryophanales; family Alicyclobacillaceae; genus Tumebacillus; species Tumebacillus lipolyticus. The sequence goes on along the minus strand of NZ_JBHUIO010000005.1, from coordinate 1,309,119 downwards.
TCTGGTCACCGATGCGCACGGCGGAATCCTGTTCATCGACGAGATCGGGGAGCTCGATCCGGTCTTGCAGAACAAGCTGCTGAAAGTGTTGGAGGACAAGCGGGTGCGCTTCGAGTCGCCCTACTACGATCCGGAAGATCCGAACGTTCCTAAATACATTCAAAAGCTGTTCGAAGAGGGAGCGCCTGCAGACTTCATCCTGATCGGCGCGACCACGCGCGACCCGTCGGAGATCAACCCGGCGCTTCGTTCGCGCTGTGCGGAGATCTATTTCGAACCGCTGGTTCCCCAGCAGGTGGAGGAGATCGTCGCCGGAGCTGCTGATCGGCTGCAGGTCAGCTTGGAGCAATCGGTGGCGAAGACGATCGCCAAGTACACGATCGAAGGGCGCAAGGCGGTCAACCTGCTCTCCGACGCGCACGGCCTTGCCGTCTATCGGGCAGGCGGAACGGCGGAGGAGTCGGTGACGATCGTGCAGGCGGACATCGAAGAGGTGTTGCGCATGAACCGACTGGTGCCCTATGTGCAGGACAAGGAGCAGGATGCGGAGCCAGCGGAGGTCGGCAAGATCCACGGTCTGGGCGTCGCAGGCTTCCTCGGCTCGACGATCGAGATCGAAGCGGTCGCCTATCCGGCTGACGAAGCGGGCAAAGGGCGACTGCGCTTTAACGACACGGCAGGCTCGATGGCCAAAGACTCGGTGTTCAACGCAGCGGCCGTCTTGCGCCGGATCACCGGGCTGGACGTGCAGGATTTTGACATTCATGTCAACGTGGTCGGCGGCGGGCGGATCGACGGTCCGTCCGCAGGCGTGGCGATCACCTTGGCGATCTACAGCGCGATGCTGAGCAAGCCGATCCCGCAGGATGTGGCGATCACCGGCGAGATTTCGATCCAGGGCAAGGTGAAGTCGGTCGGCGGGGTGTTTGAGAAAATATTTGGCGCGCGCCAAGCTGGGATGACCCGCGTGCTCGTGCCGTATGACAACCGCCGCGATGTGCCGAGCGACTTGGAAGGCATCGAGGTGCATCTGATCAAGACGATCGACGAAGTGGTCGGCCTCGTCTTCGAAGAGCGGTTGGAGCAGGTCGCGGCCAGCTGACGATCGCGCCGTTGAAACTATAGGTAAGGGAGGCGCTGCAACACATGGAAGAAGAACTCGTGGAGCGGGTGCCTCCACAAAATGTGGAAGCGGAACAGGCGGTGCTCGGTGCGGTCTTGATCTCCAATGAAGCGCTGATCACCGTGTCTGAGCTGCTGACACCAGAAGATTTTTATCGCAAGTCGCACCGCCTGATCTATGAGGCGATCCTGCGCACCAACGAAAAGGGCAATCCGGTCGACTTGGTGACGCTGACGACCGATCTGCAAAACCAAGGTCAGATCGACGAGATCGGCGGGGTGCAATACCTCGCCTCGCTGTCCAACTCGGTGCCGACCGCAGCCAATGCGGATCATTATGCGGCGATCGTCAGAGAGAAATCGGTGATGCGCCGCCTGATCAACACGGCGACGAAGATTGCGGCCACAGGCTACACGGGCGTCGATGTGACCGAAGCGATCGACGAGGCGGAGCGGAGCATTCTTCAGATCTCGCAGGCGGGCAGCATCAACAAAGGGTTTACGCACGTCAAAGATGTGCTGCTCAGCACGTTTGAGCGCATCGAGTTTCTGTACAACAACAAAGGCGGGGTGACGGGCATTCCGTCCGGCTACCCTGACCTCGACAAGATGACCTCCGGCTTTCACGGCTCGGAGTTGATCATCCTCGCAGCTCGTCCGGCGGTCGGGAAGACGGCGTTCGCTCTGAACGTCGCGCAGAACATCGCGGTGCGGGCGGGAGAAGCGGTGGCGATCTTCACGCTGGAGATGGGAGCGGAGCAGCTCGTGCAGCGGATGCTCTGCGCAGAGGCGAACATCGATGCGGGGAAGATGCGGACAGGCTTCTTGGATGAGGATGACTGGCCGAAGCTGACGATGGCGGTCGGCACTTTGTCAGAAGCGCCGATCTTCATCGATGACACGCCGGGGATCACCGTCGCGGAGATCCGGGCGAAATGCAGACGTTTGAAGGCGGAGCAGGGTGGAAAGCTCGGGATGGTCGTGATCGACTACCTGCAGCTGATCCAAGGGCGCGGGCGCGGCGACAACCGCCAACAGGAAGTTTCCGAGATCTCGCGTACCCTGAAGCTGATCGCCCGCGAGCTGGACGTGCCGATCATCGCGCTGTCGCAGCTCTCCCGTTCGGTCGAGTCGCGGCAGGACAAGCGGCCGATGATGTCAGACCTTCGGGAATCGGGCTCGATCGAGCAGGATGCGGACATCGTCGCCTTTCTCTACCGCGATGACTATTACAACCCGGAGTCGGAGCGCAAAAACATCATCGAGATCATCATCGCCAAGCAGCGTTCCGGTCCGACGGGGACGGTCGAGCTGGTCTTTTTGAAGAACTTTAACAAATTCGTCTCTCTTGAGAGAGCGCCGGGAGCATAGTATCATGAGCCGATATGAAAACTCCGATTGGCAAGTCGGGATGCCCCTTCCGAGCCGCAAAGACAAGCACGGGCGAAAGAAGGAAAAACAGCAGAAGCAAAAAGCGACTCCAGCGCCGCTTGAGGAAATCATCGAGCAGCCTGCCGAGTCGCGTGTTGAACAACGTATGAAACAACCTGCTGAATCGCGTGCGGAGCATCGCGAGGAGCAACCTGTTGCGAAACGCACCGAAAAACGCGTTGAGCAACAGATGAAGCGACCTGCCGAATCGCGTGCAGAAGATCGCGAGGAGCAACTTGTTGCGCAACGCGTCGAAAAACGTGTCGAGAAACAGATGAAGCAACCTGCTGAATCGCGTGTAGCACATCGCGAGGAGCAACATGTTGTGCAACGCACCGAAAAACGTGTCGAGCAACACACGAAGCAACCTGCTGAATCGCATGTCGGACATCGTGACCAGCAGAGCGTCGAAAAGCCTGTCGAACCACGCGCTGAACAACTTGCCGCGCAACCTGTCGAGCAACCTGTCGAGCAACCTGTCGAGCAACCTGTCGAGCAACCTGTCGAGCACGATCGGGCGGCGCGACTGACTGCGGAGCAGCCCGATCAGACACGAGCGGCCAGCCTGCAGGAGCAGCAGACCGCTCACAACGAGATGGCAGCTGCGATGGTGGCAGAGCTGGCAGGTTCAGAGCGGACGGCAGAGGAAGCGGACGAGAAGGAACTGGATGATGAAGAGATGGAGCCGATGGTCGGGAAGTGGACCTACCGCCTGCTGCTGATCTTCGTTCCCCTGATCGTGATCGCCGTGCTGATCTACGGCAAGATCGGCTATGTGCACGATGTGCCGCCGCTCGTTCGCGAAAATGTGGAAGCGTATGAACAGGGCGAAGGGTTTCTGGTGCTGAAGCCGTGGTGGTTTGGCCCGCCCGTCTACAAGCTGGACGAGTACGTGAGCGGACCGAGCACAACGTTTCATCAGTTCCAGTTGAACTTGCGGGATTTTGCCGGGATCGTCGAGAAACCGATCGTGCTCTGGCAGTTCGAACAGGACTTTTTGGACAAGTAACCCGGTCGAGTCGACCGGGTTTTTTCTGCTGTGCGGGCGGCTGGCCGAATAGGAAGCGAGTAAAGACGAACAATCAAACGGAACCGATTGATAATCGTTCGGAAAATGCATTGACATCTGGAAAAATCCTTGCTACACTCATTATGCTGTGAGTAAGGCGTGCTCTTCGAGAGCATGTTACTATGTGGAGGTGTTGTCGTGTGGCAACAGTAGTCGTTGTCGGCACCCAATGGGGCGACGAAGGGAAAGGTAAGATTACAGACTTCCTGGCAGAAAAAGCAGGAGTAGTAGCCCGCTACCAAGGCGGCAACAACGCAGGTCATACTATCTGGATTGAGGGAATTGAATATAAACTGCACCTGATCCCGTCTGGGATTTTCTACGAAGAAAAAATCTGTGTGGTCGGCAACGGCATGGTCGTCAACCCGGCGGCGCTGGTCAAAGAACTTCAATATCTGCATGACAAGGGCGTCTCGACCAAAGGGCTGCGCATCTCCGACAAAGCGCATCTCGTCCTGCCCTACCACTTGAAGCTCGACATCCTCGAAGAGGAGAGCAAAGGGGACGCGAAGATCGGCACCACGAAAAAAGGGATCGGTCCGGCATACATGGACAAAGCGGCGCGCACAGGCATTCGGATGATCGACCTGATGGATCGCGAAGATTTCGCCGAGATCTTGAAGCGCAACCTCAAGCTGAAAAACGAGGTTCTGACCAAGCTGTACGGTGCGGAGCCGTTCACGTTCGAAGAGATCTATGAAGAGTACCTCGGCTATGCGGAAGTGCTGCGCCCCTACGTGTGCGACACGTCTGTCGTGCTCAACGAGCAGATCGACAAAGGGACTGACATCCTCTTCGAAGGCGCACAAGCATCGATGCTCGACATCGACCAAGGCACCTATCCGTACGTGACCTCGTCCAACCCGGTCGCTGGCGGCGTCTGCATCGGTTCTGGCGTCGGCCCGACCAAGATCGACAAGGTGATCGGGGTTGTCAAAGCGTACTCGACGCGCGTTGGCGACGGTCCGTTCCCGACCGAGCTGCTCGACGAGACGGGCGACTTTATCCGCAACCAAGGCCGCGAGTTCGGCACGACCACCGGTCGCCCGCGCCGCTGTGGCTGGTTTGACGCGCTGGTCGTCCGCCACGCGCGCCGCGTCTCCGGCCTTGATGGCATGGCGATCACGCGCCTCGACATCCTGACCGGGCTCAAAGAGCTGAAAGTATGCGTCGCCTACACCCACAACGGGGAGATGCTGACCGAGTTCCCGACTTCCTTCCGCGTCCTGCGCGACTGCGAGCCGGTCTACGAAACGCTGCCAGGCTGGGATGAGGACATCACCGGCGTGCGCGCTTACGAAGACCTGCCGGAAAACGCCAAAGCGTACATCCGCAAAGTGGAAGAGATCACCGGCGTTTCGCTGGCGATCCTCTCCGTCGGCCCGGGTCGTGAGCAGACCATTCCGGTCGTCGAACTGTACGAAGCTCGCTAAACTGAATGCGGAACAGCCATCTCAGGAACGTTGCGGGATGGCTGTTTTCGCTAATCGGATCGATTTGATCGCATCTTGGGAGGGAGTGCAGAGATGATCGTCAGCGAACAGGATCTCGTCGAACAGGTGAAGATCCTCTCCGAGTTGCGCTTGCCAGAGCGAGCGCGCGTGTTGGAAGCGGGATGTGGCACCGGCCCGCTGTTGCGGGAGCTTGCCCGCCAGCGCCCGATGTGGCGGTTGACCGGCGTCGATCTCAGCTGCGGCTCGCTCTCGCTCGGTTGCATGGCGGCAGCAGCCGAGCGGTGCGGCATCGATTTTCTTCAGCTCGATCTCCGCAAGCTGCCGTTCGCAGACGGGTCTTTCGATCTGGTCTACACGCGAGATGTGCTCGACCATCTGGAAGATCGGGAAGCTACCCTGGCGGAACTTGAGCGCGTGCTTCATCCGGACGGCGTGCTGATCCTCTTTGAGCGCACGACGAAGTCCTCTACCTGACGATCAGGCAGAGGACTTTTTTTAGTGCTGGCCGCCGTTTTGCTCGATGATCTGCAGCGCTCGATCCAGCTTGTCGGCCGGACAGACGACGGTGAGCAGCGTATCGCGCCCGCTGAGCATGCCGGTGCCATCCGACATGCCGGAGACGGCCGGATCGGAGCCGAGCAGGATGCCGGAGCTGTTCTCTGTCGGCGATAGATTTTCGATCAGCGTCGCATGGCTGGAAAAGCTCGCGTTGATCGGGTTGATCACCTGTTCGGTCGCATCTCCCGGCTGGGCGCTGATCCGATCGATCTGGCAGGTTTCATCTGTCAGGTCGAGCTGTTCGAGCATCCCCTGCTTCGCTTTTTCCGCTTGGTCAGGGGAGTTGAAGTAGGCAAGTATCGATTGTGTGTTCGCCATCAGCAGAGACCCCCTTTTCGTCCAGTAGTGTTTCCCAATCGCCAGAAACTAACCGATTTCCCGCCCGTTTCTGTTACAATAAGGAGTGATACCTTTCCAGAGAGGTGAAATGAATGGATTACAAAATCTTGGTGGTCGATGATGAACTACCAATTGCTGATATTCTTAAATTCTCATTAGAAAAAGAAAACTATCATGTCGTGCTCGCCCACGATGGGCAAGAGGCGGTGGAGAAGGCGGCCGAAGAAAACCCCGACCTGATCCTGCTCGACGTGATGCTGCCGAAGAAGGACGGCTTTGCGGTCTGCCGGGAGATTCGCGTCTTTTCCAGCGTGCCGATCATCATGCTGACCGCGCGGGACAGCGAGATCGACAAAGTGCTCGGCCTGGAGATCGGCGCTGACGACTATGTGACGAAGCCGTTTTCCAATCGCGAGCTGATGGCGCGGGTGAAAGCGAACCTGCGCCGCCAGAAACAGCCCGAATCGAAGGCGGAGCAGAAGCCGAAATACAACGTTGGCGATCTGGTGATCGACACGGCGACCTATGAGGTGAGCAAGCGCGGCCAGGATGTCGGGCTTACGCACCGCGAGTTTGAGCTGCTCGTCTATCTGATCAAACACCGCAACACGGTGCTCACCCGCGAGCAGTTGCTGCAGGAAGTGTGGGGCTATGACTACTATGGCGACGTGCGCACCGTCGATGTGACGATTCGCCGGTTGCGCGAAAAGATCGAAGATGATCCGAGCAACCCAGAATACATTTTGACCCGTCGCGGCGTTGGCTACACGCTGAGGAGGTAGGGGCGTTTGCTGAAAAGCATTCAGTGGAAGCTCGTCCTGATGTACCTGCTGGTGATTCTGGTCGCGATGCAGGTGATCGGATTTTACTTCATCCAGCGGGTCAACACTCATTTTATCAACTCCTTTCAGGAGAAAGTGTCCGGCCAACTGCTGGTGCTCGCCGATGTTCTGCCGGCCTACCTGAGCGAAAACGAGCAGAAGAAAAACTTGCAAAACGATATCGGATTTCTCGCCGACTCGTTTGCCAACGCGGCGGGGGCGGAGATCAACATCATCAACAACCAGCAGATCTTGATCGCCACGTCGGGCAACAAAAACTATTTGGAACAGAAGAGCTTGCGTCCTGAAGTGACCCGCGCTCTGCTCGGCAACGAGGCGGAGACGATCAAAGTTGATCCGACAGACGGACAGCGCTATCTGTACATCTCGATACCGGTCAAGGTGGGGACACAGGTGCTCGGCGCCGTCTATTGTGTCGCCTCGCTCTCGTCCGTCTACCAGACGATCCACGACATCACGGTGATCTTCTACACCGGGACGGTGATCGCCGTCCTGCTCACCGCCGGCCTGATCATCCTGCTCTCGCGGACGATCACCAACCCGATCGTCGAGATCACCAAAAAGGCGGGCGCGATGGCCCGCGGCGATTTTGACCAGGCGGTGACGGTGCGCTCCGATGATGAGATCGGTCAGCTGGCCGAGATGTTCAACACGCTGCGCGTGCGGTTGCGCGAGGCGCAGACGGAGAACAAGCAGGAGCAGGACAAGCTGGAGGCGATCCTGCAGCACATGTCGGACGGGGTGGTCGCCATCGATCGCGAGGGCACGATCATCCTCGCCAACCCGGCGGGCGCCAAGATGCTCAGCGGCGAGTCGGTCGAGGAGCTGCTGCAGCGCCCGCTCGACTCGGCGATCAACTTCGGCGAGGAAGGCAACACCGACCTGCTGCTGACGACCGTCTCCGAGTTTACGCTCGAAGGCCCGTCGGGGCGGATCGTTCAGGCCTACTCGGTGCCGTTTCGCGGCCAGAGCAGCGAAGAGCGCGGCGCGGTGGTCGTGCTGCGCGATGTGACCGAAGAGGAGAATGAGGATCGCGCCCGCCGCGATTTTGTCGCCAACGTGTCACACGAGATCCGCACGCCGCTGACGACGATCAAAAGCTACATCGAAGCGCTCGAAGACGGCGCGATCGAATCTCCCGATCATGCCAAGCGCTTCCTCTCCGTCATCCACGGCGAGACGGAGCGCATGACGCGGATGGTCAGCGACCTGTTGCAGCTATCGCGCCTCGACTCGAACCGCGAACAGCTGCGGATCGGGCCGCACGTGCTGCGGGAGTTGGTGCAAAATGCCTGTTACCGCTTCTCGATGCACTTGCAGGGTCAGGATGTATCGCTCTCGTTCGAAGTTCCGGCCAACCTGATCGTCAGCGTCGATGCGGACAAGCTCGATCAGGTGTTTGACAACCTGATCTCCAACGCGATCAAATACACGCCAGACGGCGGTCGCGTTCGCGTTCGGGCGCATCGTCCGAGCGGCAAATATGTGCTCGTCCAGGTGATCGACACCGGGATGGGCATCCCGAAGCAAGAGCTTCCCCTGATCTTTGACCGCTTCTACCGCGTGGACAAAGCGCGATCCCGCGCGATGGGCGGCACCGGGCTTGGACTTTCGATCGCCAAGCAGATCATCGAGCTGCACGGCGGGCAGATCCAGATCGACAGTGAAGAAGGACAGGGGACGACCGTCTCCTTTACGTTACCTGTAGCGACCGGAGGTGCGTGATCTTGGAAAAACTGAAGACGCTCCTGCTCACCGTCCTCGTGATCGCAAGCCTGCTGCTGTCGCTTGGCATCTGGAGCATCACGCCTCAGTACGAGTCGATCGATGGGCCGCAATTTTCCTCCAACATCGCCACCACCGATCCGAGCTTTGAACGCACACTCAACAATGTGCTCAGCCCGCGCGCCGTCCTGTTGCACTCCGATCAGGGAAAGCACAAGGCGCTATTTCCTGGGCAATCGGGCTACTCGGCAGGGATGGAGCTGTTGGCAGATGCCTCGCTTTTTGACATCAAGATCGACACCAAGTTTACCGACGAGGAATGGAAGCGGACGATCGGGGAAAAGAAGAGCGTTCAGTATGATTTTGACGCGGTGATTCCGATCAACATGCTCAATGAGATGGGAACCTTGCACTTCACATCGCGGGTCGAGCCGCTGATGAACGTCAGGACGATCTATCTGTACGCAAACGGCGAGAGCGAGTTCCGCGTCGTGTTTGTCGAAGACGCAGAGACGGTCTACAGCGCCAACGTCGTGCTCAGCAAAGACCGGTTTCAAGCGCTTTATGAGGAGCAGAAAGATGCGCCTGCCTACGCGCTGTATGGAGATTCGCTCAAGCGGCATTACTTTTTGCCTGTCGCGCGCCTAAAGCTGCACGCCTATACGATCGACGTCAATCAGGGGATCGAGATGGGGCGCTTGGTCGATTCATTCTTTCTGGATCGGTCGCTGACCCGCCGCGTCGTCGAGCGCGACGGCTCGGAGATCGTGACCGATGGCAATCGCTTGGTGCGCGTCGACAGCAAAGGAAAGATGATCGAATATCGCAACTTGAACGTCGAGAAAATGCGGCGCAACCAGCTCGATGAAGACATGAGCATCGCCAAAGCGCTCGACTTCGCCAACGCGCATGGCGGCTTCCTCGGCCAGGTGACGATTCACCAGATGCGCACGATCCGTCCGAACGATTTGGACGTGGACGGTCGCCAGTTCGATTTCCGACCGACCGTCGCGGGGCTGCAGGTGATCGGCAACCTCTCCTCGGCTGCCATTCTGGTGATCGACAACGATGTCGCCGCGTTTCGCCGCTCCCCCTATATGGTCGGAGGGAAGCCGGTGCAAGGAGCTGAGCAGGAGATTCTCTCCGGCGAAGAAGTGATGAGCTTGGTGGAGAACAACGCGCTGCTCAGACCGGATCGCATCTCCGATATCTACCTCGCCTACCTGATGGAGTCGCAGAGTGGTCAATCTTCCAAACTGCGCCCCGTCTGGGTGATCGAGCAGGCGAGCGACTATCGCGAGGGTGTCTTCGATGCGGTGACAGGCGTGCAACTGCAGAGCGAGGAGGTCATGCTGCGTGGATTGGAGTAGAGCCAAGACGTACTTGATCGTCGCCTTTTTGCTGCTCGACCTGCTGCTCGGCTATCAGTACTACTCGTCTCAACAGGAAGCGCTCGGCTATGTACAGTCCTTCTCGACACAGCTTGACGAGCTGAAAGAAGTGTTGCGCGAACGCCGGATGATCCTGATGACCGAAGTGCCGAAAGAGACGCCGGTGATGTACTTTTTGGCGGCGGGACATCCGCAGGAGCCCTTGCCGGACATCGCCGATCGCATCCTGCATAATGAGAAGCTCGTCGAGGATGATCGCAGCAAAGGGACGATGAAGTTCAACTCGTATGAGGGCGAGTTTGAAGTGACAAGCGCCGGCTACTTCAAACTGCAATATCGCCCTGCGCTGAAGATCGAAAGCGATCTCGGCGTGAAGCGAGGGCAATACATTTTGCAGCTGATCAGCCCGAGCGTCTGGAACGGCTCGCTGTACAAAGAGGACATCGCGATCAACAACTTGAGCCAAGAAGGCACAACGCTGCGCTACCTGCAAAGCTATCAGCGCTACCCGATCTTCTCGGCGGTGCTCGAAGTCAACCTGAACAGCTCGGGGGTCACCAGCTACAATCAGAAAGCGATGGAGATCGGCGAAGAGGAAGAGCGGGGACAGCGCGTGATCTCAGCGATCGGGGCGATCCGCACCGTCGCTGAAAAGCATGATCCGGCACAGCTGCCAGATCCGAAGAAGTTTGTCACGATCCACGATGTGAAGCTCGGGTACTACTCGCAAAACTATGCGGGAGCGGACGAATGGTATCTCGCGCCGATGTGGCGCATCGTGACCGATTATAAAGTGTTCTACGTAAACGCACTGACCGGCCAAGTGGAGGCCGGTTCCTAAACAGCGCAACGAAAATGGGCAGGGAGACAGCTAGGGGGAGACGTTTTGATACGCTTTAGCGTTTTATGCAGTGGCAGCTCGGGGAACTCGATCTATGTCGAGACAGACCAGACGAAGATCTTGATCGACGCTGGCGTCTCGGGCAAGCAGATCACCTCCTCGCTGAAGGAGATCGGCGTGGACGTGAGCGAGCTGGACGCGCTGCTCGTCACGCACGAGCATTCTGACCATGTGCGCGGCGTTGGCGTGATGGCGCGCAAGTGCAAAGGGCTCGACGTCTACGCCACAGCGGGCACGTGGAGAGGCATGCAAAAGCATGTGGGCGACATCGCCGAGGAGCGGCAACATGTGTTTGCTGTCGAGGATGCGCTCAATTTTGCTGACTTGCACATCGAGCCGTTCCCCGTCTCGCACGATGCGCTCGACCCGGTCGGGTTTTGCTTCTACCAAGGGGAGACGAAGCTGGCGTTGGCCACCGACCTCGGCTATGCGAGCGATCGGGTGAAACGGGCGATCCAAGGGGCGGATGCGCTGATCTTCGAGGCGAACCACGATCCGGAGATGCTCCGCATGGGGCCGTACCCGTGGAGCGTCAAACAGCGGATCTTAGGCGACAAAGGCCACCTCTCCAACGAATCGGCCGGAGATGTGCTGTCCGAAGTGCTCAGCGGCGATTCGAAAGATGTCTACTTGGCTCATCTGAGCCCAGACAACAACATGCCGGAGATCGCCGAGATCACCGTGCGCGGCGTGTTGACGCAGAACGGCTACCAGGTGGGGAAAGAGGTCGTGCTCCACGACACCTATCGCGACAAGCCGACAGCGCTGAAGACGATCAAGCGGATGTAGGGGAAGGCAACAAGACGGTGCAGATCAAAAAAAGACCCACTTCCGAACTGCGGAAGTGGGTTTTCAAGATAGAGAAGGGGGAGACAAAAGCAAGTGGGTAGAAAGCTTAGTTGGCATACTCGGAACGATTCACCTCGGGGGTGAGATCGTCATCCAGCTGATGCGCTTTGCGAATGACATCCTTTCGATCGAGAATGCCCTTTTCGACGAGCAGTTCCACCAGAGCGGTGAGGACGAGCGTGTTCTTATAGTCCACTTCCTTCAGGTCGGCCAGCTGAGCGATCAGATCGACTTCGACTGGCAATCCGTTTCGTCTGTTCATCGGGCATCCCTCCCGTTCAGAATCATTCAGTAGTCCTAATTATGTCCAACTTGTGAAGAGAATAAACACAAATCGGAAATGAAACTGCGATTTTCCTGTTGAGGAAGTAATTTGTGGAGAATTTTCAAACAACTGTTTGAACGATTTTTGACAGTAACTGTTGAGACCTTGAGCGAACGAAAATATACTCTGTATAATAAGGGTACACTGAAACCTACACTCGACAAGCGCATAGAAGAAAAAGGGTTAGGGATAGCTTAAGGAGGAGGGTTTGAAGATGGGATTCTACGATGATTTTGATTCAAAGCCTAAGCGCAACAAAGGTAGCTTCGGCACGTGGATTGCAGTTTCGCTCGTGTCAGCCCTGATCGGCTCGGCGACCACGGTGGCTTTGGTTCCAACTTTGATAAAATCGAACGTGATCGAAAGCAACACCGTATTTGCGGATAATGGCAACAGCAAAGGTGGGTCGTCAGAGACGATCAACGTCAACGTTCAGACGGGCGTGGTCGAGGCGGTCGAGAAGATCAAGCCGGCTGTCGTCGGCGTGCTCAACCTGCAAAAGAACCGCGACTTCTTCGGTCGCAGCGCGGGCAACGAGCAGATGAAAGGCACCGGCTCAGGCATTCTCTTCGATGACAAGGGTCACATCATCACCAACAACCATGTGGTCGATGGGGCGGACACGGTGGAGATCTCCTTGCAGGACGGCAAGCGGATCAAGGCGAAAGTGCTCGGGGCAGACTCGATGACCGACTTGGCGGTGCTGGAAGTGGACCCGAACGATGTCAAAGGCATCACGCCGGCGAAATTCGGCAACAGCGAATCGCTGAACATCGGGGAGCCGGCGATTGCGATCGGCAACCCGCTCGGCCTGAAGTTTGCGCAGTCGGTCACCGTAGGGGTCATCTCGGCGACCAAGCGCGAAATGCCGATCTATGACGAATCGGGCGTTGAAGTCTTCTCGCAAAACGTCTTGCAGACAGATGCGGCGATCAACCCGGGCAACTCTGGCGGCGCGTTGGTCAACATCAAAGGCGAGCTGATCGGCATCAACTCGGCGAAGATCTCGTCGACAGGCGTTGAGGGCATCGGGTTTGCCATCCCGATCAACGAAGCGCAGCCGATCTTGCAACAGCTGATGGAAAAAGGCTCGATCGTGCGTCCGGTGATGGGCATCTCCCCGGTCGCGCTGACCGAAGTTCCGGAAGGCTACCGCGGGAAAGTGCCAGTCGAGGCGGGCATCTACGTCTACCAGTCGCATGAGAACGCCAAAAAGGCGGGAATCGAAGCGGGCGACGTGATCGTCAAGATCGATGGTGCTGCGGTCGAAGATCCGATCCAACTGCGGAAGATCCTGTACAAGAAGCAGCCGGGCGACTCGGTCAAAGTCGAGTTTTACCGTGGGCAAGATCTGAAGACGGTGGAGCTTGTTCTCGCAAAACCGTAAGCGGGATGAAAAGCGGCAGAGCGCCTCAAGGGGCGGCCCTGCCGCTTTTTGCATCCTCGTTTTTTTGGACAAAATCGGGGGAGACTGCTAGTATTAGAACTACTTCCACATCCCTACCTACTTTCAACAGATGAGGTGGACTCCGCATGTACGTCGTGTGCAAAGAGCATGTCGAGATGGCTCTCGACGAATTCGTGGACGAGTATGAAGGGCAAGCGCCAGACGTCTATAAGCTCGATGAGATTTCGTTTACCGCCTGGGAAGCCCCGGCGAAGTGTGAGTATTGCTCGCAAGTGCCCAAGTTCCTGATCGTGTGAGCGCAGGGAAGGGAGAGATCGAACTGTGCAGATCAACCTGCTTGCTGTCGGCAAGCTGAAAGAAAAATATTGGACCGGAGCCGTGGACGAATATGCGAAGCGGCTCTCTTCGTATTGCAAGGTGAATTTGATCGAAGTGCCAGACGAGCCGACGCCAGACAACGCGTCGGCCGCGCAAGAGGCGGCGATCAAGAAAAAGGAAGGGGACAAGCTGCTGGCCAAGATCGGCGACCGCGACTATGTGATCGCGCTGGCGATCGAAGGCAAGAGCCTGTCGTCAGAGGAGTTTGCCGATCATCTGGATCGCCAGGCGTCGCAGGGGTATAGCACGTTCACCTTTGTGATCGGCGGTTCGCTCGGCCTGCACGAGGATGTGCTGAAGCGGGCGAATTTGAAGCTGTCCTTCTCCAAATTTACGTTCCCGCACCAGATGGTTCGCGCGATTCTGCTGGAGCAGGTGTATCGGGCGTTTCGGATTCAGCGGGGGGAGCCGTATCATAAGTAAGGACATCGTTTTGAGGATTGGGAGAAGGGTCAAAGACAAGCGTAATGTCTTTGATCGTTCTCCCTTTGATGTTTTCGGAGGGGTTCAGTGTGATAAATTCAATCAAGCTGTGGAGGATGTGTTTCTGCTTTTCAGGTGTCACGAGGGGCAAGGCTTCTGCGAATCGAGTTAGTACCTCTTGGACTTGATCGAACGAGACTTCTTCAATGGAGGTCGTGTTCAGTTCGCAGTCAATTTCTTTTTTGCGCTCTTTGAGTTCCTTGATTTCTCGTTCCAGAGTCATGATGTTTTCGCTGACCGTTTCAGATTCAAAATCGGGACGCATGAAGAGGGTCACGAGCTTGTTCAGGTTTTTTGTGGCTTGATCAAGCTGGGTTTCTGTATATGCTTGCTGTGACAGTAACGGGGCTTTCAGATTGGCGATCTTCTCATTGAGCTTGTCCACGATAGCTTGCAAGTTGGCTTCTACGAGGACAACGGATTGAATGCGTTCCAGAACCGCACTCTCCGCATAGTCAGCGCGAACCATTTTCGCCAGACAGCTATGTCTTGGTGTCAGAGCGATCAGGTAAGCTTGCAGAAACGGGCGTTAACAAAATATGAAAGCAATTGTCACCCGTAGTACACCTACGGCTCGACTTAGGTGATCTTCACTTGTCCAATGACCTTTTTTTGAATTAGGTGACTATTGTTCGACATAAAATTGAGGCTTTATGAGAAGTCACTTTTGACATTTCAATATACTTCTCCTAAAATCAGCTAATGGTGACTGATGCCCACCTCACTTCCTTAAAAACGATCAACCTTTCTCAAGATTTACTTTTCAATGGAAGGGGATTTTGCTAGACTATATATATTATGCTTTATTGAGTTTGTTTGGAGGTGCAGAACTTTGAGGGAAAAACTTTTGGAAGCAACACCGAAGTACGTAACCCCTTTGGAGAACAGCAAATTGCCATTCGAAGAGTTTGACTACGAGAAGAATCAGGATTTAAAAAGAGAGTTAACTGAAACGTGGAGAAATTTAAAACCTGAAGTGCAACGTGATCAATATAATAAAAAAATCGGCAATTTCTACCGAGAAAAGGGTTATTTTGATCCAACGAAGGAACAGAATAATTTTAGGTTAATGTGGGAGGAAGCCGAGAAAAGATTACAATTTGATTCAGGTATTAAATTATTAGAAATAAATGATCATTTGCAGGAACGGGCTGCATGTGATTATTTGGAAATGATTGAGAACATTGATCAAATTAAGTCTCTGTATAGATTTAAGAAAAAATCGGTAGGGAGTACTGGCTTGGATGCGAACGAGGCTCAGATAATAAAAAGTTGTCTCCGTCAAGGAAGGGAGCTATTTGAGTCTGGGAGAAACTCCCCAATGATGGTAAAACCGCTTATCTTTTTCTATTCTTTTACTGCCTATGTATATGCTCTTATTGTTATGAACAACCCATTGCGTTATAGGTTAAGTATGCTAAATGGTTCTCATGGTGTAAACTTTGTGGATAGCAAGTCACGGATTCAATTTGGTGGAGATATTACCGAGGGAACATTCAGTGATCTATTTACTTCCTTTTCAGTGATCAACCACGTAGGTAACGGGGTTGAGTTACTTCAGGACAATAGGGAATCTATCATGGCGTTTTGGAAATCACGCTATGAAATTTCTATTCTAGAATTACTCAGTATGATTCCAGAGCTAAGAGATTATTATAAACTTTTGACAGGCGAGAATAGCAGAACTCATCAGCTTAAAGTAGTACGCGGTCAAAACCATAGAGCAATTTCTTGGGACATTTTTATAGGTGATGGTCATGACCTTCCTTCCCGAGAAGATTTGGAAAGTTCCTTCAAAGATTGTGAAATTTCAAGATCTGAAGGGAAGGCTAAGGTTTCGATTTCAAACGAGAAAATGCAAGGAATCAGAGGAACGATTTATTCTGACATATACGGTGACTTCTGGTACGTAGAAAATCCTCTACACCCTGTTGTTCTTCCTGAAATCTGTGTACACTTCCTATTGATGAGTTCGTTTAGCAACATTATGCGATACAACCCTTATGAATGGAGTCGGATACTTGAAAATGAAACAGACTCGAAAATATCGTTGTTAATTCGACGATATATCTCGATTTTCGAGCATAAGTTACCGATTTTGTTGATGAGAGGGCTTACAGAGTTTCATGCGATGCTAGCTAAACGGTAGAGAGGTATTGTAGCTTTCCGTAAAGCTAACGGAAGTAGATCGCCGTAGTAACGGGGTCTACTTCTTTTTTTGATTCGACAGCGTGGCAAGGACGATAACAGACGTCCGTTTTGGATAATTAATCGCCTGTAGTTGAGGTGTCTGTGTCCCGACATGGAAAAAAGCACATTGGAGGAGATACTAGATGGTGATTCGAACCTTTCGGTCAAAGACTATGTGCTTAGAACAGGTGCGGTGAACCGTATCATAAGTGACGTATATAAAATAGAGCCACTTCAAGGGAAGTGGCTCTATTTTACTCACTTTCATCTTGTTCACCATCCTCGATATGCCCACCAGTTTCGCGAAAATGCCAAACCTGAGTAACCAGATCCTCTAAAGCATCAATTACTAAATGGTGTTCTCCCTCAGGATATTCGAGCAATTCGAGATTATAGGTAGTTTTGATTGCGTTTTTTATAGAGATTGGACGGCCGTCACCGGAAATTGCATAATGGGAACGAGAGCTTTTCGCGGAAATATTTACTCCTTCTAACAGAAGGTTAATATCAGGGTCAGACATACTACAACCTATAAATAGAACTGTGTTTATTAAAAACAGAGAATCCAAAATTTTGTAGAAAGAAGGGTAGTCGTTTTTAGCGTCGAAGTAACTTTTTCTTGTTAATACAATTTTGTCCGAATCATTAACGCAGCCATGCGCCTTGATAATAAGTCTCTTTTTTGAACGGATTTCACTTAGGAGATTACTACTGTAGTAATACAGGGTGTTAAACGAAGCCCCAGCACCATCAAGATTGCATAGCGACTCATAAATTTTGTCATAATTAGTTGTAATAACAATCTTTGGATCGAGCGAAAGAATGTTTCTGTGAAGATCAGAAGGCTGAAAAGCAATATTGGGATTAAACTCTTGCTGAATGACTTGGTCAAAATCACCTGGATCAATGTGATCGTGAATGATTTGAGCTGCATCTAGAAAAAGTCCCTTATCACAAAGTTCAATAGCTAAGAGTTGGGCTTGTGAATCGTTCATCTTTCTAATTGCAACTCTAAGGAACTTGCTCCAGTCCTTCGGTCGATTACCTAGTTCATTTGTTGATGATGCAGATGCCCCTGCACCTAATACAATAATACATCTACGCTCAGCAATCTCCGTAACTAACGACTCCGGCCATTTAAATTGTTTTGTTTCGACGTTATAGAGCTTCATACTGAGTCCCTACCTCGACATTTCGGAGTAAATTAGCGGCAATTTCTTTTAGTATAGATATATATGCCCTTTGTTGACTATATTGTGAACCATTAAGTCCATCTTTTGAATCTAACATGAAAATGGGGGCATTGGCTGCCTGCGCCATAGGAACAAGACTAAAGAGATGGGGTACTTGCCCCAAGTTTAAATTAGATAAGGATAATTTCTCTGGAACAAAAGGAGATAATTCACCGATTACTTTGTTTGGTATTTTCTCTAAGATGGCTTCGAAAGCTTTTGTAGGACGAATACCTTTTTTAGTAGATCTAGTTGGGATATACAATTGGACAGTGTAGCCTAAGAATCGGCATTGACTACCGAGATCATTAAGAATGTCATTATGATGTTGGTTAACCAATTCCTCCTCATTTGTACTTATATACTTGTAATTCATTGAATATAAGTTCACCCATGCACTTAACCATTCGGATATGTTACTTACTCCCATCATACTAAAAGTGTCACAGCCCATTGGAGTGATAAAGAAATCACAGCCAATAAGTATAGTTCTATTAATTGCGCCAAGACTAGGACCTACATCATAGATAATAACATCATAGTTATCTTTGAAGTGATTGCTTAGCCTATAGCACCAATTAGTGATTCTAAGTGAACCGACATCGTTATTCATGTCTAGCCATGATTTACTGAGTTTGTCTTCAAATAGGGAAAATCTTGGGTGACCAGCTAAGATATCTATACCAAAACGATTATCGGAACCAGGAATAGGTTGCACATCTAGATTAATAGTTGCACCACCGCCCTTGATAGGATTAATAATATCCATAATTGTGTGGTGCTTCTTCTCTTCAAGAATTTCTTCATAAGTTTCTTGAGAAAGAATGTACTGTGTTGCATTACACTGAGGGTCTGCGTCGATTAAAAGGACTTTTTTCCCATGCTTTAATGCGAGGTAGGAGGCTACATTACAAGTAAGAGTAGTTTTACCAACTCCGCCTTTGTTGTTAAAGAAGCAAATTGAGGTTGACATTCAAAGCACCGCCATTCTTTTTAGGTATTATACCAAATGATAACATATTTATAATGGAAATGCACAACGTGCAGTTTTTGAAAATGTTCCTGATATAGTATATGTTAAATATTAAGGGTAGCCGTATCATAAATGAGGATGAACTGGGAGGGAGACCTCGCCACGTATTCCATCGTGGCGGAGGTCTTTTTTTATTATGGGAGTATCTTGTGTGGGAGCTCAATCCGAAATGCAAAGGACAATCATGAATTATCTTACTATATACCATACATTGCACTACCGCCGATCCCACTCTGAAAGGACGATTTGAGCCTGAGCCGAGTACAGTTCCATCAAGCGGTCGAACGTATCCATTGCTTGGTTTTGCAGGTCTTCGTCGGAGAAGGGGTCGTTATAGATGTTCATCACGGCGCGAACCAAATCCTTAGCGCCCAGATGATATCTGTTGGTTGAATTCTGGATGTGCTTGTTATTCAACAGGTGGTTCATAACGGACAAGGTCCATTTTGGATCATCTATACTTTGTTCCCACAACACTGTACTGAGTTGATCCCCGTTACGGATGGCAGACTTAGATCCGGCGAATTCATAAATGAACTCACGAATTTCTTCTCGAAGGGTGGGATGGTTCTTTTTCAAGTCAAATAGGAAGAATCCTATTTGATGCTGCACTTCCTCGTCATCATCATTCATCAATTGTTGTAATCCATTGATGAGAATTGGAGAAGGATGGTGCAAAAGATTAATTGTGAAAACTTTCGCAACCCCCTGTCTATATGAAGCAGGGCCTGATAGTGCCTCTTTCAAGAGACACTCCATCTTCACTTGTACTTCTGTATCTTCAAAGCAATCTGGAGAAATTAGTGATAAAGCAACCAGTTTGGCTCCGTGTTTTTGCACATCCTCTTTTTCATCAAGCATTAATCCAAGTATGTGAGGAATGACCCGCTTAAACGAATTATCCATTGCCCAGTAGCAAAATTCAGCTGTATAGTACACTTGGTATAGCTCAGGATGTCCGGAAATGGCCCGTTCGAAGAGGTCTATTGCACGCTGGCAGTCATGACTAATCATATAAATCAGTTCATGAATTGCACCAGCTCGCAGAAAGAGCATATCGCTACGTGTAGCATAGCAAAGAATAGCCCATTTCTCGTAGAGGAACCGCTCATCGTGACTATATATACGCATTAAGGCTTGCATGGATGCTCCTCGAACTGTGTTGATGTATTCAGAAAAGTGCTCATTAGAATACTCGTGCTCATGCAGAAGTTGGTCATCGAGATAGGTTTTCAATAAATCAATGATCTGCTGAGGCACATTCTGACTTGCACGTTTGTTTACAGCCCATGCGGTAGTCCGGCGAACGTTCAAATCCTCATTGCCTTCAAATAGCTTGATGGCCTCAAACAACAAGTCAGCAGGTGCTGAGGATTCCGCCAGTCCGTTTAGCAGAGCGCAGACATAATGCTGGTCAAGTTCAGTATTACTTTTTCTGAACAGGGCGAAGAAGCGTTGAGGCTCCTTCTGAACCAACTTTTGAAGAAGATGAGATAACTCACTGGCACCTCCTCTGAGCCAGTCATCATGCCGCACAACTCCTTGGTATTTTTTCATGGCTTTAACCCACTGTTTGTCAGACATTTTGCTTGCACAGTCATATGCAATAGGTGAGCCCACCGTCCCGCTCCGAATCCGACTAGGATTGTCCGAGAATTGATATTTGGGGAAACGTCTCTCAAGTTGCTGCATGTACCTCTTGCCTTTGTCACTGAGATTTGTGTAGGAAAATGCCTGTAACAATCTCAGTTGGCACATTTGCTGATAGTAGTAACCGTACAGTTTCAAATTCTTATAACGTGGTGTTTGAGTCATAATAAAATCTTCTAACTCATGAAGTTGTGACTTTTGAAGGTGTGGAATGATGGATTTTATCAAAGCTCTGCTGTCATAATCATCATGTTCCCCGATGGTTAGTCTCCGTGGGTCATTTAAAAGAAACTTTAGGGCAGTGGAGGCGTACTGCCCTGATACTTCTCTTAATACACGGGCTACCAAAAATTGAACAGAACTGAAAGGATAACTGCTTAGGTACTGGATTTTATCGAGGAACTTTTGAGGTTGACTATCGGCCAATTTTACAAATGCCCTTAACCAAAACTCTTTGAGGACATCATTGAATCGGACTATACCACCTTCATACCAATCAGAGAATACATGATCCGAAATGAAACTTTCAGCGGACTCTACTTTCTGGTGCGCTTGGGTCTGTACAGCATGGATTAACCAAGGTACTAATGTATCCAAGAAAAATAGGGCGGAGAACTGAATAACGACCTCCAGAGCTTTATTGAGAGTAGTATGGTTAATCCTGTCTAATTCCTCAACAAGGCTTAAGAAATGGAAGCTATAGGCGTTGTTAGGGTCGCGATTCACCTCTTGTTTTTTCGTTATGTAATTCTCCAATGCTTGATCCATAAAGATACGTAGGATACGGCAAACGGCTTTCGGATCGTAATGAGCCAATTCTTCCCACTCAAAATAGGATTGGCGGGTATCCAGTTTTTCCTTGCTCACTATTAATTCAAGGAACTCAACAGCCTCGTCACAACTCCACTTCTCAATACGCAAGATTAGGCTCCCGATAGCCTGATCGCGCACTTCATTTTTGCCATAGTAAGGTCGGAGAAATTCGATGACATCATTCTGCCGCAATTCTACTATCGATCCCAGATAGCGAAATACCTCCCAAAAGCTTTCTTCCTGACCTTGATCCAACAGGTCAGGAAATACACGGCTCTTCCAATATTCGAACCAGTCAGGGTTTCCATATGTGAATTTTAGGAGCTGCGAGCGCATTTTCTGATCTTTGATCAAGCGATCTGCCAGCCTTATCTCATGATCGCTAGGAGAGGGGAGTGATGCAAACCAATGATGTAGATGGTTTTTTAGGTGGTATCGCAGGTCCGCAGTAGTAAAGAGAGCAATCAATTGTTGCAGGTATGCTTTCAAGTCACTGGAACCGCGCAGATAGGAAAGTACCTGTACAAGCTGTGGGCGTTGGAACAAACCTTGAGGGGATTCCACTAATGTTTGTACCAACGAATGCTTCTGTTCGACAAAGTCTCTCGCATAGCAGTAGTCAAAGAAAGTCTGGTGAAAGAAACTTAACTCTCTCCCTTCTTCTACTAAAATTCCTTCGCTAGACAACCAATGAACGGCCTTCTCAAAATAAGTTGTATCCAGCTTATTGAAAAAAGATTTTGGCACTGATATTCTCTGTTCACGATCCATGTAATTCGCCATGAGTATCAGTGCTTGTTCACGCTCTCCGACTGACGGAGAGTCTGGGGATTGTTTCCCAATCACATTTTCCCAGACAAGGTGATAGAGTTCTTGCAAACTTGTAAAGTCGCTGCCTTGTAGCAACGCCTTGTTTTCCATGGACTCATATGCCATTAGAAAGAGGTTTAGATGTAGGGGAATTCGCAAGAGTTTTTGAGTCGAAGGCAACAAAAGACTGAAATTAAGCCCAGTTTCCTCTAAGCACGTTTGGATCTCCGATTCTGAAAGCTCCGGCAGAGAAAATTGCTTGCAGCCCTCAAGGTTTTTCAGTCGGGGGTCGCTGTTAAAGTCGAATTTGCGACAACTGATGATAATACGCACGCCCGATATCGATCTCAGCCTTGATATCAAGTCCAGTGCAAAGTGCATCCCCTCTTGATCATGAGCCATGGATAAAGACAATGCGTCTAACTGGTCAAGTAGCACGACAAATGGTTTTTGAGATGCTAAGGTCGGCACGATACGCTCTACTCGAACAGGCAAGTCCAACTTGATCTGCAACTCATCCAAATTTCTCACACCAGAAAGTTGCTGATCTGCTTTGATCGCGAGGACATCGATTTGTTGCCGTTCGAGATCCTCAAGTATCTCTCGGATCAGGACGGATTTACCCGTGCCGGCTTGATCCAAAAGAACACCGACAGATTCTTGGTCAGTTGTTTCCAAGAGCCATTTGGTGATGGCCTTAGTTGTATCGCGCTCAAGGTGTTTTCCTGTTCTACCGATGATATTCGGGTGATGTCTCATGGTGGAGCTACTAGAATAGATGGCAGAACGTAACTCTTCGCTCGATACGGATTTGGAGATGATGATGTTTTTATCTTGAAGCCAATCTTGGAGAGCTTCATTGGTATGAGTTCCGCGGATGATCGCCTCACCGCCAACATGATCTCGAAGCAGTGAAAACAAGGCGGAGGGTGTATGGTTCGATTCTGGCATTTCATACACCATTTGGGCTCCTTCGACCAATTCCCTAGGGGAGTGATTCACCTCAATGCTCGCAAAGAAGGACAGTAGCTTTTCCTTATCATTGAGTAGCTCTGCGGATAAAAATGTTTTGAGATGGTCAAGGAAGTTGATCAAATTGTTGTTTAGCCTTGATACCCATTCTGAGTGGTTTTGGCTTGAGGTTGCCCGTCTGGTCAAATCTTTGGCGAGTTCGAGTTCGTCCTTAAAGATGCCGTACACAAGTTGCAATCTATCTTGGCCGATATTGAAGGAAGCTTGTTTGAATTGTTGTTCGAAGTCCCTCCAAACTTTGCCCCATGCACTATCTAAACCGTTAGATTTTGATACTGATTCTTTCACATGGATAAATTCTTTTCTACTGTTTGCATACGTCACTACGATGTCGTCTACATCTTCAGGGGCTTCAACCCGCACTTCTACTACTTTCTTCGAAGCAATAGAAGGTCGTGGGTCTAACATTCGTCCAAGATACAGGGCAGCAATGGCATTTTGAAAAGTGATACCAGCTTGTGTAGTTGGGCCGCCAGACTCTGCGATTGCCATGAATCGATCCCTCCTAAAAGGTTATCAGGTTTCTTCAATGGTAGTGATATTTCTCGATAGAACTTGCTTTTAATATATTATATAGAATAAAATTGATATATGTATATATGGGTTACAGTCATAAGACACCTTCTTTGATTCGTTAGATGAATTATTTTCACACTCAGAGTCATACGCTAAGCCGTAACATAAGTGAGGGAAACCACCAATCGAAGCAACTGCCGGCACTATGTTAGAGTAAGGTTACAAAAAATGCATAGGATACAAAATGACCGCAGGTGTTGGTAGCACCTACGGTAGTTGCACAATTGATACCCGGCTCATAGGCTTAATGAGAAATAGATGTCAACATCAGTTGAAAATTCCTCAAAAACACCGTTTAAAAATTACCCAGTTTCGCCGATCTAGCACGAACGATTGTCACTTTGATCCGTGCGATTCTCGGAACTAAAGAATCCCGCTTTTTTCTTTTCCTTTACTCGATAGCTTTCCCCTTTAATGTTAATGGTGCTGGAATGATGGAGGAGACGAGCCAAAATGGCTGTCGCCAAGACGGTATCGCCAAAGATATCTCCCCACATCCCGAAAGATTTGTTGGACGTCAGCACAATGGATCCTTTTTCATACCGCTCTGATACGATTTGAAAGACAAAGTGGGCAGCGGTTTCATCCATTTTTCGATACCCAATTTCATCAATCAAGAGCAGGTCTGGCTTGGTGAAAGCTCGCATCTTCTGCTGGATTGTTCCAGTGCGGTGCGCGTCTTGAAGTGTCTGCACACGGTCATGAGCAGACGTAAAATAGACGGTTTTACGTTGGGTGATTGCCTCCATAGCGAAAGCTACCAGTAGGTGCGTTTTCCCAACACCAGGTGGTCCCAGCAGAATGACATTTTCCTGGTTCTCGACAAACCGCAAGGTAGCTAAGTCTCGAATCCGACGCTCGTCAATGGACGGTTGAAATTCGAAATCAAACTGATCAAGCGTCTTATGATACGGCAGCTTCGCTAGGCGTGTCCTCGTCTTTAGATATCGCTCGTGTTTCGCCGCCAATTCCTCTTGAAGCAACTTGTCTAGAAACTCTAAATACGTTAGATTGTGTGTAGCTGCTTCTTCAGCATGAGCATGGAGAGTCTCGGGAATCCGAACCCATCCAAACTGTTGAAAGGCAGTCTGCAAGCGCTCTTGTATGATCATGAGCGCATCACCCCCTCGTCCATGAGCTGATCATAGACGGCGAGAGGGCGCTACAGGTATTGGATTAGACATAAGTCGAGGTGATGGTTGGCTGACCGGTCTCGCGACACTGTCTTTTCGAATCCCATCGAAGTGTTTTTTATTTTGTACAATTTCTCGGTGCCCCGTAGCCTTTCTGTGCTCCGCGATGACCATGCCTTCATGATAGATGTGGATGCCTCCACGACGGTCATCTTTGATTTGTACAAGGTGACCCACAAACTGGATTGGAACCGAGTAGCGGTTTCCTTCGTAGGAAACGAGCGTGTCTGACGACACCTTTCGAACCTGATAGTCTAAGTAGTCAAAGTACAACTGCAGGTGATTTCAAATGCTCACGGGGAAGACGGTCAACGGGCCGTTCTTGTGTGGTACCGTGTAGGCGCACATTAGAAACCGTATTCAGCCAGTGTAGAGCTTGTTCATTGAGATGTTGAAGATCCGTGAATGTCTGAACCCTCTGTCAAAAGTTTTTTCGTACATAGCCTACTCCGTTTTCTACCTTTCCTTTCGTTCTAGCTCGATAGGGGCGACAGCGACGGAGCAGGAAGCCATGGTGAGAAGCGAACTGGCCGAAACGGTGATTCCAAACAACTTCTCCTTGTTCGTCAGTCCCTGAAACCACAGTTTTCATGTTATCGTAGAGACACGTTTCAGTTATGCCCCCAAAGTACCGGATGGCTCGTTCGTGACAACCGATAAGAGTCTCCAGACGCTGATCCTCCTTAAATTCCACATACATCATCCGGGAGTACCCCAATACCATAACAAACGCATAAAGGCGTTTTTTCTTTCCGTTCCAATCGACTTGAAACTCGCCCCAATCCACTTGCGCCTGTCGTCCAGGCGGAGTTTCAAATCGAACCGTTGCTTTGGAAGCGACTAGTGGCCGGAGCGGCCGCATAAAATCTCGAAGTCTTGTGATGCCACCCGTGTAGCCAGCAGCTCGAATCTCATCCAAAATAACAACTGCGTTCAAACACCCTACTTCCATTCTCTTGCGAACGTAAGCTTTGAAAGGTGCCAACTTCTCAGGTTTTTCTAATGTGCGTTGGTAAGTTTCTGGGGACTCCTCGCGCAACCAACTGCGAATAGTCTTCCGATCGCGCCCAAGCTCTTTTGAAATAGCCGTGATGCTCATTCCTCGTTGTTTCATCTCTTTAATCACGAAAAATTCCCCGTTCTTGACCATGATTTCTCTCCTCTCGGAGAGATTGTCCGTTGGAAGTGGGGAAGTTTCAACCGTTGCTCACAATTATCGGAGTTTCCTGTCTTTAGCTTGCTTTTCTTCTCCTGCGCGCGATAACTTTCACCCTCTATGTCGTGGTACTGGAATGGTGGAGAAGGCGGTCTAGAATGGCAGTCGCTAACACTATGTCTTCAAAGATAGCTCCTCACATGTTTGGGCATGGAGAATAATGAGATAAAATAGCAGTCGGAGGTTTACTTTTTTTGATTTTGTGTAGTATAATTAGAAAAAAATCCAGTATGGTGATCTGGAGGTGGAATAATTTGCTGAGTCGTTTTTTGTTGAATGATGATATGGCAAAGTTATTGGTCAAGTCCTTTACTCAAGAAACAGAGAGTGTCTTAAACGATATTACAAAGGATTATGGTATGGGTACCGGGAACTTTAGGCATGGCGGTTCTTGGGATAAACGGTTTGGCCGTATTAAAGATTCGGCACTTCAAAATGATCTGGTTGTACTCACGAAGAGCAGGGGTATCTGGACATTTGTCTGTGTTCTGGATTTAGGTACTGGTAGCCTGTATATTTTCTCAAAGGAAAAGAACTTAGATGTTGTAATCAAGAATTTTGGTAAAAAGAGTATTCACTACTTTCATGCGTTCGTATCGTTGAACAGTAATCCCCTTGAGTTCCCCAACCAACAAATGACGTTATTCGAACCACTGACAGAAGAATATGAAAACAAAAGGTTGCTTGAAGTCCAGAAGATACTGGGAGAAGAATATCCTTTGGTCAAGCAAGTAATTTTTGTAGTTGGTCAGGAAATCGGTAAGAAAATTGTTGGTGTTGAAGCACGCCTGTTTAATCGATATTTTGAGTTAATTGACAAGGCGGAATGGACAGCATATGTGTCTAAAGACGAATATAGTGACGTGGCTGTTTTAAACGATCCAGGCATGGAGAACATGGGTATCATACCTAAAATTAAGCCATCGGTTAAGAAGCGGAAAGCGGAAATTGACAAGAAGAAGCTCGTTGAAGAAGGAAAAAAGGAAAAAAGAAAAAAAGAGGAAGATAACGGCTAATATTCCTCGATATAAGGAGGAATCGGAATGTTTCAGCGGCAGTTTAATGGGGCGAGACTACGAGAGGGAAGGATATATCGAGGTCTTACTATTACTGATCTAGCTAACGAACTCGGTGTTAGTAAACAGATGATTTCGAAGTATGAAAACAACAAAGCTGTTCCTAACCTAGATTCGTTGTTGCATATAACAAATATTTTGAAATTCCCCCGAGAATTCTTTTATGAAACACCTGTTGAAGTAAAGACGGGAAGCACCTATTTTCGTTCTTTGTTGACTACGGGAAAGAAAGAACGAGAGATGCAGTATGACCGAGTAAAGTACTTAACAATTATTCGTGCTTTGCTTGAGGAGTACGTGGATTTCCCAGAGCTTGATGTTCCAGACTTTTCCGATCGGGATATTGAAAGTGTTGAAGAAGTGGCCGACCAAGTCAGAATGGTTTGGTCGCTTGGTGATAGACCGATAAAGGATATTATTTATTTACTTGAAACTAAGGGTTTTGTTATATCCTCTTTGAATTTAGATAATAAGATGATTGACGCTTTCGGCTCACAACATGAAATAGATGGAAAGTTGTACTATTCCATTGTTTTAGGTAATGATAAACGGTCTTTTTATAGACGTCAGTTTGACGTTGCTCACGAGTTAGGCCACAAAGTTTTGCATGACCCGTATTTGAATATTGAGGACTTAAGCAAAGAAGAGTTTAAGCAAATCGAGAAGGAAGCGAATGATTTTGCTGCAGCGTTCTTGCTACCTAGAGAAAGTTTTCTGAGGGATGTATCCATGCATCCTAATGACTTGAACTATTATACATTGCTTAAAAAAAAGTGGTGTGTGTCTATCGGAGCAATGGTGATGCGGGCCTACAAGTTAGGAGCAATCAATGATGGAACTTATCAGTACATGCAGCGTTCTATAAGCCATAAAGGTTGGAGAACAAAAGAGCCGCTCGATGATTTAAAAGACTTGAAAGATCCAGTTTCGATGAAGCAGGCTATAGAGTTGTTGATTGAGAATGACTACATCAGCGGCGAAGGGTTTATGCAGAAATTATCGCAGCATTATGGATTAAGCTTGTTACGGGAAGAAGTTGAAGGATTATTAGGGCTTGAAGAAGGGTATTTGGAGACGGAAATTGCCCATACAGGCAATATCGTGAGCATTAAGGATAAGTTAGAATCAAGATCTAGAGACATAACAAGTTAGTTACTACACTGTTGCAAAGGTGCCCCTAAAAATGGCACCTTTTTTTGTTGATATGGATAGGTGGATTTGTGTCATCCAAAAATATTGTTGAGTTAAACCTTAGTGGTTAGGGGAGCATGGAAAGGACGCGAAATACGTGTCCTTTCTCACTTAGAGCGATACGGTGAACCGTGCCATAAGTGACGGCGAAATTTTTGGTAAAAGGGCCCCTTTCTTACATATCAAATCTTCCTAGCAACAACGAAATATTCCTGAGAACTTTTCTTCAAGCATTCCGTTTCGACAATTGAAAAATTCCCTTTCTCAATTGTATCGACTAAATTGAGTATTTTAAATGATCGTATATTCGGCACTAAACCAACTCTACCTGCAAAGTTTAAGAAGTTTCTTAGAACTATCTTTTCTCCCACGCATGGTGTTGCAGATATTAATAATCCTTCTGGTTTCAACAATTCGTTCATTCTTTGCAGAACGATATGTTCATCTTCCAACAAATGCAGAACATGAAAGGCCAAAATGACATCAAATGATCCTTTCTTATACCTTTCATCAAAAATGGTCGCATGAGAATAGTTAATATTTGCGATGTTTCGCTCCTTTGCCTTTTTTTCGGCAATTGCGATCATATTAGAAGATATATCAATCGCATGAATTTCTTTCACGTCTTCGATAATTTCATTGGATATTAATCCGGTTCCACAGCCGTAATCCAGCACCACGTTGCTTAATTTGAGATGCATTTTCGTTCGTTGTATGATTTGGAGGTAAGTTTGTTCATCCTTCTTCTCTAATTGATCATATTTACTTGCTGTTTTATCCCAAAAGCTTTCTGGTTTATTCATTTCAGGTACACCAGCTTTCTTGAGCATTCATCTTAATGGGTTACAGAATCCTGTTCCGCCCGGTCGAATCCTTGAATGATTAGCCATATAGCCAAAACCAATTGTTGAAAGGCGATTGGAACGTTCAACATCATGTAGGTTGCATCCAAACCGATGTAGCGAATCATAAATAATAAGCTTGCCAATATGGACAATATTGACCCAATAAGACCCGAAACGGACAACCAACGCGGAACTAATTTGGTTTGGTAAAATATGTAGTTCAACAAGAACATAGCCGAAACAAATGTCAGTGTCGTCGCCACATGGTTTACCAAATCACGTCCTTCCCGCAACAATCCACCCAGGGTCTGAAAATACGAACCATTCAGAGTTCCAACTTTTGCAAATTCGTGGCTTAATGTCAATAGCAACAGAAGAATGATTACACCCATGATAATGAACACACCTGCAATGATGCCGAAAGCAACAGATCCAAGAGCAGAACCTTTATTATGCTTACTTAAAATCGGATACATCAATATTGGAATACCAACATATGCAACAACCATTAACAACTGGGAAAATGCTCCTATTAGTACCTGGCTTTCATTTGTAGAAGCCTTGACAAGGTAGTCTGCTCCATCTATAACAGGAACAACACTAAATAGGCCTGTAACCAAACCGGCTATAAATAACACCCCAGTAATAACTGCAGACCTTCTACCTGAGAATGTACTCTTCCTCAATATAATTAACCTCCTTATCATACCATGCCCTTGGCAGATGTTTGCGGACCTTCACTCCCCAGTTTTATCCGCTAATTGCTGCTGGGTCATCTCGTTATGATGCAAGCGAAGATTCCGTATATGATTGCTGATCGCATCCTTTCCCATGTTAAACTCCTTTTCTATAAAAGTATAATTGAGCGATACGCCCCAGCAGATCGGATAAAAAACCGCAACCCCCTAAAGTTGGAGTTTAGAGGGTTTTTACATAGGAAGATACGACAATATTTTCCATTATTATTTCGTGGTTGTAAAATAGGATTCCCCTAGAAGTTCCTTCACTTGATAACTGCTTGGTGCAAGTTCTTTTTCAACAAAAGCGTTGATTTCCGACTTTTCAACATCATACATAACTTCAATTTCTTTAGAAAATAATAGCTTTTCTTTTTCAAGCAAGTTAGAAAGGGGTGGTTGTTGTTTGGGTTGTATTTCTTCCGTATTTAGAATTTGCTGTAGGCCCTCAACATAGGATTCAAATGGACGACTACCCACAATTTTCAATCCTCCATTTTCCTTGTTAATCATAATGATCGTCGGGAAACCTCTAACTCCAAGGCTTCTAGCGAGACTAAAATCTTCATTCAATAATTGCTGGCCGGTTTGTTGTTCGGCATCTGTTACAATAGCTTCTCCATTAAGTCCAAGCTGATTTACGATGTCTATCATGATGGATTCATCGGCGATATTTCGATTATATGCGAACAGAGCTTCTCGTGATCGTCTTAAGTACTCATAGGCTAATGCATCGTTATAATTTTTTTGAATCACTTTAAATACACGAGAAGGCGGGTAGGAGGATTGGACCGGATTGTCGAGCATCAATGAACCGTCAATCGGCATGCGCGAATATTCTCCAACCTCTCTCCAGTGGCCGAAGACGTCAGCAGGTCCTGATATTCCGTTACGTGGGTCGACAGGCTCATCACTCCATTTTTCCAGCAATCCACCCATAACCGTATGAAAGTTGAAATAATGTCCCAGCTGCTCTTTAAAACGACGAAGAACAGGTTCAAGCGCCCAGCAGTGAGAGCAAATTGGATCCGTTACATAATAAACTTCAATGGATCTTTGGGGTTGATTAAAATCGATCATCTCCATTTCTTCCTCCCCAGCTACTCCACATACACCTGTTTCTAAATCACAAATCATATGATTATCGTTCGCCATTCGTTTATCCTCATTTACCATGTTGGTTGCCTCCTTGAAGTGTTATAAACAAGCGTTACTAGTAACATCGCTTTGTTTTACAACCATATTCTATCCGTAAAAAATCTAGCGGAACACCAATAGATCATTCCATTTGTCGTTTATGCAACACATTGATACAATTGTTTAAAAAGCTGGAGGGACATGATATGACTCAATCAAAGACAGATCCCCGAGTTTTACGAACTCGTAAGTTAATCATGGACTCTTTTATTGAACTTTCGGGCAAAAAAGAGTTCAAGGATATTACCGTTAAGGATATTACAACAGAGGCTAAGATTAATCGCGCAACGTTCTATTATCATTTTGAAGATATATATGACTTGTTGGATAAAGTGTTATCGGAAGTTTTATTGATCAATTTTAACTCCATGGATTTCGAGAAAAGCGAATTAAATGAAGCATCGATTATTGATATCTTCGTAGCCATAACGGATTTCCAAAAAGCTATATCGAATCGGTGTCATAGAGGATACGATGAGACCATAGCCCGCATTATTAGGGAACAACTTGAAATCATTTTCTATGGAATGTTACGAAAACAACATACAACAGAAGAGGATGAATCTCTTAAAATTACAGCTGTCATTTTAAGTTGGGGTGTTTATGGTGCTTCTGTGGAGTGGAGGAGAAATCGTAAGGAATCATCGCCGGAAGAATTTATTAAGTCGGCCATTCCTTTTCTGATTTCTGGGATTGAGCACGTTTGAGACTTTATTGCTTACACGAGACTCCATGGAACTCTCGATGCTATCCTTTGATTTCGCCGATAGCCCCGTTAAGCTGAACCGTATCATAAGTGACGGCGTAGAATTTTGTTGTGGGAATCGCAGGGCGTGTTGTAGGTATGTTGAATGGAGTGATTCTGAGCCTCTAAACAAATCGATTTTTTTGGCAAACAGTTCGCGGTTCAGTCCATAATTGGTTGAAGTAGTCCACAATATGAACGAGGAGCGCTGCAGGAAGCGCTCCCGCGCAACGCTAGTCGCCGTCCGATTCCCAACGGGGAACGTGAACGGCGACAATTTTAGAGTCATCACGTAAGCAGCAGTTCTTTCGGGTAAAAGACGATATAACTTTGCAAAGTTAGTAGGCCAATTCCGCCAGTAGCTTGCCAAGTCGGTCAAGCTGCTGTTCATTGGCTTCTATACAGATCAGCTTGGCTTGTTCAAACTCCTCTTTTTTCTTGAAAAGTTGACGGAAGGTAACCCTTGTGCGGCCTTCGAAGCTCTCGAAGGTAGCCGTTACGCGAAACTCGTGGCCGGATCGATGATCAATCACGATCCGCTCCGGCGGCACGATCTCAACAAAGACGTTATGGTTAGGATAATCCACGCCATCCGGTCCATGCATGGTGAACAGCCACGTGCCTCCCGGTCTCATGTCGCACTCGTGAATCGTATTCGTGAAACCTTGCGGCCCCCAAAATTGGGCTAACAAATCGGGGGTGGTCCAGGCTCGAAACACGATCTCCCGCGGGACATCGTACTCGCGCGTAGCAAGAAGTTCATTTTCACCTATGGTCATGCTCCTACCTCCCCTTCGACTACCTTGCCCAGTGCGTCCAACATGACGTTTGTACCGTGTTCCCGCACTTCTGGTGTATCGTGTCCGTCAAAGAACGCACCTTGCTCCGTGAAAATCAGCTTCGTACCGCCCTCCACCTTGATAAGCTCGATCGTTGTGATTGAAACGGAGATGCGTATGCCTCCCGAATCCAGCGTGTAGGTATAGACAATGCGCTGCTCTGGAACAAGCTCCTGATAGATGGCGTCGAAGGAAAAGATCGGCCCTTCCGGCGGCCCGCCACTGCTGTACTCGCGCCCACCGACCTGAAAATCGAAGATGTCTGGCTTAGAAAACCACTTGGCTTTGGCAATCGGATCGGCCCATGCGTGATAAACCCTCTCCGGCGAAGCGGCATACGTCCGCTCAACGACGAAAGTTCCATGCTTGACAAATCGTTCGTTCATTGATTTTCCTCCTTATGTCTCGGAATTCCGCTCTCCTCGACAAGAAAGTCTCCTAACAGGTCCAAATGTCGCTCCCAACTCGTTTGCCGCTCAATGACCGGCTTCTCGAATCCCATCTTCATCGCTTGCAGAAGGCTCGTGAAATCTTCAACCGTTAATTCCGCCTTGCCTTGCATAAGCTTGGATACATGTCTGAGCTGCTCCAATAGTTTCTGCTGCAGTTTGATCTGCTCTTTGATTTGATTTATCTGCAGGTTGACGATCTCAAGCGGACTGATCTGCCCGCCACTTAAGGCCAACTTAATCTCCTCAAGAGATAACCCCAGCTCCTTAAGCGATAGGATCTGGTGCAAGCGTGACAAGTTCGATTCACTATATAGCCTGTGGCCCGATTCCGTCTGGCCGGATGGAGATAGCAAACCGATTTGATCATAAAAGCGTAGGGTTCGTACGGTAAGCCCCGTCAGCTTGGCGAGGTCCCCAACCTTCCAATGTCTCTTCATTGACCATCTCCACTCTTTGGCGCTAGCTATGTACCGGTAGCTCTATTGTAAAACATTACGTTACGTAAGGTGCAAGCGAACTTGTGACGCTCTACCGGAATTTTTTTTGTCACTGATTTTGAACACAAGCTATGGTGTCTAATGAGCCGTAAACGATAGTCCAAAGGAGGGGTCTGGACAGTTTCGCTTGACAGGTTTTTTCCGGTCATGGTTATATTTTTTGAGAGCAGGTGTCGCGCCTGCGAAAGCTCCTTTCGCATTTTTCGCCGCCCCCTGCTTTTATCCACCGAACTCCTCTTTAAGCCACCATCCTCTCTTTTGTAAACCTTCTACGACCTCTTCAGGGACTTCCCTGACCCTGATATCTTCACCTAGGAAAAGAAGCCAATTTGTGATATCCGTCAACTCTTCTGGTTGATGTACGTTGACAAAGGTCTTTAGAATGGCTGTGGCTTGGTATGGATTTGTATAGGAAATGGACGCTTTCAAAGGATGATATTTCTTGTACTGTGCAATTGCCAATGGACCCAGTTCAAGGACAAGGTTGATTTCTTCTTGCTGCTTACTCAATTTTTCCATAATCTTTTTCCGGGTCATTCTCTTTTTCGACGGGAAGGGTTCGACATCAGTGAGTTGATCGACAGAAACAATCATCTTCTTTTCTTCCTTTAAGTGAAAGCCTTCTATTAGCCAGTAGCTCTTTTCACGATAAAGGTGCAAGAGATAGATGGGATAAGATCTGGTTTCCTTCTCTTCTTCGACGGTAATCCACAAATAGTTGTCCGTAAGCAGGGTCTGAATGAGTTTTTCCAACATGGGATGGGGGAGGTCTGACAGCTCAAGCAAGTCGGGGTTATGCGGGTTGGTGCCTTCAAATAGCAACATTTCATTTAAAAGCACAAGGTCATCTTGCTGGTTTTTGGAGATGAGGCCGAGTAATTTTTCGGCTAAAGATTGGCGACTCTTGAGATAGGGGAGTTGTGCATTTCTTGTGGCCATAAAGGCAATAAAAAGAGCTTTGACCTCATTATCGGTAAAACGGACATCAGGCAGGAGCGAGTTGTGCATGACAAAATACCCGCCGTCCCTTCCGACTTCAGAGACAAGCGGCATCCCCAAGGCCTCAATTTCTCTAATATCTCGAACGGCGGTTGAACGAGAGATGTTAAATTCCCGCATGATTTCAGAGATGGTAAATTGGGATCGGTTGTTGATATACCGCATAATGGTATTGATCCGCTCAACTTTTTTCATCGGAGCTCCTAAATAGGTTCATTTTTTGACACGATTAAAGGATATCATATTCCTAGCAGGATAAGAAAACAACTCATTAAATTTACGGAAAAGGAAGGTTTTGAACATGGCAGATTATACGCTGGAGCAAAAAGAGAGCTTTACGGTTTTTGGTCTTGGAACGGAGCTGAAGAGCCATTACACGGACTATGCGGGCATAAACAAGGAGAAATCGGACTTTTGGCAGGCAGTCGGCCAGGATGGCAGATTGGATACTTTAAAAGGCATGGCCGCAAATGACTTCGTTTTTGCCGTGAGCGAAGCGGTGAATAACAAGATGATGTTCTATGCCGGTGTTATGACCGAAGCGTCCGTACCCGCAGTAGAAGGATCTAGGGTCATCCAGTTCCCCAAAGGAGAATACTTGGTTGTAAAAGGGGAAGGGAAGACGGCTGAAGAGCTGAGTAATCAACTTGCAGCTATTGCCTTTGGTCAAGCCTTGCCGGAAGCAAAGAATTTCGCCTATGTTGGCGGGCCGAACACAGCGGTTGTGATGGGACAGCGAAACGACTCCGTTTTTGGTGAAATGTGGATTCCTGTCGTTAAGAAATAAACAGAGCAATGGAGGGGCGGAAATGCCGTATATCGTCGACTTTAAAAACGTATCTACAGTTGGGCTGGAATCTTCACCTGTAGCAGAAGCACTTGCTGGTTTGCGTGCGAATGAAGCCCGTTACTTCATGAACAAGTACAAGCATGAATTCACTGTTGTAGCGGCTAGCGAAAGCCAGGAGAACCTTGATTATGTGAACCGTATTTTGAAAGAAGAACGTGGAATTGAGTTTGCGGCCAAGCCTTTGGAAACGTCGCGTTTGCAGGTGGAGAATATCGATTGGACCTACGTCTTTTATGAGGATGGTCTTTCGGTCAACGTTTTGTATACGGTTGATGACCCTAAGAAGCGAGCTGTTGGTTTTAAGCTTTCCGAGGGGATGGAGATTCCCAAGGAGTTAGGGAAGTTTAAGTTTGCCAGACAGAAATCTAAACTTGCCGGAACGATTCGGGGAACCTATTTTGTAATAAAAGGTGAATATTAGAACAAGCCTCTATTCCAAGGCAGCCGCTGTTTCAAGGCACGTAGTTGTGCTCTTGCAGCGGCTTTTTCATGTGAATTCGGACTTTTCCTTTTGAAGAATGAATATGTATTTATGTTTTCCTCTTGACTCTTTCTGCACCCTGATGTAAGCATATAAGATATAGCATCCAGTTGCATACCCATAACGATAATGGGTCTTAATAAGACCGACTAACGTATCGGGTCAGTTTGGCTCTTGTACCAGCCGAAGTTGTCCCAATAGACGTCCGCAACTACATTTTAAAAGTCTGAAGAATTAAATATCAGACGCACACAAAGACGAGGAGATGAGTTATGAAACTTCTGCTTACATCTGGAGGCATCAATAACCAAAGCATACATGACGCGTTGGTTGACATGCTGGACAAACCGATTGCCGAGTCGAGCGCCCTCTGCATAACCACTGCGTCGTACGCATTGCGCGGGGGTGCAGGTCTCGCATGGCAGTTCTTCAATGGACAAGCCGGCGCACCGATGACCGAGCTGGGCTGGAAGTCCATGGGGGTGCTGGAGCTCACTGCACTGCCCAGCATCGATAAAGAGCTGTGGGTTCCGATGCTCAAGGAGACTGACGTTCTGCTCGTGAATGGCGGTGACCCGTTGTTTTTGTCTTACTGGATGCGGCAGTCCGGGCTGGCAGACCTCTTGCCGTCGCTGCGGTTAGTCTATGTGGGAATGAGTGCTGGGAGCATGGTGATGGCACCTAACATCGGGGAATTCTTCGTTGGCTGGACTCCACCCACCGGTGGCGATGACACGCTGGGTCTGGTCGATTTTGCGATGTTCCCGCATTTGGAGCACGAAATGCTGCCGTATAACACGATGGCGAATGCAGAGAGATGGGCAGCTGGGATGCAGGGGCCGGCGTATGCAGTTGATGATCAAACTGCCATCAAAGTGATCGATGGAGCGGTCGAAGTTGTATCTGAAGGGCATTGGAAACTGTTTACACCGTGATCTTACTGTGCTGCTAGCTTCTTGGGTGCAATCTCGAATGCACCGAGTACTTCAGATCGATGTTGAGGTATACATAGGGATTTCGTTCAAGTGCCAATGGCGGAGAGTAGAAGACTTTGATTTTGTGATGCTTGATCGACTTGTTCGGTAACAGCCTAGCAGTGATGTACTCGGAGGTCATTTCATCAAAATGCATCTCTTCATTGTTGGAAATGGAAGGTCATCGAGGCGAATTTCGGGACAGGTACATCGGGGTTTTCTGCTGATGCCGAAGAATGTATATTTTCCAAATTTGAGCAGGACACGATAAGCAAAAAGGATAAACGATCAAAGAAATGTCGATGCTTTTGGATTAAAGGTCTGAAAGCCGGTATGCAATGTACGAGACAGGGGATAGAAAGCCCAACGTGGTTGAAGCTCTATGAATTGGACAGGTGCTAGGTGTAACTGTCGAGTTTCTGTTCGCGATAGAGGGGAAGTAAGATGGCGGCTAATCAAATAACATGTCATTGGCGATTCCAAGCGAGTCGCCTTTTTGTTGTGTGTAGATGATCGAGAAGGTGAGAGGGTAGCGGGCGTAGATCGGGCAGATCGGCGCGGGAATACTGCTTCCGTCCGCCCTGTGTTTGATGTCCCGATTACGCGATGAGCAGGATAATACAACTTTTCTGTTGACGACACCTTTATTAAGTAGTATTATTCTACCAATTTAGCTTATTTTGTGGGGAGGATACAGATGTCTGTTATTCAGGCAATTGTACTAGACTTGGACGGAACCTTGCTCGGTAGTGATAAATCGGTATCTCCTAGGAACTATCAGGCTGTTCAAAGATGTTTTGATTCTGGAATTCATATTATTATTGCCACGGCGAGGCCGCCCAGAGCGGCTAATCAATTTTTGAAGAAGTTCCCCTTTGTAGACTACATGGTTTATTACAATGGTGCTTTAGTTACATGCAAATCTAAGCAAAATGAGCGGCACATTAGTATCCCTCTGGAGATTAGCCAACAGATTAACAAGTTCATCGAGTCACGAGAACCGCAATCGATAATCTCATATGAGGTTAATGATTCATGGTATACGTGTAGACCAGTTTCCGATTCCCAATGGGCTTCATTAGGCATCCGCTCGAATGAACCGAAGCCCGAGGTTGTTGATAAAGATTATTTTAGTTCACTTTCCCCGACCAAAATATTGGTTCTAGGTTGCAGCACATGGAGGGAGATATGCGAGCAATTCGGTGACCATGTGAACGTAATCGCAACCGATGAAGGAGTATTGGTCCAAATCATGCATAAATCAGCCTCAAAGGAAAAAGCTGTGCAATGGGTGTTAAACGATATCGGAGTGAAATCGGAAAATGTAATGGTATTCGGAGATGATTTTAACGATTTAGGCCTATTCCATATGTCTGGATTTCCGGTCGCAATGGAAAACGCGATAATTGAACTAAAGGATTGTGCAGCCCACGTAACCGCTTCGAATGATAATGATGGTGTTGCTGTTGCAATTGAGAGATTTGTGGTGCAATCACTTGCAGATCATGATTCGACTAACGGGAAGCGATAGTTGAACAAAGTGAGATCAAAGAAAGGGTCATCCGTAAAAGGGTGGCCCTACTTGTCGTTTCAGACAGCGCGCTGAGTCATATCATCGATAGTGGTAAAGCAGAGAATCGAGTTGAACGTTGATGTTACGATATCTGCAGTCTGAATTTAAGTATGCATAACTCTGGTCTTCAACAAAGAACAGCTTCTTTTTTTCACTGTCTACATTCCAGGGTCTTTCTTTGCGACCAGAGCCATCAAGATGTTTTTATTTGACTGTAATATTTCCAGAAGTTGTTTGGAGTTGCACACTAAATGAGCCATCCCCCGTTTGTCCCTGTGTTTTTCTGTTACTTTGTTGACGATTTTCCAAAGGAATCGCAACAGATCGTCTTCCACTACCAGATTGCAAAAGCCAGTGTATATTGGAGTCTTTGTCTTCAAGATTTAAAAGAAGGTTGCCACTTTTGACAGAAACATCTACGTCACCATTTATTACTGAGTAGTCAAGTGATACATCTCCGCTACTTCCTTTAATGTCGAGTTTATGGGTGTTCAGATCTTTTATCTTTACGTTGCCGGAAGAACCTTCAAGCATTACTTCTCCCTCATAATTGGTCGGAATACGGATGGAAAGCTGAGGCATTTTCCCGATATTTAGCATGCGTTTGATATCATTCTTAAGACGAATTTCGATTTTTTGTTTCCCCTCATCTAAAACAATTCCCGGTCCATTATTATTCATAAGCAAGGTAGCCTCAAGTGACTCAATATCCGCCGATTCTACTACTACTGTTGTACTGCCATGGTTAATATGGAGGATATCTACTTCTGCGAGTGAAATAGTTTGCAGTTCTTCGGTTTCCTTATCATTACTACAGGCGCTAAGAAAAAGCATACTCACTAAAAGAAGATAAACACAGTATTTGTTCATTTCATCACCCCTCGGTAATTGTAGAGATGATTATATATGATTACGTTGCGTCATTATCAAGCTGTTTTTGCCGACCTCTACGGGAAGTATATATCTGATAAAAACACTTGAAAGTGACGTTGCGTCATTTTGTATAATGGAGCCAATATAAAGCTCCTCATGAGTTAAGTCCATTAATTCGGTGGAAGGGGAGAAGAAATCATACCAAGGGGGATGAAGATATGAAGCAAGGAGATATCATTATTTATGCATGTGTCATCATAGGAGCAGGGATTGGACTTATGATTGATCATGCATTTCCAGGCGTACTAGTTGGTCTAGGATTAGGATATTTAATCAAACTTGGTTTATATAAAGACAAAGAAGATTGATACCAACTTGGTCGTCGGAGGTGTACGTGCATGATTCATATCAAAGAAGTAGCGAAACAGACTAAGATCACGGTTCGAACACTAAGGTACTATGATCAGATCGGATTATTGACAGCCACTTCCAAAACAGAAGGGGGGCATCGTCTATATTCGGATGACGATATGAAAAGGCTTCAACAAATCCAATTTCTAAAAGGAATGGGCTACCGCTTGCAAGACATTAAAGATATGTTATCCGACTCTACTTGGAGTTGGTCGATTAGTTTAAAAAGCCAACTGGTGTATATCATCGAAGAGAAAGAGAGATTAAACAGTATAGAGTCGTCTCTAAATGAATTGATAAATAGCATTGCAGTAGAAGGTGGGGATGACCATCTTGCAGTACAGAAACTCATCCAGTTATCGAACCAGGATAAAACAAGATTGCGGACCTTCAGAGAGAACATGTTTAATGATAAAGAACTTGAGCTGTGGACAAAGCTTCCCAAAATGGGGGGAGGAGATCCAGATTCTCTGGAATGGATTGCTCTGATCGGTCAGATAAAACGACATATGAGTGATGATCCTGCATCATTAAGAGTACAGAATATAATCCGGCGTATGCTTGAAAAACAAATGGACGAATTCAAAGGTGAGGACGAGTTTATCGATAAATTGTGGGATTTAAGGAAGTCTCCCATTCAATCGGAGAAGCTTGGACTTTATCCGATAGAACAAGAAGTTCTAGATTTCATGGAGCGAGCATATGAAATTTACATTTCTTCTGTGCAGAATTCTCCCTCCCAGCAAGGAGGAGTATCGTGAGTGCTGAATTGCTTCTTGTTGTAGGGGGATTAGCCCTATTAGATATGCTCAGTCCTGCAACTTTGGGAGTCACAGTATATTTGTTATTAACTGAAAAAGAGCGATTGAGTTCACGATTGATGATTTATTTGTCGACAGTCGCAGCGTTTTATTTTTTTGTAGGTATTGTTTTTATGTTGGGATTAGACGTTTTACTCACTGCTTTTTCCTCCATCTTTCAAAATCGTATCGTAAGTTGGGTTATGCTGATCATTGGAGTGCTTCTGTTTATAGCCAGCTTTTACTATCCTAAGAGTGAAAAAAACGATTTGCCACGGCCGAAGTCGAAAAGTAAATCATCCATGATTGCGCTTGGCTTCACGACATCATTAATTGAAGTGGGAGCAGCATTTCCTTATTTTGCAGCGATTGGTCTTATGTCCACCTCAAATTTAGCGGTCTATCAGTGGCTCCCGACTTTAGTTGGCTATAACCTCGTTATGGTACTACCGCCAATAATCTTGCTTACACTGCATTTATTATTAGGTCGCGTGATGCAAAGACCATTGGAAAGGCTTCGAATCAAGCTTTCGAAGTATTCGGGATCGGCTATTTCATGGATGATGAGTATCGTCGGGCTGATTTTGATTTTTTATAGTTTGGACTATCTGTAGAGAATTCAATAGTATGCAGCTTTGTATCCCAAATCGAGTTCTTTCGGAGAGCCGTTTCACAAGTAACAGCAAAATTTTCTTGGGTAACCCTGCAAAACTGTGCATGAGATGTCGGATGGGTACCGCCGAAACTTGCTATCCTGTTTGTGAAGGGAGGTCATTCGAATGGATTGGCTTGCAAATCTGAACGGTGCCTTACAATTCATTGAAGAAAATCTTGCTGAAGATATCGATCTGAAAGAAGCGGCGAGGCTGGCTTGTTGTTCCGAATATCATTTTTCTAGAATGTTTTCATTCCTCGCAGGCATCACGCTATCTGAATACATTCGCCGGAGACGCCTAACTCTTGCTGCATTTGAGCTTCAAACCGGGGGTTTAAGAATTATGGATGTGGCGGTGAAATACGGATATAGCTCAGCAGACGCCTTTTCTAGAGCTTTCCAAGGCTTGCACGGTATTTCACCATCTTTAGTAAAGTCGCAGGGCCAATCATTAAAAGCCTATCCGCGTTTGACCTTTCAAGTAACCATTCAGGGAGGTAACGCGATGAATTATCGTATCGTAGAGAAAGAACCATTCCGTATCGTGGGCATCATGAGGAGGGTG
The DNA here is from genome assembly GCF_042682745.1 of Tumebacillus lipolyticus. Lineage (NCBI taxonomy): Bacteria > Bacillati > Bacillota > Bacilli > Caryophanales > Alicyclobacillaceae > Tumebacillus > Tumebacillus lipolyticus. The sequence continues at coordinate 1,267,339 of NZ_JBHUIO010000005.1, read as the reverse complement.
CCTATCCAATTCAATGGCGTAAACCCGGAAATTGCGTCAATGTGGAAAAGCCTGACCAGCGACGACATCGACCAACTCAAAAAACTCTCGAATGTTGAACCTCTGGGGCTGCTTCAAGCGTCGATAAATTTTTCTGAGGGGCGAATGGAGGAAAAGGGGGAACTTGACCATTATGTTGGCGTGGCTACAACAAAAGAGTGTCCCGAATATTTGACGAAATTTGAGGTTTCGGCAGCAACATGGGCTGTATTCGAAGCTGTCGGACCATTTCCCGATACATTGCAAAATGTCTGGGGACGCATCTATTCCGAATGGTTTCCCTCCTCAAGCTATGAGTTAGCAAAGGGACCGGAAATCTTATGGAATGAAAGTAAGGATGTATCTTCCCCCAATTTTAGAAGCGAGATTTGGATACCGGTTATGAAAAAATAATGAAAGAAGTTCTTACTGCAATACGGGTACATCATTTCTGAATATAAGGCCATCTCGCCAAGGATGGCCTTAAAACTTGCCGTTACAGACAGCGCGGAGAGCCGTTTCACAAGTAACGCATGGATAAAACATCGAATCTAAAAAAAGCAGTCTCTACCGATTTCGGTGGGACTGCTTTTTCTCATTCATAGCGCGGAAAATACCGCTTGACTTCCTGTATACATTTGCATACATTAGGTACACTGACACTGTATACAAATGCATACATCGGGAGGCAAGGACAATGAGGAATTCAGATGGGCACATGAAAGGTGACAAGCATCATGCTTGTGAGCATAAGGGTAGGCGGCACGATCATCATGGGGCGCAGACTTTCCGCAGAGGGCGGGCATTGGACTTCCTGAAACGGTTGATGGTGAGGCGGGACCTGCTAAAGCAGCAACTCGATGCGCCAGAGTTTCAGGAGATCAAGCTCATACTCCAAGGGGAGTTAAAAGCGCTTGATCTGATGATTGAGGAGTATTCCCAACACTTCGAGCTTCATGAATACGCAAAACTACATGAACTTGAGCGAGAGGAAGGAAAGTCATAATCATGTGGGGATTACGAGCCTATCTAAAGCCATATTGGAAATTTGCGCTGCTTGCACCGGTTTTTATGCTATTTGAAGTGTTTTTTGATTTGCTACAGCCGACGCTGGCAGCTCGTATTGTGAACTTCGGTGTGGTCGAACGTGATTTCACGTATATTGAGCACACCGGACTCACGATGGTTGGCGTGACGCTGTTATCGTTACTTGCGGGCGTTGGCTGTAATTTCTTCGCCAGCCGCGCCTCGCAAAACTTCGGTGCCGATATTCGAGAGGCATTATTCAGGAAGATCCAGACCTTCTCGTTTGAAAATATGGACGCATTTCAATCAGGTTCACTCATTACACGGATTACCAACGATGTGGTACAGGTACAGAACCTTATGCAGGTCTTGCTACAAGGCTTGGTGAGGGCGCCAAGCTTGCTCATTGGCAGTGTAGTGATGGCGCTTCTCCTCAATCAGAGGCTGGGGCTCATTTTGCTGGGCACGCTGGTCCTTCTTGTGGTGGTGCTCGTGTTGCTCATCCGGTTTTCGGCTCCTCTCTTTATCGGGGTTCAGGCCAAGCTTGATGCGGTGAACACACGAATGCAAGAAAATCTCGCGGGCATCCGGGTTGTCAAGGCGTTCGACCGGTCTGATTATGAAACCAAGCAGTTCACCAAGGTCAATCGGGACTACACAGAAATCTCGATCAAAGCGGCGCGTTATATTGCATTGAACCTGCCAATCGTAACCATCATTATGAACACATGCCTCGTTGTCATCCTCTTGTATGGCGGGAATTTGGTATGGATGAAATCGGTGCAGGTGGGCGACTTGGTGGCTTTTGTGAATTATGTGGTTCAGGCCCTGTCTTCTCTGATTATGGTGAGCGGGCTTTTGATGGGTCTTTCGCAGTCCAATGTGTCCGCAAAGCGCATCCTAGAGGTCTTGAACACACAGCCTCAGATTGAAACGGTGCTGCAGAATTCGGTAATAACCGTTCCGGCTCAGCATGTGAAGTTTGAGAATGTGGCTTTTTCCTATTCGGGGTCGACCGATTCCAAAGAGCTGGTGCTGAGGGACATCAATTTGGAGGCGAAACAAGGCGAGACGGTTGCCATCATCGGTGCGACAGGAGCGGGGAAATCGACGCTTGTCCAGTTGATCCCGAGACTGTACGATGCCACGTCGGGCTCGATTCGGATGGACGGCCAGGATATCCGTGAGATTCCACTCCTTGAGCTTCGTCGCCAGATCGGGATGATTCTCCAAGAGTCGTTTCTGTTCACCGGCACGATCCGGGACAATATCGCGTTCGGCAAAACCGACGCGACACAGGAGGAAATTGAGGTGGCCGCGAAGAGCGCACAGGCGCATGACTTCATCTCACGGCTTCCGGATGGCTATGACACGGTGCTGGGGCAGAAGGGTGTGAATTTATCCGGTGGGCAGAAGCAGCGTATCTCCATAGCGCGTGCGCTGTTGATCAAGCCGCCGATCCTCATCATGGATGACAGCACAAGTGCCCTGGACCTTGGAACCGAGAAGCGGCTCCAGCATGCGCTCAGAGATCTCATGAAGAGCAGTATCACGTTCTTGATCGCGCAACGCATTACGTCTGTGGTCGAAGCCGAGAAGATTCTGGTCATCGAAGAAGGGGCGATCGTGGGCAGTGGTGCGCATGACGAGCTGATGAGAACATGCGAGGTTTACCGGGACATTTACCGATCCCAATTCGGTCAGCAGGAGGTGCCGGATGTCCAACAACAATCCAGCTAATCGTTCAAATGATAATAAGGGGGCTGCGAATCTAGCCCAGATGGGCTTTCAGTCGGGTCGTGGGTTTCGTCCGGGTGAAGTGCAGAAGATCAGATCAAAGGACGCGAAAGGGACGCTGCGTCGAATCTGGCGATATCTGAAGCTACATCGTCGGTCGTTGGTCGTGGTGGTTGTTTGTACGGCATTGAGCACTCTATTTTCCCTGCTAGGCCCTTACCTGATCGGCAAAACGATCGATCAATATATCATCCCCCATCAATTTGACGGGATGATAGGCATAGGCTTGCTCTTATTGAGTGTGTATTTGTTGGGGGCGGTCTCTACGTGGGTGCAACAGTATATGGCTTCGAGCTTGTCACAGGATACGGTTCGGGACATGCGCCAGGACTTGTTCAAGCAATATCAGCGGCTGCCTGTGCAGTTTTTTGATCAAAGGGCTCATGGCGAACTGATGAGCCGTACGACCAATGACATTTCGAACGTCTCCAATACGCTGAACCAGACGGTGGTTCAACTGATCTCCAGCGTGTTGATCCTCGTGGGCAGCCTGGTGATGATGTTGAGCCTTAGCTTGTGGATGACGCTGATCACCATTCTTACGGTTCCGCTCTTCGCCTTCGTCGCAAAACGCATCACGAAGTACACGAGGTCGTTTTTCTCCGAACAGCAGAAGTGTTTGGGAGAAGTGAACGGATTCGTACAGGAAAACATATCCGGACTGAAGGTGATCAAGGTGTTCGGCAGGGAGTCTAAGTCTGTCGAGCAGTTTCGCGAGCTGAATGAGCGATTGCGCTCGATTGGCATCAAGACGCAAACTCTCTCCGGATCAATGGGACCGATCATGAATACCATGCGCAATTTGAGCTTTGTCGTGATCGCGATATCTGGAGGCATCTTTGCCTACCATGAATTGATTACGATTGGGGTCATCGTAAGTTTCCTGAATTATTCCAACCAATTCAGCCAGCCGATCAACCAGTTGGCCAATCAGTACAATCTACTCCAGTCCGCAATTGCCGGTGCTGAACGTGTATTTGAAGTGCTGGATCAGGAGCCGGAGACGACAGAAGAAGTCCCATTCGCGCCGAAGCATCCGTTCAAGGGCGAAGTGGTGTTTGATCGTGTCAATTTCGGGTATAAGCCGGATGTTGCGGTGCTGAAGAATTTGTCTCTTCACGCCTCACCAGGTCAGATGATTGCTTTGGTTGGCCCAACAGGCGCAGGCAAGACGACGATCATTAATCTGTTGACGCGATTCTATGAAATTCAGTCTGGGCAGATCTTGATCGACGGCGAAAATATTCAACAGATCGACAAGCATGCATTAAGGCAGCAAATTGGACTGGTTTTGCAGGACGCCTATGTGTTCTCCGGAACGATAAGGGAGAACATTCGATATGGACGGCTAGACGCAACGGATGAGGAAGTGGAACAAGCGGCCTGGCTCGCCAACGCAGACACGTTCATTCGAAAGCTGCCAAATGGCTATGACACCTACCTGAGCGCCGAGGGCGGCAATCTAAGCCAAGGACAGCGGCAGTTGCTTACCATTGCCCGAGCTGTGCTTGCGAATCCGGCGATACTTATCCTAGATGAAGCTACGAGCAGTGTGGATACGCGAACAGAACTTCATATTCAGGAGGCAATGAAATCTCTGATGAAGGGGAGAACCAGCTTCGTCATTGCCCATCGACTAAGCACGATCCGAGAGGCGGATACAATTCTCGTGATTAATGATGGAGAGATTATGGAACAGGGTTCGCATAAGGAGCTGTTGGAGCAGAAAGGCTTTTATGCGAATTTGTATCTCAATCAGTTCACACAGGGACAGGTGAGTTGATCAAATAATGACTGGGAAAGAAGCGCCGATGTGCTGAACTGGGACAGGGGTATAGAGGTAGCTATATAGCTGAAATTACCCCACGAGCTCCCCATTTACCGCAATCCGGTTGGCGCCGTTGGACTTGGCGAGATACATCGATTGATCCGCCTCGCGAATGAGATCGAGCTCCGTCTTGCCCTCTGCCCATAGCGTACAGCCGACGCTGGTGGTCATCGGCAGTTGAAGCTCCTTAATCCGCATCGGCGACTCCAGTTGCTCGATCAAACGCTTGGCAATCTGCATCAAGTCGTCGTAGTCGTTCTGCAGCCATGCTGCCACCACGAACTCATCGCCGCCTACGCGCGCGATCAGATCGGATTCGCGAACCACTTCCTTGATGCGATTCGCGAATTCTACAAGCACGAGATCGCCGACGTCATGTCCGTAAGTATCGTTGCATTGCTTGAATTTATTCAAATCGAGGTAGAACACCCCGAATAAGCCTTCTTCTCGACTGGCCCGATTCATCCAGCCTTGGACTCGATCGCTAAAGCCTCTACGATTCAGCAATCCTGTCAGAATGTCGCGCTCTGTCAATTGAATAAGCTCGCTCTCTAGTTTTTCGCGTCTCTCAATTTCGGCTCTTAATTGAACCAATAATTGCTCGTAATCGTTCAGAATCCGAATTTTGTCGTCGTAGTTGATTTGCTTGCCTAGCTCCGAGCCCAGGGCGAGCGATAACAACTGCAACCTCTCGATATCGCGGCTGGAGAAAGCATCGGGACGGGCGGAGATGACTTTCAACACGCCGACGGCGTTGCTAGATTCGAACAGGGGAACGCAGACCATGCTCCGCGCGCCGACTTTCATCGTCGCTACCTTGTTGACGCGATCGTCCTGCTGCGTATCAGGCGAATACAAGATTTCCTTCACCGTCACGCACAAGCCCGACAAACTGCCGTTCTTATTTATTCGAATTCCGAGATGAGGTTGCAAGGTGCCGCTGACGGCAGCATAAACCATTTCATCGCCCGCCAGCATCTCGATGGTAGAACCGTCGGCATCGGTTAATAGGCACATCCGATCGCAGATCGTCTGCATAAACAGCTTCAAATCAAAGTTAGATAACAGCATCTGCTGTTGGACTTCCATTATGACTTTAAGGTGACGGTTCCCAAACATCGTCCCAATTCCTCCATGCTTCACATAGTAATCTGTAGGCCATCATTAGTTAACATGCTAGCACTTTTAACTAGGTTTGTCAGCAGAGCTCCGAACAAGGGGAACAGTAGAGAGGCGCAAGCGATCGAACATCGATCGAGCGAAAAACCTTGTAAAGAAATGGCTTGATATGCGCCCCTTACGGTTGACAGGTGAAATAATTAATCCTGTTCCTGTAAAGGGAGCTTTTTCATATCTAAATCAGAAAATTCGGCTTCGAAGAAATTGGCAAATGGGACTAATTAGTAAATTTGTTGTATAATGTTGGAAAGCAAACAATAAACATGGGTTAAGAGGAGCTGCAAACATGACCAATTCGACATCCAACCTCGTTACTGGTGGCAACGTGGTACTGGACTCAGGGAACGAGTTGCAAGTCACCGTCTCGTGGAATGCTGCACCCACCGAACTTGATGTAAGTTGCTTTATCGTGGGCAATAACGGCAAAGTGGCTTCCGACGATTACTTTGTATTCTACAATCAGCGGTCCGATCCACACGGACACGTGAAATTGAGCTCGGTCGATGCTCGGTCATCGACATTTGCGGTCAGGCTGGACAAGCTGTCGGCGGATGCTGCCAAACTCGTGTTTGCGGCGACGCTAGACGGGCCCGGCACGTTTGCCGACGTTTCCGGCTGCACCGTAACCGCACGTGTCGGTGGGCAGACCGTCGTTTATGACATTAAAGAAGCGACACGCGAGACGTCTTTAGTGTTCGTCGAGCTGTATCGCCATCAATCGGCGTTCAAGCTGCGGGCGGTGGGCCGCGGGTTCAACGGCGGGCTGAAACCGCTTGCCGAAGCGCACGGCGTCACCGTCGCGGATGATGAAAATGCCGACCAGTCCGCGCCGCCGGCAGCGAACGTAGCGTCGACGCCGACGAAGATTTCCGCCCCGCCTTCACAGCCGCCGGCCGGTTCTAAGGTTAATCTGAGCAAAATCGATTTGCTCAAAAAAGAGGTACAGATTTCGCTGGAGAAGAAAGGGATCGGCTCGCAGAAGGCTCGCGTCGCTGTCGTGTTCGACGCCTCCGGTTCCATGTATCACTTGTACCAGCAGGGAACCGTACAACGCGCTTTCGAACGGGTGCTTGCGGTCGCCGCCAGCATGGATGACGACGGGGAAATGGACGTCTGGTTTTTCGCCAGCAAATCGGCCAGAACGCCAAGCGCGAAGGCAACCAAGTTTGAGGGTTATGTCGATCGTTATTATCGTTCGGACATGGATTTCCAAGATAAGCTGGGATACGGAAACAACGAGCCCGAAGTAATGGAAGACATTATAAAAAAATATACGGTTGAATCGCCAAATAAACATCTACCGGTTTTCATCGTATTCTTCAGCGATGGAGGCGTTTACTATTCGGATCAAATTGCCAAGTTGATTGTTAAAAGCTCCCGCCATAATCTGTTCTGGCAATTTGTCGGCCTAGGCGATGCAAACTATGGGATTCTAGAGAAATTCGACAACCTGTCAGGCCGAACCGTCGACAACTGCAACTTTTTCGCCCTAGACGACCTCGACCAAGTGTCAGACCAAGTGCTCTATGACCGACTGTTCAACGAATTCCCGTCCTGGCTGCGCGCTGCGCGGAGAAAGAAGATCCTTAAAGCCTAGTCTGGAGTGTGCAACCGGCTGACCGAGCTTGGGAAATAGCGAATCTCTAGGCGCTCCCGTTCAAAAGTTAAACCAGCGCCCAGAGTAGTCCCTCCAAATAGGAAAGGTGCCTCGCTGCGGATCCGGTAGTTTTCTGTGATGACAGAGCGGCTTCTACTCTTGTAGAAACCGAGGATTGACCGGCACACGTACGATTTCCTTACGTTGTATCCGATATCTGTCCTATGCTAGAATTAACTTGTAGAACTCGCGTCTAATAAAAATAGACCATGGGTGCTGGAACACCTACGGTCGGTTGACACAACTGATACCCAACAAGAGTGTCGGCTCATAGTCTTGTTGAAATAGGTCGCTGAGCGGTCAACTCAAGGGCGATCTATTTTTTTATTTTGGTTGTCTACGAGATGTTTCACGATGGTCACGACCAAGGTCAAAGCTGCGAGTAAAAACAGCCCGAACTGGAGCATGAGTGAAATGACATCTTTTGTCGACATCCTCTCACCCCCTTTCATGAGGGGATGAGCCGATCACCCTTGAGGAGCCTATTCAGTTGTGTTGCTCGTATTCTATCATAGAAGAATATAAAGATGAGTGCCTGTCGATTTAGATGAAGATAAAAATTTTACACTCATTCGTAAGTTTGTGCTTATTCATAGTGTGCGCGCACGAGATGCACGGCTACACGGACAAACAAGTGATCATAAACGACCCGCTCATAGGGGTACCGAATACTACGACCACAAGTTGTTCCGCACCCGATGGGAGCAACTCAGCAACAGGGGGAAACGACAACATGAATATTACTTTGCGTAAGATCGTTCGGGACAATCTAGAGGCCTGCATTCTGTTACAACCAGCTCCAGAACAGCAAAAGTTCGTAGCACCGAACGTGGAATCGCTGGCTCAGGCTTATGTGGAGCCGACCTTGAATCCATACGCGATTTATGCGGACGAAGAGATGGTCGGTTTTGTCATGTATGGACTTGATTGGGATGATAACAACTACTGGGTGTACCGCCTGATGATCGCTCCTGCTCATCAGGGCAAGGGGTATGCCAAAGCGGCGATGCGCGAGGTAATCAATCGCCTTGCAGCGACTCCCGATTGCACCAAAGCGATTATCGGCTTCCACCCGGACAATCTTGCGGCCGCAAAGCTCTATGCATCCCTCGGCTTTGAGGATGGTGGGAAGGCACCGTGGGGCGAGCAACTGATGGTGATGACGTTCCCTCGCTAAAAAGGCCCCTAGGAGTAGGGCTTCAACAGTTTGTGCTTGTTCCAGCTACTCTGAGCCGTATCATAAGTGAGTTTGAGATGAAGGGGGAGACCTCGCCACGTATACCATCGTGGCGAGGTCTTTCTCTGTTTGAGGGGCCAATAGGAGATCACCCTTGAGGGTGAAGGAAATGACCGTTTGCTTCGGTTCTCTTGGTAAGGCCTAGCGAAATTTTCTTGTGAAGATGACCCTATAAGATCAACTCCGAAAGGCGATGAATCCCCTGCTCGATCGATGTTTCATCCACTTTTGCAAACCCCAACACCCATCCCTTTCGTTTGCTTTCCAAACAATAGGGTGCAAGGGGGTACACACGTATTCCCTTTTGCAGGGCTAACTTTGTCACGGTTTCTTCGTCGTATGACCCTTCAGCTTCAAGTAACATATGCAATCCCGTTTCTACTCCACTTAGTGTGAAACGCTCCCCTAAACCGCTAGCTATAATAGCCTTTGTCATGGCTTCGTGTCTTCGGCGGTACACATTTCTGACTCTTCTCATATGGCGCATAAAATGCCCATTCGAGATGAAGTGGGTTAGTGTTAGCTGATCCATAATCGGAAGATGACGGTAGGTCAGCTCCTGTACCCTGGCTAGTTGAGCAATTGCCTCGACAGATCCAACGATAGCTGAAATACGAATGCCTGGAGCAATCATTTTAGAAAAACTCATGAGATATAAAGTGTTAGTAGGTGCCTGACAAAACAGCGTTGGAAGCGGCTCCCCACGATATCGAAATTCACTATCATAATCGTCCTCGATGATCCAGAATTGTTCTTGAGCGGCCTTATGTAGCAATTGCTGCCTGCGCGGCTCCGACATAACGACCCCGACCGCGCACTGGTGCGAAGGGGTCGTAAAGATCAGTTTGGATTGTGGGTGAATCTGCTCAACCACAAGACCATACTCATCAACGGGAACGGGCAGCACATTCATACGCCGATATTTCATCGCCATCCAGGCTGCTGGAAAACCGGGATCTTCTACAGAAACAGTGTCCCCATCAGCTAAAAGCGATTGTGCGATTAAGTCTATACTATGTTGAGCTCCTGAAGTCAATAGAATCTGATTTGTTTGGATATGGATGCCTCGTTCAAGTGATAAATAACGCTGAATTTGCTCACGTAATGGTGTGAAACCATAGGGGTTGCCGTAAGCCCAGTTTGATAAATCCATTTCAGCGGATGCGTGGAGAAGCGATTGTCGCCAGTTCTTTTGAAATTGTCCATCCAAATAGGGTTCATGGGGACTAAAATCAATATCCACTTCTCGCTGTTCTTTGCCTCTGAGCCAGTCATGTAATTGATCGACAGCTGAGTTCAACAAGGGAAGTGAGGGGGGGATGGGACCGGCTGCGATTATTTCCTTCGTTGACTCAGTGACTTGCTTCCAATTACTAACGCGAGTTCCTCCTCGGCGAGATGTAACCGTATAGCCTCGACTTAGCAATTCCTCATAGACGATCTGTATGGTTGAGCGAGATACACCTATCATGTGAGCAAGTTCACGGGAAGGAATCAGCAATTCTCCTGGCGCCCAGATTCCGCTGGTAATATTATGAATCGCTTGATCAAGCAATTGCTGCCAGATTGGTCTCTTATCATTACGAATTACTTTCATCATCGCACACACCGCCAAATTAGAAGTTCACATCATAAAATATCCATTATGGACTGTTCGTGACCGTGATGTTTGGATGTTTTAACACAATCCATTCGCTGATATACTACCGTAAGAACGCAGGTATTTGCAACCTGGTCGTTGCTGCACCCTAGAAGAGTATCGGAGTTAAGACAAATTGGAGTGGGATGAATATCTTAGGAGTGAAAGGAGAGATTTTGAAATGCATTCGATTCGTTACAAGATCAGGGAATGCCGGGATCAAGAAAAAATCGAAAGTTTCCTTCACCAAGCGAGAATTGGGTACCTTGGGTTGGTTGATGGGAAGCTGCCCTATGTTGTACCGCTTAATTATGTGTGGACGGAAGGGAAGCTCTATTTTCACGGGGCTGGAGATGGAAGACGCAATCATGTCATGAGTGAAAATCCAGAGGTATGTTTTACGGTATGTGAGGAATACGGAACGATCACAGATCCGGTGCCAGCCAAAACGGATACGGCATATATGAGCGTCATGATATTTGGTCAAGCGGAGCCAATCACAGATTTGGACGAAGCCACCCATGTACTTCAGGAAATGATCAATAAATACGTACCCGGCTATTATAACCGCCCCTTGTCAAAGCAGCATGTGGACAAGTATAGGTCGGCTGTATTCGGCGGACCGGTTCAAGTTTGCCGGGTTATCCCGCACCATGTGACGGCAAAAGAAAGCCCGATTGAAGCAGAAAAAATGTATCGAACGGACATGAATGTCGGACGAGAGATTTAATGACAAAATACCCTTATGACTTGCGCTAGCTAACGGGAACGACAGTTGAATGACTTACAACCAGGCCGCCGATTACTTCGGCGGCCTTCAGTGCATGTTTATGAAAGCTTGATCTGATCCAAGGATTGAAATTTGTTTGATTTACTGAGCAAAGAAGTCCAGCAACTATCGGCCACGGCATATTTTACGCCGATAGACCCGTTCAGCTGAGCCGTATCATAAGTGAGTACATCGTTTTGAGGATGGGGAGAAGGGTCAAAGACAAGCGAAATGTCTTTGACCCTTCTCCCATTGATGTTTTCGGAGGGATTCAGCGTGTTGGACGAGCAGACCGCAGAGCCTTTGTTGTTGCAAGCTCCACATTGGTAGTAGGGGTGAGGCATTACTTTCGTCGTGCGGCCGGTTGTATGATCGGATCGGACGCGCATGTGATGGTGGGAATCGAGTTTCTCGCTTCTTAATTGTCGAGTGGTTGTACAGGTTTTGTATAGATCCCGCTACTATAATGGTGTAATACGCTATGTAAAAACGGCGTATAATGTCATTTACATTATTTGAATATCAAAGATGATCAAAAGAAAGGGGGGAGAAAGTTACTAGGCATGATCAACTGCCTGCACATCCACGGCACTTACCCGTTCATCTGGAACACCGCAAAAATCGATGGTGTAAAAGGCCGCAGGGATCAAGCAAATCGCATAGGTCGATTCGCTTGAGCGTTTTTCGGGCAGATGATCTCGATGTCGTCAAAAATTTCGGAGATGGAGGAGAGTTTTTTTTGAAACGAAAACGCAGTGTAGGCAAAGCTCTGCTATCTTTCTGCATGGCAGTTTTGCTCGTCTTGCAGACGTTGACGTTCTCCACTACTGCATATGCGGAGAGTGGCTTGCCGAACGCGGCCGAACCGTCGGCGGTACCTGAGGCGGTGAACGCTACGTCAGAAGATTTCGCAGCGCTGGCGGCAACCCCGGCGGATAAAACGGCGGTGCTCATGGGAGCGAATTCGCCCTTTCCCCTGGAAGTCACACAGGAGGGGAAGGTCTTGCAGACGGGGGATGCCATTCACGGCAGAAAGCCCTTTTCCCTCAAGTCGGCCGGCATCAAGGTTCCGGTGAAGGGTGACGCCGCCGACCCGAACGCAGTGGATGGCAGCACGGTCATTTTGTACGGCGACTGGGTGATGCTGGACAAAGCGACTTACTTTCCGGAAGTGGTTCTTCCGACTGCTACCATGACGCTGAAGGAAAGATCGGGCTACACAATCGGAACCGCCCATTTCTCCGCAGCGGGCATCAAGGTGGTGTTTGACGGCGAAGAACGCTTTTTCAATGGCCAGGGCAAGAACATCACCTTCGGCTTTGAATCCACCGCAAAGGCGGATGTGTCGGGCATAAACTATGGCAACAAAAAGCCGATTAACATCTTCGGGGCGAGCTACATGCTCGAAAACCCCGAGGTCACGCCTGCGTACAGCATCACAAAGAAGTCCAACAGCAATGCTTCCGAAAACGGCTATATCACTCAGGCGGCTTTTGTGGAGGGGGCAATCGAGTGGCAGATGGAAATCGCCGCCACAGATATGTTTGACCCTGCCATCCCGCAGCCGCTGGACGGGCTGAAGTTGTATGACGCGCTCAATCCCACTCAGGTGGGTACCTATGTGGAGGGTTCTCTCAAGGTCAACGGCAGTGCGGTAACACCGGACAGCGGCACCACGAACGCGCTGGCGTACACCTTCCCCGCGAACTTCGGTGACAAGGCGATCGTCACCTTCAAGACGTGGATACCCAAGGCGATGTATTACTATGAGTATAACAGCGGTAATAATGGGTGGCAGACCGTCACCAATATCGCGGAGCTGAGGGACAAGTCGGACAGTAAGCTGCTCTCTTCGAATTCGTGGCGAGTCGCCATCAAACCAGACTGGATTCAAAAGAGCGGCACGCTGGACAAGCGGTCGAGTTCTACAGACCCGCGTACCATTACATGGACGATCGATGTCAACAAGAACTACAGCAAACAGGGTCTGAAAGACTTCAAGATCACCGATGCCCTGCCGGCCGGACTTACCTGGAAATCGGCCACATGGCAGGCGTGGGACAGTGTCAAGAAGGACTGGTTCGCGACAAAAACGCCGATCGAACCTGTAGGAAATGAGTATTCCTTCGGTGAGGTGAACGGCCCGATCCGGCTGGTCATCGTGTCCGAAGTTACAGGCAGTACAACCAGCTTTACCAACAAGGCGATCGCCCAGTGGAAGCTGGATGTCAATACCGTGCAGGACAATGACCAAGCTACCGTGTGGGACACTGCGGTGGTCACCATTGGTGCCCATACTCTGACCAAGAGCGTAGGTACCGGTGTTAATGTCCTTTCTTCCGGCACATTGCCGTGGAAGGTTACCCTTACACCTCAAGAGGCCCTTCCAGACGGTTCGGTGTACGATCTGCTGGTGTACGGGGATAAGAACTCAATCGACTTCACCAAGGTTACCGTCAACCCAGAGATTGACGCCGGAATCTTGGCCCAGTTGAAGAACATTTTTCCGAATTACTACCAGCGGTTTCAGTCCGGTTCCTTTCAGTCGAGCGACGGCTTAGAGCATCAGGTATACACAGTTTCACAGGATGGGAAGCCTGTTGCCGACTTGCTTCGTGTCACCGGATACAATACCGATGCGCCCGCTTCCTTCGCATTTAATTCCCTGATGACGCAGTGGCAGCATTTTGCGGGCAATAACAGTTCAACTCACGGTAATAAGGCGTCCCTGTTTGAAGGGACAAAATGGACAGTTGATTCAAGTTTCCCTACTCAACAGGTCAACGGCGGCATGCTGGCCAAAGAAATGCTCTTTGCGTCAAGGCCGGAGGGGACAACCCTTAACCCCAATTCTGTCAACCACTACATTCGGAACGACGGTAATGAAGCATATACACTGGCGGCCTTTGATCAGGTGACCAAGACGGTGACCTTCCGGCTGTCGGTCAATATGAACGGCCTGAAGACCGAGGAGATGGCAAAGAATGGCGGCAATCACGTTGCCAGCGACATCAATCTCGTCGATACCCTGCCCGAGGGCTGGGAGTTTGTGCCCTATGCGGAGGGGCAGGATTTTGCGATTTACAACGGAAACCGGGCAGACTATGGAGCGACTGTTAGCGCTACGACGCTTATTTCCGACCCAAGTGATCTGGTGAATTTCTCCTCCGCAGGGAACATAGGCACCTTTTCCTTTACCAAGCTGGAAAGTCCCTATGTCATTCTGGTCAAGGCGAGACCCACCGAGGAGACCCTACGTCAATACTTTGAAACCGGCAAAACAAAGCATGAGATGAATAACAACGCCGAGCTGAACATCAAATGGGGGGATGAGCCTACCGCAGTCAAAGCCAGCCGCAAGGTCATCGTCCCGATGAAGTCGCTGGGCAAATCGGTAACCAAGCCGAACCCCGGCGTGCTGGAGTGGACGGTGAATTACACCCCGCCCTTCGAGATGAAGGACGACGTCTATCTGCAGGACACCCTTGGCGAGGGGCTGGCGCTGCGCAAGGACGAAAACGGGAACCTCTCGCTGCGACGCCCTGACATGGCAGTATATCGAGCCAAGCTGACCCCCAGCGGTGTGCTGACGAGGGACGGCGACGCGCTGAACATGTACGACCCGAACAGCGAGGTCAAGGTCGAAACTGTCACGGAAGGCGGCGCGACCCGACTGATCTTCCGCATGGCAGATCCAAATCAGTTCTACCAGATTGTCTATCAGACTGAGGTCACCAAAGTGCCCAGCGGCGGGAAGGCTGGCAACGAGATCAAGCTGATGGGCGATGACACCTTGACTAACATCGGCGCCAAAAGCGAACACGCGGTCGACAACAGTGACGTGGGCGGCAGCGCGGAAACCCAAGGCAAGCTGGATCTACTCAAAGTCGATCCGGACGGCAAGCCGCTGGGTGGCGTTACATTCACGCTGTATGAGCCCGACGGCGTAACCGAGGTCAAAGTCGGAACCACAGGTGCAGACGGCAAACTTAGCATGTTTGTCAAAGCGGGGCTTTACGTGCTCAAGCAAACCTATATCGACCCGACCACCTATCTGCCGACCACGACGGTTTATCAGGTGCGTGTGGCATCCACTCCTTTTAATCCGATCTGGGTGGACGGGGTGGAGGTAACCGACAAAAAACCGCTGGAAGTGCCAACCCCGGTGTGGGTGCCCGGCGATTTGAAGCTGGACACGGCGATTGAGGGGAAAGGTGCGGACCCGAACAAGGCATTTGAGTATACGGTTACCTTCAGCACCGGCAAGTCCTATGCTTATTCCGGCTCCAAAAGCGGAACTGTGGCCAGCGGCGGAACTGTTATGCTGAAAGGCGGCGAGGCCATCATCTTCAATCTCCCGGATGGCATCACCTACACCATCGTCCAGAAGGATTACACAGACGATGGCTACGTTACGAATCCGGCCGACCTGACGCGTACCGGAAGCATCGTGGCGAAGGAAACGGTCGAAGCGAAGTTCGTCAACACCAAGCACCTTCCCGGCAAGCTGACGATCGGGCAGACGGTCGCGGGCAATGGTGGGGACAAGAACAAGTCGTTTGAGTTCACCGTCACCTTCGAAGGCGCGGGTGCAAGCGGAGAGTACGTCTACACGAAGTCGGACGGTACGAATGGAACGATCAAGTCTGGCGGCAAGATCTCCCTCAAGCATGGGGAAACTGCCGTCATCGATGGGATTCCTCTGGATACGACCTACACCGTCACCGAGGCCGATTATTCGCGCGACGGCTACACGACGAATTGGCCGGATCGGCAAACGACCGGCACCATTGTCGATGGTGGCGACCATAAAGCGGAGATCGTCAACACGCGGATGGTGTACGGCGGCCTGCTGATCGGGCAGATGGTGGAAGGCAGCGGGGCGGACAAGAAGAAGGAATTTGAGTTTACGGTCAAATTCCCTGACGCCGCTGCAGGTGCTGCGTATCCCTACACGAAGTCGGACGGCACGCAGGGAACGATCAAGTCTGACGGTAAGATCACCCTGAAGCACGGGGAAACTGTCGCCATTGAAGGCATTCCGAGCGGAGACAGTTATATCGTCGTCCAAACCGATTATTCGGGCGAGAATTACACCGCCGACCCGGTGAATCGGACGCATAGCGGCACGATCATGGAGAAGCAGATTGCCGAAGCCCGCTTCGTCAATGCGAAGTATCTCCCCGGCAATCTGACGCTGACGGCAGATCCAGAGTTCGTTCCCGGCAATGGTTTGACGCCTACGCAGTTGACAGCAACGTTGACCGATTATGAAGGCAAGCCGGTTGCGAACCAAGAGATCGTCTTCGTCCTGCCGGATCAATCGGAAGTCACGGCCAAGACCGATGCACAAGGAAGAGCGGTCATCCCTTATACACCGCCAAAGCTGGAAACCACGACGCCTGAGGAGCACCTCATCACGGCTAAGGTGGACAGTCTGACGGAAGGCAAATTGACCGCCACTACGAAGGTAACCGCCGTTCCGGCGGCAATCACCGGGGTGCTGCGCGACAACACGACGGGCGAAGTGATTCCGAATGCGACCGTTGTCATCACCAACGATACGAATGGCGAGAAGCACACGATCACGACCGATGCGAATGGCGTGTACTTCCTCCCGGTGGAGTATGGTGGCGACTATACGATCAGCTTCACGAAAAAGATCAAAATCAATGGCGCTGACGAGTCGATCACTTTCACGCAAAAAGCGGAAGTTGACAGCAATGTGAAGGGCGGACAGCTGATACCGGCGAACATTACGGCTGTAGGCGTCGTGCTTCTGAAGCAGCCTAAAGGGCAGTCTTCGCTGCTGGACAGCGCGCTCGCCGGCAAGATGCGCATTTATTTGCGGGATGCGAACGGCCAATATGTTGTGGATGAGAACGGGGCTCCGAAAGCATTCGGCTTGCAACCGAACGGCGCATTCTCTGTGGATGGTCTATCTGCGGGGAGCTACAAGATGGAAGTGCGTTACGAAGTTGAGCCGGGCAAAGAACTGACGCTCATTCCAGACGCGGAGCTGGACGTGAAGGCGAACGGGGAATTGAATATTTCTCAGGAGCTCGTCGACCCGTATGGCATCATTACGGACGCAAAGACCGGCAAAACGATCGAAGGCGCCAAAGTGACGCTATACTATGCCGATACGCCGAAGAACAGGGCGAACGGCATCGTGCCGGGCACGAAAGTGACGCTGCCTGCGATTCCGGGCTTTGCGCCGAACGATAACGCCAGCCCAAGTCAGAACAGCGACGCAAACGGTGCATATGCTTACATGGTGTTCCCGGACACAGATTACTATCTGGTTGTAACGAAAGCCGGGTATGAGACGCATACGAGCCCAACGATCTCGGTCGGAAGCGACATCGTACGCTACGATGTACAGCTGAGGCCGGTAAGTTCTGGTGGCAATGGCGGCGGAACCGATCCTGGGACCGATCCCGGAACCGATCCTGGAACTGATCCTGGAACTGATCCCGGAACTGATCCCGGAACTGATCCTGGAACTGATCCTGGAACCGATCCCGGAACTGATCCTGGAACTGATCCTGGAACCGATCCCGGAACTGATCCCGGAACTGATCCCGGAACTGATCCCGGAACTGATCCCGGCAATCCAAGGCCTGACCCTGTCAAGCCAGAACCTGGGAATCCCGGGCCTAACCCCGGTAAGCCCGGAACCGACAGCGATCTGGACAATGTTCCGAAAACAGGGGAAAGCGGCGTATCGCCCATTTTCTATATGGCTTTGGCGCTGATGTCCTTGATTACGATCGGACTCTGTCTACGCGGTGGCAAAAAGAAAAAGCACATCTAATAACTGGAGGGGCGGTAAGGAATTGAGTAAAACTAAAAAATTTCTTATCGCCGTTTCCTCTCTTCTGTTGGTATTTTCTCTCGTCACTGTTGCGAGAACTCTCCTGCGGGATTATGCTGAGCAACAGAAAATTGAAGAGCTGACGAAAGTTTGGGAGAAAGAGTCGGCCAAAGGCGGAGGGGATGCACTCCCCTCCTCTTTGATCCCGGCGCATGAGCCGGGCATGCTTCCCGAATTTCGCGAGCTTTACGAGAGAAACCCGGACATTGTCGGTTGGCTGAAGATGGGCGGCACCCGAATCAGTTACCCGATTATGCAGAACTCACAGGATGCGCAGTTCTATCTCAATCACGATTTTGATAAACAGGAAAACACAAGCGGCCTCCCCTTTTTGGATGCTGACAGCCGGATCAACAGTTCGGACATCTTGCTGATTCATGGACATCACATGAACAGCGGCTCGATGTTTACAGATCTGTTGAAGTACAAGAAAGAAAGCTTTTATCAGGAGCATGCTAAGTTCCAGTTCAGTACGCTTTACGAAAAGGAAGAGTATGAGATAGTTGCCGTTATTCTGTCCAAAGTTTATCGCAAATCGGACGACGTTTTTAAATACTACCAGATTGGGACGGTAAGCACGCCTGCCGAGTTCGATTCGTATGTTCAGAACATCAAGAAACTCGCTCTTTACGACACGGGCGTGACAGCCAGGTATGGCGACAAGCTTCTTGTGCTTTCCACGTGCGAGTATTCGACCGACGACGGTCGTTTGGCGGTGGTCGCCCGAAAGCGTAAATGACGATGTTGAAACACAGAGTCAGGCTGCTTCCTATCGCGTTCTCCCTTGGAGGACGCGATTTTTTTGAATAGGTCCTTTTCAGTGAAAAATATTATTTCGGATGATACAGGGTATAGGCGACTGCATGGTGTCCTCGATCGGCATCACTTTGATTTTCAAAATGGCGCCTGAAGAAAAGAGGGGTTCTGTTGTGAGCATACTCGGTATTACTATGTTGCTGGCAGTATAAGTCATAGCTACAACGTGAGGACAGACGAGACGAATACGGAGCAAGCTGTGGTAAGATGAAGGTCTGGGAATAGAAGGATGCTCTCCGCCTGACAGTACAAAAAAATCAGGCTCTTGGGGCGGCTGACTTGCATGTAGCACGTAGAACGATACGGTGACCAAGTGGAGTGCTGTGTATTGCTGGTTCGAAAACAAACAAGTTGATCATTTAGGTTTTTGGAGAAAGTCGTGTCACCGCGACGAAACATCTAAGTTGGGGAGTTATTTTGGGGATTTAGATTCTAACAGACTTGGAGGGGTAATCGTGGGAAATAACGACATCTTTGAAATGATGGCGAATCGATATGACACTTCTGAAAGAATCCAAATTGCCAAGGTAGCATCAGATGCCATTCGTGAATATTTAGTTGACGCAGACAGGAAGAGCGCGATTGATTTTGGGTGCGGAACTGGTCTTGTTGGAATGAACTTATTGAATGATTTCAAATCTATGCTTTTTCTGGATACATCGCAAAACATGATTCATCAGATAAAGCAAAAAATCTCCGACTTTAAGATCCAGAACGCAGATACATTATGTTTTGACTTCGAAAAGGAAAGTCGACCGGATTTACGTGCTGACTACATTTTCATGGCTCAGGTTCTACTCCATATTCAAGATACTGAATTAGTTTTATCAAGGTTATATGATGTCCTAGATGCAGGAGGACATTTGCTGATCGTAGATTTTGATAAAAATGAAAACATAGCCTCAGATAAGGTTCATAATGGATTCGATCAAGAAATCCTTACCGAGCTTATGAGCAAAATAGGTTTTAGAGATATCCAATCCAAAACTATCTATACTGGAAGTAAAATATTCATGAATCATGACGCATCCTTATTTGTACTGGATGCTCAAAAATAAATATGGACGATATCATTAGAATAAGCGTCTGATATTCTGTCATACTACCGACCTCACCTCCTTCCATGATTGGATGTGTGAAGGTACAGGCAGATGACCACGAAAGAATTCGAAAGGCAATTTCCGAAGACAAGGGGGCGGTCTCAATGTCGACAATAGGTGGTCACATCTCTGTTGTGCCCGCGAACGAGGCGTCATGGGAGGACTTAGACGTTGTACTAGGCTCTGCCCGGTGCCACGCTGCCCAGTGCTATTGCCAGCGGTACAAGATCCCGAACTCGAAGTGGAAACAGGTAGATGACGACGAACGCGCCTTCCTGCTTCGCGCCGAGACCCACTGCGGGAACCCAGAGTCGAGCACAACCAGCGGCCTCGTCGCATACCTCGACCATCAGCCCGTCGGGTGGTGTGCGATTGAGCCTCGGACTGCCTACAATAAGCTGTTGAGCAGCCGGGTTCCGTGGGCGGGACGGAACGAGGACAAGAACGACGATGGCGTTTGGGCTATCACCTGTTTCGTCATTCGCAATGGCTATCGTCGGCGCGGACTCACCTATGAGCTCACGCGCGCTGCAGTCGAATTCGCTCGGCGGCGGGGGGCCCGCGCTGTAGAGGGGTACCCGATGATCACCGAACCTGGAAAGGAGATCGCGTGGGGGGAGCTTCACGTCGGCAGCCGCAATGCCTTTGCCGCAGCCGGGTTCCGCGAGGTGACCAGACCCACCGAGCGTCGGGTCGTGATGCGCCTTGATTTCCAGTAGACTGCCGCGCTATAAGACTTGCTGAGTGAGGAGAGCTGTATCATAGTAAGGGAAGCGCGATTTGAAGCAAGTGCAGATGGTGTGTTAGAATAAGACTACAAGCAATGCATAGGATAAAAAATGACCATAGGTGCTATGAACACCTACGGTCGTTGCACAACGGATACCCATCAAGGGTGTCGGCTCAATATGGATTTGCAAGACGAAATAGATCGCTGAGCTGCCAACTCAAGGGCGATCTATTTCTTTTTATTTTGGTTGTCTACGAGATGCTTCACGATGGTCACGACCAAGGTCAAGGCTACGGGTAGACAAAACCTATTGCACTCGATCAAAAGATATTTCCTTTACAGTAGGCTTGGTGAGTTCGTGTGCCAAGTCTATTTTCTTTTCGTTCAAGTCGATCTTGCGAAGTGGCTTCAAAGTAAAAATGCCCCAAATTGGATGGATCGAATTACGGGAGCGGCTCCTATTGGATTTGGATTGAAGCTTGCATTCGAACAACGATGACGCACACCTTACGCTCGACCGGTACTTTAAAGAAAGAGGCTGTGATCCAGCATAGGATGACAGCCTCTTTCCAACTTGGAAGAAGTGTATATTCAAACTGATTTTTTCAGTGCTTCGATCAATGTCTTTAGATGAGGCGAATTCCGGTTTTTCATCTGGTACGCCAGTTGGGAGCAAAGCCACGCTTCAAATGACCCCTTATCGTCAAATGTTGGTTCAACGTAATCAGGAGGCGCCACCAACGCAAACTTTTCCTGCATGTACGGGATATATTCGATTCCAGGGGCAGTGAGCTTTTTAGACATGACGATGATGTCTACCTTTTCTTCAAGCAGCCAGTCAAGTAGCTTGGAAGCGACACCGAGATAGGCGATGACGCGCATCTGGTAGCTGCCAATATGCGGAGCGATATGTTCCCGGAAAAACTCATGCGCAGACCCAATTCGAAGTACGGGCAAAGAAGAGATCGCGTTCGTCTTGAGGGTTTGCGAGGTTTCCTCCAAAGCTTCGATGAGTGGAGCCACCTGTGTATAGAGCGCTTTTCCTCTCTCCGTCGGAATCATTTTCCGGGGAGCTCGTGTAAACAAAGGCTCCCCCACCTCTGCTTCCAGGGAAGCCAAATGCTGGCTCATGGCTGGTTGGGTCATCATCCTCGTCCTGGCAGCTTCCGATACGGAGCTATGCTTGTAGATGCTAATAAAGCTTCGGTACCATTCAAAGTCCACCATGCTCGCGATCCTTTCTTAACTGAGACGTTTCTGGTGTTGTGCTCCCCATATTGTAAACAAAATTCCGATGACCGTCACAAGCGAAGCGACCCATGGCACGGCAGGGAGCCCTCCTGCAAAGCCCGCATCAATGACGATCCCCCCGATAAAGGCACCGAGTGCATTGCCCAGATTAAAGGCAGCGATGTTCAATGTCGAGGCGAGTGTGGGTGCTTCTTTGGCTGTGTTCAGCATGTGGAGCTGCAGACCGGGAACGGTGCCAAATGCTGCGACTCCCAATACGAATACGGTGATCAAGGTGAGGAGCTTATTTTGATCTGTGAAACTAAATACGGCAAGCACGATCGCCAACACGAAAAGTATCCCAAGCAGGGAGGGGAACAGGCTGCGGTCTGCCAATTTTCCGCCGTAAATATTCCCGATGGTAATTCCCAAGCCGAATAGGACGAGGATGTAGGAAACAGAGCCAGGTGAGAAGCCCGTGATATCCACCAGGATTGGCGAAATGTACGTAAAAGCTGTAAATACACCACCAAACCCGAATACGGTCATCAACAGCGCGATATGAACCGCTGGGCGTTTGAGCACCCCGAGCTCTTTTCGCAGGCTAGATGTTGCGTTGGCGACCTTCGGGACGAGCATGAAAATCCCGATCAGCGCAATGATCCCAATCAGCGTGATCGCCCAGAAAGTAGAGCGCCAGCCGTACGCTTGTCCCAGAAATGTTCCAAACGGCACACCCAAAATATTAGCCAGTGTCAGCCCGGTAAACATGATGGCGATGGCACCGGCGCGCTTTTCCTTGGGAACCAGCTCTGAGGCAATGACCGAGCCAACTCCGAAGAACGATCCGTGGGTAAGTGCTGCCAAGATGCGAGCCAGCATCAGCACCGTATAATTCGGTGCGAGAGCGGCAAGCCCATTTCCTGCGATAAATAGAATCATCAGAAATAGCAAAAGTGCTTTGCGCGGCATTCTGTGGGTAGCCAGCGTGATGAAGGGAGCACCGATCGCAACTCCCAGTGCATATCCCGTAATGAGGAAGCCGGCCATCGGGATCGAGACCTTCAGACTGGTTGCCACTTCAGGGAGCAACCCCATAATGATGAATTCTGTCATCCCGATAGCAAACGCCCCGAGTGTGAGCGCGAACAAGGCGAGAGTCGATCCTTTGCGAGTGGCATTTTCTTGTTCAGAGTGATGGGCCGTATTTTCCGTGATCATAGTAGTGAGTAGCCCTCCTTTTGTATAAAAGATGATTATGGAAGGAGGCTGATATTTTTCGTCGATCAGCCTCACGTGTATTAATCGCCTAGTTTGCTTACTACTGCTTTTGTGACAGCGAGCGTAGATTGAGGATTTTGTCCGGTAATCAGGTTGCCGTCGACTTCTACATGTGTGTTCCAGTTTGGCGCCGCAACAAAAATAGCACCCAGATCACGGATTTTGCTCTCCAAGAGGAATGGCAGGTAAGGGCCTAAGCCCGTCGCTGCTTCTTCTCTGTCAGTGAATGCGTTCACGCGCTTGCCTGCGACCAGCGGCTGTCCGTTGGACAAAGTCGCGCCAACGAGACCATGGCAAACAGCGGCGACAATTTTTCCTGCTCGTAAAATTCACGAAGCAATCGCTGGAGCTTTTGGTTTTCTGGCAGATCGAACATCGTGCCATGACCGCCAGGCAGGAAAATCCCCTCGAATTCTTCTGCCGTTACATCATCCAGCTTTTTGGTGTTTTCCAGATGCTTGGCAGCGTCCAAGATTTCTGGCGGTGTTTGGTCGTCAACGCTGCCTGGGTCAATCGGGCCAGTTCCTCCCTTTGGGCTTGCCACTGTGATCGCATAGCCGTTTTCTTGGAAAGCCAGATAAGCTTCCGCGAATTCTGATAGCCAGATTCCTGTCTTTTTGCCTTCCTGCAGATCTGTATGATTGGTGACAGCCAGTAAGATTTGTTTTCCCATCTATTTTGCCTCCGATACTTTGAACTTTGGTTACGGGTGCTATATTACGTCCACCATATCGATAAAACAAATTATGTTTTATGCGTATATGTATAAAAAAAATTATTGATCTGCCATCTCAAACATCTGAGCTATTCATGAGCGAGGGTTAGATCTGATTGAGTAGGAGTGGTTTTGCCCTTATAAAGCGAAGTTTGGGAATCGGTTTTGAAAAAATGAGCGTTGACCGATTCTGCACTATTCTCATTTCGAGATTTTTGTAGTGTAAGGCCATCCCGCAAAGGATGGTCTTTTCGGTGTAAGCTTGCCGTTTTCGCGCGAAAGCTTCGCAATTGGCAATTTCATCGATGTTTGCCAGCGAATAAAAATGTTTCAAAAAAATGCTGCCGTACCAAATCTTTTTCGCTGCATGCTCGTTATACTAGCCGAAGCATGCTCAACGCGCGCGAGCACCGAGCAAGCGGGTTACTTTTGGGAGAGGGGGCAGCCTGTGCAAATTCAGATCACCAACTTGGGGAAAACATACGGTGCCACGCCTGCGCTAAGCGGGGTCACCTTGACGATACAAACGGGCATTTTCGGCTTGCTTGGTCCGAATGGGGCGGGGAAAACGACGCTCATGCAAATTCTCGCCACCTTGCTGCCGGCCAAGGAAGGCAGCGTGGAGATCGGCGATTGCAAGCTGGGGCGGGACGATCAGGCGATTCGAGCGATGCTCGGGTACTTGCCGCAAGAGTTCGGTTTATACGGCAACTTATCCGGATACGAGTATCTCGATTATGTGGCGCTGATGAAAGGAATCACGAATTCGCGCCAGCGAAAAGAGGCGGTTGCTTCGCTGCTGGAACAAGTGAATATGACCGATCGAGCGAAGAAGCTGATGGGAAGCTATTCTGGCGGCATGAAGCAGCGGATCGGAATCGCTCAGGCGATGATCGGATCTCCGAAACTGATTATCGTCGACGAACCGACGGCAGGACTCGATCTGGAGGAGCGAATTCGCTTTCGCAAGCGGCTCGATCAGATGGGCAAAGATCGCATTGTCATCTTGTCGACTCACATCGCAGCCGATATCGGCAACAGCTGCAGTCAGCTTGCCCTGATGAAGGACGGCAGAGTCGTCTACCAGGGCACACAAGCACAGCTGCTTGAACGGGTGAAGGACAGGGTATGGACGGGGATGGTCGAAGAGTCTCAGTTTGATGCGATTAAAACGCGCATGAAAGTGCTCTCTTCCCGGAAGAC
Organism: Tumebacillus lipolyticus; assembly: GCF_042682745.1. Classification (NCBI taxonomy): domain Bacteria; kingdom Bacillati; phylum Bacillota; class Bacilli; order Caryophanales; family Alicyclobacillaceae; genus Tumebacillus; species Tumebacillus lipolyticus. Next base: position 1,242,237 of record NZ_JBHUIO010000005.1, on the reverse strand, counting down.
GGCATACGGTCGGGAAATACGCGTGCTGTCAGGTGACGGAGCGAAACCCTTTGCAGGGGCGGAGCTGGCGGCAAGCGGATTGGAAGATGCGTATCTGGATGTCATGAAGCCGGAGGTGCAGCTGACATGATTGCGACTTGGAAATATGCTGTCGTCGAATGGAAGCTGATGTTCCGAGGATGGTTCGGCTTGATCCTGCTGGTCGTGACAGGTGGGGCTTTTGCAATCTCTCTGATCAATAACGCGTATGCGGACGATATTGGGTGGTATACCATCTCAAGTTCATACAAGTTCATGTGGTTTCTGTTTCTGCTGGCACCGCTTATGGCCGTATCGGTGGCGCGAAGGGAAACGGCGGTGAAGACTCTTCTGATACAAGGTGCTTTGCCCTATCGTTCCGCACAATTGATTTCGGCCAGACTGCTCGCCTTGATCATTCCGCTGGGCGCGTTTTCCCTGCTGCCCGCGTGCTTTTACGCCTACCATGCTTGGCATGCGGGAATGGCGTTTTCCGCGATGGCAACGGGGCTATATATGCTCAGCTCATTCATCATTCCGACGACCTTTACGATCTTGCTCGGTTATTGGATCGGCACTTGGACCCGCAACCGCATCGTTTATTTGTACAGCGTGGCGATGGTCGCGGGTGTTTTGTTTTTGACTAAAGTTGTTTTGCTCGAATGGATGCCGGCACAGTGGACCTATTTGGCCGATATTGGTTTATCCGACTTGACCCAGCTGGGCTTTTATTCGGAACTATGGGGCTTTACAGACGCTGCGGCATACGGGCTTCTCCGTTTGTTCCATATCGCGCTGATCGTCCTCATATTCGGAGGAATCGTGTACAGCGCGAAGAGAAAGAGAAAGGAAAAGAGCCGGAATACAGTCCTGTGCTCGACTGCTGCTGCCACCGTCGTCACAATGGTTATGAGCGCACTTGGCTATGCGTCCATCTGGACGGAGCGTACCGAATCGTCCAAGGAGAGTTTCACCTTTTACAGACAGCTGCTCCAAGAAAATCCTTCGGAGATCAATCGAATTGCTGTCGAACGGTTTCTGGCAGGCGAAGAAGCGGATCCGAACGCGAACCCACTGACGCAGCAGCATAAGAACATGCTCCTTCTGGGCAAGAAGTACGCCATGTTGACAGCACGAAAATACGATTTGAAGGTAACTATCGGGGAAAAGCACCGCATGGAAGTGCAGAGCGCAATCCAATTGCAGCATGAGGGTCAGGAGCCGATGGAGCGCTTTCCGCTGTCGCTCAGACATCATTTCCAAATCGAAGAGATCAAGGTCGACGGGATGCTAGCAGCTTTCGAGTGGGAGCCCGGAGAGGATGTCGTATGGGTCGTCCCGGCTCGGCCTGTTCAGCCTCGCACGGTCGTGGAAACCACGATGAAATATGCGGGTACGATCAATGATTGGTATGATCCGCAAGGGTCTGGAGGAATCGACGATTCGCTTGATGCCCATTGGGAGCGAAGAGTTTTTGTCGATGCGGATCAGCTGTTCTTGCCGGGATATTACGGATGGTATCCTTACCCGGGAACTGACAGGCTGGCCGAACTGGAGCAAGTGCGCTTCGACGAAAGACCATCAAGTCCCATTGTGGATGAAGCTGTTCGAGAGAGCGAGCCTTACCGGCAGCCTGCAGATTTTCATGTGGAGGTTGAAGCGGGTGAGCAGCTGCAGCTGATCGCGAACGGGGAGAGGACGAAATCCCAAGCGGCGGATGGGAGACAGCGTGTCGTATTTGATGCGTCGGGCGTTCGCAGCTTCAACCTCATTGGCGGGAATATGACCGAGTGGAGCGAGTCGAATCATCTGGCCACAGTTTCGATCGTCTTATCGAATCAAATTCCTCCGGACCGTGCGAAGAGCATTGCCAGCAACCTGCTTGCCCATTATACGGAGCTGTCCCAAATAGCGAAGATGCTCAATCCGGATGCTTATTATCCGAGCCGCATCCATTTTGTCCGCGCCGATTATCCGGGCAAGGTGCAAAACGAATCGATCAACAACCAACTGCTATACAGATCGCCGCCGATCAAGGGGGAATTTCTTAAACCGATCGACAGCAATGGCTTCAACTATTTATCTTACCCGAACCACCCTGCTTCGATGACCTATAACGGCTTGGCTTATTTTGACGAGGATCTTTTGCGGGCAACGGTTCTTGATGCAAGCATCATGTCTGTCCCCCAGTCTAAACTGGCTGGATATATGACAGAAGCGATATCGCAATCGATCGGGCATGACGATACCGGGCGGGACGAACCTTTGTTCATCCCGAGCAGGCATCAGTGGAACGGTGCACCGCATCCGGTTTACTTGGCGCTGAACAAAGTGTATGAAGCGTTCGGAAGAGCGCGGTTTCCCGAGGCGATCCGACAGCTATACGAGTACGCGCGTCGGTATGAAGGAAATGAACATGATGTCGATAAGGATTTTATCGTATTTTTAAACAGCTTGACCCCGTAAAAGAAAGGGGCGGAAGGAGGCTGCGTGGAATGAATGAGAAAAGAGGTCTCTTATCTCCGTGGCAGAACGGCGGCGAAACTGCCCCGCATTCGAAGAAGGCGTGGAGCGGTACGGAAGCTATGCTTCGCTTCGGTCTGATGATCCCGATTCTTTATTTCGGTATCCCCGTCATCGCCGCGCCGTTTTACCCGGGTTATAGCTTCATAAGGAATACTGCAAGCGATCTCGGCTCCAATCATGCTGTCTATCCGATGCCGGTCAATGTGGCAATTATTTTGCTCGGAGTCGTGACCCTGATTGCTGCTTTAGGTTTTTTGCGTGCGTTCCTTCGCCTTGGAACCCGCCCATATTTGGCATGGATCGTGTCGCTAGCCGTTTGTTCAGCTGGACTCGGCACTCTATTATCGGGCATATTTCCAAGTCCCGACCCACGACATGGCGGAGGGATTTTGGGGGTCGGCACGTTCCTGCTGCCGATTATTTTTGCCATCGCATTGTGGAAGCAAAGCGATTCGCGGCTATTGAAAGGATACTTTGTCGGCAATATCTTGTTGTTTGTGGCGATGATTCCGGTCATGAGCGGAATGGTGGAAATCGACAAATCGATGATCAGGGGGCTGCTGCAACGAATCTTGGCATTTACGGCTTACACCCCGATCGGAGTCGGCGCCTATATGCTTCAAAAGCGGTTGCGGTCGAAACGGCAAGCCGATACGGACAGTCTCGGCAAATAAGAGCCATAAAAATGAGCCGAAAGAAAGGAGGGATGCTGATGATTTCCGACGAGGAGTTGTTGAGCCAGATCGCGACTGGGTGCGAGGCCAGCTTGGAGGCGCTTGTGTACCGCTATCATAAACCGATTTACGAATATTTGCAGCGCATGCTGAACGACAGATCGCTCGCAGAAGACTTATGCCAGGAATGCTTTATCCGCGTGTGCAAGACCGTGAGGACAGGACGCCTGCCGAGCCGGTTTCGCCCATGGATCTACCGCATTGCCACCAATCTGTGCAAGGACGTTTGGAAGTCGTCAGCTTATCGCAAGGAAGCGTTAAGCGGAGCCGATAAAATGTCCCTTCATTCTGCCGGCGACACAGTTTCGTCCATATTGGAGCGACAGTGGGAACGGGAAGCGGTGATTCGCGCACTCGGCAGGTTGGCCGACGATGAGCGGGAAGTGATCGTTCTCAGGTTTTATCACGAGCTCAAGCTGGACGAAATTGCCGAAATCTTGGAGCAGCCGCTAGGATCGATCAAGACGAAGTTATATAAGACGTTTAAAAAGATGGCTAAGATACTGAAGACGGAGGAGGTGGAGCCGCATGGAAAGGCGCATTCCCCCAGGTGAACGGACTCAAGACATATGGCGGGAACTGGAGCCGATTTTTCGCGAAGAAGCGGACAAGGGCGATGCGGAGGAGTGGTGCCAAGAAGCGTTCGAGGGAACCACACGCGGCTTAGAGCGATATCGGGTGGAGGGTCCGTCTGATGAACAGACGAAGGCGCTTCTCGCCCGCTTGACTCCGCTTGTGGCCGAGCCGGAGCGGTTGAGATTTGCCGACCGTCTACCGCATGCGGAGCCGGGAAGCGCGCCGCTATGGGTCGCGCTCATTCGCTTTCTCGCGCCGCAAGTTCGGCTGTTTTCCAAGTCGTTTTGGATCGTATCGGCTGTCATCATGATGATCGGCGCGCTCGCAATGCCGCTTATCGGGCGCAGCGGTATCAATAGTTTCGTCTTCGTATCGACATTTGTAGCCGGAATCGGCGTCTTCTATGCGCTGAGGTCGTATGGCACGCCGATGTCCAAGCTGGAGGCGACTTTCCCGGTCTCTCCGGTCGAGATGATGTTGGGACGGCTGGGCATCATCGTTCTGTATGACATGATACTGGCTTTGGCGGCCAGCGTCCTCTTATCGCTGACCGGTCAGACCGGCCCGTTGTTCGCATTTATCATCGGTTGGTTGGCGCCTTTATGCTTTTGCACCGCACTCGCATTTGCTGCCATCGTCCGTTTCGGGCCGCGGATTGGAGCTGGTTTGTCGCTCGCGGTATGGGCGGCGCAATTAGCATTAAGGGACTTGCTCGGACCGTTTTACTTCATGAGCGACACCGGCTATGCATATTGGGGAAGCAGCCGCATCATCGCATTCGCGATGACGGCGATGCTCATCTTCGTCGCTTGCTGGACAATCCGATACGGTGGGAAGGGGGAGAATGGGCGATATGATCCGGCTTGATGTGTGCAAGGCGGCGTTCCGCCATTCGTTGGCTGCTCCTTGGGTGTTCGAAGGTGCGGAATTTTCCTTGTCGCCGGGAATCAACGCTTTATTCGGCCCCAATGGATGCGGCAAAACGACGATGCTCGAATGCATCGCCGGCATCCGGACATTCGGCAAAGGTGACATTCGGTTTACGCTGCAGGATCGACAGCTGGGGGGCAAACGGTTTCGGGAACGGCTCGGCTATGTATCTCAGCAGTTTGCCTTTTACGAGGAGATGAAGGCAGAACATTTTTTGACTTATGCGGCGGAAATGAGGCTGATCTCGCCCCGCCTGATTCCGGACAGGGTCGCTGAGGTGCTGACCGACTTTGGCCTTGCCCGATTCGGGAAAAGCCGCATCAAATCGTTATCCACCGGGCAAAGAAGAAGATTGTCGATCGCTCAAGCGATGCTGAGCGATCCGCATTTGCTGCTTCTGGATGAGCCTTTGGAAGGGCTGGATTTAGAAGAGAGAGCCAATGTGATGGATCTCCTGCACAAACATGCGAACGGCTGCATCATCCTGCTGGTCGGTCATATGTATTCGGAGATCGAGGATTGGGTCGATCAGGTGCTTTTCATGGTGGATGGAGCCGTGTCCGGGCCGAAATCGCCGCAGCAGTGGAAAACGGCCATGCTGCACGAGGCGCTTAGGAATGGTCGGGACGCGAACATTCCTGCGGAGAGGATTCCGACGTTGGAAGAGGTATACTTGGAGTTCGCAAGGCGCCGGAGGGGTGACAACTGAGTTCAGCCGTAGATCGATCATTTGAGGAGGGTATCATGAATCTAAACGAATTGATAAAAAGAAAAGACATCAAACCAAAAGAAAAAACGGAAGCGCTTGCTGCTACTATATTAGACGGGGAATTGGCTGTTCTGGACGTTATTCAGTTTGCGAACACAGCGAAGGAACCTTTGAAAGCGACATGCATGGAAGCATTTGAATATGCCACGAGCAACAAGCCTGAAGTGGCAAATTCGGATTTGTTCAAATTCGCCACTGACCATCTGGGAGCAAAGGCATCGCGTCTTAAATGGGAATCGGCCAAAGTCATTGGAAATATCGCCCATCTCTTCGCGGAAGATCTTGAAACTACGATCGAGCGCTTGTTGGAGAATACTCAAGATAGCGGCACGGTGGTACGTTGGAGTGCAGCTTATGCGCTTACGCAAATCTACAGTTTACCTAAATACGCGAATGATGCTTTTCGGAGCAAGCTTGCAGAGATTTGTGAAGCTGAGGAGAAAGCTAGCATTCGAAAGATCTATTTAAAAGTGCTGTAAGAAACAACCTGCATATCTGCTGAACGCTACAGTCAGTAATGGAGAAAAATGAAAATCTCTGTTATGAAGGCTTGAAATGAGAAGTTCCTTTTCCAAAATTGGGAAAGGATTCTTTTGAACTGTGTAACCTAACTACTTCATCATCTGGGCTCGACCGAGCAAGGGAGTTGGGGCAAAGCACATGAAGCAGACCTCCAAGGCTGTCTAATGCTCAGAAAAGAACAGATAGGCAAGATCAGTTCCCAGCTCTAGGTTTGGCAGGATCGCAATCAAGGTGGGGCACACCTGCAGCAGCTTGAGAGAGTTTGGTCAAGTAATAGCACTCTTCACGATACATATGATCGGGCATCAGCTGTGCTATCGTGCCCAGTAATTCCTTTCCAGCTGTAAGCTCCTGCACTTCGGACAGAAATTTCATAAAAAGAAGCATCACAGAATTGGCTTCCCGATTGAACCTTCGCAAAGCGGGGAAATCGGTCAAGCCAGTACGCATATATCCGGCAAGCTCGATCGCTTTCAGATAATAGTTTTGAAAATAGCGCTCGAATTCCTCGCTCTTGTTTTTCCAGCTCTGCTCGACCAGATCGAATTGGCCAGACAAGATGCCCGCGTGGCCGACTGCGTCTTGAAGCCAAAGCAAATGCTGATGAACCGCTGGTCCCGAAGGAGGTAGTCGGACGCTTGTCAGCGCCGCAAAAACACGCATCGCTTCCTCGATTTCATTGACCATATGATTCAAAAACGTCTGGGACAAATGGATGGAGATATCCCCTGTTAGAGACCGTCGCAGCAAATGAAGCTTATAGCTACGCAATTGTGAAGTCCAAGGATTGACAGATTGAAGCAAGGTTGCGATGCTCTCGCCATCCAGGTTCCGCCGCGCGGTATCCAACAACTTGTCAAATGCCTGAATAAACTGCTGCGCAACGGATATTTCCGCCGCTTCCCCTGAGGCAAGCCCATCCCGAATAAACCTCGCATGATCGCCAAAAATCTGCAGCCAAAATCGGAGTTCAAAGAGGGCGCCGTCCTCAAAGCACATTCCCGCCATTTTCTACAGCTCCTTTCAGATGACTCCCCATTCCTTCACCCTATGTAAGAGTGCGTTTTCACATGCCTATCCGGTACCCGGCGTACATCCTCAGATCGAGAAAAATCGATGTTGGGCCAACATGATCAATACGAACTGCCAGACCTCCCAATGACTGCCCACCAAGCACGAGCAAGAAATTATTTCATGCATCATGCTATTTTGCACTGATCGTGGTTAATAATTGAATACATAGAAACTTTCCGCAAAAAACTCCTTGCATGTTGGAGCTGCCAATTGGGATAATTGATGTCTGCGGGAATGAGAGACGAAGAGGAGGCTATCAGATGAAACAGGAATTTATCGAAATCATGAACGCGAGGGTAAACAATCTGAAGAACGTCAGCGTGCAGATTCCCAAAGGCAAAATCACGATTTTTACCGGGGTTTCTGGATCGGGTAAGTCCTCCATCGTGTTTGATACGATCGCTCAGGAAGCAGGGCGACAGTTAAATGAAACGTACAGCAGCTATGTACGAACGTTTTTGCCGCGGTACAGCCGGCCGGAAGCGGATGAGATCAGCAACCTGTCCACGGCGATTGTGGTCGACCAAAAACGGCTGGGCGGGAATGCTCGCTCTACGCTGGGGACTATAACAGACATCAATGCGCTGTTCCGGTTGCTGTTTTCACGTTTTGGCGAACCGCAGGTCGGGTACAGCAACGCCTTTTCCTTTAATGATCCCAGCGGCATGTGCCCCAAATGCGAGGGGATTGGCCGAACCATCACGCTCAATGTAGATTCTGCACTGGATCGGGAAAAATCGCTGCGTGAAGGCGCCATCTTGTTGCCAGGCTTTGCGCCGGGGACGTGGCTGTGGAAGATGTATGCGGAGTCAGGTTTCTTCGACATTGAGAAAAAGATAAAAGACTATACAGAAGCAGAGCTGGAGCAGCTGATGGATGCGGAGCCGCAAAAAGTGGTGGTCACGTATCAGGACAGCGATTTGAACGCCACATACGAGGGCATTGCGGTCAGATTCATGCGCTTGAACGTGAAAACGGACAAAGACACCTCGAAAGCGGGCGCCAAAATCCTGAATCAGTTCACCACGACTGTCACCTGCCCAGCTTGCCATGGTAAGCGCTATAACGAGAAGGCGTTGACATCCAAGATCTTGGGCTACTCCATTGCTGATATGACCGACATGCAATTGGATGAGCTGATCGATGTGGTGATGCAAGTAGATCATCCGATGGCGAAACCGGTCGTGGATGGCATTGTGGAACGGCTGAGAAATCTGTGTGAGATCGGGTTGGGCTACATGAGCCTGTCTCGGGAAACGACGACGTTATCTGGCGGCGAATCGCAGCGGGTCAAGATGGTGAAGCATCTGTCCAGCAGCTTAACCGGCTTGATGTACATCTTCGATGAACCGAGCACAGGCCTGCACCCGCGGGATGTGTATCGATTGAATGAAATGCTGGTCAAACTGCGGGACAGAGGCAACACCGTGCTGGTGGTGGAGCATGACCCCGATGTGATTCAAGTTGCCGACCACATCATTGACGTCGGGCCGAAAGCGGGCTCCGGCGGCGGGCAGATCATGTACAGCGGCAGTTATCAGGGGTTGTTGTCTTCCGATACGCTCACCGCCAACTATTTAACACGCGACACCGCCATCAATGCAGATCCACGGCCGGTGGACAAGTTTTTCGAAAGCAGCACAAGCAGCCTGCACAATCTGAAAAATGTCAGCCTTCGCGTTCCCCAAGGTGTGTTCACCGTGGTGACAGGAGTGGCAGGCTCCGGCAAAAGCACGCTGGTCAACGAAGTGTTTGCTAAAGATTTTCCGGAAGCGGTTCGCATCGACCAAAGCTCGGTACACGCCAACATACGCTCCAATCCGGCCACGTACTCGGACATCATGAACTCGATCCGCAAAGCGTTTGCCAGTGCAAACGATGTGGAGGGCGGGCTGTTTAGTTCGAACTCGGAGGGCGGCTGTGAAACGTGCAAAGGCACGGGAATCGTGGAGCTCAACATGTCCTTTATGGATAAGGTGGAGATGGTCTGCAGTGAGTGCGACGGCACCCGCTTTAAACGGGATGTGCTCGGGTATCTGTACAAGGGGAAAAACATTGTAGATGTGATGGAGATGACCGTTGCGGAAGCTTTGGAGTTTTTCGAAGCGAAGGACATTCGGAGCAAGTTGAAGAGCCTGGCAACGGTCGGCCTTGACTATCTGACCTTGGGGCAGCCACTGAGCACGCTTTCCGGCGGGGAATGCCAGCGGCTGAAGCTGGGTAAGGAATTGAACAAGAAAGGCAACATCTACATTCTTGATGAACCGACCACCGGGTTGCACATGTCTGATGTTGCCACCATCTTGCGCATCATCGATCAACTGGTGGCGAAAGGAAACACTGTGATCGTCATTGAACACAATCTGGACGTGATCCGCAAGAGCGACTGGATCATCGATTTGGGCCCAGATGGCGGCACCGGCGGCGGGGAGATTCTCTTCGAAGGGCCGCCCGCCGAACTTGTGAAGTGTGAGCGTTCCGTCACGGCGCGGTATTTGTAAGCATGAGTGTGCACTGCGCAGGAACAGCGAACTTCAACGCCTCTTGCCAAGTGAAACGAACCTCTGGTTGAGCGAATACCTGCTCACCGCTTGATGCCTTGATCCAGTCTAAATCTGCGGCGTAGGGGAGTCCTGATTGGACATTGAGTTGCTGCGGCTGCTCAAATTCAACACTTCATATACCGTGTCCCAACAGAGAGGGGCTGTCTCAGGTCAATGTATGACCTTTTGAGACAGCCCCTCATGATGTTGTTACAAGTTGCAGGTGAATCTGCTACGAATAGCGCCCTGAAGATTGCCTTTTGCTGCGGGGCTTGCAAAGGAGGGCGACGCTCCGACTCTTTTCCTGCTGAGTCTATTTTGACGCGGCTGCGAGGTGAAGCGTGTCAAAATACCCCGAAGGGAGTATGGTCTTTTGGGTGTGCGCGCTTTACGCTAACAGCGTTGAATACAACGGAGAGGGAGGTGAACGGTTTGAGCGATGCTCCCTTTTTCTCTGCTCAGGCATTCGCTCCGATTTCGCACGAGATGATTTTACAGACGAAAGGAATAGTCCGATGAAAAAACGCAGGATCCAATCCTTGCTGGCAGTCGTCGTGTTGCTGCTGCCGCTGTTCGCAGCCCTGACAACGGCGGCAACCGTTCAGCCAGCCAGCGCGGCTGCTTTCCAAGGCAAACTGATGACCGACTTCGAAATGCTGTTCAATACGACCTATGCCGGAAAAGTCACTCACTATGTATACAGCGTTAACGGCACGGTTCATCAAACATTTGACCTACCGCCGGCTGCGGCAGATTGGGCTACGCCTTCCAATTTTTACGAGGAAGGCTGGATGCGTAACAGCACCGCAGAAAGTTACACATACAGCCAAAATGGTAAAATCCAGCAAACGTCCGACCCAATGAGTATCCCGTCAACGGCCACCTGGGCCACGATTTCCTCTTTCGAAATAGACGGTACCCCGGGCGACCCGATCCAGAATACTGTCTTCCAGTACTCGATGAACGGGTCCGATGTGCTGACCGCGACAACCGCGACCGAAATTCCACCGAACGCCTTGTGGGCGACGCTCGTCTCCTTCCATACGGCCTGGGTGGAGATTAGCAACGTTCAATTTACGACCTACAACCTGAACCGACCGACTCCGTCCGTCGTGTCTTTTTCGATCTCTTCGGACGGTGGGAATTCTCAATACGCCAAGCCTGGCGATTCCCTAACGGTCACTCTCATAACCGACCGACCGATCATGGAGCCGATCCTGAAGATTGCCGGCCGCACCATGTTCGCCGAGGGAGGCGGCACCACGTGGCAGGGCAGCCTTTATCTGTTCGATTATAACGTCGAGGAAGGGCCTATTCCGGTGTCGGCAGAATTCTACTCCCTAGCAGGGGCGCCAGGGCCGGTTCTTTCGACGACGACAGACAGCACGTCTCTCATCCACGACAAAATGGCTCCCACTCTTTCTTATACGCTATCGCCCGCCGGAGCGACGAATCAGAACGTGACCGTACAGGTCACGGCGAGCGATGCGGGAAGCGGCGTGGAGCAAATCAAATGGGCGGAAGGCGCACAAGACGCCTCCTACTTTTTGGCGGAAGGAACTGCGTTCACCGACAGCTTCACGGCGAGCACAAACGGAATCTACACCGTGTACGCTCGCGACCGCATCGGCAAGGTAACCCTGATGCCGGTGACGGTTGCCAACATCGACCGCGAAGCGCCGACGCTGACGCTTTCGCCGAGCACGACCGCACCGACGAATACAGATGTCGTGGTGACGGCAGAGGCGTCCGACAATGTCGCGATCGGCAAGCGTCTCTGGGCGGAGGGCACGAGGGATGCCGCCTATTTTCAATCAGGCAACGGCACTTCGTTCACGACTGAATTTTTCGTGGCCGCAAACGGGACTTACACTGCCTATGTTGAAGATACGGCCGGCAACGAAGCGCTGGCGACAATCACCGTGTCGAATCTTCTGCGCCAGGCTCCGTCGATTGCGCTGACGCCTTTTCCGAGCTTCCCGACAAACGAGCCGGTAACGGTTGGCATCGAAGCGCATTCCGCCGGGGAGGAGGTTGGCATTTCGCTGGTCGCGCTGCGCTGGGCCAAGGGCGAGCGAGATGTCGCCTTCTTTGCGGACGGCGGAGGCAAAAATGCGCTTTTGACGGAGGAGTTTGAAGCGAGTGAGAACGGCCTTTACTCGGTGTACGCACGGGATGAGGCTGGCAATGTGGCAATCTCGTTCATCAACATCTCCAATATCGACCGCGAGGCGCCAACTTTAACGCTGACACCGAGCACGACCGCGCCAACGAAAGCCAGCGTGACCATCGCCGTGAATGCGGCGGACACCGGCAGCGGCATGGAGAGCGTCCGCTGGGCGTCAGCGGCTCCCATTCCGGACTTTCCGTGGCCGTCCAGCGAGGTGGAAGACGGTGAATTTACTGTTGAGATGAATGGCACGTATACGGTGATCGCCATTGATCAGGCTGGCAATGAAACGATCAGACAGCTGACCGTGGCGAACATTTTCCGAGACGCGCCGACGCTTGTGCTTATCCCGGAGACGACCCAGCCGGTTGGCGGAAAAGTGACCGTATCTGTTCAAGCGGCGGCCCAGGGAGCGGGGAATTCGATTTCCGACCTCCTTTGGTCGGAGGGAGAACGGTCGATCGGTTACTTCCGCGAAGGGTTGAGCGAGGATATTCAGGCAGACAAGAAGTTCGATGCGGAGGTGAACGGTACGTACACCGTCTATGTCCGCGATGCTGCCGGCAACGAAGCGCTTGAGACGATCGAGATCGACAATATCAGGCGCACGAATGCCTCGCTTCTCTCGCTCGTGGCTTGGGTCGGCGAGGAAGAGCTGGCGTTCTCTCCCACCTTCGATCCCGAGCAGCAAAATTATGAGCTTAAAGTGGGGACGAAGGTAAGCTCGATGACGCTGGAAGCTGCTGCGGAGGACGAGGACGCCACAGTCACCGTAAACGGCAAAGCGCTCGTCCGCGGGGAAACGGCTTCGATCCCGCTGAATTTCGGCGTCAATACGATTCGAATTGTCGTATCCGCACATCTTCCATCCGTGCAGAAGATTTATACGATCAAAGCGACTCGCGAAGGCCTGCCGTCGAGCGGAGGATCATCGTCTGCCGCATTTACCGCGTGGCTGAACGGCAAGCCTGCTCCGGCGGTGCTGAACGAAACTGCCAGCCAGAGCCCTGACGGTCGGATGATGAAAGAGCTGCAGCTGGAAGATGCCTCGGCGATCGTCGCACTCGCGCAGACGAGCCGGGAGAACGAGCTGCGAATCGGACTGATCGGCGAGTATGCTCCGCAGGTGGACGCCGTCAAGCTCCGGCTCTCGGCGCAGGCGCTGTCCCAACTGTCGGCGCATAACATCCGGCTGACGCTGGACATCGGCGCTGTCGCTTATGAATTGCCGACCGGAACTTTGGCCGTAACGGGCGACGAGCTGGTCGTAGAATTGGGAGCCTTGCGCCAGCCGAAGGACGCTGAGAAGACGCTGAGCGACGCCAAGGCGGCAGGTGCGGGCGAGTTGCAGGTGAAGCTCGTCGGCGTTCCAGCCGAAGTCACGGCAAACGTCACCGGCGGGGCGGTCGAAGCCGCTTGGCTAGTGCTGCCATTGCCTGAAGGAATCGATTCTGCCGCCCTGCGCAAGCTCGCGGTCTTAATCGTCAACGGTGACGGCTCGAAATCGATCGTGCCCGGTACGATTCGCTACGACTTGCAAGGCCGCGCGACAGGCATCGCGGTGCACTCCGACGCTTCCGGCCGAGCTGCGGTGCTTCAGGCTGAGCCGATCAAAGCCTTATTCGAGCGCTATGTCAGCGGCTACACCGTCGACAGCTTCGGCCCTGACCGGTCGGTAACGCGCGCCGAGCTGGCCGCTCTGCTTGCCAAGCTAACGGCGGCGGACGGAGGTGCTCGCACCGGCGACAGCAGTGCGGCGGCGTTCCGCGATGTGCCGCAAACGCATTGGGCGGCAGACGCGATCGCGCAGGCGTCTGCTGCGGGTTGGATGGGCGGTCGACCTGACGGGCTGTTCAGCCCGAACGACCCGTTGACGCGAGCCGAGCTGGCCACAGTGCTCGTGCGGTGGCGCCAAGTGCAAGCATCCGGTCAGCCCCGCTTCCCGGACGCGGCATCCCATTGGGCTGCCGCAGCGATTGCTACCTCTGAACGCCGGGGATGGATGATCGGCTACGAGGACGGCAGTTTCCGCCCCGACCAGAGCGTGACGCGGGCCGAAGCGGTCACCATATTGAACCGCGTGCTCGGGCGTCCGTCCTTGCCGGACGGCGGTCAGGCTTGGTCTGACGTGCCTGCCTCCCACTGGGCTGCTGGCGCCATCCGTTCCGCTTCGCAAACGTATGAGGCGCTCCGCTACCTCAGCGGCGAAGTCGAAAGGGCACAGGTACATTCCGACTGATGAGTTATCCTGCATGCAGGATGTAGTCGATCTGAAACCGGGGAAGTTTGAAGGGGGTCACCCATAGAGTGACCCCCTTCCTCCATCAGTCGAGCAGCTTCAGTTCCTTCGCCTGCATGATCGCTTTCGTGCGGCGGTTGACCTTGAGCTTCGCGAATATATGCTTGACGTGCACTTTGACTGTGCCGACCGCGATGATCAGGCGGTCGGCTATTTCTTTGTTGGAAAGCCCAGCAGCTAGCAGAGCGAGCACTTCCAACTCGCGCTCCGTCAGCGGCTCCTCGATGACATCGCCTTGCACCTGCGGCGCATCCTCCTCGGCGAAAGGCTCACCGTCCGGGGACTGCCGCAGCACGCACATCATCAGGCCCTGCGAGGCCATCGACAGCAGTACGCCAGTTTGCGCTGCATCGAGCACGCCGGATGCGAGGCGGTTCTCCAGATAGAGCACGCCGAGCAGCGTGCCGTGAATCTTGACCGGCAGGCATAGCATGGACTGCGGGCGATGCAACGCCACGTAGGGATTGCGCGCGAGCCAGCTGTCCGACTCCCCGTTGTAGGCAACCGTTTCTTGTGTGCGATACACATAGCGGACGATGCCCTCGGGCAGCAGCGGACTTCCTTGCAGCGCGCGCTCGGCGGCGACGGCCGCTTGATTCGGCTCGGCGTAGACCTGAATGCGCAGATCTTCTCCGCCTGCCGCCAGCAGGGCGCCCGTGCTGGCTCCAGCATAGGTCATCATGATCGTCAACAGTTCAGCGAGCATGGTGTCAGCATTGTCGCGTCCGGTGATGACGCGGGTCGCGCGCAGAATGGCGGTCAGCTCAGCTTCCAGCTCGGCTTCACGCAGCACCTGCCGCGCAGCCCCCGCGTCTCCCGCGGAAAGCTCTGCTCTTGGCGAATCGTCTGGCTTGCCCTGCCGCAGTTGCTCGCCCCGACGAGCCTCGTTCAGCTTAGTCGCGAGCAGTTCGATCTTGCCGGGCAGCTCCCATTCTGTATAACCCTCCAGCGCGATTCGATGATAATGGCTCGCTGCCGCTGGCCGCCCGTTCCGCTCATAGAACTGTCCGGCGAGCTCGCCGCCGAGCGCCTTCGCCCGTAAATCGCCGTATTCGTAAGCTTCCCGGAGCGCTGCATCGTACAGTCGTTCAGCATCTTTGCCGCGTCCGCGCGATTCGGCATAGGCGGCGTGCAGCAGCGTGCAGCGGGCGCGGAAGTTGATCTCGCTGCCGGCCGCAAATTGGCGGTAGCGGCGCAGCAGCTTCCGAATGCGTGCAGCTTTGCCGCGTCTACGCCCGGCTCCCTCCGCGAGATGGGAGCCGATCAGAGCGAGCGCTTCGTAGAAGCAGCATTCTGGCAGATGCGGGAGGTGGGTGGCATACGGCTCATGCTCCGCTGCCCTGAGACACCATGCTGCAGCCTCATCATGACGACCCTGCAGGTAGCACAACTGCGCTTTATACGTGCTGAACTGATAGAGCGTCGTCGCGGCCGTCTCCTCTCGCCCGATGCGAGCAAGGAAGGCCGCTTCTGAGAACTGGCTGTCGTTGAAGGAAACTGGCGATTCTGTCTTCCCTTGAAGCGCAGCAATCCATTGCAGATACAGATAGAAGTTTTGCTGCACGAACTCATCCTTCGTCGTCTCAAGCACCGTCATGTACTCGGCGATGACGCGCGCCATCTCGCGCAGCGAGCAGCGCGTGTACAGGGAGTTGACATGGCCGCCCATGGCGAAGCTGGCAAAAATATAATCGCCGGCGTTCAGGCCGTGGCGCATCGCCTCGGGCAAGTAGCGGTCGGTCTCGCGAGCGTCTCCGGCGAAGATGCTGTTGACCGCGCTGTGCATGGTGAGCGCCATGCTGCTGACCGACGCCAGACCGCCGCTTTCGGCGAGCGCTACACCCAACCGACCGAGCCGCATCGCCATCCCGTGCTTGCGCCAAGCGGTCTCAGCCAGCATGCCATAAGCGGAGAAGACGACAGCCGCAAGCGGAGAGTGGCCACCATGAAGCAAGAGCCGCAATGCCCTGCTCGTCAGCAGGAAGAATACTTTTTTGTCGGTAAAAAAGGTGGACGGCACAATCGCCACAATCTGGTTTAGGGCGGCGATCAGCTGCGGATCGGTCATCTCTGGCAGCTGGTGCAGTCGATCATCTGAGCGGGCCAGCATCGCGTTCGTTTTCCACTTCTCGGCCAGCAACCGCAGCGGGCCAGGCTTCGGGGACAGGCGAATTCCGAACTCGGACAAACTCTGCATGCCGAGCGCAGTTCCTTCCGCATATTTGCCTTGATTGATGAGCTGCATAATGCGGATCATTTGCACGCGGCTGCGTTCGATCGGATTGCGCGCTCGCGTCAGCAAGGTATGGACTTGTCGCAGCGAATCTTCTCCCTGTCCACACAGATAGGTGCATTCTGCCAAACGGACGCTCAGCTCGAAGCACAAATCGAAGCGGTCGTTCCAGTGCCCCTCTTCGAGCAGGGAGCTGCCGCGACTGTAGTAGCTGAGCGCAGCATCATAGGCAGAAGTGGCCAAGGCGCGGTTGCCAGCCTGTAAATTCAGCTCCGCGAGCGCAAGCCGTTCCTCGTCGCTGTTCAGCAGTTCCGCTCCGCGGTTCATGTGCAAGGCTTGCTCGAACAGCCTCTCGTCTCCGCCGACTTCGCTCGTTCTTTCTGCGGAAATGGATCGCCCGATCGCCAGGTGCAGGTGCGAGCGCTCCGATTCGCCGATCCGGTTATAGATCAGCTTCTGAATGCTGTCATGGGCGAAGTGGGCGCTTCCGTCCGGCTGGCGGAGCACCAGCCCTCCGGCTTCCATCGCCTGCCAGGCTGCCAGACCTTGCTCCTCCGAAAGTCTGCAGACGGAGGCGACAAGCTTGAGGTTGAACGAGCTGCCCACGCAGGCAGCCGCCTTCAATAGCTCGACAGCAGACTGTGGCAACAGCCCTAGCCGGTAATCCAGCAGGCCGACGACCTCGAATTCGGCATCGTCGCCAAGGGTGGAATCGATCTGCCACTGCCAGATGTTGCTGTCCGGCTGCCACTGCAAGCGCCGTTCATCGCGCAGTCGAAGCAGCAACTGCTTGAAGTGAAACGGGTTGCCGCCGGTGCGGGCGACCAATGCTGCGCTCAGCGGCAGCGTCTGAACCTCGGCCGCACCGAGCGTGTCGGCTGCCAGTCTGTTGAGCGTCTCCAGCGGCAGCGAGGCGAGCCGGATATACCGCATGACAGTCTGTTCCGATGCGCTTCCCTCCGCTCCAGAGCCGGGCAGCGGCATCGAAGCGCCGAGCTCCGGGCGATAGGCGCCGATGAGCAGCAAATATTGGCATTCCGGATCGCGGATCAAGGCGTCGAGCAGCTGCAGCGACGACATATCTGCCCACTGCAGATCGTCGATGAACAGCACGAGCGGATGCTCCTTGGCCGCGAGTGCTCCTACAAAGCGGCGGAATGCGTAGAGAAACCGATTGCGCGCTTCTGCCGTCGGCAGTTCCTCTTCGCTTGCCGCATCCGTTCCGAACAGCAGACGCGTCTCAGGGATGAGCGCGGCGACTACGCCAGCTACACTTCCCATCGTCCGTGTCAGCTTCTCACGCCACGCCTCGAAGGCTGCCTCCGATTCGCCGAGCAGTCGGCGTATTAAGCCGCGAAACGCTTTGACGATCGGCTCATAGGGCACGCCGGAAGCGAGCTGCTCGAATTTGCCGGAGATGAAGTAATAGGAATCGGCGAGCTTGCCGTCGCGGAACGTCTCTTCGATTAACCGCGATTTGCCAACGCCAGCCTCTCCGCATACGTATACGGCCTCGGACGATCCGAGGCAGACGGAGCGGAACGCATGCTCCAGCTGTGCGACTTCAGATTCCCGTCCGTAGAAGCCGGGCGCCCCATGCTGGGCCGGATTGGCCTGCTCGCAATCTTCAAGCGCTGCCAGCAAGCTTTCTGCTGATTTGAAGCGCCTGTCCGGATTTTTGTCCAACAGCTTCAGGACGACCTGCTCCAGCGCTTCCGGCAGATCGGGCAGCCGCCCGCGCAGCGGGGGCGGACTTTGCGCCAGATGCATATACATCCAAGCGAGCGGATCGTCCGCCGCAAACGGCGGCGACCCCGCGAGCATTTCATAGAAAATAACGCCTAACGAATACAGGCTGCTGCGCTCGTCCTCCTGCCGCTGCATGCGCCCCGTGCGTTCAGGAGAGCAATAAGGCCAGGTAGCTTCGCCCAGCGGGTCGCGCTGCTCCCTCTGCAACAGCCGAACGCTGCCGTCAACAGCGACGGCGATTTTATCTGGCTGCAACTCCGGCAAAGGGAAGCCGCGGTTGCAGCTCTCGGCAAGCGCGGCCGCCAGTGCACGGGCAAAAGGCAGGAATTGCTCCGGCGGCATGGCGGTTCGCTTGAGCAACCATTCCCGCAACGTCGCAAAGGGAGTGTCGCTTCCTACATCGTACACACTGCGATTTATATCAGCATTTGGCATAAAATCGATCACACCGTCCATCAAGCAGGCTAGGTAAGTCAATGTCTTAACAAAAGAGGGATTGTGTTTAAGGTAGAGTCAAATATTTCTTTGCATCAGTCTATCGCGGGCTCCTCGCTTTGTAAATCGCCGATTTGCGCAAGGCAAGAACGGCAAGAACGCCAGGGAAGCACCTTGGCGTTCTTGCCGTTCTTGTTATTTGTTCGGAGAGGGGCTAAGTTTACTCGAAGATGCTGTTGCCAGTGATGAGGGTGACGATTCCGACGATCATCGATACAACGAAGAGGATAATGAAGTACCATTTGGCAAATCTGAGGCCCATGCCGTCACCCTGCCACCACAAAATACCGTAAAAAATGGCTCCGATCAAAAAGGCCAAGGCAAAAGCGGTAAGTGCATTTCCCATATCGGTTGCTGTTCCCTTCCTGATAAAGTCTTCCATTACATATAGTAAAGAAGCGCCGACCTCTGCTCCATACCTCTTTTAGGGTATATTTTAGCGAGTATGCAAGGGTGGTCCGGCAGAAATACCTCGAATGGCGCAGATAATCGATCATGCGCTGGTTGCCATCAAAGACCGCCACTCCGTAGCCCATGATGAGCGTTGACACTTCGGGCCATGTTGGCCCGAAGTGGTGAAAGAACTGCTATTTAAAGTCAAAGGGCAAAAGGGTCGAAATTTTTGTTAGAGTTCCAAATGTATTCAATATCATCTGCAATTCTCTTCGCGATGTCTTGGCCATGGATATCGCCGACAAATCCTAAAGTCATGTCCATGCCCGCAGAAACACCGGAAGAGGTGTAACAATTCCCGTCAGCTACCCAGCGGGCATGTTTAACCCAATCCACTTTGGTATTGACAGATTGAACCCACTCGAAAGCCATTTTGTTTGATGTAGCAGGTCGCCCGTCAAGCATCCCAGTTTTTGCGAGAAGTGCAGAACCAGTACAAACGGTTAAGACAAAAGCAGCTTTATGAGCAATCGTATTCAGTTCATGGATGAAATCAGCGTCATTTACCAGTGCTCTAGTTCCCATACCCCCTGGTATCAGTAAAACGCCTTCTGGATTCATATCGGAAAAAGGTTTGGTAGTTACCCGGATATTTTGACTACTGGTTACGGTTTTCCCATGTAATGAAAAGTAGTCCAGCTTGTAGATTTCGGGCACAATTCCAATAATCTCGGCAGGGCCAAAAGCGTCAAGCGTTTCAAAATCGTCAAACAGAATGATGTTAAAATCAATCATTATTTTTCCCCCCACAATGGTAAATTTTTTAGGTGGTGTTGCCCGATGCTGACTGTTCTCCTTAAGGACGGCAAATATGATATTGCACAGCTGCCGGCCACGCCGCCAACGGCGGTTACATGATGTTTCCCAATTGCTTTTAGGGACTGGTAATACGCAGACAAAATCGGGTGGTAGAACGCCGTTGCGAGAATAGAAGACACATTTCAGTATAATTATAGTACACGGTTGCTATAATCAGGGAATATTCGAAGGAACCGACCGAATTTGCACACGATGATCATAGATATCAGGGGCCACCGCAGGAGGATTCATAATTTGACATCTAGATCCCGATGCGATCGTCCCGAGCACAAAGAGGATTGGAGGACTTTCTTGAATGACAGAAAGGAATCGGCAAGTGTATGCAGGATATTCTGAAGTACAACTATTCGACGCCTCGCTGGGAGTTCCGTTTTCCATGCGGGTGATGTATCCGACAGACAGGCCTGAACAAGCAGAGCAACTAGGGCCCTATGTGCTGGAAGTGGCTAGAGACGCAGAACTCTTGGAAGGGGAGTTTCCTCTCGTGCTCATTTCACATGGTACGGGTGGCTCTCCGCTTGTGTATCGGACGCTTGCTCGGCATTTAGCGCGAAACGGCTTTATCGTCGGCATGCCCGAGCATCTGTACAACAATCGAGACGACAATCGCCTGGAAGGGACGGTTCAGAACCTCGAATACAGACCGAGGCATCTTCGCCTGGCGATCGATTGGTTTTTTGAGCATGAGGGGTTCAGCCGTAAAATCATACCTGAAGCCGTTTCGGTCATCGGGCATTCCTTGGGCGGCTACACCGCGTTGGCAGCAGCAGGCGGCATACCGACCTCGTTTCCGCAGGAGTCATCAGATGGACAATCCCGGATCATCGAGGTAGTGCCAGATCACCGGATCAAGTCTCTGGTTCTATTGGCGCCGGCGTCCGTTTGGTTTCGGGCTGAAGGGGCATTGCGTGCGGTTAACCTCCCGATCCTCATGCTTGATGCGGAGAATGATCCGTACACTCCTCCTTTTCACGCACAGATCATTATCGGGGGAGTAGCTGACCCGAATAAGATTCAGTACACAACGGTCGAAAATGCAGGACACTTTTCTTTCCTAAGCCCATTTCCAAAATCGATGATCACCCCGTCATTTCCTCCCTCCCAAGACCCGCCCGGATTTGATCGGGAACAGTTTCATCAGCGGCTCAAGGCTGAAGTATTGCATTTCCTGCGCAGCCATCAACCATCGATCTGATCGAAGGGCACCCGACTGGGTGCCCTTCGAACTTGCTGGTACGATAAGCGGAGAAGCGCATCCCTAGTGAGGGAAGCGGTCAATTGAAGCAACTGCCGGCCCATCAATTTAACGCTTCATGATCGTTGCGACCCGTGATAAAGTTGCGATGAATAATAATCTGAATTAGTGAAGCTACCAACTCATTTTTATTACAAATTTGAATGACAAAATCCGGCAAATTAAGATATAATAGCCACACAGATCTTGATCGTTCTTTAAAAGAAGTGAAGAAAATCCACCCTGTCTGATGGGCGTTACAAGGAGATGTGATCGATGAAAAATCTAATCGAGTTCAAAGAAGTGGCGAAAGATTACCAAATAGGAGAAGTGCAAATCAAGGCCCTGGATGGTGTTGATTTTTCCATATCAGAGGGAGAATTCGTCGTGATTTTGGGTGCAAGCGGTGCAGGCAAAAGTACGATTTTAAATATACTTGGCGGTATGGATACGCCTACCTCAGGTCAAGTGTTTGTCGATGGCCAAGAAATAACAAAATTCAACGAGAAAAAATTGACCGAATATCGCGGTGAGAAAGTGGGCTTCGTATTTCAATTCTACAACTTGATTCCGAATCTGAACGCACTTGAAAATGTTGAGTTTGCAACCGAAGTATGTAAAAACCATCTGGATGCTAAAGACATTTTAGATAAAGTTGGACTGACGAATCGTATCCAGAACTTCCCCTCTCAACTCTCGGGAGGAGAGCAACAAAGAGTGGCTATCGCTAGAGCTGTTGCCAAAAATCCTTTACTCTTACTCTGCGATGAACCAACCGGAGCTTTGGATTATGTTACAGGCAAGTCTGTCTTAAAGCTTCTTCAAGATTTGAACAAGGAAACGAAAAAGTGCGTCGTCTTGGTCACACATAATTCGGCCATCGCTCCTATGGCCGATAAAGTTATTAAGGTGAAGAGCGGAAAGATAGAAAGCATAACGATTAATGCTGACAAGCAAAGCGTTGAAGGGATTGAGTGGTGATTATGAAACTGTTTATCAAATTACTCAGAGATATCAAACAATCTGCAGGGCAATTTTTGGCCTTTGTGTTGGTGATCGCGGTGGGAGCTTTTTTCTATACGGGGCTGGTCACCTTGAGCGATAATCTTAGCGCTTATACGAAGGCGTACTTTCAGGAACATAATTTAAGTGACTTGAATGTATATTACAGCAACATTTCCCGACAAGAGATAGCTGGCTTGAGTGAAGTGGAAGGCATCAATAAACTAGAAGGGCGCTATACATTTGATGCCACGCAGCCTTTTGACGGTTATAAAGCTACGTTGAAAATTCATTCGATCCCTGTAGGCAATGAGATCAATACGCCTACTATGATTGAGGGTAGCATTCCGTCAAAAAAGGGTGAAATCTTATTAGATTCCCATTATGCCAAAGAACATCAATATCGTGTCGGCGATGAAATCAGTATACGTACAGATGATAAAAGTTTGAAGTTTACGATTAGCGGCTTGGGCGAGAATGTTGAACATGCAAAAAAGAACGAAATACAAGACCATAAAACCTACGGAGTAGCTTATATTGGCGAAGAGTCCATCTCTGAAATCGCAGATGGCTTTTCCTATAATGAGGTCATGGTCGATGCTAAAGATGGTTACGATATTGGGAAATTGGGCGTGTCATTTGAGGAAAAGTCCAAACAGCTTCCTTACTTAAACCAAGTGAGCAAAGAGCGGACTTTCAGCTACTCCCAACTAAACGCCACGATACATAATAATGATCTGATGAGTAAGGTCATCCCTTTGGTGCTCTTTTTGATCGAAGCGATCATCTTATTTCTTACCATGTCGAGGTTGATAGATTCTCAAAGAAATCAAGTAGGCATTATGAAGGCTTTGGGTGTGAAAAACAGAAACATCATGCTGCACTACATGGGATACCCTGTGCTGGTCGGTATTATCGGCTCAATCCTAGGCTGTGCCATCGCCGCATTCGTATTTGTTCCATTCGTAACTGAGTCGAATGCAAAGGCCTATTCGCTGCCAGGCATTCAATTCACGCTTTCTCTTTATTCAATCATTCCTCCGATCATTATCTCCAGCGCGTTTGGGATGCTATCCTGCTACTTAAGCGGCAGAACCATATTGAAGGAACGTGCGGCTCAGGCGATCCGTCCGAAACCGCCAAAAACGATGAAAAAGATATTCATCGAAAGAATTCCAGGTGTTTGGAGTCGGATTCCTTACAGTTACAAGATCATTCTGAGAAATATATTCCTCAACAAACAAAAAGCTCTGGCCAGCTCGGTAGGCGTTGTAGTAAGCACAGTTTTGTTGATAACTGCTTTTGGTACTCAAACTTCCTTGCAAAAAGTAGCGAACCAAATTGAAGATGTGTATACCTATGATCTAAGGGTAGATTATAGAATGGGAGCATCTTCGGATACTTCTCAACTACCCGCCGGTATTAAGAACAGCTACTTTTTATCCACCTTTCCTGTTGAATTCGTAAAAGATAATGAAGCAGAAAAGGCGTCTTTAGTTGTGACTGAAAAGAAAAACAACCTCATTCATTTCTTTGACAAAAATGAAAATCGGATATCTTTAGAAAGTAATGGTGTGCTGGTACCGAAATCATACGCCGACAAATATCACATTTCAGAAGGGGATCTCATCAAAATAGCGTTTAAAGCACCAGAGCTTAAAAACAAGACTGTAGATATGAAAGTCTTAGAGATATCTACCCAGTATTCGAATCCGTCGTTTTACATCACGCCCGATTATTTAAAGAGCTTTGGGTTGGAGTACAGTCCGACCTCGCTATTAGTTGAAGCAAATAGCTCGGCCGATCTTATCAGCATCCGCAACTTCTTTGAACAAGATCCGCAAGTAGATGCTATCGCAGATAAGACAGATCTAGAGAAATCGGCTCAGTATATCTTGAAACAGAACAGCTTTATATTCATCATGTTTATCATTTGTGCGGTCATACTCTCCTTTGGCGCTATCTATACGATTTCTTCCATAAACATTTATGAAAGGAATCGTGAGCTTGCGACCCTTAAAGTGTTAGGCTATCAAAAGCATAAAATAAACAGGCTGATATTTTTTGAAAACATCATCCTAACCGCATTTGCAGTTCTTGTAGCCTTACCGATTAGCGGCTATATGTATGCGAATGTTGTAAAGGCACTATCCAGTACCCATCAACAGATCCCGGATAAACTAAATATTTCCGTACTGTTGATATCTGTTCTGCTGGCCTTCTTACTCACCATCCTCTCTAACTTGCTTCTTAGAAGGAAGGTAACCAAGATAAACATGATTGAGTCGCTGAAGGGTGTAGAATAGTGGAGAAATACCAAAGGGAGAGCCTGCGTCTTGTGCCACTTCGCATTGCGCAGGCTTTTTGCCGTGCATGAAAGACCCGCTTGGATTTGATCGGGAACAGTTTCAGGAGCGGCTCAACGCTGAAGTATTGCATTTTCTACGCAGCCATCAACCATCGGTTCGAAAGGCCCCCGACTGGGTGCCCTTCAAACTTGCTGGTACGATAAGCGCATCTTTAGTGAGGGAAGCGGTCAATGGAAGCAACTGCCGGCCCAGCAATCTAACGCCTCATGATCGTTGCGACCGGTGATAAAGCAGTGACGAGGGATAATCTGAATTTGTAAATCTATTCACTCATTTTTATTATAGATTTGAATAACAATTCCCAACAAAGAAGGTATAATAACCAGAGGGACATCTTGATCGTTTTTTCTCGTTTGAATGTCATCGCGTATAAGAGCTTGATCAAATACATACATGTGCAAGAGTAGAGAATGGAGTAGGAGAGGGATACTTCTTGGCAAAAGACCGCCCAAGTTTCCAAATGAGAAAGATCCATATTATCTTGTTAATCGGGTTGTTATTGGTCACTCTATCCGGCCTGCGCTTTGTGTGGATGGATTTATTCCCTGATCAAAACCAGATCTCCATAAAAAATGGGCAATTGGATTTGCGGGAGTGGAATGCAGATGATCGGGGCATTCTCTTGCTGGATGGGGAGTGGGAGTTCTATCCTTCCCAATTGTTGCTGGATCGTAGTCGGCAGCAAGTGTCAGGCGAGCGGGAGCCCGAGCTGATTTCGGTTCCGAACGGATGGAACGAAACGTTGCCTGGCGAAGGGGAAGCGTCCACTCCATACGGATTTGCATCCTATCGCCTGCGGATCGTTGTAGATCCGGAAAAGGAGCTAAATTATAGCATTCACTTGCCAAGCGTGCGGACATCATCAGAAGTATATGTGAATGGCCGACTGCTTGCTAGATCCGGTCAGGTGGGGAAGACGAAGGACGAATATACGGCGAAGAACCTGCCTTATTCAACCAGCTTTATGGCAGACGAAAACGGCGTGATCGACCTGGTGATTCAGGCGGCAAATTATGTGGACAGTCGCAGCGGTGGGATTATTCGATCGATTAAATTTGGTTCAGAAGAAGCGATTGCAAAGCAGATGAAACTGTCCGTTTCCATGCAGCTGTTGGGGATCATTATTTTCCTTGCGCATTCTGTCTATGCTCTGATTTTATTTTTGTTAGGCAACAAGGAAAAACGGCTGCTTTATTTTTCGTTGCTAACACTATGTGTGACCATTTCCACCGCCTTTAGCAGTGACGAGAAGTTGTTCCACTACTTGTACTACATCGGCAGTGACTGGGATTTTCGACTCGCCAATGTCTCTTTCATGATCGGAAGCTATGCGTTGTTGGAGTGTATGAACCATCGCGAGCTCCCTTATTGGCGCCGAATTTATCCAGTTTATATCGCAATGAATCTAGGGATTGCTGGCATCACGTTGTTTTTAGCTCCCCATCAGGTGATAGCGCTCTTTCCGGTGTATTTCCTATTGGGTAGCATAGCGGGCGTGATCACGCTGATCGCAGTCTTTAAACGAGTGATCAAGGATATTCGACAACATCTGCTACTTCTGTTTTCGATACTTGCGCTGGTTCACCATACTCTTTGGCTGTTGATCTGGCGGGAAAGCGGGCTGAGTGTTGTCCACTATCCGTTTGATCTGATTATTTCGATGGGGTGCATCGCCTCCGTATGGTTTAAGGAATATTTCAAAATGCATGCGAACACAAAGGAAATTGCTGCAACATTGCAAAGAATGAATGACCACAAGGATCAGTTTTTGGCCAACACTTCACATGAGTTCAAAAACCCGCTCCACAGCATGCTTAACATGTCACAATCGGTCCTAAAACGGGAAGGGCATTTGTTACAGGATCGGAGTATCAAAGAGCTTGAAACTGTTTTGACAGTCGGACGTCGGCTAACGCTCATCTTGAACGATCTGATTGATGGAATGAGTCTACGGGAAGGCAATCCGCGTCTACAGGAAAAAGTCATCTCGATTCAGCCCATCGTAACCGGAGTGCTCGATATGCTGCAATATAACGCAGAGTTGAAGTCTGTCCAAATCGTCAATCAAATTCCGGAAGATTTTCCTCCGGTGATTGCGGATGAGAACCGGGTGATTCAAATCGTTTTCAACCTGCTTCATAATGCTGTGAAATTTACGAATGAAGGAGTTATTTCGATCCAAGCTACTGCGAGGGACGGAAGAGCTTATGTGGCGATTGCGGATACTGGGATCGGAATGGATGAGGAGATGCTGGCACGCCTCTTCCGGCCGTATGAGCAAGCCAGCCCGAGCGAGACCATGATTGAAGGCGGTTTTGGACTCGGGTTGAGCATCAGCAAGCAACTGGTCGAGCTTCATCGAGGTACGTTAGCGGTGTCCTCCGTTTTGGGAGAAGGCTCTACGTTTACATTTTCCTTAGAGCTGGCGGGGGTGAATGAGAAGGAAGAGTCGCATGTTCCGATCTCGGTCGAACCATCAGCGCTGCAATCGATGCCGATTCAGGCAGCAGCAGCAATCGGTTTGGAGCAAGCGGAAATTCTACCGATCGCGAAGCAGTCGACTCGCTTGGATACGAATCGTGATCTCCCGCTCTTGTTGATCGTTGATGATGACCCGGTCAACCTTCAAGTGCTTGAAGCTATCTTACCGCCCGACGAATATGACCTGACGATGGTGACGAGCGGTAGAGAAGCGTTGGCTCTGCTCGATACGAAGGAATGGGATCTGGTCATCTCCGATATTATGATGCCGCAGATGTCTGGCTATGAGCTGACCCGCAGGATACGAGAGCGGTTTGCACTCACCGAGCTTCCCGTTTTGCTCCTGACCGCCAGAAGCCAGCCGAAAGATATCCAAAGCGGTTTTTCAGCAGGCGCAAACGATTATGTGACTAAGCCGGTGGAAGCGTTGGAGATCAGATCGCGGATCGAGGCGCTCACTACGATCAAACAGGTCGTTCGGGAACAATTGCGATTAGAAGCTGCATGGCTGCAAGCGCAAATCCAACCTCACTTTTTATTCAATTCGCTAAATGCTGTGGCTGCCTTGAGCGACATCGATTTGGATAAGATGCGAGATCTGCTTGAGGAGTTCAGCAATTTCTTGCGGAGCAAGTTCAGGTTTCAGGATACGGATGGACTTGTGCCGATCGAAGAGGAGCTCAGCTTGGTGCGCTCTTATCTCTATATCGAAAAGGTTCGGTTTGAAGAACGCCTTCAGTTGGTTTGGGATGTAGATGACTGCGGGGAATTGAAAATCCCCTTTCTTTCGATTCAGCCGTTGGTGGAAAATGCGATACGACATGGCATTATGAAACGCGCTCGCGGGGGAGAAATATTGATTCGGATCGCTGTCCATCACTCGCATGCGGAGATCACGGTCGAAGATGATGGGGTCGGAATGGACGAAGCGCAATTGCAGCGAATTTTGGAGCGAAAGGCGGATCGCGGGTCGGGAGTCGGCTTGATCAATACGGATCAGCGATTAAAGCGGCACTTCGGAACGGGACTGCACATCGAAAGTACGTTAGGTTCAGGAACGAAGGTAACTTTTCATGTCCGCTTCGAAACGAAGTGACGAAGCGATGTAGCTTTGCTCGATACGAAAAAAGCCGGAGCGTCGAAGCTCCGGCTTTTTTGTTCGCCAAGTTCCTCAGCGGTGAGTCGTACGTTGAATCCACCCACTTTGGTGATGCAAGCTCAGTGAATTTTCATAGACGAACGTCGGTCGGTTATGACAGAGTTGGAATCGGACGCGATTGCATGTGCGGTGCTAGCCAGACCATGCCGGTTCCCCGATACACGTTGACCAGCCCTTCGCCGGAAGCAGCAGATCCGACCAAGGTTTTCCCCGCACGCTCGACGGTGAAGTCCAGTGAATGCGACCACATGATCGCAAAGTTTCCGTCGACCTTCAGCACATCATTCTGCAATTCCACGATGACAACTTCTTCGGAAGGGATGGGCGCTTCCACCGCCAGGATGCCTCTCCCTTTGGCACTCAGATTGAACAGACCTTCTCCGCCGAGTGCGGCTGAGGAAAGGGACTTACGCGCAGTGACTGAGATATCCAGCGTCGTATCGCAAGCGAGGAACATGCCGTCTTCGATGACGATATGGTCGTTGTCGACATCGATCAGCCAGAGATATTGATAGGTGGTTTCCAGCAGAATCGTACCGGTGCCTTTGTAGTGGGGCTTGATCGCACTGGTCGAAGTTACCGCACTGGTTACCAGATTGCGTACGAAACCGCCAACACCTTTTACCCCTGTGGTCATCTCAATATTGCCAATCATATACTGCATGGCCCCTGCTCTCATCATAACTTCACTGTTTTCTAATTCGATCATCAGCTGTTTATTGCGCATATTGCTCTTGCTCATGTAGAAGTTGGATTGTGCATCCTCCAGCGTGGAGTTGCTCAGATCCTCTTTGTACTCGATGACCGTAAAACCGCCAAGTTGTTGCTTGATCACAGCATTGTCGTTATCTGTCAGATTATTGATAGTAAAAGCCATAATGATAGATGCCTCCTGCGGCAAATAGTGGTGTGAAGATGTGCGAACCTTTCTTCAACATATTGGAATTCGACAAAAATGGGCGCTTCCCTTGCTTACTGTACAATCGATTAAAATCAATCAAAAGATGAGTGAGCGGTGAACCGATCGAACTGCCAGAAAGGTATGACCGTAACTTTCCTTATGTCTAAACGATAAAAAGGGCTCCCTGACCTGATTGCGTCAGCGAGCCCTTTTTATCGGGTGGCTTTCATCCCCGATGAGGTGGAGCGAGCTTTGGGTATGCTCCTCAAACGGCGAGGATAAATTTCTGATTATTTACGAAATAAAAACATTTTATATTTTCCATATAATGTAAGATGTTACAATCTATAAAACTCTATAATAGACTCGCGTATGGTATAATCGAGTCAGAAAAGAAATGTTGCCGAGTAGCGCCTTGCTTTTTGAGACACCTAAGCAGGAGTGCTTACTCTTTTATGCGTATATGCGTATGTAGGGGAAAAGGAGAGGTTATCGTGAGCAAGGTACAGAAAAAAACAGACATCATCCTCATCGGTGCTGGGGTCATGAGCGCGACTTTGGGGTCCTTACTGAAAGAGTTGGCGCCAGAGTGGGAAATCAAAGTGTTTGAGAAACTGGCAGACGCAGGTGAAGAAAGCTCGAACGAGTGGAATAATGCGGGGACGGGTCATTCTGCACTGTGTGAGCTTAACTATACATCCGAAAAATCTGATGGATCGATCGATATCAGCAAGGCGATTAAAGTGAATGAACAGTTTCAGCTCTCCCGACAGTTTTGGTCGTACCTTGTAAACAGCAATCTGATTCGCAATCCGCAAGACTTTATCATGCCGATCCCGCATATGAGCTTCGTACAAGGGGAAAAGAACGTTTCGTTTTTGAAAAAGCGTTTTGAGGCGTTGGCAAGCAACCCTCTGTTTCAGGGAATGGAATATTCGGATGACCCGGAAACACTGAAGGAATGGATTCCGCTGATCATGGAAGGCCGCACATCGGATGAGCCGATCGCAGCCACAAAAATCGACTCCGGCACAGATGTCAACTTCGGTGCATTAACCCGTATGCTATTTGACCATTTAAAGACGAAGAACGTCGAGATTAACTACAAGCATAGCGTTGAGGATCTTAAACGTACGAGCGATGGATTATGGGAAGTGAAAGTGCGCAACATCGAAAGTGGTCAAGTCGAATACCACACGGCAAAATTCGTCTTTATCGGCGGAGGTGGTGGCAGTCTGCCGCTGCTGCAAAAATCGAACATTCCTGAGTCGAAGCATATCGGCGGTTTCCCGGTAAGCGGACTCTTTCTGGTATGTAAAAATCAAGAAGTTGTCGAGCAACATCATGCAAAAGTATACGGGAAGGCGAAGGTGGGCGCTCCGCCGATGTCCGTTCCGCATCTTGATACGAGATATATCGACAACAAAAAAACGTTGCTGTTCGGCCCGTTTGCTGGCTTCTCACCCAAGTTTCTCAAAACGGGTTCGAATTTCGATCTGATCGGTTCGGTCAAACCGAACAATGTCATCACGATGTTGGCAGCAGGCGTAAAAGAGCTGTCATTGACCAAATACCTGATCCAGCAAGTTCTGTTATCGCATGAGAAGCGCATGGAAGAATTGCGCGAGTTCATTCCGAATGCGAAGAGCGCGGATTGGGGCATTGCGGTAGCCGGCCAACGCGTGCAGGTGATCAAAGATACTGCGACTGGCGGCAAAGGAACGCTGCAGTTTGGCACAGAAGTTGTGAGTGCAGCTGACGGCTCGATCGCTGCTCTGCTCGGCGCTTCTCCAGGTGCTTCTACCGCCGTCCACGTCATGCTTGAAGTGCTGGAAAAATGCTTCCCACAAGAGATGATGGAATGGGAAGTGAAGATCAAAGAGATGATTCCGTCGTATGGCGTGTCGCTCGTGGCCAACCCAGAGCTTTTCCAAGAGATTCATGCAACGACTGCGCAGGTGCTAGGTCTGGACGAAAAAGAGCTGGCCTATAGTTAAGATGTCGCGAAAGTGCAGTCTCAATTCTGATCTCGAAGTGGACAAGAAGTGTAGCTCTATTGCGCAACTTGGAGTTGAAGTTCGATGCCACCGAGGCAATCAGATAAAGCCATCCCTGTAGAGGGGTGGCTTTTTTGTGTAAATCGAAGCGCTGCTGATCGGTGAGCGCTTGTGTAATGCTCCCTTTGCGGTGTACCTCAGCAAAAAAGTGGTAAAGTGGGGAGGAGAGAGCAGAACGACTCTGAACGAACAGGCAGTTCGACGAGGGGAAAGGAAAGCATGATGAGCGAGATATTGTACAAGTATATGACGAGATTCACATCCCTGAGCGAAGCAGAACAGCGGGCGATCGTTGCAGAGATCGTGGTGGAGGAATATAAAAAAGGAACAGTAAACAATTTGTCTGTTACCGAGTTGACATCGAGTTTGCGCGCACAGAGCAGCGGAAACGCGGGTGCGGTTTCAAGGGGGAGATACTCATCTTTCGGACGATCAACTATTTAGAATCAGGAAATGAAGTACAGCGTCGTGCTTTCCAGGTGATTCATCAATTAGGGATCTTGGAGGACATGAGCAAATATAATCCAGTTCTATGTGGAACCATCCCGATCGCGATCGATATCAAGGGCTCCGACCTAGACATCATCTTGGAAGTTTATGAACCTGATCGTTTTAGCAAAGATGTGAAATCGCGATACGGGCAGCTGGATGGGTTTGTTCTACGAGACTTGACGATGTCGGACATGCCCACGGTGCTGACCAATTTTCATTATGGTGGCTTCGAGTTTGAATTATTTGCTCAACCGAGAGCGGTTGAACAACAGAATGCGTATCTGCACATGCTGGTGGAACATCATCTGTTGATGACCAATCCGCAGATCAAAGCGGAAATTATTCGACTGAAAGAACAGGGCATGAAAACGGAGCCAGCCTTCGCTCATGTATTGGGATTGGCTGGTGATCCATATGATGAGCTGCTCGTTCTTGGAACGGAATTGGGTGTGATCAATGGAGTCGGTGAACTCTAATGATCATCTTACATGAGGGAGAGTTTTCGCCGAGTGAAGCTCCTGTTGATGTAGACAAGGGGAGGGCAGCCATCTGAGCACAAAAAAGGCCTGTCGCGGGAAGGACAGGCGCACGTTGCGTTTTAAGAGCGATCAGCGGCTTGAAAGTGCTGTAAAGCGGAGCGGCGTATTCTCGACAATTTTGCATCGCGAAAGTAGCAGATCCGAAATTGAGCAAAACTGTCGAACGAATTAGCCTGTCCAACGTTAGCGGCGCTCAGTAAATGGCCGTCGTCCAAACAAAAAGGGAACCATAAAAATCTGTTCGAGCGGGCTCATCTGCCTGACCGGTGGAAGAGTTGGCTGCGGGCCAAAGAAAATCAGCGGACCTCCTTGGTAAGTCGGACGAAATGATTCGGCTAATGCTCGACGAGCCGTTTCTTCTGGACTTGGGCCCATCGGAAATGGCACTCCACCTATAATCGTTGTTGGAAAAGATGGTGACACAGATTGTGGGGAAATGGGTGTTGTTGGCATCGAAGGTGCTACCGATTGAGGAGTGATAGGTGTCATGGGAGTCGCCTGTTGAAAAAACCGCATCTGGACGAGCTGTGCATCAACTTTCTTGTGTTTTTGATTTTTCTTCTTCGTTCCCGCTTGTCTGCCTTTCGTTTTTGATCCTTTAGCTTTCAATCGCTTTCACCACCATACAAAAGATAGTGTATTATATAGTTTTATTCAGCTATTTGCGTGGACGAACAGGTAAACCAATAAAAAAGAACGCATGTCACAACCACCGACCTGCGCAATTGATCGCCGAAGCTACCAACGATGAGGCGATCTATTTTTTTATGTCGATTATGTCGATCCAATGCTCGTCGTTACGACCGGCAAGCAAGCCGCGACGAGGAACGATCCCAATTGCGCCCTCTTATCTGGGGGAGCAGTTGCCTCTTGAGCCCGATCCTTCGACGATTGCATCAGCAAGAGAATCGAGAGGATGATTGATAACGAGAGACGATGAAAAACTTCGCTCATCGATGCTGGATTTTAAAAAAAGCTGCCGACCATGCATCTTGATGGTCGGCAGCTTTGATTATGAAATCTGTTGTCTCTGAAAAACCGCTTGGCTGCTGGCGATCAGAATTCCCACGTAAACCAGAGTGATCAGCAGCGCTTGCATGATATCAGGATACTCTGGAAGCACCGGGAATCCAGCCGGACCAACCGTTCCAAGCCGTTCAAACGTGTGGGCGAGCAACGCTTTTTGATTCCACAGCGGCAGCATGTCTCTGATCCCAAATCGATCGAGCACAGCAGCCTCTAAGATTGGCCAACCGATCCCGAGCGCCACTCCTGGCAGCGGATTGCGGAAAAACAAGGCGATCGAAAAGCCGACCAAGCCCCACAAGAACAGGCCGAGGAAGGTGACGAGAAATTCGAGGATCAGCGGTCCGGCAGGCATCGCGAACGACATTCCGTAGAGCATGTCGATCACCATCACCGTCACGACGCCCGCGATGCAGAGCAACAAGATCATGCCACCCAAGATCAGCATCAGCACCGCCACTTTGGACAGCAGCACATTGGTGCGCGAAGCACCGTGGGTGAGCAGATAGCGCACCGTGCCAAATCGATACTCGTTCCCGATCAACAGCGAACCGATGATGCAGGCCACGATCGGCCCCAATGTGGAGAGGATGAGCATCGACCAAGAGAGCGCATTCTCCGTGCTGAGCACCGCCTTCATCAACAACAGCGGATCGTCCGCTTGTAAAGGTGCCACATGATTGCCTTTTGCTTCTTCTTGTTGAACAAATTGATCAAATCTCTCTTGCGTCGTTGCATACTGATCGAACGTCGAGCTGAACGAATAGACGATCAGGAGCAGCAGCAAGCCGAATCCAAGCAGGGTGAACACATGCTTGCGCTGTTTGAGCAGCTCATTGCGAATCAGGTTCATGCTGACCCTCCCGTATGCAAAGTGTAGATGTCTTCCAATGTATATGAATGGCGTTTGAATTCGATTGGGATGAGTTGGACTTGGTAGAGTGCCTGAAGCAAAGCTTCCATCTCCATTTGTTCCAAATAGATGTTCGCAGTTAGCCCCGTATGCTTTAAGACGCGAACGTGCGGATGTTGGTGCAGAAAATTGATCGCCTGTTCCATTTTTCCTGCGGCAAATGTGATGCTGTACTGATCTTTTGCGTGCAACAGGTTGTCAAGGCGCTCATCGACGACCAGCTTGCCGCGCGCGAGAATGCCGATGCGGTTCACAACACCTTGCAGGTCGGAAAGTGTGTGCGAAGTGATCAGCACCGTCTTGTTTCGCGCCGCCTCTTCCTTCAGCAGGTGATGCAAATAATGAATGGCCTCCTGGTCGAGACCGGTGGTCGGCTCATCGAGCAAATAGACTTGCGGGTTGCGCAACAGGATCGCCCCGATCAAAAGTCGCTGTTTCATGCCGAGCGAATACTTTTTCACCGGGCGCCGAATGCTCGCCTGCAGACCGATTCGCTCGGCGATTTCGGAGACTTGCGATTTTGACGGACGCTGATTCGTACTTCCCCATAACACAAGGTGGTCCCATCCGCTCAAGTAGGGATAGAGATGAGGATACTCAAAGAGTATCCCCATCTTCCCCAATACTTTCGAAGGATGTTGACCCATAATCTGTACGGTCCCGCTGTCCGCTTGGATCAATGAAGTAAGAATGCGCAAAGTGGTGGACTTGCCGGACCCGTTGGGCCCGATCAGGCCGTACAAATCCCCTGGCTGAATCGACACGGTCAAATGGTCGAGCGCAAGATGTTGACCGTATCGCTTTGTCAGCGACTGGATACGGATCATACAAATATCCCTCTTTTCTCAAAATAGCGTGGATCGATGCTGCCGTTGCGAATTAATACGCAGTGGTCGAGCCATCGGGGGAGACATTCGTCACGATCGTCGAAGTGAAGTTAGATCCGCCTACATGGCCCCACGGAGTCGGAATCCCCGATTCAAACTTGACCGATTGCTTGGCCTGTCCAACGTTGGAATAGAAATAGTTCCAAGCGTTGGTTTCATCCTTGTAG
Source organism: Tumebacillus lipolyticus (assembly GCF_042682745.1). Taxonomy (NCBI): domain Bacteria; kingdom Bacillati; phylum Bacillota; class Bacilli; order Caryophanales; family Alicyclobacillaceae; genus Tumebacillus; species Tumebacillus lipolyticus. The sequence goes on along the minus strand of NZ_JBHUIO010000005.1, from coordinate 1,207,100 downwards.
CCATAGGCGATCGTCGCCCAGTTATCCTGCCACAGCGAACCGGATGCGAGGTTTTGTGTCTTCGCATCGTTCGCGCGCCACTGCGTGTTCGTGGTTTGAGTGGCTACGGTGATGCCGTAGAGGTTTTGATAGCTTTTGCTGTAGCCGCGAGTGTAGACCCAGTCTTGGATCGTCACAAGGTCGGTATTCTCAACCGCTGCCACATAGCCTTCTGCGCCTGTTCCGGTTTTCTCAAAATCGACCGAAGCTGCCGAAACAGAACCTGCACCTGCTAAAGTCATTGCACCAACGAGCGCTGCCAGTACCATCTTCTTTTTCAATTTAACATACCTCCTTTTTATTTGTAAACCCACATCTAATGTATCACATTTTCTTTTGAATAACAAGTTTCTATTTAATAATTGATGTAAAAATTCAGAAAATGGAGCCAAGCAAATTGGCTCCGCTTCAGGTCGGATCAGTTTGTTAGTTGATAAACTTCTCCAGTTCCTCGTTGAACTTGTTGCGCTCTTCCCAGAACAGCCCATGTCCGCTGTATTGGAACCACAAAAGCTTAGAGTTGCGAATCGCCCGATGTAAGGCGAGGGCTAGTTGAGGCAAACAGATCTTGTCATGAATCCCGTGCATGATCAGAGTGGGAACGTTTATTTTGCCGAGATCGGCAAATGTGCTCTCATCCCGAAAGGAGGTGGCAACTTTCGCCGTGGCATGACCGGCTGCCTCGACTCCTAGTTGAAAAAACCAATCGGCAAACGGCTGCGTCAGGTTCTGGAAGAAGAACAGGTTGGTGAAATCCTGCAGCATTTGGGGACGGTCTGCATACGTCGCCCGAATCAGTTTGCTCACCTCTTCGGCAGGCAACCCGTGGGGGAAAACTGGACGCTGCGTGACACTGGGGGCTGCGGCTGCGATCAGGGCGAGTTTGGAGACGCCATACCCGTGATGACGACCCATGTACCGAGTGGCAATCGCGCCACCGACAGAGTGGCCTGCCAATGTAAAATCTTGCAGTCCAAGCGCTTCGACAACACCCCGAACATCATCTGCCAGCCGGTCGTAATGGTAGCCCGTCCACGGCCGATCCGATTTGCCAAATCCCCGCATATCCCAGCCGATGCAGCGGAATCCCTTCGCTGGCAGCACATTGAACTGGTACTCGAACAGCTTATGGTTGGCCGGCCATCCGTGCAGAAACAAAATGGGCTTCCCACCTCCAGGGTCAACATCTTCCACATAAATGTTTACGTTCGGTTCCACCCGCACGTAGTACCCCATGCTTTCACCTCTTGTCGTAAAGTCTCTTTTCACAGGGTACTCGCATGAGGAGGATTAGGTGACTGCCTAAAAAATGACCCCGGTTTCGCACCGAGGTCATCAGGTTCGCACAGGAGATCGTGGAGGGTCGTTTTCTCATCTGGTGAAGATCGCTTGCTGGAAACTAGATCGCGCTGTTGGTTGTCACGGTTGCTTGAGCACCGATTCGCTGGGGAATGAAAAATGCCGACCACATCGCTCGATGGTCGGCATTTTTTATCATTCAAGAAACCCCATGAGCCTTCTGACCTGATCCGCATTTTCTTTGGAAGTGAGGAACTCCAGCAGGGTGAACGCCACTTCGAAGGCGGTTGAAGGGTTGTAAGAGGTGATGATGTTTTTGTCGATGACGATCGGCCGATCTGGAAGGACATTCACGCCCATCTCCGCCAGCTGTTTCTGTCGGTGTCGATCGTTTAGATTGTAGGTGGTCGCCAGTCTACCTTGCAACACTCCGCTCTTGCCAAGCACCAATGCGCCGACACAGATCGAGGCGATCACTTTTCCCTGGGCATCGAATGCTCGGATCAATTCGAGCACATCTTCCCGATAGGCATCTTCATAAAAACCTGCTGTTTCAAATCCGCCTGGCAAAGCTAGCGCATCAAAATCGTCCGCCTTGACCTCAGATAGCAACAGGTCAGGGAGTACAGTGAAACCGAACGTACAGCGCAATTTTTCACGGGTGCCCACGGTGACCAGTTCGGTCGAGCCGTCGCCCTCTTCCTTGTTCCATCCGAGCACATCTGTAAATACGCTGGCTTCCACAGCTTCAAAGCCGTTGGGCAATAGCAAGCAGACTTTTTTCATTTGATCAACCTCCCAAATGGTTTGAGATGATGCGGTGCCGGCACTACCAAGATGGTATAATAAAAATCCTATTCAGTAAAAATGAAATATCCAATCGATATCTTCAGAAAATCTGATAACAAAACCACAGAGTGGAGGTGCCAGCAATCGAAATCCGCCAGTTGAAAACATTCAAGACGGTCGTGGATCAGAAGAGTTTTACAAAAGCTGCCCAAACCTTGCAATATTCCCAAGCCACAGTCACAGCGCATATCCAACAGCTAGAAGCGGAGATGAAAGCTCCCCTGTTTGATCGGTTGGGGAAGAAAATTGAATTGACCGCCTTTGGACAAGCGCTGTACCCCTATGCAGAGGAGCTACTAACCACCTATTCGAAGATTCAAGCGATGTCTGCTGAGGACGATCAGATCAAAGGCGATCTTCGAATCGGGGCATCCGAAACGATGACGATCTATACGCTTGGGCCGATCCTGTCCAAGTATATCCAGAGCTATCCTGAAGTGAATATCTCGTTGATCAACGACGACTGCATCAATTTGCGCGGGCGAGTCCATGCTGGCGAACTCGATATTGCGATCGTGTTAGAACCAAAAGTCGAAGATCCCAACCTCACAGTGGAAGTCATTGCAGAAGAACCGTTAGTCTTTATCGGTGGAGCGAGTCTTGCCATCACCGAAGTCGAGCAGGTGAGCGGAGAGTGCATCGTTTTTAGCGGGAAAGAGTGCTCGTTACGGCGGTTTTTTGAGGCGTATCTCTTGAGGAAGGGAATTGACACATCGAACAGGTTGGAGTTTTCCAGCATGGAGGCGATCAAGCAGAGCGTCGTAAGCGGGCTGGGCATCAGCTTGATACCGTCGATTAGCGTGGAGGCATTAGTGCGTGAGCAGAAGGTAAAAACGTTGAGTGCGAAGGAAGGCCAGCCCCTCTTCTACGCGCAGGCTGTTTATCATAAGAAGAAATGGATGTCGCCCGCACATCGGAAGTTTATCGAATACCTGTTGGAATCGGTCTAGTCGATTGTGTGGGGCGCGGGATACAACATCTGTGGAAGCAACAGCGCAGGTGCGACTTCAGGAAAGAGTCTGCAAAATATTTTGTGTAAATCCCGAAACCAGCCGGAAAGAATCAAATCAGTCTAACAGAATGGAGAACATCCCATGGATAAAAAACTGGTTTCTAAACAACCGTTGCGACAATTCAACAAAGAGAACAAGATGGCAGATGTCTAGGATCTATAAGATATGCTGAAAGACCTGTAGGCTCAAACTCTACAGGAGATACCGGAAGCTGAGCTGGACGACACTTTGGGGCTATACCAAACACGACATGCAAAATAAGTGCACCAACAATTGAGTAAGACTACCAAAGGCAAAAGCATCTTTCCCAATGACGAATCACTGTTCAAGATGCTCTGCTTGGCGAGGTATGGATATCTTTCGAAAGTGAGCGTTACGGTTACAAAACTGGGGACAATCCTTCCATTGCTTGCTAGCCACTTTCCTGATCTTGTCGATCTCCATTTGCGATAAGGAGCACCACTTGTACAGGTTTACACAAACCTATTGACAGACTCTCACACTACAAGTTGGAGGTATTTTTGAAAACATCTTGAGGATTTTCGGTGTTGGCAACATCCGCAGCTATTCTTCCATCATTGATCGAGATGATCCGCCTGGTATATTGTGCGACCTTGTCGTCATGTGTAACGACGATAATCGTTTTTCTTTCATTTTCATTGATCGAACTTAGCAACTCGAGCAGTTCCCTGCCTGTTTTCTGATCGAGTGCTCCAGTAGGCTCATCAGCGAGAATGATCTCGGCATCACTGACCAACGCTCTGGCGATCGCAACACGTTGCTGCTGACCACCGGAGAGCTGCGTCGGGTGTTTTTTGTACAACTTATTGATACCGAGCTTTTCCAACTGTGTGAAGATCTTCTCCCGCTTCTCTTTCGTCGATAACTTTCTGTTCAGTAACGGAAGTTCCACATTTTCGTACACCGAGTAGTTTTTCAGCAATGCAAAATGTTGAAACACAAAGCTGATCACCTTGTTGCGGATGTGACTCAGTTCTTTGTGATCCACGCCTTTCAGCGAGCGGCCTTTCAGGAGATACTCCCCCACAGATGGTACATCCATGCACCCGAGAATGTTTAACAACGTCGATTTGCCCGATCCCGAAGGCCCCATGATCGAAATAAAGTCACCAACCTCCACCTTCATTTGGATGGATTCAAGCGCAACCGTCCTCGATTCATCTCTTCCGTAGAATTTGGAGACATTGTTCAACTCGATCAAACTCATTAGTCGATTCCTCCTACCATTTCCCTTGGTTGCAGTTTTCGCAAACGCATGATCGGGATGAACGATGCGAGGAGACTGAAAACAAAGGCGATGGCCACCGCCGACAGCATAACCTCGATCGTCACATCATTCATTTCATTGACAACTCCTGCCCATTCTTGTTGGTCATTTTTCTTTTGGAAATAGAGAATGAGGGTTGCGATCAGCGATGACAGGGTTGTCAAAACAAAAATTTCACCCCAGATCAGCAATTGGATATATCGCATGGTCGTACCGACCATGATCCGGATACCAAATTCCCGTTTTCGAGCCACGATCGTCGACAGCATGACTGAGACGAGACCAAAGAGTGTCATCAAGCCTAAAACACTGCTGACCACAACAATAAACGTGATCTCCTTTTGATTATCCTTTTTAAACGCTGCCAACTCATCGGCAACCGTAATGCTCTGGACCGGGAGATTTAACGCTTTTGCCTTGACCGTGATCGCATTTTTTACCGTCTCAAAGTCTTGGGTGTCTTTGAGCTCATAAAACAGTTTGTCAGAGCGGGAGTGAAGCCACATGGCATCTTCCTCTAAATAGGAGAAGGGCGCGACAAACTTATCATCCAACTCGATGAAAGGAAGTCGAATATAATTGCTGTCTGAGAACCATCGGCTGTTATCTGCCAGAAAGCCAACAACCTGATACTTTTGTTGAGTGTTGCTGTCAGTCAGAATTGTGCCGATCTGAAGAATCTCTTTGTATGCAGCCCCGGACAACAACGGAATTGCGACATTCGTTCCGCGTTCGAAGTCAGAAGTGACAAAGCTTCTGCCCTCCGACACCTTCAACTCTATGATCTTAGAAGCTCCGGCTTCCACGTTGAGAAATTCCACAGCTTGGGGAAATCGCTCCTTAAAAGTCCCCGCAGTAATGTTTTTCCTCAACTGTAGGAAGGCTGCATCTGTCTCCAGTTCTTTAAAGGAAGTGTTGGTCAAATCGTACGCGCCGATCGCGTTTACTTCAGGCATGTTACTTATGAAAGTTTGCAAATCAAAGTAGGACTTGGTGTATTGCTTCGAATCGTCATTGCTCTGAATGGTCAAATGAACCATTGTATTCATGTCTTTGTTGAAATGTTTCTCAAATTGGTTCTCCTGAAAATTGGTCGAGTTCATCTGAATGACGGAAGTGATTAGCATATATAACGAGATTGTCAGCTGCAACAGGATCAGCAAGCTGGCGATCTTTTTTTTGAACAGCGATTTAAAGATGATCTTTAGCGCTTGCATACTGGTTCCTCCATACTATTTCTTCAAAGCTTCAATCGGCTGAAGCTTTATGCATTTCAGGGCAGGAATGATGGCTGTTAGAAATGTGCTTAGCGCCACGAAGATCACGGCTACGATGATGTTCTCCAGATAAAATTGCGTCGTATACTCTGCAATCGACCCGACCCCCATGTCGAGCGCCAGATGAATGCCGATTCCTCCAACAGCGCTGATCGAGATCAGCAATAGCATTTCTGCCATGAGAAGTTTCATGATCGTGAAGTTCGTATGACCAAACGCCTTTCGCACCCCAATTTCATATTTTCTTTCGTTCATCCAAAAGGACGTTACATTCACCGAATTGATCAAAGCAAGCACATACACAAGAACGGACAGCACTTGGACAAAATCGGGATTGGCCAACGCCGTGCTCATATAGTCCAACTCTTTTTGAACTTCTTCCGCCTGAATTTGACTGCCGCTGTATGCACGCTTGAGATCGTCCTCCAACAGTGACAACTCTTTCATCGGCAGTTTGCTTTCTTTATGCAGAATCATGCTGATCGCGCGGGAAGATTCGATCGAACCGATTGTCGTTTCTGGCAAGGCGGTTACAGGCATGACGATCGTGTTATCCCAATTTGTCTTTTCGTTCTTTTTCCCAAGAATGCCGATGACTTCGTACTTTCTCCCTGAAACCATGACGACATCTCGGGACCCCTCGCGAATTGAGAGTTTCTGGAGGTTTTTGCCGAGCAGCACTACCGGCTGAGCGCTCATGACTTCTTTCGGGCTGTAATAGCGTCCCTCCATCAGGATATACTTCCAGTTCAAATCCGATTTGAACCATTCGGCTCGTAATGAGACCTTCTCTTTGGAATCTGCATCATCGAGAAACCCTTTCAATCCTGTAAAGATCAATCCTGTATCGTTCTCTAATCGATTCAATGAGTCAAGCCATTTGTCGAATTGGAAGTTCCCTTCTCCAATGGAAAGACTCAAAGCGATCCCATGTGGAGGGACGTTGTTATTTCGAGTTTCAGTCATATTTTTCAGTTGAACAAAGCTGCTGGTGCCAAACGAAATGAGCAGGAAAGAGATCACAAAACCGATCATCAGGAAAATTGTCGGGGCGGGATAAGATATAAATTGACGTCTGATTATCTGCATGGATCTGTGTCGCAAATCGATCACCTTCTCTGTTTCAATGAATGGGAAGACGCTATAAAGAGTGATCATCATCGATCACTCTTTATAGCGTTCTTTGTGTCCTACCAGTCAGACAATTGTCTGGAAACCAGCGTATTAGTACCAGTACCGTCTAGAAGTTTGTGTGTGCTGTTAAAGTCCCATACGGACTCTTCCTCAACATTTGCTTCAGCCCAAGTGTAGCCGGTGTCCGACTTAGATACTGAATCGCCAATCAGATACACGTAGACTTTGTTGATGTTGTTGGTGCTGCTCCATTCGGTTCTTGCCTTTCCGTAATCAAGACCAGTCCAACGGAAATCGCCTGTCAAGGAGCAATTGATAGTTTTTCCGTTGTAGGTCATGGTGTCCGTGTGGGTTTCTGCAAAAGCGGCTGAGCTAGTTCCTACGATTGCGAATGCAAGCGCCATGGATGCGATGGTTTTTTTGCGCATAGATAACCCTCTCCTTAGTTCATTTTCTTGTGTATAAGTAAAATCAACCGACGGTCAATTACATAATACTGGAATATGAAATAGGTTGTCAACCAAATATTTACTGTAATGGAACTCGATTGGTATTGTTAAGCGAGGAAGAAATTGCGGATGTTCTTTTTCACCAATCCCTACTCGAAAAAAGACCACATCCATAACCCAAACAGGCTCCTCCGCCTAGAGACTGAGAAGGAATTCGTTCTGCGGGTGGTATAATAGCCGCTCGGCATTCCTTACAATGTAAGAGAATACGCAAACAGGGCGGGTACAGTCATCGTTCCTTACACAGTTCATCAGAGAGATCGGTTAGATATCATCCCATGCAATCGGTACAAAAGGAGGAGTTATGGTGGAGAGTAAACACAGACAAACAGCGCTAGACAATTGTGAATGGGCTGTTGAAGCTTGTGGACTGATGAAAACTTTTGGCGACAATCGTGCGGTGGATGGCGTGGATTTAAACGTCCGCGCCGGTTCGATCTACGGCGTGCTGGGACCGAACGGAGCGGGCAAGACCACCACGATTCGGATGCTGGCAACATTGCTTCGTCTGGATGCAGGATCGGCGCGCATCTTCGGGTACGATGTGGTGAAAGAGCCGCAGATCGTGCGCCAATTGATCGGGGTGACCGGCCAGTACGCGTCGGTTGACGAGTCGTTGAGCGCTACCGAAAATCTGGTCATCTTCTCGCGTTTGCTGGGGCTGGGGCGTGCGGAGTCACGGCGCAAGGCGGCCGAGTTGCTGGAGGAATTCGGCTTGACCGAAGCGGCAAAACGCCCGTTGAAAAATTTCTCCGGTGGCATGCGCCGCCGACTGGATTTGGCGGCAAGCCTCATCGCACAGCCACCGCTGATCTTTTTGGACGAACCGACGACCGGGTTGGACCCGCGCACCCGTGCGCAGATGTGGGAGACGATCCGCCGATTGGTGAAGACAGGGTCGACCGTACTGCTCACGACGCAGTACCTCGATGAAGCGGATCAACTGGCAGACCGCATCGCAGTGATCGATCGCGGGCGGGTCGTCGCAGAGGGGACGGTGGACGAACTGAAAGCATCGGTCGGCACCTCGTCACTGCATTTGAGAGTCCAGCGCTCACAGGACACCGAAGATGCTCGCCAGATCGTCGAACAGGTGCTGAAGGCCCGCTCTAACGTGTCGGCAGAAGCGGGGAGGATCACTGCGCCGATGGCGGACGCAGACCTGGTCACCGACCTGCTGATCGCTCTTCGTACACGCGGTATCTCGCTGGCCGAGATCAGCGTGCAGAAGCCGACTCTCGATGAAGTATTTCTGACCATCACCGGCCAAGGCGTACAGGAGAGCACGCCATCAGAGTCTGAAACATCGAACCGAGCAGAGGGGGTAAGAGTATGAGCAGCACATCCATGAAGCGGGGGACAGCTCGCCCGCTGAAAAATTATACGAGCTTCGGCCAGTCGGTTCGCAACTCGTTGACGATGGCCTATCGGGGTCTGCTGAAGATCAGGCGCACCCCCGAGCAACTGTTTGACGTGACGTTTCAGCCGATCATCTTCACGCTGATGTTCACCTACATCTTTGGCGGTGCCATCTCCGGAGACGTGCAAAGTTATCTGCCGATCATCATTCCGGGCATCCTCGTGCAGACTGTGATCACCACCTCGATCGTCACCGGCGTCCAACTGCGTGAGGATATGGAAAAGGGCGTATTTGACCGGTTCAAGTCACTGCCGATCGCGCGAATCGCCCCTTTGGCTGGAGCCCTGCTCGCCGACACGATCCGCTATGCGATCGCGACTGTGCTCACCCTAGTCATGGGGTATATCATGGGCTATCGGCCGGAAGGGGGCTTGGCGAATGTGGCCATCGCCGCGCTGCTCGTCATCGTGTGCTCCTGGGCCATCAGCTGGATCTTCGCCTTTTTCGGCGTGATTGCGCGCACCGCTTCAAGCGTACAAGGGATCTCGATGATCGTGCTGTTTCCGCTCACCTTTCTCTCCAACGCGTTCGTACCGGTCGAGACGATGCCCAACTGGCTGCAGTGGTTTGTGAACATCAACCCGATCTCCCATCTCGTGTCTGCCGTCCGAGATCTTGCCAATCACGGCACGATCGGCACGGATGTTGCGATCACCCTGATCGGTGCGGCGGTGATCGTGGCGGTCTTCGCACCGCTCACGGTGCGCGCCTATATGCGCCGGACGTAGACGGGATGCGCTTTTCACAGCTTTCGTAAGGTGGGTCTACAGCAGGTCTCGCTTGAAGCGATCTGTGCTCATATGTTAGAATCAACTTACAGAACTTGCATAAAATAAAAAGTGACCATAGGTGCTGTCAACACCTACGGCCATTTGCACAACTGATACCCCAAAAGGGTGTTGGCTCATGAAAACTGCGGAAGAGACCTCCTTAGCCGTCGAAGCTCAAGGGAGGTCTACTTCTTTTTTAGTAGTTTGAGTATGGCGATGAAAACAGTGAGCAAACCGAAAATGATCGAGGCGACCAAAGCGCCGAACGCAATCATCACAGTGAGCGACTGGAATTCCGTCATACCGATCTCACCCCCTTTCGTCAGGGGATGAGCCGACCACCCTTGAGGAGCCTATACAATTGTGCTGGTTGTATTCTATCATAGGAGAAACAATTGAGGGATGCACAACCTTTAGATTCGATTGAAAAAAATAATACACGAAGCGAAAAGAAAGGATCAGGCCGCTCACGCCTGATCCTTTCTTCTTTTAGCGGAGCGCTTCAAAAGTGATCGGGTACTCTTTGACCGCCGTGAACAAGGGGAATGGCGTTGGCTCGATCTTGGCTCCTTCGACGAGGCGAATGTTGCCGAGGCGTTTCACGATTGTCCCCAGGGCAATCTGAGCCTCAAGTCTGGCCAGCGGCGCTCCGAGGCAGAAGTGGTTGCCAAAGCCGAACGTGATATGTGCGTTCGGTTGACGGGTTGGGTCGAACAGATCAGGATGCTCGAACTTCGCCGCATCGCGGTTTGCCGAAGCTGTCCAAACTTGGATCAGCTGACCTTCCCTGATCACCTGACCGCGAATCTCCACATCTGTGGTCGCGCGGCGGGTCACGCGAGGGACGGAAGGGTAATAGCGCAGGGTCTCTTCCACAAAGCCTGAGATCAGGTTCGGCTCGCTGCGCAGACGGTCCTGAAACTGCGGTTGTTCGCAGAGCACGCGCACCATCGCCGCGATCAGGTTGGTCGTCGTCTCGTGACCTGCGACGAGCAGGGTGGTCAGGAAACCTAAGATTTGCTCTTCGTCGAGCACCTGCTTTTCGGCGTTCGTATACCAGAGCTTCGAGGTCAGGTCGGCTGTAGGCTGTTTTTTGCGCTGGTTCAAGTGGTGGAGGAAGTAGTCATTCAAAGTTTGGCGAGCATGTTCGCGCTTGGACAAGACGCGTTGGTAGGTCACCTCCGAATCATCTTCAACCCCGGTGACCAGCGTGTCGGAGAGCTCCTTGAAGTACAGTCGGTCGGTGACCGGGACACCGAGCAGCTCGGCGATCACCATGACCGGCAGCGGAGCGGAAACATCAAAGACGGTGTTGATTCGGTCATGATCGATCACCTGATCCAGCAACAAGTCGAGAATCTCCTGAATGCGCGGCGCGAGGTCGGCCACCGCCTTCGGGGTGAACACACCGTTGACCAGCTCGCGGAACTCTTGATGACGTGGCGGATCGACGCTGATGATGTTCTCCACATTTCGGTTGTCCCGCTTGAAGTTGGAGGAGAACGTCTTGGGGTCTTTTAAGATGCGGATGCAATCCTCGTAGAGGAACACATCCCACATTCCGGTCGATTCCTCGTAGCGCAAAGGAGTGTTTTCACGAAGTTCTTTCAAGATGGGGAAAGGATTGGCCCGCTTCTCCTCGGTGTTGAACTCCTCGATCGGTGGGACGTAGATAGCCCCACGAGTTTGCAGCATTTGTTTGTTTTCCATAAGTATCCTCCTTTGTTATAAAAATTGGTATATTATTAATTGTTATTATATGTTTTATGTTTTGAACTACAACCAACAAATTTCCAAAAACTGTCGGATATCAGACGCTTTGTGGGGATCTGTTCCATAATGACGGAATAAACGACACAATCAATATGTCTCGTGAGGAGGATGACCTTCATGGAAGCAAAACTCGATGCCCGCATCAAACGATCCCGCCAGCTTTTGCGCGAAGCATTGGTTTCTTTGATCGCGGAAAAAGGCTACGAGCGCCTCACAGTTCGCGATATTACCGAGCGGGCGACTGTCAACCGCTCGACGTTCTACAAGCATTACCGGGACAAGGAGGATTTATTGCGGCAGACAGGAAGAGAAGTCTTTGAACAGTTGGTGGGCTGTTTCGAAGGGCATGAGCAAACTTTTCAGGAAGAGGACTCGCGGCAGACGCTGGTGCGGATGTTCGAACATTTTGCCCAGCACTGCGATTTCTACCGGGTGATGCTCAGTGAGCAGGGTTTCCCACACTTTCAGTTCTATTTGGAAAAAGTCATGCGAAGCGCGCTTTCAAAATTTAAAGACATTCTGCTCCCACAGGGGGAAAGGGAGGTGCCGTTCGATTTTTTTCTGCATTATGTTTCGGCAGCCTATACGGGCATGGTGGCGTGGTGGTTGCGAAATGACATGAAATATTCGACCAAGTACATGGCGACGCAACTGATGAGTTTAATGCGCTCGACAGCTCAGGCATTGCGCTGAGCGAACAGGTAGTCTCGCAAGAAGAGAGAGCGGCTGAGGCGTGTCACAAGTTCGGACAAAGGTGGAAGGAAAGCTGTGTTGACCGCCGGTGGCGACTGCCGCGTTTACAACTTGATAATATCGCCGTGCTAAGCTGATGAAGAGGTGATCCTGGTGGCAACGATCCTAATTGTCGAGGATGAACGCTCGATCAATGAGCTGATCAAACGCAATCTACAGTCGGTTGGACATACATGCATTGCTGTATTGGATGGCGGTGCGGCCATTCAGCAATTGGCAGAGCAGGACGTGGATCTCGTCTTGCTGGACGTCATGCTTCCAGAGATGGACGGGTATGAGGTTTTTCGGCAGATTCGCGGGACGCCTACCATTTTCCTGACAGCTCGCAGCAGCCTCTCCGACAAGGTGAAGGGCTTGACCATCGGCGCAGACGATTACTTGGTCAAACCGTTTGAGATGTTGGAGCTGTTGGCACGGGTGGATGCGGTGTTGCGACGCACCAAGAAGGAATGCAAGGAATTTGAGCTGGACGGGGTAAAAATCGAGTTTGCGAGCAGGCAGGTATTTTTGCATGCCGAACCGGTCGAATGCACGCCCAAAGAGTTCGATCTGCTTGAGGTGTTGGTGAAAAATCGCAACATCGCCCTCTCGCGGGACAAGCTGATCGAACTCGTCTGGGGGTACGACTATGCAGGGGATACGCGAACGGTAGATGTTCATATTCAGAAACTGCGCAAGAAGCTGGATCTGGAAGCGCGAATCAAAACGGTCTACAAGCTGGGATATCGTCTGGAAGTGTAGAAAAGTTTTACAACTCGCTAATCACTTGGTGACGATTCGATCATTTGGCCATTTTATACTGCGTATGTGATCACAAACAAACTACGAAGGAGAGAGAGTCAAATGAAAGCAAACGGATCGGCAAGAAAAAGCGTGAAACGAACGATGTTGGCGGGCGCATTGGTCATCGGAGCCAGCACATTGGTGTTTCAAGGATTCATTCAGGCGGCGACGGCGACAGAACTTCACAAGACAAGCTCCGTTCCGACCCACTATGCCACCCAAGCGGTCGGTTCATCGCACGCAGCACCAAACGGCCTGCCAGCCGGCTACCAACCAGCGAATTATACGGTGGGAGACATCGATCTGGAATATTACCAGAACCAGACGCCGACCAGCGCGGACATGGCCAAGGAGGAGGCGGCGGAAATCGGCGCACAGGCCCTGTGGGCAGTCTTTGGGCTGAACTTAGAAGGTCAGGTGATCGAGATGGGCTACCAACCGGCCACCGAAAACCTTCCCCGCTCCAACTGGTACGCTGATGTGCTGATCGACGGCAAGCGCAGCTATAGTTTCTCGGTCGACTCGGTCACGGGGGAGCTGTTCACCATCGGTCACGACAGAGCGCTGGAGACGGAGGTTTCGGTAGCGTTTGACCCGGCGCTCGATCAAAATCCGCAAGAGTATGTCGATCTGGCAAGAGAGCTGGCGGAGAAGTACAACGTGGTTCACAGCGCGGTGACATCGGTCGAATACAACGGTCAGGGCTACAGCAACAACGATCCGACGATTTCGCTCGACATCAAGGGCGAAAATGGGGAGATCGCCCTGATGTCTTTCTCCCGCTTTGACAAGGCGCTGCTCGGGATCAGTTATAATGCGGAGTATAAGGCAGCGCTGGAAGCGAGCGAACGCTTCCACAACCAGGTGCAGGAAAAGGCAAAGGAGCTTGCCAAATCTGCACCACCAGCTGGTGAAAACGGAGCCTTCCTGCTCAAAGTTATGGAGTAAGTGCTCTGCTCGAAATGACAAAGTGAACTTCAAGCTTGCATGCCGCCGCAATCTTGGCGGCTTTTCCTTCATTCAGATCAAGTGAAAGGGGGCGATCCCTGTGGCGCAGGCAATCGAGGAGCAGATGAAACAAAATGTCCGGTCGGCATGCTGCTTGCAGGTAGGTCGATGAAATACCGGACCTTTTTCACCACGCTCGTGCTTTTTCTGGTCACCTTCAATCTGGGGATCTTGCTGATCTCTTTCACCACGTTTAAAGATACTGTGGATCGTGCAAAAGAAAAGAGTTTGGGCGAACATTATTTGATCACATCTGCGCTTCTGAAAGATTTTCATGCGGTGGAGAGCAGAGGCGTCGGTGTTGACGGCTCTTTCGACTCGCTGCTCCAGTCGTATAGCTTCCTGTCCGGGGATAAAAAGGTGAATCTGGCGCTTTACAAAGGCGATCAGCTCGTCTATTCCAATCGGCTGGAGACTGCGGTCGAGCAGCAGTTTATAGAACCGCCGAAAGATGGCAATCGGCTGGTTGCGATGCGAGAGACGGATGACCGCACCTATGTGATCGTGTCGGGAAAGCTGCCGGCGCCCTACAACGTTTACACGATGGTCTATCGCTATGATACGACAGAGGCGATCACCGCATGGGAGCGGATGAAAAACATGCTGTTTTTGGCGGGTTTGCTGCTGTCTGGGCTGCTCGCTTGCGGACTGCTCCTGTTGCTGCATCGAATCTTCAAACCTCTCGCGCAGATCTCTCAAATTTCCCGCAAAATCGCGGCCGGTGCATACGAAACAAGGCTGCCCGTATCAGGGAAAGATGAGCTTTCGGAAATGGCACAGAGCTTCAATCATATGGCGGAGGAAATTCAGAGCCAGATGCAGCAGTTGGCTACAGCGGCGGAACAGAAGCAGCAGTTTGTCGACAATCTGGCGCATGAGCTGAGAACTCCGCTGACCGCCATCTATGGATATGCGGAATACATACAGAAGGTCGTTCGCACCGAAGAGGACAAGCTGTTTGCGACCAACTCGATCATGGAGGAGAGCCGCAGACTGCAAAATATCGCCTATCGCTTGCTGGATTTGGCAACCATTCGCGGCAACAAGATCGAGCGGCGCGAAGTTCGTCTGCTCGACTTGGTGCGCGGGGTCGAGCAATCGCTGTCGATGCGGGCGGCGGAGCAAAACATCAAGATCACCTATGAACTGCGCTTTGACACGTTAGCGTGCGATGCTGACCTGATGCACATCCTGCTCGTCAATCTGATCGAGAACGCGATGAAAGCGTGCGGCTCGGGTGGGGTGGTCCGGCTGGTCGCAGATCGCGTTGATGAGCAGAAGGTGATCTCCGTCGAAGATGACGGGAAGGGAATGACGCAGGTGCACCTCGCTCATATCACAGAGGCGTTTTATCGAGTCGACCCTTCTCGCAGTCGCGCAGGAGGTGGCGCAGGTCTCGGTCTGACGCTTTGTCAGCAGATTGCGGTGACTCATGAGGCGGAGCTGAGCTTTTCGTCTGAGCTGGGGCGTGGGACAACGGTGAAGCTGACGTTTGCAGGTTCCGCGTAAGTTCTTGTTGGTTTGAAGAATAGGAGTCGCCGATTGGATGAGCAGAGTACGGCGAAGGGAAAGAGGGCATCTGAGTGAATCGCTTTGTAGGAGAGCGTCGCATATCGCGGCGCTCTTTTTTATGCGCTGAGCCAGGGAGGGCTCTAGGTTTTCAGTCATCAGGTCTTCAACAGTGTTGAGCAATGTTTGACGATCGACCTAGGACATTGGAACGGTGTACTTTGCGAGAATTATGAGAGAAGCGTTTGCTAGAATGTAGGGGTTACATCTATGTGAAATTTGGTAAAAGGAGGATTGAAATGATCACTAACAGGCAAATGAAGAATTTTATCGGGAAATTGCGTGTTTGGGGGATGGCGATCATGATCGTCTCGCTTGCCGCCTTCCCATTTCCCGTGCAAGCGGCAGATCAATGGAGTCAATATGCGAAGGTCGAGAAGAGCGGCAACATTTATCTCGGCGCGTTCTCCAGTCCGAAGAGCGTTGCGATCGACAGCAAAGGCAACGTATATGTGGCCGATACGAGCAACCATCGCATTCAAAAGCTGACCGTATCGACAGGAGAATGGAGCCAGTGGCAAGCGAGCGATGGCGGGTTCGGAAGCGAGCTGGGGGAGTTTTCTAGCCCGCAAGGCTTGGCGATCGACAAACACGATAATTTATATGTGGCGGATAGCAGCAACCATCGCATTCAAAAGTTTGATCCACAGGCAAACGAGTGGAGCGAGATCGGCGATGGGGAAGGTACGGCGCTCGGGCAGTTTAAAGACCCGAAAGGCGTGGCGGTCGATGGAGTGGGAAATGTCTATGTGGCCGACTCGCGAAACGATCGGATTCAGAAGCTGGACGTGTCTGCAGGAGGAGCGGGCGTCTGGAGCGAGTGGAAGCGGAACAGCGGCGGCGCAGGCAGCGCTTTGGGCGAGTTTAACCGCCCTGCGCGCGTTTCGGTCGACAGCAGCGGGAACGTATACGTAGCCGATACGGGCAATCATCGCATCCAGAAGCTAGATGTTTCCGCAGGTGGAACGGGCGTCTGGAGCGAGTGGACAGATGCTGGAAGCGCGTTGGGAGTATTTTCATCGCCAACCGACGTTGTGGTGGACAGCAGGGGGAACGCATACGCAGCCGACTCAAGAAACCATCGGATCTTGAAGCTTGATGCCTCCACAAGCGAATGGAGCGAATGGAAAAAGAGCGGCGGTGGCGCCGGCGGTGGTCTGGGCGAATTCTACAGCCCCGGCGGTTTGGCGCTCGACAGCGGCGGCAACCTCTACGTGGCGGATACGTTGAACGACCGTATTCAAAAGCTCACGGTAGCCACAGGGAAGTGGAGCGAGTGGATCTATCAAGGGCCGGTTCCAGGGACGGAGTTAGGAGAGTTTTCCTATCCGAGCGCCGTGGCGGTCGATCGCAGTCAGAACGTGTACGTTGCTGATTTTGATAACAATCGCCTGCAGAAGCTGGATGCATCCACCGATGTTTGGGAAGAGATCGGCGATGGGCAGGGAAGCGGTCTCGGTCAGTTTGATGGTCCGACAGACGTTGCGCTCGACAGCGACGGGAATCTGTACGTGGCAGACATGCACAACCACCGGATTCAAAAGCTGGACGTCTCTGCCGGCATATGGAGTGAATGGAAGAAGAACGGCGGCGGTCAGGGAAGCGGCTTGGGGGAGTTTGCCTATCCGAGTGGCGTGGCGGTCGATGGGAGCGGCAATCTGTATGTGGCAGATAACAACCATCGCATTCAGAGGCTGGACGCAGCGAACAACAGTTGGAGCGAATGGAAGAAGCCGGGCGGAGGATCGGGGAGCGGCCTCGGAGAATTCAAGAATCCGTACAGTGTGGAAGTGGACAGCAAGGGAAATGTATACGTGGCGGACAGCGGCAACCACAGAATTCAAATGCTGGATGCGAAAATGGGATTCTGGTGGGAGTGGAAGAAAACCGGCGGTGGTCGAGGCAACAACCTGGGCGAGTTTGACGATCCGAACAGCGTAGCGATCGACAGCGATGGGAACATCTACGTGGCCGATACGGGCAACCATCGAATCCAGAAGCTGACCGTTTCCACAGGGGTGTGGAGTGAGTGGAAGCGGAGCGGCGGCGGCCCGGGCGGTAGCTTAGGCGAGTTTAACAGCCCGCTCAGCGTGGCGGTCGACAGCAACGGGATTGTCTATGTGGCCGAGTTTGAAAATCACCGAATTCAAAAGCTGCAGAGCGATCTGACAGTTCCGCCGGGGCAGCCAACCGATGTGAAAGCGATCGGGAGCGATGGTCGGGCAAAAGTCAGCTTTCAGGCTCCACAAAGCGATGGCGGCAGCGCGATCACAGGCTACACGGTGACAGCATGGCTGAACGGTCAAGCGACGGCGATCACAGCGACCGGCAAGAGCAGCCCGATCACCATCGATGGCTTGACGAACGGCACCGCGTATACGTTTAAAGTGCAGGCGACGAACAGGGCGGGCAACAGCGTCGCTTCGGCAGCTTCGAATGCGGTGATCCCGAGCGCGAGCAACGGGGGGAGCCCATCGACACCAGAAGCTGCGGTCGTTCTGGTCAACGGGAAATTGGAGTATGCCGGCACCCTCAAGGTGACCAGCGTAAACTCGCAGCAGGTAGCGACGATCACGCTCGACCCGACCAAGCTGGCCGAAAAGCTGGCGAAGGAAGGTCAGCATGCTGTGGTGACGATCCCGGTGAACACCCGCTCCGATGTGGTGATCGGAGAGCTGGACGGACAGATGGTCAGCCAGATGGAATCGCAGCAAGCAGTATTGGAAGTAAAGACGGAAAGGGCGACCTATCGTCTGCCGGCAGAACTGATCGACATCAGATCGATCGTCGCTCAGATCGGCAGTTCGGTAGCCCTGAACGAGATTCGAGTGCAGGTCGAAATCGCTCTGCCGAAAGCGCCAGCGCCAGGGGGGCTACCCGAATCGGAGGCAAGCGAGATCTCGATGGTCATCCCGCCGCTCGACTTCAAGGTAAGGGCTCTGCATCAGGATACTGCGATTGAAGTGACCGCGTTCAAAGCATATGTGGAACGCACGATCGCTCTCCCGGACGGGGTCGATCCGAACAAGATCACGACGGGGGTCGTACTGGAGCCGGATGGAACGCTGCGCCATGTGCCGACGAAGGTCGTGCAGCGAGACGGCAAGTACGTTGCCCAAGTGAACAGCTTGACGAACAGCATCTATGCGCTGATCTGGCATCCGCTGGAGTTTCAGGATGTAGCGCAGCACTGGGCAAAACGATCGGTCAACGAGATGGGCTCGCGCATGGTCATCTCCGGCGTTGGCAACAGTTCCTTCCGGCCGGATCAAGCGATTACGCGGGCGGAGTTTGCGGCGATCCTCGTCCGTGGATTGGGGCTGCCACAGCAGGCGGGAGCAGTGTCATTCCCCGATGTTGCTGAGAAGGATTGGTTTGCCGGTGCGATTGGGACGGCAGCCAAGTACGACCTGATCAGCGGATTTGAGGACGGTGCGTTCCGGCCGAATGATCAGCTTACGCGCGAACAAGCGATGACCATCTTGAGCAGAGCGATGGCTCTAACTGAGCTGAAAACGAAGAGCGCTCCAGATGGGGGACGATCGGTAGACGCCTTCACCGATGCGGGTGAGATTTCAGGCTGGGCGAAGCGCGCGATCTCCGATTGCTTACAGTACGGTCTCATCTCTGGACGAGGCGGTGCTGAGTTGGCGCCGAAGGCGACGATCACAAGAGCAGAAGTGGCGGTGATCGTTCAAAAGCTGCTCCAGCAGTCCGATCTGATCTAAGACACACAGCGATGCATCGAAAAACCCCCTCAAGCGCTCGCAAGCAGCTTGAGGGGGTTTTTCACGCGTTGTCCGGAATGACAAAGGACACAGTCGTTCCTTTCTGGGGTGTGCTTTGAATCGACAACCCTTGACCGTACAGCTGAGTCAACCGCCGATTCGTATTGGAGAGCCCGATCCCACCTTTGCGATCGGCCGTCTGATCCAACAGGTGCTCGACCTGATCTGCTGCCATCCCCTTGCCGTTGTCGATGACTTCAAAAAGGGTGCTGCTGTCCTGGCGGGCGATCCGAATCTGAACGGTGCCGCCTTTGCTCCGACTCAGCAGGCCGTGCTTGACCGCATTTTCGACCAAAGGCTGTATCGTGAGCGGCGGGAGCAGCAGGTCGATCGCAGGGTCGACCTCCCAGACGATCGACAACCTGTCCTCAAATCGTTCCTTTTCGACATACAGGTACGCTTCGACCAGTTCGAGCTCGTGGGAGAGCTCAACCAGTTTCCCCGTATTCAGGAAATCGAAGCTGATCCGCAAAAAGGAGGCGAACGCATCGCCCAGCTTGCGCATCTTTTCCGTATCGATATCGCTCAGCGCCATGATCGAATTGAGCGTGTTGAATAGAAAATGAGGGTGAATCTGCGCCTGCAGATAGGCAGCCTCCATGCGCAAACGCTCGTTGATCGACTGCTTCAGCGTGGCCAATGCCCGAATTCGGTACTGCAGTTCCAGCGCGTCCACCGGCTTGGTCACATAATCGTTGGCTCCCGACAAGAATCCGGTGTAGATGTCTTCAGCTTGGCTGCGCGCGGTCAACAACAGAATCGGCAGCTCCGATACGGAGTAATGCTCCCGTACGCGCTGCGTCAACTCGTAGCCAGACATGTGCGGCATCATCACATCGGCGATCAGCAGATCCCATTGTTGGGTGTCGAGCAGCTCTAACACCTCGCGAGCAGACGTCGCAGTTGTGATGTTGTACGGCTCTGTCGAAAGGATTTTCACCAGCACATTGAGGTTGACCGGGTCGTCGTCGACCGCCAGGATGTTCATCTTCTCGTCTCGCAATAGCGTTGGGGTGAGCGCGGAGGCTGCCAGTACGCCGATCGGCTTGTCCGGTAAAATCATGTCGGCCAGCCCCGCTTCCGCTCCTGCTGTGATCTGCTGAAGGTGAAGCGAAGGCGAGCTCTGCATCGAGGCGAGACTCGACGGGGGGGCAAACGGCAGGTCAAAGCTGAAGACGGAGCCTTTGCCCAGCTCGGAGCGAACGGTCAATGTGCCGCCGTGCAATTCTACTAACTGCTTGCAGATGCTGAGCCCCAGCCCGACGCCTCTGCCATCGCTTACTCCATAAGACCCTTGTTCATAAGGGAGAAATGCTCGCGCCTGCGTTTCCTCATCCATGCCAACCCCAGTGTCGGCGATGTGGAGAATGACATGGCCGCTCCTCGTCTCCGCAGAAACGGAGATCGTTCCTTCCTCTGTGTATTTGAGGGCGTTGTGCAAGAGATTATATAAAATCTGCACCAGCCGCTTCTCGTCGGTCATGACTGGCGGCAGCGACTCCGCGATGTCCATCCGCAGCCGAATCGGCTTGCCTTCGACCATGAAGGAAAGCATGCCGATCACGCCAGGAACGATCGATTGGATTTGCAATGGCTCCTGTTGCAGCACGATGCGATGCTCCTGAAGGCGGGCGACATCGAGCAGATCGCCGAGCATATGGGACATGCGGCGGCTGATGGTGATCAGCAACTCCATATCTTTGAGGCTGCGCTCATTCAGCTTTTCTTTCTCTTTGGTTACGACGCTCTGCGCGATATTGATGATGCCGTGCAGCGGCGTTCGCAACTCATGTGACGTATTGGCGAGAAATTGGTCCTTCAGCTTGTCCGCTCTTTTCAGCTGTTCGTTGAGCAGGGCGTTTTCTCTGGAATTGCGGAAGTATTTCTTGAACCAATACGTGGAGAATCCCAAGAGCGCCGCAATGAGATTGATCGGATAGTAGACGGTGGTGACCTCTAGTTCAGACTCGACGATGCTCCACGACAAGTTGGAGAGGATGCCAGCTGCGGTGAGGAGCAGGAAGACGACATCTTTGTCCGCCTTTTCTTTGAAGATCATCGTTCCGACCGTGTAGATAAACCAAACGATTGCAATCAGATAGAACGTGAGGAAGATGTAGAGATCGATGATCCCGTTCGCCCAAGAAGCGGGCGCGACCAGCAGGACTCCAGTCAGGATCCCCAGCGCCGCCGTATAGGCGCGCAACCACACGTTTGGTGATGGGGCCAAAGCAAACTTTCTGAAGATCATCAGAATGAAGTAGTTTTGCCAGAGCAAGGCGATCAGCCTGATCTTGATCGCCCACGCATAACTGAATGGGAACCATAACTGGAGCACGTTATCATGACCGATCAGAATCGCGATGCTGACAGTCAGCATTAACAGTGCTACGTCGAGCAATGCTCGCTCCCGGGGATTGAAAAAATGAAGAATCCCAGCATATAACCCGTGCAACAACAAGATGATAAACATCACCAGTTGAAATCCGATCGAATACCAGCGGACGTTATCGATCGCAGCCTGAGAGCCGAAGCGAATCGAGCGAACGATCCCACCTTTAAAAGGCTCGTCAAAGTTGGCGACACGAATCAGCAGCTCGATCTCCGTCGTCCCCTCGCCCGAATAGGAAGCGGTGTAGGAGATGCTTTTGGGCGTGTACTGTTCGGCTGTCGTGGCAGGTTGACCGACCGTGCTCGTGGGAATTCCGTTCATCTCCACCTCTGAAGAGGCTTGAATTCCTTGCAGCCACAATGTGTAAGGCTGTTTCAGCGGATCGACGAGGATGCGCAATCGATAGGTTCCATATCCGTAGGATGATCCGGAATCTGGATCGAGCACACTGCTCCAATCTCCTGGGACCTGAATGGGACTGGATTGATTACCCTTTTCCTTTAGATCTTGATATGTGATGAGTTGGTTCGGGTAGAACTCCCATTGTCCGTCTAAAAAGATTGAAGGGGACCTCTCCAAATCAACACCGCGCAAGTCGAGCACGCCTTGAACGGCACGGTGGGAATCTAACGTGGTGAACGCTTCGCCCCAGGCTAAGCGCAGGCCGAGGAGAATCCCGATAAATAGGATAAAGATCGCAATATATTTAAGCGCTGAGATATTTTTTTTCGCATCATAAATTGTGACTTCGACATAAATTCGCCTTATACCTTTTTAATCGATCGGTGCATTAATGCTCTCGTCACCTAACGTCTCGCTTGTATCGGTTGAGCGCTTGCTACCTTTCGTGGGGTGTCATCGTCAATCAGCTACGACAGCAGGCGGGTGCAAGGAACTCGTCGTATTTTTGCACAGAAAAAGCCATCAAGCGAATGATGGCTTTCTGTGGTTGACCTTAGGCGGACAACTCGTCGCTTTTGATTTTGAAAACTTTCGTGCGGCAGTAGGGAAGCACCCAACGGTCTAAGCCGAACTTACCAGCATTGTAACCTGCAGATACGATAAGGATACCCATGATAATATCGGTAGGATTATGAGAGATAGTTCCTGCCAGCAAGAACGCAAAGTTCATGACCATTCCGAAGAATGCAGCAGCAGTTGTTAGACATCCAAGAATGAGTCCCAAACCAACCAAAAATTCTCCCCAAGGAACCACTACGTTGAACAGCTCAACATTGGGCAGTGCAAATGATTCGAGGAACGATACGTACCAGCCAAATACGGGCTCGCCGTTGCTAACTACCGGTTTGGCGACCGCGTTTGCCAAGTAGCCATTTGCATCAAAGCCACCGGTGATCTTTTGCCAGCCTGCCGTTAAGAACAGGTACCCCCAGTACACACGAATGATCGTTAAGATACCGGCTACGATGTTATTGCTTCGATAAAATTTTCCAAACATCACGTTTGCTCCTTTCAAATAAATTAGAAGGGATTACCATACCATAAGAGTAACACTTTATTTTCCAAAAAGAATCAGCTTGGAAAAAAGTTCATGTTTTTGCAATAAAGTTTTGACAGACCTATGAACGTAATAAGTCCTCACGATCACACAAAAAATCTCAAAGTGGTTAGTTCTTCAATCTCGGAAACTGAGTAACATTGGGTGTTAGCGAGTGTTATGAAGTTTTAACATCGGAACTTGCAACGCTATATCGAAGCGTATTGACGATCGCGGAGAAAAATACATTTGAATCGGGAGGACGACACTGCGAACCGTATCTGATCGGTTGCGCATGTTGGTCTGACGCTCGGATAGGGCGTTCCGTTCGAAAGAGTAAGATGCATCACATCACACAAGCAAGTAACTTCATATAATAAAGTATAAGGTTTGATCAGGATTGCAAAGGGAGTCCGATCTTAATGGAGACAGTGCGATTCGAGATTTGAAAGATAAGCAGTAGCCGACGCTTTTGAAAAACCACGAACGAGTGGTGAGGAGGAACGAAATGACAGTCAAGATCAAAGTGTATTCAGACTACGTATGCCCGTTCTGTTTTCTCGCAGAAGACCCGCTGCTACAGGCGACCCATGGAAAAGATGTCGAGGTTGAATGGATGCCGTTCGAATTGCGACCCGCTCCGAACGAACCGCTGCGACCGGATGAACCGTATATCCAGCGCGCGTTTCACCAATCGGTAAAACCGATGGCGGAGCGCATGGGCGTGAACATCGTGTTGCCGCAGATGTCGCCACACCCGCGCACACATCTGGCGTTTGAAGG
This sequence comes from Tumebacillus lipolyticus, assembly GCF_042682745.1. Lineage (NCBI taxonomy): Bacteria > Bacillati > Bacillota > Bacilli > Caryophanales > Alicyclobacillaceae > Tumebacillus > Tumebacillus lipolyticus. The sequence continues at coordinate 1,183,155 of NZ_JBHUIO010000005.1, read as the reverse complement.
ATTCCAGTTTGCCCAAGAGCATGGCAAAGGCGGAGTGTACAACCATCGCCTGTTCAAAGCGTTTTTCCAAGAGGAGCAGGACATCGGAAATGTGGATGTGTTGACCAAGCTCGCCGGTGAGGTCGGATTGGACGAGGCGCAGTTTCGCGCAGCTCTCGAATCTCGAACCTATCAAGAGGCTCACCAGAAAGCGCTGCATCACGCGTACAACGAAGCTCAGATCAAGGTGGTTCCAACCGTTGTGATCGGGGATCAAGTCCTCGAAGGGCTGCGAAGCAAGGAAGCGTTTGAGCAGGTCATCAACGCGGAGCTGTCGCAGCTGCAGGACAAAAAAGGTGCTGGTGAAGGAATGGCTTGCAGCATCGACGGTTGCTGAGGTGGTTGCCGTGGGAAAGGAAGAGGAGCCCTACATGTGGGGCTCCTTGTTTTGCTTCTGTGCGCCACGGTCACCGTCGAACCCCAAGCGGGGCCAATTCCAATGTGAGACGTGAGCTGCGTGTAGTCGGCAAATTTGTAAATCGGCAGCGACTATGATAGTATGTTGCCCGATGAGGAATCTTTTACAGTAGAGGTGATTGCAAGTCACATCTACAAGTAGTAAGAGGTTTGATTGTGATCATAGCGGATGAGGAGATGAGAACATGGCCGATTTGCCAAATTGCCCGAGCTGCAATTCAGCATATACGTATGAAGATGGCAGTTTTTTAATTTGCCCAGAATGCGGGAATGAGTGGACGCTGGGGCAGGAAACAGAATCGAATGAAGACAATAAGATTTTTAAAGATGCGAATGGCAATGTGTTGAACGATGGTGATTCGGTCATCGTCATCAAAGACTTGAAAGTAAAAGGAAGTTCCTCCGTCCTGAAGATGGGGACGAAGGTGAAAAACATTCGTTTGGTCGACGGGGATCACGATATCGATTGCAAAATTGACGGCTTTGGCGCGATGAAATTAAAGACCGAATTTGTAAAAAAGGCATAGACCTCGATTCATAAACAAGACCTCCTGATTGGCTGAACGCTAGGGAGGTCTATTTTTTAATCTGAAAAATAGATTCAATCAAACAGAGATCGGTGTAGTATAATAGGACGCACTACGCTTCATTTTCCCTTTATTACCCAATCTCTTAAAAAGGAGCAGTGCGTTTGACGAAAATCCACAACATCCACAACATGCCTGAAAAGTCGGTCGACATCTATGGGCCGATGAAGACGATCTACCTCGGGCTCGCCGCTGGCAGTGAGAAATTGTACGTGAATATCGACTATGTAGACCCAGGAGCAAAAAGCACAAAATATCATGCCCACTCTACGCAAGAAGAGTTTTTCTTGATCCTGAAAGGCAGCGGAATCTTGCGGATGAACGATGAGGAGCACCCAGTTCAGCAAGGTGATTTTGTTGCCAAGCCGGCTGGGAAGGGAATTGCCCACCAGTTTATCAACAACGGAACGGAAGTGCTGGAGATTCTCGACTGTGGGCTCCAAACGCCGGACGATGTCGCCACCTACCCAGATGAGGACATGGTGTACGTTCGACAGCTGAAGAAAAAGTTTAAAAATTCTGATGCGATTCAGGACTGGTCGAGCGAGCCGAACGAGTGACCCTGCTGATCCTGAGGCGGTTTGCGATGATCGAGGCGAGCTGTCCGCCCTCATCTCTAGCGGAAGCAGACCTCTCGTAGCCACCAAGCAAACGGGAGGTCTGCTTCTTTTTCGTAGGTTGAGCAGGGCGATGATAGAGGTCAGTAAACTGAAAAGGCGTGTGTCGCGCAAAGGCTTGGACAAGGATGTCCCAAGCCTTTTTTTGTTGGGAGGTCTGGAGAAAGCGCTCGCCTTTGCCACCCGATCGATAAAAAAGATGCACCACGAGGGCGCATCAGCTAGAAAATATTTAGGAACTTGCTGTTGACGCGGAGCAAAATCCGATTCGATCGACGGTCATTTCGATCGAGGTATCGCGAGGATCTACAAGGCGCTCTGACCTGCCCACGAGAACAACCGGCCTCAGATCTTTTCTTGATGCGTCTGTCGGAAATAAGTCAAAGACTGATCGAGCAGTTCGATCAGCTGATCGCTTCGCTCTTTGCCCAGATGATCGATCAATCCTTCAAACAGCCTTTTAAACATCTCGCTCGCCTCTTGCGCGACCCGTTCCCCTTTTTCGGTGAGCGAGATTTCGACCATTCGCCGATCGGTCGGATGGACGGAACGGATGACATAATCATTGCGAATCAAATTGTTGATCATCTGGGTGACCGTGGGAGAAGTAACTTGTAGGATCTTGCTAATATCTGAAACAGCAATGCCTTTGCAGTCCGTATGAGTGCTTCCTTCTTTTATCGCCAGCAGCAGACGCACTTCACTCGCCTTGATGCTCCATTTGGTCTGCTTTCGCCAATCTGATTTTGCAAACCGCGAGAAGAGCTCGATTAAGCGGACCACATTTTCATATTTATCTGCAGTCATGATTTCCCACCTTTATCGATAATACCCTCATGATGATCGCTCATCTGCGAACGTCGTAATCATAACACTTCAGCTTGTGTGCCATCAACTTCATAAGCGGTGGCGTGAAACTTGAAAAAACAAGAACGAATCACCGATTCACAAGTTAGACATAGCTGGTGGCTTGCGGTCGAATCGAGCGAAGAATAAGCCTTGAAAGGAGCAAGATCAGCATGTATAATAACAAAATAGGTTGGCTACCTAATTATTATAACAAGGGTCAGGCCTAATCACAATCGAAAAGAGGAGTAGGATGGAGAACTTATCACAGAGACAAAAAGTGATCGTTATGATCGCGTTGATGGCCTCGATGTTTTTTGCTGCTATCAACCAAACGCTTGTCAGTTCAGCAATGCCGAGGATTATTGCAATGTTGGACGGAATGGAGTATTACTCCTGGGTCATCACGATCTACATGCTGACCTCTACGGTGGCAACAGTTTTGGTTGGTAAGTTATCCGATATATACGGACGAAAACCATTCCTGTTGTTTGGGATTGTCATCTTTATGTTGGGTGCGCTGCTCACCGGCCTTTCCACGAACATCTTTCAGATGATCACCTATCGCGGGATTCAGGGCTTGGGCGGCGGTGTCTTGATGTCGGTTACGACGATGGCTGTCGGCGACCTGTTCATGCCTCGCGAACGGGCAAAATGGACGGGGCTGATGATGGCGATCTTCGGTTTTTCCAGTGTGATCGGGCCGACTCTGGGCGGCGTCATGATCGACCACATGGAATGGAAGTGGCTGTTCTGGACGTTCTTGCCGCTCGGGATTGTCGCGTTCGCGATGATCTGGCGGATGTTTCCGAAGACGCCGCGCGTTCCGGCCGAATCGATCGACTATTGGGGTTCGCTCTTTTTGTCCCTCGCGATCATTGCGCTGCTGTTGGGATTCTCTTGGGGCGGGTCCAAATATGCGTGGGATTCGATCGAGATTCTCGGTCTGTTTGGCGCAGCGGTTCTCTTCACCATCATCTTGATCTTGATTGAACGAAAAGTAAAAAGCCCGGTGTTGCCTCTGTCGCTGTTTAAAAACTGGATCGTCACCAATTCGAACCTTGTCGGATTTATCATGAATGCCGGAATGATGGGGGCGATGGTGTACTTGCCCTTCTTCGTTCAAGGGGTGAAGGGGCTGAGTCCGACCCAATCGGGATTTGTGAACATGCCGATGTCGATCACGATGATCGTGCTGAGCAGTTTGGTTGGACGCTGGATGTCCAAAACAGGAAAATACAAGCGCTATGCGATCGCCGGCATCTTCGTGATGATCATCGGCATGCTGATGATGGTGTTTATGGATAGCATCGGAATGGCGATCGCCAGCATGTGCGTGTTCGGGTTGGGGCTTGGCTTGGGCATGCCAGTCTTTACGCTGGTCGCGCAAAATGCAGTTCCGCTCAACCAGCTGGGCGTGGTGACCGCATCGGCCACGCTCTTCCGAAATCTGGGCGGGACGATCGGGATCGCCGTCTTCGGTTCGATCATGAACTCGACACTGAAGCGGAATCTGGAAGAGAAGCTCGCTTCAGGGGAGGGTGTGGATCTATCGAAACTGGACCCACAGCAAGCGGAACAGATGTCAGCATTTTTAAACCCGCAGATTCTGCTGGATCAGCCGAAGTTGAAGACGATCGAAGCTTCGCTGCCGGACGGATTCCAAACCTATTTCGCTCAGATGATGGATATGCTCCGCTCCGTGTTGAGCGACACGCTGTCCACCGTGTTTTTGAGCGGGGCAGGGCTGTTGGTTGCGGCACTGCTTTTGGTCTTCTTCCTGAAAGAAATTCCGTTGCGCTCTGCTGAAAAAAGCGAGGCGCCGAAAGAGAGCTAATCGCAGAGCGAGGCATACAAAAATAGAGAGCCATGCGTAGGAAGGGAAAGATGGTTGGTGTAACCATCCTGTGGTGATTGAACGAGGAGAAAAGAGCTGATCGCATCTGCGGTCAGCTCTTTTACGTTGGAAAGCTACTCAGAGAGCACTGCAGCTGTCCGAGTGGCTTTTTTGCGCGCATGTTCCCCCGCGACAAGCTGACCACTTGCAGAGCGGGAAACAATCATCTCCAAATTGGACCTACCAAGATGACACCGTCTTCTTAGTTTGCGCATAGTTTATCAGGAGAAAGAAATCTGCATTTCTTTCTGCTAGGTTTTCAAACCTGCTCATTCTATCACCAAAGGGAAAGGAGGTGATCGCATGAATGGAGCAAAAACCTTTATCAACAATACGCTGGCTACTTTGCAAATCACCCTCTATCAACGGTTGGGAACGGACCCTGCCAATCTAGGCAACGTCGTATCCTTTGTGCTCTTACCGCTACAGACGCAAACGATCACGTATGGAGATGAGCAAAACCCCTTCCTGAATGGTCTGTACCTGTACACCTTCTTCAATGGGGATACGTATTTGAAAATGCAATACGTAGCGATCGCAGAAAGCCCGCTCGATAACCTGCTCAACACAAACGATATGATTTCCTTCTCGCTGGTGGAGGCGGATATCGTCACGTATGCATCGAATCCTTCGCTCGACGCTGTCAACGCCGCTCAAACGACAGCCGAAATGCGAGCTGCACTTGAAGATCCAGCGCTCGGGCTTGATCTCACCGCATATGATGCGCTCACCAGCACAGAAAAAGATCAGGTGGCAGCCACCGTATTGGCCAACCGGCCACTCTCCGGTTATCCGAGCGTTGCAAGCGTCCAACAGGCGCTCGACGAGGCGATCAACGAGCTTGTCGATCCAAACAATATTTATGTCAGCGCGGGCGCAGTCGGAGGAGATGGGAGTCAGGCGCATCCGTTTGGCACGATTCAAGCGGGGATCGCGGCAGTCAATCCAGAGGGAACAGTCCATATCCTGGCCGGTACGTACCCGATCACTTCGCAAATCGTTGTCAACAAAACGGGGATCACCCTCCAGGGCGAACCGGGAGCGTCGCTCTTGTTGCAAGCAGACTTGATTGCCATTCTGGTCACAGCGGGTAGCACGACCATCTCCGGGCTGGAGATCACGAGTGACATCCCGTATGCGAAAGAGTTTATCCAAGTGGGTGGGAACGACACGACCTTGCTCAACAACACGATCTTTGGCCCGGCCCAAGCATTGCCGATGTCAAACTGGGTCGTGAACCGAGCGGTTGTCCCACAGGTGAGCATCACCAACTTGACGGTGCAGAGCAACACGTTTTTCTCATTGCGAACGGGGATCTACATCAACCCGAACGTGACAGGAGCGATCAACAACAATGTCGTCTACAATACGAAGGGCGGCTTCTTGGTGGATCGGGCGGTAACAACGTTCAATGGAAACTCCTGGGGAAGTCCGAGCAACGAGTTTGACATCGTGCTGCTTGTCGGTACCACGATGGGCCCACCGTATGACAACTTGCAAGCTTTGAGCGCAGCCAATAGCAACGCGACGATTTCAGATCAAAGGTAATGCGATCAGCCTCCCATTCGCTTGGGAGGCTTTTTGTTAGGAGTTCATCCGCTTGTCGACCAAGCGTTTCGTTCGAGGTGGCAAGTTTTTATATTCCGAAAAGAATCGTCCCGCTCTCGTGGTTAAGGTGCTCTGTTGCCACAAAGTTCGGCTTCAACCTGTGCGTATGCAGGGAGTGGCGATTTGCGCCAGATCAAGGGGGGGCGAGCTTGGACGTGCGATATGATATGATGGGGAGCAGGTGATGATCCGTTTGGAGGTGTGAGGATGGAAAAGCACAATGTTCATGCGGAAGACCATGAGGTGGAGAGCGACCTCCCGACCGGGCTGTCAAAGCCAGCGCTGCGGGCACTGACGCAGGCGGGTTACGTGAGGCTTGAGCAATTCACCAAACTGCGTGAAGCGGATGTCTTGCAATTGCATGGTATGGGACCGAAGGGGATCGATCAGCTTCGTCGAGCGCTCACCGCCAAGGGGCTTTCGTTTGCCAGCTCCGACCTTTAAAGCAACGAATTGAACTTGAAGTCGGCGTGCGACTTTGTGAGATGCACGATTGTTTCGGGAATTGTCTTGTCTCCAAGTCTTGCCACAAATAGGAAGGCTATCGTCTTGAAGTGCATCTGCTCTCTATGATAGAATCGGCTACAGAACTTTTGTACGCGAAAAGAGATCACAGCTGTGCAGAACAGCTGTGATCATTAGCAGATCGGATACCCTACAGGGTGTCAGCTCGATGAAAAGCTCAGAAGTAGACCTTCTTAGCCCTCACGCTCATGGGAGGTCTATTTCTTTTTTCCATAGATCCTTTTTCATAGATTGAGTAGGAATGAGCCGACCTGCTTCGAGGAGTTTCTGAAGTTGTGTCGCCGATCCGAATCGGAGGAGAAAAAACGGAAAGGATGTTCTGTAGGAGAACGTATTTTCTCGATGATTCGTCCGATGCACAAAGCATCGCTTGCTACCGTTGCATTGAGCCCTTTCAAAAGTACCAGCGAACGATTTTAGACAACAAGAGAGGACACGATGATGAAAAAACGATGCTTTGACATGCTTGTTATTGTGGTAGGAGCGTTTATTTTTGCTCTGGCAATCAATCTGTTTGTGATCCCCAGCAAGTTTGGCGAAGGCGGGGTTACAGGGATCACCATCATTTTATACTACGTCTTCCAATGGTCGCCCGGTATCGTCAGCTTGATCTTCAACTCGGTGCTGTTGGTCGTAGGCTATAAGTTTTTGGATAAAGCGACGATGGTGTATACGATTATCGCCGTATTTTTGCTCTCCCTGTTTCTCTATCTGACGGAGGGCTGGCATATCAATTCGGATGAACTGATCATCAATGCCATCTTTGGCGGGCTGCTCGCGGGGGCAGGGATCGGTTTGATCATCCGAGTCGGCGGGACAACTGCTGGTACGACCATCCTCGCAAAAATTATGAACAAGTATTTGGATTGGAATGTTAGCTATGCGTTGCTGTTTTTCGATCTGATCATCGTTTTCTCTTCCTATTTTGTAGTGGGTGCGCAAAGCTTGATGTTCACGATCGTCATGCTGTATATTGGCACCAAAGCGATGGATTTTATCATCGAGGGCGTGAACCCGAAGAAGGCGATCACGATCGTTTCCAAAGAGCAGAACCAGATTGCTGAGCAAGTAAACGTGGTCATGGGTCGCGGCGTGACTGTCATCTATGGACACGGTCATTATACGAAAGAACCGCAGGAGATCCTTTATATTGTGATCAGCAAACAGGAATTGAGCATGCTGAAGAAGATTGTGCGGTCGATCGACAAAGAAGCGTTTATCACCATCCACGATGTGCGCGATGTGTTTGGCGAAGGGTTTATGGAACTAGCGAAGTGATCGGGCAGAGAAAGCTCCGGCAGAGAGGCAGCCGGATTGACGGTAGCGAATGATCGTCGACCGGTGTATCCGCCTGTGGTTTGTATCCACCCTCCTTGAAACGATGAACTGAGCTATGCTAGAATAATCTTATAGAACTTGCGTACAATAAAAAGAGACCCTAGGTGCTATGAACACCTAAGGTCATTTGCACAACGGATACCCCCAAAGGGTGTCGGCTCATGGTTTAACTGAGAAGAAGAGACCTCCTAAGCCTGCCAAGCTCAAGGGGAGGTCTACTTCTTTTTTAGTAGGTTGAGTATGGCGATGAACACAGTGAGCAAACCGAAAATGACCGTGGCAACCAAACCGCCGAATGCAATCATCACAGTGAGCGTCTGAAATTCTGTCATCATACCGTTCTCACCCCCTTTCATCAGGGGATGAGCCGACCACCCTTGAGGAGCCTATCCAGTTGTGTTGGTTGCATTCTACCATAGAACAAATCCTTGTGCTAGGATTTACATCTTGAAAGACCTGCCTTGCGAACACGCGTAAGGGAGGTCTTTTTTGCGTGTAAATAAGTTGAATGGTCCGATTTTTGATCGGTTGAAAAGGGAGTGATCGGGGTGACCTCGAATAAAATGTGTCGTGACAAAAGAGAAGCCGAATCGGGGGAGATCGATTTGCGGAACACGAAAGCATTTTTGATTCTACTATGTTCGCAATTGCTATTCGCACTGTTTTTATTTCCGTGGTTCTTGTTTGCCGGGATATCGGTCATGGGGCTGGGCGCACCAGGCTCGGAAGAGAATCTTGTGGTGGTCGCCATCATTCTGACCATCTGGGTCTACCCGTTGGGACTGGGCGTGGGCATCATCTCCAGCTGGATCGCCTATGCGTTGAAAAAGGATCGGCTGGCCTATTGGCTGAACTGCATACCGCTGCTCTGGATTGCGCCGATCGTCATTTTCTGGGGGTATGCCCTGCTGAGTTAGGAGCATGTGCTTGAGAGTATTTTGGGAGTGGCAGCAGCTATGCTGGCGGAAAGGAAGAAGTCGGGAGGATCGTCGGTGGGAATGAACAACTTGCGAAAAAAGATCAGTCTCAGTTATCGGGTGGCATGCCTGACGTTCATACCGCTGCTGTCGTTTCTCCTGCTGATCGGAATATACGATCATACGGTGCCGAATCTGTCGGCGCCAGAGGCAAAACACGGTACGCTCGACCTGAGCCAGTGGGATTTCGGCAAGGGAGGATTCGTGAACCTCGACGGGGAGTGGTCGTTCTATCCGAACCAACTCTTGACGCCTGATGATTTCCGAAGCGGCGGTGCGTTGCCTGCCGCCGCTGCTTATCCTGACATTCCCAACGCTTGGTTCGATGGGACTCCTCCCGACCAAGCAAGCCAAGCCCAATACGGCACGTATCGGCTGGCCGTCAAGCTGAAGGAGAGCGACGGCAGCTATGGGATTCGGGTATCGAACGTGCTGATGGCCCATCGCCTTTATGTGAACGGCATGCTGTTCGGCCAGAAGGGACATCCCGCTTCAGACGTCCAAAGCTATGAGGCGGGGAACACACCGTACACGACCTTCGTCCGCGTGGAAGGGCGAGAGCTGGACATCGTGATGCAGGTGGCGAACTTTACCTACGTGAACGGCGGCGGCTTCGAAGAGCTGCAGCTGGGCTCGCAGGCGGACATGCTGATGATGGATCGGATCAAGTTTGCGGTCGAGTTTTCCGGTCTGTTCATCCTGCTTCTGTTTGGCGGGTACCATCTGAGCATCTACGTCCTGCGGCTGCAGGACAAGGCGTATCTCTACAGCGCGCTCTATTTCCTGACGCTGCTGTCGATGATCCTCGTGAGCGGGGACCAGCTGGTTCTTCAGCTTTTTCCGGAGATCTCCTATGAGGCGTCGCAAAAAGTGTACAACCTGGGCGGATTCTTAAACATTGTGGTGCTCGGCATCTTTCTCTTCCACCTCGATCGGAAATTGCTGACGCGCCGGCATCTGTTCGTGCTGTTGACGCCGATCGCCGTCTATTTGGTCGCCGTCCTGATCTTTCCCACTTCGCTGTATGCAAGGGTGGGAAATCTGCCGTGGAACTATGCGATGCTGCTGGTCGCTTTCTACCTCTATCGGGCGATCCGCCTGTATGTGAAGCAGGATGGGAAGCTAGACCGCAAAGAGGCGGCGCTGCTGATCGGGGTGCTCGTCTCCATCGCCTCGATCCTGCTGTTCGGCCTGTTCTACTTCCTCGGCTGGGTGCAGACCGATCTTGGGCGGCGGCTGGCGTTTCTTGCGGTCATCATGTTTATGAACACGCTGCTCGCGCTGCGCCTCACCCATGCCACAGAGCTGACGGAACGGCTGACAGAGCAGCTGATCTTGCGCGACAAGTTGAAGGATGAATTTCTCGCCAACACGTCGCACGAGCTGAAGACGCCGTTGCATGGGATTCAAAACATGACGACTCATCTGCTGGACGGAAAGGCAGGGGCGCTTACGGAGCGGCAACGCAGTGAGCTCTTGTTGATCCACGACACCTCGACCAAGCTTTCGGCGCTCGTCAACGACCTTGTGGATGTCGTCCGGTTGAAACAGGGGGACTTTCAGCTTCAAGCGACCGTCCTGGATCTGCGCGTCGCCGCCCAGACGGCGTTTCAAGTGCTGGAGTTTGAGCTGGCCGGCAAGGAGGTGCGCTGGGAAAACCGCATCGCACCTGGCACGTTTGCCACTGCGGATGAAAACCGCGTTCGGCAGGTGCTGTACAATCTGATCCACAATGCGATCAAACACACGAAACAGGGCTGGATCGAGGTCAGTGCAAGCGTGGCGGACGGCCGCGTGATCGTGTCGGTCGAGGACACGGGAATCGGCATCCCGCCTGATCGGCATGAGGAGATCTTCGGCTATTTTGTACAGGCGGAACGCGCTTTGCCGAACGACGGATACACGGGGATGGGGCTCGGACTGCATATCGGCCGACAGCTGGTCGAGCGGATGGGCGGCACGATGTTTGTGGAACGGTCCGAGCTGGGGCGAGGGACGCGCATGACCTTCACGCTCCAAGCTGCGCCGCTCGCGGCGGCTGCAACGGAAGCGGAGCTGTCCCTCGCCGATCGAAGAGGGCTGATGGCGCCTGCCCGCGCTGCCGATCTTGACATCGTCAATTCCTCGCGGACGAGCACCGTGCTGATCGTCGACGATGAAGCTTCGAACGTCCGCATCTTGCTCAACCTGTTGGGGGAAGAGCACAATCTGTTGACCGCATTTTCTGCAAAGGAAGCGCTCCACAAGCTGGAAGAACACCCGCAGATCGACCTGCTGATCCTCGACGTCATGATGCCGGAGATGTCGGGCATCGATCTGTGTCGGACGATCAGGGAAACGAGGTCGGTGTTGGAACTGCCGATCCTATTTGCGACGGTGAAGGACTCCCCGCACGACATCGAGCTGTGTTTCCGCGCGGGAGGAAACGACTTTATCGCCAAACCGTTCGATCAGAAGACGCTCGCCGCGAGGGTGCGGACGCTGCTGTCGATGAAAACTTCGATGGATCAGGCGATCAAGAGCGAGCTGGCGTTTCTGCAGGCGCAGATCAAGCCGCATTTTCTGTACAACGCGATCAGCAGCATCATCTCGTTTTGCTATTCGGACGGGGAGAAGGCGGCCCATCTGCTCTCGATGCTGAGCCGCTACTTGCAGATGGTGTTTCAGCGGGATCACCAAACGCTGCACGTGCCGCTCCAGATGGAGCTCAAGCTGATCCATGCTTATGTGGAGATCGAAAAAGCCCGTTTCGGAGAGCGACTGGCTTTCAACCTGCAGGTGGACCCAGGGGTAGAATCGGTCTGCATTCCTTCGCTGACCATCCAGCCGTTCGTCGAAAACGCCATTCGGCACGGCCTGTTTGACAAAGCGGGGCCGGGCACGGTGACCTTGTCGATCGCAGATGGAGACGGATATGTCCGAGTGGAGATCGTGGACGATGGCGTTGGCATGGCGGACGATCTGCTCTACCTGTTGCGCGCCGGGGATCGTGCAGAGGGAACGGGCATCGGCATGACCAACATCCGCAGGCGCCTTGCCGCCATACGGGGCGCAAGCATGGCGATCGATTCCGCCTTGGAGCGAGGGACGAAGGTGATCGTCTATTTGCCAAAACAGGAGCAGTAACAGGAGGGCGGTGGCGATAGCGGTGTTTCGCGTGATGATCGTGGAGGATGAGCAACCCATCTTAGACCTGATGAAGCGATTGGTCGAGCAGCATCCGCTGCTGGAGTTGGCAGGGTCGTTTACCAGCGCGGCAGAAGCGCTCTACGCATTTGAAGCGCTCAAGCTGGACGCTGCCTTTCTCGACATCGAGATGCCTCGGGTCGGAGGGATCGAGCTGGCAGAAAAGCTGCGAGCTGTTGATGACAACTTGCAGATCGTGTTCACGACCGCCTACCCCGAGTATGCGATCGAAGCGTTTCGGGTGAGTGCGGTCGACTATCTGGTGAAGCCGGTCGCGGCTGACGAGATTGAGCGGGTGGTCGCTCGTCTGGCGAAAAACCATTCCCGTCGGAAGGAGCGTTCGACCGTACAGGCGGAAGAGCTGTTCGTTCGCTGCATGGGGACGTTCGAGACGAGAGGCCTAGATGGCAGCCTGATCAAGTGGCCGACGCGCAAGACGGAAGAGCTGTTCGCCTACTTCCTCGTGTATCCGAACCGGCTGGCAGGCAAATGGCAGCTCGCCGATCTGCTCTGGCCAGATCTGGAGGAAGAGCGTGCGCTGCACAACGTGCACAATTCGGTCTACCGTTTGAAAAAGGCGTTGAAGGAAGCGAGCATTGCGATCGATTTGACCCATACGAACGAGGGGTATTACATGCGGTTGACCCCTGGTTTCTCCGACTTGACAAGCTTTCGGGACTTTCTGCGGCGCACAGCGATCATCGATCATCGCAACGCGCATGAAGGGGAGACGCATTTCCGAATGTATCAGGGGCCGCTGTTCGGAGGGAAGGACTACGTTTGGAGCGCCGGGGTAACCGCAGAGCTTGCGGGGCAATATGCGTCGCTGACCAGAATGCTGGTCTCCTTTCACCGGCGAAGCGGGGATGATGCCGCGGCGAAGAAAACGCTGTGCGCCTACTTGACCCATGTGCCGCTCGATGCGGAGATGAATGGGGAACTGCTACAGCTCTATCTTGCGCATGGTGAACAGGATCGATTTCGCCACCACTATGCGCGCTATCTCGAACAGCTCGAACAGGAGCTTGGGGTCGGTCCAGCGGAGGAGATCAAAAGATTGGCAGAGCAGATCGAATAGGAGGAGAGGGTGGCCGAATGGCCGCTCTCTTTTTTTATGCTCCCGCTTGGCTTGGGAGAATTTTGGGAGCGCGGTTTGTTAGCATCCGAATAGCAATTCCAAAAGAGGGGGAAGAGGATGAATCGATTGAATTGGAAGAGCTGTACGGCGCTGATCACGACGATCGCGCTTGTCGATGTGCTCGTAAGCCCGATGGGGAACGCGGCAAGCGCAGCGGCAGGGCAACCGGGCGATGGCAGGGTGCCAGAAGTGGGCACGTTGAGAGTGGGGTCTCCTTATGCGGTGATGAATGCGGCGGCGCTGCCGGAAATCATCACCCCATCTGTCGTAAGGGATGCGATCAACCTTTTTTTCAGCGAGGAGATGGACGGCAGCAAGTCTCTGGAGTCGCAAGATTTTGTGGTAAAGGTGGATGGGCAAGTCGTGCAGGTGACTGCGATCAGCCCCTTGATCGACCCCGACCTAAAATTGACATTTGCCTTTCTCTTCCTTGAGCGGCCAGTCGTGAAGGGGGAGACGGTGACCCTCCAATATATCAAAGAGGACAACCCGATCACCGATCTTTCGGGCGATCCGTTGAGCACGGCAGAAGCGGCAGTCGCGAATGATACGCCAGGTGTTTTTCAAGAACCGCCGGTGATCGACCTGCCGAGCAAAGTGAAATACAAGCCGAAAGCGGGAGACCAACTTGTCACCTTTCGGCCGACCAGCGGCAATGCGAATCGAATCCAGTTCACCTTCCCGAATCAGGCGGGCAACAGCGCTTGGCTTGAGACGAATCAAACGCTTCATAAAAAGAGCGACTATGTGATTCTGAACAACACCGATTCTGTTTCGTACACGCCCCAAGCGCTGATGGTGAATGAGAGCATGTCGATGATCGATATGATCCTGCCAGCTGGCGTTTTTTTGGAGGAGGGGAAATCGTACACCATTGCGATGTCCAGCACGGCGAGCGGCAATGAAGTCAGGCTGCCAGCGACTCCGACGACGACTGGCGAAGCGTGGCTGACGCTGTTTCGGGAAGTAGAAGGCCTGAAGATCATTGATGAGTACAGATTTTACAATTTGGTGTTAGACCAACCGCCGAATGTGCCGCCGACTCCAGCGGCAAATTTGACGGCGACGATCGAGCGGGGAGCGCCTGCCGTCTCGTTTGATCCGAGCCAGTTGGCGACAGACGAGGATGACGACCCGCTGACGCTCTCCACACCTGCCTCCGATGATTCGAGCGTCGCGACAGTTTCGATCGACTCGAACCGATTGGTCGTTCAACCGCAAGGCATCGGGCAGACCGAGGTGCGCGTGGAGGTGAGCGATGGTCAACTGCACACGGTGACGGTGACCCTTCAGGTTGAGGTCAAGCAACCGGTGACGCCAGCGATCTCGCCAGATGCGATCCAGATCGCGCCAAACGGGGATGGGTCGTACAGCCTGAAGATCGATGAGGTTGCGGCCGATGCGGTGGTCAAAGTTTATGAGCTTGCGGCGAACGGCAGTCCCATTCAGACGAAGCAGCAAGGGCAGGCAAATGGCCCGCTGACCTTGCAGTTCGTGCGCGGGATCGAAATGACGAAAGTGTACGTCACGCTCACCGACACGGTCGCCGATCGGGCGGAGAGCGTTCGAACTGGAGTCGACATCCCGATCACCGATCTTCAACCGTTGACAGACGCGATCGAGGCGGCGCAGAGCAAGCATGACAACGCTGTGGAGGGAGCGGCGGACGGCCAATACGCTCAAGGCTCTAAGGCGATTTTGCAAGCGGCGATCGGCGCGGCGCAGGCGGTGCAGATCAACCCACTTGCCACGCAAGGGCAGATCAATGCGGCGGTCACGGCGCTCCAAGAGGCGGTGGCAGCGTTTGAAGCACAAAAGGTGCGGGTCGAGAAAGCGTGGCTGAGCGCCGCGATTGTGAACGCACAATCTCTTCATGATGACGCGGTTGAAGGGGGAGCGCCGGGGGAGTATCCGGTCGGCTCCAAAGCGATCTTGCAAGCGGCGATCGACGCGGCTAAAGCGGTGAAAAACGATGCGCTCGCCACGCAAGAGCAAGTCGATGCGGCACTCACTGCGCTCTACGATGCGACAGACGAATTTGTGATGAAGGAAGTTCCAATCGATATGACCGAATTGGAAAGAGTTTTCGATCTTGCGCGGACGCTCCACATGCAAGCGAAAGAAGGGGCAGCGCCGGGGGAATATCCGGTTGGCTCCAAAGCGATCTTGCAAGCGGCGATCGATGCGGCGGGTGCGCTGTTCGATACTCCGCTCGTCACGCAAAAGAAGGTGAATCTGGCGGTGGCCGCCCTCCAAGAGGCGATCACAGCGTTTGAGAAGAAAAAGATCGGAATCGGCGACGGCGGAAACCCGAACTCCTATACGCTGGACGTCTACTCAGATCGCGAATGGATCGGAAGCTTGACCGTTCAGCGTACCTTGGGGCAGGACGGGCGGCGAAAAGATGCGCTGGAGCTGTCAGAAGCGTTTGTGAGAATGGCGATCACGAAGCTGAAGGCGGCGGGGAAAGACAAGCTGGAGATCGTCTGGCCCGCTTCCAAGTCGGATGCGTCAGAACTTGTGGTCGCGCTGCCGCAAGGAACGGCAAACGCGCTGGCAACAGGCGGGATCGCTCTCGATCTGCGGACGAAAGATGCGGATCTGCTCCTCCCGTCCGCTTCGCTACAAGGGGGTAAAGAGAGCGTGACACTCCGCGTTTCTCCCCTTCGAGATGATGCGAGCCGTGCGAGCATGAGCAAGCGGGCAGAAGCTTCGCCGACCGTTCTGTTGACGGCTGGCAGCGGGTCAGTAGCTGTCATCGGCGACCCGGTGCCGATCGAGACGAATCTGCTCACTCTGCCAAACGGCAAAGCGACGCTGACCCTGCCGATCGACGATGCGGCAGGCAACGAAGATGTCGGGGTCTACATCGAATACAAGGATGGAACGAAGGAACTGACGCGGGGACGCATCGTCGCTGCTGATGGAAACGCTAAAGCGATCACCTTGCAGGTTGATGTTGCGAAGCTGGGCATACTTGCGCTGGTGAGAGTGAGCGGGTGGAGCGCGTTTGAGGGCGGTGCGCGGGCGGCTTACATCTCGGGCTACCCGGGCGGTTTGTTCAAGCCGAACGCAAGCACGACGCGCGCGGAGGTAGCAGCCATCTTCGCCCGCTTTTTCGGTGCGAAAGCTAGCGGTGGAGAGACTACTTTCACCGACGTCTCCGCCACGATGTGGGCAGCAGATGCGATTCGCTTCACCTCCGCCCGCGGTGTCATGAAAGGCTATCCGGATGGCACCTTCCGCCCTGACCAGCCGATCACGCGCGCCGAGATGGCCGTGCTGCTGACCGCTTTCCGCAAAGGAGGCGATGCGGTTCAAAACGGCTCTGGCTTTGTGGACACAGAGGGTCATTGGGCGGCAGATGCGATCTGCTGGGCACAGGCGGTCGGTCTGCTGAGCGGGTATCCGGACGGTGCGTTTCGACCGGAGCAAGCGTTAAGCCGCGCCGAAGCGGTGGTGATCCTGAACAAACTGTTCGATCTCAAACCGACCGCTGCGGGCGCGGCGATGTACGCAGATGTGCCATCATCACACTGGGCGTTTGAGGCGATCCAGAGTGCTGCCAGCGGCACATCGAAATAGGTCGTCCCTCGCAGTCGTGCAAGCGGTTGGACGAGGATGACAAGTAAAGAAGACCTCCCAATGCCAGTTGGCGGACGGGAGGTCTTTTTGCTGTACATTGATCAGAATCGAGAAACACCGAAGACGTAAGAGGAGAGCTCCACCCCGCTCCTTAACGCAAGGGAGCTGCCGGGCAGGATCTCCATGCTTTTAGAGGGAAAAAGTCGCCTCGATGTCGGGGCGCTCGGGGCGGGCAAACTCGTTACCGCTTCATATACCAGTCTAGCGCCTTTCTCTCCAGCTCTTTTACGAACGCATCTTTGCCGTCCATATACGCTTCGATGTCCTGTGGAAATTGTTTTGCGAGACTCTCTTTTAGATCTCCGTACTGCTTCGCCACATCTGCATGTGCCCGAAGGTAGTCTCTGACAGCCAGATGGCGATCGATATCTTCCGCGTTACCCGCTTGAAAGACGTGAACATGATGTGTGCGGCGATCTCCGCCTTTGCGGAAATACCGCCTTCCTTGCATCCCGAACTCGCCCATGCATTCATAACCGAGCGCTGTCATCTGCTCATTGACCAAATCGACCTGTTCGATGTCCCGCACGACCGGCATGATATCGATGATCGGTTTGGCGGACAACTGAGGAACTGACGTGCTCCCGATATGATGAATGTCGATCAGCTGATCACCCAAAATATGCCGGATCTTTTGCGACTCTTCGCTGAACATTCGTGCCCATGTCTCGTCATGTTTCGCAACCACAACATTCATTTGCCTGACCTCCTGACGTTTTACCTTTCCTATTCGACGATGTCTTCCCGATTCCTCGGGTCGATAGAATGTCAGGAGGTCAGAACGGGAAGCTCAAAACTGATCAATCCGCTTGTTTACACACCTGAGTTGTAAAAAGTACACAGTTGACCTACATAAAAATACAGCCTTTCCAATCCTCAACGTCCGCTTCTTGCCAATCGTGAACCGACGATTCACTCCCCGCTGCGGGAGCAGATCGAGCGGCTGTCGACACTTACCTCTAGCGCTGGAACGGGAGAATTTGTTATGCTTTATATGAAAATGATAACCATTCTCATTTAAAGGGGTATGCAGTGATGTCGTTACCACTTGAAATAGGCAAGATGAGCGCAACGCTTTGGGAGGTAGAACTCATCGCGGGCGACAGCGCCTTTCAACAAGGTCAGCATCTGACAAATACGTTTACGCTCCTCGTTCTGCTGAGTGGAGAGGGCATTTTGGAGCGAGGGTCCGCATCCTGTCCCATGCGTCAGGATACGGTTTACATCTGTCCGCCGGAAAGCACGTTCGGGATTTCGGCGGGAGGGCAAGAGGTGCTGTCAGTCGCCCAGATTCGCTTCGGTTTTTTTCAGGTCTCCAACCCGAGCCGAACGAAGATGCACGCGGTTTTGGCGGAAGGGATTCTGCCGGACAGCAGCAGCATCAAGGTCGAGCCGGCAGGGCGTTTGCACGCGCTGTGCCGCTCGATGCACGAACAATTTTGCAGTGCGGAGCCGCTCCGATGGTGGCGAGCACAGGCGCTGTTCCAAGAGCTGTTGGTTGAGGTGTTGTCAGCGGCGAGCAACAGAGCGCAGGATGACACGCATCAGGCGATGGAACGGTCAAAAGCGTATATGGAAGCGCATTTTGCGGATGACCTGACGATCGATCGCTTGGCCGGAATCGCCGGCTTGAGTCCAAAATATTTTGTCGACCTGTTCAAAAAAAGGTACGGGGTGAGCGTGCTCGATCATCTGACGCAGATCAGGATGAGCAAAGCGAAACAGCTGATGTTGTGCTCCGAGCGTCTGCTGCGCGATGTTGCCCACGAGGTCGGCTATCGGGATGAGTTTTATTTCAGTCGCAAGTTCAAGAAGGAGGTGGGCATGTCCCCTTCCGCCTTCATCAAGAAGCGGCAGCGCAAAGTGGCAGTCTACGGCTCCACTTCGCTGATCGGCTATCTGATGCCGCTTGAGGTCATCCCGTATGCCGCTCCCCTGCATGCAAAGTGGACGAGGTACTATAACGATCTATTCGGTGCGGACATTCCGATTCATCTGGACGCGTACCGGCAGAATCACAACCGGAGTGCCAACCTCGACAAGCTCGCGGCAGCCTCGCCAGATCTGATCATCTGCTCGCCCGGATTGGACGGATGGGAGCAGGAGCGGCTGGCGGCGATCGCCCCTGTGTTTGAGCTGCCGAGCGAGCGAGAAGGTTGGCAACGGCAGCTGCTGGCGGTCGCCGAGCTGTTGGAAGAGCCTGTGCAGGCGCAAAGGTGGATCGCATCGTTTGAACGTAAGCTGGCGACCGTTCGCGATAAGATCGGCAAGCAGGCGCAGGAGAACAGCGTGTTGACCCTACGACTGCAAGAGGATCAGCTGACCGTCCACTGCAACCGCGGCATGTCAGATGTGCTTTACAGCGCCCTGGGCTTTCAATCCCCCTATCCGGCTGCCGAGCTGCCGTTCAACCTGCCGATGACGCTTGAGCAGTTGGACACTTGTGGTGCCGATCATGTTCTCCTGCTCGTCTGGCAGGAGTCGGACACGCTGCGCGCTTGGAAGCAGATGCAAGAGACGCCGCAGTGGCTGTCGCTCAAAGCGGTGCGGGAAAACAGGCTGCACCTGATCGCCTCCGAGCCGTGGCGTGAATATTCGCCGATCGCGCTGGAACGGATGCTCGACGATGCCTGTCAGCTCCTGTCTGGAAATCGTCCATAACTTTTCTGGTGATCGTCCATGTTCGAATGAGCCGAAAGCGACTATCATCGTAAATGATAATCATTATCAATTGGATCGAGCCAATAGATGCAAAAAGGAGCGCAAAGTCGATATGAAAAAATTTGCAACGAGTCTGCTCATGCTTGGAGCGGTGGCCATGATGCTGGTCGGCTGTGGAAACAACAGCACCGCGCCAAAAGACACGCCGGCGACGGAGAAAGAAGAACCGAAAACGAAAGTTGTGAAGTATTTGGGCAATGAGTATGAGCTTCCGACGAAAACGGAGCGGATCGTCATGACGGGTGCGGTCGAAGCGATGGAAGATGCGATCTTGCTCGATGTCAGTCCGGTCGGTGCGATCTCGTTCTCCGGCAAGTTCCCACCGCTGTTCGAGTCGATCACCAAAGAGGCGAAATCGGTCGGTGAGAAGACCGAACCGAACTTCGAGTCGATCCTCGCTTTGAAACCGGACGTCATCCTCGGTTCGAGCAAGTTCAAGCCTGAGGTGATCGAGCAGTTGAAAAAGATCGCGCCGACGATCCCCTACTCTCATATCGCGACCGATTGGGAAGCGAACCTGACCCTGCTCGGCGAGCTGAGCGGCAAACAGGATCAGGCGAAAAAGGAGATCGACAAGTACAAAGCGGATCTGGAGAAGGCAAAAACGGAGTTCACCAGCAAGCTGCAGGATAAGAAAGTGGTCGCAGCACGAGTTCGCACCGGGAAGATCTATCTCTATCCGGCAGACGTGTTCTTCAACCCGGTGCTGTACGGAGATCTCGGTCTGAAGGTGCCGGAAGAAGTGAAGGCGGTCAAGAAGCAAGAGCTGATCTCGGTGGAGAAGTTTGCTGAGATGAACCCAGACTATCTGTTCATCCAATTTGCAGCCGATGAGAACGCAGAAACGCCGAATGCGCTGAAGGAACTGCAGAACAATCCGATCCTCAAGAACATCAACGCGTTCAAAAACGACAAGACGTTTGTCAACGTCATCGATCCGCTCGCACAGGGCGGCACTGCGTACAGCAAGGTCGAGTTCCTAAAAGCGGCGGTAAGCAACTTGTCAAAATAGCTGCATAAGGTGTGTTGCAGATGCGATTCAAAATTTCACTTCCGGGGGTCATCCTGGTGATGACCCCGGTTCTTGCTGTTCTGCTCTGTTTTTTCTCCATCCTCTACGGGGCCAAGCAGATCACGGCAGATATCATCTGGCAATCGTTCATACATTTTGACCCGGAAAATGTGGATCATCAGATCATCATCAGCTCTCGATTGCCCAGAGTGATCGGCGCGATGCTGATCGGTGCCTTTCTGGCAGTATCCGGCGCGCTGATGCAAGGGATGACTCGAAACGATCTCGCCTCTCCTTCGATCATGGGCGTCTCGGATGGGTCTGTCTTTGTCGTCACGCTGTTTATGGTCTTTCTGCCAGATGCGCCCTCCACGCTGCTGATCACGTTTTCGCTGATCGGCTCGGCGCTCGGCGCGGGCATGGTCTTTGGGATCGCCCGGCTGATCCCAGGCGGACTGACACCTGTGCGCTTGGCCATTCTCGGCACGATCATCGGCACTTTCTTGAGCGGGGTTTCGGCGGCGGCCGCCAGCTATTTTCAGATCTCGCAAAACGTGAGCTTCTGGTACAACGCTCGGCTCGACCAGATGGACCCTGCCCTGATCAAGCTGTCGATTCCGTTCGCGATCGTCGGGCTGGCGCTGGCGATCGGGATCTCCAAGTCGATCTCCGTCCTCTCGCTCGGCGAGGATGTGGCTGCCGGCCTCGGCCAGCGCACATGGATCGTCAAGCTGATCTCGATGTTGGCAGTCGTCATTCTGACCGGCATATCGGTCGCCTTGGCTGGCAAGATCGCCTTTATCGGCCTGATCATCCCGCACATCTCGCGGTTTCTGGTCGGGGTTGATTACCGGAGGATCATCCCAGTCTCCGCGGCGCTCGGCGGGCTGTTCTTGGCGCTGTGCGACATCATCTCTCGATTTGTCAACGCGCCGTTTGAGACGCCGATCGGCGTCGTCACCGCGCTGTTCGGCGTTCCTTTCTTCCTCTACCTGATCAGGACGAAAGGGGGCGGGCGACATGCGTAACCAATCGCTCCCACGCTATTTGACAGTCGTGGCGATCTGCTTGGCGATCATCGCGGTCGCCCTCTATCTCAGCCTGACCAACGGGACGTTCGACATGTCGGTGCTCGAAGTGGTCAAGACGCTGCTGCGGATCGATCAGGACGAAGCGCACGTGATGGTCGTCTTCGAGTTTCGACTTCCGCGCATCGTGCTGGGCGCTTTGGTCGGTTTTGCGCTCGGTGCGGCAGGCGCTGTGATCCAAGGCATCACGCGAAACGGGCTGGCCGACCCTGGCATCCTCGGCATCAATGCGGGAGCGGGGATGGCGATCGTGCTGTTCATGCTGCTGTTCCAAGGGACGATGCAGCAGACCGGTTGGCTGGCGGTGCTGACGATGCCGATGTTCGGGCTGGTCGGCGGGTTGATCGCCGTGGCGCTCATCTACCTGTTCGCCATGCATGGCGGCAGGCTGGACACGCAGCGGCTGATCCTGGTCGGGATCGCGATCGCCTCCGGATTCTCCGCGATCACGATGTACGTGTCGCTGAAGATGAATCCGAACGACTTCGAGATGGCGGTCGCCTGGCTGGCGGGCAGCTTGCACAGCGCCAACTGGAAGTTTGTCGTCACCGTGCTGCCCTGGCTGATCCTGCTGTTGCCGATCCTCATGTTCCGCGCGCACATCTTGGATCTGTTTCAGATGGCGGAAGACAGCGTCAGAAGCTTGGGCGTCTCTGTGGAACGGGAGAAAAACGTGCTGCTGCTCTGCAGCATCGGGCTGGTGAGCGCGAGCGTATCTGTTGCCGGCAGCATCAGCTTCGTCGGGCTGATCGCGCCACACTTGGCGAGGCGCTTGGTCGGCATTCAGCATCTGCGCATCATTCCGATCAGCGGTCTGATCGGGACGGCGCTCGTCATGATCGGCGACTTTATCGGCAAGACGGTGTTTGCGCCGGCAGAGCTTGCGGTCGGCATCGTCATCTCCGTCATCGGCGTGCCCTATTACGTCTATCTGCTGATGCGCAGCAATAAGAGAAAGTAAAGGTGTTTCAAGAGGAGGACCTATGAAGCGATTGCATAAAATGACGGTGGAAGGACGAGAGCTCACCGTATACGTTCCTCCTTCTTATCGCGAGTCGGAAGGTCGTTATCCGGTCGCCTACATCCAAGACGGCGGCGATCAGTTTGCGCAATGTATCAACTATCTGGATCACCTGTTTGCTCAAGGGAGACTGACCGAGCTGATTCTGGTCGGGATCGCGTCGCACAACAGAAATGACGAATACACCCCGTGGCCGGCACTGCCGCTTGTGGACAGCATTCCGCCGTTTGCTGGCATTGGGCGCGCCTATGTGGACGAGGTCGCCGATCTGATCAAACCCTGGATCGATCAGCAGTATCGCACCAAGCGGGAAGCGGAGCACACCGCGATCATCGGCGGCTCGCTCGGCGGGCTGATCTCGCTGTTTGCCGCCTACTGGCGACCGGAGACGTTCGGCAGGATCGGCCTGCTGTCCGCCTCTTTCTGGTATGAGGGCGTCATGGCCTACATGAAAGAGCAAGGGGATTTGGCGAAGGAGATTCGCCTGTTCATGTCGGTCGGAGATTGTGAGGGGATCTATAAGCACAACGCGCAGAAGGATATGGTGCAGAACACGCGAAACGCCTATGCGCTGTTGCTCGAAAAAGGGATTCCCGCCTCGCAAGTTCGCTTTGTGGTCGAGCCTGAAGGCACGCATGATGACCTTTTTATGACCAAGCGGTTTCCAGAAGCGCTGCAATGGCTGTTCCCCGTTCAAGCGGAGATGCGGGTGGCAGCCTACAGCATCCCGGGAACTGAGCAGTGGCTGATGCATGCGAAGCGCACCGGCCGCGAGTATCGCATCTTGGTGGCGGTGCCGACCACACCGCCGCCGGAGCAAGGGTATCCGGTTCTCTACTCGCTCGATGGCAACGCATCCTTCGGGTCGCTGGCAGAGGCGATACGGCTGCAGACGCGCCCGCCGCGGGGTCTCCCGCCGGCGATCATCGTCAGCATCGCCTATGATGCTGTGGGTCCGATCGTGACCGATCGACGGTTTTATGACTACACGGTGCAGGCGGACACGTCTGAGCTGAGGCAGCGCCCAGACGGTTCGCCGTGGCCGGAGACGGGCGGGGCGGAGCTGTTTCTGTCCTTTATCGAAGAGGAGCTGAAGCCTGCCATCGAGCGGCGCTTTCCGATCGATCGGCAGCAACAGGCGCTGTTCGGCCATTCGCTGGGAGGATTTTTTGCGCTCCATGTGCTGTTTTCCCAGCCGGCCGCCTTTCGCTACTATATCGCCGGAAGCCCGTCCGTCTGGTGGAAAGGTCATCACCTGCTGCAAAGGTTGCCCGAGCTGGAAGCGAATCTGCTCGGTGCGGAGGCACAGGCTGATCTGCTGATCGCGATCGGTGCGGAGGAGAAGCAATCGATGGTGGAAGATGCGGAGCGCCTCTACAGGATGCTCGCACCCTATCAGGAGTTGGGGCTCCGTGTCGAGCATCGCAGTTTTGAGGGGGAGGGTCACGTCTCGGTGATTCACCCGCTGATCAGTCCGATGTTGCGGTTTATCTTGCAGAAGTAGGCGCAGCGCTCCGCAAGACCATGCTTGCGCTTCCCTGATCGACATGCGTTGTACGAGCCTTTGGAGATGTTCGATCAAAATTGTAGACGTGGGGTGATCACGAGCGATTCGTGGTCGCCTTTTTGTTGCACACCAGAGTCGCGCTCGCTGCTGCTCGCCGAAGCGAGGCGGCAGGTGGAGGAGAGCGCTCAAGATAACCTAGCTGCGCGATCGATCACAAAAAGATGAAACCTCCGCAGCGCCAACAGCGCAAAGGAGGTTTCTTGTTGGTCAGACAGACTTGGCTGGAGGAGTCGAAGGCACCTACAGGGTCTTTTCCTTGATCTCCAGCATCAGGTCATGGAACTTCTCCACCTCTTCAAAATGGGGAAAATGAGCCGACTCCTCAAACCAGATAAACTGTTTGTCGGGCGCAATCAGCTGCTGATAATAGCGGTACGCGACTTCTGAAGGGGTCATATAATCATATTTTCCCATGCACAGATAGACCGGAACCTGTAGCTCAGGGACCGTTTCGAACAGATTGGTCGATGCGGTCTGGGGCAGAATCGCCTGGCGGGAAAACGAATCGCCAAGAGCCAGCCAAATCCCATCCGCCCATGAATATTCGGGGGCGAGCAAGATCCCTTTGATCATCTCTCGATAGGTGTCGCTCTTTCGTTCAGATCCACCAAAAGCGCTGACCCACTTCCGTTCGAGCGTCGCATCGGCACGGGGGTTTTGATAGGGCGGCGATCCGATCGATTCGAGCTCCTCGATCGCCTGCTCATCGCTTCGATTCCTCGCTTCTTCCAGCGCGAATCGATAGGACAGCTCTTCACCGAGCTGCGAATTCGCCACCTGTCCGACACCGATATAGGCATAGAAATGTTCAGGCGCTTTTTGAACGGTCCAGGTGGCCAGCAGGCTGCCCCACGAGTGGCCGACGATAAAAATTTTGGGCTGGTTAAATCTTTGCTTTAAGTGGCGCGTCAGCTCGATCGTGTCTTCGATCAGGCGCTCGACCTGCAGATCTTCGTCTGTCAGACTCAGATGATACGACTTCCCCGAGCCGCGCTGATCCCAGTTGACGACCGTAAAATCGTTTTCCAACTCGCGCTGGTAGTTCCGCGCATAGGCGATCTTCGGATAGCCGGGGCCACCGTGGAGGAAGAGCAAGATCGGATTGTTCCGATCTTTCCCGCGGAGGAGAATCGACTGTTTGATGCCGCCCAGCTCAATCTCTTCCAGCGTCGAGATGCTATTTGGAAGCGCAGCCCCGTCAGGAGCTTTGATGTCGGGCGTCCACGTCGGAAAAAAGAAGAACAGCAGAAGCGAGCAAAGGAGGAAGATCAACCAGCGGATCGGCTTTCGTCTGAGCAATATCATCGCATCAAATCTCTCTTTCGAATGGAAATGATAACCTGATTATAAGATTGCCATCTCGCAAAGACAACGGTAGGAGCAGGTCGAGACGAGGGAGCCCTGCAATGCGAAGCAGCTGGCCGACAACCGATCAGGCCGGATGCAAAGCGGTATGGTAAGATGAACGTACAGGTTGCAGGAGTGATTTTGCTCAAGCGCAATTTTATCAGGAGGAGAACGGGAAGGGAGATGCAGCGAAGATGACGGGGAAAATTCGGCTGTTCGAATCGTTTCAGCAGGCCACCTATCCATTGGGGGGACATGCGAAGCGGAACGTCCAGGTTTTGCTGGATGCGCTGGAGAAGATCGAAGGAAGCGTCGAGGGCGACACTTATGGCAATGGAAAGCTGATCGAAGACTTCCAATCGAAAATAGCAGAGTATTTAGGCAAAGAGACTGCCATCTTTTTCCCCAGCGGTACGATGGCACAGCAGATCGCGCTGCGAGTCTGGTCCGATCGGAAAGGGATCAAACGAGTCGCCTATCACCCGCTGGCCCATCTGGAGATTCATGAAGAGGACGGGCTGAAAGAGCTGCACCAGATCGAGACGGTGCTGCTCTGTGCGAAAAACAGGATCGTTCGCCTCGAAGATGTGCTGAACATCCAAGAGGAGGTCGCCTGTATCCTGCTCGAATTGCCGCAGCGGGAGATCGGCGGACAACTGCCCGCCTACGAAGAGCTGGTGGCGATCTCCGCGCACTGTCGCGAAAAGGGGATCAAGCTGCATCTGGATGGCGCTCGGCTGATGGAGATCCTGCCTTATTACCAAAAGTCGGCCGCCGAGGTCTGCCAGCTGTTCGACAGCGTCTACATGTCGTTTTACAAGGGGGTCGGAGGGATCGCCGGCGCGATCTTGGCGGGCGATGGGGATTTCACGAAGGAAGCGCGAGTGTGGAAGCATCGCTACGGCGGGGAGCTGATCAGCCTCTACCCGTATATCATCAGCGCCGATCATTATTTCGAGCAGCGGCGGTCGAAGATGGGGCAGTATTATGAGCAGGCGCAGGAGTTGGCCGCCCTCTACAATCGTTGCCATCGCGTCAAAACGGTGCCAGAAGTGCCCGTCTCAAACATGTTTCATGTGCATGTTGAGCTGCCGATCGAACAGGTGGAAGCAGCGCTGCTCTCCGTCCAACAGGACACGGGCATTGGCCTGACCCCATATGTGAAGCAGTATGATCAGACGATCTGCTACTATGAGGTAGGGATCGGGGATCGCTATGCACAGGTGCCGAAAGCGGAGATCGAAAAGGCGTTTCAACTGCTCGATCAGCGACTGCGGGAGAACGATCTGAGCTGAGGAGCGAGGAGTGGGCGGAGCAGCCAAGTTCGATTGAGCGCAAGCGGCTGTCCGTGCGGAACATCAGAAAAGAGTTTTCCTAGTCGACCACAGGCGCTGGTTTTCAGGCCTGTGGTTTTTTCGTGTGGGACGACCGACAGGAAGGAGCGTCCGTAGAAAAAAGAACGACCTCCTCGCAAACGGTGCGGAGGAGGTCTGAATGAATGGGTTCTGGTGCAACGGCTTGCCCTTACTGGGCAGGTTTTTCTTTTTCGAACAGGACGATCAGAGAGGGAAGCAGGATGCCGCGGATCAGGAACGTGTCGAGCAAGATCCCGATCGCGACGATAAAGCCGAAGGTGGACAACACTTGAATCGGCTGAGTCATCAGCACCGCAAACGTCGCGGCGAGCAGGAATCCTGCCGAAGAGATGACGCCACCAGTCGAGGCGACCGCAATCTCCACCGCTTTTTTCACCGGGTGTTTCTTCCGCTCTTCCATAAACCTGGAGATCAGGATGATGTTGTAGTCGATGCCGAGCGCGACGAGGAAGACGAACGTATAGAGCGGAACCCTGTTGCTCACCGCATCGATATCGAAGATCAGCTCGGTCAGGAAAATGCCGATCCCGACTGCAGACAGGAAGGAGAGCAAAATCGTCCCCATCATATAGAGCGGCATTTTCAGCGATCGGGTCAAGAAGACGAGCATGGCGAAGATCAGGACCGATTCGATCAGGACGATCACGAGCAGGTCGCGGTTGTTGACCGCGCGGTCGTCCACTTTTGTAGCGGTCTCCCCAGCGAAATACAGCTCTCCCGCAAGGTCGTTCGCTTTGAGCAGAGAAGCCGATTCGTCGCGCATCATCTGCAGCGCGTCTAGCGTCGCGGCCGCATACGGATTATCGGCAAAGGTCAGGCTGTACCGAACCGCTTTTGCATCGTCGGATACACCGCTCAGCCTGACATTGTTGACCAGCGGCTGTGCGGATAGCGTATCGCGCAGTTTTTCTTGCTCCGCTTTGGAGAGCTCCTTCTCCGATTCGAAGAGGACGGTTGTCGGTGCGAGATCGCCCTTTTCAAACTTCTCCTGCAAAAGCTCATAGCCGACGCGGGATGGCATGTCGCTCGGGAAGGATTTGATCGTATCGAACTCATACGTCAGGTTGAACATATTGCTGGCCGCCAGGACGAGCAACAACAGGATGGACAGCGCGGAGGCCAACGGTTTTTTGACGAGAAAGCGTCCCACTTTTGACCACAGCGAGTTGTGAACGATCTGCGCGTCCCCCACTTTCGGTATTTTGGGCCAGAAGGACTTGCGCCCGAACAGGGTGAACAGAGCGGGCACCAGGGTGACGGAGGCGAGCATGATCACAAATATCGCCGTCCCGAAGATCGGGGCAAAGTTGCGCGAGTCGCCATAGTCGGCAAAGAACAGGATCAGCATCGCCACCAAGACGGTACCGCCGGAGAAAAAGACGGGAATTCCCGTTTCGCGCATCGCCAACTTCATCGCATCGTGCTTGCTCTGATGATTTTTCAGCTCTTCGCGGAATCTTGAGAACACGAACAGCGAATAGTCGGTGATCGCAGCGATCAGGAGGATCGACATGATCGATAAGGATTGTTTGCTCAGCTCGACTCCCGCCTTGCCGAGCAGCCCGAGCAGTTGATTGACCACCTCATAGACGAACGCAACTGCCACCAGTGGGATCAGGGCGAGCAGCGGAGAGCGGTAGATCACGATCAGCAAGATCAGGATCAGGCCGATCGTGGAGAGCAGCAAAACGATGTCCGCTCTGGAGAACAGATTGAGCGAGTCGGCCGCGATGCCAGCAGGGCCGGTGATGTTGAGCGACAGCGGGGTTGATCGATCTGCGACGCTTTTGATCTGATCAAGTCTTTCGCTCAGCTCTTTCGACCCGAGGGAAGCGTCGAAGCTGATCGGGATCACGGCGGTCGTCTTATCTGCGGAGAAAAAGCTTGCCGTCGCCTGTGGCGGCAATCCTGCTAAGGAGATGACTTTCTTCAGACCGTCAATCTGTTCTGCGCCGATCTTTTCCAGCGCGGCGGAGAGCTCTTCCAGCTTCAGCTCCCCTGATTTCGACTGAAACACCAGCAGGGCTGGAATCTCATCGGTGTCTGCAAAATGCTGGTCGATCTTCGTTTGCGCGAGGACCGAGGGGGCGTCTTGGGCAAATGAATCGATGCTGGAAACTTCGTACTGCTTGGCTCCGGGGGCCAACATCGCCAAGAGCATCGTCGCGACCAGCCAGATGCTCAGCGTGATCCACATTCCTTTTTTCGTCGCCGTAAAATCGGTCACTTTGCGCATGATCGTTTTCATCGTAAGTTCCTCCTTCCATCGAGCACAAAAAGAAAACGGCTGTCGATCATTCGCCAGCCGATCGTTCTACTCCGACTTTCGAGCAAGCGGATTCCGAGTAGGTAACACTTATGTCACTATCATTATGTCGAATTGGTGACACAAGTGTCAATTAATTTTTTTCGAACATTCCGTGGCGCAAGATCTCGTTGACCGAGCGAATCCATGCTTCTTTTTGCACGCCTACATGGTTGGGAATGTTGATCATCTGGATGATCACGCCGAGCAACAGTTCGTCTGGCAGATGCTCCTTCAGCACTTTTTCTTGGCGACCGCGATCGATAAACTGCTGCAGGATCTGATAGAGGCTCGTGTGAAACTCGTGCAATCTGCTTTTGTTTTCGAGCACCTTTTGATTGGAGCTGCCTTTTAACTGGTGGGCCATGCTCAAGATCTGATGCATCATGCTATGTTCGAAGATCACCTCTAGCAAGCAATCGAACTGCGCCTCAAACCCGTGATGCGTTTCGATCATCCGAATATCCTGTAAGGCATTGTCCATCTCGTAGATCATAAAGTCGGTGATCAGCTCTTCTTTGTTCTCATAATATTTGTACAGCGCGCCTCTTGAGATATCGAGCCGCTCCGCTACATGTCCAAACGTAAACCCTTCATATCCGTGCTCAAGAAGCACATGCTTCACTTCTTGAAATAAACGATCTGTCGTGAACTTTCTTTCACGTGCCATATTCTCACCTCACCCCCTATTATAAAGGAAGATGAGGCAGTGTATGAGCACGAAAGGGAGCAGATGGCGTCAAGCATCATCAGGGCGCTTTTTACCGGTCGTTTTTTCCAAACTCGCGTCTGCTATACTGGACGGAAAAAGGGGTGAAGAATCGGATGATCGGCGAGTCGCTACGAGCAGTTTTGAACAACATGCAGGATGGAGAGCGATTGCTCGTGGGGATCGATGGCCTGAGTGGATCGGGCAAGACCACGCTGGCGAAGCAGTTTGCAAGCGAGCTGGACAAGCACGGCGTTCGTTCGACCGTTCTGCATCTCGATGATCTGATCACAGTGCGCAAGATGCGCTATCAGACCGGCCATGCAGAGTGGTACGAACATTATTTTTTGCAGTGGGACGTCGCGAGCCTTGCGGAGAGAGTGTTTCGGAGCTGGGAACGAGGAGCGACCGAACTGGAGCTGGATGTGTACGATGCGGATCGAGATTTGCTGACTGCTCGAACGGTGCGCGTGCCCGATCGGGGGATTTTGCTCATCGAAGGGGTTTTTCTGCAGCGGAAGGAATGGCGGAGCTTTTTTGATCATGTGCTCTACATCGACTGCCCGCGGAGCACAAGGTTTGCACGGGTGACGGGCAGAGGAGGGCAGGACATCGCCGATCAGGAGCGGATCGAGCGATACAGAAGGCGGTACTGGGCGGCAGAAGACTATTATCTCGACACGGAGAAACCGCTCCAACAGGCAGATCGTGTCGTTCGTTCGAGCTGAGCGAGCAAAAAAACAGGGAGATCTACCGTCTCCCTGTTTCGCATGCTATGATTTGACCGCTGTGTTGCCCATCGTCTGAAAGACTTTCATCGAACCGTAGCGGCTGATGATCTGCGCAAATTCATCCTGATCAAAAAATGTGGTGATGCCGCCGGTATACTCTTTGGCCACTTCGACCGCAAACTTGACGGCGAGCGCGATGTCCGTCTCATGGCTCGCACCTGTCCCGCAGCCGGGAACGGCCGTCTGCGCGGTGATCGCAACGCCGACCACAGGTGCGTCTGTGGCGACAGACGGCTGCAGGATGCTGTTGATGTGGAACAGGTCGTTGCCATACGGCGTGATGTCTTGCAGCGAGATCGGGAATGTCACCGGAAGCTGTCCGGTGGTCATCTCCATCAGCCGCAGAAGGTCTTCGCTGATCCGCAAAATGTAGCCTTCCTTGACGGTCGGCGAGATCGCGATCCCTTTGTGATTGATGATGCGGTTTCCTTTTGTCGTGTCGATCGAGAGGATCGCGTCCATCTCTTCGAGCACCTCATGCTGGTTCATCGTCAAAATATCGACGGGCGACCCCATGAAATCGACCGGTTCGTGCGGTTGCGTGGGGGCATCTGGGCAGATGTGCGTGCTGATGATCACATCGCCGACCAGCACATCTCCGTTTTGTTGCATCTCAGCAAGCTTCAGGGCAGCTGCAACCGCAGCCACAGCGCCATCCGCATCGGACACCAGACCGATCCGCGAGGGGCGCGCCCCGATTCCGCCCAAGCGACCGATGATCCCCAGCGTAGGAGCGGTGCCTCCTGTCGATCTGCCCTGTTTCCCAGGCACGATGATTTTGACAAAATCGGTGCTGCCCTCTTCGCCTGCAACAGTCTGCACGGTGACCGCAACGTCCGGGTAAGAAGCGAACAGATCTTTGATGGTTCCGCCCGTCACATAGGCGCTGTCCATCGTCTCAAAAGCGGTGATGGTTTGTTTTAACGACATGGTAGCTCCTCCCTGAATCAAACGGTGTATTCTCTTGACGCGGATGCAACCGCATCAGCCAAAAACATAGGAAAGTATCTCTTTGTGGACGGCGCTCTCGACCGCGGCGAGCAATTCGCGGTTGCGCATGGTCGCGCTGAGGATCAACCGCTCTTTCGGAACGTGGATGACGGCGAGCTTCTGTCCTTTTTCCAGCGCTGCCGAGACGATCGGTTTTGCTGTCTGCGCATCGAGCGTCATGATCAGATCGGGGAACGTCCCCAGTCGTTCCCCTTTGTGTTCGAGCGTCATGTACTCGTTCCAGAACGTCATCTCGTGACCTTTGATCACGACGCGGCCCACATCAAATCCGCCCGCCGTGGTCAACTCGAACTCGTCCACCAGACCGGCCGTGATGACGCGACCGCCCAACTTTTGGCAAACAGCCTCGATCGCCGCTTCCCCTTTGGCGCTGAGCAGCGCTTGTCCAACTTCGATCG
The DNA here is from genome assembly GCF_042682745.1 of Tumebacillus lipolyticus. Lineage (NCBI taxonomy): Bacteria > Bacillati > Bacillota > Bacilli > Caryophanales > Alicyclobacillaceae > Tumebacillus > Tumebacillus lipolyticus. The sequence goes on along the minus strand of NZ_JBHUIO010000005.1, from coordinate 1,150,989 downwards.
CCTGCAGGATGGCGCCCTGCGCTCCGTGTTCACGAGCGTAGGAAACGCTGATCGGGTTGCGCGCCACCACGACCAATCCGCCCGCTTCCACCGAGAGCTTGCGAACCAGACCTGCCGCCTGCTGCAGATGCCCGCTGACGCACACTTCGTGATAGCGCTCGTCCTTGCCGCCGACTGCCGCCTGATGGGAAATGTAGCCATCGACCTGATGGAGGTTCATCGCGCCCATCGTACCTGTCGGATGGGCGCGGCCGTTGCAGGGCAAATCGATCACTGGCAGTCCGGTCACAGCCGCCTGAAACCAGCCGTTGACAGTTGTTCCCGCCCCATTTTCGTTGGTGATGATCCCTTTGATCGGCTGTTGAATCGTCTTTTCCAGCAGTTGTAAAGCGCGCACATAATGCATCGGCTTGACATACTGATCTTCAGCTGCCGGCGCACCGACCAGCGCAACGGTCGCCAGCAGGTCCTCGTCGTTCATCTCATCTGCTGTATACAGTTGGGGTGAGCCCACTTCAAGGGCCAGCCGTCCCGTCTCCATCCCATCTTCGATCCAGCCGCCACCGCCGCCGCCGAGCACAGCTCCCCCGTACACGGCCGCTTCCATCATCGCGCTGTCCAATGCGATTCTTGCCATCTGCATGCTCCCCCCACTTCTATCTATTTTTTCGCAAATTTAAAGATCGAGTTAAAGAAACTGTAGATCGCGTCCCCGGCGATAAACCCGGCGGCGAGAACGCTGAGCGTGCTTTCCGCCTGTTTGCCGCGCAGCTTCAGCACGACGCTCCGAATCAAAATCCCCGCCAAGACCGCCCAGCCTGCGTTCGGATTCAAGATCAGCAGACCGGTGGAGAACATCACGCCCATCTGCCGGTTGGGCCCGCCGAACAGTTGCAGAATCGCGCCCGGAATCGCCCACAGCAACAACTGCTTGGCGATCTCAGGAGAGGCGCCCGCCTCGATCGTGCTTGCGTACACCTTGTCGACAGGTGGGATCAGACCTTGGGCAAAGAAGCTCTTGTAGGAAACGGCGACGGTGATCAAAGCAACGCCAAAAGCGATCAGGCCGGTGATGTACTGCTGCTTGCGCCCTTCTCGTTCCAGCTCTGGATCGGCACCTTTGCCGCGCAGGATGAAGCCCGTTTTCAAATCGTAGCCCATATCGGCAAACGCAGGCCCTGTCGCCGCGCTAAACCCGACGAGCAAGCCGAGCGCAACAGGTGGGAAGCCGATCATCATCCCGATGATCAGGGTGATCAGGGCGATGGCGAAGGCGGGAAACCAACCGGAGTGCATGGCGGCGATCCCGACGATCAACTCATGCACAAAGGCGGCGAATGCGGCAAAGATCAGGAAACCGATCAGCATGCCAAACGACATGTGGGTGATCAGGCCGCCGGCGATGGCGACGATCAGCGCCACGACCAGATAGGCCAGAAAGCCGAAGCCTAGGACGCGCGAAGTCGTTTTGTCGCTCAGCGTATAGGATTCTTCCTCCGCTTGCGCTGTCCCGTTCGACGTTGCTGCGGCAGGCTTTTTCTTTTTGAAGATGATCATCGCCACTTGGAAGAGGGCGATGATGCCCGCCCCGATCATAAAGCCGTGAGGAACGTAGAGCGTGTTGATGTCTGTCTGAAACATCGGAACGGAGTATTGGCGGAGCAACAGCCCGACGCCAAACATCGCCAGTGCCCAGATGTTCCCGATGAAAGCAACCCCGAACGCCGACATCGAAATTCCAAGATAGGAGCCGAGCAGACCGGTCGCGGTGCCGACACCGAGCAGCATCCCGCGCTTGCCGCCCTTGTCGCCGGCGATGATCGCCTCGGCGGTCGCGACGCCCGGCGCCCACGTGCCAGAGGCCGGGAAGACTTTGGAGTCAAACAGCTTGTACAGCAGAGCGGTATCGACGAACATCGCCAACCCCGCCCCGATCAGCATCGGGATGATCAACTCCGGCTTGCCCATCGCAAATGGAATCCCGATTGGAATCAGCAAGCTGTTTGCCGCGCCGAAGGTGGCGGATGAGATCGAGGTCTGCACGAGGTTTTGCCGGTGGACCGAGCGGAACCTGGAGAAGATCTGCATCGGAATCCGCGCGATCAGCATCGCCGCAATCGCACCGATGATCGCGGTGCTCGGCGTGACCCCGAGCGAGGTGATCAACTGCATGCCGATGATTGCCCCGAAGACAGATAAGGCAATATTTAAAATTAAGGAAAAGGGCTCAAAAGCGGAAGGGTGTTTTTTTCGTGGTGACTGATCTTTGGCCATCGTAGAGCCTCCTTTATTGATCAACTGGATGATGTCATGAAGAACGGTCATCGTTTGCTGAGTTCGAGCTGCTTGTGATACTGGTATTATTTGCTGTGTCGAGGAAAAGGGATTCTCTTAGTTTGCTGAACATTGGAAGCGTCTTCATGATGTTGGAACAGAAACAGACCGATGCGGACGCACCGTCTGCCCGTGAGAAATTTCCCCCTTCCCGATAGATTCTTTCAATTCTGTTTTTTCACTTTATCAAAAAAAAGCCGCTTTTCCCTATGGAAAGCGACCTAAAACTTCACGCCCTTTTTTGGGCACGATCACAAACGGCAGATCGTGCCGCGGTTTTAGAGGATCGACAGGATGTCCACTTCCTGCGTTTTCCAGACGCGCATCGCCACATCCAGCCGAAAGCGCACCTCAGGATCGTTCAGGTCGGTCTGGAGAATCCCGCCGATCCGCTCTAAGCGATACAGCACCGAGTTGCGGTGGATGAACATCTCCTCCGCCACCCGCTTGGTGTTGCCGCCCGAGCGGAGAAAGGCGCTCAGCGTGGCCATCAGCTCGGTGCCATACTCTCGATCATAGGTGACGATCGGCTCGATCAGCATCGAGGTCAGCATCGAAAGCACCGGATGTCCTGCCGAATCGAGCAGCAAGTCCTCGACCAGAATCTCATGAAAATGAACGATCCTCTGTTTGGGCAATGTCTGCTGCCCGATCGAGATCGCCTTTTGCGCTTCTTGGCAGCTGAACGGCACGTCTGACAGAAGCTGGCGCACTCTTCCGATCCCGGCGAACAGCTGCAGATCGGACGGGAGATCTTCAGCAGGTGTTGTCAGCTCTGCGATCAGCGCCTCCGCCTCTTCTCGCTGCTTGTCCGCCTCCTCGTAGGTGGACGAGCACAGCACGATCAGCGAGTCGTTGATCACCACTCCCTTATGCGCATGCAGCCCTGGCTTGTTCACCTTGTGCAAAAGCTGATTGGACAACAGGGTGAGCTGCTCATTGTCCAAGCCGGACTTGCGATCGACGCGCATCACGATCGCATAGTGAAACTGGCGGAGGGAGATCCCCAACTGTTTGGCCCGATAGCGAAGCAGCTCCTCCTGATGGGAAGAGCCGGAAAAAAGCTCGACCAGAAACGATTCCTGCTCGCGCTCCCGCTGCAGCTGTTGGGACTGACGGATGGTAAACTCGATCGCCAAAACGGTGACCGCATGATCGAGGCACATCTGTTCAAAGCGATCCCGCTCTTTCAATTCTCTGGAGATGGCCAGATAGCCGGTGATCCTGCTGCCGATCTGAATGGCCCGCTTTTCAGCAATCTCCGCTTTGCTGAAGGAGGAGGTGCATTGCTCGATCTCTTCCTCCTGATTCAATACGGCCGCTTCACAGGCGAGCAGATGGCCGACCAGAACGACCAGCTCGGTCGTCCGCCTGTTTAACACCAGGTTGGTAAACTGCTGATTCACTTCCCGCACTTCCCGCAGCATGAACGCTTGCCGATCGAGGATCTGATCCATCACCGCATGCGTCATGTCGATAAACGGCATCTCCAAGGGGATGTCGAACAGCGGAATGCCGTAGAGGTTGCTCTTCTGCAACGCCTCGGGGGGGACTTCCTGAATGAACCGTCTCGCTTTGATCCCGACTGCCGAGCCTCCGACGCGATGCATCTCGTCGAGGAGTCGGCAGAGCATCATCGGTTCATGGCGAAACGAGTAGCCTGTGGTCAAGATCAGTTCGTTCGGTCTTAGAAACCCGGTCAGGTCGGGCGTTTCCATACAGTCTGTATAGTAGATTTCCTTGGACAGACCTTCCTGCCCGGCCATCACTTTCGCTTGGCGAAACACGGGCAGTTGCAGTAGCCGCTCCACGGTAAAAGGGCTGGTTCCCATACGTTCACCTCATAGCTCTTGCGCTTCCCGATTCAAGAGATTTCCATCGAATATCAAAAGAGTCCCCGAAAATATGGATCGTTAATCAGGGCTGTAGAGGGGCTTACGAAAGAGTCTTTCGCAGCTCCGCCGTCATTTCTGCGACCAGCTCCGGCCTGCCGTGGAACTGAGCGGGAGTATTTTGAAAGAGCGCGATGCGCCACTCGCCTTCGCGCTTGACGGCGAGGAGCGTGTGATGTGTGTTCAGACTTGGGTTTAAGTCAGACTGTCCAGGCGGGATCATTCCCGCGATGGCGCGAAGGTCTGCGACCTCAGCGCTCAGAAAGCGCACGCTTCGCAGCTTGCACACAAATGGGGGCGTGATGTGGTCGGTAAAGATCTGCTGAAGATGGGAAGCGATCGTGGGCCGACCGACGAGCTGGCTTCCATCAAATCCGATCTGCTCACCATCCTCGGCAAACGTAGCGGACATCGCATCCGCATCGCGCTTGTTCCAGCTCTCGATCAACCGCTGGTACAGGGCGGTGACTTCGTACTCCTCAGCAGTATGCTCTCGTTCCGAACGATCGATTGAAAGGTTCATCGCAACTTCCTCCTCGGGGAGCTTGTACAGAGCCGCAAGCTCCAATTTCACAAAAGTATATCACAGCGCCGGAGCCGAACTGAAATGGTGGGAACCCTGACGGACGGGCAAAGCGAGCTTGCTGTTTCAGGCGTGCGAACCAAATGGATCGCATCGCTGTGAGATCTATGTCTGATAATGATCACGAGCAGTCGAATAAAAGCGCACAATTTCCTCTGCCAGCCGAACCACCCGCTCCTTCACCGCGAGCGGCTCGATCACTTCCACCGCGGTCGCCATGCTCAAAATCGACTCGCAGGCGTGATCGAACGTCTGCAGATCGACGACGATCTGCAGATGGCCGCTGTGGTCAGCTTCCGACTCTTCGAGTACCCGGCTAAATTTGAGGCGGCGCAAGCGAGGCAGATCTGCCTGATGAGCGCGCAATGTCACCCGATAGCTGGGCAAGCTGGTGACAAATTGCGCCGCGCTTGCTTCCCAATAAGCGCGCAGATTGAAATGGCTCGGGCGGGAACTTGGCTCAGCTAACAGCGTGGCGCTGAGAATCCGCGAGGCGCGGTAGGTGCGAACATTCTCCTCCACCATCCCGACGAGATACCACGCGCTGCCTTTGGCGACCAATCCGAGCGGATCGATCACCCGCTCGACCAGGCCGTCCACCTTTTGATAGGAGATCTGAAGTCGGCGTTGCTGCCAGAGCGCTTCTTGCAACTGGGGGATGATGGCGATCCCGCGCTCCGACCGACTCCATCCGGTCGTATCGATATGGATGCGCTGTTGCATCGATTCCGCTTCCTGGCGAGAGGCGCTGGGCAGGGTGGAGAGCAGTTTGAGAAACATGTTTTTGGACGCCGCTTCCAAGCCGAGGTCGGCGAGCAGATGGGTGGGCTGCGGGAGAAAGAGGGAGAGGATCTCGTCCGATTTGAGACCGGTTAGCGAGGTCTGGTAATCGCCCAGCAAGCTCCAGCCCCCACCGCTGCCCCGCTCGGCGAAGACAGGGATGCCAGCGCTGCTCAGCGCTTCCATATCGCGGTGAATCGTTCGTTCCGAAACTTCCAGTCGCTGCGCCAATTCGGCAGACGTGAGGCGTTTGTGGATTTGCAGCAGCAGCAAGATGGTCAACAGGCGATCTGCTCTCATCGATCAATCCTCCTTTGGTGCAGGCTGATACTTGGCACAATTGTACCATGCGAATATGACAGTCGATGTCATATATGCTGCAGTATCCTGAGGGTAAGACTTCAGGAGGTGGGCGAGATGAGAAACGATCTGTTGGCAGGAAAAGTAGCGTTGGTTGCGGGGGCGACCCGCGGTGCAGGGCGCGCGATCGCCGTATGTTTGGGAGAAGCGGGTGCGACCGTGTATGTGACGGGCCGCAGCACGCGTGCAAGTCGCTCGGCGATGAACCGACCGGAGACGATCGAAGAGACGGCGGAGCTGGTGACCGCGCGCGGCGGGGTCGGAATCCCGGTGCAGGTCGATCTGACGGTAGAGGAGCAGGTGATCTCACTGTTTGAGCGGGTGCGCCAAGAACAGGAGGGGAGGCTCGATCTGTTGGTCAACGATGTTTGGGGCGGCGATCCGCTCACCGAGTGGGGGAAACCGTTTTGGGAGCTGAGCTTAGAAAAAGGGTTGCAGATGCAGGCGCAAGCGGTGCATTCACACATGATGCTCAGCCGATACGGCGCTCCGCTGATGGTGGAACGCGATCAGGGGCTGATCATCGAGATCACCGACGGGGACAGCTATGACTACAGAGGGAATAACTTCTACAGCTTGGCGAAGATCTCGGCGATCCATCTGGCCGAAGCGATGGCTGCCGACTTGAAGAGCCGCGATCTGAACATCACCGCACTTTCGCTCACACCCGGTTTTTTGCGCTCAGAAGCGATGCTGGAGCTGTTCGGCGTCACCGAGGACAACTGGCAAGCAGGGGCGGAGCAGGAACCGCATTTTATCGCTTCGGAGACGCCCTACTATCTCGGTCGCGCTGTGGTCGCGTTAGCAAGTGATCCTCTGGTGAACCAAAAGTCGGGTCAGGCGCTCTCGACTTGGGGGCTGGTGGAGGAATACGGGTTTCAAGACATCGATGGACGTCAGCCCCACTGGGGCAGGTACTATGCAGAGCATGTAAAGAAGTGATCTTTCTGGCAGTTCGCAGGTGCTGAATGCTGAATGCTGCTGGTGAAGCGTCTTGCTTGCGATGATGGGAATCGACTCAAGATTGCCCAGACGAGAAAGGGCGATCGGCGCTGCAGCACTTGTGATCGATACAAACCGGACAATTGAATACTCGAAAGAAACGGAAGGGACCTCCTAGCGATCATCTGCAAAGGGGGTCTCTTTTTAATAAATAACACCAAGAGAGCACGACGAACTGCGCTGTTCATTTCTTGTATAGTTCACCCTGATACAGTAAATGGTGACCGAACAAGCAGGCATCCAGAGATGAGATGGGCGCTGTCAAATAGCGGACAAGCCATGTGCTAGAAAATGACAGAAAGGTGTGATGAATCGAAAAAATCACAGAGACGGAAACGATTTTCTACCGACCGACAGATGGCATGGTCGAGCAATGGGAACAGGAGGATCGAAAGATGGGAGTACGAAGCAAGAATCGTAGTTGGAAGCAGAAGCTAGCAGTGCCGCTCATCTTTAGCTTGGCGTTCGGAGGTCTTACCAACGCATTTGTTCCGTCCAAAGCTGTTGCGGATGATGCTGAAGAAAGTTTTGGAACCCCAGGCGGAGTTGCGGGGACGATCTTGTGGCTCCAGCCGGAGGGAACGAGCGGTCAAAGCGTGTCCGAATGGAAGGATCGAAGCGCAAGCGAGAACCACGCGACACAAGCGACACCCGCCTATCAACCTACCTTTTGGGATGACGCGGCACACAATGTGAATTTCAACCCCGTCGTGCATTTCAACGGGAGCAACAGCAGTCTTCTGCTGGATATCGCCAAGCTTCCGCAGGGCAACAGCCCCAGAACGATCGTCGCGGTGGCGCAGACGAAGGTGGACACTGGCAACCACTACATCATTTCATGGGGAACGAGTACGACAAGCAAGATGATTGGAATGATGCAGATCAACACGACAGGTGCGTTGACCGGGCATAGCAACGCATTTCAAAGTCCTAGCAATTTCTGGAAGGTTGGAGTTCCAAATGAACTCTTCGGAACTTGGGACGGTACAGATGCGAGCCTGTATAGCAGAATGAAAACATTAGGGAGCGGCAACCGAAACTATTGGAACACCGGAAACACCCAAGCGCGGATCGGTTCGATTATCGGTGGTGGGGAATATTGGCAAGGTGCGATCGGGGACATCATCGTCTATGACCGCGTGCTCACCGAAACGGAGCGTCAACAGGTCAGCTCCTTCCTCGCGATCAAGTATGGCTATATGATCGATCAGAGCAGTTCTATCAACTATCTCAACTCTGCGGGAGCTGCGATTTGGCAGGCGGCAGAAAATGCGCAGTATAGTCACAACATCGCCGGGATCGGCCATGATGTGGACGGATCGCTGAACCAAAAGCAGAGCCACAGCACGAATACGGGCGATCAAGTTCTGATCGGCTTAGGCTCGATCGAGGAGACCAACTCGGCGAACCAGGCAGTATTCGCTCAGGACAAGCAATACTTGCTCTGGGGCGACAACGGCAAGCCGCTGACGTTCGATCAGCAGATCGGTGGCACAGACTTGTTCCACGCACAGCGCGTCTGGAAGGCCGAGAACAGCAACGGGGTCGGACAGGTGCAAGTCGCCATCGCGAAAACGGCGATTCCGTCCGGCGCGAAGTTGCTCGTGAGCAACAGCGACACCGATTTTAGCGTGGCGACAGAAGTGCCGCTATCCGATCTTCAGGTGGGCAGCACAACGTATTCGGCTGCGAGCCTCACTTTGAGCGACGGTCAGTATTTCACCTATGCGGCCACGCCGCCGAAAGTGACCAGCGCGGTGATCAGCAGATCGGGTAAGCAGATCGTCCTGACGTTCGATCAAGAGGTGAGCCTGACCGACCAAGCGGGCTTCCGCGTGGAGACGAACGACGGGCAGACGCTCGTGATTGACTCGATTCAGGCGAACGGCCAATCGGTCACGCTGACCTTGTCTCAACCGATCACCGGAGTAGATGCGGTGCAGACGACCGTAACCTATGAGCAGGCGAACGGGAATCTGAAGCATGCCCATTCCAACCTTTTGGTTGGCGACTTTTCGCAGCTGGCGACGGTGAAGCAAGCATCAGCAGGTACTCCGGGCGGGGTGGGTGGCGCCTCGCTGTGGCTGAAGGCGGATGGAGATGTGGAATCGACCAACGGCAAGCTGACCGCTTGGAATGATCAGACCGGCACGAACGATTTCACAGTGTACGGGGCGCCGAGCGTTCTGAGCAGCGGAGTCAACTTCAATCCGGCGGTGAAGTTTGAGAACGGTGGTTCCAGCAACGTGTTGCCGCAAAACCGCATGGATGGCAACCAACAGATCAGCTATGTGGACGGATATGCGGTCGTCAACTTTAGGAAGAATGCGGGCGGTGCACTCGTCGGCTCTAGGCAGAGCTTCACGAATTACGGAGCGGCCGTTTTTGCCCAAGAGTCGAGTGCTCTGCATGTTGGCAACGGTGTGAACAGCACGTATTATCAGATCCCGTACACCTATTACGGGCAATATCGCTTGGCCGGATATGATATTCATGCAGGGGACTCAAACGCAATTGGCCGATTGAATGGGAAAAACCAAACTTTGAACAGACCGGCGGCATTTACCTCCCTAGAGTTTATCCCGATGATCGGCGGCAGCAACGGGGCTGGCAACAGCTCGAACTGGCAGCAGTTTAACGGGGAGTTCTCCGAGGTCATCCTCTATCCGGCGAGCACCGCTGCCGATCGAAACAGGATCGAAAGCTATCTCGCGCTCAAGTATGGTCTGACGCTGAATGATGGGCAGTCTGACTATACGGCCAGCAACGGCAGCACGAAAATGTGGAAAGCTGACGACAATGCGGGTTACGGAAAACGCATCACTGGGATCGGCAAAGACAGCGGGAGCGATCTGGAGCAAAAGCAGTCGAAGTCGCAGGAGGGCGGAGCGACGGTGACCCTTTCGCTGGGCACAGCGATCGCCGCCTCGAACAAGGAGAATGCGAATTCGATCGCGCAGGACGATTCGTTTTTCACCTTTAGCGACAACGGCGCGACAGTGGCGTATGACAACCGCCTCCTCGGAAAACATCTGAAAACGATGAAGCGAGTCTTCAAAGTGGACAAGACGGACAGCTGGCAGGACGGCACGATCACGCTGCAAGCGGATGGTGCGAACGGAACTGTGAAGACCTATCTGCTGATCAGCCAAGAGGAGAGCTTCGCCTCGCCTTCCAGCCAACTGTTGCTGGACGCTGCGGGGAAGGTGACGCTGGACAGCAGCAAGCTCGCCGATGGCGCCTACTTTACATTTGCTCAGGTGGACAAAGGCGACCTGCAAGCAAAAGTGGATGAGATCGTCGGGGAAAACCTGGTGGAAGGCGATTATAAGGCGGCAGGATGGGCGGCGTTCCAGCAAGCGCTGACCGATGCGAACGGTGTGCTGAACAACCAGGGCGCAACGCCGAGCGAAGTGGCGGCGGCACTGCAAGCGCTGACCGATGCCAGAGACGGATTGGTGCTGGCGACAGCGCCCGATCTGAACATCACCAAGCCTGCTTCTGACAAGATCTATGTCACCAAGCCGACGATCAAAGGAACGACCGATCCGGATGCAACGGTGACGGTGACGATCAAGGATGAGCACGGCACGGTCGTCGCGAGCGGGACCGCGACTGTCGATGCGGAAGGAAACTGGAGCTATACAACGCCCGACAACCTTCCGGATGGTGCGTACACGCTCGACGTGGTCGCCGTGAAGGATGGCAAGCAGACGACCAAGGGCAAGCAGGTGACGGTCGATGCTGTAGTGGGTGAACGGCTTTCGCAGCTCGATCTGAATGGTCTGTCGCCTGATGGGTCTAAAAAGATCGACTTGAGCCCAACGTTCGATCCGGGTCACTATGGGCCGTATGCAGGGAGGGTGCCGAACGATACGACCGAATTCAGCATCAACCCAAAAGCGTTCGCGCCAGAGGATACGGATGTCAAGGTTTCGTTAAACGGTGTACAAGTAGCCCCGGGGCAATGGGACAACCTCCCGCTAAAAGAGGGCATCAACATCGTCAAAGTAGGGGTATATGACAAGAGCGGCAACCTTTTGAACGAGTACACGACCACGATCGTTCGTTCGACCGACAAGCTGGAATCGCTGGTGCCATCGGCAGGCAATATGAGCCCAGCATTCGATGCGGACAAGCCTTCCTACACGGTGCAGGTGGCCAATGGCGTAGAAAAACTGCATCTGACACCGAAAGCGCTCGATCCGAACGCGAAGATTGAGATCAGCGTCAACGGTGGGCCGTGGCAGACTGTAGACAGCGGCGAAGCGAGCGATGATTTCGCCTTGCAGGTCGGCAACAATCAGGTAGTCGTCAGGGTGACAGACCCTGAGAACAAAGTAAAAGAGTACAAGCTGACCGTCACCAGAGCGGGTACTGGTGATGGCGGTACTCCAGGTGAGACGAAAGAATGGATCCCCGTGGATGTTGTGATCGGTGGAGACAGACCGACAGGCATCACCAAGCTGCAGATCGAACGGACGAAGCACGCGAACGGGAAGATCACCGACAAGGTCGTGTTCACACCGGACAAAGCGGCAGAGACGGCTGAGAAAGCTGCTCTGACAGGCGATCATGTCGCGCGCATCGTCATCCCAGACGCGGAAGATAAGGTGAGCGAAGTCGATGTGAACGTGCTGCGCGAGACGCTGCACATCTTGCAAAAGCACAACATCGATCTGGAGATCTACACGGCGAACGGCATCATCCAAATCCCGAGCTCCTCGCTGGCAGGGTTGGATGAAGACTTCTACTTCCGTCTGGTTCCGGTCAAAGACCCGGGCTTGCGCAAGGAAGTGGAAGACCGAGCGAAGACCGAGCCGGTCGTGCGCAAAGTGGCCGGGAAAAATCGGTTCGAAGTGGTGACGCGCCCGATGACGATCGAGACGAACCTGTCCAGCCGTCCGGTCGTGCTGACGCTTCCGCTGCGCGATGTCGATCTGCCAAAAGATGAGCAAGCGCGGCAGCAATATCTGCAGGAGCTGGGAATCTTCATCGAGCACACAGACGGTGAGAAAGAGGTCGTCTTTGGCGATGTGGTGACGCTCGCAGGTGGCGAATTGGGACTTCGCTTCAGCCTGACCAAGTTCAGCACCTTCACCATCCTGCATTTCGAGGGAATCAAGGTACACCAAAACTATATCAGCGGCTATCCGGATGGAACGTTCCGACCGGATCGGAGCGTGACGCGCGCCGAGATCGCCACCATGCTTGCCAACGCGGGCATGTTGAGCGGCGAGGCGACAGGAGATGCGGTTGAACTGCTCGATGTTGAAAACCATTGGGCCGCATCGTTCATCAAACGGGTGAGCGCAACCGGCTGGATGAGCGGCTATCCCGATCACACCTTCAAGCCGGACGGCTCGATTACGCGCCGCGAGATGGCGGCGGTCGCTTTCAAGTATCTCGGCTTGAGCGGTACGGCTACAGGCAACAGCTTTACAGATGTGACAACAGATGATTGGGCGCATGATATCATCGCGGCCGTGCGTGAGGCTGGCGTGATCGCAGGCTACCCGGATGGCACCTTCCGCCCGGCGCAGCAGCTGTCGCGTGCAGAGGCGGTCACCATCCTCAACCAGCTGTTTAAACGCGGGCCGTTGCATGGGGTCACGCAATCGAGCTGGCCAGATGTGGACAGCAGCCATTGGGCGTTCCATAACATCGAGGAAGCTTCGCAAAAGCATCGGTTTACAGACCGCTCAGCAGGCGGAGAAGACTGGCTGTCAAACTGATCGCTCGTTCGATTTTCGCCTCCACTCCGTCAGGCCCGTCAGGATGACGGGGTGGAAGGTGAAGTTTACACGATCCAAATCGGGGAGAAAAGTGCAAGGACGGGGATTCAAGGATGGTAAGGTGGGTGAAACAGATGAGAGTGATGCTGGCTGATGATGAACTGCTCCCGCTCGTGCATTTGAAGAGAATGCTCGAATGCGACATTGGCGGTGTTGAAGTGATCGGGACGTATTCAGATCCGATCCAAGTGATCACAATGGCCAATGCGCTTCGTCCGGACGCTGTATTTTTAGATATCAACATGCCGGAGATCAGCGGGTTGGAGATCGCAAGACAGTTGAAGATGTCTTTACCGGACATCGAGATCGTGTTTGTGACAGGTTACGATCATTATGCGGTGCAAGCGTTTGAGCTTTGCGCGGTCGATTACATGATGAAGCCGGTCCAGTTGGAGCGGTTGAAACAGACGGTGCAACGCTTGCAAAGCAAGGCGAACCGCTCGATGGAGATCGAGCGGCATGTAGAGCCGGAGCGCATCAGCTATTTTTATCAGGTGTTGAACAACCTGCCTGTGCGAAGATAGAGGATTGAGCAAAAGAGTCGCTCTGTTGCAGTGTGTCGGTGGATGCGGGATGCGGAAAGGGTCTCAAGGGAAGCCAGCTTTCAGAACGTGCGCACCATCGAGCGACACCACAGGCGACTCTGCCATCTGTGTTCATTCGCAGGCAGAGATCGGCAAAAGGCTTCGGCTCAAAGTGAAAAACAGACCTCCTGGCCATGTGCGCAGGAGGTCTGTTTTTTGTCTGTCGGCAGGTGGAGGAGTTCGAGCTTGAGCGCAGGCTTATAATTTTTTCCGCGAGTATTCGACCGGGGTGACGCCGATAATGCTTTTGAAGTCTTTGATAAAGTGCGCTTGATCATAATAGCCGAGGTCGATCGACAGCTGCGACCAATCGGGCTGTCGATCCTCCTGATCGAGCGATTCGGCAGCATTCTGGATTCGGTAGAGCTGGATCACCCATTTGGGGCTGACCCCGACATATTGGTCGAAGATGCGCTGCAGCTTTCTTTTGTTCAGGTCAAATCGTTCGCAGAGATCGTCCACTTTGGTGATCTCTCGGTCCTCGATGATCTGCTCGATGATGCGGTTGATCAGAACGACCGACTCATCCCTCGGCGGCAGCTTGGGGCGAAGAAATGATTCGGCAAACTCGACCATCGCGCCTTCGTCGTCGAGCGCGAAGATCGAGCGCTCCGCCGTCTCATCATCCAGATCGAATGCGTCGCCAAGCGAGACCTCCCCCTGGGCAAATGTGGAGATCGGCTGGCGGAGGAACGGGTAGAATCCGCCCGGCTTAAACTTGACCCCGAACACGCATCCTTTTCCTTGCAGGAAGTAGGAAAACTTCTTTCTCGCCGGGCAGTAGATGCCCGATTTGTTTTTCTCGATCACCAAATTCACACAGGGGTTGGGGATCACATCTTGCAGATAGGGTTCCTGATCGGTCAAGTCCCAGCTGACGATCCAGTAGTGTCTGACAAAAAAGCTGACCTCAGCAGAGGGGGCGTAGCGAGAAAGTCGAAATCTCTTTTCGCCCTCGCCTAGATGCAGAACGCCCAAGCTTGGCCGCTGAACGGTGGTACTCATCTACAGTCACTCCTGTTCAGTTGGAATTGACGAATCGAAGCGACAGGCGGCTCGCGCTTTGGCGAAGAGTACGGTCGTCTGCTGTCGCGTTTTTACAATACTTTTATAGGTAGAATTTTATAATTGATCCTAGCGACAGCGCAAGCAGTCGGCAAACATTGATCAGCATGCACAATTTGTGAGGAGGAAGCCACATGGATATGAAATATGTATTTTACATCGATGCGCAGCCGGAGCAGGTATGGGATGCGTTCGTTTCCCCCGAAGGAACGAAGAAGACCTTTTTTGGATGCGTGATCAGATCGACCTTTCAAGAAGGGGATTCGTTCGCCTATGTGGGCCCGGGCGAAGAGGGCGATGAGACGGTGCACGTGTACGGCAACATTTTGGCCTACGAGCCGCACAAGGTGCTCAGCTATATCGAACACCCGGGAGCCTGCTATCAGGCCGACCATGAACGGCTGACATCGCGCGTGACGTTCACGCTGGAGACGGTCGGCAAGTGTACCAAACTGACGTTGGTCAACGACCAGTGGGCAGAAAACCACCCTTCGGCGCAAAATGCGGATCAGCATTGGTGGCTGATTTTGAGCAACATCAAAACGCTGGCCGAAACGGGCAAGACGCTCGATCTCGGCTGGTAGATCGGAGCGGGAGTCCGCCCAAAGCGAATCGGATGAACGACCTCTCGTGCCAAGCGGCCGAGAGGTTTTTTGTGCGTCGATCGACTGCGGCGTGCGCTTTGTGAGTTTTAGGTGAGCGCCGAATGATAGAATAGATGAAGTCGATTTCCGCAGGGAGGGGACTGTCTAGTTGGAACGAATGCGCAAACGCAATCTAATCGGGGTCGGCTTGATCTTTTTGCTCTCGATCGCGATCTATATCTGCATCTATTATCAAACGATACCAGAGGGGAACACACCGCCTGTCCAGCAGGGGGTGCTCGATCTATCAGCGTGGGATCTGCACCAGCAGGGGATGGTCAACCTTGACGGAGAGTGGGAGTTTTATGACGGTCAACTGCTGGAGCCGGCCGACTTCGTACAGCCTCGGGCAGACGCCGCCTACCTGTCTGTCCCCGGCACGTGGAAGGGGGCGATCACAGCTGGCGGGAAGAGCGGAAAGGGCTACGGCACCTACCGACTGAAAGTGATGCTTCGCGATGCGGACGAAATCTACGGGTTGAAGCTGCGGAGCATCCGCATGTCGCATCGCCTGTACATCGATGGGAAGCTTGAGGGGAGCAGCGGGCTTCCCGCAGCAGATCGAGCGGGGAGTCAGCCTGGAAACACACCGTATAGCACATTTTTTCACAGCGACGCACGCGAGATCGAAATTGTGTTGCAAGTGGCGAACTACGAATATATCACCGGCGGTATCGTCAATTCGATCCAGTTTGGGTTGGAGGAGGACATCACCAGACAAAACGGAATCCAGATCGGTACTGACGTGGCGGCAATCTTGATTCTGGGCATGTTCGGCGCGTACCACCTCAGCTTCTTTTTCCTGCGCAGGGGGGAGAGCATCTATCTGCTCAGCGGGCTCTATCTGTTCTTCCTGCTGATCGCTCAGTCGCTCTTCGGTGAAAAAATTCTGCTGCGCCTGTTTCCGGCCATCCCGTTTGAGCTTGCCTACAAGCTGCTAGATCTGAGCTTGTCGCTCAGCGGGGTGGCGATCCTCGCGCTCTTTTACAAAGTCGATCATCGGCTGATCTCATTTCGGAAGATGGTTGTGCTGACCGCGCCGATCGCGCTGTACACGCTGCTGATCGCCCTGCTGCCCTACTCGGTCTACAGCACGGTCCAATATCTGACCAGCGCCTATGTGGCGATCATCCTGTTGTATATGATCGGGCGGATGATCTATCTGTACAGCAGAAACGAACAGCTGGCACTGGATCGGAAGGAGTGGCTGTTCTTCATCGGGGCGAGCGTCTCCCTGTTGGTCTTCTTGCTAGAATCGGTGCTGTATACAGAAAATTTGGTGCAGGTGGATCTGGTGAGCAAAGTCGGGGTGGTCTGCTTCATCACCTGCATGAACTTCCTGTTGGCGGTGAGATTTACCAACGCCTTGCAGCGAACGGAGATCCTCTCGCATCGGCTGAAGATCTCCAATCAGCACAAGGATGAATTTCTGAAGCACACCTCCCACGAGATCAAGAAGCCGTTGCACAGCATGATGAACATCACCGCCCACCTGCTCGACGATGAGGAGCACAACCTGACAGAGAAGCAAACGCAAAACTTGTGGCTGATCAAAGACACGTCGAGGAAGCTGTCGATGCTGATTCAGGATCTGATCGATGTCACCCGCCTGAAACATGGTGAGCTGCCCCTGCGCTCGACCATCGTCGACGTGAGAGTCGTGGCGCAGTTGGTGATCGATGTGCTGCGGTTTGAGCTGTTGGGCAAACCGGTGCGGCTGGAAAATCGGGTCGGGTCGAACGTATGGGTGGTAGCAGATGAGAACCGCTTGCATCAAATCATGTACAACTTGGTGCACAATGCGATCAAGCACACAGACAAAGGGACGATCATGGTGACATCCAACCTGGCGGCGGGGAAGGTGCACATTGCGGTCGAGGACACGGGGAGCGGGATATCGAGCGATCAGCATGCGACGATGTTCGACTATTTCAAGCTGCTCGATCATCCGCTGCCGTGGGATGAATACACCGGCAGAGGGCTCGGTCTGTACATCAGCTGGAAGCTGGTGGAGCGGATGGGCGGCGAGATTCGTATCGACTGGACGGAGGTCGGAAAGGGGACGCGGATGACGTTTGCCCTGCCCTGCGCAGAACGAGTTCCTGCGTCAGAAGAGCCGATCGCTTTGACCGAGGAACGGCAACGGGCGGTCGGCGATCCGCTGCCCTTCGATATTTTGAATCAGCACGAGCACACGATTCTGATCGTGGACGATGAAGCGTCCAACATCTATACGCTGTTGAACATCCTCAGGCGAAATCGGTACAACGTGGTGACCGCCTTCTCCGCAGAGGAGGCGATGGTCAAGATGAAAGAGCATCCGCATGTCGACCTTGTCATCTTGGACATCATCATGCAGGGGCGTTCGGGGATCGAGCTGTGCCAGATGCTGCGCCGTCTCTACTCGATTCTCGACCTTCCGATCCTGTTTGCGACGGGCGAGGAGACCTCACAGGACATCGCGCTCGGCTTCCGCGTGGGGGCGAACGATTATGTGACCAAGCCGTTCGACGAGGAGACGCTGATCGCCAGGATTCAGACGTTGATCGCGATGAAGACTTCGATTCAGGAGGCGATTCGCAATGAACATGCGTTTTATCAAGCGCAGATCAAGCCGCATTTCCTCTACAATGCGCTGAGCAGCGTCATCGCCTTCTGCTACCAGGACGGAAAAAAGGCGGCCCATCTGCTGTCGATGCTCAGCCAGTATCTGCGCTACATTTTGGATATGGATCGTACCACGCTGTTCGTTCCGCTGCATCAGGAGCTGGAGCTGATCCAAGCGTATGTTGAAATCGAACAGGCGCGCTTCGGGGAGCGGTTTGACTTCGTCTGCCACGTGGAAGAGAGCGTATTGAACAGAACGATCCCCTCCTTATGCATTCAGCCGTTTGTCGAGAATGCGATCCGGCACGGGCTGTTTGAAAAAGAGGGGCGCGGCAGAGTCAGGCTGATGATCCACGAGGGGGATCGCTATCTGCAGGTGATCGTCGAGGATGACGGGGTGGGGATCCCAGATGATGTGCTCTTCCAGCTGTCCAGGGGCGAGCGACCGAACGGTGGGAGCGGGGGGAGCGGGGGGATCGGGATCGCCAACATCCGCAAGCGAATCGACGCGATCCTCGGAGCGACGCTGACGATCAGCTCGGAGCTGGGCCGCGGGACCAAGGCGATGATCTGTCTGCCGATCCGTCAGGAGGAGCTGGCCGAGCAGGAGGGGGAATGGGGGAGTGAAGTTGTTTAACGTGGTCATCGTGGAAGATGAGAAGTCGGTCCTAGATCTGATGCAATATGTGGTTGGGCAAAACCAAAACTACAACATCGTAGGTGCCTTTTCCAACCCGCTAGAGGCTTTGGCCAGCTTGCCTGAACTCCGAGCAGATGTCGTGTTTCTCGATGTGGAAATGCCGAAGATGAACGGGCTTGAGCTCGCGCAAAAGATCAACGAGATGACCGATCAGACGAAAATCGTCTTTACAACCGCCTATAAGGAATATGCGCTCGATGCATTTAAAGTGTACGCATTCGACTATATCTTGAAGCCGGTGACGCCGATGGAGATCGAGCGGATCATGAACCGTCTGCTCAAACAGCGACCCCCTGTGGTGCGGGTCGAGCAGCCGAGACGGCAATCGACGATCCGCTGTTTTGGCGGGTTTGAAGTTCGCAATCCAGAGGGTGCGCTCGTCCGCTGGCCGACGCGCAAGACGGAGGAGCTGTTCGCCTTTTTTCTCTGCCATCCCGGCCGGGACATCAGCAAGTGGCGCCTGTCCGACTTTTTGTGGTCGGAGATGGATGAGGATCGCGCCACCCACAACCTGCACAACACGATCTATCGCTTAAAAAAGATGCTAAAAGGGCATGAGATCGGCATGGACATTCGGAAGACGATCGATGGCTATCTGCTGGATACGGCCGATCAAACGTATGACGTGCTGGCCTTTCAACAGCATGACTTCTCCTCGGCGAATGGAGTTGGCGATGTTGCGCGTGCAGAACAGCTCTGCGCGCAATACGCAGGCCCCTTGCTTGAGCGAAAGGACTATCTCTGGAAGGCTCCGCTGGAAGAGCAGTTTCGCAAGCAGTACACCTCGCTTGTGCGCAACCTGACAAGGCAGGACTTCGCTGCCCAGGAGTGGGCAAAGGCGGAGCGAAGGCTCGAAGCGTACCTGACCGCCTATCCGCTGCATGAGGAGATGAACTTGGCCCTTCTGCAAGTGTATTCGCACAGCGGCAACAAGGAGAGCTTCGCCAAACAGTACGCCCGCTTCGAAGCTGCCTACCGTCAGGAGCTGGGGCTCGCACCTCCGGCCGAAATGAAAAGCCAAGCCGATTCCTTTTTGAACAATCGGTGATCGAAAGCGTTTTTGATAGCAGGGAGTCGGACGCGCTCCCTGCTTTTTTGCGTGCGGTCACAGAGGCGGGCTTGTGAGAACTTTGAGAGGTTCGTCTGGTAGAATTCCTGTGGGTGGAAGGCGGTTGTTAGAAAGAAGGGGTGGAAAGAAGTGTCCCGTAAGGCGGAACAAAGGGTGAAGAAGACGAAGTCGGAAGTTGCGATTCTTTTTCTCGTGCAATTTCTGATTTTTGTGCCAAGTGCTACATTTTTCGTGTTTCATTCGCAACCGGTAGGCATTCTGGTGGCGATTCTCAATCTGGCGGCGCTCCTGTTTTTCTCCTATCTGGTGATCCGGCATGTGACCCTCTATAAGACGAGGAGCATCGTGATGTTTCTCCTGCTGATCATGGTCGAACTGCTGCTGGTCTTTGCGCTGCTCTACAGCTGGATGAACTGGGTGGATCACCGGTCGTTTCAAAGTGCAGGGGAGCTGTCTGGGCTGGACTTTATCGCCTACAGCGTGAGCCACTTCACGGCGACCGGGCAAGCTGACATCGTATCGAGCACAGCGATCATCAAGGCGATCACAACGGTGGAGATGATCTTCGGCTATCTGCTCAGCGCCTTTTTTGTCGCCAGCGTTGTGGGCTATTTTTTTGCGCGGTCAAAGGTGAGCGAGCAATCGACCGAAAGGATGTTCACGGGAAAAGAAGCTGATTCGCCTGAGTGAAGAGAGCAGTTGGCGACCCAAGGGTAGACAGACGTTCCTCATGCGGAAGGTGAACCTTGATCGATTGAGGCGGTTGTTATAGAATGGAAGCAACGAAAACGATAGGGGCTGTGTGGATGTCCGCGTTTGTTCTTAACTAATCAAATTGCATAAGGTCGATTCCGTTCGCTTGAACCGAAAGCCACATTTCAAGTGGTTTGTTTGCTCATGCTCGAAAACGGGGTGACCTGCAGTTAGTTAAGAACATGAGACATCGACCGTATCCAGTTGGCTGCGAGAACCGTGCTCTGATGCGCGGTTTTTTTATGTTGTCGGACCTGTCAGGCTTTTTTTGGCCTGCTGTTTGTTGACGTTCCGGCAAGGCGCAATTCGCAGGCGATGACCCTTTAAGGGGCAGTAGATGGACGATATGTTCATCTACTGCCCTTTTTTTGTTGGAAAAAACGTGGAGAAAAGAGGGTTCACATTGAAAGATAGAATCGAAGAAGCATACGCAAACGTCAAGCTGCAAGAAGGAGCGCAGGTGATCGAACAACTGTTGATCGAATGCTATCTGCGACCGGGAATCTCGACCAAAGAGCTGGCGCGAAAAACGCTGTTGCCGATTCCGGTGGCCACCGCGATCAAAAAAGAGCTGATCAGAGCGGGCGCTTTGGAACAGGGCCGCGGCGTGCGCTGCACCGACCGAGGTGCGGAGTGGATCGAAAAGGAGCTTGGGTATGGCGGGATCGACAAAAATTTGTACCAACGGCTGATCGGCGGGGAGCTGGACTGGGCTGATGAACTGGGAGAACTGCTGGCAAAGCTCGAAGCGATCTTCCGCTCGCGCCCCCAGGTGAACGTGCAGATCGACCAATCGAAATGCACGGCGGAGACCAGCTTGCGCCGCGCCATCCTCTGTTTGAAGCACCACGCTTTGATCGGCAAGCAGATCTTGTGCGTCGGCGATGATGATCTGGTCAGCGTGTCGCTCAGCCTGTTGCTCCAGCTGCTTTTTCCCAAGCGGAGCGATCGAAGAGCAGCGATCGATGTGGTCGATCTCGACGCGCGGTTTATCAGCTACATTCGACAAGTCGCCGACCGGGAGCGGTTGCCGATCCGGTGTCGTCAGCTGGACTTGCGCCAGCCGCTGCCAGAAGAGATGCATGAGCAGTACGACAGCTTTTTTACCGACCCGCCGTACACGCTGCAAGGCATGACCCTGTTCGTCTCGCGGGGGATCAACGCCTTGAAGCGGCGGAAGGGGGCGCCGATCTTCCTGTCTTTCGCCCACAAATCGCCCGAGTTTATGCTGGCGATGCAGCGCGAGTTTGTGCGGATGGGGCTGACTGTCTGCAGCACGATTCCGCGCTTTAACGAGTATGAAGGGGCGGAGATGATCGCCAACAGAAGTCAGATGATCGTCTTGAAGACGACGGAGCTCACCGCCCCTCCGATCATCGCGCCGTTTGAAGATGCGCTCTATACAGGCGAGGTCAAACGGACGTTGCGCACCTATCGCTGTATGCGGTGTGAGGAAGCGGTCTATGTTGGGGCTCAGGGTGATGTGCCCACGATCGAAGACTTGAAAAATCGGGGGTGCCCCTCCTGCCAAAACGATACGTTCCAGCTCGTCAGCAAAACGACTGTGCAGACAGCAGGCGAGCAAGGCGATGGGAGCGATCAGGCTACGGCAGGTTGAGGGAGATCGGGCGAGACATCGGCAAACAAAAGACCGCAGGTGCATTTGCACTTGCGGTCTTTTCGTCACGACTTCCGATCTCAAGTTCCAAAGAGCTGCACGTGCAACCTGATGGCAGAACAAACTGCGGCGTTTCGCTCACACTGTAAATTTTTGCGCATGGCCGTTCAGCTCTTCGGCGATGCGCGTCAGTCCATCGGTCGAAGCTTTCATCTCTTCCATCGTGGCCAATTGCTCTTCCGACAGCGCGGCCACCTGCTCGGATTGGGCGGCGGAAGACTTGGCGATCTCGCTGATCTCCTCTACGGAAGCGGAGATTTGCTTCGTCCCGTCCGACAGGTGTTTCGAAGTTGCAGACACCGCTTGCACCTGTTCGGCCACAAGGCGTGCGGCGAGCAAAATCTTTTCGAAGGCGGTCTGCGCGCTCTTCGTCACGGTCAGGCCGGATGCTACATCCTGCTCCACTCGATCCATCGAATGCACGGCGATGTCAGTCTCGCCGAGAATCATCTGCACCACGCCGATGATCAGGTCTGCCGATTGTTTGGACTGCTCTGCCAGCTTGCGAACTTCATCTGCAACCACGGCAAACCCGCGACCATTTTCACCCGCCCTCGCCGCTTCGATCGCGGCGTTTAAGGCGAGCAGGTGGGTCTGCTCGGAGATCGCCGTGATCACATTTACGAACTGCTCGATCTCTCGCGAACGCTCGCCAAGCTGGTTCACCGCCTGGACTGTCACTTGAACAGAGTCTGACATCGCATCCATCTGCTCGATGACTTTGCGCATCGCATGGCTGCCTTCTTCCGCTTCTGCTGCCGCACCTTTTGCGGCGTCGTGCATGGTGCGAGCCGTATTGGAAAGCACTTGGATGCCGACAGCCATCTGCTCCATCGCGCTCGCGTTTCGCTCCGTATCCTGCACTTGAGCGTGAGAGCCTTCGGAAAGCTCCTGCATTCTGCTTGCGACCTGATGGGTGGCGATCGTCGCATGCTCAGCGCCGGCAGCAAGCTCTTCGGAGGAAGAGGCTAGATGCTCCGATGTGTACCGAATGTGTGCGAGCATTTCGCGGAGCTGTTTGCGCATCGCTTCCACCGCTTGGGTCAGCTCCCCCGTCTCGTCCCGTGAGATCTGGCGAATCTCGGTGGAGAGATCGCCTTTTGCCATCTCCTGTGCTCGCAGGAGCAGGTTGGTCAGCGGCTTGGTGATCGACTTCGATACGAACCACGCGATCGCAATGCTGAGGGCGAAGCTGACGATCGCCAAGATCACCATCAAGCGCTGGATAAATTGTATCGACTGCTCTAACTGCCCGACCGAATTCTCAAGGTTGCTCAATGCTCGATCCCGATACTTGTTGATCTCATTGTTCAGGCTTTTGGCAATCTGATCGAATGACTCCATGATCTGGTTGCCCTGCTCAGCTCCCTGCTCGATATAAGCATGTGCCATCGTTTGGCCCAACTCGTAATAGGAATCGAACTTCGCCTTGATCGACTGGAGGTTCGCATCGTCTTCCGGATTGACTTCAGCAATCTTGGCAAACGCTTGTTCAAACTCTTGCGCCCATTCTGCCGCGTCATCATATCCGGTCACATCTTTGGTGACGCTCGCATCTGTTAAGAACTGCTGCACCTGCACGACCGAAAGTTTCATCTGGTCCGCTTGGATCGCCGTGATCAGCGTTTTGTTTTTCATTTGCAGCGCGTCATCCGTCCGGAACTCCAGCTCGACATAGAGTGTGACGCCAACGCTGATCATCAGCAAGAATATGATCATAAAGGATAATAGAAGCTTGTGCCTGATTCGTCTCATTCAAATGCTCCTTCCACAATCGATACAATCGACAATATCTTTATGGAAATAATATAACACATTGGTATTTTTTAATAAAAATGATTAGGTTGTCAAGATTGCTTGATAAGAATGATTATAGAAGCTGGATGAAAGGTGAGCAGAGATTCCGCGAACTTTCATGCATAAGAAAAGCCCTGCTCGCCGCTCGGTTGTCATCACAATTTCATCCGAGCGGAGGAGAGGGCGGTACGGTCGATGATCATCGCTTCTGCCTCGTGCTGTCTGAAGCAGGTTCACTATTCGAAATAGAGCGCATGGTGAGCCGCGCAGCCTGGGTTGAACGATGCGTTGCAGGCGGGGCATCTCGAATCGCACTCTTTATACTCATGTACGGTCAACTCATGTCCACAGGAGCCGCACAGCACTGCCGCTTCGTCAAACCGAGATTGCGGCCAGGGCTTTGGCGGGTGGTCCGCCGTTTCCAGATGGCATTGATAGCAGGAATAATAGCGCTCACAGCAGCCGAACTTTAAGGCGATGATGTCCAGCTCGGAGTGGTAGTGCTGGCAGCGGGTCTGCTGATCGACGTCGACACCGTACACGCTTGGCCGGACGATCGGGAGTGGCTCACCCGCTACCACTCGACGCACACCATCCTGACAGACCCCGTAAGGAAGCCACGGACAGGTCGAGCAGATCTGGAGTAGATCGTCAGGTTGGAGCGAGGTGGCGACGCGGTTTAGGATGTCAGCCCACGTCACGATCTGACCGGTGACGAGGCCCAAGCGCTCAAGGATCAGCGCGTCGCGCTCTGCCACCGTGCGATCTTCACAGTGATAATCGCCGTCTGGGGGAAAGCAGGCGCAAAGCTGATCGGGGCCTTTCACAAGCTCGCATTCGGTCTGCGGATCGGCGAGCAACGTCCGATACACTTCAGTCATATTGTCCACATAGGCATCCGAATACCCCATCCCTCGATACCCGAGCAGACAGAGCAGATGATGCCCGCGCAACGCGATTGGCATCGTCAAACGTCTCCTTGCTGTTTAGAGGATGTTTCTACTATAGCACATGCTTTTTACGAGCGAGGTGGCGAGGGGTTGTGGTCGGCATCCTGAGTGATTCGGAAGGGGCTAGGGGAACATTTGCCTAATTGGGGTAAAAAGATATGAATCCCAGTTTCCATTATCAAAATCAATACTTCCAAATTTTGATCGAAACAGGATATAATTACCTTGTGCGAGCTGCAAGTTCTTTGTCGAGCAAGGAGGGTACCTGTGGGAAAAAGAAACATTCGAAATCTATTACTGTCCCAATTCTTCTCCGATGTAGGGGATTGGATCACAGCGGGGACGATCATGCTCTTGATCTACAAGGCGACGGAGAGTCCCGTATTGGTGAGTATGATCATGATCACAGAAAATATTGCAATCATTCTGTTTGCTACGATCGGGGGCGCTTTTGCTGATCGACACTCGCCGAAGAAGATCATGGTCGTCTGTGATCTGGTTCGCGCAAGTGTCGTGGCGTCGATTCCTCTCTTCTCGTCAAACATTTGGCTGATCTATGTCGCTTTGCTCGTTCAGGTATCGTTCAGTTGCTTCTTCGCACCGGCAAAACAGAAGGTGATCACCAAGGTGGCCAACCGCGATGAACTGGCGGTCGTAAACAGCTGGAGCTTTGGCATCTCCGGATTTGTGCGGATCATCGGAACGATGTCTGCCGGTCTGATCGTCGGGGCATTGGGGTATCATATCCCCTTCTTTATTGACGCGACCACGTTTCTGATCTCCGCCCTGTTCTTGCTGCGAGTGGTCTATCACGCTAATGGGTCGGCGCTTCCTCAGAACTCTTTTGTAGATCGCACCGCGAAGACTTCACTTCTCCAAGATGTCTTGATCGGGATCAAGGAGGTGCGGCGCATCCCAGCCGTTCCGAAACTGCTGGCCGTCTTTACGCTGGGTAGCTTTTTGATGGGCTTGTTCGTGCCGCAGTTAGTTGTTTACAACGCTAGATCTCTGCAGGGAGATGAGTTTTCCTACGGATTGCTCAACGCAATGATCGCACTCGGAACGATCATCGCCACCGCGATCTTTCCGAAGTTTGTCCATAGATTTGATCCATATCAGACGATGACCTACACCGCCTTTGCTGGGCTCGGGTCGATGTTGATCTTGCTAACGCTAGTCCCACCACCCTTCCAGCTTGCCGTCCTCTTTTTCTTCGGCGTCCTGCAGTCGACCCCCAACCTTGTAGCCACAACGCTGGCTCAGATGATCGTGCCGGAAGAGCTGTTGGGCAGGTATTTCGGGCTGCTCAATCTCTTTACCACCAGTTGTTATATCACGGGGATGGTTGTCGGGGGACTTGTGGCTTCTTATGACATCGACTGGATGTACCGGGGGGCTGGTTTGTTTGCGCTCACCGTGTTCGTGTTAACGGTGTTGTTTCGGAATCAGATGCAACGTGGGATTAGTTATGAACAAACGCAGGCACCATCTGCCAAGTCGCCTTGACCTAAAACTTCTGCCAACAAAAGGCTCAAAACGTTGACGCTTGGCTGCGTCTCAGTTTTGAGCCTTTTTCGTGAAGTCGCCCTCGTGATGCCTGCATCATGGATTGTACGGGCGGAACAGCACCTGAACAGAGTCGATTAAAGTCTCGCTTGTAGCTCAGCGTCGACGAGCGCTAGGAGTCGCGGCCAATCATGGTCGTCGTTTTCGAGGATCACCGTCTCAAACGGGAGTCGTTTGCAGATCTCAAGCTCGACTTCCTGTCTCATTTGGAGAAATTCGATCAGTCCGTCAAACCCGTGCAAACGATGCGCTTTCCCATACTCTTGCTCTGTATGATACTGAATCACAAAGTCGAGCCAAGCTTTCGGACGCTCTGCACATACTCGCTCGACCGTCTTGCGAACATCAGGCTGATAATAATAGAACAGTAACGGGTGGAGAGGCCCGATCAGCTCCGCTAAGCGCAACACATGTTGTGCGGCCGCTTCTATACCCGCGTCATGTTTGGCGAGAAAGGCGCACATCGGGTTTTGCAGAAAACAGCACTCCAAGACGGTGGTCACATCTCGTTCGACCGCTCGCTCTGCAAATTGTGACCAGCTTGCTTGCAGGAGTCTGCTGTGGTTCACGAGGTCGATTCCATCATAGATGTCAAACTGTTGAAGCTTGTGAGTGAGCGAGGGTGGAATTTGCTGATCCAGCTTGCCATAAGGAACGAGCCAGTCGTCACCATCCCGCGTCACCGCCTGTTGGAGCGCCGCCGCACAGCCAGGATGCTGTTCACACAGGGATTGGTACGCATCGTGGGTCAAGCAGGCGACCCGATCGTAGTCGGCCGGGTGATCGAGGTCACCTTCGAGAAACAGGTCGGTTGTCCTGCCCTGTGCGCGCAGTCGATCGGTGATGTGCTGAGCGGTGGATGTCTTGCCCGATCCCATGATTCCTTCGATCATCACAAGCTTTGTTCGTGTCATGTATTCTATCAACTCGCTTCTGTACTCATCAATTATGTGCGGTGAGCATGAATTTTTTGAAGCGGGTCACCGCCAGGGCGAGGCCGAGTGCCCCAAAGCCGAGCAGAACCAAGAGCGTCGGCCAGACGTCGGCGAGATGCGCGTTGCGAATCATCACATCTTGCAGACCGTGCTGTGCCCAATATTGCGGGGTGAAGCGCCCGACGATCTGAACCGCGTCAGGGAGCAGATCGAAGGGGAACCAGAGCCCGCCGACGATCGCACCGCCCATGGTGAAGATCTGGGTGAAGGCGATACCTTGGTTTTCACTTTGCACCCAAACGGAGAGCGCCAACCCGATTCCTGTGCCGCAGATCGCGAGGCTGAGCACGATCAGCGCGACTGCGAACACATCGCCCAGGTGAAGGTCATAGACGAAATGCCCAAACGCCAGCAGCACGGTGCACTGGATCAGGGCGATCAGGATAAAGGAGATCCATTCGCCGATCAGATAGGACAGCGGCTTGAGCGGCGTGCAGCGCAGGCGGGCCAGCATGCCCGACTCTTTTTCCTTGATGAAGGAGCGCACCATCGAGATCATGATAAAGAAGACGAACATGACCGTATATCCGGGAACGACTTGTGAAACCATGTCTAGTTTGGAGGCGTTCTCCTTGATGTCGTTGATATTGACCGGCGGGGTCAAGATCTGCTGAACTTCCGCCTCCGTTTTGCCCAGCGCTTTGAGGGTGCTGTTCAACTTGCCCTCGCGGTAGTTGGTGGCGATGTTTTGCAGGACCGCTTGGATCGGAGCGACCTCCTGATCGGCGGTGGCGTCATGGTAGAGGTCGAGGTCCGCCTTGGCGCTGCCAGACTTGAGCGCATCCTCGAACCCTTTGGGAATGACCAGCAGGGAGGATTGCTTGCCGTCTTTGATCTTTTGCAGCTGCTCGTCGAGCGTCAGGTCGGCGTCCGCTTTCAGCTCGAACCCCTTTATGCTTTTGATCGTGTTGAGGAACTGCTCGGATGCCTGCGTTTTGTCTTGGTCAAAATATTGGATCGCGATGTCCTTGCCCCCGATGTTTCCAAAGATCGATGCGAACATGACAATAAACAGGATCGGGAGCAGGAACAGCCAGAAGAAGGTGCCCTTCTCTTTTAACAACAATTGAACCTCTTTGCGAATGATCGTTTTCATCTCAAGTCTCCACCTCCTAGTCGCGCAGCGATGTGCCGGTCAGCGTCAAAAATACAGTTTCTAGCGAAGGGCGCACGATCTCCAGCTCGCGGATGTTGACACCTTGCTGCAGGGCGGTCTGGGTGATGCTCTGCATCGTCTCCAGCAGATTGTCAGTCTCCACGATGTGGCCGCGCTGCTCCTGGTGAACCGCTTTTACATGGGTGAAAGCCGGAAGCTCCGCCCATTCTTCCGCTTGCACGAAGATCGCCTGCTGGACGTACTTGTCGAGCAACTCCTGCAAGCTCCCCTGCACGACCACACGCCCGTTGTCGATGATCGCCAGATCATCGCACAGCGCCTCGACTTCCTCCATGTAGTGAGTGGAGTAGATCACAGTCACACCCTGCTCCTTCAGCTGGCGGATCATGTTGAAAATATGGTTCCGCGACTGCGGGTCGATGCCGACGGTCGGCTCATCGAGAATCAGCACCTGTGGCTGATGCAGCAGGGCGGCGGCGATGTTGATCCTGCGCTTCATGCCGCCAGAAAATGTCTGCACCGCATCTTTTGCGCGGTCGGTCAACCCGACTTGCTCCAAGACGGTCGCGATGCGCGCTTTTAACTCTTTGCCTTTCACGTCGTAAAGCTCGCCGAAAAACAAGAGGTTGTCGTAGGCGCTCAACTTGTCGTATAAGGTGATCTCCTGCGGGACATAGCCGACTTTGCGCTGAATCTGGCCGCGCTCGCGCTTGGCGTCGAGCCCGAGCACTTTGGCGGTGCCGCCATCGCCGTCGATGATGCCGGTCAGGATTTTCATCGTCGTCGATTTGCCCGCGCCGTTCGGGCCAAGCAGGCCGAAGCAAGTGCCGCCAGCGACAGAGAACGTGACGTCTTGCAACGCTTGCTTGTTGGCATATGTCTTGGTAAGACCTTGAACTTCTATGACTGACATTTTCTCTTCCCCTTTCCGTTTCCTTCCTCTTTATACGTGTCGATCAGCGATCGGTTGCAAGAAAATGTTCGAGATGAAAGATACGAATCTTGACAAACAACAAACAAAATAAGAAAATGTCTATAATAAATTAGATGATAAAAAGAGGTGTCCGTTCCGTGCAAGTCACAGACCGTTTTTGGAGCGCATCGTTGGAAGAGATCAAGCGCGGGTATGTGGAGGAGCAGGATCATTATGTCTGCCTGCTCTGTGGCGAGAAGATCGAAAAGGGAATCGTCTATCCGGAAGCGGGTGTCTTCTATGAGGCGGGTCGCTATATCAGGCTCCACGTGGAGCGAGCTCACCGATCGGTGTTTGAACATCTGATCCGCTTGGATAAGAAGTTCACCGGGCTGTCCGATCATCAAAACGGCCTGCTGCACCTTTTTTACCAGGGGAAGAGCGATCGCGAGGTACAGGCGGAAATGGGGATCGGCAGCGCCTCGACGATTCGCAATCACCGCTTTGCTTTGAAGGAGAAAGAGCGGCAGGCGAGAGTGTTTTTGGCGATGATGGAACTGCTCAAAGAAGTGGGCCAGCAGGAGCGCCAGCCGCCCTCGGCGAGCGAAAGTGAAAAGATCTTGCAGAAATACTTTCCCGATGGCACTTCGGGGCCGTTAAAAACGTTTGCGCTGAAGGAAAAACAGCGGCTGGTCGTGCTGCAGGAGATCGCCAAACGGTTTCAGCCGGACCATTTCTATAGCGAAAAAGAGGTCAATCAGATATTGGAACCTGTCTATGATGATCATGTGATGATCAGGCGGTATCTGGTCGAATATGGGCTGTTGCAGCGCAAGCCGGATGGCAGTCAGTATTGGTTGGAGTCCGAACCGACGACAGAGGAGGAGAATGGGATGAATCAAAGTCGCAGAGAAGAGCTAAAACAGCTTTACAAAGAATCGAAAACGGAAGCTGGCGTCTACCAGATCAAGAATACGAAAAACCAGAAGGTCTTTCTCGGCAGCACGATGAACCTGAAGACGCTAAATGGAAAGCGGTTCTCCTTGAACATGGGAACGAGCGTGTCGAACAGGGGGACGTTTATGTCCAAGGAGTTGCAAGAGGAGTGGAACGAGTACGGGGAAGGCGCGTTTGTGATCGAAGTCTTAGAAGTGCTGGAGCAGAAAGAGGACCCCTATTTTGATGCGAAGGATGCGCTTGAGAAGTTGGAACAAAAGTGGCTCGATAAGCTTCAGCCATACGAGGAGCGCGGGTACAACATCAAAAAGGAGTCAAAGTGACACTGAGGACAGCAGCTGGTACGCATCGGTCTGTCATGAGACTCCCCGAACCACCCAGATGCAAACGAAAGACCTCCTGAGCGAGTTGCGCGCACAGGAGGTCTTTTTGTTTCGAGATGCACATATCTGCTCAGGAGGTCGGGAGTCCCGATCTTGGTGAATCGGTAGGCAGGTTCGCAGGCAACACAGGCTATACGTGATTCAACGAGGAGAAATGCTCGCGATGCTAGTAGGAAACAGGCTAGGCGTGACCCAGTGACGCGAAGTGCTCGCGATACCAGCCGGAAGCAGGCTTGGCGTGATTCAACGAGGAGAAATGCTCGCGATGCAAGTCGGATGCAGGCTAGACGTGATTCAACGAGGAGAAGTGCTCGCGATGCTAGTAGGAAGCAGGCTATACGTGATTCAACGAGGAGAAATGCTCGCGATACCAGCCGAAGCAGGCTAGCTGTAATCCAGTCAGGCGAAGTGCTCGTGATACCAGTCGGTCGCAGGTTAGACGTTCTCTTGCAAAGGAAAGTGTTCGCGATACCAATCGCACGCAAGCTGTTCGACGATCTGCAAGTGGCGCATGAAGTTGTGTTCCGCCCCCTCCACGATCGCAAGCTTTGAGGTGCTCGGCAACCATCTCATCCCCTGCTCAGTGATGGAGGATAGCAGTTTCTCTTCCCAGCAGCTGTCTCCATGAATGATCAACACTGGGCATTTTACGCTCGACAGCAGTTTCTCCTGATCGAAGTCGGCAAAGTCGAGCAGCATCTGCCTGTCGATGATCAGCGTCTGCCGCGGCCCTGACTGCAGGTGTTCGGTGATGCGTCCGCTCTCGGCGAGCTCATTCATCTGCTCCGCTGTGAAGTGCTCATTCCAATCGTAGTTCACAGGCCCTGTCCCTGCGCCGGAGAGCACCATCGTCGAAATTGTCGGCGAGTAGGCGCTCAGACAAACTCTGCATCCTAAGCTGTGCCCATAAAGCGCGATCTGAGAGAATCCCTTCGCTTGCACAAACGAGATCGCCGCATGCAGATCGTCCACCATCTTCGCGAGGGTCAGCGCATCATCGTCGCTCTCCCCACAGCCGCTAAAGTCGAACGCCAACACGCTGTAGCCGATCGCTTGAAACGCACTTGAAAATCGATCAAACCTTCCTCTGGATGATTTGTCTGAAGTGAAGCCGTGGCACATGATGATGACCGATCGTGAGGACGATGGGTGAAAATTGCCCACCAGCTTCAAATTGCGGGAATTTGTAAACGTCACTCGTTCCATCTGCTCACCCCTTCGTCAAAGTACAACCATTCTCCACGCCAGGTATCCTCCTGTCAAGCAAAAGCGAAGGCGGGTGCAGCAGCGAATATCGCAAGCGGCAGCTGGTGTGAGCGAAGAATGCGGTCGCGCTTTGAAACCATTTCCGACCTCCTGTTTATCGAATTGAATAGGTTGGCAGGAGTGAGCAGCCACTTGAACAAGAGTGAAGACCCACTCGAATATGAAAAACCCGCATCGATCGCGATGCGGGTTTTTGTGCTCAAAAGCAGGGTCAAAACTTGATATGTTGCACATATAGTGTAAAAATACACATAATGTGAAAATGAATCTTATCTCTGGTGAGGAGGTCTGTTCGATGTGGCTTCGTTCGGCTCGCTTTGATCTTAGCTGGCTGATTCTCCCTCCGCTTGTTGTGTTATTGCTCTTGCCGCTCGATCGGGCCAACCAGACGGTGATCGCGGCGCTCGGTCTGTTCTCGCTGCTCCTGTCTGGCGTGCATATCGCGACCAACTGGACGCTGCTGTACCGCGATGCGACATTTTATCGCTTTGACCGCATGCGCTACGTACACATGGGATGGTTGATCATGCTCGGCTCGGTGTTGCTTTCGATGTGGGATCTTTCGCTGTTCATGTCAGTCTACGTGTACTGGGGTCTCTGGCATTTTGCGCGTCAGCATTGGGGAATCGCGATGCTGTACAAGTCAAAAACGGGCAAGCGCAGACCGCAGGAAGATCGCATCGACAGGTGGTTGGTACACCTGCTGCTCTTTCTGCCGCTGTTGGTGCAGTTTGCGCGTCCGGAGGCGTTCGGTTTTTACACGATCACCCTCTATCGCTTTCACCTGCCGCCAGCGCTTGCGGAGATCGGCACGATCCTCTGGTGGATCTTGCTCGGCGGCTGGCTCGTCTACTGCGGATGGCGATACGCCCGCGGGCAGCTGACTCTCCCATTTTTCCTGACCGCGCTGTTCTCGATCGTGTCGCTGGCCAGCATCTATTGGCTGACGCACAACTTTCTGCTGATGTATGCGCTGATCTCCATCCCGCACTCGCTGCAATATATCGGGCTTGCTGGCCATTACCATGACGGAAAAAACAGGCGCATCCTGAAGTGGGCGGGCGCGCGCAACCGTCGCTTTTTCCTCCGCTTTCTGATGTTCACCTTCGGCTACACGATGATCGCCGTCGTGCTCGTTCGCTTTAACGAGCAGTTTCACTCGCCGCTGATCTACGGCTTGCTCGGCCTGACGATCTTTCATTTCTGGGTCGAGCTGTGGTCGTGGCGCAGCAAATACAACCCGGAACTGCGCGATGCGCTCGGCGTATAGACGAAGCAAAACAGGCGGTGCCGCTTGGGCACCGCCTGTCTACTCGGCCGTCGACTCTGCGACTAGCTCTTCTAACCGCTTGTGAATCTCGTCCAACTCGTACGAATAAAAATGACGATAGTTGTTGCTGTCGATGATCCGGTAATGGCCGGTCACCCGGTTGTGCTGGACGCGAAAGTGGCCCGTCTCCTCGATCACCTTCCAAAAGACCAGCCCGCCGAGCGTGCGCAACTTCGGTCGCGGCGCACTCCGCTTGGCGCTCAAGTCGATCACTTCCAACACCGCATCGCCAAACAGGTTGCGGATGATCTCCCCATCCCGAAACAGCACGCACACCGCAACGGCTGTCGTGAAGCCGAACGTCTTGCGCCCCTTTTCCACCTCGACCAACGTCTTCTTGGAAATCCCGATGATCGCGGCAAACCGCTCCTGTGTCAAGTCTGCCTCCGACCGAATCAGCCGGGCCCGCTCCGACACCATCTCGTCCAACATCGCCTGTTCCATCGTCGTCTCCCGCCTTTCATTACGTGTATCTTTACACGAAAAGGGGGATTATGCAATATGCGTGCGAGGTGCGCGTTGTCCGCACCAGATTGAAACACTGGCGTCGCGCTTTCTCACCTTTTGGATCTGGCTGGCGGTGAGGAGGCGCTTTTTTGATTGGAGAGATGAGGGAGGCTCATTAGGAGATGAACGGGGCTCATATAGAAAAGATATGGAAAAGCTATGATTTTCATATTTTTCATGCAGGAGCTGTGATGCTATTCTGTGTGCAAGTAGAGGACATGGCGAGGGAGGGGGCATCTTGCTCAGAATCGCAATCGTTTTGCTCAGCATCGCGCTTGTCGGCTGTCAGGTTGCACCTGATCGGCAGGAAGGAACGAGCCATTTGCAGACGGATGAAAAGGATGTGAACAGCATGAGCGATCAATTGATCCAGGCGGCAGAGCAGGGGGACACGAAAACCGTTCTTGAGCTGATCGGAAAGGGAGCAGACCTCGATGCGAAAGATTCGCGCGGTCGGACTCCGATCATGGCGGCTACGCATGGGAATCGAGTGGAGACGGTAAAAGCGCTGATCGATGCGGGGGCGAACATCAACCTGCAGGACGACAGAAAGGACAATCCGTTTTTGTACGCCGGGGCGGAGGGGCAGTTGGAGATTCTCAAACTGCTGATCGAAGCGGGTGCGGATACGAAGCTGACCAATCGCTATGGCGGCACGGCGCTGATTCCCGCCTCGGAGCGCGGACATGTCGAGGTCGTTCGCGAACTGCTCGCGCGCACAGATGTCGATGTGAACCATGTGAACAACTTGGGCTGGACCGCTTTGTTGGAAGCTGTCTTGCTCGGCAGCGGAGGAGCAGATCACCAGCAGATCGTGCAGCTGTTGATCGCGCATGGAGCGGATGTGCAGATCGCCGATAAGGATGGGGTCACGCCTTTGCAGCATGCCCGCAGCAAAAGATTTCAGGCGATCGAGCAGATCTTGCATGCGGCGGGAGCATAAAACGGGGTTGCCATATGAATGCTAATATAGAAAGACGATCGTCGAGCGAATCTCGCTGTGGCGATCGTTTTTTTTACTGCGAGAAGAACAAATGAAAAAGAGGTGAGCGCGCCAGACAACTCTGACTGCGCTCACCTCGCTTGATTCGCCAAAAGCAAAATGGTACAATGAGGAGTGCTCATTGTGGAAAGTGATATAATCCGCACAAATATCCTACAATAATGGTACCACAGCAAAAGCTCGTTTGTCAAACCCTTATCGGTAAAGGAGCGATTTTATGAGCGTGACTGATCAAGACTGGAGACGGGAACAGGACAGGGTGACTCGCGTGCTCGCGGAGATCGACAAGCGCATCTCCGTCCTTGAGCAGGAAGAGGGCGAGACCAGGGCGGAGATCGTCGAGTTTCGCAAAAACTTTTGGGACGATGTGACAGTCAATCTGGATGAGCCGGATGACATCATCGAGACGCATGCGACTTTGCGACAACAGGCGGAGGTGCTGTCTGAGCGAGAGCGCAGACATCGCCAGACGACCGGACAACTGAAAAAACTGAGACGACTTCAGCAATCGCCCTATTTTGGCTGCATCGATTTTCGTGAGCAGGGGGAGCGAGAAGCGGAGCGCATCTATATCGGAATCGGCTCATTTCTTGATCAGAGCGAGACAGAATATCTGATCTATGATTGGCGGGCTCCTGTGTCGAGCCTGTATTACGACTATGCTCCCGGCCCGGTCGAGTATGAAACGCCGGGGGGAACGATCGAGGGGGAGATGGTGCAGAAGCGGCAGTTCGTCATCCGCGACGGCATGATCAAAAGCCTGTTTGACACGGGCCTGACGATCGGAGATGAACTGCTGCAAGAGGTGTTGGGCCAGCAGGCCAATCTGCAGATGAAAAGCATCGTCGCCACGATTCAGCAGGAGCAGAACCGGATCATCCGCAACACGCGAAGCCGGTTGCTCGTCGTGCAGGGCGCAGCGGGCAGCGGCAAAACGTCTGCCGCGATGCAGCGGGTGGCCTATCTGCTCTATCGGTTTCGGGAAACGCTTCGCGCAGAGCAGATGGTGCTGTTTTCGCCCAATCGGATGTTCAACAGCTACGTCTCTTCCGTCCTGCCGGAGCTGGGCGAGGAAAACATGCAGCAGACCACTTTTCAAGACTATCTGGAATACAGATTGGGTCGCACATTTGAGTTGGAGGAGCCGTTCGCACAGCTCGAATACACGCTGACCGCAGGTGAGGAGTCGGGGTATGCGGCGCGCCTCGAAAGCATCCGCTACAAGTCGAGCCCTGCCTATGTCGAGTTGATCGAGCGGTATGTGCAGTACCTCGGGCAAGAGGGGCTGCAGTTTCGCAATCTGAAATTTCGCGGGGAGATCATTCTGTCGAAAGAGCTGATCTACGACCAGTTCTACCAGCTTGAGCGGTCGTTGCCGATCCCCAACCGTCTGGAGCTGCTGGTCGAAGCGCTGCTTCAGCAGTTGAAACAGCGGGCGTTGCACGAGCTTGAGCAACCGTGGGTCGAGGAAGAGGTCGAGCTGCTGGACAACGAGGAGTATTTGGAAGCTTTCCGTTCGCTGCAGCGCAAAAAGCGATTTACAGAAAACAGTTTTGATGATTTTGATCGCGAGCGTCAACTCTTGGCCGAGCGGGTCGTCCAAAAGCTGTTCAAACCTCTGCGCGCTCAGATCAGACGGCTGCGTTTTCTCGACATTCCTGCCGTCTATCGGCGACTTTTTGCAGACCCGCAGCTGGTCGCTCAACTTGATCTGAACGACAGGCTTCCCGACTGCTGGGCAGAGATCGGCGAGCAGACGGTGGCGCGGCTTGAGCGAAAGGAACTGGCGCTGGAAGATGCGACGCCCTATCTTTATCTGCAAGAGAAGATCGAAGGATTTCGCACGAACACTGCTGTTCGCAACGTGTTTATCGATGAGGCGCAAGACTATTCGGCGTTTCAATTCGCCTTCCTGCGCAAGCTTTTTCCGCATGGCAAGATGACGGTGCTCGGGGATTTCAACCAGGCGATCTACGCGCACAGCGCAGACCACCAGTTTGTCTTCCAACCGCTGATCGACCTCTATCAGGAGGAGGATGTGGAGACGATCCTGCTGACGAAGAGCTATCGATCGACCCGACAGATCGTCGAGTTTACCCGCAGTTTTATCGCGGGCGGAGAGTCGATCGAACCGTTTAACCGGCCGGGGGAGAAGCCGACGCTCACCAGAGTGGAAGACGAGCGTGAACTGCACGACAAGATCATCGAGCAGATTCGCACGTTGCAATCGGCAAGGTACAACACGATCGCGATCATCTGCAGAACGGCGAGCGAGAGCAAGCATGCCTATGAAGCTTTGCAAAGCGCAGTCGATCTTCGGCTGATCGATCTGCGCACGACCGCTTATGAGGCGGGCGTGTTGGTGATCCCATCTTATCTGGCAAAAGGGGTAGAGTTTGATGCGGTCATCCTCTATGACGCATCCGCTTATCGGGAGGAATCGGAACGAAAGCTGTTCTATACCGCCTGCACGCGGGCGATGCATGAGCTGCACCTCTTCGCAAGCGGCGAGCTGAACCCTTTTCTCCTTGAAGCGGGCGAAGATACGTATCGGGTCAACAGGTAGGAAGTGGGGGCTTGGGAGGAAATCACCACCTCTCGTCCCCCTCGTCAGGGGGATAGTGGCTTGGAGAAACATACTTCAACTGTGAGTTCGCGCTTGGTGGTGAGTTGGTTCAGAGCCAATGTGCAGGGGAGTGTTTTTGGCGAGCTGTTGGCGAAGCGGGTGGCGTGTGAGTTGAAGCTGTGGTTGGCGATGTGCTAGAATAAAAGCATAAGAAATGCGTACCATAAAAAATGACCATAGGTGCTGAGAACACCTACGGTCGTTTGCACAACAGATACCCCAAAAGGGTGTCAGCTCATGTTGAAACATAGAAGTAGACCTCAATGGCCGCTAAGCTCAAGGGAGGTCTAAAAAAGACCATAGGTGCTTGGAACACCTACGGTCGTTTGCACGGCAGATACCCCAAAAGGGTGTCGGCTCTTGTTAATACAGAGAAGTAGACCTCAATGGCCTGGTAAGCTCAAGGGAGGTCAAAAAAATGACCATAGGTGCTGGAACACCTACGGTCGTTTGCACAACAGATACCCCAAAAGGGTGTCGGCTCATGTTGAAACATAGAAGTAGACCTCAATGGCCCTTTAAGCTCAAGAGAGGTCTATTTCTTTTTTTGTAGGTTGAGTATGCTGATCATCAAAGTGAGCAGACCGAAGATGATCGCAGCTACCAACGAGCCGAAAGCAATCATCACAGTGAGCGTCTGAAACACAGTCATACCGATCTCACCCCCTTTCACCGGGGATGAGCCGACCACCCTTGAGGAGCCTATTCAGTTGTGCTTTTGTAGTCTATCATAAGGTGATTGAAAGTGATATGACTTAAAAGTGTGTTCGATAGAATAAAATTAAAGTGAAATGACAGCGGGACAATTGTCTTGCTAAACGTCCTGTGCTTGGTTTCTACTGCGCGGGGCGTTTTTCATTTCCAGACGGATATACCCAGAGCTGCATCACCGCTTCTAGCAATTGCTCATGACCCCATGCCGAAGGATGAATCCACGGAGAAGGGGCGGTGACATAGAGCTTATCGCTCAACTGCGCGCGCAATCCTTGCATGCCGTTTTTCTGATGAAGGGAGACGACATCTGCCACCTCGGGGATCGAGTCTGCCAACAGAACGATTCGATCCGCATCGAAATCATCAAGATCTTGCCAATGTACCGTCTCGACCTGGGAGATGTTCCGCACGCGATCGGGGAGCCGCACGTTCAACTCCTCATACAACGAGCGGCTGATCCCGCTCGACCGTGCCCCATACACGCGAAATCGCTCGTCCGGCAACGCATGTACGAGGAGCACCGAGTCGGCTTGCAGCGCTTTCTGGACTTGTCGACCGACATGCAGGGCCCGCGCATCATAGGTGTCGAGCCAGGCGAGAGCGAGCACGCGCAGGTCGATGCTCTCGGCGGCGCGGACGAGCAGTTCCCGCCAAGTGGCGCCCCTGTCTTCGATCAGTCTGACAGGTGCGATCGCGCTCATCCGATCGAGAATCGGACGGGCTTCTGGCGGAGCGAGGATGAGATCCGGCTTGACCAGATGCAGCCGTTTGATCAGATCGGCGGCGAAGCGACCTTTGAACGGGCCATCTGAGCCGCTCGGCACATCGGGGATGGTCAGACAGGGGGTGATGCCCAGCGCGAGGAGCGATTCCTCCATTCCCTTTGCCAGCACCGCGATCTTTCGGCGGGCACCGGCCAGAAATTCGCTCGGGGCCAAGCCGTTGTGCTTTTTAAACAGGCGGCTGAAGTAATATTCATCCGCATAGCCGACCGCGTGGGCGATCTCGGCGATCTTCAGCTCGCTCGAAGCCATCAGCTCCCGCGAGCGCCTGATGCGGTGGTATGTCAACCACTGCAGGGGAGTCACGCCGAGGTATTCTTTGAACAGTTTGTAAAATTGAGTGACGCCCAGCCCCGAATCGACCGCCATCCGATTGACCTGAAACTCCTCTTCCAGATGCTCGGCCATGTAGGAGGCAGTCTCAAGGATCGACAGCTCCGGTTTCGGACGATAGCTTTCCGGTCTCGGAACTTCCGCCGCATGTTGGAGCATCATCGACAGCAGTTCGTGCCAATACGCTTCACGTCCCGCCTGACAGACGCCGATGCCAGCCTGCACCTGCTCTTGAATCTTGTCGATCAGATGGCGCACGACGGTGCGGGCAACAGGGCGGACGTGCCCCTCCAGCGGAAAGCGGCAGGGGGTTGCCGTCCATTCGCCGCTCAGGGCGCGGTGGATCTCCACACAAGAAAAATCGAAGCGATAGAGCACCATCCCTGCTGGCATCAGACCGTCCCACCGCGCCTCCGCATGCGAGGGAAGGATGACCAGATCGCCTTCGCACAGCGGCAGCGGGTCGCAATCCTGTTGCAGCGAGCCATTTCCTTGGGCGACAAAGCAAAGCCGATCCAGAGTTGAGGGGTACCAAGTGATCGAACAGCCCTCAGCAACCTGTTCGATCTGAAAGGCATCGACCTCAAACCAAGCTTGTCGCAAAAAGTGTTGCGTAGTTTTCATCCGACCGCGTCCTTTCAAGGTGAGTCATCCGTTGTGCCAGAATGTGTTACTTCTATTTTCAATGAAAATGATTCTCAATGTCAATGGGAAGTCTCTTTTTCGGTCGGGTTGGTGGGTGGCTACAACAAGACCAACACAAAAAGACAGCAGGCAGGAAAACGCCAGCTGTCTTTCTATAAAGGGTGTCAGCGGTCAGAGGGTTGAAAAACAGACACAACTTGAACAGCGCTTCCCCGCAGCGATCAGCGCTTTTCCTTCCACAGCTGTTCCAGCAAGATCACGATCAGCGTTCCGACCAAGAGGCCGTTGGTGACCACATATTGAACGAGCGAAGGCAGCTGTTGAAAGGCGGCGGGAGGTACGGCCATCAGCCCAGCGCCGATCAGCAGCGTGATGCCGAGGATGCTCAACCTCCGCTGATCCAGCGGGTCGCGGAGGAGCGATTGGAACGAGATGCCGACCAGTTGGACAAAATTGGCCAGCAGGACGGCGCTTGCGACCGTGCCGGGCAACAGCGCGAGAAAATTGACGATCCACGGCAGGAAGGCAACGCCAGACAGCAGCAGGCAGGCGATCAGAAAAGGCCGGGTCTGCGTCTGCCCTGTCAGGCGGATGAAGCCAGCGCTGACCGGAAGCGGTACCACCCCGATCGTGGAAAAGGAGGAGGCGAACAGATGGGAAAACCCGCCCGCCCAGCTGCCGCGTCGCACCGATCGCTGATGGAGCTGCTCATTGCGCGGCACGACCTGACCGACCGCCGAAACGGCAGCGATCGTGTTGGAGACGAGGGTGAGCGTGAACAGCATGGCGGTGAAGACGATGCCTGCGTTCAGCTTGGGCAGACCCCAGGCGAACATCTCCGGCAATTGAAAGAGAGCGGTGGAGCCTGTGAGTGAGGTTGAGCTCTTCCCGAGCAGAGCGAACACCAGCCAGCCTACGAGGATTCCGATCAGCACGGCGTAGTTTTTCACCCAGCCCCTCCCCTTGATCGAAAGGATCAACACGAGCGCAAACACCCCGCAGGCGAGCAGCGCTTGGGTGAGATCGAGCGGCTGACCAGTTCCCTGCACGCCGAGCATCCCTTTTAAGAAGACGCCGCTCAGCTGGATGGTGAGCAGGAGCAGGAAGGAGCCGGTGACCAGCGGGGTGAACAGAAAGGCGATCCGCTCGACCAGACCGGTTAAGCCTAAAAAGAGCAACAGGATGCCTGCGACGAGCAGCGCCCCTGTAAACAGCTGCAACGTCTCCTGCGCGCTCGTCCCCTGGTGGAGCGACACGTCTGCCAAGATGACAAACACGCTGACCCAGGAGCCGGCAGGGCCGTCGGCGACCGGATAGCGGTGACCCAACCACCCCTGCAAGAGCGTGCTGATCCCGACGACAAAAAAGGTTCGCTGCATCAAGGAGGACACCTCTTCGACAGACAGTTGAAAGAGGCTGCCGATGACGACGGGCAGCGCGATCGAATTGGTGACCAAAAAAATAAACCACTGCAAAGTGCTCAAGTGGCGAAACCAGCGCGATTGTGCCATGTGTGTTTCACCTTTCTTTTCAGAGATCGATACGAACACCCTCACCGCTTTGGCATCGGACGAGAACTAGTGCGCCCTTCCAGTTTGGTCGAGGGGATCGTCTCATGCTAACATGGCAGTAGGATTGATGAAAAATATCTGTTTCATTCACCTTTCATACGTTTTTCATATCATGGAGCGTGATGTCAATGGATCTGCGGCAACTGAGGTATTTTATCGCCATCGTCGAAGAGAAAAAGATCACGGCAGCCGCCAAACGGCTGCATATTGCGCAACCGCCGCTCAGCCAACAGTTGAAGCTGATGGAGCAGGAGCTGGGCGTGCAGCTGATCGAGCGAAGCGGCAAGCTCTTAGAGGTGACAGAAGCGGGGAAGATGCTGTACAAACATGCGTTGCACATCATCCGCTACATGGAAGAA
Source organism: Tumebacillus lipolyticus (assembly GCF_042682745.1). NCBI lineage: Bacteria > Bacillati > Bacillota > Bacilli > Caryophanales > Alicyclobacillaceae > Tumebacillus > Tumebacillus lipolyticus. The sequence goes on along the minus strand of NZ_JBHUIO010000005.1, from coordinate 1,109,329 downwards.
TCACAGCTTGAAGTGCAGGAGACAGGAGCGGGTCTGCGCGGCAAGTTGACGCTCGGGATCAACACGCTGTCCGACGCGCGGTTTGCCGAACTGCTCGCCGCCTTTCGGGGAAAATATCCGAACATCTCGTTTAAGATCCAGCAAAACGAATCGGACAAGCTCTGCCAATTGGTCAGAGAGCGGTCGATCGAGCTGGCGATCGTTCGCTATCCGCTGGAGTTGAGCGACTTTTCGGTTCTGCATCTGAAGACTGAGCCGTATTGTTTTGTGATTTCTGCGCAAGAGCAGGTGGAGGGGGAGACGATCTCCTTTCCGGAGATCGGGTCGGTTCCGCTGATCCTGCCGAGCACAGAGGGGCTAGGCGTTCATCAGATGATCGTCGATGAGTTTGCCTGCTGTCAGGTTGAGCCGAACGTGATCTGCGAGTGCTCCGACATCTCGCTGTTGCTCCAGTTGGTATCATCCGGGTTGGGCGCGACGATCGTCCCGGCGTCCGTCTTGCAACTGCACAGGGGGCATGCGGTGCGGGCGCTCAAGATCGTCGACACGACGCTCACCGCCACATCTGTGCTGATCTGGCTAAAAGATCGCTATCTCTCCAAAGGGGCGCAACATTTTATCGACATGCTCTCGTCGAACAGCGCGTTCACCGACGGTAGGCGGGGATGAAAAATGGGAAGCCGGCGGGCTTCCCTAGTACGATTGAATGATGAAGCGCAGCGTTGCGAGATCAAGATCCAACTCCTGCTTGCCCGCTTTCGCAAGCATCTCTTTGGTGTGCGTTGAATCGAAGCGGATCGAACGATGCCAATAGCTTTTGAAGACGGACAGCGGGGAGTTGAACTGTTGGCTCTCCGGCGTGAGCGGCCCCGCATAGCTGAAAGGTCTGATCTGTAAGTTGGGGAACGACAACCGCTCTTTGATCAGCTCAAAGATGTCGCCTTGTCGAGGTGGGTTGGGGTTGGTCACGTTGTAGATCGTATTGGCTTGGCCATGTTGCAGGGCGGTCGCAACCACATCGGCGACATAATCGACCGGAACGAGGTTCGCTGTCACAGCAGGGTCGCAGAGCAGCGTCTGAGTCTGCGCATCCCAGCCTTGCGATCTGCTGAGCCTGCGCCGGAAAATGTCTGCCGCCCGCAACAGCCCATAGAGCCCAAACGTCGTGTTCGCCTCCCCCGTCTTCGAATCGCCGATGATGATCGAAGGGCGAATGATCGAGGTGGGGAAATGGGTGCTGTACTCGCAAACCAAGTGTTCTGCGATGCATTTGGTGCGCTCGTATTCGTTGACGAAGCGGCGATCGGTCGAATAGAGCTGTTCGTGCCCGTCGAGCTCTTCTCCCAGTGTGAAGGCGGTGCTGATGTAAAAGAACTTCGGTGAGCCGAGCGCTTTGGCTCGTTCAAGCAACGCCTTGGTTCCGATCACGTTCGTTTGATAGGTTTCGGTCTGCTGGGCGGGGTCGAATGAAAGATAGGCGGCGGAGTGGATGATCGCATCCACCTGCGGTATCTGTTCAAGCGATTCTTCAGTCAGGGTTCCTTCGAGAAAAGAGATCGAAGCAGAGTTGGTCAACAGCTCGCCGAACACCTTTTGCGCCTTCGCTTTTTGGCGAACGAACAGGATCAGCTTGTGACCTTCTTGCAATAGTTTTTGCACAAGGTGCTTGCCCAAAAAGCCGGTCGCACCTGTAACAAGTAAATTCATTTCATCGCCTCCAGAACGATCTTCTACCATCTTCCGTTGAAAGTCAATTGTTAAACCTGATAAACTGCAGATCACGAAGCAAGGAATCGGTTTGAAGCTGGCCGGTTGACGAGACGACAGCAGAAAGCCACTCCTGATCGTCAGGAGTGGCTTTTGATCCACGCTTTGAACGAAGCGACATCGCGAGGCGGCCGCTGTCCGGCGCGCCAAGCTGCGGGCAACGCCTGCCAGATGTCGAGGAGCATCGGCATTTCCAGCCCGAGCGCTTCGATCTTTTCCACCTCGTGAAACACTTCCTCCGGAGTTCCCTCCATCACACACGTTCCCCGATCGAAGACCAAGATCCAATCGGCCCACGCATAGGCGAGGTTTAGATCGTGTGTGGCCATTACCAGCGTGATCCCTTGTTGATGAATCCGTTCGAGCTCGTCCACCAGCTGATGCTCCGATCGGCGGTCGAGAAAGGCGGTCGGCTCGTCCAGCAGGAGCAGCTCAGGCTGCAGCGCGAGCACGCCGGCCAAGGAGACGCGCTTTTTCTGCCCCAAGCTCAGGTGGTGCAGCGGCGTGTGCGCCAGGTGCGCGAGACCCATCTGTTCGAGGATGCTCTCGGTGCGCGATCTGATCTCCGGCTCGGGCAGCTTGGCGTTGCGCAGACCGTAGGAGACATCCTCATAAGGCGTGTGCAGGATCAGCTGCTGCTCCGGGTCTTGAAAGACCAGCCCGATGTTCTGCCGCAGCTTCGCCAGCTCCTTGTGCTGATAGGAGTAAGGCGCTCCCTTCCAGTGCAGCGCGCCCGACTTCGGACGGTGAATACCGATCGCGTGCAGGAAAAATGTTGACTTCCCCGAGCCGTTCTGGCCGCAGATCGCCGTTTTCTTCCCGGCGGGGATGCGCAGGGTCATCCCTTGTAATGCGAGGTGGCTCGTGCCCGGATAGGCGTAGGTCAGGTCTTGAACTTCAAGGATCGGCTTCATCTCATACCCCTCCATCTAAGCCACAGCTCCAAACTGATCAACAGCATCGCGCCGAGCAGCCCTTCCAGCAGGAAGCGCCTCGGCAGCGGCTGCGCCCGATCGGGTGCCAAGCCGAGATCATCTGTAAAACCACGTGCGATCAGCCCATGCGAAAGCCCGCGATACCTGTGCATCGTCTTGATGAACAGCCGCACGGTCAGCATCGCCACATCGCGCAGCTTTCCCGAAAAGCTGACATAGCCGCCGCGCGCGCGCTGTGCCACCATCATCTCCGCGGCAGTCTCCTCAAGCAGAAAGACAAACCGATACATGATCAGCGTGATCTCGATCACCAAACTCGGGATGCGCAACCGCTGCATCACTTGGAGCAGCTGCGGCACGGGGGTCGTGAAAATCACAAAAAACAAGCAGGTCACGCAGGCGGCGATCCGCGTGGCGAGCGTCGCTGCTTGGTACAAACCCGCTTGTGTCACATACAGCGTATAATCGGTGCCGGTCACGATCTCATAGCTGATCGCCGCCTCGCGCAGAGAGCCGGTCCTGCCGATCTCCAGCAGCAGGGCGGGCAAGCTGGAGATCAGGAACAGGCTGGAGATCCCAAACAGGATCAGATAGTAGCGCAGCGGAGTCTGCGCGCGCTTGATCGTCCAGTAGAGCATCCAAAGCGCGATGAGGATCTGAACGATCGGATGTGCAAAATAGGAGAGCAGAAACATCAGGGCAGCAAATCCGCACTTCCACAGCGGTGAAAGCGAGTAGAAGCGGCTGTTGTATGAGAGCGTGTCAATCCTTCTGATCATCATGCTTTCGACTTTGAGGATTTCCCCCTGATGATGCCGATCGCGTACCCGATGATGCCAGCGCCGATCGCCGCCTGCAGGGCGAACAGCATGCTTTCCGTCTCAGAAGGGAGCTCGGCAAGCGGCTCAAACCACGGCTCATAGCTAGGTGCGATCTCTTGAATCGCCTCCTCCGCCGCACCGTCCGCGCCGCCAAACTCCGCCTGAATGAAGAGCAGCGGCAACAGGGCTAACAGGATGACGACGAGGAGCATCGAAAGATTGATCCATACCTTTTTCAAGATTGCACAACCCCTTTCATGCGACGGCGAAGCGAAGTGAGCTCCTCCGAGTTATAGCGCTGCAGCCAGTTCCAGACCAGCACGGTGAGCAAGCCCTCGCTGATGGCGAGCGGAATTTGAGTGACTGCAAAGATGCTGCCAAACTTGGCGAAAGAAGCGAGCATCCCGCCTTCGACCGAAGGGAAGGCAAGCGCCAACTGGAGCGAAGTGACCACATAGGTGGACAGGTTGGCCATCATCGCGGCTGCGAAGATCGCAAGCTTCGGCTTGCCGGTCGCTTTGATCATCAGCAGGTAGACCGCATAGCCGACGAACGGTCCGGCAACAGCCATCGAGAAGGCGTTGGCGCCGAGGGTGGTCAGGCCGCCATGGGCGAGCAGAACCGCTTGGAACAGCAGCACGACCGAGCCTAAGACGCTCATCGGCAGCGGGCCGAACATCACGGTGCCAAGCCCGGTCCCGGTCGGATGCGAGCTGCTTCCGGTGACAGAGGGCAGCTTGAGCGCAGACAGGACGAAGGTGAACGCACCGGCCAGACCGAGCATCAGCTTCAGCTCGGGCGCTTCCTTGGTGATCTTGATCAGCGAGCGCACTCCGAGGATGAAAAATGGTATAAAGACAGCCCACCAGAACAGCGCCCATCCTGCCGGAAGAAACCCTTCCATGATGTGCATTGCGTGCGCCGGCTGCGGGGTGTTGACCACAAAATAGCTGGTCAAGCCGAATGTGGCCAACAGCAAAAACAGTGACTTTCGAGCTTTCATCTTGAACCTCCTCATCGTTTTTGAACGTAAAAAAACCAACCCCGATTGCCTTGGATTGGTCATAGGTATGCTGCACAAGTTGACGAAAGAACAGCATGATCGATTCGTTTCGTCCCTGTACACCGCTCCTTTCCGCGAAGGCGTGTGGGTGTAAACAAACGAGGTAGGTCTCCTGGCTTAGGATCATCATTCTCGCTCGCCTTCCCCGATCGAGATCGAGTGACTTCTTGAGTGAGAACTCCCCATTTACAGTGGCGGGACCGCTCGGGATTTGCACCCGATTCCCTGTTACCCCTTGCTCCGGCAAGGGCACCTGCTTGTTCGCGCTATTCGGTTGTGGTTTTAATACGTGTTACAGATTCTCGTCACAGCAGGGGAAATCCTTCTCCACCCGCCTGTTTCGCACAAATTTTCCTCGTTCGCTTGACCCTCACGCAACGTGAGGCAGTATGATGCAGATATCGGAGGTGATGATGTGTGGCCTACAGAGTAAAAGAGGTGGCCGATCTGGTCGGCGTGAGCGTGCGGACGCTTCATCATTATGATGAGATCGGTCTCTTGGCGCCAAGCTCGGTCAGCGAGGCTGGCTATCGGCTGTACACCGATCGGGAGTTGGAGCGGTTGCAGCAGATTCTCTTCTTCCGCGAGATCGGCTTTTCGCTTCAGGAGATCGGAGAGATCTTGGACAGTCCCGACTTCGATCGCAAAAGCGCGCTCGTCGCCCATCAAGAGATCCTGATGCAAAAGAAAAAGCGGCTGGAAGACATCATCGCAACGGTGAAGAAAACGATCGAATCGATCGAGGAGGGCATTGAGATGAGCGAAAAAGAGCTGTTTGAAGGGTTTGACATGACGCCGCTTGAGGAGCACAAGAAAAAATATTCGGCAGAAGCGCGGGCGAAATACGGGGACGAGGTGGTGGAGGCGGCCGAAAAGCGCACCGAGTCATACACGAAAGAGGACTGGGCGAAGATCACCGCCCGTCAGGAAGCGAACTATGCGAAGATCATCGCCGCCATGCACAACGGGCCGAGCGATCCGCAGGTGCAGGAGGCGGTCGCCGACCTGCGCCAGACAATCATCGACTATCATTATGACTGCACGCTGGAGATCTTTCGCGGGCTCGGCGACCTCTATGTCGCAGATGAGCGATTCACCGCGAACATCGACAAGTATCAGCCCGGTCTGGCTGCGTTCTTGCGAGAAGCGATGCATTTCTATTGTGACCAGTTGGAAAAGAAATCGTAAGCCGTTTCAGATCTCGCCTGCATGTGGGCGAGATCTTTTTTTGTAGGGTCGATTCGGCATTCGCCGTTGCTTTGATGAAGGGGGAGCGCATCACCCGAACGCTCCCTTGATTGTAAGCACTTGCTCATCCAGGATCGAAAGGTCCATTTGTTGAAACAGCAGAAGGAACGCATCCACAATTCGCGGATCGAAATGATGCCCCTTTTGCTTCACGATCTCTGCGACCGCTTCAACAGGCTCCCAGGCCTTTTTGTAAGGTCGCTCATGTGTCAAAGCATCATAAAAGTCGGCAAGAGCTACGATGCGGGCTTCAAGCGGGATCGCCTCCCCTTTGAGCCCGACCGGATAGCCGGAGCCGTCCCATTTCTCATGATGCGACTGGGCGATCGTTCGAGCCATTTTCAGAACTTTAAAGCAGCTCCCCTCCAAAATGCTGGCACCGATCATCGTGTGTGACTTCATGCGTTCAAACTCTGCAGGATCATATCTTCCAGGCTTCAACAGGAGTTCGTCAGGAATGCCGATCTTGCCGATATCGTGGAGAGGAGCTGCCATGCGGATCATGCTAACTTCCTGTTCGGTGAGGCCCAAGCCTTTCGCGATCAACCCGGACAGCCAACCTACCCGTAGCGTATGCTGTCCGGTCATATCGTCACGATATTCTGCCGCACGTCCGAGGAGCTGCAAAATCTCGATTTGCGCCTGTTGCAGCTCTTCCGTCCGCAGCTGTACTCTTTCTTCTAACGTGTCATTTTGCTGCTGCAGCTGTAAATGAAGATGCCTCGTCTTCAACAGATTGTTGATGCGGAGTATGACTTCCGTTCGGTCATACGGTTTCGTCAAGAAGTCGTTTACTCCCGCCTGCAGACCTCGCTGCTTCGCCTCAGAAGTCAGGTCGGCAGTGAGCATCAGCACCGGCAAGTAGCTGTCCGCTCCCGTGTGTTCGCGAATCAGTCTCAGCACCTGTAGCCCATCCATTCCTGGCATGTGCAAATCGAGCAACACGATATCCGGATCAACTTCGACGAGAAGATTTTGGATTTGCTGCGAATCCATCGTACTGTATATATTTTCAAATCCTGCACGGCGGAGAATCCGCTCCAGCAGGCTGACATTGTATTCCTGATCATCCACGATCAAGATCTTCGCGAGTTTGATTTCGTACATCGTTTTCTCCATTCCTTTATTTGCTCTTTGCCAATGCGTTCTGCATCTTCTCGAGCAACCGATTGAGTACGACCGGTTTGGTATCGAAGTCGTCGCACCCCGCTTGGTACGCTTTCTCTTCATCGCTTGCCATCGCGTGTGCTGTTAAGGCGATGATCGGAATATCTTTCGTCTCTGGAGCTTGTTTGATCACCCGGGTGGCCGTCCAGCCATCCAACACGGGCAAGCTCATGTCCATCAGGATCAGATCAGGCCGCTCTTGCATCGTCAGATCAACGCCTTGTTGTCCGTCTTCCGCCGTGATGACCCGAAACCCTTTGCGGGCAAGGCGGCGAGATAACATGTCGCGGTTCATTTCGTTATCTTCGATCAGAAGTATCGTCTGCAACTCGATCCACCTCCTTTTGATTTGCGCAAGATGCCAACATATCCTGTCGGGAAGTGCTGTGCGCTAGCTCTTTTGATCGATAGCAACGGTCAGAAACTGGCGAATTTCCGCGAGCAGCGATTGGTGATCGAACGTTCCTTTTTGAATGATGTTCTTCACATGACCGTTCAGCCTCATCCGTTCTTCCGCCGTGATCGACTTGGCTGTCACGACCACGATCGGAATCTCGCTCCAAGACTCCCGCTTGCGCAGCTCTGCTACGAATTGAAAGCCGTCCATCTCCGGCAGCATCAGGTCGAGCAGGATCAGTTTCGGGACTTCCTTCGCTATGCAATCCAGCGCTAGCCGGCCATTCTTGGCCTCAGTGACCGTATATCCCGCTTTTTGCAACAGCCGGGTCATCATTTCGCTTGTCGTCATGTCGTCTTCGATCACGAGGACAGATTGATCGTTACTGTCGGTGATATACTTGTTCATCACTTCGATCAGCCGATCCTTGTGCACCGGTTTTGTCAGAAATTCGGAAGCGCCGAGCGAATAGCCGAGATTCTTGTCGTTCGTCATCGACCAGATCACGACGGGGATGTCCTCCAGCTCCGGATCGTTTTTAAGCGCAGACAAGACGCTCCACCCATCCATGCTCGGCATAAGGATATCCAGACAGATCACCTTCGGGCGAAGCTTCTTGGCGAGCAGCAGTCCTTCCTGTCCGCTGTTGGCAAATGCCATCGTCCATCCCTCTTTGGCAAGATACCGCCGCATCAACTGCTGGTTGAACGGCTCGTCGTCGATGAGCAAAATGCTCACTTGGCTGGCCTCTTGCACATGCTCGCGATCGTCTTCTGGCAGATCAGCGACCAGCTCCTGCCCGGAGGGAGCTGCGGGCAGCCAGCAAGTGAATGTGCTGCCATGACCGAACTCGCTCTCGACGTCGATGTCGCCGCCCAGAATGTTGCAAAAGCGCTGGCTGATGGCCAATCCAAGACCGGTGCCACCATATTTGCGAGTCGTCGAAGAGTCGGCCTGTGTGAAAGGCTGGAAGAGCCGCTCCACCTGTTCGGGCGTCATCCCGATCCCTGTATCCTTGATCCGGAAGCAGTAGCCGGCCGTGTTGCCCCTATCTTGGTGATATACGTCAAAATCGACTCTACCGTCCTTGGTAAATTTGCTCGCATTGCTGAGCAGGTTGATCAAGATCTGACGCAGCTTTGTCACATCGGTTGTGATTTCACCTTTGATGGAGCCGACTTCTAAGCGGTTCCGATTCGCTTCGATAAGCGGCTTGACAGTCGTCATCACATCTTGAACTAGACCCTCTAAACTGCATGTCTCGAAGTAAATCTCCATTTTTCCAGCTTCGATCTTGGAAATATCCAAAATATCATTGATGAGTGAGAGCAGATGTTTGCCCGCTTTTCCGATCTTTCCGAGGTCCTCGACGAAGACCGGCTCACCGATCTCTTCCGCATCTTCCATCAGCATTTCACTGTACCCGATGATCGCATTGAGCGGAGTCCTCAGCTCGTGGCTCATATTGGCGAGAAACTGGCTTTTGATCAAATTCGCCTTGATCGCTTCATCATGAGCTTTTTCAAGCTGTGCGGTTCGCTCTCTGACCAATTCCTCCAAATGATCGTTCAACTGACGAAGTTCTTGGTTCATCAGATAGATCTCTTTTGTCTTTTTTTGAATCTCCGAGTCCTTATGGGAGAATCGCTTGGAGATGAAAATCCCGAGCAGAGAAAACCCGAGCGTAAATAATGTGCCTCCTGAGATCAAATAGGCGAGCCATTTTTGATCGAGCACCATCCCGAAAGTTGTCATCGAGTGGTCGCTCAGATGAAAATCGGCGGCCGTCATACCCGTATAGTGCATGCCGACGATCGCAGCGCCCATGATCATCCCGCTTCCGAGTTTCTTGACGATCTCGCCGCGCTCTCCATCTTTGCGAAAATAAAATGCCAACCATAAGGCAGCGATGGAGGCGACGATCGCGATGACGATGGAGAGAGCAAAGAAAAGCGGGTCGTATGTGATATTGACCAGCATGGCGGCCATGCCGATGTAATGCATAGCCGAAATGCCGATGGCGAGCACCATCCCGCCACCAAGCAGTTGGCGCAGCGTCAATCGATCGCGGCTGACGATATATAAAGCGATGAAGGACGCGATGATCGCAGCCAACACGGACATGAGAATAACCATCAGATCATAAGCGATCGGCACGGGAAGCGTGAAGGCGAGCATCCCGACAAAGTGCATCGACCAGATGCCCATCCCCATGGCGACAGCGCCGAATAAAAGCCAGAGCCAGCGTTTTTTTCCGGTGGACGTGCTGATCCTGCCTACCAGATCAAGAACGGTGTAAGAAGCTACAACCGCGACGACATATGAAAAGACGACAAGCATCATATCATAAGAACCGTGTACGTGCTCCATATTTCTCCTCTCCTTCTTTGAACCGATCCTTTATAAAATTTGACCGCAGAGCAATCGGACAGAAAAGCGTTGTTACAGCGATCGAGTTGGTTTCGTTGAATGATCGCAGGTTCGTGCTCGTCAGTCTTTACAAGGCGATTTGCTCAATAGCTGAAAAGAATTTGACATTGCGCTTTAATTTCCTGCTCATCATCTAAACAGTTTCCTTACTTGAGGGCAAAGATCGAAGCAAAGGCGAACGGAGGTTCCCTGTGGTATGATAAGAAGAGAAAAAAGGAGGTTTTTGGATGAGCGAACAAACGATTTCGCAGTTGGAAGCAGCTCGATCCTTCATGAAGGAGCAAGCGCGAGCGGTCGACCTCGCCCTGTTTGAGTATGAATTTGAAGCGGGGCCAGCAGATGCTGTCCTGCAAGCTTTGCGCGCCTATCAGAATGAAGATGGCGGGTTTGGCAAAGGGCTTGAGCCGGACATTCGCTGTGCCGCATCTTCCGCCTATGTGACGACGATCGGACTCCAATATCTAGCGCGGGTCGGTGCGGGTGAGGATCACGAGATGGTGCAGCAGGCGATCGGCTACCTGCTCGCCACCTTCAACTCGGAAAAAATCGGATGGGACATCGTGCCGCCAGCAGTGGAGCAAGCGCCTCGCGCTCCGTGGTGGAACTATGAGCCAGACCGCGAGGATTGGGGCAATCCGAATGCGGAGATCGTCGGGTATCTGCTGAAATATAGCAAATGGGTGCCAGCCGAGATGATCGACCGCCTGACCGATCATGCGATCAAGTATCTCGAACGATTGGAGAACTATGAGTTTCACGAGCTGCTCTGCTTTTTGCGCTTGCAAGAGCAGTTGCCAGAATCGTTGCGCGAACAGGTGGCCGGCAAGATCAAGGCGATCGTGGAGCACTGCGTGACGGTCGATCCCGCGCAGTGGGAAGGGTACGGGCTACAGCCGATTCAGGTGGTCACATCGCCTGCGTCCCCGTTCTATTCGCAATATGCGGACGTCGTTCAAAAGAATGTAGAACACCTGGCGAGCAAGCAGACCGAGTCGGGTTGCTGGGAGCCGACGTGGACGTGGGGTGGGCTGCATGAAGAGCTGTGGGAGCAGGCAAAAGTGGAGTGGAGCGGGCGTCTGACGGTCGATCATCTGCTGACCCTCCGCGCCTTCGACCGCCTCTGAGCATGAGCGAGCGATCGAGTGGACAGATTGGATAGAGAGGTGAAGAAGATGAAAGAAGAGCGGAACAAGCTCGCCACGTTTGCGGGCGGCTGTTTTTGGTGCATGGTCGCTCCCTTTGACGAGCAGCCAGGAATCATCCAAGTCGTCTCCGGCTATACGGGAGGGCATCAGGAGAATCCGACCTATGAGCAGGTGTGCTCCGAGACGACCGGACATTATGAAGCGGTGCAGATCACGTTCGATCCGGACATCTATCCGTATGAGAAGCTGCTTGAACTCTATTGGCAACAGATCGATCCGACCGATGCGGGCGGGCAGTTTTTTGACCGGGGTCAGTCCTATCAGACGGCGATCTTCTACCATGATGAAGAGCAGAAGCGAGCGGCGGAAGAATCGAAGCGGGCGCTGGCGGCCAGCGGTCGGTTTGACAAGCCGATCGCCACGCAAATCCTGCCGGCGACCGCCTTCTTTCCGGCGGAGGAGTACCATCAGGACTACTACAAGAAAAGTCCGATCCGCTACAAGATGTACCGGCACGGATCGGGGCGAGACGTATTTATTAAGAAGCACTGGACGCCTCGCAAAGATGAGCAGATGCTCCGCGCGCGGCTGACTCCGATGCAGTATGCGGTCACGCAAGAAAACGGGACGGAGCCGCCGTTTCGCAATGAGTTCTGGGATCACACGCAAGAGGGAATCTATGTGGACATCGTCTCCGGCAAGCCGCTGTTCAGCTCGCTCGACAAGTTCGATGCTGGTTGCGGCTGGCCGAGCTTTCATAAGCCGCTGGAGGCGTCGAGCATTGAAGAGCGGATCGATACCAGCCACGGCATGATTCGGACGGAAGTGCGCAGCAGCGAAGCAGACTCGCACCTCGGTCATGTTTTTGAGGACGGCCCAGGCCCGGAAGGATTGCGCTACTGCATCAACTCCGCCGCCCTCCGCTTCGTTCCGCGCGAAGAGCTGGAGCAGGAAGGGTATGGCGAATACTTGCATCTGTTTGATCGGTAAGGCATGCTGAAAATCATGACGTGTTCCCCTTAAGGTAGACAGGTAGGAAGTGAGCCACTCCTGTTTGATAAGAGGGGTTTTTCATGGGGAGATGCTGGTGTGCATACAAAAGGAGAGGGATGTTTCCCTCTCCTTACCTGATAGATCGCAGCAAATATCTATCGAAAACAGCAGGACAAGGTGCTTGCTTACCGATTCCGCACCTCATATCGAATCGTAAAGCTACCGTTCTCAATCGAGTAATTCGTCTCATCGTAGGCGTTGACCACATATTGCTCCGAAGAACTCGTTGCGCTGTACTTCGGTCTGTCGAAGAGCAAATTCAACGAGCCGCCCGGCAAGTTGTAAGTGAGTGTACCTGCCAAATGACTGCCCTCAGGCTCAGGTCGCGCATAGAACTTACATAAACCATACCCCTCATCGTCAGCTGGAATGTCGCATGGTTCCAATACCCATACACCACCGCCGAGAACGGATGAACGGCTATCGTATTGCAAATCAGCATCACTATAGTTTACTACTTTGATCGTAAGCTCTACCATCGTATCGGACATAGCATCAAAACCCCTCTTCTTTTGTTTAATATTTATTAAAATAATACGAAATATATTTGTGTTTGTCAATGTAAGTTGTTATTTTATGCTGATGAGGAAAAGATGGAGGAGTGGCACCAGTCCTTCTCACATGCGTACATGGTACAGATGTAAACTCTGGGCTTGTCGCCTGTGTCCGACTCGAATAGACAGTACCTAGACCCCAACAACGTGTTGTTGGGGTTTTTCTAGGTACGCCGCTTCTGCGCGATCTGTTCGAGCCACCTGCACCAGAACGCACGTACTTTTCGATCGAAGCTGGGACAGAGGTGGATCAGGTGGTACTTGTCATATCGGTGCCAGAGGCAAGCTCCTGCTGCATGAGCAGTTCGAGCACCCAGTGGCACCACTCCAAGTCGGAGTTGACGATCTGCAGCGAGCGCCTGATGAGGATATAGCTGCTAAACGCAGGGGAAAGTAGATCCATTGCGCCTGCATCCGCCTGAAAGTCGGAGCTGTACTTGTCGCGCAGCCCTTCCAGGTGCCGGAGACGCTTCTGGCAGGCGACAATTCGGTCTTCGAGGTGGCGCCGCAGTTCGGCGCGATCGCCCAGCCAACTGGCATATACTTTGATCAGCATCTCATCGCGGGTGACCAGGTCGGCGGAAGGCTGGGACAGCCAATCGCGCAAGGCGCTCAGTCCCGCTTCTGTGCTGGAATACACTTTTTTGTCAGGCTTGTCCGATTGCTCGACAAGGATGTGTTCAACATAACCTGCTTGCTCCATCTTGGAGAGCAGGGGATAGATCTGGCTGTGCTTCGCCTGCCAAAACGGTTGGATGCGCAACATCAGGTCGTAGCCTGACATCGATTCCCGGGTCAGCACGCTGAGCAAAGCGTAGGCTAATGAGTTCATATTTTCCTCCCTATATGTAACTGTTGACATATAGAACTGGCAAGCGTAAGATGGGTGTCATGCATTTGATTATATGTAACGTTTGACATATGGTCGACATTTCGCAATCGAGGGAGTGTTCACCGTGGAAGGGAACCAATCTGCAAAATTTTGGCCGATCATGATCGCCATCTTCGTGGGCGCCTTTTTGACCGCTCTCAGCACTTCGACGATCAATGTCGCCGTTCCTGTCCTCATGGAGCATTTCCATTCTGACTTGAGTTCTATTCAGTGGACGCTGACCGGTTTTTTGCTCGCGACGGGGACGATCGCACCGCTGACCGGCTATCTGGGGGAGCGGTATAGCTACAAGCGACTGTACTTGGTCTGCCTCTGTGGCTTTACGCTCTTTTCGCTGCTCTGCGCGCTGTCGTGGAACACCACATCGCTGGTCGCCTTTCGCACGATGCAAGGCGTGTTCAGCGGTCTGGTCATGCCGACGACGATGACGATGATCTTTCAGATCGTCCCGCGCAACCGGCAAGCGTCCGCTCTTTCGCTCTGGTCGCTTTCCACCATGCTCGGCCCGGCGATCGGGCCGACGCTGGCCGGAGTGATGATCGAGCATCTCAGCTGGCATTGGCTGTTCCTGATGAACGTGCCGGTCGGGCTGGTTGCCATCGTGCTGACCGTGCGCCTGATCCCCTATTTTCGCCTCAACGTGCCCAAGGGGTTTGATCTGTTCGGGCTGATCACCTGTATCGTGGGCAGCCTGTCCTTGTTGATCGCGCTGAGCAACGGGCATGAGTGGGGTTTTGCCTCCTTCAAAACGATCGGGTTGATCGCGTTCGGCCTGCTGGTTCTCGCCTCGTTCTTCTGGTGGGAAGTGAGGTCGCGAGCACCGCTGCTAAATGTGCGCGTGTTTCTGAACAAGCGCTTTTCGCTTTCGCTGATCGTCACGAGCATCGTCACGATGAGCTTGTATTCGGGCGCTTATCTGACGCCGCTCTTTTTGCAGACCATCTTGGGAGAGACGCCGCTGGTGACAGGCTTGGTGCTGTTGCCCGCTTCGCTGGTGATGGCGCTCTTGATGCCGTTCGTCGGACGCCTCTACCCGAAGACGGGCCCGATGCCGCTGATGATCGCAGGCGTGTTGCTCGTCTCCTTTGGCACGTGGATGATGTCAGGGCTGACCTTGGCAACCACCGCAAGCTACGTGATGCTCTGGATGATCGTGCGCAATGTGGGGATCTCCCTGTCGCACATGCCATCGAGCAATGCGGGGATGGAAGAGATTCCCCGCGAGCAGTCTGGCTATGCATCGTCGATCTCCAACTGGGTGCGAAACGTGATGGGCGCCTTTTCGATCGCGCTGTTCACGACGATCATCTCGTCTCGAACCGCGGTGTATCGGGAGCAGTTGATCGAGCAGCAGGTGGACAGCAAGACGATTCCTCACCTGTCGCTGCTGCAAGCGATGAACGATGTCTTCCTGTTGGCAGCACTGATCGCCTTGATCGGCCTGCCGATCTGCTTGATGATTCGCAAACGGAAAACAAGCCTGTCCGAAGCGTAGCGGACAGGCTTGTTTTTTCGTTTTGTAGCGAATGCCCGTCATCTTCTCTGCTGCAGCTCCTCGTCCAGCTCTTTCAACCTGCCCTCCACACGGATCATCATGATCACGATCTTCACCAGCATCAGTCCGGAGATGATCAGGATCGCGATCAACTCTTCGAACAGAAAGCTGATCAGAACGCCGATCAGGAAGGCGACGATGCTGTATTTGATCATCAGCTCCGCACTGTATTTGTTGCCTGCTCTCCACAGGTCTATATTTTTCATCGAACGAGAGGTACGATAGCCATAGAGGGCATTGATCTCTTTCGGTGGCTTATATTTCATGATCAGTCCCGATAGGATGAAGATGAGCGCGACGAGCGCAGCGTATCCAATGCTGACAAATACCATTTTTATCCTCCCCGTCTGTTGGAAGTATGGCGTAGCAGCCGCCTGCAACTGGATATGTTTTCTATTACTATACCAGAAGAGCGTTTCTCGTCTCTGTGAGAATGCAAGGGAAACAGCATTTCTTTTTGAAGCATCGGCACCTTGCCCGGGAGTGCTGTGCAAGGGCTGGTGGGGTTTAAGAAAGAAAAGGCGCGATCCATCCGGCTCAGATCGACGAGCGGGGCGAAGAGGCGCTCGATGTTTTGGCAAATCGTTTCTCAACCGCTTCGTTGAGAAGGAGGAACTGTCATGCCAGATTGGTCGTATCATCCACTGTTTAAGCCGCTACTGTTTCAACTTCCCGCAGCCACCGCGCGCAGGTTGACGCTCACCGCGATCAGCACGCTCGATCGACTGCCGGGCGGCCATCTGCTCTTGGAGCTGATGGGTCATATGAAGCCGTATCCGGAGCTTGCACGAACCGTCTTCGGCATCACCTTTCCGTCTCCGGTCGGGCTGTCGGGGCGTGTCGACCCAGAGCTGTTGGCGACGTCCGCCTTGAGCAAGTTTGGTTTTGGTTGGATCGAGGTCGGGCCGATCGCTTCGACCGCAGAGGCGGGGGCGGCAGAAGTTGTCCTCGCTCGCGAGGAGGAAGCGATCCTCTATCGCGGTGGCGCACAAGGCATCGATGTTGAGCAGGTGGTCGAGCGCTTGAAGCGGCAAAAGAAGGCGGTCGTTCCATTGGCGGTGCATGTGGCGGGAAGCCGGGCCGTCCAGCTGATGGAGCGAACGCGCGATGACGCGGATCTCTATATATTTGAAGGAACGGTCAGCGAGTATCGGTCGGTCAAGGAAAAGTTTGCACAGACGCCTGTGCTGTACGCTCTGGACGGGGAGCTCCCTGCAGAGGCTGAGGTGACGTTTGACGGCATCTATCTTGATGATCGCATGCCTGTCGAGGGCGGATTCCGCGATGATCGCGAGGGGAAGGGCAGAGCGCTTGCACGGTTGCGCGCGCTGAAGTCTTCCGGAGTGACAGTGCCGATCGTCGTGTCGGGCGGCATCTACGAACCACAGGATGCGATCGATCTGCTGGATGCGGGAGCCGATCTGGTCTTGCTGAGCAGCGGGTTTGTCTATTCGGGGCCAGGTCTGCCCAAACGCATCAACGAGGCGGTGCTCGATGAGCTGCGAAAGCGAGAGGTGCCGAGGCGTGCGGCAGGGAGCGACAGGTCGGGAACGCCTGGCTGGTTCAGCTGGTTTTTGATGGGGCTGGGGGTGCTGGTCGCAGGCATCCTCGCGCTTGTGGTCGGGTTGACCGATGTGATGTTAGCGCATGATGAAGAGTTTCTAGGGCTGTCCCGCGAGGCGGTCTCCCAGTGGAGTCCAGAGCTGTTCCGATTCATGTCCCACGACCGGATCACGCTGGCAGGGATCATGATCTCAGCCGGTCTGCTGTTCGCTCAGCTCGCTTGGCACAAAGTGCGCAGAGGGGAGCGATGGGCGATCGTCCTGTTTGCTCTCGCAGCCGGGTATGGGTTTCTCAACTTTCTCTATTCCTTCTTCGTCGGATATGTGGACGCCTGGCATCTGCTCTACAATGCGCTGATCTTACCGTTTTACATCTGGGGGCTCTGGCGGACGAAAGAGGTGTCGCTACCGCACGGTTCGACCAATCGGCAGAACTCGAAGGCGTGGCAGCGCAGCCAGATCGGGCAGCTGATGTTCGTCCTGTTGGGAGGAGCGTTGCTCACCGCGGGGGTGGTGATCTCGCTGATCGGCATGGGCGATGTGTTTGTCCAAGAGGATCTGTGTTATATCGGCGTGGCGCCCGAGGAGATCGATCGCTTCAATCAGCGGCTGATCCCGCTGATCGCACACGACCGCGCCGGATTTGGCGGGGCGTTGATCTGTGAGGGGTTACTGCTCTTGCTGATCAGCCTTTGGGGCTACCGAGAAGGGGAGCGCTGGCTGTGGTGGAGCTATCTGCTCGGCGGTTTTGCCGGGCTTGCGGCAGGGATCGGCGTGCACTTGAAGATCGGATACATCGATTTCTATCACTTGCTGCCCGCCTATATCGCCCTCGCGCTGTACCTGCTCGGGCTATATTTTTCCCATGCGTATCTGTGCAAGCGAAAACCACCTCGATGAGGTGGTTTTGTTGTATTATTTGCCGTCGAAGAGCCCGCCCTTTTTGTGCTGTTTGGCCACTTTGCGGTTGGAGTCGCTGATGCTTTTCTCCGGGCGGAGCTTCGATTTCTGACTGGCGTTCTGCGCCTTTTTGGCGTTGACGAGCTGTCTCATCTTCTCGATCTGATCATTCATGCGTTGTCGGTACCTCCATTCTGCCTTTCAGTTTCTGGCTGAGGATTAGGATTTCCTGCTTTTTGCAAAATAAAAGTGAGCGGAGCAGCCCGATCAAATCGGCTGTGACGGGGATGACTTCCCAGTCGGGGGAAATGGTATAATGGATGGGCGCTAAAGAAACGATATTTGAAAAATGGAGCTGAGAGGGTATCAGATGAGGATTAATAAATATATAAGCGGCACCGGACTTTGTTCGCGCCGGGAAGCGGACAAGCTGATCGAGGAACGGCGTGTGACGATCAACGGAGAGGTCGCCCAGATGGGCAGCACGGTCGAGCATGGCGACGATGTTCGAGTAAACGGAGAGTCGATCCGCGCAGGGGGCGATGGCGGTCGCAAGAAGCGAAGAAAGACGGTCTACATCATCCTGAACAAGCCGGTCGGCATCACATCGACGACAGACATCCGCGTGAAAGGGAACATCGTCGATTTTGTGAACCATCAGGATCGGATCTTCCCGATCGGACGGCTGGATAAAGACTCGGAAGGGTTGATCCTGCTGACCAACGATGGGGATATTGTCAATCGGATTTTGCGTGCCGAAAACAACCATGAGAAAGAGTATGTCGTCACGGTCAACAAGCCGATCACCCACGACTTTTTGAAGGGGATGGCCAGCGGAGTGCGAATTTTGAACACGACGACAAAGCCCAGCCAAGTGTTCCGCGTCAACGACAACACGTTTCGGATCATCCTGACCCAAGGGTTGAACAGGCAGATTCGGCGGATGTGCGAATCGTTCGGCTATCGGGTGCGGACGCTCAAGCGGATTCGGATCATGAACATTCGGCTCGAAGGGCTGAAGCTCGGGCACTGGCGCAATCTGACCTATAAGGAGCTCGCACAGCTGTTCGAGATGCTGGAATAGAGGCGAGCGGGCCGCTCCTGTGCGGCGTGATAGAACGTGGGGAGAGGGTGAGGAAGATGTTGAAAACTCCGATCGGGCGGTTGCGAGCGATTGGTTGGGTGGAAGGGGTATCGTTTTTGGTGCTGTTGCTCATCGCGATGCCGATGAAATATTGGATGGACATCCCGGGGCCGGTGACCGTTGTCGGCGCGATTCACGGTGTGCTGTTCATACTGTACATCCTCGCGGTCGTACAAGCGGCGGTCGTGCACAAGTGG
The DNA here is from genome assembly GCF_042682745.1 of Tumebacillus lipolyticus. NCBI lineage: Bacteria > Bacillati > Bacillota > Bacilli > Caryophanales > Alicyclobacillaceae > Tumebacillus > Tumebacillus lipolyticus. The sequence continues at coordinate 1,090,499 of NZ_JBHUIO010000005.1, read as the reverse complement.
TCGCTAAAGTGGATCGTGGGAGCGCTGATCGCGTCGTCCGTTCCTTTTGGTACGTTCGTGCTGGATGCGCGGTTGCGTCGCAAAGGGGAGTAGAGGAGAAGCGTCGAAGGCAGGGTGTACTTTCGACGCTTTTTTGTTGCGTTAGAGCGGTCGCGGGGCGAGGAGTGCAGGAAAGGATGCCGGACCGCTCGCGAGGGCGGCTGCGACAGTTCGTAGCTCCGATTCGCTAAAATTGCCCGCCAGCCAGACCAGTTGACCCTGATCCAGATAGTACAGCAGGGAGGCGCCGTCCGCTTCGGTGATCTGCCAAGCTTGCCGATCGCCGATCAGCACTTGTTTCGCGTTGGAGGCGGGAGAGAACGGTTGGTGCGGATAGGAACCGATCGCGAGAGCCTTTTCTCCGTGGGCGAACGTCCAAACTTTTCGATTGTCCATTCCGAATGTCGTTTGCAGGGTGATGAATCGTTCAAGCGGGAGTTCAATTCCGACCTTGATACGCGTATCGCTATGCAACGGCAAGGGAGCGTCGGTGGTCGCGTGCAGGTTCCACTCTCCGGCGTCATTGGAGAGAAAGAAGAAGTTGTAGCGATCTTCCGCGGTGTTCGGCACTTTGAGCGCGACGATGCTATCTTTTCCGATCGTTGCTTTCCACAGCACATCGTGCTCTGTGGGCGAGACCGTTTGATTTGTCTTAGAGATCCACTCGACCTGACTGAAAACGGAAGAGAGCGGTGTCTTCTTCTGATCCTGCGTGGCGCGTTTGGTTGAAATTGTGCCCAAATCGAACGGTTGGGCGAGAGGCGAGGTAGCGTCTTCAATCGTTTCGCTGGGAGCTTGCGCATCCATTGTTTCGTCTGATGAACAGGCTGACAGGATACCAGTTGTGCAGAGCAGGATGGCAAGCGAAATCATTTTCTTGTTCGGCATGATCAAAATACCTCCTGATGGCAATATTATACAGATGGTGGGTTAAAAAAGACAGATCCCTTTAAAATGAGCAGTGTATTTTTTTGATATAGAACCACGCTTTTGAGGAACAAGAACCGGAATTGATGAAAGAGGTGATCAGCTTGGCAGATTTTTTAAGCCTGGGCATTCGGCAGGAGCTGGATCGAGCGCTGAAGGCGGAAGGCATCATGGAACCGACCCCAATTCAGGAGCGAGCGATTCCAGAGGTGTTGGCAGGAAATGATGTGGTGGCGCAAGCGCAGACAGGCACAGGGAAGACGCTGTCGTTCGTCTTGCCGATCTTAGAAAAGGTGAATCCGGCGCGGGATGAGGTGCAAGCGCTGATCGTGACGCCAACGCGGGAGCTGGCGTTGCAGATCACAGCAGAAGTGAAGAAGGCGATGACGTTTCTCGACGGTGTGAACGCCTTGGCCGTGTATGGTGGACAGGATGTGGAAGCACAGCTCAAGAAGCTGAGACGTGCGGTTCATGTGGTAGTCGCCACGCCGGGACGGCTGTTAGATCATCTGCGCCGCGGGACGATCGATCTGTACGGCGTTTCGACGCTGGTGCTCGATGAGGCGGATCAGATGCTACATATGGGCTTTTTGCCAGAGGTAGAAATGATTTTGGACGAGCTGCCGTTGGATCGCCAGACGCTTCTGTTTTCGGCGACGATGCCCGATCAGGTGCGCAAGCTCGCCAATCGCTATCTGCGACTGCCTGTCGATCTGCAGGTGGAAGGCAAGCGCATCACTCTGGAGGGAATCAAACAGGTCGCGGTGGAGACGACCGATCGGTCGAAAAAGGATACGGTGATGAAGTTGGTCGATCAGCACCGACCTTATTTGGCGATCCTCTTCTGCCGGACGAGGCGGAGGGCGAGCTCGCTCAACGAAGCGCTGCAAGCGAACGGCTACCTGTCTGACGAATTGCATGGCGATCTGTCGCAGGCGAAGCGGGAGCAGGTGATGAAACGCTTTCGGGAGGCGAAGATTCAGCTGTTGGTCGCAACCGATGTAGCGGCGCGCGGCCTTGATGTCGAAGGGGTCACCCATGTGTTCAACTACGACATCCCACAAGATGTGGACAGCTACATCCACCGCATCGGGCGAACGGGACGAGCGGGTGAAGAGGGTGTCGCCTTTACGATCGTGGCACCGAAAGATCGCAACGAGCTGGCGATGATCGAAAAGGGAATCGGTCTGAAGTTGGAACGGCAGATGGGCGAAGGTCTTCGTCGACACCATGACGAGCCGTGGCCACCTCGTCAGCCTGAGCGAAGTGATCGTGAAGGACGACCGCGCGACCGCCGCGGCGCGTCAGATGAGCGATCAGGACGCAAGAGCGATTCGAGAGCAGGAGGAAGACCTGATTCGAGAGCGGGAGGAAGACCCGAATCGAGAGCAGGAGGAAGACCTGATTCGAGAGCCGGGGGAAGACCTGATTCGAGAGCGGGAGGAAGACCCGATTCGAGAGCGGGAGGAAGATCCGAATCGAGAGCCGGGGGAAGACATGATTCGAGAGCAGGAGGAAGACCCGATTCAAATGTGGGAGGAAGACCCGAATCGAGAGCGGGAGGAAGACCTGATTCGAGAGCGGGAGGAAGACCTGATTCGAGAGCGGGAGGAAGACCTGATTCGAGAGCAGGAGGAAGACCTGATTCGAGAGCGGGAGGAAGACCTGATTCGAGAGCGGGAGGAAGACCCGATTCGAGAGCAGGAGGAAGACCTGAATCGAGAGCAGGAGGAAGACCTGATTCGAGACCAGGTCGGGGGTCGAGCGATGGACGAAACGGAAGACGTGGGAGATAGTCGCAGTTGACCTCAACTAGATCGAGGAAGGAGTGAGGATATGAAGAGCGGACAAAATCGCAAAGACATCCATCCAGGCCTTCAGGTGGACATCGTTTTGAAACAGGATCAACGCACAGGCAAGACGACGCGAGGGATTGTAAAAGACATCCTGACCAACTCGCCGACGCACCCTCACGGCATCAAAGTCCGATTGCAAGATGGACAGGTGGGGCGAGTGAAGACGATCATCGAGTAAAAGTGCGATCGACTCGTTGCATGGTCGAGCAAAACTAGTTCCATGTACTGACTGCATGTCGATCAACCGAAACGGATTGCAGGAGCTCGCAGCTTGAGGCGAGCACAGATGCACAAAACGACACTCGCACGCCCAAAAGGCAGAGGCAAGTGTCGTTTTTTCATGCTGGAGCGGTAAACGGGAGGTAGGAAAGGGTTGCCTACATCTCTTGCAGTCGCTCCAGATAAATCGTGTTCAATAGCATGGCAGGGAATCGTTCGCCAGATTCTTGCTCTTCAACCACAAGCTGAGAGGATTCGATTGTGGGCAGGGAACTTACAGATCGGTTGGCGAGGTGGAACCCCTGCGCTTCTTTTTCTGGTGATAGGATTGTATCGATTTTGTATAACCCAGCTTTTCAAAGAATGGTTCGTTTCCAGGTTGGGCGCCAAAAAAGAGCGAGGTGGGGGAGAGCTCCCAGACAGACTCCATCAGTCGTTTGCCGATGCCGCGACCTTGATAGGCTGGATGCACCAAAATTTCGGGGATCGTGCCAAAAAAATATCCATCGGTCAAGAGCCGTGCACAGCCGATCAATCGCTGCCCATCCCAGGCGGTGAAATTGATCGTCTTCGCCAACGCCTGCGCCACCGATTCGACCCGATAGTCGCCAGGCCAAACCTCATTGGCCAAGGAGAGAAACACGGACGCATCGAGCGTTTCGTCCGGATGTGCATAGCGGATCGCTTTGGGTTGAAAAGATTTCATCACAACACCCCGATTCCTGAAGATTTTTGCAACTTCTCGCTCGGATGATCAATGTTCTCGCAGCTGGAGCGTGGAGCGAGATTGATCTCAGTGTTGCGCATTTCGCAGTGGGAAGTCAAGAAGGGAGTGCGCGATGAAAAAGTTGGGGAGACATCGGATGAAAAAGGGAGGCATGCAGGATTTCCGCTATTTTCGGACTGCAGTCAAATTCGCAAAAAGATAACGCGGGCTTTATGCCTTATCTTTTTTCATATATACCTATACAATTCGCTAGCTTTTAAGTTCATGCAAGCGAAGAGTAAGTACACTTTATCGTCGATAGCTAGAGTCGAAATCGTCGATAGCTAGAGTCGAATGATGGTGTGTATTTCGAGGTGATCCCCTTGCCGACCAACACCCGGTGCTGGTTCACCCTGATCGACTTGCGCAAGGTGAAATCGATCCGAATCTTTGAATGCAAAGGCGGGCTAGGCCGTGGTATATATGATAAGAGCGAGTTGCAGAAGCAAGCGTAAGGAAATGGGGTTCCTTTAGAGAGTTCCCTTCCAACGAATTAAACGAGGAAATGATTAGTTCGATTTGACGAATAGGCTGGTTTGTTGTGGTGAATCAAGTGTCATAACTTCCTGATGGCGAAACATGAGAGGTTTTTCTTTTGTCCAATATTCGAGTCACTTTACGCAAAAGTAAAACTAAAGAAGCAAGGGTAGTTAATCAAGAGAATTATAGTTCGAAAAGGTTGTATACTCATCATCCTTGGAATCCGTTATTCGTGCCGATAGGAGAAATCCTGTCGTTTTTTTGTGTTGTAAGGGGTTCATCTAAAAGAGGACTCGGTTTCTTATGAAATAATATTTGCCGGCCGTTGATATACATAGAACGGTGCATTATAAAAGTATAAAATAAAAAACATTTTCCATTTGTAATAAATATGTTATTATGAGCAAAAATGGGAGAAGGAGAGTTGTGAATTGTGAACAGAAAAAAACAATGGACTTTTGGCTCAGTCGTTTTTTTAGTAGCCGCTACAATGACTGCAGATAGCGTAAGTGCAGGAGGTACATTTACTGTACTCGGGGTTTCAAAATATGACGCGCCAACGATGGGGAATCTTGACAACGATGATGCCTATGTTTTTCGGAATAATTTGCTTTCAAATTCAAACTGGTCTTTAACCAAGGAATTCTACGATAGTAACGTTTGGGATACGGATTTTGTTAATTATGGAAATAAAAGTGATATATTAATGTTTACGGGTCACGGAAGCATCTTAGGTCGATTGTGTTTGGCTCAATATAGAACAACAAACCCAAACCCGCGAATAAATTATGTAGACTGGAATACGATCGGTAGTCAATGGATAGGGTGGGATGATACTGTTGACCATGATTTAGAGTGGGCAGTCTTTATGTCTTGTGATGATTTAGTTCAAAATGGTTGGGGGAGAACACTAGCAAATGGTGTTCATCACATTTTTGGATACAAAGGAATTTCTTATGAAACAAAAGATGATTCGGTAATCAACTCCTTTCAAATTAGATTTATGGGAATTAATAGAACTCCTGAGACGATGATTAATGCTTGGATCAATGCAAATGTCTTATGTCAGGAACCCAACTGGGCAATAACAGGTCACAAAGGAAATGAGAGAGACTATTTTCACTTCGTAAGTACAGGTGCTACTGCAGATATTTCAGGAACAAGCGATATCTATCATTGGTCCGGGGCAGGCAGTTACTATTTAGACGTTTCAAAGAGTGGATCAATGATTAAAGATGTAGAAGAAAAAAACAGACCGTTAGGTAAGTTGAAAATCAAACATGAAAAACTAGACTACACGAAACTTTTGGATAAAATATTCAAGGGTAAATTCAAGGAATTAGGTGGATCTGAGTTTGGTTCAATAGTTTATAGCGACGGCCTTTCAGATTTAAGTGTTTATCCTTCAGGAGCGATACTCTTTGAAACTAGAGGAAATAGTCTTGAAAGTGTGAACTTCGGAGAAGAAACCGCGGTAAAGAAAGCGGAAGAGTTCATAAATGAACATGGAGGACTACCCAGTGATGCTTTGCTGAAAGAAGTAATCCCATTTAAAATGGTCCAACAAGAAGGAAATCAGGAGCAGGTATATGCCTATCAGATAAAATATCAACACAACTTCGAGGGGGTTCCAATCTCGGGGGAAATGGGGGACGCTATCACCCTTCTTGTTGATAATAGTGGGATTCGTTTTTATTTTAGAAACTGGACACAGGTTGACTCTAAAGTGGAGAATTCTATTAAAGATTCTATCAATGAGGAGAGGGTAATTGAACTAGCGAAAAAGAACTTACCAAAGAAAATGAAAGGTATTGCAGAGAAAGAGATTGAGTTCCGAAATGTTGAGCTTGTCTATTGGTCAAAGCCATTTATGGTTGATCAGGAAGAATTGTCTCCCGCGTGGAAGGTCAGTACAAATCAGGGGGATATTTACATCGACGCTCATAATGGTCAAATTCTAGATGAAGAGCCGTTGTTAAAAGCATCTAATCGTTTTGTCATTGATGAAGATAGCATATTGGAGGGATCTTCAAAAAAATAAACAATCTGAACAAGATCTAGTTATACATGTTTGTATAGCTAGATCTTTCGAAGGGAGCGTGGCGAATGAATCGAAGGTCATCCATATTCACTCTTATTATCATTGGGATTATCTTGATATATTTTTTTATTGACCCTTTTTCAAATAAATTGTCAGATCCTGAAAAGATCACAATTTATTATGAGAAAGAAAAATATGATCTCCCCTCCGACAATCCAATTGTTCCAGATTTGGTCAGCTTAGTTGAAGAAGCACTAGATGATGTAAAAGGAACCTATAAAGGGATACGAGAAACTCCTGCTCAATATACAGATTCGGTTCAGACAATGGTTTTTAAAGTCAACCCAGGTACAATAGTGAGGGTGAGTCCAAGTGATACAGGTTCAGCAAAGTTACAACCTGAACTTGTTGTACTACCACTACAAGGTGCTGACTATGAGCAAAGCCAAGTAATAACAGTTGGAGATGAAAATGGACTAAGAATGTATAGGACATCGAGAGCAACTTTGGAGGAAATAAAAGAATTGATAGACGGTTATCTGAGTGAGCAAGGCGTACATGTGAAAAATGGGAAATAGAAACAAAGTCTTGAAAATCGTTAGGGGATAACCAGACGCAGGTTTGAATCCTCTCCTCTCGGATAAACGAACGATTTTACTGGAGCATGAAGAATGCATGATTGAAAAGGGAATCATGGGGGGATGTTTCGCATATAACATCGGTTTGGATGAGCGCACTTTATTACAAATAGAGGGAAGCCAACAGGCTTCCCTCTATTTTTGCAGTTGTTTCGCCCAGTCTTCAACATTCCAGACGGTGGTGACCCAATCTTTATAAAACTCAGGTTCATGGCAGACGAGCAGGACGGTGCCGCGATAGTTCTTCAGGGTGAGTGCAAGTTCCTCTTTGGCTGCGACGTCCAAGTGGTTGGTCGGCTCGTCAAACAGAATCCAGTTGGAAGCGGTGAGCATCAGCTTGCAAAGGCGAACTTTCGCATGCTCACCGCCGGAGAGCGCAGTCAGCTTGGACGTGATGTGTTCGTTGCCCAGCCCGCAGCGAGCGAGGTTGGCGCGCACATCCTGATTTTGCATGTGCGGGAACGAGTCCCACACGTCCTCCAGCGCCGTCACGCCGGAGCGCGGCTGTACCTCTTGCTCAAAGTAGACCGGCTCCAGATAGTCGCCGCGCTCGATGCTGCCGCTCAGCGGAGGGATCAGGCCGAGGATCGTCTTCATCAACGTCGATTTCCCCATCCCGTTCATGCCGGTGATCGCCACTTTCTCACCGCGCTGAAGCGTAAAGGAGAGCGGCGGCAACAGCGGGTGGTTGTAGCCGATCTGCAGGTCTTTCGCTTCAAAGACCAGCTTGGAAGACAGGCGCGTCTCCTGAAAGCGGAAGCTGGGGCGCGGATAGGTGACCGGCTTTTCGAGGCGGTCGATCTTGTCGAGCATCTTCTGGCGGGACTTGGCGCGACCGGAGGTGGAGGCGCGCGCCTTGTTCTTGGCGATAAACATCTCCATCCGCTTAATCTCTTCCTGCTGACGCTCGAACGCATCTTCCTGTTGGGCGCGCTTGGCGAGGTAGACTTCGACAAATTTCTCATAGTTGCCCGCATAGCGGGAGAGCTTGCCGCCTTCGAGGTGGTACACCACGTTGACCACATCGTTCATAAACTCCACGTCATGGGAGATCAGGATAAAGGCGTACGGATAGTCTTGCAGATAGTGGGTCAGCCATTCGATATGCTCGACGTCCAGATAGTTGGTCGGCTCGTCGAGGAGCAGAACGTTCGGCTTCTCAAGCAGAAGCTTGGCGAGCAGCACTTTGGTGCGCTGACCGCCAGAGAGATCCTGTACTTCTCGCTCCAGCCCGACAGCAGTCAGGCCAAGCCCTTTGGCGATCTCCTCGACCTTCGCATCGATCATATAGAAGCCGCTGTTCTCCAAGCGGTCTTGAATCTCACCCATGTCTTCGAGCAGTTTTTCCAGCGTGTCCGGATCGGCATCTGCCATCTGTTCGGCGATGGTGCCGATCTCCGCCTCCATATCAAAGAGCGGCTTGAATGCATCGCTCAGCGTTTCGCGGATCGTCTTGCCAGGAACGAGCTCCGCATGCTGGTCGAGGTAGCCGATGGTAGCGCGATTCGACCATTCGAGCTTGCCATGATCTGCTTGCAACTTGCTGGTCAAAATGCTCATCAGCGTGGTCTTGCCGGTACCGTTCGCACCGACGAGCCCGACGTGCTCACCGTTTAACAGGCGAAAGGAAACGCCGGAGAACAGGTGGCGTGCACCGAAGCCGTGACCGATATTTTCAACGTTTAAAATACTCATGATCGCTTTCCTCCGAAATCATCTAATAAAGGATATCTAATAAAATATCATACCATCTCTGACCTGTTTCTTGTTGAGAAATCACTGGAGAGTTGGCACACTTTTTGGCAGCGAGTCAACGAACTTCGTGCGGGCAGAATCAAAAAAGGGAGGAAGTGGAGATCACAGCCGAGATTGGGGTACGTCCTCGGCGGTGGTAGGCAGGAGATCTGCGAAAGGATAGGAGGCATGTGATTGGCAGGAAGCAGGGAGTTCACGAGGGGACGGGAAGACTTTTGGTGGGGATTATCGGGAGAGCGGCGACAGCGATACGACCGACCAAAAGCATCGGTGCGAAGGGAGCGACTCCCAATGGGACGAGAAAGCGGCCGCCGGAACGTCTTCTGAGGGGCCGCTTTCTGCAGCGTCGATTGTGGAGAGAAGGGAGGGAGATCGCAGATCGCTAGCTGAGTCCACTGCGAATCTCAGCAGTGCTCTTGGCGGTGGGCACGAGCACCAGCAGCAAGTACACGCCTCCGAGCGCGATGATGGCACCGATGCTGAAGAGGATGGAATGCACCGAATAGGAGAGCAACAGGGCGGTGACCAACGAGATCCCCATCGGTTGGCCGCCTCGTGAGACGGTGTTGATCAGCCCGAATATTTTACCGAGGTCGCTTTTTCCCACATGGGTCATGACCAAGGTGGAGAAACTGACACTCGTGACAGAAAAGCAGATGCCGACCATCAGGAAGGCGCACATGCTCACCCAAAGGGTATCAAAGAGAGCCATCAAGGCAAAAAGCGAGCCGAAGATGACGGTCATTCCCGAGTATAGTTTGGCGACTCCGATCTGTTTCATGAAGGAGAGATTCATCGACAAGCCGCCGACCAGCGCGCCAACCATGATCAGGGTATTCAACAGTCCATACCCTGTCGCGCCTACATCAAGCACATCGTACGACCAGATCGTGACCAGCATTTCTAGTGAGGCTGAGACCGTGTTTAAGATGAATCCCATCATCAGCAGATTGAGCAGAAGCCGACTGCGAAACGTGAATCGAAGACCTGATGCGAACTCTTGAAAAAAACCAATTCGCACTTGTTTATCGATCGAGGCGATCGCTTTAGGCAAGCCTACCAAAAGAAGACCAGAAAGCGCAAAGGATACGCCATTCAGCAGGATTAACATGCTGCTGCCGAGCAACGTGATCAGAACGCCGCCAAGCGAATATCCGATCAGCGATGTGAGGGTGTCGGTGGTGGAGAAAAAGGAGTTCGCTTTGATCAATTCTTCTTTTTTGACAAGAGAAGGGAGCATGGAGGCGGACGAAAGAGCAAAAAACTGCCCGATGATTTCGATCAGCACCACCCCAACCACGAGGAACCAAAAATATCCTCCTTGCCATTGGTTGAGAAACAGCATGACACAAAGCAAGAAGCGAAGTAAATCGCTGACGATCATCACCGTTTTTTTCGGAAGTCGATCCACATAGACGCCGACGAGAGCGCTGACGAGAGGAGCGATCACCAAGGCGACAGAGACAATCCCCAACCTTTGGGAAGAGCCGTCCTCTCCGGTCAACGAGAGCCAGAGGATGGCGGGGATAAACATTTTGTCCCCCAACTGCGAAATAAACCGGCTGATCAGAAGGAGGAAGTAATCTTGGCTGATCATGACTCGCTTCCAACTTGCTTTCATTCAAGAAACCTCCTCAATAAGGATAGAAAGAAAGCCCCCCTTGGGGGGCTTTGGGCTAGCAACCGCCGCCGCAGGAGTGGTTTTTATAGGCGTCACGAGAAACTTTTTTAGCCATCCAAATCATTCGAGTCACCTCCCTTCAAGTGCGGATGGAAGATAGCTGAGCGTTGTTGGCTCTTCGTTTTTGCCGGGAAACCTTTTGTGCTGCTCCCACAGCACTCTGAGCACTTCTTTGATCCCTGTCTTCTCATGCGGGCAAGGGCGCTTGCCCGATTCGATTCGCACGAGCGGACAAGCCATCCCGTGGCAAGAAGGGCGGAAGAAGCAACGCTGGCAGATCGAATCCTCGTCCGCTCCTCCACCCATCACCCAAAGTGCCAATTTATCGTAGTCCAACTCCAGATATCCATCAGCGTACAATCGGCCAACTCGGTTGAAGTCGCTATCAAAGGCGACGGTGCATTTGTACACCATGCCATCCGATCCGATCACAAATGAATATGGTTTTGCGGCATAACAAACTGCGCCGAACGGTTGGAGAAACTCGTTGAGGGTAACGACGGGGAGACCGTGTTCGATCGCCTTTTTGTCCGCCTCGAACATCGTTTTTCGCGCATCGCGCTCTGTGCAGACGGTGAGATGGTCGTCGTTCGAACCGCCCCACTTCCCAACAGGTCGAAAGTAGACATGAAACCTCGGGTCACCAGCGAACTCCTGACTCAAGGCAGCGAGGAATTGATCGATGTCGGTAGTGGGGTGAAAATTATTTCGAATGTTGATCTTGAAGGGGAGGCTCGTTTGTTTGAGCGCCCGAAGGTTTGTGAAAATCGTATCGAACGTACCCGCACCGCCGCGCAATATTCGGGTCGAGTCATGGTCTTTTTGCAAACCGTCGAGCGTGATGTTGAACGTTCGAATTCCCCGAGAAACGAGCTGCTCGCAGAGCTCTGCGGTCAGGTGATAGCCATTGGTGGTCACAATGCTCTGATATTCGATGTTGAACTTCTCGATCTGCGGCAAAAAGGAGTCGGTGATTTCGAGCAAGATGTCTGGCTCAGATAGCGGCTCTCCGCCAAACCAGCTGATCGCCAATTTCGTGAGCTTTTGTATTCGCGACTGGATTAAATTCTTTACACCCTCCACAATTTCATCGTGCATCCGTCCGCGCGGGAACGTCTCATAACAGTATGTGCAGCGGAAGTTGCACTCCTCGGATGGCATGAGTATGAGATGCAGATAGTCTGGGCGATTGAGGTCGGTGCGTTGAAAGCTGACCCGTTGGAACTCATCCGTCCCTTTTTTGACCAAGATTCCACCGGCAGCCAGATCAGCAGCAAAGCCGGTTGCCGGACCTTCGATCCCCTGTTTGAGCAAGGTGAGGGCCTCGTCCGTATTTTCAATCGGTACTCCCCCCATATTGCCAGTAAAGCTGTTGTAGAGGATCAGGGTTCCATCATCGGATCGACTTTGCGCATTAAATCGAGAAGGCACCCAGGCTTCCTTCTCCATCTCTTGCAAGGGAATAAATGTAGAGGGATTTGAGCGTAGCGGCACAATAGTCACCTCGCAAATGGTTTTATGCAACAGCAAAGTTATAATACAAAAAATAAGTAACTTTGTAAACGTTTTTATAACAAACATTGTTTTGTTCATGTAGGTTAATTCGCTTCATTCTTTCTCCCATGTTCAGATGAACCAAAAAGCATCATGCCCAGACAGAATCACTCCGTGCAAAGCTCTGAGCGGCGAGAAAGCATAGACAGATCACAACGGCTCATTTTCAATCAATCTGTTATCGGGAACGGTCAGGCGCGGGAGGAGCACCTGATACTCGCTGTTGAGAAACTGCGGGGGAGTCGGTACACTCTTCTGTGTACACAACATAAAACAACCCCTTCTGCACACAGCAGAAGGGGTCGAGTTTAGCGGACATAGAAATGAACGGCGGAGCTGACGGCAAAGCCGACGCTTTGATAGAGCGCGAGGGCGCGCTCATTTTCGATGACGACATCGAGCCGGATCGTGGTGCGCCCTTCGCCTTTCAAGGACTGCACCGTGTCGGCTAAGATCTGCCGACCGAAGCCGCGCCCTTGAAAGGCTGGCAGCACGGAGAAGCCGTGGATGTCAGCGACCTCCCGCTCGTCGCGGAGCACGCGAATCATGGCGATCGGCTCGCCTCCAAGCTCGGCGATGTAGGCGGTGCGGTTCGGCTCATTGGTGCGCGTGAGCAGATCGCGCGTCCACTCTTCCGTATCGCCAAACGCCTGCGCAGAGCAGGTGACCATGAACTGGAAATCCGCCTCTGCCGCGGGGCGCAGTCGAAGCGCGGCGTCGCGCGTCACGGGCGGAGCGAATGTTCCGAGCGTCATCGTGTACTCCGCGTTGCGGTAGACAGCGCCGAGGTGCTGGGCGAAATCGCGCCCAGAGCTGGAGCGGTCATCGATCAGGTAGACGAGCGTGTCGATGCCGCGCGGTCGCATCTCCGCTTCTGCCGCTTGCAACAGGGAGCGGAACACTCCTCGGCGACGAAAATCGGGATGCACCATGCCGTTGATCTCCGCCTCCTTGTCATCGAACGACAGCCAGCAGAGATAGCCGATCAACCGCCCGTGGTCATAACAGAGGAAATCGTGCGCTTTATCACCTGGGCGGCTGCTCAGATATTCGGTGCCGATGCGCAAGGTGATCTGGTCGCGCTCGTCACAAAGCTGTTCCAAAGCGGCTACGTCGGCGATCTCCTGTTCGGAAAAAGCGGTTTTGGTGAGAATGTGAAAGGTTGTCATGTGCGAATCTCCTTTGTCGATAAGTGGATGGACAACGCTCCCCTCGACCGCAGAAATAAAAAAGCCGCAGGTCTGTCACCCGCGGCAGAAAGTTCTCACCGGTATCGAGGGGGCAACGAATGAAAAAGGCAAAATTGTCGTTTTCATGTACCCTCACCTCCAAAATGGAATGTTTTGCAATTTAACTATAGCCCGATGGGGCGTTTCTTGTCAATGAAAGGGTGAACGAGATGATGGTAACTCTGCCGATCGATACGGTGCTGCCAGCGCTCAGCGAGTCGCTGCGCACGCGTCAGAACGCGGTGCTGGTCGCAGCGCCAGGTGCGGGAAAGACGACGCGCGTGCCGCTCGCCCTGCTCGATGAACCGTGGCTGCTGGGAAAAAAGATCGTGATGCTGGAGCCGCGACGGTTGGCGGCGCGGTCGGCAGCCGCGTATATGGCGCGACAGCTTGGCGAGTCGGTGGGGGAGACGGTCGGCTACCGGGTGCGGATGGATGCGCGAGTCGGCCCGAAGACGCGGATCGAAGTGATCACAGAGGGCGTGCTCACGCGCATGCTTCAGGACGATCCAGCGCTTGAGGAAGTGGGGATCGTGATCTTTGACGAGTTTCATGAGCGCAACCTGCATGGGGATCTAGGGTTGGCGCTCTGCTTGCAATCGCAGGGGCTGCTGCGGGAAGAGCTGCGCATCTTGGTCATGTCGGCCACCCTGGAGGCGGGAGCGGTCGCCAAGCTGTTGGGCGAGGCGCCGATCCTGATCAGCGAGGGGCGCTCGTTCCCGGTCGAGACGCGCTATCTGAGCAGAAGGGCGGAAGGGCGCATCGAGCAGTTGGTCGCGCGAACGATCAAAGCGGCGTTGGCGCAGGAGGAAGGCGATCTGCTCGTCTTCTTGCCGGGGACGGGCGAGATCAGGCGGGTGGAAGCATCGCTTCGCGAGATGGGGCTGGGAGCCGGTGTGCGAGTCGCGCCGCTGCATGGCAGCCTGTTGCGGGAGGAGCAAGATGCGGCGATCGCGCCAAGTGCAGCAGGCGAGCGAAAAGTGGTGCTCGCCACCTCGATCGCCGAGACGAGCTTGACGGTGGAAGGGGTGCGGGTGGTCATCGACAGCGGGCTGATGCGCGTGCCGCGCTTTTCGCCGCGCACCGGAATGAGCCATCTGCAGACGATCGCTGTCTCTCGCGCCTCGGCCGATCAGCGGCGGGGACGAGCGGGACGCGTCGCACCTGGCATCTGCTATCGGCTGTGGGCCGAGCAGGAGGACGCGCGGCTGGCGGCGCAGAGCACGCCGGAGATCTACGAGGCGGATCTCGCACCGCTCGCCCTTGAGCTCGCCGTATGGGGCGTGCGCGATCCGGCGGAGCTCGATTGGCTCGATACGCCCCCGCGCGCCGCGTTTGCGCAAGCGCGCGAACTGCTGGTGCAGTTGGGTGCGCTGGAGGCGGATGGCGCGCTGACGGCGCACGGAAAGCGGCTGGCTGCGATCGGCCTGCATCCCCGGCTGGCCCAGATGATGCTTGCAGGGGAGCGGCTGCAGCTGGGCGGCTTGGCCTGCGAGCTGGCCGCTCTGCTCAGCGAGCGAGACGCTTTGAGCGAGCCGAGCGCAGATCTGCGCTTGCGGGTGGAGGCTCTCCGCGCAGGGCAGGTCGACCGCAGGATCATCGCCGAGGCGAATCGCTGGAAGCGAACGCTGTCCCTTGCGCCAGATGTGCGAGAAGAGGTGGACTGCTCTGGCCTGCTGCTCGCCTTTGCCTTTCCAGACCGCATCGCACAGCGCAGAGGGAACGGCAGGTACCTCCTGCGCAACGGGCGAGGCGCCGCCTTCGCACAGGAGCAGCCGCTCGCGTTCCATTCTTATCTGGTGGCGGCAGAGCTGGATGACAGAGGAACGGACAGCCGCATCTTTTTAGCCGCCCCGGTCGAGGAAGGGCAGATCATCGAGCATTTTGGCGAGCAGATCGAGGTGGAGCGGCTGGTCGAGTGGGATCGAAGCAGCAAGGCGGTGCGCGCGCGGAAGCGTGAGCGGCTCGGGGCGATGCTGCTGAAGGAAGTGCCGCTCGCCAGCCCCAGCGCTGAGGAAACGCTAGACGCTCTGCTCAGCGGGATCGCCGAAGAGGGGCTGGACTTGTTGCCGTGGACGAAGGCGTCGCGTCAGCTGCAGCAGCGGATCGCTTTTTTACATCATCATCGAGCGGACTGGCCCGACGTGTCGCACAAAGCGCTGATCGAGACGCTCCCCGACTGGCTCGCTCCCCATCTGTATGGAATGAAAAGCAGAGAGGAACTGCAGCGGCTGCAGATGGTGACCCTGCTGGAAGCGATGCTTTCTTGGGAACAGCGGCAAGAGCTCGAACGGGCGGCGCCGACCCATCTGACCGTCCCGAGCGGTTCGCGGATTCTGATCGACTATGCGGATGTGGAGGCACCTGTGCTGGCCGTTCGCCTGCAGGAGCTGTTCGGCCTGCGCGAGACGCCGCACATCGCCGGCGGCAAGGTGGCGTTAACCCTGCATCTGCTCTCCCCTGCTCACCGACCGGTGCAGGTGACGCGCGACTTGGCGAGCTTTTGGCAACACGCCTATTTTGAGGTGAAAAAAGATCTGAAGGGGCGCTATCCGAAACATTACTGGCCGGATGATCCGCACAGCGCCCTCCCGACTCATCGCGCCAAGCCGAGGGGGAAGTGAAGGGCGACAGCGCGACCCGGCAGAATCTTCGCTTTGATGAGCTTTTCGAGGAGAATGCTTCCGATCGCTCGGGAAAAGAGTGAGGCGAGCATCAGGAATTGCGAACCGACATGCAAAAAGATCGCCCCGCCAGCCCGCAGTAGTTGCGGGGGTGGGGCGATCTTTTTCTGTCGTCGAGCGGGAAGGCGGCATGCCTTCGCTCGCCACTATCGCAAGGAAGCGAGATACGCCTCCATCTCCGTTGTCGAGGTGAGTCTGCTATTGCAGGTGTGACTGTTCAGGCACAGATGGTTGCCATACGTTTTGTATCCGTCCAGTTGACGCGTTTTCACCTGCGCGGTGACCAACGCCACTTCGTCTCCTTGACCGACAGTATTGCACCACATGCAGATCATCGTGCGGTTTTTTGGCGTGGGCACATACTTGCACTCGGTGCCGACCCATCTGCCATCGATCTGATGAACCAGATAGATCGAGTGAGTCGCGATGTCACGCCAGCCGAGGTAGGTGAGCTTGGTTCGATCCAGCTCCGCCAAGGGAGGCAGCACCAGCTTTTTCACCTTGGGAAACAGCTTACGAATCTCTGCCGCCGTGATCTCCTGGAAGGGGATCACATACGGCTCAAGCCGAGCCATGTACGCTTTCAGCTCATCTCTGTCGCGGACGTTTTTCGCGTCTTCCAGCAGTTGGCGCTGTGCGGGCGTCGCTTCAGGGACCATCGAGAGCAGCGTGTGCTGCACGTTTTGCCTGGATGCTTCCAACACGCGGTAGTCGCCGGCGAAGTAAAACGCTCCGATCAGCGAGTGAAGCTGTTGCCGAATCGCATTGATCTGATGCGGGTGCAAAAAGGGCACCATCGTTGTATCCTGTTTCATGGTCAAAGTACCTCCTGTTTCTGTTCGCTCGTAGTTTGGACACGATCGTAGAAACAGAAGAATTTCGAGGTTATGGAATCCTTCTGTTTCTACCGAAACAGTACAGTGCGTATTGCCATAGGATTAGACCCCCGTTTCATCGTTAGAGTTGGAAAAAGTATATAGCATTCCTGACCGGATGGCAATTTTAATGCGGAGCGATCGGAACGGGCGCAGCATCGCGGTAGGCAAGTGCTGAACTGGACGAGAGCCGGGCGAATGCCGTTTCCAACCGGACAGGAGGTGCGTACAGTAGGGTAGAAGCACGAGGGGGTGAGATCATGTACGGTACTTTTGGCGGCTACACCCGTTGGGCTGTTGTATTCCTGATCATCTTCGTCCTGTTCTTCTTGCTCGTTCCGTATGCAGGTGCAGCTGGCGGCTGCTAAGCAAAATTCATAGACCGCTAAAGGTGACTGTACGAACAGTCGCCTTTTTCTATTTGGGGGCAGGCGAGCAAAAGGTTTGAGAATTTTTCGCATACTTGGCAATGCTTCGTTGCGTTTCTTGTTAAAATGGCTCAAAATTGAGAAGAAGTGCAATGGAGGGAGATGGAGTCGGATGGCATTTTGGAGCAAGAAGCAGGTGGAGGCAGAAGTGAGCGCGACCCTGCAACCAACAGGTGCACAAGCAGCACAGGAGGAGCACGTGGAGGCGCTGAAGCGTGAAATGGTCACGCTGTATGAGCAGATGGGCGAGTTGATCAAGCAGAACGGCGCGGTCAACAACCAGCACGGTACGCTCTCCAGCCTGGCCAGCAAGTTTAAGGCGAGCGTTGAGAACATGGAGCGCATCGCAGCAGAGTCGAACCAGACGTCCGATCATCTCTATGAGCGCGGTCAACGGCTGACCCACATCTCAAAAGCATCGTCCGAACTTTCCAAGCAAGGCAAGCGATCCCTCGACGAGATCGTCGAGGTGATCACAGATGTTCAGGGGGAGTCGGATCGCACCCAGACGGTGATGAGCCGACTGGAGAAGCGCTCTGCCGAAGTGTCTGGCATCGTCGGCGTGATCGGAGAGATCGCTTCGCAGACCAACCTGCTCGCTTTAAATGCTGCGATCGAAGCGGCGCGGGCGGGAGAACAGGGGCGCGGCTTTGCGATCGTAGCGGACGAGGTGCGCAAGCTGGCAGAGATGACCGGCAACTCCACCAAGCACATCGCCGAGTTGGTCAACTCGATCTTGCAGGACACGAAAGAAGCGCTGTCTGGCAGCAACTCGAACCAGGAGTCGATCAAACGCGGTCTGCACGTGTGCAAAGACGCTTCCGAAAAGATGGACGAGCTGTTTGCCGCCTTTGACGAAGTGACGCACGAGGTGGACGAGGTGATGACGATCATCCAGAGCCAGAAGAAGCTTTCCGGCACGCTGACCAAAGAGCTGGCCACTTCGAATGAACTGTTGAGCAAAATGCATAACGATCTGATCGATCATGTAAAAGCAGCCCAGGTTGTCGATCGGCAACTGGAGCGCTCCTATGAGAGCTTGCGCGCGGCGGCTGCCAATCGGAAGAGATAAATCGGGTGAAATAGGCAATCTTACAATCGAATGTACGATCGGAGTTAGAGACCCTCAAGCCAGCAGCGCGACGAGGGTCTCCGTTTTTTCCGCGGCGCAAACAAAAAGAGCAGCCGAACGGGCTACTCTTTTCATCAGACACCTCGCGACTTGAAGACCATAAAGCGGACAAAATGGCCGACCGAATAGGTGGCGGTCACGAGGAAGAGGAGAAAGCCGATCACGGCGAATAGAATCGTGAACCCGGTGGAGAGAAAGTGGGTGATGTACAGGATGATCGAAAGCACGATCACGATCGAGATCGCTTTGATCAACTGTCTGCCCGCGTAGTGCAGCTCTTCTTGCCACTTGGAAGCAAAAACGGGTGGCTGCTTCGTTTTCGGGGCGCCTTGCGTTGCTTCTTGTGCCATAGATTCTTCACTCCCGATACTTGGTCATGCTATTGTTATTGTACCAAAAACGGATCGCGAAAGGGGAAGGCAAAATGAGCAAAAGCATGACAGATTGTGCAATTCTACACAACGGTGTCAAAATGCCCTGGCTGGGGCTCGGCGTGTTTAAAACGCCGGAAGGACGGGAGGTGGAGCGCTCAGTTCACTATGCGCTGGAAGCTGGCTATCGGCACATCGACACGGCGGCGATCTATCGCAATGAGACGGGTGTCGGCAATGCGGTGAAAGATGCGGGGATCGCCCGGGAGGAGCTGTTCCTGACGACCAAGGTGTGGAATACGGAGCAGGGTTATGAGTCGACGCTCGCCGCTTTTGAGCAGAGCCGCAAGCAGCTCTGCGTGGACTATCTGGATCTGTATCTGATCCATTGGGCGGTGCTCGATCGCTTCCAAGAGACGTGGCGGGCGCTGGAGAAGCTCTATCGGGACGGATGGGTGCGCGCGATCGGCGTGTCCAACTTCCAAGTTCACCACCTGCGCGATCTGCTCGCGCGCTGTGAGATCAAACCGATGGTCAATCAATGCGAGTTTCATCCTTATCTGACCCAGGGGGAACTGCGGAAGTTTTGCGGAGAGCAGGGGATTCAGTTCGAAGCGTGGAGCCCGCTGATGCGCGGAGCGGCGGTCGAGGAGCCGACGATCCTCCGAGTGGCAGAGAAGTATGGAAAGACGCCGGCACAGGTGGTGTTGCGCTGGGATCTGCAACACGATGTGGTGACGATTCCGAAATCGGTGCGCGCAGAGCGGGTGCGAGAGAACGCGCAGATCTTCGACTTTGAGCTGTCGGCTGACGACATGGACGCCTTGGATCGTTTGCACAGGGATCAGCGCTTCGGCTCGCATCCTGACCATTTCAGCTTTTAATGCGCACGATTTTTAATGCGCACGATGCACGCGACAGAGCGCAGGGACGGTCGCGTGCATCGTGCCCAAAAGCGGCTGAGCGCTGTGGATCGAAAGTTCGACCCGAACAGGGCTGGCTGCTCAAAGGCTGGTTGCTCAATAGAGGCGCTGAGTGTAAGATTCGTGCAGAGATTTCTTGACTTCCGCCTCTCCGATGTCGGGAAGCTTAACATGATCGGCGATGATGCGCGCGGGCGAGGGCAGGGTGGATGGTGCAGGCCATGCGTCCGGCTGCCAAAGCTTCGATCGCTTGAACGCTTTGGCGCAGTGCATGAAGCACTCTTCCACTTCCACCCCGATGGCGAGCAGCGGAACCTTCTCATGTGCGGCCATCTGCTCCAACAGCTCCTGATCGCGCACGATGCAGGCGCGACCATTGATTCGCAGCGTCTCTTCGAGACCTGGGATCAGAAAGAGCATCCCGACCTGCGGGTTGGCCAGCAGGTTGAGCAGCGTATCGGCGCGGCGATTGCCGGGGCGCTCTGGGATCAGCAGGCGCTTTTCGTCGAGCACTTTGACAAACCCGGGCTGATCCCCGCGCGGCGAAACGTCACAAGCTCCCGTCTCATCCGCTGTGGAGAGCAGGAGCAAGGGCGACATGGCGAGGAAGTCGCGGCAGTGTTGATCGAGATGGTCGATCGTTTTGTTCTGGACAAGCAGGCCAGGATGTCCGATCAGGTCGCGAAGCTCTTGCTCATCTGCGATGATGTTTGGAAAGTTCATGGCGATCACTCCTTTTCTTCTCATCCTCCAAAAAAACATCACTTAAAAACACTCCGAACGGGGTGTTTACTTATTTTAGCACATCGGAGATACATGCGTCGGGAGCGGAGGTGGAGCCGCCGACCGAAACCGGGGCGGAGTCCAGCTCGACAGGAGCGTCTCGGCTTGGGAAATAGTCGTTTTTGCCGAGCGCAACCGCCGTCCACCGGTCGCCTTTCGTCAGCAGGCTCGATTGGTCGTGGGCGGGTATGTGTTGCCGAGCGGAAAAGGCGGGGTGTCATCTTTTTGATACCTATTGGCGAGCGAGTTTCGTTACAATAAGGGGGAAGGAGGTTCGGTGCGGATGAAAAAATATTGGCTGGCAGCCTGTCTCGGCTTCTTTTTGACAGGCTGTTCCTTCTGGGGAGCGCCAGGGGAAATGTTGCGAGCACCGCTCGCCGAGGCGGGCGACCCGCAAGCGGCAAAGGCGGTCGAAGCGTTTTTGCCAGAAGGGGCGGTGTTGACCGTTCCCTCGAAGCCTGCGGGGCAGGCGGCCATTCAGATGGCCGACTTGGACGGCGATGGGCAAGAGGAGTTGTTCGCCCTGTTTAAAAATGAGCGACAGGCGCCAGAAGCGGGCGTGCTCGTGCTCGGCAAGCAGGGCGGAAAGTGGGTGCAGCGGGGCAGCGTGCAGGAGGTGGCAGGCGGCATCGACTATCTGGAAGCGGTGGAGCTGGATGGAAAGCCGGGGAAAGAGCTGATCGTCGGCTTTCGCGGCGGAGCGCTCCTGCAGAAAAAGGTCGGCGTGTTTGCGCTCGGAGCGGAAGGGATGAAGGAGCTCGGCAAACAGAGCTATACGGAGATTGCGGTCGGCGATCTGAACGGAGACGGGCAAGCGGAGATCGTGCTGCTGCATCATGACCGGGACAAGCTGTTGGCGAAGACGGAGCTCTGGCAGGCGAAGGAGGGAAGCCTGCGCTTGTCGAGCACGCAAAACTTTTACGATGGGATCAACGGTTTTACAGAGGTGCAGATCGGCAAGGTTGCGGCAGATCGAGTTGGCGTCGTCGTCCAGGTGGGCATCGGAGCGCACTCTGCATTCACCTCACTTCTTGTCTGGGATGGGAGCAAACTGATCGATGTGTTCGCCAGAGAAGGGGAGGGG
The DNA here is from genome assembly GCF_042682745.1 of Tumebacillus lipolyticus. Classification (NCBI taxonomy): domain Bacteria; kingdom Bacillati; phylum Bacillota; class Bacilli; order Caryophanales; family Alicyclobacillaceae; genus Tumebacillus; species Tumebacillus lipolyticus. The sequence goes on along the minus strand of NZ_JBHUIO010000005.1, from coordinate 1,069,034 downwards.
GGCACGCCAGATATCACCTTTAGCCCCTACTCGACGCAGAACGACGATTTTGATCACGACGGGATCTTGGAGATCGGCAAGCTCGTGATGCCGAAAGGATCGGAGGGCGAATCGATGGCGGGCACGCCCTGGCTGCAGGAATGGGGCCGCTGGGATGGCGGACACGGGCTGATCCCGGTCTATCGCAACTATTACGATTACGATGCCGAATTTCGGTTTGACCCCCCGAAGGAGTGGGGCATGGACTATTCGGTGCGCAAAGAATACCTCGCGACGAGCCGCTCGATCACGTTTGAGCGAGCGGGGATCGAGGTGAAGATCTGGGTGCGCCCGATCGGAGAGGCAGCGAGAGCCAACGAGCTGTTCCTCGGCGAAAATGAGCAGTGGCGGATGACGGCAGAATTGAACGGCGGTATGCCAGAAGCGGAGATCCGGGCATGTTATCACCAGTTGAACCGATGAAGGTAGCGGAGGTGTGAGGCGTGAAAGTCTTGGTGTTGGAAGATGAGGAGTCGATTCGCGGCTTCGTGCGGATCAACCTGCAGCGCAACGGGTTTACGGTGATCGAGGCGGAGACGGGCGAAGAGGCGCTGCTTGCGGTGGAGCGCGAGGCGGATCTGCACCTGGCGATCCTCGATGTGATGCTGCCGACGATCAGCGGGATCGAAGTGTGCCAGATGCTGCGGGAAAAGTACCCGCTGATGGGCATTCTCCTTTTGACCGCCAAAGGGCAGGAGCTGGACAAGGTGGAAGGGCTGAACGCCGGGGCGGACGACTATGTGGTCAAGCCGTTTTCACCGCTCGAACTGGTGGCGCGCCTGCAGGCGTTGATGCGCCGGATGGGGACGGAAGCGAAAGCGAGAGCGCAGGTGCAATCGCCGGAGCAGAGCGGTCATCTGATCATCAGCGGGCCGTTCGTGCTGCAGGTCGATGAGCGCCGTTTTTTGCAGGAGGGGCGAGAGGTGATGCTCACGCCGAAAGAGTTTGAGATCGTCCAGCTCTTTTTAGAAAATCAAAATCACGCGCTGAGCCGCGACGAGATTCTCGACGCGGTCTGGGGGCGCTATTTTACTGGGGACCCGAAGGTGGTCGATGTGAACATCAGACGGATCAGGCAGAAGCTCGGCGGCGATGAGGCACAGATTTTGGAGACGATCTGGGGGTACGGATACAGGTGGAAGCAAAGGGGTTGAGAGCTGGCGGGATCAGGCGCAAGATCCTCTGGAGCTTCGGCATGGTGATCGTGCTGCTGGTCGTCGTGTTTGAGACGGTGTTTCTGGTGACTGTCGATCAATACTTTGAGGGCGGCGCTGTCGCCGAGCTGCAGCGTCGGGCGACGGTGAAAGCGGCGGTGGTCAACCAGTACATGAAGGATCAAAACCTAGCGGAAAAGTCGCGCTACATCTTGGAAACGTCGGAGCGCGGCGAGCCGGTCAAAGTGGAGATCCTCAACTTGGAAGGTCGAGTTTTGCTCGACTCGTATGGGCTGGTCGAATCGAACTGGGTGCAGACGGAGGATGTCGCCGCAGCGCGCAGCGGGCAGGTCGGCGTGTGGACCGGGCAGAACGAGGCGACCGGCGAGGAGATCGCGGCGGTGTCCCTGCCGCTGATGCGGGGGGAGCGGATGAGCGGCGTGCTGCGTTACACCAGCTCGCTGGAAGGGGTGAAGAGCACCGTTCACGAGATCACCATCGCGGCGCTTTTGGTCGGGGCGATGGCGGTCGCGGTCGCGCTCTCGACCAGCTTGTGGCTGGCCAAGCGCATCGCCGGGCCGGTCGTCGAAGTGACGGCAGCTGCGCGGAAGATGGCGGAGGGCGATTTTTCTGCGCGGGCGAAAAAGCGCGATGATGACGAGGTCGGGCAGTTGGCCGAGACGCTAAACGCGATGGCCGAAGAGGTGGTGAAGGGGCAGAACCTGAAAAACGAGTTTATCTCCTCGATCTCCCATGAGATCCGCACGCCGCTCACGTCGATCAAAGGGTGGAGCGAAACGCTCGTCTCCGGCGGCTTGGAAGACCGCGAAGAGACGGAGATGGGCCTGCAGGTGATCGTCAAGGAGACCAATCGGCTGATCGTGCTGGTGGAAGACCTGCTCGACGTGTCGAAAATTCAGGCGGGGCGGCTGAGGATGGAGATGTGTCGCGTCGAGGTGCAGCCGCTGATGGAGGAGATCTGGAAGCAGTTTCGCCAGCGCGCGGAGAGCCGCGGCGTTCAGCTTGAACTGTCGCTCACCGAGGAGCCGCTGTTGGTGCTCGGCGATACCAACCGGCTGAAGCAGGTGCTGGTCAATCTGCTCGACAATGCGTTCAAATTTACGCCAGAAGGCGGTCTGGTCGAGCTGCGCGCCGAGCGGTCAGGGCGGGAGGCGGTGCTCGCTGTCGCCGACAGCGGAGAGGGCATCGCGCCAGAGGAGTTGCCGCTGATCACCGAAAAGTTTCACAAGGGCAGCGGCAAGCAGGGCGGCAGCGGCCTCGGGCTGTCGATCTCCAAGGAGATCGCCGAACTGCATGGCGGTCGCCTGGAAGTGCAGAGCGAGCCGGGACAGGGGGCGACCGTCTTGGTCTACGTGCCGCTGGTCTGACCTGCTGGGCGATGGGGAAGGCTCGCTGCGCTGGATCGGGCGCGACGAAGAGACCTGTGCTGACAGGGGGATGGAACGATGGCGGAGATCACGCCGGTGCTGGATGAGCAAAAGCGCGAGCCGCTCTATGGGCAGCTCGCTCAATATTTCCGCGATGAGATCCTGAGCGGAAGAATTCGGGCGGGGACGCGCCTGCCCTCTGTGCGCCATCTGTGCCGGTCGGCAGGCGTGAGCAAAAACACGGTGGAGACCGCCTATCAGCAGCTGCTGGCCGAAGGGTTTGTGGAAAGCCGCCCGCGCAGCGGCTTTTTTGTGGTGGAGGCGGAGGAGTTTGGCACCTGGCAGGCGGAAGCGCCGCGCCCGCTGGAGCAGGTCGTCAAAACGAGTGAGCGGGAGGAGCAGGTGCGCTACGATTTTCATGGATCGGTGATCGATCTGGAGTCGTTTCCGTTCAGCGCATGGCGCAGATGCATGGTCGAAGCGCTCGATCGGTACCGCGATGACCTGTCGTTTTACGGCGAGAAGCTGGGGGAGCCGGAGCTTCGGGTGGAGATCGCCAGCTACTTGCGCAAGGCGCGAACGGTCAACTGCACCCCCGATCAGATCGTCGTCGGCACGGGGCTGCTGCCAGCGGTCGGCTCGCTCTGCCTGCTGCTGGCCAAGTCGGTGCGGATCGTGGCGATCGAGGAGCCGGGGTATGCGGATGTGCGGGAGGTGTTCGAACAGCATGGATTGCAGGTGGTGCCGATCCCGCTGGAGGCGGACGGGATCTCGATCGAAGCGCTGCGAGCAAGCGGGGCGCAGCTGGTGTATGTGACGCCCGCGCATCAGTATCCACACGGGATGATCATGCCGATCGCCAAGCGGATCAAGCTGTTAGAATGGGCGAAGAGCAGCGGCGGACTGATTTTGGAGAACGATTATGACGGGGAGTTTCGCTACGGTGTGAAGCCAGTTCCCTCTTTGCAGGGGCTGGATCAGCAGGGAGCGGTGATCTATGTCAGCAATTTTTCCAAAGGGCTGTCCCCCGCCATCCGGATCAACTACATGGTGTTGCCTCCAATGCTGATCGAATCGTATCGGCGCTTTTATGACCGCTACTCCAACCCGGTGTCGCGCGTGGAGCAGCGAACGCTGCAGCTGTTTATGCAACAGGGGCACTGGGAGCGACATATCCGCAAGATGCGGATGGTGTACGAGCGCAAGCAGCGGGCGTTGCTCTTGGCGGTCGAGGAGCAATTCGGCTGTCAAGCTGCGGTCACCGCACAGGGGGCAGGCTTACACCTGCTGCTGGAGGTGCGCTGTGCGCACAGCGGGGAAGAGCTGGTGCAAAGGGCGCTGGCAGCGGGGGTGAAGGTCTATGCGATCTCCCGCAACTGGATCGGCGCGCAACAGCCCGCCTCCCCTCGCCTGTTGCTCGGGTTTGGCGGGCTGTCGATCGAGCAGATTCAACAGGGGATCGCGGTGCTGAAGGGGGCGTGGTTTCCCGATTCAGCAGGGCAGGAGCGCACCTGAGCTGTCGATGATTACAAGTTGTCATTATCGCAGGGCATCCCACTCTTCGCGCAGGATGCCCATCTTGATCGCGTCGAAATATTCGCCGTTTACGATCCGCGCTTTGCGAACGCGCGCCTCTTCGATCATGCCGAGCTTTTTCGCCAGTCCGATCATACGAAAATTGCCCGACCATGTGCCGATGCCGAGCCGCGGCGTGTCCAGATGGGTGAACAGGTAGTCCATCCACATCCGAAAGGCATCGGTGCCATAGCCGCCCGACCAATAGCTGGAATCGTAGATCGAGATGCCGATCTCAAACCAGTTGGTCTTCTCCGACACCCAGTAGCGTCCGACCGAGCCGATCACCCGGCCATCCGCTTCGATGATCAGCTGCTTGCGCGGGAGGTCGGTGCCAACCTGCGCGAGCGACTCGCCGTATTTGAAGCTGGCAAACTGCTCCACAGTCATCGGTTCGCGGGGCGTGTAGGGCGAGTTCCATCTTTGATGCTCGCGATCTGCCGCCTCGTACTCGTAGTGATAGATCTTCGGCACATCCTCCTCCCGCACATCGCGCAGGATGACTTTTTCTCCGCGTAGACAAACGTTCATGATCAATCCCTCCTCTACTGACAACTGTAGGACATCGATCTGTCCGCCTAAAGTGTCAGTTTCGCACATTTTTAGGGGGTCAGTTCGATCGACTTGACTTTCAGGCGCGCTTTTTCATAAGATGGTGATAAGCAAAATGGATGCGGCGATGAGGAATGAATAGTACCTGACTGCCCACTGGCACAGCGATTCGGGGATGGTGGAAGCCCGGAGCATGGCGCGGGGAAAAGGCGATTCGGAGCTGCCTGTTTGAAAAAAGAGGATGCGAGAGAGCGGACGCTCCTGCCTCGCATCAACTAGGGTGGAACCGCGGGTGCTGACGCTCTCGTCCCTAGGCATGTCACCGTGCCTATGGGGACGGGAGCTTTTTTATTCTTTCGAAAAGAGGTTGATTCTGATGAGCATCACAATGGAGCAAGTTGTCGCCCTAGCCAAGCATCGCGGCTTTATCTTCCCCGGCTCGGAGATCTACGGGGGCCTGGCCAACACGTGGGATTACGGCCCGCTCGGCGTCGAGCTGAAAAACAACGTTAAGCGCGCATGGTGGAAAAAGTTTGTGCAGGAGTCCCCGCACAACGTCGGTCTGGATGCGGCGATTCTGATGAACCCGAAAACGTGGGTCGCATCCGGTCACATCGGCAACTTCAACGATCCGATGATCGACTGCAAAAGCTGCAAAGCGCGCCATCGCGCCGACAAGCTGATCGAAGATGCCTTGCAGGAAAAAGGCATTGAGATGATCGTGGACGGCCTGTCCTTCGCGGAGATGGCCAACCTGATCGCCGAGCACAACATCGCCTGCCCCGACTGCGGCAAGCATGAGTTTACCGAAATTCGTCAGTTCAACCTGATGTTCAAAACGTTCCAAGGCGTGACCGAGTCGAGCGCCAACGAGATCTACATGCGCCCGGAGACGGCGCAAGGGATCTTCGTCAACTTTAAAAACGTGCAGCGCACGATGCGCAAGAAGCTGCCCTTTGGTATCGCTCAGATCGGGAAATCGTTCCGCAACGAGATCACGCCGGGCAACTTCACCTTCCGCACGCGGGAGTTTGAACAGATGGAGCTTGAGTTTTTCTGCAAGCCGGGCGAGGATCTGGAGTGGTTCAGCTACTGGCGCGAGACGGCGCACAACTGGCTCTTGAACCTCGGCGTGAAGGATGCGAACTTGCGCCTGCGCGATCATGCGGAGGATGAGCTGTCCCACTATTCGAAGGCGACGACCGACTTCGAGTACAAGTTCCCGTTCGGCTGGGGCGAGCTGTGGGGCATCGCCGACCGCACCGACTTCGACCTGAAGCAGCACATGGAGCACTCCGGTGAAGATTTCAGCTACCTCGACCCGGAGACGAACGAGCGCTACGTCCCGTACTGCATCGAGCCGTCGCTCGGCGCCGACCGCGTGACCTTGGCCTTCCTGATCGACGCGTATGAGGAGGAGCAGTTGGAAGGCGGAGATTCCCGCACCGTCCTGCGCTTCCACCCGGCGCTCGCGCCGTTCAAGGCGGCTGTGCTGCCGCTGTCGAAAAAATTGGCAGAGCCGGCGCAAGCGGTGTTTGCCGACTTGGCGAAACACTTCATGGTCGACTATGATGATGCCGGTTCGATCGGCAAGCGCTACCGCCGCCACGATGAGATCGGCACGCCGTTCTGCATCACCTACGATTTCGATTCCCAAGAGGATGGTCAGGTGACCGTTCGCCACCGCGACACGATGGAGCAGGTGCGGATGCCGATTGCGGAGTTGAAGGCGTTTATCGAATCGAAACTTCAGTTCTAAACGAGTGGAAAGGTGTCGTGCGCGAGCACGGCACTTTTTTTCACCCGATTTTCACCAGATAAAATTAAAAAATGTTGAATATTTTTATTTCTCTAACCCTAGTGCCTTTCGAAAGAATGTCACGTGTGATAATATAATTATCAATAAATTGGATTAAAAACATAATGTCGGCTACAACGCAGTGGGAACCCCCACCATGCACAGGAGGAGTGTCACATGACGTACATTCAACTCAGGACTGCATTGCCAGGCCCGCGTTCCACAGAATGGATGGAGCGCATGTACCAGTCTGTCGGGAAAGCGAAGGCGGAAAAAACGCTGGTTCCGGCAATTATCGACTACGCTAAAGGTGCTCTGATCACCGACATCGACGGTAACACGTTTATCGATCTGGCCGGCGGTGTCGGTGTCCTTAACGTTGGTCACAGCCACGAGTTGGTGGTGGAAGCCATCCAAGAAGCAGCTGCGCGCTTTACGCACACCGACTATACGGTCTTTCCTTACGACTCCTATATTCAGCTGGCAGAAGAGATCTGCCGTCGCGCACCTGGCGATTTCACCAAGAAGGCAGCCTTTATGAACTCAGGTGCAGAGGCGGTGGAGAGCGCGGTCAAGATCGCCCGCAAAGCGACGGGCAAGCGCGGAATCATCTGCTTTGAAGGCGCCTTTCACGGCCGCACCCTGATGGCGCTGTCGCTCACCTCGAAAGTGGTTCCTTACAAGGAAGGCATGGGGCCGTTTGCGCCGGACGTCTACCGCGTGCCGTTCCCATATGTCTATCGCTGGCCGGGCCACCCGTCGGAGGAGGAAGTCTGCAAACAGGCGCTGGAGCACTTGGAGCGTGCGCTGTACACGCAGGTTTCACCCGCTGAGACGGCAGCGATCATCATCGAGCCGATTCAAGGGGAGAACGGCTTCATCACGCCGCCGCCCGCCTATCTAAAAGGCGTGCAGGAGCTGTGCCGCCGCTACGACATCCTGCTGATCTGCGATGAGGTGCAGACCGGCTATGGCCGCACAGGCGAGTTTTTGGCATCTGAGCATTATGGGATCGAGCCGGATCTGATCACGCTGGGCAAGTCGATCGCCGCCGGGATGCCGCTCTCTGGCGTCGTCGGCCGTGCCGAACTGCTCGATGCGGCAGGAGACGGATCGGTCGGCGGCACCTATGTGGGCAATCCGGTCGCCTGCTCAGCAGCGCTTGCGGTGCTGCAGGTGTATGATCAAGAGCGCTTGGGCGAGCGGGCGAAGCGCATCGGGGAGCAGATCGTCGCGCGCTTCACCGCCTTGGCAGAAGAGTCGTCGCTCATCGGCGAGATTCGCGGCGTAGGCGCGATGCAGGCGATCGAGCTGGTGCGCGATCGCGACAGCCGCGAGCCTGCGACCGAAGAGACGGCGGAGATCATCAAGCTGTGCCTGCAGCGCGGGATCATCATCTTCAAAGCGGGGCTGTATGGCAACGTGATTCGCTTCTTGGTGCCGCTGGTGATCACCCCCGAGCAGCTCGACGAGGCGCTCGACGTGTTGACGAACGCCATTCGGGAAGTGGAAGCGCGCAACGCCAACCCCGCCTGCGTGTAAGCGAGCGGGATCGATCGCATCGAGCAGCTCGCTCTGGGCGGAGGAGGTCGGCGATCCTGCCGTCCCGCCGCGGAGACAGGTGCTGAATTGCGTCGTGATCAGATTGGTGAGCAGGAGCGATGATCGGTTGCTGTATTTGGTTGAGCAACCGGTGGCTGCCAGCTCGCATCGAAGGAAGCGCCAACGCGCTTCCTTTTTTTCTGCTCGCAAACTTCACCCTGCCGAGGCAACTTTTTAGTCGAGAGATAAAAATGACCAAAAGAAATACTCAATATTATTGAAAAATTCACAATAAAAAGATAGAATATAGAAGCATATAATAAAAATTTTCTAAAAATAGAGGGAGGTTGTATTATGAAATTGATGGCAAAATGGGCGGGGCTGCTGCTTGCGATGGCGATCGTCGTTCCGCTGTTCAGCGCGCAGGATGCATCCGCCTATTCGTGGACGCGCACTTTGTCCGAAGGGACGAGCGGTGCGGACGTCAAAGAACTGCAAGTTCGCGTGGCCGGCTGGGCGGCCGATTCTGCTTCGAAGACCTATGTGGGAGTTGACGGCCAGTTTGGGCCAGGCACCAAAGCGGCGGTGATTCGCTTTCAGCGCGCTTATGGTCTGACCGCCGACGGGGTCGTCGGTCCGGCAACCCAAGCGGTGCTCAACGGGCTGGAATCGAGCGATGGCTCCACCTCGAACTTCAATTTTACCGAGTTTCATTCGAAGGACGGCACCGGGTTTAGCGGCGGCAAGGTCGATGCGAACACCGTCAAAGAAAACGTGCGCCGTCTGATGTATAAACTGGAGGCGGTTCGCAAGAAGTCGGGCAACAAGTCGATCACGATCAACTCCGGGTTCCGCAGCATCAACCACAACGCCTCTGTAGGCGGGGCGTCCAACTCGCAGCACATGTACGGCATCGCAGCAGACATCGTGGTCAGCGGATACACGCCGCCTTCGGTGGCCAACTTCGCCAAGACGAGCGGGTTTAGCGGGGTGATCCTCTACAGCTCCTTCACGCATGTCGACAGCCGCGCAGAATATGCGAGCTACGGGTCTCCGAGCTTCTACTGGCCGTAGGATGCAACAGGCAGGTCGCCCTGTGAACGGCAGATTGTCGCCCCTTCCCGCGAGAGATCGAACATACGATGTATCATTGGCTGGGATCGTGTGGTAGATTAGTACAAGGCTTATTTTTCTAAAACAGCCAACATTGATGGGAGGACTACAACATGACCGTTCATATTGGGGCGAAAGAAGGACAGGTCGCCGAGACGATCTTGTTGCCGGGCGATCCGCTTCGGGCCAAATACATCGCAGAAACGTTCCTTGAGGGCGCGGAGCTCTACAACGAAGTGCGCGGCATGCTGGGCTTTACCGGCACGTACAAAGGCAAGCGCATCTCCGTGCAAGGAACAGGGATGGGCATTCCGTCGATCTCGATCTACGCCCACGAGTTGATCAACGGGTACGGCGTGCAAAATTTGATTCGCGTGGGCACGTGCGGCGCGTATCAAAAGGACATCAAGGTGCGCGACATGATTCTCGCCATGAGCGCATCGACCGACTCGGCAGTCAACAAGCACCGCTTTGGCGGGCTTGACTACGCCCCGACAGCAAGTTTTGACCTGCTGTATCGCGCGTATGAGAACGCGAAAAAAGAAGGGATGCCAGTTGCGGTCGGCAACGTCTTCACCTCTGACACGTTCTACAACGACACGCGCGACATCATCAACCTGATGGCATCTTATAACACGCTGGCTGTCGAGATGGAGACGGCGGCGCTGTACACGCTCGCGTCCAAGTTTGGCCGCAACGCGCTGTCGATCCTCACCGTCTCCGACCATTTGATCACCGGCGAAGAGACGACGGCGGAAGAGCGCCAACTGACCTTCAACCAGATGATCAAAGTCGCACTGGACACGGCGGCAGAGATCACCAACTAGCTTGAGATCAGCAACGAACTGAAATGCAAAAGGACCCGGAGAATCTGCCGGGTCTTTTTTTGTGCAGGAATGCTGGAAGCTCCTTTTTGTTTGAGCGGTGATTGAAAATTAAATTAGAAGCGATTAAAATGTTAGGACATGAGCTGGAGTGAGCGAAGGGGGAGCGGGCGATGAGCGAAAAGTTTCGCATGATCCAAGAGGCGCTGGGTGGTTTTGGACTCGATTCGAATACGTTGGTGGTGCGCAGGAAGTTGCCCGACAATTGGCATGGCGATCTGCACTATAAGATCGCGGTCGAGGGCAAGAGCTATTCGGCGCGGTTTATGGCCTATCAGCGAGCGAAGGAAGATGCATCGCCCTTTGCCAACCTGGCAGATGAGGTGCTGCGGGAGCAGATGCGGTATGTCGATCATCTGCTGGCGCGCGGGATTCCGTTTATGAAGCGGGTGAAGACGACAGAGGGCGATGCGTTTGTGCTGGTGGAAGATGACCGAGGCGTGATCAGGCGCTGTATGCTGTTCGAATGGATGGACGGCGTTCACATCACCGTCAACACGGAGGAGGTCGCCTTTCGCATGGGCGAGATGGCCAGGCGCTATCATGACGCTTCGCAAGGGTTTGCGACAGACGTGCTGCCCCGCAAAATCCACACGGAAAACTATCTGCAGATGATCGAGCTCCTCGGTCGGGAGCGGGACAAACGAGCGCTGACCGGCAAGGTGCGAAAACGGCTCAATGCGTACATCGCGCATGCGAACGAGCAGATCAGAAGCGGGCATCGCGATCCGTCGGAGAGCGATCTGCTGGTGATGACCTCCGATCTCAACTCGGTGAACGTGCTGTGGGAGGAGACGTCGCGCACGATCAACGGCATCATCGACTTTGAGCACCTCTCGCTGTCAGACCGCGTGCAGGATCTGACTTGGTTGATCAAATGGTATTCGCGCACAGAGGGCATGCATTCCCACAAGGTGAGCAACCAGCTCGCCCAAGCGCTGATGTACGGGTATCGCGCACACGAACTGCTGACCGATGATGACTATGCTCGCTTCCCGGCGCTCCTCTGGCTGTCCGGCTGCTTAAACTGGAATTTTGTGCAGAAGACGGTGAAGCTGATTCAAAGCGACAGCGACAAGCTCGTCGATCATCTTGATCGCTTTGTCGAGCGCGGGAAGCTGCTCACAGGGCTTGCCAGCGACCTCAAGCTCACATTGTTTTAAGCAGAGCAGAGGAGCGGCTGGGCCGTTCTGCTCGATCCGCCCTTTCGCTTCGGGCATCACGGTTCGCAAGATCAACAAAGAGCCACCGCTTGATCAGCGGTGGCTCTTTGCATCGGTCGTTAGGCCGACTTTTTGGTGCGCATTTTTTTCCAGAAGCCTGCGAGCAAGACCCCGATGACGACGAGGGCGATCAGTCCCCATTTGAGCAGCGGATTGGCTGCGAAGAAGTCTGCCAGAAACGGTTCATCGACGATCATCTTCGCGGCTGTGTAGGCGAGCACGCCAGCGCCGACAAAGATGATCCACTGAAAGCGCTCCATCAGCTTCAGGATCACCGTCGATCCCCAGACGACGATCGGCACGGAGATCAGCAGTCCCAGAATGACCAGCCAGAAGGAACCGTGCGCAGCGCCTGCGACGGCGAGCACGTTGTCCAGCCCCATCACCGCATCGGCGATGATGATCGTGCGGATCGCGCCCCACAAGCTTTGGCTCGGCTTGACGTCATGCTCTTTCTCCTCCGCCAGCAGTTTGACCGCGATCCAGATCAGGATCAGACCGCCGCCGAGCAACAGCCCCGGAATCTCCAACAGCCAGACGACGAGCAATGTCGCGATCGCGCGGATCACGATCGCGCCGACCGATCCCCAGATGATCGTTTTCTTCTGCAATTCTTTGGGCAGGTTGCGGGCTGCTAAGCCGATGACGATCGCGTTGTCTCCTGCAAGCACCAAATCGATGATGATGATCGAAAGCAGGGCGGAGAAAAACTCAATTGACAAAAAATCCATCGTTGACCACTCCTCGTTTCATAGGTTACCCAAATGAAAAGCGACCTTTACCAAACCGATCTTTGGTAAAGGTCGCCGCAACTTGTGGTCAAATTACGCAGAAAAGACCCTTACCAAAAAAATGGCAAAGGTCTTGCAAACAACGAAATCGTTGCCAACAAAGCCGAGGATATGATCCCGAATTGACGACTTTGCTGTACCAGCTACTCCCCTTTGAGGACGCTATTCATTTGTAGCTTACGAATCTAGTATATGCAGGTGAAAGCTGTTTTGTCAAGGGGTAATCTCGCTATTTTTCATAACTGAGAGAATGAGATGTGCCGAGCGAGAGAAAAGGAGATTTCACGCTTTCTGACTTACCGCGAGGATCGAGCATGAAGGTGCTAAGCCAGATCGAGCCGCGACGAGCGAAGCGAGAGAATCGATCATGCGACCTCAGCTGGAAGCAGTTCGATCAGCTGCTCAGCAAATCGATACAGCGAGCCAGCCAGTCGAAAAATGGCCTCATCAGCCACCGCGCTGTCGATGAGGCATTTTTGCGTTTTCTATGGTATGCTTTCAGTATCTTTCATTAATCAGAGTGAAAAATGGGTGAAGAGATTGTTGAAGTATAAGATTCAATCAAAAGTCATCCCGAGCAGTCTCGCAGTTTTATTTCTGGTCTTTATCGTTTACGGCTATCTGTGTTCCTCGCTGCTCATCCTCTCCATCGCCGGATTGCTCGCGATCATGCTCGGTTTTTTAGCCTCGATTCTCTATTCGCGAGCATTGCGGGCTGAGGAGCAGTCGCGCCGCTCAAAGGAATATCTGGAGTCGTTTATCAACCATACGACAGATGCGATCGGGCTGTTCGACCTCGATGGCAAGCTGGTGCATGTAAACAAAGCGTCAGAGCTGATCTTCGGCTATACGGTCGAAGAGCAGATCGGCAAAGATGTTCAGACCTTGCCGAACGAAGATTACCGAGAAGAGGTGCGGGCGATGCATCGCCATCTGCGCAGAGGTGGCGACATCTCCGGCTTCCAGACGGTGCGCAAGCGCAAAGATGGCCGCCTGGTCGATGTGTCGATCTCCTACACCCCGATTCGCGATCGGGAAGGGAATGTGGTCGCATTCGCCAACATCCTGCGCGACATCAGCGAGCAGAAGCGCACCGAAGAACTGCTGCGCAACACGGAGAAGCTGTCGCTGATCGGCGAGCTGGCAGCAGGAGTTGCCCACGAAATTCGCAATCCTCTCACTTCTTTGCGCGGTTTTGTGCAGCTGATGAACGAAGAGAAGGCTTCCAAATACAGCGTCTACTACGGTATTATGTTAGAGGAGCTCGATCGCATCAACTTTATCGTCACCGAACTGCTGATGCTCGGCAAGCCGCAGGCAGACCACTACAAACAGAAGCATCCCAAGCGGCTGGTCGAGGAGCTGACTCGCTTGTTCGGACCGGAAGCGCTCTTGCACAACGTGCAGATCTTCACCGAGTTTGCGGAGAACTTGCCTTTGATCAAATGTGAGGAGACTCAGATCAAGCAGGTCTTTCTCAACCTGTTGAAAAACTCGGTCGAGGCGATGCCAGGGGGCGGCATGGTGATGATCAAAGTGTTTCCGGTCGGCTCGAATCAGGTGATGTTTCGCTTCATCGATCAGGGGAGCGGCATTCCGGAAGAGATGCTGCCACGGCTAGGAGAACCTTTTTATACGACGAAAGAGAAAGGTACCGGCCTTGGGCTGTTGGTGTCGTTTAAGATCATCAAGTACCACCAAGGCTCTGTCAAGATTGACAGCGTTGTGAACAAGGGCACGACGATCGATATCATCTTGCCCATCTCGTTTTGATTCGCCGTCTAAAAAGGTGTAAGATATCGGGTTAGAGATCACACTACTTTTAGATGGGAGGAACCGATATGTCCACACAACATCCTTATAGAGTCCTGCTCTTTTATAAATACGTTCATATCGACAACCCGGAAGAGTTTGCAGCACAACATCTGGAGTGGTGCAAGCAGAACGGTCTGCGCGGCCGGGTGCTCGTCGCCAAGGAAGGGATCAACGGAACCGTTTCTGGCACGGTGGAGCAGACGGAGGCGTACCAAAAAGAGTTGACTCGCGACCCGCGCTTTGCGGATGTCGAGTTTAAGATCGACCCGGTCGATCATCACGTGTTTCGCAAAATGTTCGTTCGCGCCCGCAAGGAGATCGTCACCTGGCGGCTGGAGGACGATGTCGATCCGAGCCAGACGACCGGCAGACACCTGTCTCCGCAGGAGTGGCGCGAAGCGCTTCAGCAGGAGGATGTGATCATCATCGATGGTCGGAACGACTACGAATATGACATCGGCCACTTTAAAGGCGCTTTGCGCCCCGAGGTGAAGACGACCAAAGAGTTTCCCGATTGGGTGCGCAAGAACCTCGCGGAGCACAAGGACAAAAAGATTTTGATGTACTGCACCGGCGGCATCCGCTGTGAAAAGTTTTCCGGTTTCATGCTGCAAGAGGGATTTGCCGATGTCAACCAGCTTCACGGCGGGATCATCAAGTATTCGAAAGACGAAGAGGTGCAAGGCGATCTGTTCGACGGCAAGTGCTACGTGTTTGATGAGCGGATCTCCGTGCCGATCAACAGGCGCGAAGATCGGGTGATCGGCACCTGTCATCACTGTGGCAAGGCGGAAGATCGCTATGTCAACTGCGCCAACCCGTTCTGCCACCTGCAGCACATCTGCTGCGAAGAGTGCGAGACCAAGTTCCGCCGCTCCTGCTCTGACGAATGTCGCGAGCATCCGGCCAATCGGTACGATCTTGACAACGAGATCCTTCGCAAGCGCGAAGAGGAATATCGCTTGGAAAAGGAAGCAGGGCTGAAAGTGCTGGACGATCAGACAACACAACATCAGGCGTGATGCGCACAACAACCCCCCATCGATCGATGGGGGGTTATTTTAGCAGTTTCAGCGCGCCCGACGATGCGAGGTTCACCTTCACATCGATCGATTGCAAAGACTGTTCATCCAAAATCGAACCTTTTTTGTTCAATGTACGCCACAGCTGGGGCTCCTTTTGATAAAGTGCCGCTTCCAGCTGCAAGACATCCGCTCCTTTTTTCAACGCGGTCTGATAGGTCTTGCGAACGTGATCGGCAATCAGCTGTTCAGATTGCTTGGTCAGATTTTGCTGTGAGCGCGGTTGCATCAGTTCGTTGATAGCGCCCGTCGCTTTGATCTCGATCGAAAAGCGAGGAACGCCCCCCTCGATGTGAACTTTGATCTTCGATTTCGGATGTTCAAAGTTGATGGTGGCGATCGGATGATCCTGCTCATAGACGTAGAGGACGGCGCGACCGACCTTTTTCTGAGTCCAGTGCAACCCCCGCATCTCATCGCCGATCAGATCCCCTTTGTACTTCCCCTCCTTCAAGAGCGCCGCTCCGGAGATCTGCATCACCGAAAAATATTTTTTGTTGACGCTCCATCTTTTTTTGGTGACCGAAAGGTACGGACAGACCAGCGTGCGGGAAGGTTCGCGCAGATACGCATTGAACTCGCGCATCGAAACGGGAGAGATGATCGAAAACTGCTGATAGTTGCTCTCCGGGTTGACCATCTGAGTGAACAGGGAGGAGAGGTTGAGAATCGGATGCGCCGTCAAGAGATCGACCAGCGGTTCTTTGGTCGCAAAGACGTAGAGCTCGGAGCGAATCTCACCGAAGCGGGCAAAGGCGTCTAACATCTCGTGATAGGCACCGCGTCTGAGCGCGGAGTCGCTCAAGATCACCGCTTTCATATGGCCCCAAGAAACTTGAGTCTGGGAGCTCGGGTAGAGGTTGTCTGTCGCGCGGTCGATCGTCCGCCCATAACCGCGTCCGACCCAGATCTGATCGGGGGACTGTTGACCGCCCGCCTCCTTTTTCGCCAGGTTGGAAAAGCTGATCGCCTGCGCATAGATCGAGTATTGCCCATCTTTAAAATCGATGCCGATCGCATTGACATAGACCATCTGTTCGATCTCTTTCGTATCCCAACAGCCGACAGAAAACACCGAGAGCGTCAGCACCAGAAGGCAACAGAGCAAACGCTTGCCGATCATGACTGATCCCCCGAAGTATCATCGATCGGATTTAAATATTTCGGTCGTTTCTTTTTGAGCGGCAACGGAATGACCAAGAGCGTCGCCAACGTCTGACGCCAATCTTTGATCGAGAGCGGTGCGAGATAGGGGACACCGAGCGAGCTGGTGTTGCTCAGATAGAGCAGCAAGCCGATCATCGAGAGGATGGTGCCGTACATCCCCAGAACGCTGGCGAACAGCAGCGCGATGATTCGCATCAGGCTGGCCACCCCGGCTAGCGAATAGTCGACCAAGGTGGTGGTGGCGACCACCGAGATGGCGATGACGACCACCAGGCCAGGCGAGGTCAATCCGGCGCTGATCGCCGATTCGCCGATGATCAGGCCGCCGACGACAGAGAGCGTCTGTCCGACCGTCTTCGGCAACCTTGCGCCCGCTTCGCGAAAGAGCTCCAGCAGAAAGAGCATGACGAACGCTTCCAGCGAGGCGGGCATCGGTACACCCTGCCGTGAGATCGTCAAGGTGGCCAACAGCCGGTACGGGATCTGGTCCTGATGATAGATCGTCAAGGCGGTCCAAAAGGCGGGCAAAAAGATGGCGATCACCAACCCGGAGAGGCGGATAAATCGCTCAAACCCCACATAGAGGGTGGCCACCTCGATGTCTTCAGGTGTTTTGATCACAAAAAAGAGGTCGGCAGGTGCGATCAGGCCGGTAGGTTCCCCGTCGATGATCAAGACCGCTCTGCCGCGGGTGAGCGCGGCCACCGCGTAGTCTGGGCGTCCGGTGTAGACAAAGGCGGGAAAGAAGCGGAACGCAGACTGATCGACCAACTTCCCGAGCTGCAAGGCGCTGGTGAGGATGTCGATATCGATCTTTTCAATTCGCTGCTTGAGTCGGTCGATCAATTGCGGCGAGGCGACATCAGAGAGGTAGAGCAGGGCGACGCGCGTTTTCGACCTTCTGCCGAGCACAAACTGGTCGTGTTGCAACGAGATGGTACGCAACCGCTTGCGGATCAGCGCGACATTGGTCGGCAGGTCCTCAATAAATCCATCGCGCGGCCCGCGCACCGAAAACTCGGTGTTCGCCTCTTCGATGCTTCGATTCGGCTTGTTGGTGAGATCGACCGAATAGTAGTTGCCCGTCTTTTCAAACAGGATCACCAGATTCCCATCGAACACATGCTGTACGATCGACTCCTCGTCGCCCACAAAGGAGGAAAGCGGGAGCAGCTGTTGCATCATCTCCCCTTCTGCGGTGGGCGATCGATGCTTCTGATAAAACTGATGAAGGCGTGGGATGATCAGTTCTTCGATGCGCGCCTTGTCGCACAGCCCGTCGCAATAGGCGAGCGCGACCACTTCTTGATCGGCGCCGAACGGGATCGTTCTGATCCGCACATCTATGCTGCGTTCAAACAATTTGACGAGTTTTTGGACTTGAGACATCTTCTTTGCCCTCCTCTTTTTTTCGGAGTAAGGCCAAGATGGCAAACAGAAACGAGAAGAAAAGCATCCCCAAGCAAGTGACGGGGAGAATAAATTTCTTCTGCCAGTCGATAAACACCATATCGCTGATCGGCAATGTAAACACCAGCAACGAGACGGCGATCAGCGAAAACAGCATCCAGGTGCGCTGCTTCTGATGTTGCGGGTCTTCAGGAATAAACATTTCGGTGATCAGATAGATCAACAGCGACATTCTGATGTATGCACCGGCGATCCATTGGTAGATCGACAGAAAATCGAGGTGCTCGATATAGTCGCCGATGCGCACCAGCCGCCACTCTTCGAACGCCGGATAGCGAAGTCGAGCCGCTTCCGCCGGGCCGAACTCGATGATCGCTCCGGTGAGCGGCCCTAAGGTCAGTCCGAGCAGCAGCAGCACGAGCAGAGCAAACTTTTTCCACGAAAAACTGGAAGAGACGCGGTGATGCAACAGCACGACCAGAAAGAGTTCGAGAAATCCTGTGCTGGCATAGATCATGCCATCGAGGATCGGGTGAATCCCATGTTCTAAAATCGGTTTGAGCAACGTGTAGTCTTTGCGCGGAATGTTGGTCGTCGCGACGAAGATGCCAAACAGAATGACGAACGGAAGCAGCAAGGAACACATCCTGCCGACCGACCGAATGCCATGCATCGCGTTTAACGCACAGAAGACGAGGATGGGAATCGCCAACGCGTATACCGGGGTGTTGGGCAGATAAGAAGCTTTTGTCCAGTAGATCAGGTCGAACAGCGTCGCAAAAAAATGGATGAACAGAAACGCGACCAACAGCCCGATCAACAGGTAGGCGAACAGAGAGCCGATCGAATCTTTCAGCCAATCCCGCACGTGCTTGCCGTCCATCTTTTTGATGATGAAGGAGGGGAGGAAACACCAGAGCAGAGCGAACAGAGTGGCGATGATCGACGTTATCCACGAGTCTCGCCCCGACGACTCCAACAGGATGGGGATGAGGATGACATGGTTGATCAGACCGGTCGACATGACGAAGATCATCAACAGCTGAAGAAAGTCAATCTTTACACCCTTCATGATTTCGGAGCCCTCCCTTCCTGTCGCTTTCCTATATTTCCCCGCAAGGAAATGGAACTATGCAACTTTTGGAGGGGGAGTTGCGTATATCTGGATAGGCGATTGTCGATGGAGCCTCTGCGTGCTGCAAGAGCGCTTCCTTGCGGGGAGCAACAAAGCTTCGGCCGAGCGAGGCGGAGTTGTGGATTTGCTGATTTGACGCAAAGATCATAAAAAATTCACTAAATTGCCCGGAGGAAGTGTGCTATCATGCACCAGAAGCAGATAGACTAGAAAACAGGTGGGAGCAGGAGTTCGAGGAGCCGCTAGAGAGCTTGCTAGAGCTTGCCATCCGATCCTGTCGCTCATGATCGGCACGACGATCTCCGCCTGCATCAGCATCGACAGTTCGTCCGACAAGAACAAGAAGCAACAGCGCTAAGACTCTGACGTAAAAAAGGGGAAAACAGGATGAAATCGTTGTTCAAATCACTGTTTCGCGAGATCTTGGGGTCGAAAAAGCACCATCGCTACAGCTCTTCCGATTACAAAAAGAGACACGGCTACCAAAAGTTCAGCTCGTCAGACTATAAAAAATATGGCCATGGCCACAAGCACTACAAGCGCAAACATACGTCGATCGGATTTTTTAGCTCCTGATCGAACGGCAGGAAAAAAGGAACTTCCCCGCAGGGAAGTTCCTTTTTGTGTTCGCTTAGAGCTCATCGGCTGGCGCTTCCGGGGAGGGAGAGATCTTCACGCGCACGATGCGGTGTTGATCCATCTTCTCGATGGTAAACGCATAGCCTTCAAGTCGCACCGTGTCGCCCGGCTGTGGCTCTTTGCCGAGCAAGGTGTAGATCAGGCCGCTCAGCGTGTCGACCTCTTCGTGATCGATCTTCGCGCTGAGCAGTTCTTGCACCTCATCGAGCAGCAGGCGCCCTTCGACCGAATAGTTTCCTTCAGCCAAGGGGACGATCGGCGGCAGCTCGTTGTCAAACTCGTCCTGGATCTCTCCGACCAGCTCCTCGATGATGTCTTCCATCGTGATCAGACCGGCCGTACCGCCATACTCATCGACGACGATCGCCAGCTGCGTTCTGTTTTTCTGCATCTGTTTGAGCACGCTTGAGATCTCGGTTGACTCGGAGATAAAGGTGACTTTGCGCAGGATGCGGCTCAGGTTGAAATCCTCGCCGCGCTTGAAGCGGATGAACAGGTCTTTGACGTTCAAAAACCCGATGATGTGGTCTTTGTCCTCGTCGATGACCGGATAGCGGGTGTGCTGCTCCGCTTCCACTTTGGCCAAGATCTCATCGAGCGTCTCCTCGATGCTGACGGTGATGATGTCGATGCGCGGCACCATGATCTCCCGAGCGATCCGGTTCGAGAAGTCGAACACGTTTTCAAACAGCACCTTCTCCGTCTGGTCGATCAGGCCGCTGCGATGGCTCTGGGAGACGAGCATGCGGATCTCATCTTCCGTATGTGCAAGCTCCGCCTCTGTGGCGGGCTGAATTCCGATCAGTTTCAAGATCCAGTTCGCCGCCCCGTTCAGCACCCAGATGAACGGATACATCAGCTTGTGGAACAGGATCAAGGGGGCGGAAATGTTCAAAACCATACCTTCCGATTTCTGAATCGCCAAAGATTTTGGTGCCAGTTCCCCCAGCACGATGTGCAGGAATGTGATGATCGCAAAGGCGATGATAAACGCGACCGTGTGGATGGCGATGTCGGGGACACCCACAGCAACCAGTGGACCTTCGATCAGCTTGGCGATCGCCGGCTCCCCGAGCCAACCGAGTCCGAGAGACGCTAAGGTGATGCCGAGCTGACAGGCGGACAGGTAGGCGTCCAGATTTTTGACTACCTTGTGGGCGAGCGTGGCCCGCTTGTTGCCTTCCAGCATCAGCTGTTGAATCCGACTCTCTCTGACTTTGACCATCGCAAACTCAGCTGCGACAAAAAAGCCGTTGAGGAGCACCAGAAATACGACGAGAAAAAGGTTAAGAATGGTTAAGGTTGTACTGTCCAACGAAGCGTCCCGAGATCGGGACTCCACCTCCTAAGTATTCAGATAGTTATATTATATCTCTTTTTTCGGGGCGGAGTTGTGAACATTGGCCGAATGAGCGAGGGCGATCAGCAGATCGGCGCGCAGCGCATCTGCGCTCTCATACGGCTCATCCATCTGGATCATCCGGCGGATCAGCTGACGAGTCTTAGGCGTGAGATCGAGCTCCTCTTCCCACGGAAGCTCCTCCGCCTCGTCTGCCGGCTGAAACGATGTATAGAGCAGGAACAGCAAAAAGTGCCCAAGTCCGAAGTAATCGCTGCGAAATGCCACTTCCCGCTTGATCTGTTTTTCGAGGAGATAGGCGTCGAGGCTCTCCTCGATATAGGTGGCCGAATCCCCGAGATAGCGGGCGAGACCAAAATCGATCAGGTGCATCGTACCGTCTTTGATGATCACGTTCGGGATGCGGACATCGCGGTGTACCAAGCCATGTTGGTGCACATACTCGACGATGCCGAGCAGGTCGAGGATCACCTGAAGCGCCTCGCGCTCGGAGATCGTGTAACCTTCTTCAAAGATCAGGTCTTCCCAAGTTTTGCCCTCTTTATATTCCATCGCCAAAAAAAGTTGTCCGCGATCCGCAAAGCTTTCGAGCAGCTTGGGGATTTGCGGATGGTCGAGCGCCTGCAAGACGGAGATCTCATACTCGTAGACCGGTCTGCCTTTCTTGCTGCCGAGCTTGCTCGGTCGCACCTGTTTGAGCACACAGCGCTGTCCGCTGTGGCTGTCTTCACACAGATAGGTGATGCCGTAACTGCCCATGCCGAGCACCGCTTCCACCCGGTAACGACCTTTGATCACCGTCCGTTCGGCGAAGGGCCGATCGACGAGCCGCGCGTAGAGCTGTGACCACCAGGCGATTAGCTTTTGCATCCGCTTCCCCTCTATTCTTGCAAGAATATTGCTATTGTATCACGGTACAAGCCGTGCCTGTCCCTCTCGATTTTTAATAGGATAGAGAAGAGGAGGTGAACTGTGTTGGCGGTCCAGATTCAGACGATCTCAGGCGGTACGGTAGTGTTTGGCACAGTCGGGTGCGTCTGCACGCGCACATCTTCCAATTCGGTGCATGGCGCGGGCTCAGATTTGATAGGGGATGGTGGGACTACGATCAGCGGAATCAGCAGCACAAACGCGTCAGGCCTCGCGCCGAACATGAACGGCAAGTAGCAAGCAAGCAGCAGCTTTCCTGTCACACCTCAATGAAAAAGACCCTTCCTCTCTCGCAAAGGAAGGGTCTCCACATTGGGGAGAACTACATATATGTTAAAGAGGTCTTAGACCTCAGTAACAGCGGTGGAAGCAGTCTCGACCGCCGCGCGATCCCGCCGCATGTTCAAGAAGATGTTCAGCAGGATGGCGGTGATCGAGCCTGTGACGATGCCGTTTTGCATCAGCATTTTCATAGTGGTCGGCAGTTGGTCGAACATCTGCGGCACCGCAGCCGACCCGAGGCCGACCGCGAGCGAGCAAGCGACGATCAGCAAGTTTTCGTTCTGCTTGAAATCGACGTTGCCCAAGATGTTGATGCCCGAGGCGACAACCATGCCGAACATCGCGACCATCGCACCGCCGAGCACCGGGTTGGGAATCACGGTGGTCAAGGCGGCCAGCTTCGGCAACAGGCCGAGCACGACGAGGATGATGCCAGCTGCGATGATCGTGTTGCGCGTCTTCACGCGGGTCATCGAGACCAGGCCGACGTTTTGCGAATAGGCGGTGTAGGGAAAGGCGTTAAAGATGCCGCCGAGCAGGATGCCGATGCCCTCTGCCCGCAGCCCTTTGACGATGTCGCGCTCGCCGATGTCGCGGCCGACGATCTTGCCGAGCGCAAAGTAGACGCCGGTCGATTCGACCATCGAGATCAGGTTGACGAGGATCATCGTCAAGATCGCGAACAGGTCAAACTTCGGAGTGCCGAAGTAGAACGGCTGCACGATGTTGACCCAAGACGCTTCCCCGACGGCAGCAAAGCTGACCATGCCGAAGAAATAGGCGACGATCGTGCCAGCGATCAGGCCGATCAAGACGGAGATCGCGCGGATGAATCCGGTGAAGAAGCGGTTGACCAGCAGGATCAGCACCAGCGTCCCGAGCGCGAGCAACAGGTTGCGCGGGGCGCCAAAGTCGGCTGCACCCTGGCCGCCGGCCGCGTTGTTCATCGCGACCGGGATCAGGGAGAGGCCGATGATCGTCACGACAGATCCGGTGACGACCGTCGGGAAGAAGCGCAGCAGCTTGCCGAACAGCGGAGCGGCCAGCAGCACGAACAGGCCGGATACGATGATCGCCCCGTAGGCGGTGGCAAGGTCTGATGTCAGCGAGATGGCGATGATCGGACCGACCGCCGTAAAGGTGCAGCCGAGCACGACGGGCAGCTTGATGCCGACATAGCGCGTGCCGATCACCTGCAGCAGCGTGGCGATCCCGCAGGTGAACAGGTCTGCTGCGATCAGGTAGGCCATCTGAGCCGGGGTGAGTTCGAGCGCGCCGCCGATGATCAGCGGGACGATGACCGCTCCCGCATACATCGCCAGCACATGTTGCAGGCCGAGGGTGAACGTCTTTCGCTTGGTCAGCACGAGCGCCCCTCCTCCTGCTCCTCGATAAATTCGATATGAGCGGGCGACATCGAGGCGATGCGCGCCAACGAGTGAACGCGCACGCCAGCCGCCTCCAGTTTGCCGCGGCCGTCTTGGAAGCTTTTTTCGATCACCGCGCCGACGCCGACCAGCTGTGCGCCCGACTGACCGACGATGTTGATCAGGCCGAGCAGCGCATCGCCGGTGGCGAGAAAATCATCGACGATCAACACGCGGTCTTGCTCGCTCAAATAGCGCTTGGAGACGGAGACTTGAAACGTCTCCTGACGCGTGAAGGAGAACACTTCTGCCGTGTACAGATCCTCGGTCAGCGTGACCGCCTTTTTCTTCTTGGCATAGATGAAAGGAACGCCGAGCGCCACCGAAGTTGCCAGCGCGAAATGAATGCCGCTCGCCTCGATGGTCAACACTTTGGTGATCGGCTCGCCCTGAAAGCGGAGGGCAAACTCGCGGCCGATCTCCATCGTCAGCTCTGGATCGACCTGATGGTTTAAAAACTTGTCCACTTTTAACACCGTGTTGGAAAGTGCTTGTCCGTCGCGGAGAATTTGTTCTTGCAAGCGTCTCATGATGTTCTCCTTTTCTCCTTCCGGAAAGTAAATAGTCTGAAAATACAAAGAGCCCAGACGAAGGCAGGTAGCTTGTTTTACACAAGTGAAACCTGTCCGTCTGGGCTTTTCTCCCTCTGGTGTCACACATGGCATGGCCATGTGGCCGCGTCGCTCGGACCAGCAAGTGCCACAAAAAAAAGGCACAACGGAACCCTAGACGCGCTTTCACTCGTAGTCAGGCAATTTACGGTTGCCTGGTAGAGACTTATTGGGCCATATCCCCAAAATTATACGAGGTTCTATTCGATTATCATTTCACATTCAATCTACCACAGGTGCGAAAGCGAACACAAGAGAGGGCGAGCAAAAGATTATTTTGGCAAGGAAAAAGATTGTGATCAGACCTGAATCTTTTTATCCGGTCGTTCGTATATCAATTGTACGAAAAAGGGGAGGGAACAGATGAATGGCGAGGCTGGAGTATCGCCTGCTCGACGAAGGGCAGGACTTTCCTGTGCTCTACTATTATGAGGGCATCGAAAAGCGCGAAGTGCTGATGCGCAACGCTTGCGATTATTTTGTCAAGGAGCGCATCATCTATGCCAAGACATCATGTGCTGTCGAAGGCGATCTTTTCGTGATCTATGTCGAGCAGGCGGAGGATGAGCGCGTCGTCGATTCGTCGCTGCATCCGCTGGCTCATCAGGCAGGCATTCGTTTGGAACTTCGAGAATATCAGGACGGCACCGCCCATTATCCATTGATTCATACGTATGAGTTCAAGTCAGAAGAGGATGTTTTGTTGCATCTGTTTGCCAATTATCTATATCTTGGGGGGCGAGAGTGGGAAAGGACATCGACTGAGGTGGATGAAGACCGCCAAGTGTATGTCTTCTACGGCAGTCCTACCGCCTGGAAGGGGGAGCTTTGATGGAGAAGACGACCAAATTGACCGGGCTGTTCGTCGCTGCGGTATTGGTCGCAAGCACACTCTCCGGTTGCGGTGACGACCGCGATGAAGAAGTGGGCGAGCAAGCTCAGGCTGTTTGCAACGACGATGATGATGACGGCTACTGTGACGACGGCGGCGGAGATGTTGACCATTCGTTCGGGTTTATCTACATCGGCAATCATAAGCAATACTACAAAAAGGGGTATTATCCGAAGGACGGCAAAGTTTACAAATCGGCAAAAGCGAAGCAGAGTACCGGCAGCAGCTCGGGTAGCGGCACGACATCGACCAACAAGCCCCAGCCGCCCAAGTCGAGCTCAGGCACGGGCAGTGTCGTCTCCGGCTCGAACAACTCGTCCTCCGGTTCGAAGAGCTCCTCGAAAACGGGCGTTTCCTCCGGCTCGAAAGGCGGAATCGGCTCGTCTTCGTCTTCGAGCTCCTCATAGGCGGAGGTGCGGATGAGCTACGAGGTGCGCCGTGAGCAGATCTACAGTCGATTGAAGGAAGAGGGCACGTTCACATGGGACTGGATGTACGGTGAGGAGTACGCCCTGGCCGATCTGCATCGCATCAGCCCCGCTTTTCGGCAGGAGATCGCCGAGGCGACGGAGCGCTTGGGCGCGATCTTCACCAAGATGGTCCAAGTGATTCAACAGGGGGCGGACGAACTGCTCGCCGAGCTGGGCATACCGGAGGCAGCCTGGCGGGCGGTGCGGCTTGAGATGCCCGTCCCGCATGCGACGGTGGTCGGGCGGTTCGATTTTGCCCCGACGGCGCAAGGTCTGAAGATGCTGGAGCTCAACGCCGACACGCCGACCGGGATCGTCGAGGCGTTTTACGCCAACGGGAAGGTCTGTGAGCACTACGGTGCCCAAGACCCGAACGAGGGGATGGTCGAGCAGTTGACCCGCGCGTTTCAGGGTGTGACGAGCGCGTACGCCGAGCAGGGCCTGCCCTGTGAGCAGATCTGGTTTTCGGCGCTCGACTGGCATGAGGAAGATGCGGGAACGACCCGCTACTTGCTCGCCGCCTCTGGATTGCCTGGCCGATTTGTCGCCTTGGCCGACCTGCGGGTGAACGAGGATCGCCTCTACGCGCTGGACGGTGAGGAGATGGTTCCGGTCGATGTGCTCTATCGGCTGCATGCGCTGGAGAAGCTGGTCGAAGATCGGGATGTGGACGGCTACCCGACAGGAGAGCATCTGCTGTCGCTGATCGCAGACAGACAGGTGGCGATCATCAACCCGCCTTCCGGATTTCTCGCCCAGACCAAGGCGTTGCAAGCGCTGATCTGGAGCCTGCACGAGACGGGACAATTTTTCACGGCGGAAGAGCATGAGCTGATCGAGCGCTATATTATTCCGACCTATCTGGAGAATCGCTTTCTCGGGCAGAAGCCGCATGTGGCCAAACCGATCTTCGGGCGCGAAGGGGGAGCGGTCACGCTTTATGCTGCAGATGGAACGCCGATCGAACAGGATGGCGAGGAGTTCTATTGGGAGCAGCCGATGATCTACCAGGAGCTGGTGGAGCTGGAGCAGGTCGAGGTGGAGACTTTACAAGGCGCCTATCGCGGTCACCTGCTCTACGGCTCGTTCTGGATCGGCGGGGAAGCGTCTGCCGTCTGGGCGCGCGCAGGCGGGCGGATCACAGGCAATCTTTCTTATTTTTTACCTGTTGCGATCGAAGCAAAATGCTGATGAGAGGAGGATTTTTTCATGTCACAATGGGAAAGTATCATTAACTTTTTGATCTATCTGGGTGTGTCGTTGCCGATCTTGGGCTTCGGTCTGTTCGTGTTCATGATCACGACGCCCTATAAAGAGTATAAGCTCGTAGCGGAGGGCGCAGATCTGAGCGACCCGCAGAAGGTCGCGGCAGCCAAGGCGGCCGCTCACGATCTCGGCGGCAAGCTGATCGGCCTTGCGATCGTGTTGGCATCGGTGATCTTTCACTCGCTCAACCTGATCGACCTGGTGATCTGGGGCGTGCTGGGCACCGTCTTCCAAGTGGCGGTGTTCTATCTGTTCGAGTTGGTGACGCCGTTTAAAGTGGTCTCCGAGATTCCGAAGGGCAATGTGTCGGTGGGGATCTTCACATCCCGCCTGAGCATCGCTTCCGGGATCTTGATGGCAGCGCTGATCTCCTATTAGATCATTGGCGAAGAGATGAAAAAGCACGGAGCTTCTTGTCGAGGCTCCGTGCTTTTTTGTGTTACGAAGCTTGCTCTTCATGCAAGACAGATGTGCAGTGTCCGCAGCGGCTCGCTTTGATCGGGATGGTTTCCAGGCAGTGGGGGCACTCTTTGGTCGTCGCAACTGCTGGCGCTTCCTCCTTTTTGAATCGCAGCTTGTTGATCTGGCGCACGACGAGGAAGATCGAGAAGGCGATGATCAGAAAGTCGAGCACGTTGTTGAGGAACAGGCCGTAGTTGATCGTAGGAACGCCCGCTTTTTGCGCTTCTGCAAGCGTTGCATAGTCTGTGGAGGACAGGTTGATAAAAAGGTTGGAAAAGTCCACTTTGCCCAGCAGGAGTCCGATCGGCGGCATGAGGATGTCGTTGGTGAAGGAGGTGACGATCTTGCCGAACGCCGCCCCGATCACCACACCGATCGCCAGGTCGACGATGTTCCCTTTGACGGCAAACTCTTTGAATTCTTTTAGAATGGGGACCAGCTCCTTTTGTTATCGTAATCTTATCATTGTAACAGAAACTGAGCAGGATGATTCTTGTCAATCTATTTACGATTGTGATAAACTTTCTGACAGTAGATTCGAAATATGAAACGAATGTACCGAAATTCGGGATGGTGAGCTATGTGGTTGTAAGCAAGAATAAGACGGTGATGAGATCGAAAGAACTGCTTGAACTCTTTTTGGCACACGCGTCGTTGACATTGCCGGAGATGGTCCGGCTGTCGGGCATTCCGAAGTCGTCCGTCCATCGGATGCTCGGTTCGCTCGAAGAGATGGGATTTGTGGAGCGAAGTGCGGACGGTTCCTACCGGCTGGGGCTGCTGTTTTTGCAGTACGGGCAGCTGGTGGCGGAGCGACTCGATGTGCGGCAGGTGGCGCGGTCCTACATGATGCGGTTGCGCGATGAGGTGGACGAGGCGGTCAACCTGATTTTGCCCGATGGGGATTGCGCGATCTATATCGAGAAGATGGAGACCGATAAGCCGGTGCGGGTCTACACGCGCATTGGGCGACGCGCTCCGCTCTACGCAGGTGCCTGTCCGCGGATTTTGCTCGCCCATTGGTCGGAAGAGCAGTTGGAAGCGTATTTGCAAAGGGTGGAGTTGGTTCCGATCGCTCGGGGAACCCTGACAGATAAAGGGGAGCTTCGGCAAGTGTTGGCAGAGGCGCGTGCGAACGGGTATGCGATCTCTCACTCGGAGCTGGAAGAATATTCGTCAGCGCTGGCCGCGCCGATTTTTGACCATGCGGGGTGCGCCGTCGCCGGGATCAGCTTGGCCGGTCCGGAGGCGCGCTTCCAGCAGGATGATCTGGGAGAGCTGGCGGAGAAGCTGAAGCGAACTGCGCTGTCGATCTCCAGAGAACTGGGGTATCAAGGCTAGGAATGGGGGAGCGGGATGGAAGCTTATGAGCTATATCCGCTGGGGGACGCGGCGCTGGTCGTCAACTTCGGCGATGTGATCGGCGAGCAGATCCAGCGCAGAGTGCAGGTGTTGACAAGGTGTCTGCAAGAGCGATCGCTTCCGTGGCTGATCGAGCTGGTGCCCGCCTTCACGTCGGTGACCGTATATTATGATCCGCTCTTGGTGATGCAAAGTGTGAGACGGTGCGGTCAAGGTGCGAGCGGGGATGTTTCGAGCATCTATGAAAGCGTTTGCGACATGGTGGAGCAGGTGGTGCGACAGATGCCGGATGCAGGCTCCTTTCAGGCGCGGGAAGTGGAGATTCCCGTCTGCTATGGCGGTGAGTACGGGCCCGACTTGGCGGAGGTGGCGGAGCGCAACGGTCTGTCGGCAGATGAGGTGGTGCGCATCCATTGCAGCGGTGAGTATCGGGTCTACCTGATCGGGTTTGCGCCCGGCTTTCCCTATCTGGGCGGCATGTCGGAGCGGATCGCCGCCCCGCGCCGCTCGTCGCCGAGGCTGCAGATTCCGGCAGGGAGCGTCGGCATCGCCGGGCGGCAGACGGGCGTGTATCCGATCGAGACGCCGGGCGGTTGGCAGTTGATCGGTCGAACGCCGATCCCGCTCTTTCTGCCCGACGCCGATCCGCCCAGCCTGTTGCAGGCGGGCGATGTGGTGCGGTTTAAGTCGATCACGGCGGAGGAGTACGCCGCATGGACGGCGCAACAGAAGTGAGCTTCAACGGGAGAGGAGAACGTGAGGGAGGTGACAGGTCGTTTGATCATCGAGGTGAGAAAGCCGGGTATGCTGACCACCGTGCAGGATGCAGGTCGGCAGGGATATCAGAAGCACGGGGTGATCGTGAGCGGCGCGATGGATGAGTTCGCCTTGAGGGTGGCCAATCTGCTCGTCGGCAACGCCGAGCGGGAAGCGGTGTTGGAGATGACGATGATCGGCCCGGCGCTGCACTTTCGAGAGGAAGCGCTGATCGCGGTCTGCGGCGGTGATCTGTCACCGACGCGCGAGGGCGTGCCGGTGCCGCAATGGCAGCCGGTGTGGGTAGCGGCAGGAAGCACCCTCGAATGGAAACAGGCGAAGGCGGGCTGTCGAGCATGCCTCGCGATCGCAGGCGGGCTGTCCGTTCCGCAGGTGATGGGCAGCAAGAGCACATTTTTGCGGGCGAAGATCGGTGGATTTTCTGGCCGTGCCCTAGAGAGCAACGACGTGTTGGAACTTGGGGCTCGCACAGCAAGGCAGGAGGAGCGAATCGAGCGTTTGCGGGTCAAAGCGAACGGATCGCCGATGCTCGCCGAGCCTGTGTCTCCGGCGTGGGAGATCTTTCCCAACTACGATCTCACCCCGGAGGTGCGCGTGCTGTTGGGGCGCGAGTTCGAACGGTTTGACGAGGCGAGCCGGAGGCGCTTTTTTCAAGAGGCGTATGCGGTCACGCCGCAGTCAGACCGGATGGGCTACCGCTTGCAAGGCGGGGCGCTCCAGCTTGCGAAGCCGTTTGAGCTGATCTCGGAGGCGGTGTCGATCGGCACGATTCAGGTGCCGCAGGAGGGCAATCCGATCCTGTTGCTCGCCGACCGGCAGACCACCGGCGGCTACCCGCGCATCGCGCAGGTGATCACCGCCGACCTGCCGCTGTTGGCACAGGTGAAGCCGGGGGGAAGCGTGCGCTTTCGCCAAGTGACGATCGGGGAAGCGCATGCGGCGCTCTTGGAGCGAGAGCGGAACTTGGCCAAGCTTCGGCTTGCACTTGCGCTGTGAGGCTGGGCGCTGCTGCGGGGTCATCCGCGCCGTCTGGTGTGAGCAGCTGCAAAGGCGGCGCTTTGACCGAGATGAAAACGGAGGAGGTGTGAATCGTGTTGCGAGTCGATCTGAACTGTGATCTTGGAGAGAGCTTCGGCATGTACACGATCGGGACTGATGAGCAGATCATGGAGCATATCACGTCGGCGAACATCGCCTGCGGATTCCACGCGGGCGATCCGGCGGTGATGCGCAAGACGGTAAAGATGGCGCTCGCCAAAGGCATCGCGATCGGGGCGCACCCTGGCCTTCCCGACCTGGTCGGGTTTGGCCGGCGCGAGATGGAGATCTCCGCCCAGGAGGCGTACGACATGACGGTCTATCAGCTGGGGGCGCTGAGCGGCTTTGTGCGAGCGGAAGGCGGGACGATGCAGCATGTGAAGCCGCACGGCGCGCTGTACAACATGGCGGCGAAGCGACCGACGCTGGCGCTGGCGATCGCCGAGGCGGTCTATGCGGTACAACCTGAGCTGATCCTGTTCGGCTTGGCGGGAAGCGCGCTGATCAAGGCGGGCGAGCAGGTCGGTCTGCGCGTGGCGCAGGAGGTGTTTGCAGATCGCACCTATCAGGTGGACGGGTCGCTCACCTCGCGCAAGCAGGAAGACGCGCTGATCACCGATCCACAGACAGCGGCCGACCAGGTGGTGCGCATGATCAGCGAGGGGAAGGTTCGCGCACAGCAGGGCAGCGATGTGTCGCTTCAGGCGGACACTGTCTGCATCCACGGCGACGGGCCGCATGCGCTTGCGTTTGCAGGTCACATTCGCCGCCTGCTGGAAGCGGCAGGTGTGGAGATCCGAGCGGTCGGCAGCTAAGGACAGTTCACTCGGTCGGCAGGTAGAGACATCAAGAAGGGGGAAGACAGCATGCTGACTTTGATTGGCGTATTGATCGTGATCGTCGGATTCGCCTTGCGCTTCAATCCGCTGTTGGTGGTGACAGTAGCTGGTCTGGCAACTGGGCTTGCGGCCAAACTGCCTTTTGAGAAGATCTTGACCACGTTTGGTGATGCGTTTGTGCAAAACCGCTACATGTCCTTGTTCATCTTGACCTTGCCGGTGATCGGGCTGCTGGAGCGCTATGGGCTGAAAGAGCAGGCGCAAAACCTGATCGGAAAAGTGAAGGTGGCGACGACCGGCCGCCTGCTGATCCTCTATCTGTTCGTGCGCGAAGCATCGGCTGCGCTCGGGTTGACCTCGCTGGGCGGCCATGCGCAGATGGTGCGGCCGCTGGTCGCGCCGATGGCAGAAGGGGCGGCGGAGGCGAAGCATGGCCGCCTGCCCGATCGGGTGCGCCATGAGATTCGCGCACACTCGGCAGCTGTGGACAATGTCGGGCTGTTCTTTGGCGAGGACATCTTCATCGCGATCGGCGCCATCCTGCTGATGGTCGGCTTTTTCAATGAATACGGGATCAGGATGGAGCCGCTGCAGATCGCCGTCTGGGGGATTCCCACAGCGGTCGCCGCCTTTTTGATCCACTCGACGCGACTGGTGATGCTCGACCGCAAGATCAAGCGGGTCGCGGACGAGTCGCGCACCGAGAAGGAGGCGTGATCGAAGATGTGGATCTCGCTCGATCTGATCTATTATGTCGCGGGGATTTTCTTGGCGGTGATCGCCGTGATGTCGGTTCGGGATCGCGGCAACCCGAGGCGACTGCTGACCGGGGCCTTTTGGGGGCTGTATGCGATCACGTTTTTGTTCGGCAATCTGATCCCGTCGCTGTACATGGGGATCTTGGTGATCGTGATGGTGCTGATCGCAGGGTTTGGCGGCGTTCGGCTCGGGCGCTATGAGCAGACGACTGCGGAGGAGCGGCAGGAGAGCGCGAAACGGCTCGGCAACAAGCTGTTCCTGCCCGCCTTGCTGATCCCGCTGGTGACGATCATCGGCGCCGTGTGGTTAAAAGATCTGCAATTCGGCGGCGCCTTTCTGTTCGATCAGAAGCATGTGACGCTGGTGGCGCTCGGCGTCGCCTCGATCATCGCGCTGATCGTCGGCATGATGATGACGCGATCCAAAGGGCTGCAGCCGATCGCCGAGTCGCGCCGTCTGGTCGATGCGATCGGCTGGGCCTCTGTGTTGCCACAGCTGCTGGCGACGCTCGGGGCGCTGTTTGGCGCAGCTGGCGTCGGCGCGGTGATCTCCGACCTGGTCAGCGGGGCGATCCCGGTGGACAACCGCTTCTTGGTGGTCGTCGCCTACTGTGTGGGCATGGCGCTGTTCACGGTGATCATGGGCAACGCGTTTGCCGCCTTTCCGGTGATCACCGCCGGGATCGGCCTGCCGCTGATCATCAGCATGCATGGGGGCAATCCGGCCGTGGTGGCGGCGATCGGCATGTTCTCCGGGTACTGCGGTACGCTGATGACCCCGATGGCAGCCAACTTCAACATCGTGCCGGCCGCCCTGTTGGATCTGCCGGATAAAAATGCGGTGATCAAAGCGCAATTCCCGACCGCGGTGCTGCTGCTGCTGATCAACGTGTTTCTGATGTACTTCTTGGTCTTTTTATAGGATTCGGATCAGCTTCGATACAGGGAGCAGTTTTTCTACAGGAGGGATAGAGCATGAAAAAAGTGTTGGTCACAGGATTTGACCCGTTTGGCGGGGAGTCGGTCAACCCGGCGCTTGCGGCGGTGCGGAAGCTTGAGGGGGCGCAGATCGCAGGCGTTGCGCTGATGACGAGCGAGATCCCGACCGTCTTCGGCAAGGCGATCATCAAGCTTCGCGAGCTGGTCGAGCGCGAGCGGCCCGATCTGGTCATCTGCGTCGGACAGGCGGGAGGGCGAAGCGACATCACGGTGGAGCGCGTGGCGATCAACATCGACGACGCGCGCATCCCCGACAATGAGGGCAATCGGCCGATCGACCAGCCGGTGATCGAAGGGGGGCCGGTCGCCTACTGGTCGACCCTGCCGATCAAAGCGATCGTGCAGAATATTCGCGAGGCGGGCATCCCCGCATCTGTCTCGCAGACGGCGGGCACCTTTGTCTGCAACCACATCTTTTATGGCCTGTCCCACCTGATCGCCACCGCCTACCCACAGCTGCGCGGCGGCTTTATCCACATCCCCTTCTTGCCCGAACAGGCGGTGGTCAAGCCCGGTCAGCCCAGCATGGCGCTCGCTCAGATCGTCGAAGGGCTGACGATCGCAGTGCGGACGGCGGCGACGACCGAGGAGGATCTCGCCATCGGCGGCGGACAGGTCTGCTGAACAAAAAAAGCTGGCGATCTGCAAGGAGGCAGACGCCAGCTTTTTCTATTCGGAAGCAGCTTCTTTGATCTTGCCTCCGCGCAGCAGATAGATGAGGTAGGTGACCAAAAACCCTGCGACCAACAGCAGAGAAAGGCGATACATCATCGAATAGGAGGTCAGCTGCGCCACGGTGCCGAGCAGCATCGCGCCTGCGCCGATGCCGAGGTCGAAGGCGGAGAAATAGGTGCCGTTTGCCGCCCCGCGCCGATGTGGAGGCACGCGGTTGATCGTCCATGCCATCAGAGAGGGTTGCACGGCGCCAAACCCAGCTCCGTAGCAGAGCGCTGCGATGATCAGCATCGTCAAGCTGTCGGTGTAGGAGAGCACCAGCAATCCGGTCGCTGTCAGCAGCGCCCCGGGCAGCAGGACCCAAGCATGTCCTCTGCGGTCGAAGATCACCCCGGCGAACGGGCGCACCAACATCACCATCAGAGCGTTGGCAAAGAAGTACCAACCGACGTTTGCGATCCCGACCTCAGCGCCGAACAGCGTGATGAAGCTGACGATGCCACCGTAGGAGACCGCCAGAAACATCACCAGAAAGGAGGGGAAAAACGCCTTTTTCTCAAACAGCCCTTCGCGCTTCGCACCCGCCTGATCGGGGATGACGTCCCGCTTGATCGGCGGCGGGATCGTGATCAGCCGCGAGAGCAGCATCGAGGTCACGGCGAGCGCTGTCGAGATGCTGAACACATAGCCGAAGCCGAACGAATCCATGAGCCAGATGCCCAAGAGCGGCGCCAAGGCCATCGCCAGGTTGGACGACAGGCCGAAGTAGCCCATGCCTTCCCCGCGCCGCTTGGGCGGGATGATATCAGATGCGATCGTTCCGTAGGCGGTCGTCGTCATGCCCCAGCCGAAGCCGTGCACCACGCGAATCAACAGCACGAGCGACACGACCGTCATCCAGTAATAGCCGACCACCGAGAGGATGAACAGCGAGAGCCCGATCAGCAGCACGTTGCGACGACCGATCGTATCGAGCCACTTTCCGGCAAACGGTCGCACCAACAGCGCGGAGATCGTGAACACGCCGATCACCAGCCCGACCTGTGTCGCATCGCCGCCCATGCGCTCCACAAAGATCGGCAGGGTGGGAATCAACATCTGAAAGCTGAGGAACAGAAATAAGTTCGAGATCGAAGTGACGACAAACGCTCGCGTCCACAGCGCTTGTTTTTCTACAGGATCAGCCACGGGACGCTTCCTCTTCGATGCGCTTGAGCGCATTGCGGAACGACTCGATCGGCTGTGCGCCCACCAGCCGGTACTTGCCGTTGATCAAAAAGGTCGGCGTGCCCGACACCCCGGAGCGGTACGCCTCTTCTTGGGCAGCTTGCATCCGCTCCTGATAGGCGTTCGTCGCAAGCGCAGCCTTCAGCGCCTCGACATCCAGCCCGATCTCGCGCGCGATGTCGAGCAACACGTCAAGCTCCCCGATGTCGCGACCCTCGGTAAAATAGGCGGCGAACACCCGCGCGTGAAACGCTTCGAAGGAACCGTGATCGCGGGCAAACTCGCTGGCTGCGATCGCCAGGCGAGAGTTAGGCATCCGATCGACCTGACCAAACTGGATGCCGTACGGAGCGCCTGCACGGCGCAAGTTGTCAAACGTCGCCTGAAGATCCATGCCGGGGAATTTATCGGCGAGCGCAATTCCCCCTACTGGCGTCTCGGGATGAATCTCGATGTTCCTCCAAGTCGCCTCGATGGGAAACTCCTGTTGTAACTGCTGGAAAACCCCTTTGCCGACAAAACAAAAAGGGCAGATGTAGTCTGAAAAAATCGTCACCTGAAATGCCATCTCTCCATCTCCTCCTTGTCTTGTATCGTACCCTCGCACCGCTTTCTTCACGCTATCAGTATAGAAAGCCACTTCCTTTTTTGCAGTAAGGAACATTACGGATGTATAGGAAAAGCCTGCTCGTGAGCCGAGCAGGCAAAAGTGAGGCGCCGATCCGCCCCGCTGATCTGACGAGCGGCGCCGTCAGGATCGTGCAGCGGGTCAAGGCAGGATGTTCGCACTCGCGCAGGCCGCATAGACATCCGGCTTGCGATCGTAAAACGGCGAGACGTTCCCGTGCGTGCGGTTCTCCTGCAGCGCGTGCAG
This sequence comes from Tumebacillus lipolyticus, assembly GCF_042682745.1. Lineage (NCBI taxonomy): Bacteria > Bacillati > Bacillota > Bacilli > Caryophanales > Alicyclobacillaceae > Tumebacillus > Tumebacillus lipolyticus. The sequence goes on along the minus strand of NZ_JBHUIO010000005.1, from coordinate 1,033,478 downwards.
ATCGACAGGAGCGGTCGTCACCATGCTCGCGTTCAGCACGCCTTCTGCCAGCAGACCGTTTGCGGGAAACGGGAAGTCGCACGGCGCAAAGACGGCGCCTTGCGAGTAGGCCATGTCGATCTGCTCCACGCCGGGCACGCTGCCGACCAAGCCGCTCATCACCACGAACAGCTGGTTTTCCACCGCCCGCGCTTGGGCGCAGTAGCGCACCCGGTAGAATCCGGCAGCCGCGTCGGTGTAGGAGGGGCAGAGGATCAGCTCCGCGCCGCGGTCGGCCACGATCCGCGCAGTCTCGGGAAACTCGATATCATAGCAGGTCAGGATCGCCACCTTGCCCACCTCGGTCTCGAAGATGTCGAACGACTCGCCCGGCTTCAGGTGCCAAACGTTGCGCTCCTCCGGCGTGGTGTGCACTTTGTTCTGCGTCGCGATGCGACCGTCCGGATAGAACAGGTACGCTCTGTTCACATACCCATCGCCCTCTTTGACGATGTGCGTTCCGCCGAGGATCGTCATCTGATGTTCCCGCGCCAGCTTGGAGAACCCCTCCACATACTCTTCGGTCAAGCTATCGAGATAGGCGACCGCCTCCGCGTGTGACATCACCGGCATCAGCGCCAGCAGGTGGGCGGTCTGATATTCCGGAAACACCAACAGCTTCACATGTTGTCGCGCTGCAGAGTGCACATGCATGTGTACCGCCTGCCAATACTCCTCTTTCGATTGCAGCGGACAGATCTCATAGGTCACCGTTCCTACCAACGGAGTTGTCATCGCCTCACTCCCCCAGTCCCATTTATCGATGCGGGTTGCGCCATTCGACCAACACCGCTTTGTTCAAAGATTCTTCATCCTCTAAATATTGATCCATCACCTGCAGCGGACGCAAGCCCTGCTTGAGCATAAACGAGAGCACCAGATCGTACAGCTCACCGCTGACCACTCGCTCCACATACTGTTCGGCGCTCATCCGGTCGGCATGCTGATGGAAGTGTGGAATCCGGCATCCGGCTAAAAAGCGCGTCAGGCCGAGCTGCTGAACCAGGTCGAGCCGCGCTTGATACAGCGCTTTGGCCACGCCTTTTCCCCGAAACGTCGGGCGCACGCAGACGTCGATCCCGTACAGGCTATCCCCGTCTGAGCGATGGCTGCCGCGAATCCATCCATCGTCGGCCACTTCTGCCCAGGTGTGCGGCTTGCCATCATAGCGGATCAGCAAGCTGGTCGCCGAGCCTGCGACCACGCCGTCCACCTCGGCGAGCATCGCCCCTTGTGGGAATGTTTCGACATGTGCTGCGATCTGCTCGCGCTTCCACCACAGCTCTTCCGGAAAGGGAGGCGGGAACGCCTCGCGCTGGACGTCGAGCAGCGCATCAAAATCGGCAAGCGTATAAGGACGAACTTTCACCGTCACCGAGCAGCCCTCCTCGTTCAAGAGATACGTCTATGGAATTGTAGCACAGATAGGGGGGAGAATCAGTAATAACAGAAAAAGTGGAAAAGTTGTGAAATTCAGCTTTACAACCTACCACCCGAACAGGTATACTCAATTCATTCTAAATTCCCGAAAGGAGGTTCGCGCGATGCAAATGACCGTTTTGCTCAATAGAGGCATGTTGATCAACCGCACACAATTGCATATCGACGCAGAACCGCCCGTGTGGGAAGAACTCATTCTTCAGCCATAATCATGTCTACATATGAGTTGCTGATGATCACCACAGGAGAGGTTTTGTCCGCGCCTGTGGTTTTTGTATTCTTGTAGTTCCCGAGGAGCCATAGGCCTGTGTGCCAATGGTTCTTTTTTGATCGGGAAAGAGGGGGGAATTGAGAAATCATGAGCATTTTTCGCGATTTATGGTGGTATTTCAAGATGGAGAGGAAGGCGTACGGCTCGGGGATCATCATCCTGCTGTTCGTATCTGCGCTCATTCTGGTTCCACCCTATGTGATCGGCGTGATCGTCGATGAGATCGATCAGGGTACTCTGACGTCTGGCGATCTGACCAAATGGATGATCCTGCTGTTCGTCGTCGGGGTCACCGTCTACGTCCTGCGCTATTTTTGGCGCATCTTCATCTTCGGGGCGGCGTTTCGTCTGAGCAGACTGTTGCGCAACCGCCTGTACAAACACTTTACCAACCTGTCGCCGCAGTTTTATCACAAGCGGCGCACCGGCGATCTGATGGCGCACGCGACGAACGACATCTCGGCGATCGAGCTGACGGCGGGGGACGGCGTCCTGACGCTGGTCGACTCCCTGTCGATGGGCGGTGCGGTCGTCATCGCGATGGCGGTGCAGGTCTCCTGGGAGCTGACCCTGATCGCGCTGTTGCCGATGCCGCTGATGGCCTGGTCGACCTCGCGCTACGGCACGATGCTCCACAAGCGCTTCCACAAAGCGCAGGAAGCGTTCTCCACGCTCAACGACAAGGTGCAGGAGAACATCTCCGGGATGCGCGTGATCAAAGCGTTCGGTCAGGAGGAGCCGGAGAAGGTGGAGTTCGAAAAGCTGACGAAGGACACCGCTGAGAAAAACATCGCGGTGGCGAAGATCGACTCCCTGTTCGATCCGACCATCTCGCTGATCGTCGGCATCTCCTTCTTCCTGTCCGTCTTCTTCGGCGCCTATTTTGTGGTGCAAGATCGCATCACGCTCGGGCAGCTCACCCAGTTTACGATCCTGCTCGGCAACCTGATCTGGCCGATGCTCGCGTTCGGCTGGCTGTTCAACATCGTCGAGCGCGGACGCGCTTCCTACGATCGCGTCGATGCGCTGCTCGGGATTCGCTCCGAGGTCTGGCACAAGGAGGAGGCGATCGAAGCGGTGCCGAGCGGCGATATCGCCTACCAGATCGACTCTTTCCTCTATCCGGAAAAGACGATCCCCGCCTTGCAGGACATCCGCGTCAATGTGCGCCAGGGCGAGACGCTCGGCATCGTCGGCAAGACGGGCGCTGGCAAGTCGACCTTCCTCCGCCTGCTGCTGCGCGAGTTCGATGTGACGCATGGCGACATGAAGATCGGTGCAACCTCAATCTATGACTACAAGCTGGGCTCGTTGCGCTCGGCGATCGGCTATGTGCCGCAAGATCATTTCCTCTTCTCGGCGACGGTGGCGGAAAACATCGCGTTTGGCAAACCGGGTGCGACGATGGAGGAGGTCGAGCAGGCAGCCCGACTCGCCTGCATCCACGAAGACATCCTGCGCTTTGAGCACGGTTACAAGACGGTGGTCGGCGAGCGCGGGGTCACGCTCTCCGGCGGGCAGAAACAGCGCATCTCGATCGCGCGCGCACTGCTGATGAATCCGGAGATCCTGATTCTTGACGACTCGCTCTCCGCCGTCGATGCGAAGACTGAAAAAGCGATCCTCGATGCGCTGAAAGCGCACCGACAGAATAAGACCACCCTGATCTCCGCGCATCGCCTCTCCGCGATCGAACACGCGGAAGGGATCATCGTGCTTGAGGACGGCAAGATCGCCGAACGCGGCACGCACGACGAGCTGATGGGCAAAGCGGGATGGTACGCGATGATGTACCAGCACCAACAGCTCGAATCGCTCGTCGAACAAGGAGGTGTATCCAACAATGCTCATGCGAAGACTGCTCCGCTATCTGATCCCACATCGTAAGGCGCTGATCATCGCCTTCGCGATGCTCGCGCTGGCGACGGCAGCCGATGTGGCAGGTCCGCAGCTGGTGCGGATCTTTATCGACGACTATCTCACCCCGCGGCAGTTTGACATGCAGATGATGGTCCTGCTCGGTGCAGGCTATCTGGTGCTGCACATCGCGGCTGTGTTGATCAACTATTTTCAACTCCTATCGTTTCACAAGATCGCCCAATGGATCGTCCGCCAACTGCGGATCGACGTGTTTGGCAAAGTACAGCATCTCGGCTTAGAGTTTTTTGACCGCACGCCGGGCGGATCGCTGGTCTCGCGGATCACCAACGACACCGAGGCGGTGAAAGAGCTGTTCGTCTCGGTGCTCTCCACCTTCGTGCAGAACATCGTGCTGATGATCGGGATCTTGGTCGGCCTGTTCATCCTCGATGCGCGATTGGCGGCGCTCTACATGATCTTAGCGCCGGTGATCTTCGGCCTGATGTGGTTCTATCGCAAGGTGAGCTCAAAAGTGTTCCACCTGAGCCGCGAGAAGCTCAGCCAGTTGAACGCGCGGCTCAACGAGTCGATTCAGGGGATGACGATCATCCAAGCGTTCCATCAGGAAAAGCGGATGCGCAAAGAGTTTGGCCAGACGAACGAAGAGCACTACCAGGCGGGCATGAAGCGGCTGAAGATCAACGGCCTGCTCCTGCGCCCGATGGTCGACCTGCTCTACATCTTCGGGCTGATGCTGATCCTCTCGTTCTTCGGGGTGGAGTCGTTGACCACCTATGTGCAGGTCGGCGTGGTCTACGCGTTCCTCAACTATCTCGACCGCTTCTTCGAGCCGGTCAACCAGATGATGTTCCGACTGGCGCAGCTGCAAGAAGCGCTGGTCGCATCGGAGCGCGTGTTCGCGCTGCTCGACCAAGATCGCTATGCGCCGACGCAAGAGGGGAATGACGACCCTGCGGTCGGCGAGGGCTTGATCGAGTTTAAAGATGTGACCTTCTCCTACGATGGCAGCAAGCCGGTGTTGAAGAACATCTCGTTTGTCGCCAAGCCGGGCCAGACGGTGGCGCTGGTCGGACACACGGGCAGCGGGAAGAGCACGATCATCAACCTGCTGATGCGCTTTTACTCGATTGAGCAAGGGGAGATCACCATCGACGGGGCGCCGCTCCGCTCCTTCTCCGACGAGGAGTTGCGCAGCCGGTTGGGGTTGGTGTTGCAAGATCCATTCCTCTTTGTCGGCGATGTGAAGCAAAACATCAGGCTGCACAACGAGAAGATCTCCGACAAGGCGATCTACGAGGCGGCAAAGTTTGTGCAAGCGGACGCGTTCATTCAGAAGCTGCCCCACGGCTATGACGAGCCGATCGGGGAGCGGGGCGCTACCTTCTCCAGCGGTCAGCGGCAACTCCTGTCCTTCGCGCGCACGATGGCGCTCAACCCGAAGATCCTCGTGCTCGATGAGGCGACGGCGAGCGTCGATACGGAGACGGAAGAGCTGATCCAAGCGGCGCTGGAAAAAATGCGTCGCGGGCGCACCACCATCGCGATCGCCCACCGCCTGTCCACCATCCAGGATGCTGACCTGATCCTCGTCCTGCACCGCGGTGAGATCGTGGAGCGCGGGACGCATCAGGAACTGCTCGCCAAGCAAGGTCTGTACCATAAGATGTACCTGCTTCAACAAGGGTCGGTCGAAACGACCGCCGTATAGTGCCATATAGTTCTGAAGCCCGGCTCCGAGGAGCCGGGTTTCTCTATGATTTCCAGTACTTTGGACGCTTCTCTCCCCTTGCGACTTTATGCGAGAATAATCAATAAACTAATGAATATGAAGTGGGGTATCATCATATGTCTTCCATCACGACGAAGGGTAGCACTTGGGAGTGGAGCCGTTCGATTTGGATGATCTGGACCATTTTTTTCGGAATGTTCACCTGGATCTCCTTTCTGTACATCGCCTTGCGTGGCAAGCGGGTCGGCTGGGCGGTGTGGGGGTTGCTGTACTTTGCGATCTTCCTCTACGGGATGAGCTATTTCGATCCGAAGGAGCGTCATACATTTTTAGGGGAGATCTGGCTGTATGTGATTCTGGGCACCTGGGTGGGCGGCATGCTGCACGCGTGGATCGCGCGCAAAGACTATCTGCTGCGCCTCGCAGCGATCGAGCGGTCGCAGGCGGGCGTTCAGCCACCACAGAAAGGTGTTGAGCAGAAGCCTTTACAGACAGCGGAGGGCAGTTTGCAGGAGGAGAGCAGATCGGCGCAGCAGGGTGAAGGCCGGTCAACAGCTTCGGGACAGCCTCCCGTCTCTGCCGAGCCAAGCGACGTCGACGCGGAGGAAGCTTCGCGCAAGGCGGTCGCAGCTGGGGAGCAGGCACGGGCTGCGACAAAGGCGGCGAAGGGCGATGCGCTGATGACGCCGACGCTAGAGGAAGAGCTGGCGGAGGTGACCCGGCCGGCGCAAACACCTGCGCTAACAGCTGCGGAGCGATCGGCAGAAGGCCCGGTCGACATCAACCACGATCCGCGAGAGCGGATCGCCAGGTTGCCCAAGGTTGGCGCCGTGCTTGCGATGAAGGCGGTTTCAATCCGCGAGACGAAAGGCGGGTTCGGATCGGTCGAGGAGTTTGTGGAGGCGATCGGCCTGAAACCGCATGTGGCAGACCTGCTGCGCGACCAGGTCGTCATCCGTCCGAAGCGTTAATACATTTCGAACAGGAGACCACCCGTCTTGCGGGTGGTTTTCCCGTGTGCGACAATGGGAATAAGATGAAGAATGAGGATGTGATGAGCTGTGACTTCCAACTTGGTATCCTTTGAGTGGCTTTCGAAACGATTGGATGACAAAGCGGTGCGCCTCGTCGATTGCCGCTTTGTGCTCGGACAGCCGGATGTGGGCGCAAGCGCCTATCAAGCGGAGCATCTGCCGGCTGCGGTCTACTTCGACCTTGAGCGCGATCTATCCGCTCCGATCGGCGAACACGGGGGGCGCCATCCCTTGCCAGACCTTGAGGAGCTTGCGCGCAAGCTCGGTCAGCACGGCATCGGTAACGACGACCAGATCGTCGCCTATGATGACCAAGGCGGCGCGATGGCCTCGCGTTTCTGGTGGTTGCTCAAATACATGGGGCATGACAAAGTCGCCGTGTTAGAGGGCTCCTTCACCGCGTGGAAAGCAGCGGGCTTGCCGACGACATCAGAGATCGCGCCCGTTTCGGCGACCTCGTTTACCGTGCAGAGCCAGTCTGACATGCTGGTGCAGATGGAGGAAGTGCGAACGAAGCTCGGCAACGGGGAGACCTTGCTGATCGATTCGCGGGAGGGCGTGCGCTACCTCGGGCTGCAAGAGCCGATCGACCCGGTGGCCGGACATATCCCAGGGGCGGTCAATCACTTCTGGAAAGAGTCGCTGAACGAGGATGGAACGTGGAAGTCTGCCGCCGAGCAGAAGCTGCGCTTCCAAGCGCTCGATCCGGAGCGGGACGTGATCGTCTACTGCGGCTCGGGTGTCACCGCCTGCCCGAACGTCCTCGCTCTGCATGAAGCGGGTCATCGCAAGGTGAAGCTGTACGCCGGCTCGTGGAGCGATTGGGTGTCGTACAAGGAGAATCCGATCGCGACAGGGGAAGAGTAAGAACTGAGAGGCCGTGTCCGACGCGGGTTGGAGGGCTGCGACAGGTTGCCATGAGGCGGACTGTTGCGGCCCTCTTTGGGCTTGTTTGCAAACAGCTTGCAAACAAGAAGCAGGAGAAAGCAGTTGCAGCAGGCCCAGAGCTAGCCACGGTTCAACAATTGGGACAGGTTACTGTTGAAAAGCTCGTCCAGTCTATCCATCCACAAACGTGCGCGGTGTCTTTGGCTTGGGAGCAAGAGTCCGACCGTCCTACTAGGGTAGCTCTTCTTGATTTTATATTTCACTAGTGTTATATTACGCGTATGGAATATAAAAAGGAGATAAACAATGAATTCTCTTTCCAACGTGGAATTTATGTTGCTGCAAATTATTGCGGAATCCAAACAAGCGTCGGGGTACCAAATCAATAAGTTAATAGAGCTTAGAGGCTACAGGGAATGGGCGAATATAGGTACTACTTCTATTTACGTCGGATTGCAGAAACTGAAAGACAAACGACTGATCCGATCCGAAGAGTCCGTCCATAAGTCTGGCAAAGGACCTGTGCCGTCTACGTATGTCATGATGGAAGCGGGGATAGAAACATTAAGGAATGAAATCATCGTAAGCCTAGCTTCTGCACGGGAACGGGATAACCGTTTCGATCTCGGACTTGCGGCTCTCCCTTTTATAGGGAAAAATGAAGCCGTGGAAGCTTTGCGGAAACGGCAGAACTTTCTAGAGGAGACATTGAGGAACTTAGGTCAGAAATATGAATCGCAAGGCGGCTATCGATTGCCATTGCACGTTAGGGCTCTTTTCTTTCACCCGATGAGTCTCATCGAGACTGAAAAGACATTTGTCGCAAATCTGATCAGTGAACTAACAGGGGAACTGGAGGGACATGCCCATGTTGATTGAAGGTTTTGCTCCTTTTCAGGGAGAACACTGCGAGACGACAGCGATGGGCAATCTCCTTCAACATAAAGGTGTTCGATTATCGGAGCCGATGTTATTCGGTATAGGGCAAGGTTTGGGATTCATTTATTGGGATTCGAAGAGAATGGACTTTCCTTTTATTGGGGGTAGAGTAAAGCCTGATGAACTGTCTGCTTGCATAGCATCCCAGCTCAATTTGAATATCAGGGTGCAAGAAACCTCGTCTGTTACAAAAGCATGGCAGAACGTGCAAAGCTGCATAGACCGTGGAATTCCTGTGGGACTTAAATTAGATTCGTATTATTTAGATTACTTTACGAACAAAATACACTTTGCAGCCCACTATGCGGTGATATATGGCATGGATGACGAATATGCCTATATGGCAGACACAAGCCAACAAGGCGGACTCGTGACAACGCGATTGTCGAATTTAACTATGGCAAGAAGCGCAAAGGGGCCCATGAGCTCCAGGAATCGCTCCTTTACGATCGAGCAAACGGATACCCTTCCGCCGCTTGCACCCGCCATACGATCATCCCTTATCAACAATGCTTATGACTATTTGAATCCGCCTATCCGCAATATGGGCAATAAAGGAATCAAAAAAATGAGCGGTGAAATCCTGAATTGGCCTTCTAGAAGCAAGGATTTAGAGAAAGATCTGTGTTTGACCGCTTTATTGATGGAAAGAGCGGGGACCGGCGGCGCCTTATTTCGAAACCTGTATAGAGATTTTCTAAAAGAATGCGTGGATTTGTTCGGTGATTCTAAATTAGAGCAGGCATACTTTCTGTTTACGGAAATCGCGCCGATGTGGAACGGTGTTTCGGCATCGATTGATCATGCGGGAAGAACCGGAAATCAACAGGAGCTAAGACTTGCATCCGAGCTTCTCGTCGACATTGCGGAGAAAGAACGATTAGCCATGGAGTTTGTATTGACAATTTAACCTTATAATTGGTTTCATAACTTAACTCGTTTTGAATCGACATTAGGGTAGACGCAAACAACCGCCAACAGGCTGCAAACAACAGCGTTGCAGCGCTCTATCCGTCCACAACCCAGCCCATCCACCTTTCTGGGTGCTACCTTGCTTCACTTGGCCTTTTGTTGGCGTTCCGTTCGGCTTGAGCCAGCCACAGGTGGATGACTTGCCCCGGCTAATCCGATCGCGAAGGGGGAAGTGTAAGAAACGAGAGGTCGCGTCGGACGCGGGCTAGGGGGCTGTGACAGGTTATGGGCAAGTGACCTGTTGCGGCCCTCTTTGGGTTTTCTGTTCAACAGCGAGCGGCTCAGGGGAGGGGTTCCGATCAACACGGCGGGAACGCCTCCGAGGATATGCCAGCCCCATGTGCAACGATCTCCTTGGCGACACTTGGGAGCGCCGTTGCAGAGGGCGGGGACGACCCGCCCGCTACTAGGCGACCGACTCTGGCCCTTGAGCAAGATTAAAGTTTGCATTGCATTTGGAATACCTGTAAGTAACGCTCGCCTAACGCCCTTGATTCTCGTAGTACGTCTGGTCGGCATAAGCTCGATCCGTTCCGCGAAGATATGCGCGAATAACGGAAGGGTGGCGTACGAGCGCCCAGTCGCCGAGCTTATCAAACTTGCGGCAGGACGTAATCATCTGCGCTTTGCGGATGGTGCCGTAACGCTTGCCTTGGTGCTTGCCCCATTGTTTCAGCCGGTAGGCGAACTCCGCATCCTCCGCCATCAGCCGATTCTCGTCAAAGCCCCCGATCGCGTCGAAATCGCTCTTGCGGCACCAGAAAATGCCGACAGACACGGCTCCGTATTTGAACAACAGGGGGATGATGAGCATTGCGGCAGAGACGATAATACCCAGCGACATGCGCTCGAATTTACCGGCGACGCCTCCGCCAATATAGATTCCGGAAGCGAGGTTCTTATCGATCTCTGTCAGCATCGCGTCCGTCATCCGGCTGTCCGCATCGATGGTGACCAGATATTCCCCTCTGGCGATACGTGCGCCAGCGTTGCGTATTTGCGACAAGTTCTTACTGTCGTTCTTCAGAGTCACACAGCCGAACTCGTTGGCGATTGCCTCGGTGGCGTCCGTACAGCGATTGAGGATGACGATGACTTCGACCTGTTGCGGGTAGGCGGCTGCCGCGGCGGCGATTGAATCCAAGCAGGCACGGAGATACTGCTCCTCGTTGTGAGCGGGAATGAGGACGGAGAATTTGACAGGACCCTCACAATCGGCGGTGACAAAAAGCCCGAGAGACGGAGATGCGGATGCGGTTTGTGTTGGCGACAAGGTCATTTGGATACACTCCTTCGGATTAGGTGGGTGACGTATGGCTAATGCCTTCCAACAGCAGGGAGGTGGCTTTGCGGAACAGATTCTTCATGCCTTCCCGGTCCAGGAACGAGCGGCTGTCGCTTAGACCCGAATAATAGCTGAGGATTATAAACGCCAGCTCCTTAGGGTTCTCGTTCTTGAACTCTCCTGAGGCGATCCCTTCAGCGACCAGCTTCTCAAAATCGTCAACAACACCCATGACGATCGCGAAGAACTTCATCCCGATCTCAGACTGAGGCCCGACCTTGGCGATGAACTCCTCACCAGCTTTGTTGAGCGGCTTGTTGTGATGGTCGACGAAGTAGTCGGCATAAACGTACAGCTTCTCTCGAACGGAGGGGATCTGGGCGGACAGTTCGTTCCAAACGTTCCAGGACTCTTTGAAGGCATGCTCGGCCAATTCGAGAAAGAGCTGCTCCTTGCTGTGGAAATGGTAATACAGGCTTCCCTTGCTGCAGTCCGAATGCGCACAGATGTCGCCGATGGAAGTAGCCGCGTAACCCTTCTGGGCGAATAGCGCCATCGCGCTGTCGATCAGCTTCTTGCGGGTCTGTGTCGCGTCGTAGAGTCTCTTGTTCATGCGCTTTGGCCCCTTGGATGAATTAAACCGAATGGTCGGTTTAATTTGAGGATAATAAAAATGGGTAAGTGTGGCAATGGGGTGGACGGGGTAAAAATGGCGAATTTATAAACGTTACGCACCCTTATCGGATTAGAGCAACAATTTTGCCATTGTGGAAGACAGCTCCGCCAGATAAGCACACTAGCAGGGCGCCAAGACTCATGGGGGTGCATTGCGACGGGAGAAGAATAAAGTCTCAGAAGCCGCGCCGGACGCGGGTTTAGGGGCTGCGGTAGGCTATGGGCAAGCGACCTGTTGCGGCCCTTTTTGGGCTTTCCGTTCAACAGTTGCAAACAACAGAGGATACAAGATATTCCAGACAATAACATGCAGTGAGAAGGAATATGTTATTATGGCAAGAGCAATACGAGGTGACTTGTGCAACAGTTCAATTCGCCTTTGATGGGGAATTTCGGAAGCTATCAACGGCCAGTACAAATATAGACGAGGAATGTGAATGCGGATATGGTTAAAACAGTGGATGATCCCTCCTGAAAAATAAAAAAATTTTAGGAGGGCGAAAAATGAATTTCAATCCGATCGATCTTGATAGTTGGAGCAGAAAACCGTATTACGAACATTATTTACACGATGTCAGATGTACCTACAGCATGACGGCCGATCTTGACATCACCCTGTTGCGAGCAGAACTAAAGTGCATGGGGATTAAGTTATATCCAGCCTTGATCCATATGATTACGAAGGTGGTGAATCGCCACTGCGAATTCCGAACTTGCTTTGATTCGGAGGGGCGATTGGGCGTTTGGGATCGTATGTCTCCCAGCTTCACCATCTTTCATGAGGATGAAAAGAATTTCTCAAGTATTTGGACTCCGTTCAGCGAGGAATTTCAAACGTTTTACGATCATTACCTTCAGAAGACAGAAACGTACAAGAATGCGAAGCAGTTATTCCCGGACACGAACGAACCGCCGAACACGTTCCCGATTTCCAGCATCCCTTGGGTTAGCTTTACTGGATTTAACCTGAATGTCTACACTGAGGGAACCTATTTACTGCCCATATTTACGTTAGGAAAATACCATGGGCAGGGCAAAAAGATACTGCTGCCTCTATCGGTACAATTCCATCATGCAGTTTGTGACGGTTACCATGCCGGCGTGTTATTTAATGAGCTTCAGGAATTGGCGGTGGGTTGTAAGAGCTGGCTGGCAGGCAAATGATCGTACAAAATGGTGTTCGGCTTGGCTCAGCTACAGGTGGAGGATTCACCTTGGCTCGAGTATGGTTGGGCGAGCACCGTCGTCTGCGGGCTTCTCGCTCCCAAAATGCTCCCAAGCATAGCCAAGTGAGGTGGTTGCGTATGGGCGCTGGTCTATCCTACGTGGCATTCACGGTGCAACGGGTGTCACCCGTTTGGGAGTGCATTTATCTAACGTACACTTAAACGATTGGAGGATGAGGTATGTTGGGCGAAATCGTCCCTTTTCAAGAAAAGGATCACGATAGGTTGGTGGAGATTTGGTATCAAGCTGTGTGCCAAACCCATACATTTTTGACGGATGAGGATATTCAGTTCTACCGAAACTTGGTTCAAAATGGGGCATTACGAGAAGTTGAGATCTGGGTGGAATTGAACGGAGATCAAGAACCGACAGGGTTTATTGGGCTTGATGGAACGAAAATCGAGATGCTTTTCGTAGCCCCCCAATACCACGGAAAAGGTATTGGCAGTCGATTGATCAAACATGCCCAAGACCTAAAGGGAAGCAATCTCCAAGTCGATGTCAATGAGCAGAACGATGGGGCATGCGAGTTTTATAAACGGTTTGGCTTTGTACAAACGGGGCGGTCAGAAGTAGACGGCTCAGGGCGACCCTTTCCTCTGCTTCACCTTGAGTATAGAAGGTAAAGGGAGGAAGGTTGATCGTCCAATTGTGTAGCCCACCACAGGTGGATATCTCGCTGCGGTTTAAAACGATGGGGGAAGTACAAGAATTCGAACGGGCGAGAAGTTTGAGGGCTGTGACTTGCTGCCAGTGGGCAGGTTGTCACAGCCCTCTTTGCGAATCTCGTTTAACATTTTGTCATGAAACTACGTAAAAAGAGCGAGTTATCGAAAGGGTTATGCAATGTTAACTTTTAAACTTCTTGACCTTTTTGAACTCGATGGGCCCTGCATCCATCTGAAACGTACCGTCATCGTTCAATTTTGGAGATCTTTCTGTGAATGACTTCGAATAGCTTTCGACGTGGCTGATCTTCATTTGCTGACTGTCGGTGAAATCGATATGAGCGATCGCTACCCAATAGGAAAACTTATTTTTCTCAAGAAGCGGCGCCACAATTGTTTGACCAGCATGGTTGTCCACTTCTGCGCGGGCTTTCATCGCTTTAAAACTGCCAAACCCATTGGATAACGCACTGTATGCGCAAAAGAGTACATATTTAAGGTCGGCGGTCGAATGAATCGTGATCGTCTCCGTCCCTGCGCGGCGAGAATCTCCATCCAAGGTGATGTAAGGAGGGGTAGCTGCATCTCCTAACTTCCGATAGTAAACTTTATCGTTCGTTCCATTTTTCGTCACATACAAGCAATATAAATCAAGATCTTTTTTGTCGTTGTCCCAACGCAACTTGGCCGTCACTTTAGATGGTTTTGCAATGGACACTATCTCCTTTTTTGTTAGAGTTAGTTTGTCCAATGTGATCGGAATTGTTGTAGACGGTTGTTCAGACAGTGCGGGGTTCACAATTTTTGTGTTGGCTTCCTGCTCTTCCTCCACTTCGAGTCCGAAATGGGTGCACAGCGCTGCCAGTCCACCATTGAAGCCGCTACCAATAGTGCTAAACTTCCATTCGCCGTTATACAGATAGAGCTCCCCAACGACGATTGCAGCTTCTTGCAGCAGATCTTCGCCGAACTCGTAACAGAGCAGCTGTTCGTTGGTTGTTGGATCGACCAGTCGGATATATATATTGGAAACGTCTTTGAAGGAATGTCCAAGTTTTTCTCCCTCATGAATCGTCAAGGTGAAGGCGATCCTTACGATCTCACTAGGTAACTCACGAAGCGATAGATCGATTCGCTCCTTATCAGTACCCTCTTGCTTTACATGCACGACCGCTCGATCGACACTCGCTGGGTTGCCGTAGAAAATAAAGTCTTCATCCCGCTTGCACACTCCTTGATCTGTGAGCAGGAATGCGGCACCATCAATGTCCATCTGGGATCCGGCTGACCATCCCAAATACAAGTTTACGTTGCTCAGAGATCGATTTTTGCTTACAAATACCTTTTGTCCTCGCATTAACTTCATATCTAAAACCGCCTTCTTGTTTGATTTTCTTTATGTCTCTTCTTCCGCAGGTGGGTACGAATTATCTAACGTCGAAGCTATCTATCTGATTGATGAATAAAAATAAATTTACGCTAACATAATTCTACAAAATGGAATGATTTTCCTACAATTATCTTTCTCAATTCCCTTTCACTTTAGCACCTACCATTCTTCAGAGGATGTTGGATATGGCTTTCCACCAGCTTCGTAACTCTCAAGCTGTGTCAGCCACGTCGATCAATAGTTGAATGGCAGTTGGAAAATCGGGCTGAGGAGCAATACTTGACATGTATTTAGTTCGTGGATATTATAGACATTATAGATCCATAATAAGATCGAAATGACATCGAACGCTTGAAGCAAGCGACCACTATGCTTCTCTCGAAGTGCCACAACAAATCGTAGGCTCTCAAGTCGTTCTTTGTTTTAATTATGGATATAAAGAGTCTATAAAATCTTCTTATGAAAGGTGGAGATGATGATGTACGATTGCGCAATTGTCGGTGGTGGTCCGGCGGGGCTAAATGCTGCGCTGGTACTTGGCAGGGCGGGACGAACGGTAGCGTTGTTCGATAATAACCAGCCGAGAAATGGAGTGACGCACGCTTCGCACGGATTTATCACCAGAGACGGTATTCAACCGGCCGAGTTCAGGCGAATCGCTTATGAGGAGGTGATGAGATATCCGTCCGTCACCCAGCGCGAGGACGAAGTGACAGACATTCGCAAACTGGAAAATGGTTTTGAGATCAAGACGCTGGCCGGAGAATCTGCTCAGGCGCGAAAATTGATCGTGGCTGCCGGATTGAAGGAAATTTTCCCCGACATCGAGGGGCTGCATGATTTTTACGGAAAAAGCCTGTTCAATTGTCCGTTCTGCGATGGGTGGGAACTGCGGGATCAGCCGCTGGTGATCGTTTCGGAGGACGCACGGGTTTTCCATCTGACAAAAATGCTCTACAACTGGAGCAAAGATTTGATCGTGTGTACGAACGGTCACGCACCCTTTACCGAAGAACAAAAAAATCTGCTGGAGTCGAAGGGGATTCAATTGATCGAAACACCTGTCGAAGCGTTCGAGGGTCAGGATGGTCTGTTGGAACAGGTGCGGTTTGCTGATGGTACTTCGATTTTGCGAAGCGGAGGATTTATCGGGCCGAAATGGGTTGCCAAAGCTGCCTTCGCCAACCGATTGGGGTATGAGACCACAAATCATGGCGGGATCGTTGCCGATGAGATGGGCAGGAGCAGCGTTCCTGGTCTCTATGCAGCAGGAGACGCCGCGTATGTGGGGCCTTCCCAGGTGATCTATGCTGCCGCCTCTGGCAGCAAAGCGGCGATGGCCGTCTGCGCCGATTTGTTCGAAGAGGATTTTTCCTCGCAGTAGGCCGTTACAGGAAGTGCGATCGCGAAGGAATGCCGTTTGGGAAGCTTCATCCGGAAAAAGTTAGCTTTCCATACGGTGCGAGCTGTAGCTTCAGGAAACTGTGAAGCGACATTGCGTGGCGTGGGACTGACGAGAAAGAGATTATGAATAGGAGGAAGATGCAGATGACGATTTGTCACACTAAAGATACTACCTTTGCACAGGATCTGGTGAGCGAAGGGCTTACTCTGGTCAACTTTTGGGCAACTTGGTGTGGGCCATGCCGCATGTTTGGACCGATCCTCGAAGCGTTTGATCAGGAATACAGTGCTGAGGTGCGGACGCTCAAAGTAAATGTTGATGAGAATGCAGATACTGCCGCCCGCTTTGGAATCATGAGCATTCCGACGACCATTCTGTTCAAAGATGGGGAACCGATCGCTACGATTAACGGAGTGGTTCGGATCGAGGAGTTGAAGCGATTCATCGCCGATCACAGAAAATAGCGCACGCACTTGCTTTTTGCGTCAATCAGCTTTATTATGGGTAATCAAAATCCGTAATAGAGGTGTACGATGAAGTTTTCACAGGCAACCGACTATGCGCTTCATGTCATGCTGTACTTGGTCACAGAGGCATCGGATAAACCTGTAAGCGTCCAGTTTTTAGCGGAAAAGCTTCGCGTTTCTCAAACCTATCTGTCCAAGATGCTGACCAAATTGGTCAAGGCGGGATTGATCCACTCCGTATCGGGCGCAAATGGTGGATATCGGCTGAAACGCAATCAGGAGGAGATCTCCTTTCTGGATGTCATCCATGCGATCGAAGGCACAGCCTCGCTGTTTGAATGCAGTTTCAATCATGGCAACGAGTGTCTGATCCAACAGGTGGTGATCGATGCTGAACGGCAGATGGAGCAGTTCCTCGCAAGCAAAAAACTTTCGGAGTTGGCGAAGCAACTCAGAGGGTAAGCACATAACATTTGGGGGGGGGGGGGGTTCACACCAAGCGGCATGTCCTTTGAGGCATTCCGCTTGCGTTGGTCGAAATCCCCTTTTTTTGTTTTGGAATCGGTTGAACATGCAGGTTTGTCGGCGCGTGGAGGAGCGGTAGGTGCAGGGATCGGCGTTCTTGCGGAAAGAGCCCGATCCCGACGAGCGGAAAGCAGGAGCAAGCGGCTCTGCGGTGCCTGAGAGTGAGAGCTGTGACAGATTGCCGGTGGGGAGGTTGTCGCGGTCATTTAGGGATACGGTGCAACAGGATGTGAGCGAGATGTTGGGAAAGTGTTCACAAGAAGCCGGCACCAGTTGTGGATGAGAAGCTATAAATATGATATTTTCATGCTGATAGGGGCAAACAATTCGGGAGCTGTAGTTCGAGATCGGCAACAGGCTGGTCAATTTGTGAAAGGCAGATCATAACCAAGACGAGCTTCTCATGAATAACTTGATATTTCCATACGACTGCCAACAAACAGCAAGCAACGACGTTAGGGCTTCATCGCTTACGGTGTTCTGATCCGGGCTTGCTGCTGGGTGTAGCAAGGGGAGTCTGTTGCATGAGGGAGGGCCTCCTCTGGGAAGCTTCTGACGCGCTGTTTCGAATCGTCACCTTTTTGTATGGTAACCCCTCCGAGCCTCACTGTTCGCGGGGGATAAGAAGCTGGAGCGATTGGTGTTCCTGCGAAGAGAGCCCGATTGCCACTTCAGAGGAAGAAGGGTAGACTATGCATGTTGTCCGAAAAGTGATCATCGTCGAAGGAAAGACTGACAAACGACGGATTTTGGAACTGCTCGCAGAACCTGTAGAAGTGATCTGCACCTACGGAACGCTCTCTGAAGAGAAGATCGAGGAATTGATCTTGCCTCTGCAAGCCGAAGAAGAAGTCTTTATTCTGGTCGACGCGGATGATGCTGGCAACAAGATGCGTTCCCAACTGAAACGGGAGCTTCCCAACGCTCGCCATCTGTACACCCGCAAGATGTACAGAGAGGTGGCGACCACCCCGACCGAATATCTGATCGAGGTGTTGGCGAAAGCTCATTTTGAAATCAAAGAGGATCTGTTGCTGTGAGCGGCAGGACAGAACGAAGAAACGAGGGACTCACCCATGTTACGACTGTTTGTGATGATCGGCGCGATCAACGTGCTCCTCTCGGTCGCGCTCGGCGCGTTTGGCGCACACGGTTTGGAGGGCAAGATCACCGACCATTATCTTGATGTTTGGAAGACGGGCGTTCAGTATCACATGCTGCACGGTACGGCCATTTTGATCGTCGCCGTGCTCTCGCAGTTTTTAGGAAGCCAAAAGGCGGTAAAAGCGGCGGGCTATCTGTTCCAAGCGGGGATCGTGCTGTTCTCCGCTAGCCTGTACCTGCTCGCGGTCACCGGCATCGGCTGGTTGGGCGCGATCACGCCGCTCGGCGGTGTCTGCTTCCTGATCGGCTGGGCGCTGCTCGCCTATGCGGGGCTGAAGGCGAAGAAGTAAGCGAGCGAGGTCGTCCGATAGTAGGCGATCGGCTGCATAAGGGCTGACTAAGAAAGTGAGTGGAAAAGACCGTTCGCAGTGGAGAAGCGCTGTGAACGGTCTTTTTGAGTGGGGAATTGTGGGGTTATTGTTTTAACTTGCTGAGTTTCGATTCCAATTCTGTTTTGTCCTTTCCCGCGTAATCGCGTTGTAGAAAGAACAGGTCTTTCGATTTCTCATACTCGTCCTTTTGAACGGTGATGACGCCTTTCATGTTGGATTCATTCAAACGGATCTTGCCTTGTATTGAGCCAGAAATTGTGTAGCCCCAGTATGCATCTTTTGTATCTTTTAAAAAGACAAGGTAAGTGTTCTGTGGTTTGATCACTGGGGAGCCTTCCGGAGTGATTTCAACCAAACCTTGATTCTGGTTGCTCGTGTCAAAACTTTTCTTGATTTTGCTCAGGTCGGTGATGCCTCCCGACTCTGTGATCACGATCGATTTCAGGTCAGGCGAACCTTTGTATACCTTATTAACTTGAACGGCCGAGCGGGTTTGAACAGCTGTCGGCACATCTCCTTCAAGTGATTCCTGGTCTGTTACTGTGATCTCGGCCACTAGATCGGAGAATTGGTAGATTTCTTCAACATTTTTAAAAAGCCGTTCGTAGTTACCGTGGGAACTCAGGGTGGGATGGGTCGCTTCAGTGACAAACTCTGGCTGATCAATGAACTGATCGTTTGAAGTTATGACGAGTGCTAGAGTTGTTACAATGAGAGCAAATGCAATAGGAAACCATATCTTTTTTTTCAAATAAAACACATCCTTTCTATTCAATATAGTTTCCCATAAATTGCTTGGACGCCGGCTACCTCATCATCTTTAGGTCCTTTAGTTCCATAATTATAATAGGAGCTAGGAGTAGGGGTCATAAGGACATTCGCGTTCCAACTTGCAGCCCACACGTGATCTAATCCAAAACCATGACCTGCTTCATGAGCCCAAACATGTTGTTGTTTTCCATTCGCCTCAACGTACTTATAGCTAGTAGGATCCTGCATCCAATTGATGTTTCCATTCGTGTTAATGTGCATTTTGACCCAACTGTAATCTGAAACGGAGGGTTGTATCTGAGTGCTCCCATTAAAGAACACAATCCAACCCAGCTCATTTGCATCAGCTTTGAAAATTGAATGGAAATCCATGATTGACTCTACCTGAGATGTAGTTTTGTGAAGATAGATCTTCGTATTTGGTGAGCTGCTCCACGCTGATACAGCAAGGTCGCAGTTATTCTTTGCATTGAATCCACCAAGATTTGTGGTAACAGTGTCGTTCCAGTAGTACCTATTATATGGAGCTTGTGTTAACTTGTGGCCGATTAACTCGTATGCCGATGCTTCTAGTGTAAAAGATAAAGTGAACACTCCTACCATAAGAATGCTCAGAATAGACTTATACTGATTTGACATAATGCACAGCCTTTCTATTTTGTATATTTATGATAATAATATCACACAAAGAAAATATATCAAAATAAAAACCCATCATCACGTTAAGTTTGATGGAAGCATAATAAATGCTGTTGGTTTATTTTTAATATATTGTAATGGTTATTTTGTTATTTATACATCTAATGGTGGATATGTGTGAGTAAGAGCGGTATCGTCATAAAGGTGCATCTAATTCAAAACATGCCGCCCGTTTCGGACGAAAAGGAGGAGATCAGATGGCAAGATTGTTTGAAGTTGTGATCAGTATCTTGCTCGGGTTGTTTTCAAGTCTATTGCTGACAGGCGATATGTCGCAAACGATCAACGGTGCGATCTTTTGGATGCTAGTTTTCATCTTGTTTCGATTGCCAGGGAAGAAGAAACAAAATTCCTGAAGGATCTTTACGAACAAAGGCTCGAGGAGTGATGATGGCGATATTATGACTTGATCGGTTGATGAAGGAGGAGAGTAGAAGAAAAGACGGCTCGCAGATGATGAAGAATGTGAACCGTCTTTCGCTTTTTCTGTTCGGCCTTTTATGAAACGATGAACAAAAAAGGGAGTTGGTAGATACCACTCCACTTTTTAAAAGCCTGATTCTGCTGGGAGATCAGCTTTTTGAATAAACTCATCCATCTTGGGAAGAAAGCTTTTCAAATTGCGATCCATCGGAAGTTTTCCTGTTAAGGCCACAACAGGTCTAAAGCCTTGCTTCTCGTCAAGAAGGTTTGAATTTTGGCGTTGAATTTGATATTTTTTTGAATCCAAAAATGAATTGCATCGTTGTAAGGCTTTGGCACATACCCAATGCGAACAGGTACTTCCTCTTGTGTCATCAACCGAATTGCCTTCTGGTCACTCGGGTTGTCAGGCTCAAATCGCAAGTCTAATGTCTGGTCCGGAAAAACCTTCGGGATTAGATCTTGCTCTTGATTCAATGGTTTCCATCCTGCGATTTCAAACACCAGATTGATAACGTTTTTCTCGATTTTTATCGGCTCCAAGAAGAACAGCCGATCTGTGGCTAGCCTCCCTTTGGTAACCCGCAGGTACTCCCACTGAAGATCATGATACTCGGTCAGATGAAAGCTCTTAACTACGTTTTTAAACTCTTTACGGCTAGCACTTGGGATTCGGCGTTCGAACACCGAAAATAATTTTGGGGAACGATAAACCTCATCCAGATCAGGGAAGCCAGCTAGATTGGTAAATCCAAAATCATAGGCGGCTCGAACATCCTCTTTTAGATATTTGAATTGATAGCCAGCATCCGATTTGCTCAATAAACCGATTTTACAGTTCGCCTTTGTTACCGGGTTGCTCCACATCAAAATCAAGCGATCGGTCGATGATCTCACTTTCTCACCTCATTCGAGGCTATTTTTTCCGACCAAGCTTCCCCAGTATGAGGCTTTTGCGGATCTCTGTTTTCCTCCAAACAGGAGACCGGGTTTTTTGACCAGCCCATATCTGCCCGTCGAAGGGCAAATTCGCCATTCTTTATCTTTGGAACCTGACGCACTTTCTTCTGAACGTTTCCATTGCGTAACATCAATGATATCGTACATCGATTGTGCTCCTCGTCCGATCAATTGTTTTCTTCTATTGTCCCTGAATAAGTTAGTATTTTCAATAGATTTTCAGAAAGCGGAACTGGTGAGGAACTCATCTTCATCTTTAGGGATCAGCATGCGGAATTGGGAGTATTGAAGTAACGAATTGACCGAGGAGGTGCATCGTTGGTGGCTGAAGGTAAGAAGGAGCGTCTACTCTGTGGGGATTGAGGAAGTTTAATCATTTCAAACAAACCGGGGGTTCATCACCCCCGCTTGCTCGATCTGCGCACATACGCTTTTAACAGCAACAGAGCGGCCGTGTAGGTTGC
Source organism: Tumebacillus lipolyticus (assembly GCF_042682745.1). Classification (NCBI taxonomy): domain Bacteria; kingdom Bacillati; phylum Bacillota; class Bacilli; order Caryophanales; family Alicyclobacillaceae; genus Tumebacillus; species Tumebacillus lipolyticus. Next base: position 1,011,830 of record NZ_JBHUIO010000005.1, on the reverse strand, counting down.
CGTCGCCAGCAGGGTAGCGAAAAGCCAGCCAGCCGTCCCCAGCGTCAGATAGAGGATCAGGTGAAAGAAGAAGATCACCGCGATCCACAGCATCAGGTTCATGCGCTCGACAAATGTCCAAAATCTGTTCATCGCTTGCCACACCTCCCACCCCATAGCCTTTCCAAGCGGTGAGGTTCCATGCCCGCCTGCGCCCTACAGGCAGTATCTGAGCAAAAATGGGCGGAGGCATCCGTTTCGTTCAGCAGGGCTCTACCATACTATAGTAGTGATTTCACAAGAGAACGGGAGGGTGTAGAACTTGGCGAAAAAGGGGAAGAAAACTCGGAGCGAAGGACAGAAGTCTGGCGCTGCGCAGCCGCAAGCGAAGCCTCCAAGTCTCGGGGACCAACTGAAAGATCGGCTGAAGACGGTGAACAAAGGCGGTCTGCTCGGCATGCTCAACGAGGTGCACAAGACAACGCCCGATCAGTGGCAAGATGCGGAAAATGTCAAGAATATGGCGAAACGCTTTGCCGACCAGCTGAAGATTCCGGTAAACGAGGAAAGACTGAACATGTTTATGAAAGCGTACAAGGATGCGACGAAAGGCGGGAAGCCTACTGCCAACGTCGAAGATCTCGTAAAAAAATACGGCAACGGCAAAGTGGACGACGCCACGCTCAAAGAGATGAAAAAGTTCATCAAGCCGAAAGACTGATCGCCACTCCAACAAGGAACTGCTCGCAGGGACGAGAGCAGTTCCTTGTTGCTTGTCAGGCGGAGTTTCAATGATAGCCCTTAGATCCTCACGCTCCCTCACCCGAATCGAGCAGGTCACAACATGCTCCTCCGCACAAAAAATGACGGGGTGCGATCAGCTCGCTTCCCCGTCTTGCGCCGGCTTTTCTGCAGCACTTTCACTTTCGCCGCTTGCACCACCACCGCCACCGCCAAAGATCGCTCCGGAGATCGGGGAGTTGAGGAAGGCCATCAACAGCGAGGCCCAATCTCCTGTCGTCAGCTCTTTGACGTTTCCTTTCATCAGCTTGGGCAGGACGCCAGCCGAATGGAGGTTCGAACCGACTCCGTGCAGGGAGTCCATCATCTGATCGGCCCGCTGCATGTAGGTGACGCACTGCTTGCAGAGCGAGCGCAACTGCCCGAGCGATTTGATCGAATCCTCATAGAAGGTCGGGCTCTTCGGGCTCGGCAGTTGGAAGCTGGGGAACGATGCGCCCCCCGGCAACGGCGGCTTTTTCTGGGCGGCAGTTGTTGCCGCAGAGGAGCTTGCGGCGCTTCGTCCGCCCCTCTTGCTGCGCCTCTGATTTATCTGTGCTTTGGCAAGCTGAATCTCCTGCTGCAGCAGTCGTTTTTTATGAGTATACGAAGGATGGCCCGGCTGTAAATCTGTCAGCTTTGCCTCAAGTTTGCGCACGCGCTTGCGAAGTGCGCCAGATGTTTTCGATTTTCCAGCCACGATTCACACCTCCAGTTTCAATATCAACATATGGAAAAGCAGAAGGTGGCGTGTGGGCGGATATGGAGATTGGGCGTGGAAAATACTATGCGTGACATGAGACTTTGGGGAGGGAATGACCGATGGCAGCAGAGAAGGAGCAAGATTGGCACGCTCGCCTGGGCGGGGTGCATTTTACCCAGCAGGCGAGCACCGAGCAGATCAACCAGTTTGTGAGACGACTGCCCGAGCAGAAGCGCGACAGCCTGTTTGAAGTGCTGGACGAGCTGAACCAAGCGGGCCTGATCCAGATCAAGAACGACGGCCAGTTTTCCGACCCGCACGGCAACCTGCACGGAACGACCGGCTGTTACGAAGACGAGAAGTGAATGATGTCGAGCGGGGGCGGCGCAGAGAGCGTTTGCTGTCAGCCCCCGATTCGGATTCAGCCGATAGGAAAAACGAACCCCTCAAGCTCGCACGTTTCGCGGCCTTGGGGGGTTCGTTTGTATCGAGATGGAACTTATGGGAAAAGCGGGACCTAGCGGGCCTGATCAGCACCTATTGAACGCTTAGCATAAACGCTTCCAAGCGATCCATCGCCTTCTTCAGATTGTCGCGCGAAGTGGCATAGGAGATGCGGAAGTTGTTCGGCGCACCGAAGCCAGAGCCAGGGACCAAAGCGATCTTCGCATGCTCCAGCAACAGGCTGGCAAAATCGTCGCAGGAGTTGATCGGATGGCCCTGGAACGACTTGCCGTAACAGGCGGAGCAGTTCGGGAAGACGTAAAAAGCACCGCTCGGCGTATCGCAGCTCAGCATGGGCATCTTGGCGATTCGATCGAGCACATAGTCGCGACGCCAGCGGAACTCGGGCACCATCAGCTCGTCTTTGTGATCGAGCGCGCCCACCGCCGCCTTTTGCGAGATGGAGGACGGGTTGGCGGTCGTATGGCTCTGAAAGGATGTCATCGCCTTGATCAGCGCTCGCTCACCTGCCATGTAGCCGACGCGCCAGCCGGTCATCGAGTACGCTTTGGAAAACCCGTTGATCAGCAGGGTGCGCTTTTTGATCTCCTCGCCAAAGGTGGCGATGCTGACCTGTTCGACCCCATAGACGAGCTGGTCGTAGATCTCGTCGGAGATCACGTAGAACTCGTGCTTGCTGATCACATCGGCGAGCGCTGCCAGCTCTTCTTTCGTGTAGACCGCTCCGGTCGGGTTGCTCGGCGAGTTGAGCAACAGCACTTTGGTCTTCGGCGTGATCGCCTGCTCCAACTGCTCGGGGGTGATCTTAAACCCGGTCGATTCGTCCGTCTCGATCACCACAGGCGTCGCCTCTGCCAGGCGGATCATCTCCGGATAGGACACCCAGTACGGAGCGGGCAGAATCACCTCATCACCCTTGTTGCACAGCGCCATGAACGCGTTGTAGAGCGAGTGTTTCGCACCGGAGGAGACGAGGATGTCGTCCGCCGTGTAGTCGAGGTTGAGGCGCTCTTTCAACTGAGCGGCGATCTTCTTGCGCAGCTCCACGATGCCGGGCACAGCCGTGTATTTGGTAAATTGCTCATCGATCGCAGCCTTGCCAGCAGCGCAGGCCACCTCCGGCGTGCCGAAGTCTGGTTCGCCCACGCTCAAGTTGATCACGTCGATTCCCTCTGCGATCATCTGTTTCGTCTTGGCGTCGATCGAAAGAGTCGGCGAAGGTGCAATGCTTTTGACTCGGTCAGAAAGTCCGATTGCCATGTTACAGTCCCTCCATAAGAACCATGATAGCTTTACCTATACTGTAATACTCGCAGATCAACACTTGATGATGCAAGTTGTCTCTGCAGGGGCACGCTTGGGGAAACATTTTGTTGAAAAATGTCTCACCAGCGACCGACATGCTCATTGTACCAAACTTTTCAGCTCCAGCTTTGATCTTTTTCCACAGAATTTCCGAATCTCGTCAGGGCGGGTGCAGCAGGTCGATCCCCGCGAGTCAGCCGAGTGCAAAAGCGTCCGCTCTCCGCTTCGCGAGCGAGCGTGCGCATTGAGCATACAGCAGGAAGTTTGTCCGAACAAAGCAGATCTTAACGATGCGGGAAAAAAGAGGCCGCGACTGTAAGCGGCAGTTCCTTCCCTGAATTTGAAACGATCGGATCGCTTGCTGGGAGGACGTTTCGGGCGCGTTCACCAAGGCTTATGACGTTGAAAAATCGGTCAAGTACAGCGGAGGTTAAAACATGACTTGATTGTAAAGGGGAAATTGTGTACAATGAAAACAGAACATATGTTCGGAGGTGTTGCTTTGGATACAGTTGCTGTGGAAACGTATAACGAAGTGGTCGCGCGAAATGTGAAGGCGTTGCGCTTTGACAGAGGCATCGCGGGGATCAATCGATTTGCAGAGTTGTGCAAAGGGTATGGTCTCAGCCGCTCGACTTTGTATCGGATCGAGAGCGAGGGGTACATCGGTGATGTGGAGCAGGATAAGCTCGACGCTCTGGCCAGCTTTTTTAACATCGCACCTGTTGCGATCAGTGAGACGGACGAACGGTACAATTCTCTGCTCGGAGAAATTGACGAAAGATATAGAAGATTCGATGTGAGTGAAGATACGCTGTTGCGGATCGAGGAACTGATGAGGATCACGTTCGCATTTGACGCGGCGGGGAAGATTGAGCGAAAGCTGCGCGCGCCTCGCGAGTGCATCCTCACCTTGCTTCGGAAGTCTGCCTCCTATATGCACCGCGGCATTTACAAGCCGTCAGTCTGCTGGCTGGACTACGCGCTGGAGCTCGCCATTCGCTCGAAAGACACGCTGATGATCCATCAGGTGAAGCACGATTTGGCGATCGCGCACCTCGAATCGGGCGCCTATCTGAAGGTGATCGAGATGATCATCGACGACTTAAACGACAAGGAAGTCTCATCTCCCGACAAGAGCGTGAAGAATTTTTACATCTTGGCCAGCTGCTATGTTCGGCTGCGCAATTGGCAAGAGGCGGAAACTTGCGCTTTTCGAGCGCTCGACCATTTTGGCAAGTCATATCGGGACGATCACCTGCAAGCGAGAATCTACTCGCTGCTGGGGTCGATGTATCGGAAGTGGAAGAAGAGCGACTTGGCGATCGACAATCTAAGGCGGGCGATCGAACTGTCCGAGCGGGCGGGTGACCATGTTTCTTCGCTGTTTGCCCATGAGTCGATGGGCGAAGTTTTGCTCGAATGTGGCGACTGCGAGTCGGCGCAAAGCTGGTTTGAGATCGCCGGCCGTCGAGCTGCCGACTTGCAGCGGGAGGCGGATGCGCTGAGACTGGAATTTTATCGACGCAGCTGCAGTCAGCCGAGCGAAGTTGATTACGTGCGGATGAAGGAGATCTTGCAGCACTTGCGGGAAAACGGACTCTCAAGTTCGTATCACAGCGAGATGTTTAAACTTTTAGGACAAGTTGCCAAACGGTTGCAGCTGCTGGAGGAAGCAAGCAGCTGTCTCGAAGAGGCGATCTCCTTATTGGAAGCTTGATCGAGTCTGACTTGAAAGGAGGTGAGAACGAATGATGAAGAAAAAAACGATTGCCGTCCTGGCAGCGATCGCTCTGACATTTACCGCATTGACTTTTATGGAGCCGTCGAATGGAAACCGCACAGCAGGTGAACCACCGCCGATCCCGTACGGGGTGTCGCAACGATAGCACTGCTGGTACAGGGGCGCTTGCGCCTCTGTTTTTCTTTTTCCTTTTCAAGTGAAATAAGAAATTTGTAAGTTTCGCATTTATTAATAATTGATGTAATTACATTCCTGATATTGTAATATACGGAATATGACGTTGCGATATCGGAGGATGTGAGAGCATGCAGACAAAACATATTTTGAGCCTCGAAGATATCAGCCGCATTCCAGTTCGATCAGGGGAGGCGTTATCATGCTGACGAATAAAGAGGTAGAACAGATTGCCAAACAGATGTTAAAAGATCGCAAGAAGCTTCCAAACAGAATCAAAGCAAAAGAGCGGCAAGCGGAGGGCAGAGGACTGAGGACGTCGATGCTCTCGCGCCGGACGAGGCTCTCGCAGCGAGAGGTAGAACTGGCCGTCGTCGGCCGCACCTACACACAGCATGTGGCAGATTCGATGCATGTGCAAAAGGCGGAAAACCTGTTCGGTCACATGCGGGGAGCAAATGAGCAAGATCAGATCGCGCTCGACGAGATCACCGGGATGATGATCGGGTCAGAAGCGTGGGGAGCGGAAGGCGTGGCGGTCGATGGGGTCGTCCACACCTTTGAAAAAGCGGCAGAGCTCGCTGCCAAAGAGGCGCAGAGCTTGCGCGAGGAGATGAACCTGATCGACGAAGCGCTCGATGATCTGGCCAGCTACGATGAGAAAGGCGCCTCGATCTTGCGGCTGCAATACGTAGAAGGAAAGTCGGTCGTCGCCGTGATGATGAAGTTGACCGATGATGGAGATGCGGAAGAGGGCTTGGCAGAATCGACCTATCACTACTGGCGCAAAGGCGCACTGCGCGAGTTTGGCAGATTGGTTGGACTCTGCTGAGTGGAAGCAGGGCAGAGGAATTGAGGAACAGAGGAACAGAGGAACAGAGGAACAGAGGAACAGAGGAACAGAGGAACAGAGGAACAGAGGAACAGAGGAACAGAGGAACAGAGGAACAGAGGAACAGAGGAACAGAGGAACAGAGGAACAGAGGAGACACGGCCGATGGGGTCGTGTCTTTTTCATTTTCCACTGGGTGATTTTGTGGCAGTGGGCTTATGCCCAAACGAGTTGGAGTTTTTTTGGAGAAAAACAGGAGTTTGTGCGGAGTTTTGACCTCCCTTGACAAGATAATATGGTATCAAGGAAGTTCAGGCAGTGATCCTCAAGAGGATGGCTGAAGCGAAAGCGCATCTGCAACAACTTGAAGCTCTTCACACAGGTGATGAGCTTTTTTGTTTGCGATCGCTCTTCCTAGCAAGCGGTGAAAGGGGTGAGGATCATGTAGCGGGTCGAGGGGGCTCTCAGAGCGTTGCACCCGAGGAGCGCTTGCATCAGCAGTAGCGCTCGGATCGATCTGCATTTTGCAGGTGTGACGAATCGCGTTGCCATCCATGGATGATCGAAAGACGTGATGAGATGGCAGATCGGCTTCAGCGTACCAACGAGCATCGGATGGAGGAGCACTTCCCACTCGATACCATTCGGGACTCGCTCGAAACGCTGGAGAGGATCAAAGGTCGGACACAGGTTCGCTCAGGACAGCTGGATGAACCTAACCGATCGGAAATGGGCAACGACGAGGCAACAAATATGCAATTGAGATTTTAACAACACTCCCTATGTGCGCGAGATCGAATTTCGCTACAGAGGGGAACTGAACAACACCGAATGGGTCGGCGGACGATTGGTGATGACGATCTCTAGGCAGGAGATCGAATGAAGATTGGCGAGCGATCTGATGAACAAGAAGTTCGAGCTGATCGAGCAGGTACTCAACGGCCGACCGTCAAGTTGAGGAGGGGTTCTGCTGGCAAAAGTTGTACGCTTTAAACATCCGCAACAAGATGCCATCGCGGGGCTTGAGCACCTCCTGGTGCTCGCGAAAGATGGAGAGATCCGACAGGTCGTCTTCGCGGCAAAATCGAAAGATGGCACCGTGTTGACCGGGCACCACAACGCAGACCCGTACACTCGCCAAGAGCTGATCGCACACTTGCAGGTGAAAGTGACGCAGGCGGTGATGGAGGCGTATCGCGATGACGAATAACGATGTAGTAAACGCCGTTCTTGCGGCGCTGGAGGGGAAATTCCCCGAACTGGCGATCTATGGGGAATCGATGGGACAGGGGCAGACAGCACCCTGTTTTTTTGTTCGCCTAGTCGCTCCCACCTATGATCGGATGGGCGGTCGCCGCTACAAGCGAACCTACCCGTTCGATGTGCAGTACTTTCCGAATGAGCCTAAAGAGGGTGAAGCGGACACACGGGTCGCGGAGATGCATGCTGTGGCAGAACAGCTCTACGACTGCTTGGACTATGTCGCGCTCGACGATGGGCTGATCCGAGGCAGCAAGCTGCGGTACGAGATCATCGACGGAGTGCTTCACTTCTTTATTAACTACGACATCCACATGGTTCGTCAGGCGGAAGAGGTGCCGCTGATGAGCAGATTGGAACAGAGAGGGGACATCAAGGATGAGTAACAAAGAGGACTCGATGCGCTACACAAAAGAGCAGTTCCTTGCATCGAAACAATTCACACTTGCTCAAAAAGATGTGTTGAACGCTTTGCTCTCCGATGAGGAGACCTATACGACGGAGCAAGTGAAATCGCTGGCAACAGAATTTTTGCAAAAGGAGGTATGTTAGATGGCTGGAGGAACTTGGACCGTCCAAAACAAAGTGCGCCCGGGGGTGTACGTCAATTTTGAAAGCATTCCGAAATCGATGGGGGGGCTTGGCGATCGCGGGATCGTGACGATGGCCCTGCCGCTTTCTTGGGGGGAGTCGCACGCGGTGATCGCGATCAACGCGGGGGATGACACCAGCACACTGCTTGGGTATGACATCACAGCTCCGCAGATGCTGCTCGTTCGCGAAGCGCTGAAGCGCGCGAAGACTGCGCTCATCTACCGTCTGAACACCGGTACCAAAGCAACAGCTGCGCTGTCCGGTCTGAGCGTCACGGCGATTCATGGCGGTGTGCGCGGCAACGATCTTTCGGTGGTGATTCAGCAGGACATCGACGACGAGTCGCTGTATATCGTGCGCACGCTGATCTCCGGCATTGCTGTGGACGTGCAGTCTGTGAAGGCGATCGGTGAGCTGAAGCAAAACGGCTGGGTAAAATTCTCCGGCACCGGTGCTTTGGAAGCGACCGCTGCACTGCCGCTCACAGGCGGTGCAGATGGAGCGGTGACCAATCAGGATCACGTCGATTATCTGACCGCGCTTGAAGTGGTGGAATACCAGACGATCGCGCTCGCCTCCACCGATGCGTCTCTGAAGGGGCTCTATGCCGCTTACGTCCGCCGCATGCGGGAGACAGAGGGCAAGAAAGTGCAGGCGGTCATGGAAAATTATCCGGCTGCCGACTACGAGGGCGTGATCAGCGTCAAGAACGGCGTGGTGCTGACCGATGGCAAAACGCTGACGGCTGCGCAGGCGACCGCATGGGTGGCAGCTGCGACAGCTGCTGCGCAGGTCAACGAATCGCTGACCTATCTTCCGTATGACGGGGCGGTCGACGCTTCGCCGCGCTACACCAACTCGCAGATCGAGACCGCTCTGCGCAATGGCGAGATCGTCTTCACCCGCAACAACGGTCGGATCGTCGTCGAGCAGGACATCAACACCTTGACCACCTACACCCCGACCAAAGGTCGCGAATTCTCGAAGAACCGTGCACTCCGCGTGCTCGACAGCATCAACAACGATCTGAAACGCGTTTTCGAGCTGGCGTTTGTCGGCAAGGTGGGCAACAACCAGGATGGGCGCAACCTGCTTCGCAACGAATGCAACAAGTATCTCGAATCGCTGCAAGGCTTGGGCGCGGTCCAAAACTTTGACGCACAGTCCGATGTGGTCGTGCAGGCGGGTGCGGAAACCGATAGCGTGTACGTGGAAGTCAGCATCCAACCGGTGGATGCGATCGAAAAAATCTACATGAAAGTGCAGGTGCGATAGATGGCATTCTTCAGAGCACAAGACGCAATTTCAGGGCAAGAAGGTCGCGCATATGCGACGATCAACGGTCGAGTGGAGGAGATGTTTTACGTCAAAACACTCGAAGCGACGGTAGAAAAGCAGAAGGCGGAGATCAAGACACTCGGTCGTCGTGGTGTGCAGCACAAGGCGATCGGTTGGTCGGGAACGGGCAGCATGACGATTTACTACGCGACGACGATGTTCCGTCAAATGATGTTGGATTACATCAAGACGGGCAAGGACGTGTACTTTGACATCCAGATCGTCAACGAAGACCCGACCTCTTCGATCGGGCGCCAAACGGTTGTCCTGAAAAACGTCAACCTCGACAGCGTGATCATCGCGAAGGTGGACACGGAGAGCGAAGTCTTGGATGAAGAAATCGAGTTCACGTTCGATGGTGTGGAGCTTCTCGAAAACTTCGTCGCCCCGGCACAAGGATAATTAAAACAAACTTGGAGGTAAGCAGATGAGCGAATTGAGCATGTTTTTTGCAGAGAACGTATTGGCCGACGGCATTGAAGAGCTGGTGGTGTCGGAACGATTCAAGGATAGCGATGGAAAGCCGATTCCCTGGAAGTTGCGCTGGATGACCGAGGCGGAGAACGAAGAGATCCGCAAGTCGGCCACCAAGCGGGTGAAGGTCAAAGGGCAGTACGTGCAGGAAACTTCGCCAGAAGACTATATGGCCAAGCTGGTCGTCTCAAGCGTCGTCTTCCCCGATCTGAAAAATGCGGCTCTGCAAAACTCTTACGGCGCTGTAGGCGCCGACAACCTGCTCCGCAAGATGCTGCTGCCTGGCGAATACGCACGGCTGATCGAAAAAGTACAGGAGATCAACGGCTTTGACAAAGACCTCGGCACGCTGATTGACGAAGTAAAAAACTGATCAAAGAGGGCGATGGCGAGTGGAACTACGCTTACTACGCCCTCCATGAACTAAACATACTTCCTCATGATCTGGCGGAGATGTCGCTGCGAAAAAAAGCGGCGATCTTCGCACTGATCGATGTGCGGATCGAGGCGGAGAAGCGGGCGGCGAAAAAGGCGAAGAAGTAGCTGCCGCCAGCGATTCTGTCAAGGCAGCTCCTGTCGGTTGGGGCAACCCCGGGGATACAGCAGCTGTGTCCCCGCGTCCCCAACAGCGCGTAGCAGGCAGAGTGGCAAGGCAAGAAGCGAAGGCAATCTTTTGACAGAAACAGCGAGAGGGCTGTCAACCTGCGGAGCTTTTTGGCTGAGAAGTTTATTGAAGGAGGTGAAGGAAATGGCGACGATAAAAGACTTTCTAGACAATATTAATGGTTTCACAAACGCGGTCAGCGGGGCTGTGAAAACTCTTAATATGCTGGCAGAAGTGTCATTTGGCACGGCAAAGAATTTCATGCAGATGGAGTATCTGTTTAAGGCGCGACTCGAAAATGATGATCTCGGTTCAAAGGTTTTTGAGCAGGTAAAAAAAGATGCGATTCAAAATGGCGTTGATTTGTCGACATACATGAATGGTGCTCTCGGAAACCTCTCCTTTAGCAAAAACATCGACCAACTGAATGAGATGAACCGACTTGCACGGCAGATCGCCACATTCGATACGACAGGAACTGGTCTCGCAGGTGCATTTACGACTCTTAGGGAAGCGATGAACGGAGAGGTGCTCTCTCTCTCGAAACAGTTCAACTCGGCGCACGTGAAAGATTTGAAGATCGCTGACCTCGGGAAACAAGGTGACGTGGACGGATTTATCAAAGCGTTTGATAAGCTTTTGGAAATGGCGGGCAAAAGCGAAGAGGCGATGCAGAAGATGTCGGACGCTCCTCAACAAAAACTGGACACGCTGATAAATAAGTTCCAGACGCTCTTTGCCGAGGCAGGCACTGGAGCTATGACGGCGCTGCTTCCCTTGGTCGATTTCCTGACGAATGCTCTCGATGGTGAAGCGTTCCAAGTCTTTATGTCTGTCTGGGCCACCGTTTTACAAGGGGTAGCATCAGCCTTTCTCTGGCTGATTTCGATTGTCCCGCCCGTTTGGGAAGTGATCCAGTCAGCGATTGGAGGAGTGTTGATCGTCATTCAGAACCTCCTCATGTTTCTCTGGGCGCTGGCGCCATACATTCTCGGCGTCGCGGCAGCCTGGGGCGCCTATTATCTGATGATGAACTCGCTGACCATCGGAGTATGGCTGTACACGACCGCACATTATGTGATGACAACGGTGATGAGCGCTGCGAAAGCGGCTGTGATGGCTTTAACAAGTGGCGTGAAGGCACTGTTTATGGCGATGAAGGCCAATCCAATCATGTTTATCATCTCTCTGATCATCGGTATCATCACCGCCTTGCTGTCATTCGAAGTGGTGACAAACGGTGTTCGCAAGGTGTTTAGCGCTGCGTTTGGCTTTATCGTCGATTCAGCAGAGTGGGCGGTCAACGCGATCGTCAGCCTGATCAATGGTGCGATCAACGGGATAAATAAGGTGGCCAAATTCTTCGGGGATTTACTCGGTGTAGATGCCAAGATGATCAGCAATATTGAGTTCAAGGCCGATTTTTCAAAAGCGAAAGAAGCGGGCCAAGAATTTATCGAGAATTTTTCTTTGGAAGATCTGAAGAACAAGCTGACCTTCAAGGACGAAAGCGAGCCAAAGGATTACAAAGATGAGTTATTAAAATGGGATTTTGGCGCTGGTGGAATTGGCGGCATTGGCAGCGGGGCAGGTACGGCGTTCACAATACCGAGCAAAATCGACGAAGTGGGCAAAGTCGGCCAGATCGGTGGCACGGTAGACATCGCGAGCGAAGATCTCAAGATCATGCGCGAGTTGGCTGAGATGAAAAACATCCAGAACTTCGTCTCCTTGCAGCCGACCGTCAGTGTACAGACGGGAGACATCACCAACGGCTACGACATCGATACGATCGTGCGGCGCATTGAAAAGTCGCTGGAAGAGCAGATCGCAACGTCTGCAGCGGGGGTGTACGCATGAGCAAGTATGGGATTTGGCTAAGTTTTAACAACCAAGAGCAAGGGTTTCAGATCCCGATCAACCCTTCTTCGATCGAGATGGCGGAAGGGGGGAGCGGAAAGATGTATGATGTGTCCGGCTTGGGGGAGATCAACGTGATCAAGGCGCCCAAGCTGACCGAGTACCGGTTCGAAGGCATCTTTCCCGCCCAAGATCATCCGCTCGTGATCCCAAACGTCAGCGGCGGTTTGCTGGAACCGGTGAACTACTATGTCAAGTTGATCACGGAGTGGATGGGAACAAAGCGACCGATCCGCTTCGTCTTTGCCGGGAGCAATTTTGGCATCAACACGCCGGCGAGCATCGAGTCGTTCGAGTGGAAAGAGGTTGGCGGATCGCCAGGCGACATCGAATACAAGATCCACCTGAAAAAGTACGTTTTTTATGCGGCCAAGAAGGCGGTTCCGGTCACGGCACAAAACTCAACACCTGCGCTGGCCAAACAGAGCCCACCGCGTCCCGATGAGCGACCAACGGCAAAGACGTACACGTTGCGCTCAGGTGATACCCTCTGGTCGGTCGCGCAAAAGCATTTTGGCGATGGGGCGCGCTACAAAGAGATTCAGAAGCTCAACAACCTGTCGGATGCGGACCTCAAGCGCCTGCCGGTGGGCAAAGTGCTCAAACTGCCGTAGGAGGTGATCGAGATGCTGGAAGTCTTGATTGACAACAAAGACGGCAATGTGTGGGACATCTCGGAGCTGACCCAGAGCGTGACCTGGAAGACAGGACGGATCGGGAAAGCGTCGAGCGCGGAGATCAGTTTTGTGAAAGGCGGCATCTACGAAAACAAGACGTTCAAATACAACAACGGGGACATCGTGCGCGTGCGAAAAGATGGAGCCAACGTGTTTTATGGCTACATCTTCTCCATTGACAGCGGAAGGGATGAGCAGGTCAAGCTGACCGCCTATGATCAGATCCGCTATCTGATGTCGAACGATACCTACGTGTTTAAAGCTGCAACCGCCACGCAAGTCGTGCAGAAGATCGCGGGTGATTTTGGCCTGAAGCTCGGCGGAATGGCCGACACCGGATACAAGATCCCAACCCTGGTGGAGGACAACAAAAAATTGCTCGACATCATCTGCAAGGCGCTCGACCTGACGCTGTTCTCCACCGGGCGAAATTACATGTTCTACGACGATTTCGGCAAGCTCACCCTCCGCAACATCGAGGAGATGAAAGTGGATGTTGCGATCGGTGGGGGGAGCCTGCTCTATGACTACGAGTACAAGCGGTCGATCGACAACGAAACCTACAATCGCATCAAAATCGTCAAGGAGAACAAAGAGACGGGGCGACGCGATGTCTACATCGCACAGGACAGTGCAAACATTGCCAAGTGGGGACGGCTTCAACTTCTCCAGAAAGCGGATGAGAAGCAGAACGCTGCGCAGATCACCGAGATGCTGACCAACCTGTTGACGATCAACAATCGGGAGCGGAGAACGATCAAGCTGAATGCGATCGGCGATCTCCGCATTCGCGCAGGTTGCTACGTACCGGTCATCATTGAAGAGCTGGGCCTCCAGCACTACTTTTTAGTCGAGGAATGCACGCACGATCTCGACGGTGAGGATCACACAATGACTCTTGATTTGAGGGTGATTTAGATGGCACTGATCGATCAATTAAAAACGATTGCGACCAGCGCACACGTGGCGGGCGACCCTGTGGCTGTCCTGTATGCGACCGTCACCAAAACAAGTCCTCTCACAGTCAACGTCGATCAGCGATTTGACCTGTCGGAGGACTTTTTGGTGCGAACGGAGCGCACAAAGTATCTGGTCGCGGGTGACAAAGTGATCCTGTTGCGCGTACAAGGCGGGCAGGAGTATGTCGTATTGGAGAAGGTGGCGATCACATGATTCCGCAGGGCGGTGTTTTGAAAAAGGAAGAGATAAGCGAGTCTGTCGAGCCGGCCAGCCGTACTTATCGGCTCGATCTGCGCCAGAAGCGGGTGATCGGCACGGTGAACGGGATTGAAGCGATCGAGCAAGCGGTCTACAAAATCCTGCAGACCGATCGCTTCGATCACTTGATCTACAGCGCCGACTACGGCACCGAATACGGTGGGTTGGCAGGTGCGGAGCAAGGTTTATTGCAATCGGAGCTTCGCCGCCGCATCGAGGAGGCGCTCTTGCAAGACGACCGAATCACAGCGGTTGAAGCGATGCGCTTTACATTCGGTCGGGGATCGGCGCTGGTCGAGTTCACGGTGGAATCGAACTATGGCGATCTGCTAATCAAGAAGGAGGTGGGAGAACGTGTATGAACATCAAACCTATGAAGCGATTCTAGGCCGCATGCTCGCCCGCGTGCCAGATGATGTAGACAAGCGGGAGGGGAGCATCATCTTCGATGCGCTGGCTCCAGCTGCGGCAGAGCTGGCGCAGATGTATGCGGAGATCGAGATCAATAACGATCTGTCGTACGCGGACACGTCGAGCGATGAGTATCTGGAAAGGAGAACTTCTGAGTTCGGCGTACACCGTCGCCCCGCGACCAAAGCGCGGCGCAAAGGACTTTTCCGCGGCAAGGAAGATGTGCCGGTGAACGTTCCGATCGGAAGCCGATTTTCGATCGGGGAACTGACCTATGTCACGGTAAGCAAAGTGGCGACAGGTTCGTTCGTGCTGGAAAGCGAGACGGTGGGCGTGGTCGGCAACCAACATTATGGTGAGATGCTTCCCATCGATTACATCGACGGTCTGGTCAGCGTAGAGCTGATGGAAGTGCTGGTGCCGGGCGAAGATGAGGAGAGCGACGATGAGCTGCGCAAGCGCTACCTGACGACGATCAACGAGCAGCCGTTCGGCGGCAATCTCGCCGACTACAAGGCGAAGATCAGCGCGATTCCGGGCATCGGCGGTACGAAGGTGGTTCCCGCTTGGGCAGGCGGCGGAACGGTCAAGTGCACGATCATCGCCAGCGACTACAGCGCCCCATCGGCGACGCTGATCGACGAGGTGCAGGCTGTGATCGACCCGCAGGTCAATCAGGGGCAGGGGCTTGGGCTCGCTCCGATCGGTCATGTGGTTACGATCAATGGCGTAACAAATGTTGAGGTGAATGTGACCACAACGTTGACGCTGGCGCAGGGCATCACGCCAGGCATGGTGCAAAGCGAGGTGGAGGCGGCTGTCGAAGCGTATCTGCTCTCCCTGCGCACGACGTGGAAGGATCAGATTGCGCTTACGGTGCGCATCAGCCAGATCGAGGCGCGCCTGCTCAACGTGAGCGGCGTGGTGGACATCAACGGAACGACGCTGAACGGAACCGCGTCCAACTTGGAACTCGAGGCGGAGCAAATCCCGGTGTCAGGGACGGTGACCATCCATGTCTAAGCTGATGGCCTATTTGCCAGATCTCTATCAAGGGGTTCGCGAGTTTGAAGAGATCATGCGCACGGAGCAGGTCGAACTGGACGCAGAACAGGCGGCGATCGACCGACTGCTGAAAGACCAGTTCGTCATGACGGCCAGCGAGCGGGCGATCAAGCGCAGGGAAGCGATGATCGGCATCCAATCAGACCCGGCGACGGAGACGCTAGACTTCCGCCGCCGTCGGCTGATCAACCGCTATTCGACCAAGCCGCCTTTTACCACCCGATTCTTGCAAAGTCGGCTCGATTATCTGGTCGGTACAGGTCGCACGGTGGTGAACGTCGACCCTGAGCAGCATCGGCTGGTGATCACCACCAGCATCGACGACGCCTTGCTATTTCGCGAGGTCGAGCATACGGTGAAGAGCACGATTCCTGCCAATCTGATCTACCAGCAAGACACAGCACTCGGTGACCGCTTCGGCATCGAGGAGCATATCCGCACGCAAGCGCTGACCCGCAACGCGAGGTTGTCCACAACTTGGCGCCTTGGTGTCACACCGCTTGGGACTGCCGGACCGGAGGTGGTACTGAAATGATCCCGACAAGCTATCTGCGCGATGTGGCGCAATATACGAGCGATCGCGTGGCGAAAGTCGTATTGAACGATTCGTACGAGATCACGCAGTTTGACAGCAAGACGGTCGCGGACGACGAGCTGGCGATTCGCTATCTCGTCCCGTTTGGCTCTGTGGCGGCGATTACGAAGGTCGATCTGCGCGATGCGGAGGACAACGTGATCAGCACCAACGCTGTATACGTGCCGATCACGACCGATCACCTGATGCTGCAGACGATCGAGATCAAGGAGGTGTAGCGCTTCATGTCGTACCAAGGCAAAACCGATTGGAAACATGAAGACGTGGTGACCGAGCTGGACATGAATCGCATCGAGAGTGGAATCGGGGAAGCGCATCAGCGGTTGGATGCGCTGACTCCTGAGCAGATCGGGGCGGAAACGCCCTCGGCTGCTCAGGCGAAGGTGGACGCGCACGCTGGTCAAGCGTCTGGTGCGCACAAGGCCAGTGCGATTCGACTTGAGGATGCGGGCGGGCATTTTACGTCGACCGATGTGGAGGGAGCGCTGGCTGAGGTTTTTACGCATGGCGTTGATGGCAAAGCTCAGGTAGCTTCGGCGATCAACGCCAAAGGGGGAGCGGTTCCGGGGAGTGCGCCGTATAGTTTTCAAGAACTCGCAGATGGCGTTTCGAGCATTAAAGATGGGGATTACAGTGTAGGAGACACAATCCCAGTCACTGCACTCGGCAAGAATGTGTTGATCGACCTCCAGATCGAATATATCCAAGGTGTAAACGGTATGCGCTTGATAAATCCAAACAGCTTTCGGACAAGATCATCAATTAACGTTTTTGCCTACGATGCAACTGGGACACAAAAATGGGCTAAACAAGTATCTGGGAATAGTACGATTGCCGATTTCGTTGTAACCGAAGGAGAGGGCACATACGCAATAATAGCAGCAGGTAGTAGCGGGGAGGGGGCTGTATATTTTATCTCTAGCAGTGGAGTTAGTACGCAATTATCTGGACAAGGGATTGGCTCGCCGAATGTAATGGAGTATTACAACGGCCATCTGTATATTGGAACCACAGGAAGGACCATAACTAAGCAGGTCGTGACTTCGAATACAATCACTACTGCGTGGTCTTACTCCTTCGACTCAGTCATAGGCAATTCAGTGTATTCAATAGGCGTTGATGGAGAGGGATCTGTCTACTACACTTATCTTTCCACTGAAGCTGGAAACCTTCGGAAACGGAAATCAGATGGTGCGATTGCGTGGACTTATGCAGCGCAAATTTCATCCCCCTACGTACATGTAGACAGGACGAACCACCGACTATACGTTAAGACGGGTACTACCATTCTACGAGTGAATCCGGACACAGGCGAGGCAATTTGGTCTAGAACGCCATTTGCGGGCTCGGGTAGTTGCTTTATTTTGGGCACAGACCATGAAGGGAATGTCTATGTATCACAATCAAGTAACTCAGGCTTCGCAAAACTAAGTCCCGAGGGCGTAGTATTATGGGTGGAAACTTCTATTCGTACCATCTATTCCAGTTCAAGAAACACTGTGGTAGGTGATACTGTGTACCTTTTTAACCCATACGGATACAACAACTCCGTCGAAATGACGCGCCTTGTTCAATCGTTAACTATTACTAGCTAAGGGGGAGTAATGTTTATGGTATTTCTGGTGGTAGATTTTGATACGGGTACAGAAACGGAAGCGAAAGTGGGTGGGTGGTACAACGATTATCAACACGAGAGAGTAAGCGAAAGCAGCAGGTTTGCGGGTGCTAAATGTCTCGCACTTGATAGTGGGAGTGCAGAGGGATTTGAGGTTGACAATATTCCAGAAGAGCCAACTGAAGAGAAATACAAAAGCAACGTGCTGTTTATCAACTTGGAGACGAAGGCATTAGAGTGGAAGTCGGTGGATCGATCATTAACTGAAACGGAAAAACTTTATAGACGGCTGGAAGAGGAACTGGAGAAGAACAAAACCCCAGATCAGCGATACCGAGAGTTGAACCCGACTGCTACATCTCTCGACCAACTCAAAAAAGCAAAAATCGACCAGTTGAACGAGGCGTGCGAAGCTGCCATCTTGCAAGGCTTCACCTCGGCGACAACTGGTCATTTTTATGCCTTCGGGTCGAACGATCAGTCGAACTTCACTCAACAGATGCTGTTGCTCATCGCCGATCCGTCTCTCACAGAAGTGACATGGAAGACGGAAGATGCTGGCGTGATCGGGCATACACGAGAGCAATTCCTAGCAGTTTGCAGAGAAGCGGAGCAGCACAAGCGCGCGCAAATCGGGTGGTATTGGCTGCTCAAGGAAGAGGTTGAAGCAGCTAGCACTTGGCAGCAAGTGGACGCGACTGTTTGGAGGACGAGCGTTCCCAACTTCGTACAGGGTCAAGTTGGGGAGCAGGTTGATGGTGAAACAGAGGTCGGGAAGATCTCACGCTTTATTGCAAAGCTGTGGGGAACGAAATAGTCCCGAGTTTTTCCAATCGAAAAGCTAGTAAACAAGGTCGAGTAACAAACGTATCTGACAAACAGCGAGCGAGAGAAGATCGACTTCAAGATCGCTGACTCACATCAATCACATGATCGTGAGCGGAATGAAGTCTAAGGAGGTGCACAAAGATTTGGGATACCAAGGGAAATTGAATTGGCAGTATGGTGACACGGTGACTGAGCAGGACATGAATCGTATCGAAAGCGGCATTGTGGAGACACAGGCGAGGGTAGACGCGCACGAGAGCCGAAAAGACAATCCGCACGCGGTCACACCGGAACAAATCGGCGCGGAAACGCCATCTGGAGCGCAGCTCAAGGTGGACGAGCACAGGAACGCCGCTTTAAGCGCACATAAAGCGAGCGCGATCGCTCTTGACGATATCTCGTACAACTTCATCGCTGAAAACGTGGAAGATGCGCTGGCTGAACTTTTCACCGCTTTCAATGATCGGCTCAGTACGAAGAATCTTGAGAAGTTCAACAAAGATCGGAATGGGTACTACACGACGGTCGAATACAGTCGTGCAGAGGACAACTCTCTCTACATGCGCATGGCCCTTTCCAATCCGGATGCGAATGGAAACTACCAAACGCACACGCTGACCTACTACAAGGCGGACGGTGTGACAGTTGACCGGATTGAACAGCATACGATCAGCTATGATGCAGATGGAGAACCGTTCAAATACCTGTAGAAAGGGGAGTTTGTCGAATGGGACTGGACATGCTTGCAACGCATGGGATCGGTCAGGTTCCAGGCCGGGTGGCCCGCGCCTATCGCAACAAGACGGCATATGAGAAACGCGTTGTGAACGTAGGAGTGGAAGGGCAGCGGGAGTATGTCGGTGGAACTGTGATCGCAGATGCTGGTTTTCTGATGGATGGAAAAACGATGTACTATCTTGTGACTAACAACATTCCTGCGTACACCAAAATCTATAAACTTGATGTGACGACGGGGATCGAAACGCTCATAGCGTCATTTGACTTTTACTCGAACAGCTACTTCAAGTACGCAAAAGAAGTGCAGAAGTTGCTCGTTTTCCAACAGTCACCAGCAACGCTATATGTGGTGGATTTGCTAACAGGAACGTTTATTCCTTTCGCTGCGCCAGTAGCGGGATACAGTGGTGCCTATCCACAAACTGTGGACAACACGTATTTGTACTGGCTGAACGGAACGGGGATTTACCGCTACAATTACAAAGCTGGTGGCGCAGTTGAAAAGCTGGCAACGATCACATTACACAACAGTTATTCGAGTATTGCGAGCGGTAGTTTTAAAAACATGATGGTGGTAGGCAACCAACTGGCCACGGTAGTTCGATGTGAGTACAAGTCTGACTCTTCTTACTATAACTTTGCATACGCGATCGATGCTACAACTGGGAACAAGTTGGGCGAAACATCCTACATGGGAATTCCAATCGCGTCTAATGGGGATAATCAAAAACTGCTTTTTTCGGCTAATTCGGATACAAATTTGTATATCGAAGATCCGATAAATAGCACTCGTACTTCTCTAGGCAATCAACATGCAACCGCGTTCGAATTTTCATGGGACGGGGCATACTTGGCCACAAAGTCAGGTGTGGTCACAATTCAAACTGGCGTAAACTCCTCGGATCTAGCATTTTCAAGCATGTATTACAATTGGGGAGTACGCCCAACAATTGCTCCCAAGACATATTCCTTTGAGAGCGATGTGCTCGTAACAAGCGAAGCTTGGGGGGATCGGCCAGTTTGGAATATGTACTATCGGACCCATTTTAAAGACACGCCGATCAATGAAGCTTTTATTTCGAAGTCCCAAACGAGAGATGAGGGCTACGATTACTACTGGAGCCAGTGGGTAGATTCCTCCACTTTTTCTGTCACAGGTTCTATCGGCCGAGTTCGAAAAAATATGCTCATGATCAGCGAAGTGGGGGAGGCAGCACCGTACAGCGGTTCTGTACATTTTTGGGATGTGGGAGCCCTGAGAGTGAAGGCTAAGGTTGGGATAAAACCTTCAATTCGGATCAGAAGCATGACTACAATACCTTCAAATCTTGACGCTTATGTGCAATCTATGCAGGCGAGTGATGATGCTCTCGTCATGCAGATCACAGGAGGACACATCTGGTGGCAGGATTTGAACGACTTGGCGAAAGCGCCAGAAAACGTGAAGACCTTCCTTCCGAATTCTGAGACATACTCTTTCTTCGAAACAAAAAATGGGGACGGTCGCGGGAGCATTCATGGATACGATGCATTTTTCTACACATTCCCCGGCGACGGTTCCTTGAAAATTCGAAGCTACCATCTGAAAAACCGTACCGTGACCGCCGATTACCACATTCGGAGCTTTAACGGAATCGGGCTTACAAACCCGACGATGCGAGGCGCAGCCGTCACAAACGATGGAAAGTATATCTACCTTATCATCCGGGACAACGCTGACGGGGTGGATGGGCATTGGATGTATCATCTGGAAACACAAACTCTGACAAAAGCTCTAGGAATCAATACTTCAGGGCGAGTCTATGGGCTGATGCCCTGCTGGGACAACTGTATGGGATGGTTTGTAGACTATAGCACGAGCACCACCTATTACGACACCGCGCCTACATCCAAAGGCACCTTCTACAATCGAACCGCCTACATATACAACCCGGCAACAGGTGAGCATCTGCGAGGAGGTAACTGTGATCGTTGGATCGGTCGTTTTGTTGACGGCAACCCGGTTCACAGCGCTGTTCAAACCGATCAAAACGGAACTTTGCATAAAATGCTCAAAAATGGTGCTCGGCGAGCGATAGGCGGGTTTTACTCCACAGCCTCTGCTGGGAACTGCATTGGTCTTACAGAGGACGGGAAAACATTTGTCCACATGTATCCTTACTATCGGGATAAATGGTACGGTGAACTTCACCTGTATGAAAACAACTTTGACAAGTACGCCAAACTTTAGGAGGGAGAATCAATGTTTACTTCTACCATCGAGCAAGTTGCCGAAAACGGGACCTACATCGTCACCATCTATGACGACAATGATCAACCTGTTATGCACCAAACGATCGACTACCTAAATGGTGGCGGTCCGATCACTGCGCAAGCGAATGCGGAGCAGATCGAGGCAGATCTGCTGCAACAGCTGCATAATCCCCTACCTCAGCCACTCACTTTCGAGGATCGGCTGCACGCTTTACAAGTGGAGTTAGAACGACTATTGCAGCTGGAGGAGCAGTTGAAAACTGCCGACCAAAGGTACGAGGAACTTGATCCGGCGAACATACCGCTCGATCAGCTCCAAATTGCGAAGATTGCGCAACTTAACGAACAGTGCGAAAGGGTTATCCTGTCTGGGTTCATTTCGCCGACAACCGGTCATCGATACAGCATGGCTCATGATGATCAGATCAACTTTCTTGAGCAAAAGGATGACTTGACGAGCGATCCAACAATATCTGAGATCATCTGGAAGACGGAAGATGCTGGTCACGTTGCACATACGCGAGACGAGTTCTTTGCTGTTGTCGCGGAAGGAAAGAGACATAAGTATGACACCATCACTCGTTGCTGGAAGTTGAAAGAGCAGGTCAAAGCTGCTACCACGTGGCAGCGGGTAGTCGCGATCACCTGGGCTTAACACTTGCATCCTCATATTGCCAAGCGAATTGACGAGTAGCGCGGGTCTCGCAAAGAGGTGAGCTGGTGATCATCTGGTCGATTGATAGGCTGATCGGGCCCTCGTTCACTCTGCGGAGATGTGCACCGGAACATCGAGTGCAACCTTATTCAATCGACGGGGTATGGTGGCTAACTTCATACGAGCACGAGGCTGTATTCCATGCCTGTGCAACCGAACGAGAGCGCAAGTGGCGTTCTTTTTTTGTTTGTACAGGCTAGTGGGATATCACTACAATCTCTTGTCTAGGTTAGAGTTTCTTTGGAGAAAAACAGGAGTTCTCACGGAGTTTCGGGCTTCCTTGACAAGGTAATATGATAACAAGGAAGTCCATGTAAGCGATCCTCTCGGGGATGGCTGAAGCACAATCAAATGGGAATTTTGATCGAGGTTTCCATCGATGTGATGAGCTTGATGCTTTCTTCTAAACTTCCAAGTCGATGAAGAAAGGGGAGCGACGCTCGGTTACGACCGATCAAATGTGAGAAACGAAAACCATTAAGGAGGTGAAGGTTGCATGACGTACGAAAGCAAAACAGACTGGAAATATGAGGACGTAGTATCCGAACAGGATTTGAATCGCATTGAGGGCGGAATCGTTGAGACACAGACGAAGGTTGATGCGCACGTGAATCGGAAAGACAATCCACACGGCGTCACACCCACTCAGATTGGCGCAGAAACTACTACTGGGGCACAGGCAAAGGTTGATGCACATGCCAACCGCAAAGACAATCCACACGCAGTGACGGCAGACCAGATTGGAGCTATTGCGAAAGGTGCAAACAATTCTTCGGTGAGCATGTACACAGCTGTCTTGCAACCGATCGATACTCGTTCAATCAACCTGATCTATACCAACGGTCTGCTGACCAAAGTGGATGAAAAGGACGGCAACGCGATCGTCAAGACCACAGAGCTCACGTACACAAATGGCAAACTGTCCTCTGTCAAAGAGACTGCGGGGGGGAAGACAATCACCGAGACACTTAACTACAATGCTGACGGCACACTCGCTGGCGTCACAAAGGCGGTGTCGTGATGGACGCTGTAGCTTATGCATTGGCATCCCAGCTCAAAGTAAAGGGGCGAGGCGGTTGGTATCCCCAGTCAGGCACTGGGTCGATTCCAAACACGATTTACTATCACGATCAAGGTGTAGGATTTACGATTAGTGGAAAAGGGTTCGTTGTTGGAGGGTACAATGGAAGCAACTCATCGACATCAGTTAAGACGGAGCAGTACAATCAGGAATCAAATTCTTGGTCAGAAAAAGCTAATTTCCCGTTTTACGTCAGACGTGCCGCTGCATTTGTCCTAAATGGGAAAGCGTATATTTGTGGTGGATTATATGACCTATTGAGTGAGACTTATTCTACGAGGGTCTACTGTTACGATCCGGCGACAAATACCTACGCTCAAAAAGCCAATCTGACACTTGCCCGGAGAGAGCACATGGCGTGGGCGGTAAACGAGAAGGGGTATGTCTATGGTGGTGTGACACCTGCAAGTGATGGATCCCAGCAAATCGAATGGTACGATGACGCGACGAATACGTGGACAAAACTACCCAATGCCTCTTATCCACGTTATAGCGCAGCCAGTGCAGTCTTGGATGGGAAAGCGTATGTATTTGGAGGAACCATTAACGGATCTGGTTTGGTAGCATCATTGCTGTGTTTTGATCCTACTACGGAGACGTTTTCACTGAAGGCGTATGGTCTATGGACTAGACAAGGTCATGTGATGGAAGCTGTTGGGGGCAAATTATACACCACTTATGGAAGAGACAATGATGGAAATTTTTTAGGGTCCACAGACATTTACGATCCCATGAGCAACACATGGGATCCAGTACGAGGACAAGGTGTTTTTTCTTCTCGTTCTGACGCGTCATCTTTTGTGATTGGCCACTCATTTTATGTTTGTGGTGGTGGTGTCAACGTAACTCCATACAATTCTGCAGCAAGGTTTGAGGCATCATATTTATCAGGTTTGGATGAGCTGCTGGCTTGGCTTGCGGCGAACTAAAAAAGGGGGAATGCAAGATGTTGAACGCTTTGGAAATTCTCAAGCAAGCTCGTGATCTTGGTAGCACAGCAACATTGGCACAGGTTGATCAGGAGATCGCTAAACACAATTATGACTCGCTCCGTGCGAGTGAGAAGGTGCGGTATGAATGGATGGTCTGGGATAAGGTGTCGCCCATCAACGCCATTGCTCCGCACTTGATCTTGGCAGATGCCCCGCAGGACGGGGAGATTTACACGGTCTCTGTCGACGGGCGGACGGTCATCCTGCAAAAGCACGACCCCGAGCAACTCGGTTTCGCGCCAATGACCCGTGAACAGGCGCTCGCACATGCTGAGAAGCAGGTAGATAGCATGGTGGAGCAAGCAGTGGACGCACAGGTAAAAGATCAAGTACTTCGAGCACTGCTCTAGGCCCAACTCCAAGCGAGTGGGCTATTTATTTTGCTCTTGAAAGGATGATGCGTTTGCTAAAAACATTGAGCTTTGGGAACTTACTAACCACAGATAAAGGGATCATCGCAGCAGCAGGAGGGGCGGTTGGCGCAGTCGTGGATGTGTTGTATGGGCCGGAACGCTTCTATCTCGTGATCCTCTTCTGGGCGATGATCGCCTTCGATTGGATCGCGGGGATTCGGGCGGCGAAAAAAGACAAGACCTATGCGAGCGCATATGGCATCGACGGGGCGTTTCGCACGCTCGTCGTGATGGCGCTGCCCGCACTGGGGAATCTGATCGACCACGCCTTTGGCTCGCCGGGCGTGGTCTTTTATGGATTGATCATCGCCCTCTCCTACCACACGTGGCAGAGCTTCACCGCCAACTCGATTCGGGCAGGCTGGGAGCGTTGGATTCCGACATGGGCGCTCGGCTTGGTCGAAAGCGAGCTGAAGGCCAAGATGGCGCGCGCCGCGCAGCGCCAACAGCCGGATCTGCCTGGGGAGGCTGAGAGAATGCCGGAGCAAGCCGACAGAAAGGAGAAAGAGCAATGACAAAACTGATCGTCATCGACCCCGGACATGGCGGCACCGACCCCGGCGCTGTAGGCAATGGGCAAAAGGAGAAGGACGCGACGCTCGCCTTCTCCCGGATGGTCGGCGCTCATCTCACGCGCTCCGGATTGCGAGTGGAATATACGCGCACCACAGACGCGTTCGTCGGGCTGAGCGAGCGGGCGGCGTTTGCCAACCGTCTGCGGGCAGACTACTTCACGTCATTCCACCTCAACTCGAACGCGGGTGCGCCGGGGACGGGCTTTGAGTCCTACGTCCAGCTCGGATGCACAGGCGGGGAGACTGACCGCAAGCGGAAGATCGTACACCGCCAGATGGCGGAGGTCGCCGCAAGGTATGGGCTCCACGATCGCGGGTGCAAGTCGGGCGATCTGGCGGTGACGCGGGAGACGGCGATGGATGCGGCGCTGTTTGAGGTGCTGTTCATCAACCATCCTGCAGACGCGCTGCTGCTCGCCAACCGCTCGTTCATGACGGAGATGTGCGAGGCGTCCGCGCGCGGGATCTGCGAAGCGGTAGGAGTCGCCTATGTACCGGAAAAGGCCACTTCCTCAGAGCCCCAACCGATCCCCGCCGAAAAGACAGCTCTCGACCCGCTTTCTGCAAAGCTAGTCATCGCCCTCTACGGCTCGATCACCCAAACATCGAGTGACGAGATCACCGTCGCCTGCAACTACGCGGCCAATGCACTGCGGCGGGAAGTGGGGCTGCCGATCACAACTGATCTTGGCACCCCGACCCAAAAGGCGACGGAGATCATCATCAGGGCGACAGGCACGATGTGGGAGGGTGCGCGGACTGCGGGGGTAAAGGAGTGCCTTCACTTTGCGGCAGAAGCGCTTCGCGCCATCGAATGAGCGGTGAAGATTGGCGGTTGTAGAATTGAAAGTGCATCGTCATAAAGACAGAAGAAACCGCTTGTCTGTTTCGTCAGCGACCTCGGTGTGCGCTTCTCGAAGGCTGAGGTCGTATTGTTTTTTTTACATCAAGCACTCGCCCCATAAAAAACCCCAGCATTTTGCTCAATTCCCATTCTCATGAACAAAAAATCAATTGGGAGCCGCTTGCAGCAGGCCCGCCTTTCCCAAATCTCTTTTCTCTAACAACTCCAAAAAGCGAGCCCGCTCTCGCAGACTCGCTTTCTCAAAAACTACTCTCCATTTCCTCTCCGTGTCAGCCAATCCCAGAACGTGCGCACGCTCGACTTTTCCTCGCCTTGCGCTTTGCTTTCCAGCTCGGTCTTCGCCGATGGATGAGTGGAGCACCACTCGGTCGGTTCGGTGCCGACCAGAAAGTATTCACGGCGCTGCACCGGGCAGTCAGGTGTGGCCATCTCTCCGGTCGATGGATCGATGTAGGATTCGACCACGTTTTCCGGCACTTGGAAATCCTCCTCCGGCATGCTCTCGTGCGCCACGCGCATAAAATCGGCCCAGATCGGCGCCGCCAGATGGGACTCGGTCGCCGAGAGCAGGCGGTCTTTGTCATAGCCGACCCAGACGGCGGTGAGCAGCTGGGGCGTGTACCCGACCATCCAAGCGTCTGTGTCGGTCGTCCCCGACTTGCCTGCCGCCGGGCGATCGAACGACTGGTGGACGCGATAGCCGGTCCCCTGTGGATCGGTGAACACCGACCGCATCATGTCGGTCAGGATGAAGGCGGCGCCCGGGTCGATCACCTGCTCCTTTTGCGGCTCAAACGTTTTGATCTCGCCGCGAAACGTGTCCTCGATCGAGGAGATCGCGTACGGCTCGATCTTCTGGCCGCCGTTGGCAAATGGGGCGAAGGCGCGCACCAGCTCCAGCGGCGATGTGGGGAAGACGCCGAGCGCAAGCGACGGGTACGGCTTGAGCGGCGAGGTGATGCCGAGCGCTTTGGCTGTCGTGATCACTTTCTCCGGCCCGACGTCCATGTTGGTCGTCACCGCAAACACGTTGTCGGAGCGGGCGATCGCATCGCGGAACGGCAGATAGTCGTGAAAATATTGGTCGTTAAAGTTGTGGACGAGATATTCTTTCGCATCGCCGTTGTCATCTTCGTAGTTGAACGTCGTCTGCTCCGACTTGATGCGCGTGGCAGCCGTGTAGTGGTTGTTCAGCGCGGTCAGGTAGACGAACGGCTTGAAGGCAGAGCCTGGCTGGCGCTTGGCGAGCGTGCGGTTGAAAGAGCTCTCCGCATAGTTTCTGCCCCCGACCATCGCTTTGATCTCCCCGCTGGTCGGGTCGATGCTGATCAGCGAGACCTGCAGGTCAGGATGCTCTTTCAGATGGGCGTCGATCGCAGCTTCGGCCGCCTTTTGCATCTGCGGGTCGAGCGTGCTTCTGATCTTCAGCCCCCCGCGGTAAAAGTCTGCTTCTGACACGTCGTAGACCTGCTTGAGCTGATAGGTCACATAGTCGGTAAAGTAGGGCGCGCGCCCTTTCGGTGCCTTTTGCGGAGCGAAGGTGAGCTCTTCTGCGAAGGCGAGATCCGCCTCTTTCTGCTCGACTTTTCCCTCTTGTACCATCAGGTTGAGCACGGTGCGCTGGCGGTTTTTTGCCGCCGAGAGATCGATCAGCGGGTTGTAGAGGTTGGGGCCTTTGGGAATGCCGGCGAGCATCGACGCCTCGGCGAGCGTCAGATCTTTGCTCGGCTTGCCAAAATAGGTTTGCGACGCCATCTCGATGCCGTACGCGCCTTGCCCGTAATAGATGACGTTCAAATATTGCTCTAAGATCTCCTCTTTGGAAAAGTTCATCTCCAACTGCAAGGTGTGCATCGCCTCTTGCAGTTTTCGCTTCAATGTCTTGTCTTGGGTCAGGTAGAGGTTTTTGGCGAGCTGTTGGGTGATCGTCGAACCGCCCTCCAGCGCCTCTCCCGACTTGAGGTCGACCCAGAGGGCGCGGGCGATGCCGATCGGATTGAAGCCGCCGTGGTTCCAGAACTGCTGATCTTCGACGGAGATGGTGGCGTCAATCACCGTCTGCGGGATGTCTTTCAGCGCCACCTGCAGGCGATTTTCTCCACCGCCGACCAGATCGGTCAGCACCGTCTCATCCTGTGCCAACAGCTTGGACAGGTTGGCGATGTCGCTCGGCGGCAGCTCCGCATAGCGCAGGTAGAGGGCAAAAAAGGCGCTGAAGGCGACGGTGGACATCAAAAAGACGGAGATCGCTCTCCACAGCCACATCCGTTTAGGTCTGCTTTTTTTGGCGGCGCTTCGGGCGGGCAGCAGCTCCGCGTCCGGCTCCGTTCCGTGATCGAGATGAGATGATTTCATGGGCGTTCCCCCACTTTGCGTCAGTCTATCCAACCAGTATGAACCTAGCGAAGCAGAATCATACAGAAAAAGTCGTAGAATCTGTCAGAAAAACAGTTTATTTTTCCAATATGTTTGGTATAATACCTACCGTTATGCATTGAAAAGCAATCGGGCAATTGCGATAGATTATGGAGGAGGTTCTGGAGACATGGAACTCTGGTACACCGAGAAACAAACGGAAAATTACGGCATCACCGCGAAGATCACCAACACGCTGCACACCGAAACGACCCCGTTTCAGGAATTGGCAATGATCGAGACTTTGCAATGGGGCAAGATGCTCGTCCTCGACGGCATGGTCATGACCACCGACAAGGATGAATTTGTCTACCATGAGATGATCACCCACCTAGCGATGAACACGCATCCCAACCCGAAGACCGCGCTGGTGGTCGGCGGCGGGGATGGCGGCGCCATCCGCGAGATCCTCAAATACCCGTCGATCGAAAAGGCGGTGTTGGCGGAGATCGACGGTCGCGTCATCGAGGTGTCGAAACAGTATCTGCCGGAGATCGCCGGCAAGCTTGACGATCCGCGCGTCGACGTGCAAGTGGTCGATGGCATTCAGTACATCCACGACAACAAAGACTCGTTTGACGTCATCCTCGTCGACTCGACCGAGCCGGTAGGTCCGGCTGTCGGCCTGTTCGCGAAAGATTTCTACCAAGGCATCTACGAAGCGCTGAAAGAGGACGGCATCATGGTCGCACAGACCGAGTCTCCGTTCCTCAACGCCGACCTGATCACCCGCGTGTACAAGGACATCGCGGCGATCTACCCGATCACCCGCTACTACACAGCGGCGATCCCGACCTATCCGTCCGGCCTCTGGTCGTTCACGATGGGCTCGAAAAAACACGATCCGCTCCAAGTGGATGAGAGCAAGCTGATCGAGCCAGAAGGCACGAAATACTACCACAAAGGCTTGCACAAGTCGGTCTTCAACGTGCCGAAATTCGTCGGGGAGCTGTTGAAATAATGGCGAACCACCCGATGAAGCACGATCCGGCCTACTCGGGCCGCGAGTTTATCGGCGCCACGCAGAACTACGAGGAAGCGACCGCCGTCATCTACGGCATGCCGATGGACTGGACGGTCTCCTTCCGCGCGGGCACTCGCCTCGGGCCGCAGCGCGTGCGCGAAGTGTCGATCCTGCTGGAAGAATACTCGCCCTATCTGGACAAGCACCTTGAAGAAGTCGCCTACTTCGACGCGGGAGATGTGCCGCTTTCCTTCGGTAATCCGGCGCGCTCCGTCGAGCAGCTGTACGATTATGTGAAGCAACTGCTCGCAGACGGCAAGTTCCCGCTCGGCATCGGTGGCGAGCATCTGGTCTCTTGGGGACCGGTTCGCGCTGTCCAGGAAAAGTATCCCGACCTGGTCGTCGTGCAGTTTGACGCACATGCAGACCTGCGCGAAGACTATGAGGGAGAGCCGTACTCGCACGCGACGGTGCTCCGCAAAGTGTGTGACGTGGTCGGCCCGAACAATGTCTATCAGTTCGGCATTCGCTCCGGCACGCGCGAAGAGTTCAAATACGGACGCGAGAACACCAACTTCTACCCGTTCGATGTGTTGGAACCGCTGCAAGGCGTGATCGACGAGCTGAAAGGCCGTCCGATCTACCTGACGATCGATATCGACGTTGTCGATCCGGCAGAAGCGCCCGGCACGGGCACGCTCGATGCGGGCGGCATCACCGCTCGCGAGCTGTTCAAAGCGCTGTACCTGATGCGCGACGCAGGGCTGAACATCGTGGCGTTCGACCTGGTGGAGATCGCGCCGGTTTATGACCCGTCCGAGAAGACGCAGATCCTAGCATCTAAGATCGTGCGCGAAGTGTTGCTCGGCTTGGTTTCTCCTACAAAATAACGCATCTTGACAGAAGCAACTCCTGACAGCAGGGGTTGCTTTTGTCCACCTGAGGAGTGATGGGAAGATGGAAGTGGCCGTTCGTGTCACCGTCTGGTCCCAGCAGCGGCAGAAGGATGGAGACCGACATACGTTTGAAGTGACTGCAGATGGTAAGCTGTATCAGAAGGGCGATGCATTCTATATCAACTATCGAGAGTCGGAAGCATCAGGGCTCGGCTCGACGCTGACGACGATTCGCCTAGAGGGTGAAGAGATGACGCTGATTCGCCAAGGGGAGACGGTGATGCGCCAAGTGCTGACCAAAGGCATTGAGCAGCGCGGTTCCTACAAGACGCCATTTGGCACGTTTGAGCTGATCACCCGCACCTCGCGCCTCTATTGGAATCTCAAGGAGACGGGCGGCCAGATCGAAGCGCTGTACAACTTGCGGCTTTCCGGGGAAAAGAGCAGGATGGAGCTTCGCATCTCCGTCGTGCCGCTCGCGACAGACCGGACTTGATCGAGAAGGGGCGCTGGCTGGCGCATTGCGAGCGAGGTAGATCGAGCGATACGGAATCATGCTGACGTTGAAAAACGGCTGCCGAGAAATCGGGCGGCCGTTTTTTTGTGCTTGACACGAATACCCCACAGGGTATAAAGTATACCCCGAGGGGTATTCGAGGGAGGTGAAGGAAGATGACGGTGGAAAGCATTCTCGTATTGTTTGTAATCGGTTTTCTGGGCTCATTCCTGTCAGGTCTGGTCGGCATCGGCGGCTCGATCATCAAGTATCCGCTGTTGCTGTACGTGCCGCCGCTGCTCGGGATGGCCGCATTCACGGCGCACGAAGTGTCTGGCATCTCAGCTGTGCAAGTGTTTTTTGCCACGCTGGCCGGGGTGATCGCCCTGCGCAAAGACAACCTCGTACACGTTCGTCTGGTGCTCTATATGGGCTCAGCGGTGGTGGTCGGGAGCTTTCTTGGCGCATACGGGGGGAGGTATCTCTCGGGCGATGTGGTCAATCTGGTCTACGGACTGCTCGCCACGGTGGCTGCGGTGATGATGTTTCTCCCGAAGAAGGGGCTCGATGACCGCAAGCTCGAAGAGGTGACATTCAACCGCTGGCTCGCCACCCTGTCCGCCTTCCTCGTCGGGATCGCATCGGGAATCGTCGGGGCGGCAGGCGCGTTCATTCTGGTGCCGATCATGCTGTCTGTGCTGAAGGTTCCGACGCGGGTGACGATCGCCTCCTCGCTGGCCATCACCTTTTTGTCGTCGATCGGCTCGGCGACGGGTAAACTGTTAGCAGGGGATGTGCTGCTGTGGCCCTCGATCGTGATGGTCATCGCGAGCGTCATCGCAGCTCCGCTTGGAGCAAAGCTCAGCACGCGGATGAATACGAAACTGTTGCAAGCATTGCTCGCCGTGTTGATTCTCGGCACGGCAATGAAAATATGGTTGGAAATCCTATAGAAGAGGTGAGATAAATGGAACATCGTCTGATCACAGCAAAAGCGCTTCACGAAATGATCGATCGCGGGCAAGACCTTTTGGTGCTCGATGTGCGCAGCGAGCAAGCATACAAAGATTGGCGCATTCAAGGCAACGCCTTGCGCTCGGTGAACATCCCTTACTTTGAGTTTCTGGAAGAGGGGGAGGTCGTCTCCGCCGACCTGCCGCAGAACACGGAGATCATCATCGTCTGCAACCGCGGCAACTCGGCAAAAATGGTCGCCGAAGCGCTGACGAACAAAGGGTTTTCGGTGCAGGTGCTCGATGGCGGGATGGAAGCGTGGTCGCAGTTCTACCACGCGGTCGAAGTCGTCGAGTCGGCGGGCTTGAAGCTGATCCAGTTCAACCGCTTGGGCAAAGGGTGCCTCTCCTACCTGGTGATCTCCGAAGGTCAGGCGCTGGTGGTCGATCCAGGCCGCCATGTGCGGGAGTATCTGCTGGCGGCGGAGCGGGAGGGTGTGAAGATCACGCATGTGCTCGATACGCACCTTCATGCGGATCACATCTCCGGTGGCGCGCAGTTGGCGCAGGCGGCAGAAGCTGACTATTTCATTTCCAGAAGCGAGATGGACGGCTCCACGCTCTCCTATCAGGCGCTGGAGGAGAACCGCAACCTGCAGGTGGGCTCCGTGCAGGTGCAGATCCTCGCCTTGCCGACCCCTGGTCATACGCCTGGCTCCGTTTCGGTGTTGGTGGACGGACGCTATCTGCTCTCTGGAGACACGATCTTCGTCGGCGGGCTCGGCCGTCCCGACTTGGGTGGCAAAGCGCGCGAATGGGCGCAATCGCTCTATGAGACGGTCTTTCAAACGATCGCCAACCTGAGCGACGAGGTGCTGGTGTTGCCCACCCATTTTGCAGACATCGCGGAGATCAACGCGGACGGATATGTGGGCGCGACGCTCGGGGCGATCCGTCAAAACAACGAGATCATGCGCACCGAAGACAGAGAGCAGTTTACCGACAAGGTGGCAGGCGCGTCTGGCGCCACGCCGCCCAACTATGAGCAGATCGTCAGCATCAACCGCGGCATCACCCATGTGGATGCCGGGCAAGCGACCGAACTGGAAACCGGCCCGAATCGCTGTGCGGTTCATCATTCTTAACCGATCGAACAACAGAGGAGGAACTGAGATGGAGATCAATTTGAAAGTAGATGCGACAGGGCTTGCTTGCCCGATGCCGATCGTCAAAGCGAAAAAGGGCATGGAAAGCCTGAGCGCGGGGCAGATCATGCTGATCGAGACGACAGACAAAGGGTCGGCGAGCGATTTCCCCAGCTGGGTCAACCGGATGAACTATCAGCTGATCAAGACGGAGGAAGCGGAGGGCTTGTACCGTTTCTTCGTGCAGAAATAGAGGGAGGACGAGGAGAGATCATGGAGAATAACAGCTCGACGTTGGTGATGTTCAGCGGCGATCTTGACAAGGCGATGGCGAGCTTCATCATTGCGACGGGAGCGGCTGCTATGGGGAAGGAAGTCACGATGTTCTTCACCTTCTGGGGGCTGAACGTCCTGCGGAAAGAGCAGTATGTGAAGACGGAGAAAAGCCTGATCGAGCGCCTCTTCGGGAAGATGATGCCGCGCGGGCCGGAAAAGCTGGGCGTCTCCAAGATGAACTATGGGGGCTTGGGCGGCTGGATGATGAAAAAGGTGATGAAGCAGAAAAACATCGCCACGCTCAAAGAGCTGATGGAGACGGCCAAAGAGCTGGATGTGAAGATCATCGCCTGCGCGATGTCGATGGATGTGCTCGGCATTCGCGAGGAAGAGCTGATCGATGGCATCGAATATGCGGGGGTGGCCACCTATCTGGCGGCGACAGATGGGAGCAATCACAATCTCTTCATCTGACCATCTGACGTGTAGCGATCGGACGAGATCGGACGGTTGCACATTTTCCCACGGCGAGGGTATGATAAACTGTACGACAAAGCGGAGGTGGGTCAGACGATGGAATACAACGACTCGATGAGAAACCGCTTGAAGCGGATCGAAGGTCAGATTCGCGGTGTGCTCGACATGATGGAAGAGCAGCGGGACTGCCGTGATGTGGTCACGCAGCTCTCGGCAGTTCGTTCCGCTGTCGACCGCACCATCGGGCTGATCGTAGCAAGCAACCTGGAAGCGTGCGTCCGCGACGAGTTAGAGCGGGGCAACTCGCCAGACCAAGTGATCAAAGAAGCGGTGGAACTGCTCGTCAAGAGCAGATAAGAGCAAGGGGCAGACTCGTTCGTGCGAGTCTGCCTCTTTTTGCATCGGTCGATCGCTCAGAAGCCACACTAGAAGCGAGCGAGGTGATGACAGTGAAAAAGTGGTTGCTAGCCTTGTGGTTCGCCTGCCTGCTGCTAAGCGGCGGGTCGGCAGATGCGACGAGCCAAACGGCGGTGCACCCAGTGGTGTTCAAGCTGGAGAACAATCGCCAAGAGGTGCTCCTGATCAAGCCGCAGGAAGTGAAAAAAGTCTACGTGGAAAAAGCGTTGCCCGTCGGCAAGGTGATTCTCTTCTCCCGACCGTATGAGCTGGACGATTACCTGTACGCCGCTTGGGTGCATGAGGGCAAGCTGTACGACCTCGGATCGATCGGCATGGTGCCCTATGCGAACGAATCATACGTGCACCTCTATCAGCTGAACGGTCATCAGATTTTGCGCATCGACGGCGTGTATCAGCCTCAGGCGATCCAATCGAACTACTATCAGTTTACCGGAGAAGCGATCAAGCCCTATCTGCGCGTCGATGGCAACGTGGCAGAGGCGGACCTCGACGGAGATGGGCGCAAGGAGATCATCGCCACCCACGATGGGGGAAAGACCTGGTTGTACAGGGAGTTGTCGAACGGACAGTTTGAAGTGGCAGACATCAACCGGCAGTTGCGAGCGAAAGAGGTGATCTTTCAGCGCGAGGACGATCTGTTCATCGCCAAGATGGATGGTGAGACGATCAGGCTGATCTATCGAAAAGATGGGCTGCATGAGGTGCGGTGAGCGCGCAGGCGAGCTGTGCCTCGACATAAAAAACCCCTGTCGATCGACAGGGGTTGTAACTTGTAGGATTAGTATACGCCAACTGCGCTCCAAGCGCTTTGCAGCGCGGAATAGTACGAGGAGCCGGAGCCGTACAGAGCGGCGGTCGCCGACAGGGTAGCTGCGCGTGCACCGGAGAAGTTGGTCGTGCTGGTCATGTAGTCGCGAGAAGCGGTGTACCAGATCTTCGCAGCGATCGTACGGGAACCGATCGAAGTTGCGAAGTTGTAGAACGCTTTGTTCGGAATACCGGAGTTGGTGTGAACGCCGCCCCAGTCGCCTTGTTGCGTGTTCGGCAGGTTTTTGTAGTTGTTCATGTGAGCCGGGTCACCAAAAGCGGTCGGGTCGGACATCGAACGGAAGCCAGTGTAGCCAAAGCCTGGCAGCGTCAGGTCTTCACCCAAGATCCAGTTGCTTCCTTCGATCGCAGCAGCCATCGCATCAGACCAAGACTCGTTGAGCGCGCCCGGTTGGTTTTCGTAGATCAGGCCGGAGGTGTGTTCGGTCACACCGTGCGTCAGTTCGTGCGCGATTACGTCGAGCGCAGCGGAGAACTCACGGAAGTTTACGCCGTCACCATCGCCATAAACCATGTACGTGCCGTTCCAGAACGCGTTGTTGTATTTTTTGCCGTAGTGAACGAGCGACTCGATGTTCATGCCGCTGCCGTTGATCGAGTTGCGGTTAACGTTGTTTTTGTACCAGTCGTACACAACGCCAGCATAGTAGTGCGCATCAACACCAGCGCGGTAGGTGGTAGTGGTCCAAGAGTTGGTCGTGTTGGTCATGTCGTAGATGAAGCTCGTACCGTTTCTCATGTCGCGGGTGCGGATCATGCCGGTCATCGCTTTGGTGGTGTCTTCCAGGTAGTACTTGCCGGAGCGGAGGGTGGTGTTGATCGACTTGGTGCCGCCGAGAACGCCAGTACCGGTGCCGACAACATTCTCGGTGTGGTTGGACGCGTGGACGATCGAGCCGTCAGTCGCGTTGACAAACACAGACCAGTTGCCCGGGGTGTCGCCGAGGTAGCTGACTTTCACTTGGTAGGAGAGAACCGCTTGATCGCCGACCGGATAGTAGATCAGCTCAGCGTTTGCCGGTTGAGACAGCTCGCCGGTGAAGCCGGTGTGTGCTACCGCTTTGTCGATCGCAGCTGCGGAGGAGAGGCTAGCGCTCTTCGCAGTTGCTGCGAGGTTCTTGAAGGAACCGGTAACACCTTCTACGTCACCATTCGCTTCGTGAACGATCACTTCGGAGCCGAACACTTTCACACCGTCGATCGTTTGGTCGAGTCTGGTGTGGGTGGTGCCGTTTTCGTCTTTGTGCGACTTCTTCACTTTGAAGTTGCCCTTCGCTTTTGCGAAGCCGAAGTTGTCTTTCACTTTGTCGAGTGCGTTCAGCGCGCGCTCTTCTGCGGTTGCACCGCTTACTTTGCCAAGCTTGCCGACAACGTTGTGAACTTCGCCCTTGTTGTCTTTCAGGACTTTCGTGTCCACTGCAGCGCCAGCGTTCATCGTGAACGCAGCCGCAACAACAGAGGACAGTGCCAGTGTTGCGATCATCTTTTTGTTCATTTTAGTGACCCCCAATTACTTTCTCTGATTTGTTTATGTTACTGTTGTTACTGGGTTAAGAATACGATAACCGTGAATGTTCTGTCAATAGTTTTTGTCAGTAATGTGACAATTGTATAAAGAATGAATTAATATAGAGGATCTTTTAGTTGTAAAATTTTTCAAAACCATAAAAGCCGATTGAAGAACTACTCTTTATGGTCTGATAACGCGTTCGTTTGCGAAACAAACAGAAC